>OX638379.1:4800000-6185587 GCA_951813605.1 uncultured Bryobacterales bacterium | reverse complement strand
CGTCCTGGCGCGGGATCCGACCCTCGCGGGGCTCGCCTACCCGGTGCCGGCGGGCGAGGGCGCGGCCATCGAGACCTCCGAGGTCAAGCTGCGCGAGGAGCTCCGGCTGCTCGAGATCCGCCGGCGCTACGACGCCTTGCGCGCCGACCCGGTGGCCCATTCCGTCCGTCCGGCGGCGCAGGCCGGCGACGAAGAGCGACCGCCGCCCGCCACGGAAGCCGGGCGCTTCCCCGCGGAGCGGGCAGGGCGTGCCGCCGCGGAGCTGGCCGGGCGCTTTCCCCCCGAGCTGGGAGTGTCCCCCGAGCAGCTGGCCGCCGCGTACTCGCCCGAGGAGCTGGCCGCGCTGGAGGCGCTGGCCGCCGCGGGCGGCCTGCCCGAGCCCGCCGACGCCGCGCCGACCTCGGCGAACCGCCCCGAGGACCCGCCCGGCTGGGAGCGTGTCTACGAGGGCCAGGCGCTCGAGGCCGTGCTCTCCACCCAGCTCCGCGGCGACTTCACCGGGCCGGCCGGCGCGATCGTCTCCTCCCCCCTGTGGTCGCGCGACCGGCAGCGCGTGCTGGTGCCGCGCGGCACCCGCGCCATCGGGCGCGCCGAGGCCGTCTCCGGCTGGGGGCAGTCCCGGCTGGCGGTCGCGTTCCACCGCCTCGTGTTTCCCGACTCGACGTACGTCCGCCTGCGCTTCGAAGGGCTGGGCCAGGCCGGCGAGACGGGCCTGCGCGACCAAGTCAGGCGGCACTACCTCTCGACGATCGGCGCGGCGGGGGCGGTCGGCGTCCTGTCCGGCCTCACCCTGCGCGGCTCCAGCCCCTACGCCGGCGGCCTCGAGGGAGCGCGCGCCGGGGGCGGCATGGGCCTCGGGCAGGGCTCCGAGCGCATTCTGGACCGCTACCTCAACCGCCTGCCCTCCATTACCGTCCGCGCCGGCCACCGCCTGCGCATCCTGTTCACGTCCGACGTGCTCGTGCCCCGGCGCGAGCCGCCGCAGCCGAGGAGGCAACCATGAAGCATTTCACCGAAAGACTGGCGGGCAGGCTGCTCGCCGCCGGCCTGGCGGCCGCCCTGCTGGCGGCGCCGCTGCCCGCAAGCGGCTTCCCGGTCACCGACTGGGTGGCCTCCGCCCAGCGCCTGCTCGACAAGATCGAGCAGCAGCTCATGAAGGCCAGCCTGGTCCAGCAGACGATGGCGCTGGCCGAGCAGGTCAGCACGGCTCACAGCCAGCTCCAGCAGTCCCGGCGGGCCGCCGAGGGCCTGGTCGGCCGCGTCCAGGGCTGGCAGCGCATGATGGCCAGCTATGCCGGCGTCCTGGGCTCGCCCGCCGACACCGACGCCTGGGCTCGCACGCTCGAGGACATCAGCCTGCGCGCGGCGCGCATCCAGCGGGGGGAGGAGGCGCAGGCTCCCGCCGCGGACGACGAGCGCGACGTGTGGAACCGGCGCCCCGAGCCGCCGCCGCTGGGGCGCACGCCTCCGATCGTGCCGCCGGCCGGCTCGCGGGCCGACCTTGCCGCCCAGTTCAGCGCGGCCATCGCCGCGCGGAACGCGGAGGACGACGGCCTTCTGGCGCGCGCGGCCGCCGCGCTCCAGCGCTCCTCGGAAATGCTCGAGCAGTCCCTGGACGCGCTCGGGGAGGTCAAGGGCAACACGGAGACGTCGGTCACGGCGCTGCAGCAGAAGCAGCAGGCCCTGACCGGCACCATCAGCGACCTGCTGGTTGCCGGGGAGCAGCGGGAGGCGCTGCGCGAGGAGCGCGATCTAGCAGAGCGGGCGGCGCGGCGGGCGGCCGTCGCCCAGCTGCAGACCCAGGCTCTAGCCGGCGTCGAGCGCCTGTTCGAGGAGGCGGCTTTCTTGCGGGACCGCTACGACGCGGCGGGAGCCGACGCCGCCATGCGCAGGCCCGCGCTGCCTACCTACTGACCGCGCCAGCGGGACGGCCGCGGAGAGGGCATCATGCAAATCGCCCCGATCGACCAGGCGGCCGACATCCACCGGAACGACCCCGGCGCGGTCAAGCAGATGATCGACGCCCTGCAGCAGGGGCTGCTCGACGACATCGGGCGGCCGCTGCTCGACGAGGGCCTCGCCCTGTGGCAGGGTCTCGCCGTCATTCTCGTCGTGTGGACCGGGGCCCGCATGGCCTTCTCGGGCGGCTTCCATGCCTGGGAGGCCGTGCGGCTGGTGACCTCGCTCGCCATTCCGCGCACCATCCTGCACTTCTACGACCGCCCGCTGCCGATCGGCGGGCGCACGCTGCCCGAGCTGATCGCCGGCCAGGGCGCCTGGATCGCCGACCTGATCATGCAGGACTCGTGGTCCGGCGCCGCGGCCTGGATCAGCGCGTTCGCGGCACGCACCGGAGCGGAGGTGTACGCCGGCGCGTCGTGGTGGAACCCGCTGACCTGGCTCGCGGGGGCCGGCAACGTGGTGGCGTACATTTTCATCACCGTCCTGAACTTCGCCATGTTCCTGCTGGCGCTGGTCACCCTCTGCGTGGGCTACGCGCAGGTCATCTGGGCGCAGTTCGCCATCGCCATCGCCGTCGCCATCGGCCCGGTCCTGATCCCGTGGCTGCTGATCGGGCCGCTGGCCTTCCTGTTCTGGGGCTGGTTGCGGACGATCCTCGCCTACAGCCTGTACGCCGCCGTCGCCGCCGCGGTCTTCCGGGTCTTCTTCGGCGCCATCCAGGCCGCGGCGGACGGGCTCTGGGACCACCTCACGCCGGATCTCGAGGCTCTGGGAGGGGCGCTGATGTGGGTGCTTTCCTACGTGACCATCGCCCTGGTCGGGCTGGTCGCCACCTTCAAGATCCCCGAGCTGGCCGGGGCTCTGGTCAGCGGCCAGGCCGGCGGCGGCGACCTGATGGCCCCGCTGTACGCCGGGGCGAAGATCGCGGGCGCGGCCAAGACGGCCGGCATGGCCGCCCTGCGAGGGCGCTAGCGGTGCGCGGCAGGGCGGCGGGGCGCGGCGGTCGCTCCGGCGACGCGCGGCCGCGGGGCCGGCTGCGCGACGGGCACCGCCGGGAGCGCGATCGCGACCCGCCGCGCATTTCTATTCGGACGCGCAAGCGGAAGGCGCTGGAGGACTTGGGCATCTACCGCTGCGTCGCGTTCCGGGACCTTGCCGCGGAGCGCTTCGGGGGCCATCCCTACGCCGCGCGACGGGCCATTGACGACCTGATGCGGCGGGGGCTGGTCGCCGGGTTCCAGGCGCGGGGCCCCCGGGGCAAGCCGTTCCGGGTGCTGCACCTGACCGAGGCCGGCAGGCGTGCCGCGGCGGAGGCGGGGGGCCGGGGGCTCGACCCGCGCCAGCGCTTCTGGGCCGGCCGGGCCAAGGCGCGCGAGGCCGTCCACGACGCCGCGGTCTACCGGGCAGGGCGGCGGGAAACCCGCCGGCTCGCCGCGCAGGGGTCGCGGGTCACGCGGATCCGCTGCGACTCGGAGCTGAAGTCGGCCGTCGCGAGGGCGTCCGAGAAGGCGCGCTCGCGGCAGGGCGCCGCCGCCGCCGACCGGGCCCGGGCCGAGGCCGCGCGGCAGCTCGGGGTACCCGTCGTCGACGGCAAGGTGCTGCACCCCGACCTGCAGATCGAGCACATCGGCCAGGATGGCCGCACGGGGCGCGTGAACGTGGAGGTGGCCACGGCCCACTACGGCAAGGGCGAGCTGCGGGCCAAGGCGAGCGCGGGATTCCGCATGCACGCCGCCGACGGCCGCGCCGCCCGCAACCTGGAGAGCGCGCTCCGCTCGCTCGGCGGCGGGGGAAGCCGGCGCGCGGGGGCTCCGGCGCGCGGCGAAGGCCTGGTGGAGCTGTGATCGAGCACCTGCGCGGTCGCGAGCAGGCGCTCGAGAAGCTGGGGCTCGCTCCGCGACACGCTGAGTGGGTCGCGCTGGCGGCGCTGCACAGCGGCCTGTTCCTGCGGTCGCAGTACACGAGGTTCCTCGGCGGCCGGGGGGCGGGATCCCGCGTGCGGGCTCAGCGCCTGGTCGACTCGCTGACCGCTCGGGGGCTCGCCAGGGACGCCCAGTTGCGGGGGATCGGCCGCGTCTGCCGCCTGACTTCCAAGACGATCTACCGCGCTCTCGGCGCGCCGAACATCCGCCACCGCCGCGACGCGGCCACGGGGGACCTGCTGCGCAGGCTGCTCTCGCTGGACTGCGTCGTGGGCCGGGAGGGCCGCCACTGGCTCCCGACCGAGCCGGAGAAGGTCGCGGCCTTCGCGGACCTCGGCATCGCGCCCGGGATCCTGCCGAAGCGCGTCTACGGCCGGCCCGGACCCGCACGCACCGTGCGCCACTTCGCCTGGAAGATGCCGGTCGCCTGCGACGGGCGCGCCGCCCTGTTCGTCTACGTCGACGCCGAAGGCGAGACTTTCGCCCAGCTCCTCTCCTGGGGTGCGGAGCACCGCGCCCTGTGGTCGGCGCTCAAGGAGCGCGGCCTTCGGATCGAGGTGGCATTCGCTTCGGCGTCGGCCGGGCGGCTGGCCGGGGCGCGCCCCGTGCTGGACCGCTGGCTGTCGCGGGGGCTCGGCAAGGCAGCGGGACTGGGCCCGGCCGAGCGGACGGAGCTACAGCGGATCGAGGAGGCAGCCTCGGCCGTCGACCTGCCGGAGCTGGAGCGGCTCGGGGGGTTCCAGGCGGCCATCGGTCGGGCGGCGCAGCTGCAGCGGAAGGCGGCCGAAGGAGGCGTGGATCAGCGCGTGCGAATCGACGGCGCGCTGACGTGGCGAGCGCGCTTGACCGGCGCAGGGGCATCGCCGTGATCGCGCGCGGGATGCTCGCTGCGCCGGGAGCCTATGCAGTGAAGGCTTCGCACGAGGCGTTGCAGTCTACGGGCGTTACGCGAACATTCCGCCCCCGTAACGTTTCGATAGGCGCTAGCGTAACATGCTGGCAGTCCGCAACTCGCGTAGATGCAGCGAGTTGGGGGCTGCCGCTCCCTGGACCGTTGCAGGCCGCGGCCGGTGGCCGCGCCAGGTGCGACCCCCTGTTCCAGCCCTCTGGACTGCAACGGGCGGGCCGCGGACGTAACACGGTTCCGCCGCGGCCCCTTGCGGGGGTCGCACCTGGCAAGGGATCCCTGCGGGAAGGCTGGCGCGGACGCCGGAGGCGCGCGCTGTGACGCTCCGCTTCCTGGCCCTGCTGTGCGCCGCGGCGGTCGCCGTCGCCGCCCGCTGGCGCTGGCTGCCCTGGCCGGAGCCGGGGGCCTCCCCGGCGCTCGACCTGCTGGCCCTGCGGGACCCCGCGCTGTACTGGGCCGCCTGGGGCTGGCAATGGGCCTACCCGGCGGCCGCCGTGGCCGTCTGCGGCTCCTTCGCGGCCGTCGCCTGGGATGTCTGGGGCCGGCGGCGCCCGCCCGCCGGCGTCCGCGGAGAGCTTCCCGGCTGGCCGCTGATCGGCAACGAGCCCGAGCCCGCGATCGTGGTTGGCGAGCAGCACCACCCCGTGGAGCCGCGGGAGGTAGAGCGCCCCACGTGGCTGACGCTGCCTGCCCAGGGGCTATTCACCGGAGTGGCCCTGTTCGGCGCGACCGGCTCCGGCAAGACCTCCGCCTGCATGCGCCCGTGGTGCCAGCAGCTGTTCGGCTGGCAAGCTGCCAACGCCGAGCGGCGCGCGGCCGGCCTCATCCTCGAGGTGAAGGGCGACTTCTGCCACCAGGTCAGGGAGCTGCTCGGCCAATGCGGCCGCGGCGCCGACTACCTCGAGCTGGGCATCGGCGGCCGCTGGCAGTGGAACCCGCTCGACGCGCCGGAGGTGGACTCCTACTCGCTGGCTTACCAGATCGCCAGCCTGATGAACCAGCTCTTCGGCAAGGGCAAGGAGCCCTTCTGGCAGCAGGCCTCCACCAACCTGCTGCGCAATCTCATCGAGCTGCACCGCGTGCAGGGGCGCGGCTGGGTCACGCTGCGGGATTTGTACCGCTGCGCCATCGACGCCGGCGAGCTGGCCAGGAAGCTGGAGGCGGCGCGCGCCGAGCTGCGTGATGATCCGGTCCCGCGGGTCAGCGTCAGCGGGGCCGACGCGGTCCGCCACGCGGGGCGCCTCGAGCCGCACGGGCCGTGGCTTCCGGAGGGCGAGGGCTTCGTCTCGGCTGTTTCGACGCGCGCCCTGGAGGAGGCCCTCGACGGCCTTGGCCTCGAGCATGTGCGCTGGCGGCGCGAGCCCCCCGCGCCGGGCAGTCTTGCAAACGGACGCCTGGAGGCCGTCGAGCGCTGGCTGCGGCATGACTGGTACAACCTCGACCCCAAGCTGCAGACCTCGGTGGTCGAGGGCGTCAGCTCGTTCCTGGGCGTCTTCGACGCGCCCGAGGTGGCGCGCGTATTCTGTCCGGAAGCGCCGCCCGCGGGGCGTCCGGAGGGGGGGGCTCCCCGGGAGGAGGGCAGCGCGGGGTGGCGCCCCGCGCTGCTGCAGCCGCTGCCCCGCCTGCGCGAGCTGATCGAGAGCGGCAAGGTCCTCGCCTTCAACATGCCGGTCGGCACCAGCCCGGCCCTGAGCCGCGCCACGGGCGTGATGCTGAAGAGCGCCTGGCTGCAGGCCTCCCTGGCGCGGCCCGCCGCCATGGCCGCCGAGCCGCAGCGCTACTGGCGGCCGGCCGTGTTTGTGTGCGACGAGTACCAGCAGTTCGCCACGGTGGGAGAGGACGATCCCGCCGGAGATGAGAAGAGCTTCGCCCTCACGCGGCAGTCGCGGGTCATCCCGATCGTCGCCACCCAGTCCATCGCGTCCCTGCGCAGCGCGACGCGCGGCGGCGACGCCTGGCGCACGCTGCTGCAGTGCTTCCGCACGCGCGTGTTCCTCTCCCTGTCCGACGACTCCTCGGCCGGGCTCGCCTCGCAGATGTGCGGAACCGTCGAGCGCCTCAAGGCCTCCTACAATTTCAGCGAGAGCGCCGCCCGGGCGGGGGTCTCGCTGCTGTCGGGGCGGGCCGGCGGGGCGCGCTCCTCCGTCGGCGCGGGGCGCTCCTACCAGTCGCGCCGCGAGGCCATGTTCCATCCCGCCGACTTCGCCGAGCTCGCAACCTGCCAGGCGATCGTCCTGCCGTTCGACGGCCACCGCGCGCTCTCCCCTCGCCGCGTCTACCTCAAGCCCTGGTTCCTGGACCGCGACCTGCCCTACTTCGAGGCCGTGCGCCTGGGCCGCCTTGGCGCGGCCTGACCTCGGTGGCATCCTCAAGACCATGCCTTCCCTGGAGCGCGTCATGGCCTTCCTTCCAGGCTCCGTGCGGGCCGCCTTCGAGGACCCGTCCGTCTCCGAGCTGATGCTCAACGGGCCCGGCTCGTGCTGGCTGGAGCGGGAGGGGCGCCTCGAGCGCATCGAGGCGCCCGACCTCACCGAGAGGGAGCTGCGCACCGCCGCCGTGCACATCGCGCGGCCGCTGGGGCTGCAGGCGGACGGGTCCGCCCCGCTGGTCGACGCGCGGCTCGCCGACGGCTCGCGCGTTGCCATCGCGCTGCCCCCGGCCGCCCCCGGAGTGGCCATCACCATCCGGCGCTTCGGGGGCCGCCAGTACACCGCCGAGGACCTCGTGGAGCTCGGCTCGCTGCCCCGGGCCGTGCTGGACGAGGCGGCCGACTGCCTGCGCGAGCGGCGCAACATTCTCGTCGCCGGCGGCACGGGGGCGGGCAAGACCACCTTGCTGCAGGCCCTCGCGGGCCTCATCCCGGCCGACGAGCGCCTGCTCGTCATCGAGGACACGCTGGAGCTGCAGCTGGCGGCGGCGAACTGCCTGCGCTTCGAGGCGCGCGGGCTGGCTGGCGGAGTCACCATCCGGGACCTGGTGCGGCACTCGCTGCGCCACCGCCCGGACCGCGTGATCCTCGGCGAGGTGCGGGGCGCCGAGGCGAAGGACCTGCTGCAGGCGCTCAACACGGGGCACGGCGGGTCGCTGAGCACGATTCACGCCAACGACGCCGCGGGCGCGCTGCTGCGACTGGCCTCCTGCGCCCTGGAGGGCGGGGCGGGCCTTTCCTGGGGAGTGCTCTGCCTGCAGGTCGCGCAGGCCATCGACCTGGTGGTGCACGTCGAGCGGCGCAACGGGCGCCGGGGCGTCTCGCAGGCGGCGCGGGTGGACGGGACTCGCGGCGACGGCTGGCGCCTGCGGCAGGTCTGGCCGGCTGAGACGGCCCCGCTCGAGGCGCGCTAGAATCCTGCCCATGGCACGCATCGCGCTTCTTCCGGCGCTGGCCTTGCTGCTCGCGGCGGCGGCCGCGGCGGCCACGCAGCCCTCCGGCGACGAGATCAAGCAATTCCGGAAGGCGCTCGAGACCCACTGGAACGGCAACCTGCCGCGCCTGCTGCAATACTTGCGCGGCCTTGACCCGGCACCCGGGGTTGCTAACCCGGACCCGCCTGCAGAGGGATCCCCGCCTGACTGGTCACCGTCGCCGCGCTACGGCACCGATTCGCTCGGCAATCCGGTACTCATCGAAAGCGCGGAGGACGTCAGGAACCGCTACCGGCGCTTGGTCGAGTACGAGCTGAAGCGCTTCGGGGCCGGGAACTAGGCCCGACCGGCGCTGCGACCGGATTGGCCCTTTTGCGCGCGGGACGGCAGAGAGCCGGCATTTCCGGCGGTTTCCGCGGAAACCGACTGACACAGAGGCCGTCTAAGCGCGCGCTGGCAATCCTGGCGGATATGCTACCGCCCGGACGCGCGAGCGGCTCCGGGCGCTGCAAGTTGCGCCGCTCGGCAGCTTGGCCCCGTGGGCGCCCCGTCGAAATGCGCCCGCTTGCGGCGTCCGGGGCCTGGCCAGGCGCCGCCGCCGCGCCTATAATCGCCGCCGTGAGCCCGCAGGCCTATATCCGCTCCCTGTTCGAGCCGCGGGAGCGGGTCGCGCTGGTCGCCATCCCGCGCGGCCCAGGGGCAGCCGAGCTGAAGGTCGAGCAGCGGGTGTTCTCGGCCGCGAAGGCGGCGAGCCCGCGGGTGCAGGCCTGGCTGCGCCATCTCAACGCCAAGCGCTACGACCTGTTCCTCAGCATGCAGCCGATCCGGCCCGGTGCCTGGGGACGGACCAAGAAGGCGATCGGCGAAGTCAAGCGGGTCTACCTCGACATCGACGAGGACGGCGAGGCGGCGCTGGCGCGCCTCCGGGCGGATGCCAGCAAGGGGCGGCTGCCGCCTCCGACGCGCGTGGTGCGATCCTCGCCGGGGCGCTACCAGGTGATCTGGAGCGTGCCCAAGGGCTCGCTCGGCCACGATGAAGCAGAGGCGCTGATGCGCGGGATGGCGGACCGCTACGGTGCCGACCCGGCGGCCGTCGACGTGTCCCGCGTGCTCCGGCTGCCCGGCTATCGGAGCTGGAAGCGCGACGGGTTTCCGTGCTCGGTGGCTGGCGGCACGGGGAGGGACGCGCGTGCGGACGAGTTTCCGGAGGACCTGCGGGTCGCGCGGCCTCGGCCCGGGCCGGCCCCGGCCCGGGCGCGGAGGCAGGGTCGCTCCCTGCACCCGGCGGGCGGCGGCGACACCTCGCGCAGCGGGCAGGACTGGGCCTGGACGCGCGAGCGGCTGCGACGGGGGGCCGACCCGGTGGCGCTGGAAAGCGAGCTGGCCGCGCGGAGGCATGACAAGCCCAGGCCCGCAGACTATGCTCGAAGGACTGTGCGCCGGGCACGCGAGTCGCTCGGCCCGCGGCAAGGGGGGCCCTCCAGGTGGCGAGACGGCCCCTCCAGGTAAGCGGAGGAGGAAGCAATGTTCGCACGGAAACGCAGGCGCCGGCTGCCCGCCGGGCCGCGCGGGAAAAAGCGGCCCGGGCCGCTCGAGATGACGCCGGAGGAGGCCGCCGAGCACGGGGCGTTTCGCGACGACGGCGTCGCGCTCGAGGACGTGCTCGCCGCCGACGAGGAGCCCGGGAAGCCGGAGCCCAGCCGTGGCGCGGCGTAGGAACGGCCGCGAGGCGCGCGCGCGCCTCGATGCCTACCACAGGCAGGTCGCGGACGCCCTCATTGACCAGATCGAGCGCGGCACGGCCCCGTGGACCGAGGCCTGGAAGCCGGGCGAGAAGGCGCTCCCTTTCAACGTCAAGACAGGCAAGCCCTACCGCGGCGGCAATTCCGTGTGGCTGGCCAGCACCGCGAACCGGCGAAGCTTCGCTGACGAGCGCTGGGGGACATACAGGCAGATCAAGGATCTGGGCGGGCAGGTGCGGCGCGGCCAGAAGGGCTGCGCGATTCTGTTCTGGCAGTTCGAGACCAGCAAGCTGGCACGGGACGCCGCAGGCAGGCCGCTGCTGGATGACAAGGGACAGCCCGTCTACGAAGTGAAGCCGCTGGCCTCTCCCCGCGTCTACCGGTACACCGTCTTCAACGCCCAGCAGTGCGATGGCCTGCCTCCCCGGCACCGGCGAGCCGCCGCCCGCGCGTGGGACAGGCACGAGGAAGCGGAACGGGTGTTCAAGCAGGCCGGAGCGGTGATCGAGCACGCGAGGGGCAACCGCGCGTATTTCGATCTTCGACGGGATCGCATCGTGCTGCCCTTCAAGGAGCAGTTCCCCGACGGGCCGAGCTACTACCAGTCGGCGCTGCACGAGCTGGGGCACTGGACGGGGCACCCCAGCCGGTTGAACCGGCAGACCCTGCTGCAGGGCATCGAGCATGGCTACGGCTCGCACGCCTACGCCCGCGAGGAGTTGCGGGCCGAGATCAGTTCGATGATGACCGGGGACCGCCTCGCCATCGGGCACGACCCGTCGCGGCACGCGTCCTACGTCGGCTCGTGGGTTAAGGCGCTTCGAGAGGATCCCAGGGAGATTTACAAGGCCAGCCGGGATGCCCAGGAGGTGAGCGACTATCTGCTCGGACGGGGCCGCTGGCGAGACCAGGGCCGCGACGACCGGGCGGAAGCCAAGGGCCCGGCCGGCGGTTCGGAAGGGAATGCCCGGGAAGCCGGGACGACCCGCCAGGCCTGGCTGCCGAGCCCCGGCCCGAACCGCGCCGCGGCCCGGCAGGGGCCGTCGCGCTAGGGGGCGGCATGTCTTCCGACAGGGCCCTGGAACTGTTTGCCGACGTGGTCGCGGGCAAGATCCTGGATGTCAAGCGCGCGCGGGAGCTAGCCAGGATCATCGCCGAGCACCAGCGCTGGCTGCAGACTGGCGGCCGCGACGGGCAGCGCGCTGTCATGCGCGGCTATGACCTGCGGCGCCTGAACATGCGCGGCGTGGATCTAAGCCACGCCGACGTGCGCGGCGCCGACCTGCGGGGGTCTGTCCTCGACGGTGCCAACTTCAGGCGTACCGACGTGCGCGGGGCCGACCTGCGCGGGGCCAGGGCCCGGCTCGCGCACTTCGAACGCGCCCGGTGCGAGCGGGCGGACCTCAGCGGGGCGGACTGCCGCGGGGCCTACATGAATGACGCGCGCATGCGACGCGTCGTCGCCGTCAAGGCCGACTTCATCGACGCCCAAATGGAGCGCGCCGAGCTGCGGGACGCCAACCTGGAGATCAGCGACTTCAGCGGGGTCAACGCCCGCGGGGCCGTCCTCGACGGGGCCCGCATGCACGGCTGCCGGGCGATCGCCGCCGACTTCTCCGGGGCCAGCATGCGGGAATCGGGCGGCCAAAGGACGGACGCGCGCCACTCGGACTTCCGCGGTGCCATGTTCGAAGACGCCCGCATGGCGGCCGTCAACCTGGGCAACTCGCTTCTGAAGAACGCCCGCATGGCCCGTGCCGACATGCCGGGGGCCAACCTGCACCGCTGCGGGCTCGAGCGTACCGACATGCGCGGCGCGATCGCCCGCGACGCCAGCTTCGTCGCGGCCCATGCCCCGCCCGGCCGGGGGCCCGACATGGAAGGCGCCGAGCTGGAGGGCGCGCACATGGAGGGGTCCAGGCTGGGGCAGGCGCAGCGGCGGGAGCGCGTCCCGGAGCGCCCCGGGCCGGCGAGGTAGGCGGCCGATGGCGCCAGCGCCAAACCGCGTTTCCGCGGCCTCGCAAAAACAAGCCGCCGGCACCTGCGCGGCTTTGCCGCCGGAGCGCGGGAAGGCCGCTAGCTAGGAGGAAGAAACATGCAGTGGAGATGGCCCGGCAGGAGGCGCTGGAAGCAGGCGGGCTGCCTGCGGGAGATCCGCGCTCTCGCCCTGCTCGCGCGGCGCGCCGCCCCGCCGCTCGTCGAGATCCGCGACGGGCCGGGCGATCCGGGGACCTGGATGCTGGCCGTCCGGGACGATCCGCCCGGGCGGGGTCCAAAACAGAGAGAGTCGGGGACTAGCGGGGCGGGCCCATCGCGCGCACCATCGCCTCGGTGCCCCGCGCGAGTCGCGCCTCCATGCTCGCCCACGAGATGATCGGCTCCTGGCCTTTCTCGCGGACCACCACCTGGCGGTCCGACTCGATCAGCTCGCCGGTAAGGGCGTCGTGCACGCGCACCTCGGCCAGGCGGCGGCCCATTGGCGCGTAGCGCCCCCTGTGCAAGTTGCTGCGGATCTCGGACAGGGCGGCCTCGCGTGCGTCCAAGCCGCACTCGCCCTGGCGGTCCAGCCGGCCGTCGACCCAGATTTCGTAGCGAATGCGCGCGGGGCCGCTGCCGAACTCCGGGCCCGTCACACGCGGGTGCAGCAGGCCCGGGTACGGCCCGTCGGCGGCCTCGTATTGCGGCTCCGTGCCTCCCATGAACTTGAAGGTTTGCAAAGGGCTCTTCATTCGTACTCCTCTGCTTCCGATAGACGCTTGTCGGGCGCGTTGCGTTACAGGCCGCGGAGGCGCTGGCCTGCGCGCCCGTTCGCGGCTACCATCGTGGGCATGAGCCAGCGCACCGCCTACAAGGTCTTCCTGCAGCGAGAGGACGGCTAGCGATGGCCCGCAACCAGCGGCCGGCGGAGGAATTCGCCGAGATCTGGGACGCCGCGCTGCGCTCGGCGAGCCACCTGCGCCTGCTGAGCGGCTGCCTGTGCGCCGCCCTGCTGGCGGCCTGCATGGGCTGGTGCCGCTCCGCCGGCCGCGCTCCCCAGCCGCTCTTCGTGCGGGTCGACGACATCGGCCGGGCCGAGGTCGTCGACTACGACGCCATGACCTGGCAGGGCGATCCCCTGGACCCCGTCGCCAAGTGGTTCCTGCGGAAGTTCGTCGAGGACCACTACTCGCGGCAGCGCGCCACGGTCGCCGACCTCTGGCCGGTCACCCTGCTGTACCTCGAGAGCGGCCTGGCCAACGCCGCCTCCGACGCTCTCAGCCAGGAGATCGCCGAATACGCGGCCGGCACGCGCCCCGTGGAGCGCCGCGTCGAGAACGTGGTGCTGCGCGTCCAGGCAAGCCCCGAGCCGCCCCACGAGGCCGTCGCCGACTACGAAGTGGCGCTGTTCGCCGGCGGCCGCGAGACCGGCCGCGAGCGGTGGACCACCAGCCTGCGCTTCCAGTTCCAGGCGCATGTCTCCGCGGCCCAGGTGCGGCGCAACCCGACCGGGCTGCTGATCACGTTCCTCGCCTCCGACCGGGCCACGGGAGGGGAGTAGCGCGGTGGTCCCCTGGCAGGTCGCGCTCGGCCTCACCCTCGCCTGCGGGGGAGCGGCCGGCCTCTTTCTGATGGCACGCCTCGAATTCCTCGGTCCCTACGCGGGGGCCTTCCTGCGCGAGCACTTCTGGACCGCCGTCCCGCCCGCCCTGACGGCTGTCGCGACCGTCTTCTCCGCGATCCACTGGGGGGCGCGCAAGGCGGGGCTGGGCGACCTCGGGCGCAAGGTCGAGCACATCGGGCGGGGGCTCGCGGGCGGCGAGGCGCACGACCGCGAGCTGGCCGAGGCCCTGCGCCGCGACCGCGCTGCCGAGTGGGGCTCGCGCGGCCGCGGGACGGCGGCCTGAGCGGGGCGGGGGTCCGCCGCATCGCCCTCACGAGGCGCCGCGCCTCACTCGCAGCGCGCAAGCGTGCCGTACAGGAATGCGCGGGGGTAGCCGGAGCCTGTCACGTGCGTTTCGGAACGGAAGCCCACCACCGCGTTGGCGCCGGCCGCCTTGGCGGCGGCTCGGAGCGTCTTGATGCCCCGGATCGTGTCGACCGCCAGGGTGCGGCTGGTAAGCATGTCGCGCGGCGGCAGCACCATGACCGGGAGGAAGCCGCGCTCCCCGTCTGCCGGCTCGCACTTCATGCCCGGCGGAGTCTGGGTCGTCACGACCCGTACATCGCGGCCCTGAGGCGAGGGAATCAGCGTGACGAGGCCGGTCGCCCGGTCGTATTCGCGGGGCGGGGACTGGGCGGCGAGGCAGGGTATCGCCAGCGCCACGGCCAAGGCGAGGCGTGTGTGCGTGCGCGTCATGGCGTTCCTTATATCACGCGGCGGCGCGCGAGGCTTGCGCCGGGCGGCGCGGCGGGGGGAAGATCACGGCATGGCGAAAAGTTTGAATCGCGTCGAGCTGCTGGGCCACCTGGGGCGCGACGCGGAACGGAGAACGACTTCCGACGGGACGCCCGTGGCGAGGTTGTCGGTGGCCACCGACTACCCCGTGAAGGACGGCCGTGGCGGCTGGAGCGAGCGCACGGACTGGCACGACGTGGTGATCTGGGGCGCCGGGAAGGGCCTCGGCGCACTGCTCCGCCAGGGCACGCGCGTGTACCTCAGCGGGCGGCTGCGCACGAGGAGCTGGGAGAAGGACGGCGAGCAGCGGTATCGCACCGAGGTCGTCTGCGAGGCAGCCGGCGTGATCGTCCTGACGACGCGGCCGGAGGGCGGCGGAGACCCTCCGGACGACCCGCGGTCGGTAGAAGGCCGCGATGAGACCCCGGTCTAGCGCGGGAGGCGGGCGATGAGCGGGAGGGACGTCGCGCGGCTCGCGATCGGGCGCCCCGAGACGGTGACGGTGCGGCTCGTGCAGCCCCTGGGCGAGGACCACAGAATCCTGCTGCTGAGGGATGCCGCCCTGCTGGCGGCGCCGCTGCCTGACTTCCCGGTGGAGGACCGGGCCCGCGCGGCTCGATCGCGGCGGCCTGCTTGCGGAGGGGCGTTTTCTGGGCTACCCCTGTATCCATGTTCAGTTTCAGTTCCTGTTGCCGGGCGGGCCGGCTGCTCGCCCTGTTCCTTCCGCTGTGCTCCGCGCCGCTTTCCGCCCACGAAGACGGAGGCACGGCGGGGAAGTCCCGCAAGTGCCCGGGGTCCGTGCAGGACGACGCGTCGACCGACGCTGCCTGCTGCGCCCCGCTGAAGGAGTATGTCTACCAGCAGACCGGCCACGCCGTGGGCTGCAGCTGCGTCAACTACATCAACCTCGACGAGGGTTGGAGCGGCCGGCGCTGCACGGCACGCTACGACGGCCACGACCCCGAAGGCGGAGGCGGCGGAGGGGGAGGCGGCGGAGGGGGGGGAGACCCGACGGACGACGACCCGGTGGACCCGCCCCCGCCGGGGACCGCAAGAGCGGTTGCGAGCCCGGACGAGCCGGAGCCGCCGGACGCCCCCGAGGGCCTGGCGGCCGCGCCCGGCGACCGCCTGGTGGCGCTGAGCTGGACCTCGGGGGGCGGTTACGGCTGGCAGGTTCAGCTGCAATCCGGAGGCCGCGAGTCGCCGTGGACCGCGATCCCGGGCGGCCGCACCGGCACCATGTTTCACGTTGTGCGCGGGCTGGCCAACGGCGTCGCCTGCCGCTTCCGCGTGCGCGCCGTCAACAGCGCCGGGGCGGGCGAGCCCAGCGCCTGGTCGGAGGCGGTGACCCCTATGCCGCCGGACCCGCCGGGAGCGCCGCAGCTGGCGGCCGCGGCGGGGGACGCGCGCGCGAACCTGTCCTGGAACCCGGGGGAGCCCGGGGACCGCCCGGCGACGGGCTGGCAGGTCCAGGCCGCGGCCCGCCGGCAGCCGCCCGGCCCCTGGGAGTGGGTCCCCCGCAGCCGCGGGGAGACCTCCTCGCACACCGTCGAGGGGCTGGCCAACGGAGCTGTCTACCGCTTCCGCGTGCGCGCCCTCAGCTCCGCGGGGGCGGGCGCGCCCAGCGCCTGGTCCGCCCCACTCTCGCCCTGGCCGCTGCCCTGCGCCGCGCGGCGCGTCACGGCCGCCGCGGTGCGCTCGGCGGACGATCTGGAGGCGTTCGTGCGCTGCGCCTTCGAAGAAGTCCTGGCCCGCGGCCCCTCTCTCGCGGCCGAGGCCTTCGCCGCGGGCGGCCCCTGGCGCTCCGCCTTCACGCAGGTGACGGTGCGCCGGCCCGGCGGGACCCTGCTGGCCGGCGCGGACGGGCCGGCCCCCGCCTGGGAGCGCGCCGCGGGATCCCGTGCGCGCGGCTGGGTCTACTCCGAAGTTGACGCTGACGGTGCCAGTTCACCGCGGGCGGCCTACGGCATCGCCGTCGACTGGCTCGGCTCGCGGGCCTGGGTGGGGGCGTCGATCGCCCCCCTCGACCTGCCCGGGGCCTGCCCCGGGGGCGGTCTGCGGGCGGCCACCCTCGCCGTGCGGCCGCCGTCCCGGGACCGCCTGCAGGCCTTCGTGCGCTGCGCGGCCCTGGAGCTCGAGTCGCGCGGCGGGTTCGCCGCGGCCTTCCCCTTCCTTCCCGTGCTCTGGCGCTCCGGGGAGCTGTACGTCTTCGCGCTGGATCCGGGCAGCGGACGGACGCTGTTCACCGCCAGCCCGGCGGGGGGCCCCGAGCTGCCCCCAGAGCCGGGCTTCGGCGGCCCTGCTGCCTTGCGGGCTGCAGCCGCCTTCGGGGAGGCCTGGCTGTACTACGCGGCCGCGCACCCCGTCAACAAGCGGCCGGGGCGCAAGGCGGCCTTCGTCCGGCGCGCGGTGGTGAACCGCGTGCCGGTGCTGGTGGGCGCGGGATACCTCGAAGCCGGCGCGCCCTGAGCGGCAGGCGGGCGGACCGTTCGCGAGACTGCGGCTGGAGTGGCGTTTCCGCGGCGGCCTCGGCGTGCTCCGCTGATCCCACGGGTGTGTGTGTGTGGCGGCGACCTCGAGGGCTATAGGACGCGAGGGCTGGAGACCTATAGGACTCGATGGCTACGGAACGCGAGAGATCGAGAACCAGAGGGCTCGACAAACGAATCCTCGAAACATAGGATCCTAGGTATGTACACGCTCACTCTCATGGCCCAGAAGGGCGGAACCGGGAAGACGACGCTGGCAATCCACCTGGCCGTGGCGGCGGAGCAGGCGGGGCGCCGCGCGGCGCTCGTCGACCTGGACCCGCAGGCCAGCGCGGCCGGATGGGGCGATCACCGGGGGAGCGACCGCCCTGCGGTCGCGGCAGTCCCGGCCGCGCGGCTGGGGGACGCGCTGGCCGCGGCCCGGGGCCACGGCGCGGATCTCGCGATCATCGACACGGCACCCCACTCACAAAGCGCCGCGCTGGCCGCGGCGCGGGCGGCGGATCTCGCCCTGCTCCCCCTGCGGCCGGGTGTGCTCGACCTCCGGGCGCTCGGCACGACGGCCGATATCTGCCAGCTGGCGGGGGCCGCGGCAGCGGTGGTGCTGAACCAGGCCCCGCCGAGGGGGCCGCTGGCGGACCAGGCGGCGGAGGCGGCCGCCGCGCGCTTGGAAGTGGCGCCGTGCCGGGTGGGGGCGCGCGTCGCGTTCCAGCACTCGCTCACGCGCGGCTTGGGCGTGCTCGAGCACGAGCCGCGCGGGCAGGCGGCTCGAGAGATCCGCGCGCTCTTCGAGTGGGCCTGGGCCCGCCTGGCGCGCTAGGCCGATGGCAGGAGGAAGCAGGAATGCCCGTGAAATCGAATCCGCTGGCCGCAGCCTTGCGCGGCAGCGCCGCGGCCAGCGCGCCGGCCCCGGCCGAGGTCGGCAAGCGCCCCGCGAAGGGCACGCGCCTGGTCGGCGCGCACTTCCCCGAGCCGGTGCACCGCCAGCTGCGCGTGCTGGCGGCCCAGGAGGGGCGCACCGTCCGCAGCGTCCTCGCGGAGGCGCTCAACAGCGTGTTCGCGAAACGGAACCTGCCGCCGATCGCCTGAGGCCCGGCTCAATCCAGGAAGTAGAGGAACGCTCCCGCTACGCCGTCGATGATACTGGCCCCTCCGGCCGCCATCGCTAAGGGGGAGGCCGGCCGCGCACAAGGCCGTTAGAGCACCGCCGCGCCGCAAGCCCCTGGGTTGCCTGTCCCACGGTGCCTTGGGGATAGCGATCCGCCTGCTGAAGTGAAAGACGAAGCTGGGTCCGCAGGTCCTTCTCTCGCGGCTGCGCAGCAGCCAGCGCTTGTGGTCTCGCGGCACTTCTCGCTGCGGCAGCCGCGCAAAGGGATCGGTTTCGTGGCCCCGAGGGCCACCACCCAGAGGAGGGCGATCGCCAGTTAAACCCGATCATCGCAAAACGATGCTGCACGGTCATTGACCAGCACCGCACAAATCGTCGCTCCTGAGGAGCCCCTTATGGGAATTGCTGAAGTGCCGGTCCTTGAGTGTCGAATAGACCTTGCCAGATGGGTCGGATATATGTCTCGTGTCCTTGAAGTCTTTGTGCAGCTTCTTGTCGTTCGAATACAGCAAGCGGGCGCCGCTGAGCTGCGCCAGGGCAAGGACATGCGGATCGTCCGATTTCAGCAATCCCTCCTGTTGGATTTCACTGGCCCTTTTGTTGACGCAACGCCCATCCACGGTTCTCCAATATCCAGCAAGTCGCGCCTGTTGGCTCCACTCCACAAAATTCGTGTTCTTGGCAAGCTCCTGAAGCACCTTGCCGCCGATCACTAAGCGGCGCTGGCCTTTTAGGATCCACTCCAGGAACTTCGCGCCGGGCTCGAGTTGCTTTGGCCCGAACACCTCATGTGCCACATTCGCGTCGAGGATTGCACACATTTTCAAATGCCCAACGAGCGCTGAATTTCTTCCATGAAGAAACTGCGGTACCCCTCAGGTGCGTCCCGCACGTCTCCCTGCTCGTCCAGCCTCAGCGAGTGGATTTTGACATCCAAAGCGCTCTGGCGTTCAAAAAACAGAATCGAAACGTCCCGCGCCTTCAATTGCGTCGCACCGTCTCGGACGTCCATACGAACCCGGTCGAGCAAGTGATCACTGTGGGTTTCGACAATCAACTGCCGATCTTTCGTAGCCACCTGACAGAACAAAGTTCCAAGAGCAGCTTGGGCGCTGGGGTGTAGATGCACTTCCGGTTGCTGTAACAGGTGGAGGCTAGACGCGTCCGGGCGCAGCAGTTCGGTAATCACGGGCAGCACCTGACTCACGCCATAACCTACATCAGTCAGGTTGCGCCGGGTACCCCTCCGCTGGCCTCCCGACTTACTGACCTGCACTTGGAACGGATCACTGTCCTTGTCCCCGAGGGGCCTTATGAAAATCTCATCAAAGAGACCCGAATTCTTCCCGAATCGTTCGAGCTGCTCCTTGAATCGGAGCCAGTCTTTCTTGTGCTGGACACTCATGTCCCAGAGATACATAGGAATGTAGTTGCCTTCGGGATCCTGGATTGGGCTGCCCGGATCGTAGGTCCGACGGGGCTTGGAACGGACCGGGGCGCTCGCGAAGGGCAAGTCTAGTACAACGAAGGGTATGCGTTCGGCGAGAGCTTTTAGCGATTCCCAATCTTTCTTAGTGATTGGTGGCGATCCATCCAACGGTTTGATGCGGCGATCCTGTTTTAGTGCCAACAAGAGGGCAAAATCCAAATCGTACTGCGCGAAGTCAACACCCCGCATAGCGCCTATGTTTCCGTGCCAAGCACCTCTTCGAGTTCGGACCGTAAGCACAGAATCCCGGTTCGCCTCGTACCGCTTTGTTAATGATGTTTTGCCTTTGGAGAAATGCACTTGGAGCGGGACTGGCATGGCTCCCTGCTTTCTGAAAGCGATTCTATAGCGGTAGGGTGCACCATCGCCCTTGCCACGCCTAGCCGCCTTCCGAGTAGCAGTGAATCCTGCTCCAAACGTATCCGCTTTGCCGCCGCTTGCGCCTCGATAGTGCACAATGTCGTCAAAGCTACCAAGATCGTACGGAGCTTTCTGGAAATCCGCAACGCGACCCCGAGAGGCAGACTCCGCAAGCACCCGAAGCATAGCTAGGAACGAGGTCTTTCCAGTGCTGTTTTCTCCGACAAGCAGAGTGAGTGGTGCTAGGCGGGCAGTCTGCTCTTCGTGGAAACACCGGAAATCTCTAAGCGTGACCTCGTTCATCAGGATGTGTCCCTTCTCCACAGAGCAACGACCGACAGCTGTGTATTCAAAGGGTGCTCTCCCTGGCTACCCGAGAAACTAAGGCGGATGCGGCGTTGCCTTTCACTTTAGGATACTTGCCACGATCAGGGCGGAGCTGATGAACAGCGCGGCTTTGCAGGGCGGCGAACCTGCTTGCCGCGCCGGCCTCGTACCACTTCGACCACAGGTCTCCGCACTCGATTCGCAGGTCCTCCCAGGAGGTTCTCGGGGCCGCGAGCGTCAATAGCTGGGCGTAGCGAGACACCATATCGCCGAAATAGAACAACCTGACTCGCGCCTCGCGCATGGCCTTCCAGACCTGACCGGCCTCGCTCTCGGGAATGCCTGCCGCCAATCGGGTTGTAGTGCATGTCCGCCCGAAGCTTCGTTCGGGGGGCAGCCCCTGCCCGAGCGTGACGAAAACGATCCTTTCCGAGCGCTGGCAGACAGTCTACCGGTCGTGCCTGCGCATCCCGAAGAGGTAGCCAGCCAAGGTTCCAAGGAGGGCACCCGCCACGCCGTCGATGAGATCCGCGAAGGCGAGCAGCACCGTCGCACCAATGAGCCAGGCGACGCCGACAAACTGAATAAATTGGTGGCTTATGCCTTTGCGTAGATGCGCGCGATTCAGCAGGCCGCCGACCAGCGCGATCGTCATGAGAGCGATCATTGCGATGTAGATATAGGATTCGTCCATTCTTGAGAAGCCCCTGTCTCCGTTCACAAGGTCGGTACTCGACCCCGAAACGGCTGCCAGCCTAGCACAGCGCTTGCCGAGCGGATCACAGGCTCGCGCGGCGGCCGCGCCTGTGGGCTCTCTTGAGGCTGCGCGAATCCTCCCGTTTAGGAAGGCTTTGCGATACGGCGGCCCGCCGCCGGCTGGCGGCGGCCTAGGCTTCGCCTCTCCCCTCAGCTTCACGGCGGCTTCCGCTTCGTCAGCTCTACGCCTCTTTGGCCACTCTACCCCACTAGCCCAATGGGAATCTCAGTGTCAGGAGGTCCTCTTGAAGTCAGAGGCCGACAATTCACTGGCTGCCGTGTACTCAGCCAGCCGGAGAACGATCAGTCTCCGGACAATCAACTTCCATCGCAGAGGGACTGCAGTTCATGAACAACTACCGGGACTGGTTGCCTAGATGTTAGCTGGCCGTTTCCAAGTCGACGGCCTCGAGCGTGACGGTTCGGATGTCCGAGGTGAACTGGACGTAGCTCTTCATGAACTCGTCCTGAAGACCTTGCAGGGTCTCGAAGGGGCTTGCAGTACCGGAGCCCTGACGGTCGCCTCTGACGAAACTGCTCAGCCGGGCCATGGCAGATTCCAAGTCGGATGCGTTGCTCTTGATCACGTCAGCGCTGCTGACGGCGGCAAAAAAACCTGACGCCAAACGAATCTTCCGCTCCGCACGAGACAGTGTCGCATCGGGTGGCGAACTGGTCTCCACCAACCCATCGATCAAGAGCATGTAGTCGTCGACGGCCTCCATCAGGCTCTCCCTCTGCTGCATCAACGCATCGGTCATCACAGTCGACACCGCGGCGCGCGCATCGCGCGCCCTCTGGAGGTCAGCGAACCGGTACTCGACGGCACCCAGTAGGATTGCGGCCAGCACGACCAACACCACGCGATCAATCAGGCTTTCCGCGAGTTTGCGTTTCCAGTTCATCGGGCTCTCCTAGTCCATTCGAAATGACCAAGTTTGAGTGTTCAGCCTGAGCGTCCAAGTAATCTTGTTGAACCAGTGGAGCCAATGCGCTTCGTGATGAACGATCCAGTACTGCTCGCCTTCGAGGAGGCCTTCCCATCGCAATTCCTGGCTGGGGCGGATTCGGGTCAAACTTACCTGCCCCTGCATCGGACCTCCAAAGTCGAACACGAAAACGCTCGCGCGGTGATCGGCTTCGGAAAGGTTCTTGAAGCTGGTCGTGTACTGGTGGATGAGGCCTCGTAGCGGAGTTTGCAGTCGTAGCGCATTACAACCACCCGGCTGCAGGGTAAACGGCTGGCGCGGAACGCCCGGATTTGCTCTCCACCCCTCCTCGACGTCGTCTCTGTAATCGAGTTCCTGGCACACGCGGCCTTCGGTCGGCAGCGAATCGCGATAACCGGCCGGCCTGCAGGCCTCGGATTCGGGAACGTGATACACGGTAACGCTAATATTGCCCTGCGCCGAGGTCGGTGCGGCCGGAATCAGCAATAGAAGCCAAGCGACCAAGACCCGCGCCAAGACTGCGCGGCAATAACGCCACCGTCGGACTCCCATAGACACCTCCAACCCAACCCTCTTGCTAGCTGACAGCAAGCACTCTGCCTGCTTGAATTGGCCGAACTGAACCAAGTTTGCGCGAGCCGATCCAACATAGCACGCTTGGACGGCTAGGCTGGCGATATGTCGAAGGCGACCAACTGGAGCCTCTGAAGCGATCCCGACCAGTCATTGCGCGGCGCTGGGCGAATACGATCCGCTTCATCCCCGCTGAGCCCTCGTTGGTCTCGAGGGCGCGGAGTTTGCAGTCAAGGCATCCCGATCACAGCGACCGCTCCCCCCACATCTTGAACCCGCAGGCGGGGCAAGTGCAGGCGGTCGTGGCGCGCGCGCGATCGCGATGACCCGGGCAGACGGGCCGGCCCGTCTTGGCCCGGCAGTCGCTGGCGGGGCGGCGCGGGCGCTCTCGCGGGGACTTCCGGCCCAGCTTGCTGAGGGCACGTTGCATATTGCGCGAAACCGATCGTTACCCAGCGGACCACAACGGGGCTTGGCGAAAACGTGCCGGCATTCGTACCGTTGAATGCATGGAGCGGAGCGTTTGGGCAAGCCTCCCCGACATCGTCTGCGAGCGCGTCGATGCCCGAGCTGTGGTGACCGGCATGCCGCATGAGTGGGTCTGGCACTCGCCGGGCAGTGTCGAGTGGGGCTACGGCGGAAGCGGGCCCGCCGATCTGGCGCTCAATATCCACCTCGCCGCGACCGGCGATCGTGACTTTGCCGCCCTCCAGCACCAGCGGTTCAAACGCGACGTAATCGCGCCGTTGCCGGCATCCGGGGGCGTGATTCGCGCCGCGCGGGTCCGGGAGTCGATCGAGCGGAGGTGCCGGAACCTCCGGCGGTATCCTGGCCTGTCAGAACCGCCAGACGCGAGAATCCTTCGGGGGCGCAAACACTATCAGCTGCCGAGCATGGTGAGGGCGGCCTGCGGCCTCAAGTTGACAGCCCCCGGGACTTGCTCGCGACTCCGAACACGCAGGATGTGACGTGCAAGGCGTGCAGGAGTTCCTACCTCTATCGCGCCCGCCGCGTCGACCCGCCGCGTCCGTTGCGACTCCCGGGCGGCCGGCCGGTAGAGCCACGACACTGAGTGCGCTCGCGATCTACGGCGCCTCCCGGCTCACCGGGGCGGGCCGTCGCCTGTTCGGCCCTCTCTCCGTGTGCTGCCGCAGACGCCGCGCGGCTGGAGCCGCCGAAGACTCGTGGAACGGCGACTGCCGCAGGCTCGCTTCCGACGCCGGAAGCGGGGCAAGAACGGCGATTTCCGGCCGTTTCAGCGTGGATCCGCGCCAAACACCGGCTGACGAGGATCAACGTAGAGCGACGTTCTCTGGATCTGGCGTCCTGGGGGCACCGCCCGGAATGCGGGCGCGCCTCTGCGAAGCGTCAGGCGCTGGATGGTGTGAATCCGGGGGCCTTCGGCGCAAGATCTGGGCTACCACAGTTGGGGCTACTGGGAGCGGTGTTTGGGTTGGCGCTGTGGGCGCGCACCCTCGCTCGGAAAGGATCGTTTTCGAGCACTGCTGCTGCCTGCCCGCCAGCACCGCCCGGACGCCTCGTCGAACAAGTCGAAAATGCGCTTGGAAACATAGTTGGTACAATTCGTTCGGGAGGACGATTTTCAAGCACATGCTGGTCGGGTATGCGAGGGTGTCGACGGTCGACCAGGAACCAGAGTACCAAGTGCGGGCCCTGGAGCAGCGGGGCTGCAGTCGGATCTTCACCGACCGCGGGTCGGGGCGCGCCAAGAGCCGCCCCCAGCTCGACGCCGCGCTCGACTTCCTGCGCCGGGGCGACACGCTGGCGGTCTGGAAGTTCGACCGGCTGGCGCGGTCGCTGCGGCACCTGATCGACCTGGCGGGCGAGCTGGAGCGCCGGCAGTGCGAGCTAGTCTCCCTCACGGAGGCGATCGACACCGGCTCTCCCGGCGGGCGGCTCGTGTTCGCGGTCTTCGGCGCCATGGCCGAGTTCGAGGCCGACCTGGCCCGCGAGCGCACCCGGGAGGCGCACAAGGCGGCTAGGGCCGCCGGCAAGCGCTGGGGCAGGCCGTCCGTGTTCCACGACCGGAAGACGGTGCAGGTAGCACAAGCCCTGCTGCGCGATCCGACCGTCTCTCGCGCAGAGGTCGCGCGGCGCGTCGGCTGTGCGCCCGCGACGCTCCGCCGATGGTTCCCACGCGGCGATCCAGCCGCGTTCAGCGGCCGGGTCAGAAAAGATGGCCAGTGACGATCCCCGACGCGTGTGAGGCGTATCTCCGCGACCTGCAGGCGCGCAACCTGCGCGAGTCCACGCGCCAGGGGTACGAGTCGCTTTTCCGGCTGCTGGCGGCATTCGCCCGCGATGCCGGGCTGGAATCGGTTGCAGCGATCAGTAGCGGCGACCTGCGCAAGTGGCGCGAGCAGTGGACGTGCGCCCCGAGCACGCAAGGTCTGCGGCTCGCGAGGCTAAAGGCGTTCTTCTCGTATGCCGCCGCGGAGGGCTGGATCGCGGAGTCGCCTGCCCACAACATCCGGGCGCCGAAGTCCGAAGCCCGGCCGACCATGCCTCTGAGCACCGACGAAATGGGCGCCCTGCTGGCCGAGGCCGAGCGCAAGCCGAAGGAGCGGGCGCTGCTGCTGCTGCTGCGCTACTCGGGCCTCTCGATCCAGGACGCGGTTACGCTGGGGCGGGAGGCTATCCGCCAGGACGGAGACCTTGTGCTGCGCCGCGCGAAGAGCGGCGAGCTCGTCACCGTGGCCCTGCCTGCGGAGGTGCTCGTGACGCTGGAAGCGCTAGAGTCCACGGCCCGGCGCCACTACTTCTGGACGGGCGTGGGTCGACCCGTCACCGCCGCCAAGTACTGGCGGAGGCGCCTTAAGCTGTTGGCGGCGACGGCCGGCGTCGCAGGATTCCACCCGCACCGCCTCAGGGATACCTTCGCCGTCGAGCTCCTGCTCGCGGGCCTTTCCATCGACGATGTCAGCACACTGCTCGGGCACGGCAGCGTGCGGACCACCGAGCGCTATTACTCTCCATGGAACCTAGCTAGGCGCGGGCGGCTCGCCGCGCTTGTGCGGGAAGTTCACCGGCAGGATCCAGTCCTGCTGGGACTCAAACTAAAAAAGCCCGCGGGGGGCGTTACCGCGCCCCCCGCGGAGGCAAGCTTGGCAACGCTCAATGTACCCAAGCCCACCCGATGCTCCCACGGTAGCACATGATATGGCGTTAGTTCGGACGCTACTGTCGTGATCCGCGACGCGTCCGGAAGCGACGCAGCCTGGGGCATCACTTCCCTGGAGGGCGAAGTGAATCTCGCCGGGAATGCTGTCGAGGCGGAGGTGAGCGCAGAAGGATTCCTAGCCAGAACCGTCGCGGTGGAAGGCCGACGTGAGATCACGGTCGAGCTTTCGATCTTGCCGGTCCACGAGGGAGTGGAAGTCACAGACGCGATCGAGATCGTCGCACCCGTGGCGGCCGAGATTGTGCATCCGGAGCCCGTGACCCAGCCAGACTTGGTCGCGAGCCTGCGCGACACGCCCCACGTGCAGGTCCTGCGCCGGGGCGGCATCAACTTCGAGCCAGTGATACAAGGCCTGCGCGAGACCCAGATAGCGATGCTTGTCGACGGCACGAGGACCTTCGCCGCGGGCCCCGCACGCATGGATTCCGAGCTCAGCCATGTCGATCCCGGAAGCGTCCAGAGCGTGCAGGTGGTCACCGGCCCTTACGCCCTGACGGAGGGGGCGGGCGCGATGGCTGCGATCCTCGTCAATTCCGGCCCGGTGCCCCAGGCGAGAGGCTGGCGTCTCGCCGGCCGTGGAGGTCTCGGGTGGCGCAGCAACGGTGCCGGGCGCACTGCTCACGCCCGTATCGACGGCGGAAGCTCGGATGTCGACTTCAGCCTTCGTGCGGCCGGCGATCTGCTGGACGATTACACGGCGGGCGGAGGAAGAGGCGGAGGCGCCTTCGTTCCAAGCGACGCAACGGCCCACCAGCTCGGCGCGAGCTTCCGGTTCAGACACACCGAGGACCAAGAGATCGTGATCGGAGGGTTCTATGACGAGCAGACCGGCGTCGACTACCCGGGAAGGCTGCTGACCGCCGAGCACTTCCTTCTTCGTGCATGGCGGGCGAGCTACCAGATCGCCAGGCCGGACGGCTTCTTCTCTGCCCTGAAGTTGAAAGGGTACGCCAATATCAAGAGCCACCGCATGAGCAACCGCGGCAAGCCCACAGCGATGGACATGCGCGGCCGGAAACCCCCGTTCGCGCTCGACATTTCGCTGCCGGCCGAGTCGGACACAGTGGAAGGCTCGGGAAGCGTCGAACTGTCACCCGGAGAGTCTTGGCATCTCCAGGCAGGCTTCGACTTCTTCCGCTTGGAGCAAGACGCCCAGCGATTCATTGCTCGCGCGAGCAACCACGAACTGATCTTCAGCGCTGCGGTTTGGGCTGGCACGTCTCTGAGTGACGTCGGCCTATACGCCCTGGCCGGTCGCAGCTTCGACCGAGGCGAAGTTCGAGCGGCCGCGCGTCTCGATTTCGTGAGCAGCGACGCAGGACGCCCGAGCGAGTTTTTCCTCGCGAATTCCGGCGGCGATCTTGACCGCAGCGAGACCAACGCCAACTTCAGCTTGGCCGGACGCTACGATCTGGGGGGAGGGCTCACACTTGCCGGAGGCGCGGGCCGCGTGGTTCGCACCGCGAGCGCGTTGGAGCGCTATTCGGATCGATTCCCGAGCACGCGGTTCCAAGTCGCCGCGGAATTCATGGGAAATCCGGCTATTCGACCCGAGTCCAGCCTGCAAGGCGATCTCAATATCCAATGGCATGCGGGACGGTTCGCTTTCAACGCCGGCGGGTATCTCCGCAGCTTGGGCAACTACATCACGGTCGCGCCGGATCTCGCGGTCAGGCCGCGACTGCCGCTCAGCCCCCCGGTCGTGTTCCGGTACGCAAACGGAGAAAGCGCGTTCTTCCGGGGGTGGAACCTCGGGGCGCGACGGGCAGGGGATCGCATCGAGATTCGATTGCAGGCCTACAAGACGATCGCGGACGACCGGGCGTTGAAGGAGCCGGTGCTGGGCATCGCTCCGATGGAAATCAACTCGGCGATCCGCCACAAGTCCTCTTCCGGTCGGTTCTGGGCGGAGTACTACATGCGCAACGTCTGGGACCAGCGCCGGGTTTCCGCGGCCCGGCTGGAGACGCCTTCGCCGGGCTTCACGCTTCACGGGGCACGGTTCGGAGCCGAGCTGCTCAATCGCGGCGGCTCGACCATGCATCTGCATGTCGACCTCGAGAATGCCGGCGACAAGTACTACTACGAGCACCTCAATTCGCTGAACCCGTTCGTCCGCCAGCGCATCCCCGAGACGGGGCTCGCCTTGGTTGTCGGGCTCACGGCTAGATGGCGATAAGCCGGGCGGATGTCGCACCCGCAACCCAGCTCCGCGCCCGATCGCCGTGACGGAACGGCGCGGAGCCTACTCGGTGCTCTTGCGCCCGTACTTCTTGTTGAAGCGCTCTATGCGGCCTTCGGAGTCAACCAGCTTCCGCTTGCCCGTGTAGAACGGGTGGGAATGCGACGAAATCGCGAGATCGTACAACGGGTACTTCTTGCCGTTGATCTCGGTGGTCTTGTCGGTCTTCGCCGTGGATCGCGTGATCCATTCGTTGTTCGTGGTGACGTCGCGGAAAACAACGTCGCGGTAGTTCGCGGGATGGATACCTTTTTTCATCGCTGGATACCTACGGGCCGCTAGCTGGAATAAGCCGGCCCAGGGGCCGCAGACCTGCAGCCAAGCCCGCCGCCTATGCTTTCACTATAGCCCAACGAGACGCAGACTGGACACCGCACCGCGTGTTGAACGAGTGGCGTCCGCTCCCGCGGACGGGCCAGCTCCAAGGTGCCTTCAGGGAGTTCCCGCTTCGGCGCTTCGTCGGCCATCACGGCGGGTCCGCGCCGCTCCCACCGACGGAATCGGGGCGCCTGCTCGCGAGGAGGACCTTGCCTCCGCTTGTCACGACTTCATGCACGCGCGAAGGGCCCAGCAGGGCGTCGAGCCGCGGCCGGTCCGGCCTGTAGGTCGCCACGTAAACGGGCTCGTCCCGCCTCCAGAGGGCGACCAAGCCTGCGTCATCGACAAAAACGTCCGGAGCCCCGGGGGCATGCGACCCATACTCGATATTGTTCTTCCGTCCGTTGAGCAGCAGCACCTGGCGATTCGCGTAGTGCGCGACCGAGGAGAACGCGTAGTATTCGTGGTCCAAGACCAGCATGCCGCGAGGGGATCTCAGATACGCGTCCGCCAGCGCTCGGGACGACAGGAAGGGGTCGAAAGCCCCCATCGCCCAGTGGGCCGCGTGGATGAGGAGGACGCCGGCGCAAGCGACGGCGGCGGCCGCCCTCCGCCGAGAAAGCAGCCAGCCGCCGATCGCTCCGATCGCGAAAGCGGCCAGAGCCAGGGCCAGCGGGCCGCGCAAGTAGGCAAATGCGTCGAGAGTCAGGTCGCTGAAGTGGCCGAGCGACAGCGTGTAAGCGTCCGGATTGCTTGTCAGGGCCAGAGAAATATCCCCTTCCGTCTCCACCTTTCTCACAGAGAACAGGATGCTGGCACCGGCGACGAGCGCGACCGAGTACACGGCCGCTGCGGCCCGCACCGCGAACTGGAGTCGCTTCGGTGCAGAGACGGCGACGCTTGCCAGCAGCACCATAGCGGGTCCGTAGATCGGGAGCGTGTAGTACTCCTGGCTGGTCGATGCCGAGAAGAAAAGCAGGGTGAACGCGCAGAAGCAAAGCATTAGCAAGCGCGTCCGTCCGGTCCGGCTACTGGGGCGCAACCGCAGTTCGCGCAGTCCTGCGAGGAGGCCGCTCCAAGGGAAGAGCCAGGCGAGGTGGCCGGCCCAGAACCAGATCAGCGGCACCCGATCGTAGTCCTGCGGGTAACGCAATCCCAAGTAGCGCAGGAGATGTTCATTGATGAAATACCTCCAAAAGAATCCGCGATACATCCCCGGGCCGCTGTCCAGCCCTAGTTCGATCAGCGGGGGATGGCGCAGTGCGGCGAGAACGTGCCACGGTGCGGCCACGATCGCTGCAACCGCGATCGCCCCCGGCAGACCGAGGCCTCGCCAGTCCATCCTGCAGTTTCTAACTCCGCCGAGCGCGCAGTAGGCCGCGATCGCGCCCAGCGGAAGGACCGCGGCCACCAGCCCCTTGCACAATAGGCCAGCTCCCAAGGCCGCACCCGCCATGCGCATGAGGCTTCGTGCGCGGCGGTCGGATTTCTCTTGAGCCCGCAGGAAGCAGTCTAGGATCAGCAGAGAGGCGCAGCCCACGTACACGTCGGGGATTCGAGCGCGCGTGAACAGAAACAGCCCGCAGCAACTGGCTAGGCCCAAGCCTGCATACAGACCCGCCAAATCGCCGAAGGCCCAGCGCGCAGTCCGCCAGGCCAGCCAACAGAAGGCTATTGACGCTAGGGCCATTGGAAGCCGCGTCGACCAGTCGTGGACACCGAACACCGCGTACGAAAGCGCGATCAGCCAGACCTGCCCGGGAGGCTTGTCGAAGTACGGCACGCCGTTAAGCCGAGCCGTCACCCAATCGCCGGATTCCAGCATCGTGCGCGCTACCTGGGCGTAGGCAGCGTCGACATCGTCCAATAGAGACGGGGGGCTGGTTACAGCGCCTAGGAATACGATCGCCGATACCGCTAGAACGGTCCAGCCGTGCAAGCGCGGATCATGCAACCGGCCTCCGGATACGCCACGCTTGGAATCCGTCCCCGGGATCCCTGCCCGGGAGGGTGGACAGGACCTTTCTGGATTGCCAGCCCGGTCTGGCGCGCATGGCGGCTTCGACGACATCTTCGTTCTCCTCCGGCTCCAGCGAGCAGGTTGCATAGACCAGGGAGCCGCCCGGAGCCAATACGTCCAAGGCGTTGCCCAGTATTCTCTCTTGGCGGCGGCTGAGGATCCGAAGGTCTGTCGGCCTTAGACGCCACTTGATCTCGGGATTGCGGGCGAGAGTCCCTGTTCCCGAGCAAGGCGCATCCACCAGAACTCTGCCGAACTGGCAGGAAAACGGCAATTTCCGCTCGGCGTCGAGGGCGAGCAGCTGGATGCCGCTGATGCCTAGTCGGCGCATGACGCGCAGCCGGTGCCGGTACCGGTCCGCCGCCACTACATGCGAGGATTCCGCGAGCAATCTTGCCTTGCCGCCCGGGGCTGCGCAAAGGTCCAGCACGAGGCCGGCGGGCTCCGGATCGAGCAGCCCGCCGACGCGTTGCGAATTGATGTCTTGGAAGCGCACGAACCGGTCTCCCAGCGTCGCTCGAGCGGCACGCACGTCACCCGACGTCAGTCGATAGGCACGGGGCACATCCGTGGGCTCGGCCTCGACACCGGCTCGGCGCAAGCGCTCCAAAGCTTTTCTTCTGACCGTCGGAGGCGGAATCCGAAAGTAAGTTGCCGGACGGCGCAAATTCGCCATCAGGAACGCGTTGCAACTTTCTCGGCCGAACAACGCCTGCCATCGGTTCATGAGCCAGGCGGGATGGCTGAGACGGGCGCCTTCGACCGGCGGTGGCGAGGGAGGGAGCCTGCGCAAGATTGCGTTGACCAAGGGCGCCGCGGAACGTTTGCGTGCCCATTTAGCAAGTTCCACCGATTCCGACACGGCGGCATGAGGGGCGACGCCGCCCATGAATCGCAATTGGTACGCTCCTAGGCGAAGGCAGGTCAGTACCTCTATGTCGAGCGAGGAAAGCGCCTTCCGGAGCCTGCGGGAGATCAAGTGATCCAGCTCGCCACGGCGCCGAAGGGATCCTTTCAGGAGCTCGGTGACAAATGCACGTTCTCGTTCCTCGAGACGGCCCACGCGAGCCGAATGCAGCATTTCGTCGGCGTACGCCGAGTCCCGTTCGATTCGCAGCGCCAAGTCGAACGCCGCCCGCCTTGCCGCTGTGGCAGCCACGAACTGCCACAGTAGCAGAGGGTCCCGGCGGCCGGGCCGAAGCCCATTCGCACGACGTCCGGCCCGGACACCGAGCGGCCGATGGCTGGATCGCGGGGTGGCGAGCGCTGGTTACGGCTTCGCGCGGACGCTAGCCCCGGCGGCGCAACCCGCCTGTCACTCTTCGCGGCTAACGGATTTCGCTAACATCTCTTGGGCCCGCCTCTCCAGCTCCTCCGGCTCGACATCCTCAATGTGTGTCGACACTGACCAGAGGTGGCCTGACGGGTCGCGAAGGGTTCCGGAGCGGTCCCCGTAGAATTGGTTCTCGACCGGCCGGATCGCCTCGGCCCCTTCCGCGATGGCCTTGGCGAACACCTGGTCGACATTCGCGACATATACCAACAGCGAAACTGGGCAGCCGCCCACGGTCTTGGGCGACAGCGCCATCATTTCCGGGAACTCGCTCGCCAGCATGATCCGCGAGTCGCCAATCTTGAACTCCGCATGGCCGACCCTGCCGCCGCCCATGTCCATTCTCATTAGTTCGTCCGCCCCGAAGACTTTCTTGTAGAACTCCAAGGCCGCCGGAGCGTCGTCGACGAAAAGGTAAGGGGTGACTGAATGGTATCCATCAGGAACGGGATTGACTGCCACGGGCTTGCTCTCTGCTTAGACGACTAGACTAGCACCAACGAATTTGTGACGCCTCGCAGGTGGCGGGTATGTTGCCGCGGCTGACGGGGCGACGCTCCGACAACGTCCGAGAATGCCGGGGTCGATCGGAACTGAGCCCGCGCCCTGGTCGACGCCTGTTCGTCCTAAGGGCCGAGTCCTCGCCGATCCCGGCGGGAAGCGGATAATTCGACTTCGTTGCTAGCGAATGGGTTGCCTTTACGCCATCTGAATGTGCGGGCCGATCGTTGGCTTCTAGAACGCCGCTCGCGACATCCACGGGCCCTCGCTTCTTGTGAGCCGGCACTAGCTCGCGATGGTTGTTGCAGGGTGGGCGTCCGATTCCCTCGGCGTTCGCCCAAATGGCATTTGCCATGCCGTCGGCGCCGGCGTATCCAGTGTCTCTTGCGCTATCGGGCACATGTTTCAGGGCCGGCTCCCTGTTTGGGACTCTTCGCGGAGGCTTGCAAGTTATCGGCAGTCTAGGGTCTTCCCGGAGCGGTGGCAGGGGCCACGAAACATGGAATCAATGCTGGCCGAGAGTTGTTCCGGGAATCAGACTTGGATGCACGGGGCAGAGTAGGCACGAGAGCTGCGCAAGTTCGGGATCGACTGCGTGGAACGGCGGGCGCCCTAGCTCCCTGCGCGACCGGTGCGCATGCTACAATCCCTGCGGGCGGCCGCCTGGTGCGCTTGGCTCCGGTCCCGGAACGGTCATGGCCGCGGAGGTCGACGTCAGAATAGCCAGCGATCCGCGTTGGTTGCGGCTGGCGAGGATCGTGGTGGAGGGTTGCTGTCGCGAGTTTGAGTTCGGGGATACCGAGTCGCGCGCAATGGTCTCGGCCTTGGACGAAGCACTAAGCAATGTAATACGGCACGCCTATCGAGGCGACACGACGAGGCCGATTCGCATCGCCTGTCGGCTCGACGGGGACGTCTTCGAAGTCGAGGTCAGCGACCAAGGGCACGAATTCGATCCGGTTGCTCATCCGCTACAACCTCCTGACGAGCTTCGCAGCGGTGGCCGCGGCATTTTCCTTATCCGTTCGTCAGTGGACGAGTGCGACTACGCACGTGATGGCGAATGGAACCGCCTGCGATTGAGAAAGCGCTTGCCACGGCATGCGGCTAAGCGGTGACCGGAGGCGTAGCGAAGGCAGTGGAGATTGAAATCTGGCAAGCGGCCGGCGGCACGGTGATTCGCCTGGCTGGCGACGTGGACATGGCCAGCTCCCCCGTGTTGCGGCAGGCCATCCTCGACTTGCTGCGCGACCGGTCGGGAACCACGATTGTAGTCAACATGGGTGGCGTAGAGTACATCGATAGCTCAGGGGTAGCCAGCTTGGTCGAGGGCTTGCAGCAGGCCCGCCGGTCCCGAGGGAAGCTGAGGCTTGCGTGCCTTAACGATGGGCCACGGGACGTTCTGGAGTTGACTCGCCTGCTCGACTTATTCGAGGTGCATGCCACGGAGGCGGGAGCTCTGGAGTCCTAGGGCAGTTACGCCGCGAGCAGTCCATGAGCTTCTTTGAATCCGTCGGTCGTTCCGCAATTCATCAGGTCGAGTACGTCGGTGCCTTGGCAGTACAGTTCTGGCGCGGCCTAAAATTTGCGATCCGCGTCAACCCGTTTGGCGCGCGACGCCTGCGTTGGAAGCGAATGACGCTGCAGATGGCTGAGATCGGGGTCCGGTCGTTGCCGGTCGTGTGCTTGGTTTCCGGCGCGACAGGCATGATCATGGCGCTGCAGTCGGGTGCGGAACTGCGCAAGTTCGGGGCCATGGAGGCCGTCGTCAATTTGGTCGGTACCAGCATGACCCGAGAGCTCGGACCGCTCATCGCGGCGATAGTCGTGATCGGCCGGTCCGGCTCGGCCATTTCTGCCGAGGTGGCCACTATGGTGGTCACCGAGGAGGTCGACGCGCTACGCGCGATGGCGGTCGACCCGATTGACTTTGTGCTAGCGCCCAAGTACCTCGCGATGCTGGCGATGCTGCCATGCCTTACAGTGGCAGGTGTGTTCTCTGGAATCTTGGCCGGAGGCGTGTTCACCTACTTCGCGCTCGATCTGACCCTGCTGATGTACCTCCGTCGCACGGCGGAGATCCTGCTGCTGCGCGACATTGTCAGCGGACTTGTCAAGGCGCTCGTGTTCGGCTCGATCATCGTGCATGTTGGCTGCTTGGAGGGCTTTCGCGTGACCGGCGGCCCGGAAGGTGTCGGGCGGTCGACCACGGGGGCCGTTGTGAAATCCATCTTCTTGGTGATCGGTGCCGATCTTGTCTGCACGGCCTTCTTTTATTTCTTCTGGCGATGAGCGAGATGCCCCGAACGACGGCGGAAAGTTTTCGCCCGCACGTGGCGGCAGCAAGCCCGCTGGTGCGAGTGCGGGGACTGCGAGTTTGCTACGGGGATCACGAAGTTCTCGGCGGTATCGACCTGGACGTTTATCGCGGCGAGACGATGGTCATCCTAGGGCCGTCGGGCTGCGGCAAGAGCACCCTGCTAAGGCATCTGGAGGGATTGGCGTGGCCGGTCGCCGGGTCGATCACGATCGCCGGGGTGGAAATCGCCAAAGCATCGCGGCGAGAGCTGGCGCGCGTGAGGCGACTGATGGGCGTTTCGTTTCAGAGCGCGGCGATGTTCAATTCGATGACCGTGGGCGAGAACGTGGCGCTGCCGCTACGGGAGCATACTGACTTAGCGGACAGCACGATTCGCCTGATGACGCGCATGAAGTTGCAGCAAGTCGGTCTCAGCGGTGTCGAGGACCTGTACCCGGCTCAGCTGTCGGGCGGCATGCGCAAGCGCGCCTCGCTAGCCCGCGCTTTGGCACTGGACCCGGAAATCCTGTTGTTTGACGAGCCGTCGGCAGGCTTGGACCCGATCATCGCGGCTGGCATCGACCAGCTCATCCTGCGCCTCAAGGAGGCATTTCGCATGACAATGATCGTCGTCACGCACGAGATGCAGAGCGCCTTCCTGATCGCGGATCGGATGTGCATGCTCGACCAAGGGAGCATTCTGGCGGTAGGGAGCGTCGCGGAGATCCGCGCTCACCCGCACCCGCGCGTCCGGCAATTCGTGCGGCGTATCCCTGACGGATTTGACGAAGGGTCCACGGGATATATCACGGGGTTCGAGGGATGAGCGACGAAGCGAAAGTCGGCCTTCTGGTCTTGATAGCACTAGCGGTGTTCGTGACGACCTTCCTTTACGTGGCGAACGTGCAGCTGACGGGATCGGCGGCTGCCTACAGGACGTATTTCGCCTATGTCGGGGGCTTGGACGCGGGAAGCGTGGTGCGCTACGGCGGGCGCAAGGCCGGAACCGTGCGGGCGGTGCGGCCGTGGCAAGAGGACATGACCAAGACCGAGGTGCTGTTCGAGATGCGCGCGGAGGTCCCCGTCAACGAGGAGTCCTTGGCGACCATCGCGAGCCTGAACGCCCTCGGGCAGAATTACCTGGAAGTGACGCCCGGTTCGATCACCGCAGCCCGGGTCGAGCCCGGCGGCACGGTGCGTTCCGCGGAGACCCTGACCTTTTCGGACCTGACCCGCAAAGTCGCGGAGGTGGCCGACGGCGCGGTGGCGCTGATGGCCCGAATCGACGACAAGATGACGGTCGTGGGTGACGACATGCATGCCGTGCTGGTCAACCTCCAGGAATTGAGCGGCGACGAGAATCGGCGGAACGTTGCGCGGATGCTGGAAAACAGCAACAATCTGATCGAAACGCAGGCGCCGAAGATCGACCGGGTTATGACGCAGCTGGTCGATACGCTGGAAGAGCTAGAGCGACTAGCGGAGGACTTCCGGCAGGTGGCGCGCGGTGCGGATTCGACGCTTGAGGGACTCAACCGTGTCGTCGACGAGACGCGCGGGCCGCTCGTCGACAGGCTAGGCGAGCTCGAAGGCACTCTCGTGGACGCACGGCTGGTGCTGGCGGACGCCCGGGCACTGCTCTTGGTCAACGAGGGCAACGTGGCGGAAATCGTCGACAATTTCCGGCGCGCCTCGGAGGATATCGCTGCCTTGAGCTCCGAATTGCGGCAGCGTCCGTGGACGCTGTTGCGAGCGAAACCGAAGCCGGACCGGCAAGTGCCCGCGACTGCTGCCGCGGGCGCGCCGCGTCAGTGATGAGCCGCAGGAACGAGCTGAGCGCCGGCGGAGCTCTGCGCCTGCTCTCAGGGCGAGAGGAGCTTTCGCGCGAAGCGGTCGCGCGCGTCCTTGCCGGCGGCGTGTCGAACACGGTCGTACTGGTGGAGGATGGCCAGCGACGCATCGTGCTGAAGCAGTCGCTCTCGCGGCTGCGGGTGCGAGACGAGTGGCTTGCGGACCGTTCGCGCATCGTGCGCGAGTGGGAGGTCATGCGGGCCGTGGCATCGATCCTGCCCGCAGGGCGCATTCCCGACCTGCTCTTCCTCGACGAGGGCCGTTTCCTCTACGCGATGCAGGCCGCGCCCACCGGGAGTGCGGATTGGAAGTCGCGACTGCTTGCAGGAGAGCTGAGCGCCGCGACGGCCCGGCTGGCGGGCGCGACGCTGGGCCTGATGACGCGAGGCACGTGGCACCGGCCCGAATTCCGCGAGCGCTTCGCCGACGCGACGGCGTTCGACCAGCTGCGGACGGACCCCTACTATAGGACGGTGGCGACGCGCCACCCGAGCGTCTCGGGCCAGTTAGCGGACTGGATCGGGGAGTCTTCCAGGCGGCGTGTCGCCATTGTGCATGGGGACTGGAGCCCGAAGAACCTGCTTGTCGGGTCTCGGGGGCTAGTGTGCATTGACTTTGAATGCGCGCATTTCGGCGATCCGAGCTACGACGCCGCGTTCATGCTCAACCATCTGATTCTGAAGTCCTTCCACAGACCTGAACTGGCGGACGGCTACTTGCGGCTGGCGCGGACCGCCTTCGCGTGGACTCTGGGCATGCTGCCGCCGGATGCACTTGATTGGTACGAAGCTGCGACGGCGCGGCACCTGGCGTTTCTGCTTCTAGCGCGCATTGACGGGAAGTCGCCTGCGGAATACCTCCGGTCAGAAACCGTGCGAGACGCTGCACGGCAGCTGGCGCTGCAGTTGATCGATAAGGCGCCGTGCAAGATCGACGAACTGCTGCAGAGCGCGAGGGCCGCGCTCCCAGCACCCCCTCGGCTGCCTACTCGGCAGCCTTGATCGCTTCCAACGTTTGCGCGGCTTGCGCTTGCATCGGGTTGGGGACCCTTGACGCCTCGGTCATCCAATGCGTCGCCTGGCGGATGTTGTCGCCCGCGATGTCCAGTTTCACGTAGCAGAATCCGAGCATGTACGAAAGGACGCCGTAGCGCTCGCCGCCTTCGGCCTTGATCGAGTCGACTGTTTGCAGGAGGTGCCGGCGCGAAGTGCGCCAAGCGCCTTTCTGAAAGTGACCGGTTCCCATCACGTAGTGGCCGAGCGCAGTGAATTTCTTCTTGGTTGCCTCCCACTCCTCTCCGCTGGTGCCCTCCGGCGCCGGCTTTTCCTCCATCAGCTTGATGAGTTGCTCGGAGCGGGCATTAGCCGTTTCTTGGTCCTGCTGGCTTAGCGCATACTCGGCCAGAGTGTAGATAAATTGCTCGTTGCCGGGCTCGTTCGCGAGAGCCCGTTCCATCGCCCCGATCATACCGGCGATATCCCCCGCCTGCTGGTAGGCGATCACGTACTTTTGGTCGATGCCCGCCAAGTACTGGCTTTCCGGGTAGACTTCCTTGAGCGTGTCCATGAATCCGACTTGCTCGGCGGGCGGGCTCTGGGAAATTCCTACGTTTATTGCCCACTCGGTGTACTGGATGACCCCTTTGGCGTAGTCGATACCGCTTTCGTAGATCATTTCCTCGTCCTCGGTTGGATCATCCGGGGGCGGCGCGGCGGCTTCCTCGTCGGCTAGAGGCTTGGTTGCGGCGAGGGATTGCCGCAGGGCGGGCCACTGCTGCGAATTCAGCAGCGCCTGATTGTGATTGTGCCGGACCTCTAGATCCGTCGGAACGTACTGGAGCAGCCGCTCCCCCGCGGCAGCCGCTTGGCTCCAATTCTGCTGCTGGGTGTACAGGCTTTGTAGCTGCAAGAGCACGTAGCCGAGGTAGGTGCTCTCTGGGAAGTCGTTCAGGAACCCCTCCAAGATGGCGATCCGTTCCCCCGCCTCCTCGGCAATGCCCGCTTGGGTTAGCACTGCACCCTCCGGCGACTGGGAGTCGATCTCAACGTCACGAATTTCAAGCGCTGCTTGGCCGAAAGCCGTGGACGAGCAAACCAGGACGGCAAGCGCGAGGGCGAACAAATGTTTCATTACAGGTCTCCTATGAAGCATTATCATAGGCGGAACTCACTTCCAGAATCAAGCCAAGCGGCGCTTATCGCCACTTGAGGCGATGTTCGCTGGAACCTCCGGTTCCATGAAAGCTCAGGCGCAGTCCGTATTCGGAAAGCACGGCTTCGACCCAACCGCAATCGGTCCCTGCGATGAACGGAAACGCGGACGACGGCAGGCCGATCAGATGCACGCTCCCGGACCGGTCTACGGAGAAGGTGTGATCGTGGCCGGTGACAACCGCTTGGACGCTCGCTCGGCTCCTCGCGAGCCGGGCCACGTCGTCGAAGTCCCGGCAACCCTCGCTGATCGACCTGCCCGGATGATGAACGAAGAGGATCGTTCGCAGGTACGGAGAACTCGCAACCACCGTTTGCAGCCAGGCGAGTTGTTCGCTCCCGACTTCGCCCCCCACCGAATCCGGATTGATTTGGGAGTCCAGAACCACAAAGCGGATCGGTGGCTGCTCGACTACCGCGGCTAGCCAGGACGGCTCCGAACCGGATCGCTCGGCCAGGACAGCCAGCATATGGCCGCGACGATCGTGGTTGCCCACACCGAGAACCATGGGCAGGCCCGCTGCAGGGCGCATGAGTGCTCGGAAACGTCGGTAATCTTCGATCGTTCCTGCCTGCCACGCTATATCCCCGTTGATCAGCAGCCCGTGAAAGCGCGCAGCGGAGATTCTGCGCGCGATTTGACCGAGTTGCCGGGCGGGCCGCCACCCGTCCCGCTCGGCTTCCAAGTTGCTGCAAATATGCGTGTCAGCTAACCACGCCCACCTGGACTGCTCGACCGGAGGGAGAGAGCAGGAGTAAATCAATCCCGAAGCGAACTCGTGTACCTGCGGCGGCGAGCCCGCATCGAGAATCACAGCTGCGGCGAGTCGCTTACTGGCCGAGAATGTCGAACGTGGTGGTACCGGGAACGCGGACTTGCTCGTAGACCTTGACCCAAGCCGTGTGGGCCTCGTGGTTCGCGTAGACCGCGAGTGCCTCCTCGTCGGCCATCTCCATGCAAACTCCCCACTGCCGCAGCCTAGCCTCGTCTTGGTTGCGCCCGAATTGGCGCAGCGGTCGGCGCAGCTTGCCTACCCAGACCTTTTCCAGCCCTTCGATCTTTCCAGGCAACTCGTTGGTCGCAGTCATGAAGGCCTTCCAGTCATCCTCCGTGGCCTCTTCGATCTCCGTGAATGCGAAGCAGTGCATAAGGGCCTTTTCGCCTGCCTGCGCCGCTGCCGGAATCAAAGCCACAACAACTAGGAGGGTTGCCGATTGGATCAGGAAACGTCTCATGCAACGCATCATAGCCCAATTGGACCCGCTGCGAGATCCGATTCTGTTCCGCCGCCGGTTGGCGGGCTACACTAGCTGCCGTGCTCTGCCTGCTCGTTCTTCTCTCCCTCGCGGCCGGCTTGCACGCCGCGGACAAGCCGAATATCCTTTTCATCTACACGGACGACCAGGCGGGTTGGGCTCTTGGGCTGTCGGGCCATCCCCACGCCTCGACGCCCAACATGGACAAGCTATTCCGGCGCGGGGCCTACCTTCCCAACTCCTTCACTGTCACTCCGGTTTGCACGCCCTCCCGAACCAGTCTGATCACCAGCAGGTACGGCAGCGAGCTTGGTCTCACCGATTGGCTCAATCCGAAGCGCGAACCCTTCCACGGCCTTGGCTCCGAAGCCCTCACCTGGCCGGAGCTTCTCGAGGCCGCAGGCTACACTACCGGGCTCGTGGGCAAGTGGCATCTCGGACTGCTTGACGAACACCACCCGACCCGGCACGGCTACGGATTCTTCACGGGCTTTCGAGGCGGGGGCACCAAGACGTCCGACCCGATCTTGGAGAAGGGCGGTGAGGAGCGGCAATTCCACGGCTTGACGGCCGATATCCTTACGTCCGAGGCGATAGCCTTCCTAGAGCGGGAGAGGGACGGGCCGTTCGTTCTCTCGCTGCACTATCGCGCCCCGCACACTCGCTGGCTGCCGGTGGCGCCGGAAGACTGGGAGCCGTTCGACGGGCTCAATCCGATCATTCCGAACCCAGAATTTCCTTATCTGGATCTTGATCGCGTGCGAAGGATGACTCGCGAGTACCTAGCCAGCACCAAGAGCGTAGATCGAAATCTCGGAAGACTCGTAGCCAAGCTGGGCGAACTGGGATTGACTGGGAACACGGTAATCGTCTTCACAAGCGATCACGGGTACAACATGGGTCACAGCGGCGTCTGGCACAAAGGCAACGGCCACTATGTGCTCGTTCGAAGCCCTCCGGCGACAGCCAACATCCCGGCAGGCCAACGACCAAACATGTGGGACCGGTCCATTCGCGTTCCGACTGCCGTGGTTTGGCCCGGCAAGATCGAAGCCGGCACAGTGATTCACGAGACCATCTCGAACCTCGACTGGCTCCCGACCCTCGCCGCGATCGCCGGGGCAGAGGTCCCGGCCGGCGCGGTGCTTCGAGGGCGCGACTTGCTACCTTTGTTGCTCGGGTTGGCGGACCGGTGGGACAGCGAGCTGTACGGGGAGTACTCAACGCATCACCAGTCGCGGACGCACATGAGAATGCTACGGACCCCGCGCTGGAAGTTGGTCCGCGACTTTCTGAATCCGGAGCGAAACGAATTCTACGATCTCGGGGCGGATCCCGAGGAGACAACGAACCTTATCCATCACCCGAAATCGCGGGCGGCGATCGAGAGGCTTGGGGAGAGGCTCGTCGCCAGAATGCGCACAGTCGGAGACCGGCTCGCGCAACCCCGGCGCTGAATCGCACCCGCCGCAGCGCCGATTCCAGCAAGAGGACGCCATGCCCAATCAGACGACAAGCGGCAGCGAGCCCGATCGACGGGAGCTGCTCTCCATTTCTGCCTTCTTTGGATCGGCATTCATGGCGCGCCATGGATTAGGCGCCGCGGCCGCCGTGGCGGCTCAGGCGCCCACGAATTCGCCACCGGTGCGCGGGATGAAGAAATCGATCAACTTGTGGGCTTTCCCTTATCCGGACAAGTGGTCCCTGAAAGAATGCTTCCAAATCGCGCGGGACGCCGGATTCGACGCAGTGGAGCCGAACTTCGACTTGGAGGGGGAATTCTCCGCCGAGTCCACGGACGATGAGATCCGCGCAGTCAAGCGGATGGCCGACGAAGCCGGGATCGCGATTAGCGGGGTCTGCTCGTTCCTGTTCTGGCCCTACTCGATGACCCATCCCGATCCGCAGCGCCGGGCCAAGGGAATCGAGCTTGCAGGGCGCATGGCCGAGGCGGCCGCGCTGCTCGGAACCGAAAACCTGCTTGTCGTCCCCGGCGCGGTCTACGCTCCGTGGCTGGAAGATCCCATCCCCGTGCCGAACGATGTCTGCGAACGCTTGGCCAGGGAAGCGGTGCAGGCCCTGATCCCTCGTGCCCAGCGCGCCGGCGTGACGATCAATATCGAGAACATCTTCGCCAATGGATTCCTATTCAGCCCACAGGAGATGGCGGCGTTCGTCGACGGCTTCGAGAGCGATTCCGTCAAGGTGCACTTCGACACTGGCAACATCATGCAGTACCAGTTCCCAGAGCACTGGATCCCGATTCTCGGGAAGCGGATCAAGAACGTCCACCTGAAGGAGTGGGACAAGCGCACCCAGGAGTTCAACCTCAATACGTTTCGCACATTGCTCGACGGGACCACGAACTGGCCGGCGGTGGTTGGCGAATTGGAGGCTGTCGGATACGAGGGCTATCTGACATTCGAGTACTTCCACCCGTTTGAGCACTATCCGGAGGCTCTGATTTACCAGACTTCGGACGCGCTTGACCGGATTCTACGCAAGAGCGCGTGAGGTTGCTCGGCAGTCGTCGGGACAAGTCGGCATGGACGAATTCTCGGAGGCAGTTTGCTTGGGCGGGGCTTTGGGGCCGAGCGTGCCGGACAAATCGCCCGTGGGGGGCGGGACGTCCTACCGAGGGGCCCTTCGAGCCAATGCGCGACTCTCGGGGGCTTTGTCAATGACTAGGACGGTATGCGACGGGCCGAGCGAATACCCTCCCCGGCTTCCCGCCGTTCGGTTCTAGGCCGGCGCCTGACGGGTGCTTGGCACTCCCTGGGCCGGGGCTCTGCCATTTGCAGCTCTGAGTGACCTCAGCCGCGGGAGTGGATCTAAGCGCCCTTCATTGCGCACCCCGTCCAACTTCCATCTTCCAGCCGCAACCTTGGCCGTCGTTAGTCCGGAAGCAGGCAATCGCTGGATTCGTGCGTGTCCGTCGTGCGCCCGTTGCGCCGCGCGACTCGACTTCCAATCGCGCGGCCTCGATTTGTAGCGCCGGATCGGCGGTTCCTGCTCCGATGGCGACCGGGCCGAAAAAGGCCTCATGAACGGGGCCCAATAGCAGCCAATCGGCGGTTTCCCGGGCGATTGCCGTTCACCGCCTACACTGCGAACCGTTGCTCAATCGAGCGAAGCAATGCTCGCACACGGCCGGTTTGATGCGAATGCCCGGCGCCACTGGTCAGCAGCGCTTTGCGATACCGTCAACGCCATTGGGCACACGCAACCCTGACGACCGGCCAGACGCGCGTTCGCTTTCCGTGGGCCGGCGGAGATTCTATCGTCAGGCGCCCGAGGGCGCCGCCAATGGCTCGCTTGGGGAGTTCGCAAGCCGATCCGCCCCCGTCAAACTGCGGCACTGAGGCCCGGGCGCTCCACTTCTCTCCCGATTCCATACGCTGGGAGATAATCGACTGATAGAGGCTGCATGGCGCCCGCCAAACCACTTGTGCTGACGATCATGGACGGTTGGGGGCAGAACCCAGACCCGACCAACAACGCTGTTGCTTTGGCTCGGACGCCCAACTTTGACCGCCTGTGGCGGACCAATCCCAGAACTTTGATCCGTACCGACGGGCCTTACGTAGGCCTGCCGGACGGGCAGATGGGCAACAGCGAGGTCGGTCATCTGAACATCGGTTCTGGACGCATCATCCAAATGGACATCACACGCATCGACGAGCTGATCCGGACCCGTCGACTCGGCGAGAATCCGGCCCTTCAGGGGGCAATGGCCCATGCGAGGAAGAGCGCCTTGCATCTCTTGGGCTTGGTGAGCGATGGCGGCGTACATTCTCAGGCGGCCCACCTTTACGCGTTGCTGGAGGTTGCTCGCAAGGAGGGAGTCGAAGATGTCTTCGTTCATGCTTTCACGGACGGACGTGACACACCGCCGGACAGCGGCGTCGGTTACCTGGCGGAACTCTTAGAGCGGATGGCGGAGATCGGGTCCGGCCGACTTGCCACTGTAAGCGGCCGCTACTACGCGATGGATCGCGACCGCCGCTGGCACCGCGTTGACAAAGCCTTTCGTGCCATTGTCGCCGGAGAGGGCCCCCTCGCGGCGGACGCAGTGGCGGCGCTCGAAGAATCGTACGCGGCTGGAGTGACCGATGAGTTCATCATGCCTACAGTCATGGCGGACGCCGACGGAAATCCCGTCGGGCGCGTTCGCGACGGCGACGCAGTAGTGTTCTTCAATTTCCGCGCCGACCGGGCTCGCCAGATGACAGCAGCTCTCAACGACCCGGAACCGGAAGGGGTTAGTCGCGCCCTTGTGCCCCGGGGCCTGCACTACGTGACGATGACCCAGTACGAGCGCAGCTACCCCTACCCGGCAGTCGTCGGCCCGCAATTCCCTGATCGGATCCTCGGCGAACTGTGCGCGGATCAGGGCTGGAGGAATCTCCGTGTGGCGGAGACGGAAAAGTACCCGCACGTTACCTACTTCTTCAACGGCGGAAGGGAGCGTCCCTACGCGGGCGAGGAACGCATGATGGTGCCGTCCCCGAAGGTCGCGACCTACGACTTGCAGCCCGAGATGAGTGCCGCCGGAGTGTGCGACGCGGTCGAGAAGGGAATTGAGAGCGAGTCATTCGAACTGATCGTGGTGAATTTCGCTAACGGTGACATGGTTGGCCACGCTGGCGTGCTGGAGGCCGCTATCAAGGCATGCGAGACAGTCGACGGCTGCCTAGGCCGAATTGAGTCGGCGCTGCAGCGACGGGGCGGTCAATGGATCGTGACTGCCGATCACGGTAACGCCGATCTTATGGTTGATCCAGTTACAGGTGGTCCGCACACGTACCACACGACCTTCCCGGTACCGCTTGTATTGGTCGGGGAGCATCGGGGCAGCCTGGCAGCGGGCGGGTCATTGCGAGATATAGCGCCCACGATCCTGGGATGCCTAGGCGTCAGGCAGCCGCCGGAAATGACCGGTCGCGACTTGCGCATGGCAGCCTGAGCGGGATGCCTGTGTCAACCGGCGTGAAAACTGAACTCATCCGGGCTGCTGGGGGGCTTGTCTGGCGGGACCGGCAGCGGCGCGAAATCGCCGTCATCTACCGTGACCGGCATACCCGGGACGAGTGCTGCCTTCCCAAGGGCAAACTCGAACCAGGAGAGGACTGGGAGCGGGCGGCCCAGCGCGAAGTTCTCGAGGAGACCGGCTGCGAGGCCGAAATCGGGAAATTCATCGAACTCCTGCACTACCACGTAGGCGGCCGGCCCAAGGTCGTCGTCTACTTCGAAATGGTCGCGACTCGGGAGGGCAGATTCGGGCCTTCCAAGGAAGTGCGCGATACCGCTTGGCTTGCCCCTAGAGCTGCGATTGCCGCCCTGACTCATGAAGGCGAGAGGGACGTCTTGCGACGATGCCTAGCTCTCCGAACCCTGGAGTCGGGTGGCGAGTTCCTGCCGCCGCAGCCAGCTGCAAGGCAGCGATTCTAGGGGCGCTCCCTGGCTCCTTTGCTTGAGTGGCGAGCAGCATGTGCCTCGCGCCTGCGCTCGCGCTCTTCCAGGATCGTCTGGTACTTCGCACGCTGCCCTTGATCCAACACGGACATGATGCGGTCGGCCCGCTCACCGCGTATGGCCTCGAACTCGGGTTCGATCGCTTCCCGCACTGCCCGGAAGCGCTCTCCGATCTCGTCGAGGATCGCCTCGACCTGCTGCTGCTGGCCCTCGTCTAGCCCGAGGTCTCTACTCAGTTTCTCGAGCAACTGCGAACGGTATTCGCGTGGCGACAAACTACCCCTGGCATCAGGCCTGCCGTCGTGGAAGCGTGTCGCAGCAATTCCCAGAACTGCGCCGGCTACGAACACCGCCGCTAGCCACAGCGCCGCTCGCTTCCTAGTCTGACCGTTCGTCATTTGCCGTTTTCCGCGAGCACCCAGAGGGCCTCGTCTTGCTCCTCCATGGAATCCAAGGCGAGTACGTCAACGTAGCTGGAATCCAGCAGCGCTGAATCGCTCTCGTTCCCGATGGGCATCCATTGCGATGCGACCAGCAGCGCCGCGACAGCGAATGAAGCGATCGCCAAGCGGGGTGACCAAGCGATCAAATAAGACGCCCAACTGGCTCTCTCCTGCTCGCGCGAATCGATCTTCGCCCGAACCTCGGCGACGAAGGCCGGAGACGGCTCGAAGTCGCCTAGAAGCTCTTTGTAAACTCCGAACAGGCGGTTCAGGTACTGATCACGATTGGCTGCCACGGCTTACCTCCTTCCGCTTCAGCAGTTGTTGCCTGGCTTCCTCAGTCAGTTCGTTGTAGGCTCGCAAGGCGCGCTTGCGCGCGCGGAAAAGGCGTACCTTCAGGGCGTTCGTGTTGACCTTGTAAACCACGCTCAACTCCTTCAAGCTCAGTCCTTGGATCTCCTTCAGTGTCAGCAGCACTCGGTCCTCCTTGGAGACCCGGTTTAGCATCAGTTCCAGAAGTTCCCTCGCGCTCTGCTTTTCGCTCTCCTCCAGTGCCTTCTTGCCACTCAGCGCCGCGTCCACCGCGATGACCTGCTCCTCCTTGAGATCCGCCATCCTAACACCGATCTCCCTGCGCTTTCTGCGCAGGTAGTCGTAGCAGGCGTTGATCGTCAGACGGTAGAGCCATGGCTCGAATACCTGCGGTGTCCTGAGTTGCTTGAGCGAGTCGTACAGCCGAACGAAGACTTCCTGGCCGACATCCTCCACGTCGTCTCCGCGACTGATCATCCGGTATACCGTGCCCAAGATGCGCTTGCGGTAGGCCCGAATGATCTCCGTAAAGGCTTCCTCGTCTCCCGATTGGGCCCTCACGATTGTCTCGGGTTCAACCAGCATTCAGGAGCGGCAGCGGCGAGCGGCACCTGTGTCCCATGTGTTAGACATTTAGGCGCGGCCGTAGCAAAACAGGTTACGACACTTTAGGCGTGCGCGTCGTGCAATCGGCAATTCGTCGTCGCGGGGGCCCGCCTGCCAAGCGCTCTGCACCAGGCCGCCATGCGTTGGATGCACGCACTCCAGCCTGTTCCGTCTTGCAGGCGCCTCGAAGGGCATTGCATTGTCGAGGAACGGGATCTCGCGTCGGTTCAAGGTTCGTTGATGGCGATATCGCACTAGTTTCGCGACGCGGGGCACGACCGCGGTGCGCAGCCGATCCAGAAATGGTCAGGGGTATGTCAGCGGTCGAGACCCTTGCGAAGGGGGCGGCCCGGAGCGGGCAGCGCCTCTGCGGAACCGCGCCGCTAGCTGGTGTCCAAGAGGCGGACCGGGATGCCTTCGTTGGCGAGCAATTGCTTGAGGCCGTTGGACGTGTAGGTGCCGTAGTGGAAGATCGAAGCCGCCAGGGCGGCGTCTGCTCGCCCGTCGGTCAGCACCCGCACGAAATCCGCGGGCGTGCCGCCGCCGCCGCTGGCGATGATCGGTATGTGCGTCGCTTTCGCGATCGCCCGCGTCAACTCACAGTCGTAGCCCGCCTGGGTGCCGTCGGCGTCCATCGATGTGAGGAGTATCTCGCCCGCGCCCAGCGACTCGCCTTGTTGCGCCCACTCGATCGCGTCGCCGCCTGTATCTCTGCGGCCTCCGTAAGTGTTCACTGTCCAGAGGCCCGCTGCGGCACGCCGGGCGTCGATGGCCAGCACCACGGCCTGGGCACCGAATTCCTCGGACAGTTCGCGGATGAGTTCCGGGCGCTCCACCGCAGCGGTGTTGACCGAGACCTTGTCGGCACCAGCCATGAGGATCTTGCGGGCATCGGCCACGGAACGAATCCCGCCGCCTACCGTGAGGGGGATGAACACCTTGCGCGACGTGCGCTCGACCACGTCCGCCATCGTGTCGCGGTAGTCGCTCGATGCCGTGATGTCGAGAAACACCAGCTCGTCGGCGCCGTCCTTGTTGTAGCGGTCGCTCAGTTCTACCGGGTCCCCGGCGTCTCGCAGCCCCACGAAATTGATGCCCTTCACGACGCGACCGGCCGTCACGTCCAGACAGGGAATGATGCGCTTCGTCAGCACGGCGTCACTGCAGCTGGAGGAAATTGCGTACGATCCGCTGGCCGAGCGGGCCCGACTTCTCCGGATGGAACTGAACCCCGAAGACGTTACCGCACTCGAGCGCCGCGCAGAAGGTCTGGCCGGCGTACGCGCAGAGGGCGGCGGCGCGAGGCCCGGCGGCGGCTTCGGGCACATAGTAGCTGTTGGCGAAATAGACGTAGGGACGCTCGCCGATACCGCGCAGCAGGCGCGCCGCCCCCTGAATACTGAGCCGGTTCCAACCCATGTGAGGCACTCGCGCATCCCTGGGGAACCGGACCACCCGCCCGCGGTAGATTCCCAGGCCACAGTCGGGAGCCTCTTCGCTGCTCTCGAAAAGCGCTTGCAAGCCAAGGCAAATTCCCAGGAACGGAACGCCTGCGGCGATCCGCTCGCGAAAGGCCTCCCGCACATGCAACTTGTCGAGCGACCGAAGCAACTGGCCGTAGTGGCCGACGCCCGGAAGGATGATCCGCGTGGCTGCTTCCAGCCCGGCCGCGTCCGAGACGATCTCGAACGGTGCCGACACACTTTGGAGCGTGTTTGCCACCGAGCGTAGGTTGCCGGCTCCGTAGTCGAAGACAGCCGTCATCTCACGCCCCTCTCGCAAGCACGCCTTTCGTGCTTGGCAGCTGGTCCTTCAGCTGCGGATCCTTGGCGCAGGCGAAGCGCATGGCCTTGGCCCAGCACTTGAAAAGCGCTTCAATCCGGTGATGGCTCGAACGTCCGTACAGAACACGGAGATGCACGTTGGCGCCGCAATGGACGGCAAAGCCGTCGAAGAAGTCGTGCAGCAGCTCTGCCTGCAGGTCGCCTACGAACCGAAATCGGGCAGGGGCGTGGTAGACGAGCGCGGGCCGCCCCCCCAGGTCGACGGCCGCCGCTGCCAGCGACTCGTCCATCGGCATTAGAAAGTACCCTGACCGGAGGATTCCCACCTTGTCCCCGAGCGCTGCCGCGAACGCCTGTCCCAGAACGATGCCGCAATCCTCTACGGTGTGATGCTGGTCAACGTCGAGGTCGCCGTCTGCATGCAGCGCGAGATCGAATCCTCCGTGCCTCGCGAATGACTCGAGCATGTGGTCGAGAAACCGAATGCCGGTTCGCACATCGTACCGGCCCTTGCCGTCAATGGTCAGTTCCGCCGCGATGCGCGTCTCCTTCGTGTTCCGCTCGACCTTGGCGGTGCGCGGCGGACTCATCGCAAGCAATCCTCCAGTTCGTTGACGCTCTCAAGAACGGCCTCCGCTCCCAGCTCTTCAAACAGGGCTCGCGTTTCCTCGTGCCGCGGGGTTTCCCGCGAGGCGATTCCCACAAAACGAACGCCCGCCGAATTGGCCGAGCGGCAGTCGTCGATATTGTCACCCACGAAGAGCATCTCCACCCCCGGAACCTCGCGCTTGATCCGAAGCAGACCGTCAGGAGCCGGCTTGAGGTTCTCGACTTTCTCGTTCGTGACGATAGGGTCGAATTCGATCGAGGGACAAAAGCGGTTCAGTGTGTACTGCGCCGATTGCATGCCACGCCCGGTGAAGATACCCAGTCGCCGTCGGGCGACGAGGCGCTCGAGCACTCCCGCACGCACCAGCCAGCGCTCGTTCCGAATAAGCCCGTCGCCGTTGTCGCCCCAGTAAAGGCCCCGTCCGAATTCCCGGATTTCGGCCGGTTCAGCGGCGGCACCCGCCGAGCGGATCGCTAGCAGAGCGATTTCGGAATCGTCATTGTAGCCCCCGCGGTTCTTGATGCGCACGATGTCGTCCTGGCTCATGCGGATGCCCGCGAAGTAGCGCACCGTCTCGATCAGCGCTCGCCGGAAGGTCTCGGAAGGGTCTACGAGGACGCCGTCCATGTCGAAAACGATCATTTCAGGGCCCACCGTTCAACACTCCCTTGAGTTCCGCCAGGAATCGCACGGTCTCCGCCAGCGGGCCGACAGTCACGCGAGCGGTGCCCGGGATGTTGGCCGACTGGTCGCGAATAAGAATGCCCCGGTCAGACAGGGCGATGCAGGCGTGCTTCGTCTTGGCCCCGAGTTCGAAGAGTACGAAATTGGCGCAGCTCGGCCAGTAGGGGATGCCGAGTTCGTCGAAGGACCCGTACAGGAACGCGCGAGCTCGGAGCACTTCCCGGACGTACTCTCGCACGTACGAGGTGTCTTGGATCGCGGCCAGCGCGCAGCGAATAGCGAGCGAGTTGACGCCGTAGGGAGACTGCCCCTTGCGGACGACATCGATGTTTCCAGCCTGGGAGGCTAGCACCCCTAGGCGAAGGCCGGCCATGCCGTATGCCTTGGAGAAAGTGCGCGCCACGAACAGGTTGGGCCACCGTTTCAGCAGACCCAGCATCGTCTGCCCGTGGAAATCGAAGTAAGCCTCGTCGATGAGGACGGCACAGCCGTCCGCGACTTGCAGGATTCGTTCCGCTTGCTCGGCGGTGAGCACGCCACCCGTCGGGTTGTTCGGCGATGCGATAAGAATAGCGCGCGTGCGAGAGCCCACGGCGTGCGCGATTTCGTCAGTGGGAAACGACAACGCCTGACCGCGGTAAGGCACCATCCGAGGAACGCCGCCGACGAGCTGAGCGTAAAACTTGAACATGCTGAATGACGGGCTGGGGATGATCACCTCGTCTCCAGGGTCAACATAGGCATGTATGACCGCGCTGATGACCTCGTCCGTGCCAGCTCCAACGATCACTTGGTCGGCATCCACGCCTAAGTGCGCGCCGAGCTTCCGGCGGGCCTCGCTGTACTCGGGATAGGTAGCGACGAAACCGCGCGAGGGGCTCTCTCGCATGACTTCCAAGACCTTTGGCGAGCAGCCCGAGACATTCTCGTTGAAATCGAGCCGCAGTTTCGCGCCGCGCCCCTCCAGGGGCGGGTTATACGGTGCCATGCGCCGGACGGCCTCCCGAGGTGTCGGAGCGCTAGGCACGGCCGGCTCCTTCCGCTGGGGCGAATCGGATCTCGATCGAGCGCGCATGCGCTTCGAGGCCTTCGGCCCGGGCGAGCGTCGTAATGGCCGGGGCCAGTTGCCGCAGGCCTCGCTCGGAGAGCTTCTGCACCGAGACGATCTTGACGTAGTCGAGGACGCTCAACCCGCCCCGCAGGCGGGAATTCCCGCCGGTGGGCAAAACGTGGTTCGGCCCGGCCGCGTAGTCGCCCGCGGCTTCCGGGCTCCACTCGCCGACAAAGACGCTTCCTGCGTGCCGGATCGCGGCCAGAGGCACGGACTCGCTCACTGCAAGGTGCTCCGGAGCGAATCGGTTCGCGATTGCGCAGGCTTCCGAGATGCTTTCCGTGACAACGGCGGCGCTGTTGCGCCGGATCGCCTCGGAGGCGACGCCACGTGTGGGGAGGGATCGCAGTTGCCGTTCGACTTCCGCCGCAACCGCTTCCGCCAAGCCTCGTGCGGGCGTGAGAAGAATGGCGGCGGCATCCACGTCATGCTCGGCTTGCGCCAGCATGTCCGCGGCGAGCGCCCTGGGGTCGCCCTCGTCGAACAAGAGAACGATCTCGGTCGGACCCGCCACGAAGTCGATGCCCGCTTCCCCCGCCAGCAGTTTCTTCGCCGCCGCCACGTAGGCGTTGCCCGGGCCCACGATACGGTCTACCCTCGGGATTGATTGCGTTCCGAACGCGAACGCTGCGATCGCTTGCGCCCCGCCAACTGCGTAGACCTCGTCGAGACCTAGCAGAGCGGCCGTGCCCAAGGTCTCTGGAGAGGGCTTCGGCGATGCAACAGCGACACGCTCCACGCCGGCTGCTCGAGCGGGCACCGCCGCCATCATCAGCGTGGACGGAAGGGGATATCGCCCTCCCGGGATGTACGCTCCGACGGAGTCCAGCGGGCGGACGAGCTGGCCGAGTTCAATGCCGTTCCCGGCTGGCTCGAACCATTCCGAAGGCATCTGGCGCTCCGCGTACGCGCGGATTCGCGCCGAAGCGACGCTCACGGCATCCAGGAATCCGTCCTGCAACTGCGCGCGGGCCTCGCGCAGTTCCGAAGCGGGCACTCGAACTGTTCCGCTTTGCAGGCCGTCCAGCGCGCGGGCGTGCTCGAGCAGGGCTGCGTCGCCCCGCTCGCGGACAGAGTCCAGAATGGGCTCGACCACCCTCTCGGCCTCAGACAGTCGCGTCGAGCGTCGCCAAAGGAGCGCATCCAGGGCCTTGCGGTCCCGGCTGGAGAAAATGCGGAGCATGGCCAGGATGCCGGGCGCGGCTACGAGCCGTACACTTTTTCTGGATCGTACGTGCGGTCTTCGTCACGTGTCCAGGCCCGATTGTCGAGCTTGCGATAAAAGCAACTGCGGAAGCCGGCGTGGCAGACGCCGGGACCGAGCGCCTCGGCGTGGATGAGAAGCGTGTCAAGGTCGCAGTCCACTTCGATTCGCTTCGCGAGCAGGTGGTTACCGGAACTCTCGCCCTTGGTCCAGAGCCTGTTGCGAGTGCGGCTGTGGAATGTGACCTTACCGGACTCGACCGTTTTGGCAAAGGCCTCCTCGCTCATGAAGCCGAGCATCAATACGCGCCCGTCCCGATGATCCTGCACGATCGCGGGCACGAGGCCGTGAAACTTCGTGAAATCCAATGTCATCGTGGTCCTCCGGGGGAATGCGGGCGGGGCATAGCCTGCGACGAGAATAGCTGCGGATCCGAGCGGGGCAGCCGCCCCAACCGATCGGAACTACCGCTGGCCGCCGACCCTTAGTTTCAGAGTATCAATCTTCGGAGAACCCGGTTCCCGGGCGCTCGGGAGGCGCCGTTGGCCGATCCCCTTGAACGATGACTGGCCACCGCACGCTGTCGCAGACTCGCCTCGAGCGGCCGGCGGGCCTCTCCGGGGGTGCCGACACCCGCGATTGCGAAAGCGCGGACCAAGGAGCGAAGGCCGGCACGCTTGGGAACGTTGCCTGGAAGCAGGCTGTCGGCGGCATCGATGCGGGCCGGGAGGCACGGATCTGACCGGCGCTCCTCGGATGCGGGTGCCGGCCTCTCCGGAAGGCACGCCCCGCGGGCCGCAGGTGATCGCGGATTCGCTGGCCCCTGCGTCGCTAGCCCACCGTCAAGGCTTGGCGCAAGAGCAGCACGGCGGCTCGACCAGCGGCGGCGGACAGCGGCCGCTCGGGGCACGACGTTTCCCTTGCCAGCGATCGTCGACCCAAACTACTTCCGCCAGAACCAGGGCGTGACGGTCACGAGCAGGGTGTAGAATTCAAGTCGCCCTGCAATCATGTCGAAGCACAACACCCACTTGGCCAAAGTCGGCAGGTGGCTGTAGTTCTCGGCGGGCCCGACTTCGCCCAGCGCCGGGCCGATGTTGAACATCGTTGCCGCCACTGCGCAGATCGAGGTGAAGACGTCCACTCCCACGGCCGCCAGCGCTAGGCACGATATGAAATTGACCATCAAGGCTAGGTAGACCAAGTTGAGCAGACTCCGGATCGTCGGCTCCCGCACGACCCGTCCACCAAGCCGTACGGCGAAGACGCCATGCCGCTCGACCATGCGCTTGAATTCCCGTGCGACCACTTTTGCCAGTAGCGCAATGCGCGAAACCTTCATGCCGCCGGCCGTAGACCCAGTGCAGCCGCCGGTGAACATCAGCACGAGCAGGATCAGCTGGCCGAGAGGCGGCCATAGTTCGAAGTTGTCCGTCGCGAACCCGGTTGTCGTCATGATCGACGTGACTTGGAACAGAGCCGTCCGCAAGGCTCGGTCGGCAGGGTAGCCGAGTTGCGTAAAGAGCAGCAGGGCCGCTGTGGCGGTCGCGAGACCGATTCCTCCGATGTACTGACGGAACTCGTAGTCGCGCAGCGCGCTCAAGGGCCGTTGTTCCAGCAAGGCACGGTAGTGGAGGACGAAGCTGGTCCCACCGAGAATCATGAACGCAATCGTTATGTATTCGACGAGGGGGCTCTCAAATGCCCCGATGCTGGCCGTCCGTGTCGAGAAACCGCCAGTCGCGAGCGTCGCGAAAGCGTGTGCCAAGGCATCGAACGGGCTTAATCCGGCCAGCGTCAGCAAGCCGAACAATGCCGCGGTCAGCGCTACGTAGATACCCCAAAGCGACGAAGCCGTCTCAGCGACTCGAGGCTTGAGCTTCTCCGATCTCGCTCCCGAGAACTCCGACCGATAGAGATGCATTCCCCCGTGACCTACGAGCGGCAGCACCGCGATCACGAGGACGACGATACCCATGCCGCCAAGCCACGAACACAGGGCTCGCCATAGCAGGACCGGCCGAGAGAGCGCCTCGATGTCCACGAGGATGGACGCGCCAGTGGTCGTAACACCCGACGCCGACTCGAACACCGCATCGGTCAGCGTGTCGATGCCAGGCGCAAACACAAAAGGCAGGCTTCCGAACAGGCTCGCGGCCACCCATACCGAGACGGTCAACAGGATTCCCTCCCGCTGTGTCATTTCCCGAGTGGCATTCCGGGAGACAGCCCAGAGCGTCACGCCAAAAACCAGCGTCACGCCCATCGCCTTGGCTAGCGGTGCCAAGTCCTCGCCACCCGTGGAGAGAGAGTAGGCTAGCGGGACAGCCATCGCACCGCCGAAGGCTGCCAGGAAAAGGCCGAGCACCCTGCCGATCAGGGGCCACCGGATCACGCAGCGCCCTTCCTGCGCCCAGGCGTATCCAGAAAGGCCGACTCCAGTTCGGGCACGGCACGCTCCAGCGTGAAGAATATAACCTGGTCCCCTTCATGGACAGCGACGTTGCCCCGCGGCACGCAGACATAGCCGTTCGGTCGCTTGATTGCACCGACGATCGCACCATGCGGGAATCGGATGTCGCGGAGCTTGCGATCGATGATGCTGGATCCCTTGGCGGCTATCAGCTCGATGGCCTCGGCTTCCTCCTCGCGGAACGTCGTCACTGAGAGCACACGCCCCTTGCGGGCGTAGCGCAAGATCATGTCCACGGCCGTAAGCCTTTGGCTGATTGCCGTGTTGATGCCAAGTCTCTGGACGATCGGCAGATAGTTGAGGCGGTTGATAAGCGCGACGATCTTGTGCGCTCCCAGTCGCCGGGCGAGCAGGGACGCCACGATGTTGTCGGCGTCGTCTCTTGTGAGCGCGAGGAATGCATCCGCCCCTACGATGTTCTCCTCCTCGAGCGTCTGCTGGTTTGTGCCGTCTCCGTGGATGACGAGGGCTTTGTCAAGAATGTTCGAAATCAGTTCGCAACGCTGGGCATCGCGTTCGATAAGCTTGACTGACACGCCGGACCGCTCCAACTCCTGCGCCACCCAGATTCCCAACTGATGGCCTCCGACGATCACCACCCGACGCACGGACCGTTGCGCCTGGATGCCCATGAACTCGAACACCGCCTCGAGGTTTGCCCGGGTGGTGCAGATATAGATGTGGTCGCCCGGTTCGAGTCGTTGTGCGCCATGAGGGATGATGACCTGCGGCCCCCGGAAGATCATCGCGATCAGGCTGTCTTTGGGGGGGGCCGCGGCGTCGAGTTCCTCCACGGTCTTGTGAGCAAACCAGCTGTTCCGGTCCACGTTCATGCTGAACAGCTTGATCTCCCCGTCGGCGAAGTCGATGATGTCGGAGACACCGGGCAAATGCAGCACGCGCATGATCCTTCGCATGATGCTCGTCTCAGGATGGATGATGCGGTCCACGTGAAGGCCCATCTGGGACAAGACGTGTTCCCACTGCCCGAATTCGTGGGTCCGGATCCGGACTAGCTTCACCTTGGCGCTGGACTTCGCCTGCGCGATCATGCAGCTGAGAAGGTTGACTTCGTCGGAGTTGGTTTCCGCGATGAACATCTCGGCATCGGCGAGGCCGGCCTTTCGCAGGGTCCGGATGCTTCCGGCATTGCCGTGGACGATCTTGGCGTCCAAGTGCTCCTCGAGCTCCTGGCAGCGCGCCTCGTCTTGCTCGATGATCGTGACCTGGTTGCCCTCACGTATAAGACGGGCAGCGATCAGGGCGGCACCTTCGCCACCTCCGGCAAGGAGAATTCGCATGGCGAATCGAGCCTACCGTATGAGCGTATCACGCCTCAGGCTGCGGAGTGTGCAAGCCTCGAAAGGGCCGGTGAACGGGGAGGAGAATGCGGCGTCGAGTCCGTCCGGCCGGCGCAGACTGCGGCCCCGCCGGCGATGCCTCCAGAATGTCCTACGCACCGCAAGGGGGGCCGCGCGTTTCTCCAGGGACTTAATGCTCGAGCCCCGGCCCGGCGGCAAGCGCGAATCCGTTGGCGTATGCTGGGATTGGAAATCCGCTAGCATCTTTTCATTAGGAGGAATCTACAGATGAAGCAACTGATTGCTATTCTCGCGTTAGGCGTTTCATTCGTTTGGACTCAGGTGCCGGCGTTCGCCTCCGGATCATTGGCAGCGGGCGGTGGCATCAGCCCGAGGCACGCATATACACAGGGCAAGGCTCTCACGTTTCAGAAGCTCGTCTGCGAGTCCTGTCCGCTTCAGAAGGGCGATTTGGACAAGGCACGAGCCTTGAGCCTGAAGAACAGCTTGGAAGCTCGCGACGAGGCGGAGAAGCCGGGTACACCGGACGACGAGAACATCACGGTGCTCTGTCCGGGCAGCCAAGGCACCGCTTGCGACGGCAAGACGGACGAACAAGAGCTGGTCCACTACTACCTGTCTCGTCGCTACAAACTTTGACCATCTCTCGCCTCACGATGGCGCGAGGTTCGAAGACCATCACAATGCGTAAATCAACGTTTGTCGTCTTGGCCGCTGCCATCGCCGCCGGCCCGTCCCCATCGTATGCGGAGGCTTCGCCGTGGCTTCCCGCGCCCGGTGGCGGATCCGTCACCCTCTCGGTCGTGTCCCAAAGTGCCACCGAGTTTTGGAGATCTGACAACAAGGGGCCAACCCCGGGAGGGGGCGAGACTCTCTCGTAGCGGACAGTGTGGGTATACGGCACTTACGGCTTGTCGGATGCCGTCGCCTTCGACTTCCGAGCGGGCGGCGCCACTAGCAACTTCATCACCGGGCCCGGCATTCCGACCCCGCAAGAGAGTTTCAGCGGCTTACAGGACATCAGAGCAGGCTTGGTTTGGCGGGTTGTCGACGAGGTTGTTAGCAACGGGGCAACCGTAGCTTTCCGCGCCGGCGCGATTATCGGCGGGGGCTACAACACCGGCTACATCAATTCCCTCGGCGATGGCGGCAGCGGCGTCGAGGTCTCGGCGCTGGTCGGCAAGTTCCTGTCCGATTCGTTCGCCGTGTCAAGCGAGGTCGGTTACCGCTATCGGAACAACAATATCCCGGCGAACGCCTTCTTGAAGCTGGCCGGCGGCTTCGTGCTTGGCCCGGGAGTCGGCTTGAGCCTCCATTACATGATCGACGATTCCCTGTCCGGTCTGGAAATCGGCGGCCCGGGATTCTCGCCCGACCGCTTTCCGGAACTCCAGGAGGACATCCACCTCCTGGGAGGGTCCGTGTCGGTGCCGGTTTCGGACCGCATCACCATCGGGGCAATGTACGGAAAAGTGGTCAAAGGGCGCAATACGGCCGCGAGCAACGTATTAAGCGTGTCGGTCGGATTCTCGTTTAACTGATCGGTCTCGGTATTCCGGGGCGATGGGCCCTCAAGGCTGGTTCAGGCTCCAGTCGTACTCGTAGTCCATCGCCCCTACGAAGTTCTTGAGCCGCCCCGCGAGTTCGCCCTCGGCGTAGCGCGCCAGGTGTTCGATGACGCCTGCCTCGCTGTCACCGAAGTCTTCCGCGTACCAGTCGTAGATGCTCGACACAACGATAAAGTCCTCGTCAACGAAATCAACGCCTCGCGTGTGGTTCACGTACGCTCGCGCGCCGGCCTCTAGGAGCCCGTCGGTATTCTCTGCCGAGAAAGCCGTGCCGGAAAGGTTCGGGCAGCCGTAGCTCGCGCAATTCACGCCGTAGTGAATTCGGTTGTCGTTCCATATGGGTCGCAGGATGCCGTTCTCGATGTCGTTCAAGGTGACATCCTGCCCGGCGACTCTGGCGTGCACGTCGTCCCAAGGGCCGGGAAACACCAAGCCCGCGAGCCAGTTCTTTCGAATGTCACGAATGGACTCCACCGGGAAGGCGTCGGTCACCAGCTTCACCGTGAGCGCGTTGTAGAAATTGATCCAGTACGCCTTCTGCTCTGCCCGGGAATAGTCCCTCGGGTCGAGTTCCTGCAAGTACGCAATGTAGCGGGCCAGCTTGTCGGTGTCGCCGTGGCTGGCTTTGAGCGCGGCATAGTCAAAGCGATTCACGCCAGAGTCGTGGCTGCGGAGATAGGCAGACAGGAGGTCCTGCCAAGCGCTGTGATCGATACGCTCAGCGTTCGATTCGTCGCTGGCGTCCCAGAACGGTATTAGTTTCGCCTTGTTGAACTGGGCATTGGCCGTGGCGCCGACCAAAGAGATCGCGATCAGCAGCGACGGGATTCGAGCTAGCCGTCGGGTCCGCGCCGAGGCAGCCTCGGCATGAAGTCGCGTCATGGTGTCTTCTCCTGGTTGCGATTGGAACGCTTTGGCGAGACCCTTCCTGCGTGGCAGCTCCTTAACTGAAGAATGGTAGCGAGAATTCCCGCGCTGGCTCCGACGACGCCTTTCAAAGTGCCCCCGATCTTTGATGTGCCGAAACGCCGCCGGCGGGTGTCTACCGGCGTCTCCACCAACCGCATTCCCGATTGGATCGCCTTAATCTGCATTTCCACCGTCCATCCGTAGGCGGTGTCCCGCATCTCGAGCCGTCGCAGTGCGTCCGCGCGGATAGCTCGGAAGGGGCCTAGGTCGGTGACCTTCCTGCCCCACAGCAACCGGATGAGGAGTCCGGCCACCCGGTTTCCGAAGATTTGCGGGAACGACAGCGCACCGCGCTCCATCTTGCCGAGCACGCGCGAGCCGATAGCGAGATCCGCGCCGCCCTCGATTGCCGCCAGCAAGTCGACCGACTGCCGAACATCGAACGCTTGGTCGCCGTCGACGAACAGTACGACGTCGACCGGGCCAAGAGCTGCGACCGCGGTGAGGCAGGCCATGCCGTAGCCGGGAGTCGTTTCGGTGGCTACGCGAGCGCCGGCGTCGCGCGCTCTGCGTGCTGTGGCGTCGGTCGAGGCGTTGTCGCAAACCACGATGTCGTCGATGACGGGCTGGTCGGTTTCCCCGTCCAACTCCAGCAGCGCCGCGACCACCGCGCCGATGTTGTCTTCTTCGTTGTGCGCGGGAATCACCGCGCCTACTCTCAGGCCCTTGAACATGGAACCCAGACACCGCGTCGCGGGCCACTGCCGTCGGCGCGCTTGGACCGCCGAATTCGGATCCAGTCGGCCCCCATCGCCGCAAGAATCAAGCCGAACTCCAAGGGACGCGCCCACATTGGCTGTTCGTAGGGTTGCAGTCCGAAATCGTTCAAGTTCAAGCCGGTCACGTAAGCAATGAGGATCCCCACCGACGCGGTCCAAGCCCAAGCGCTCGGAAAAATCGCCGCGAAGGGCAGCAGCCAGAGCAGGTACCAAGGATTGATGACTGGAGAAGCCGCGAGCAATGCGCCGTAAAGCCAGTCGCCCCTGGGTATGCGCGACAGGCCGTTTCGAGCGTAGTACCTAGCGTAGCCTAGCCAGAAAACGCCGCAAGCCAGCCCGAGGGCGAGCTTGGCCGGGAACGGGCCCATCGCGGGACGGAGCAGTCCGAACGCTGCTGAGTTGAACTCCCACTCCTGCGCGAAGACTCGCAACGCCTCGAGATCCGTTCCGCCGTCGATCGCGAAGGGAACATACAAAGCCGCCAGTGTCGCGGCGCAGAGGATCCAATGCCGCGGTTGCGCGCCGACTAGGAGAAGCGGAGCGACAACCAGAGCGAAAACCTTGGCCCCGCAAGCCAAGGCTAGGCAGACCGCGGCGCTTGGCCAGTGTCGCCCTCGTGCGAGCACGATCGTCGCCAGCAGCAGGCAGACGCCGATGCCGTCGGGATGCGCGGTGAAGGCGATCTCCTTGACTACTAACGGACTCCACGCGTAAAGCATCACGTTCACCGCGGGAGCAAGGCGCAAGAGCATTGCTATGGTCACGAAGTCGATAGCGACGAGGATCGCTTGCAACGCTCCGACGCTTCCCGGACGCAGCCAATAGCCCATAAGGAACACGAATTGCGTGGTTGGCGGGTAGATCGTTGGCAGTTCCGGGTTGTTAGTGCCGTCCAGCACCGACCGGAATGCGGCCGGGACGCCCGGATCGTCGAAGAAGGCTTCCGGCGCGACGCCGTATGGCGAGCCGGCTGTCGCGAAGCGATAGCCGTCCCACAGGTAACGATAGAAGTCGTCTTCGAAGAACGGGCCGCCAAGCAACCCGAATATCCTGAATACTGCCGCCCACAACAGGATGCGACGGAGCGGGAACGGCCGGTCTCGCCGTCGAATGTACAAGTAGAGTCCGAAAACCGGCAGCCCGGTCCACGCGACGAGGATGAAGAACGCGCGGAGGTCGGGCTCGCCTGGCTGCCACGCAAGGGCCGCGAGCGCTGCATAGCCTAGCGCGCACCAAACACCGACAGTGTCCACCCATCGCCGCGCCGTAACGTCGGGCCGGGCTCGCGCTATAGAGTCGGGCGAAGTCTCGGACAAGCCGGATTCCCATTCGGTTCCGCAAGGCACGGTATCGCCTCCTTGGAGCCGCCAACCGAGGCGCTTCCCGCGACCAGAGCCGGGAACCGTTTCTTCAGAGTATCCGCGCAGCGCGGCCGAACCAATCCCGGGTCAAAGCTGCAACGGTCGAATCTAGGTGTCATGCCCGAATCCCCGAGGCTAACCGCCATTCGGCATTGATTCGAAACACTGTCCCGCGCAATGCAAGCATCGTGCCCAGTGATCGTCGCTCAACACGGGATCGGCTTCACCGCCGGAGACCCGCGAGTCGCGTCCGGTTGAATTCGGATGCGCGGCAGCGTGCAGAGGAGATCGACTCCTGCAAGCACGGGAACGACAGCCTCTTGGTGTCGAGAGGTTCAATCACCTTCGCGAAACACGCCGCGACAGGCATCCGCCGTCGCTAGCAGCTTTGCGTCGCAACCCCTGGCAGCCGCTAGCTGCAAGCCCATCGGCAATTGGTATTCGTTCACTGGCATCGGGACCGAGATTGCGGGGGCGCCGAGTGCCGTGAAGGGTGCGTTGCAGCAAGGGTCTCCGCTCGACTGAAGGCCGTGCGGGGCCGGACCCGGTGCCGCGGGCGTCGCAACCACCGAGTGAGTTGCCGCCCAGCTCGAGAAGGCTCCCCTGACTTCCTCCAACGTCTGCCGAGCGGCTTGATATTCCGCAGGACCAATTCGCAGGCCCTCGTCAAGCAATTCCGCGAGTTTCGCGCCCATCCGGCGCCCGTGCAAGCGATAACGGTTTCCATGCTCGCGGGCCGCTTCGGAGGCCATGACGGTGTGCAAGGCTGCGGGCAAGACATCGAAGAATGCAGGCCGCGCAACTCGCTCCACCCTCAGGCCGCGAGCGCAGAGCGACTGGACGGCCGACCGGAACGCCATGGCCATCGCCGGCTCCACTCGTCCTCTTGGGGGCCAGTCCAGGACCGTGATCGCGCCCGCGGGCGCGGCTTCGATTGCGAAGCCCAGCGCCTTCCATGCCACGCGGATGTCACTGACGGTCGAGGCGAAGAGCCCAGCGTGATCCAACGTCGGAGCGAACGCCATGACGCCGCCGAGCGGAAGCAGCCCGTAGCTCGGCTTGAATCCAGTCACGCCGCAGAATGACGCAGGTCGCACCACCGAGCCCTGTGTCTGGCTGCCGATGGCGAGGGGCACCGTGCCGGCCGCGACCGCCGCCGCCGATCCACTCGACGAACCGCCCGGCGTGTGCTTCCAATTGTGGGGGTTGCGCGTAGGCCCGGTGTCGAAGTACGCGTAGGCCGTGGTGTGGGTCTTGCCCATGAGCACGCAGCCTAGAGACAGCAGTTTCGAGACCAGGTCGCTATTGCTCTCCGGCACCCGGCCTCTTTGCGTTTCGGTACCCCATTCGGTTGGGATGCCTGCTGTGTCGAAAATGTCTTTGACCGCGATCGGGACACCGTGCAACGGGCCTCGCGACCCGGTCCGGCAGACTTCCTCCGTCAGGGCAGATGCATTAGTCTGTGCGGATTGCAAGACCAGCCAGCTCCATGCCTGAATGCTCGGCTCGAGAGAATCGATGGCGTCCAACGATGTCTGGACGAGGCGGTCCGGGGAAAGCTCGCCTGCCCGGACTCGCGACTCGATTTCAGATAGAGACCAAGGAAACGCAGCCATCTCATGCCTGTCGCGCGGAGCCATTGTCGCACCGTCTTCCATCTGCGCTTTGAGATGGGCGGTGCGCGTTTCCGTTGGGAAGTCCACGGTGATCGGAAGATACGGCCGAGCCATCCAATCTGTCCGACCGGGGCTGTAGACTGTCCCCTCGGGGAGGTCTTGGATGTCGCTGGAATCGGGGCTCGCCCGAGCGTCTGCGCGTGACATTTGCACTGCGGCGCGCTGCTTCAATGGAGCGGGCCGGTCTTTGCGGATCGCCATTACCGCATCCAGCCGTTCGTCCGGTTGGGCTTGGACGAAACCCTGTCTCTAATCTGGCAGATGGCCTGTTCCGTGCTGCACTAGTTGCATCAGCCGGGCAAGGCCCCAATGCTGCAGGCGATGACCCAACGGCTCAACTCCAAGGGAGACCATCGTTGCGTTTGAGCGAGATTCGAAGCGGGCTAAGCATCGCGCGGGCACACCGGACGGGCAGGGGAGACCTCGAGTGACACGGCGTATCGCCGCGAGGAGCAATAGGGCGGCCCGACAATCACCGCCCGTGAAATGAATGGCTCATTCTCATGCTGCCTATGCGGGCCGGTTGGACGAGGGTGCCGCCACAGGCACCGCTTTGGCGTCCGCTGTGCTCTTGCGCAGCGCGGTCGCGGCGCAATCCGATGCCGTGCGGGTGCAATCCCAGGTCATTTGTCGAATGCCGAGCATCGCAAACGGATTGCGAGTTGCAAGGCTGCGCCAGGCGTCGATCGCAACTGCCCCCAACTTCATCATCTGCGTGGCAATGCGCTTTTTGGTGCCTTGCCCTTTGCGCTTTGCGGCTTTTTCGGTGGATCGCCTCCGAATGGCCTTCCGCTAGCAACTCGAAATGCCGTGCGCGGTCCCAAGCAGCTCCCCCTTCCGGGGTTGCAGTTCGTGCGGGCGCTCTCTTACAAGGGATTCCCTTCAGTACAATGGGAACCCGCAACTCGGCATGCCTGATGATCAACAGCAACCCTCCTTCGAAAATGGACTCGAGAAGCTTGAAGCCATCGTCCAGCAGCTCGAAGACGGCGAGCTTTCCTTGGAGCGGTCCCTCGATCTTTTCGAGCAGGGCGTCCAGCTGAGCCAGACCTGTCGCAAGCAGCTGGAAGCGGCCGAGACGAAGGTTGAAATTGTAATGAAGAAGGGCGGCGATCTAGAAGCGCAGCCTTTCGAACTCGACGACAACAACGGTTGAGTGGGGTTGACCACGAGACTCGACGATTACGTGAGCGATCGTCGCAAGCGCGTTGACCGCGAGCTTGAGCGCCTGTTGCCTCACAGCGACACGCCGCCCGGAACGATCCACGCGGCCATGCGCCACAGCGTGTTCGCCGGGGGCAAGCGGATCCGCCCGATCCTCGCGATAGCCGCGGCGGAGGCTTGTGGCAGTCCTTTCGGCATAGAGGCGCCCGCCTGCGCGCTGGAATGCGTCCATACCTATTCCCTGATCCATGATGACCTTCCAGCGCTTGACAACGACGATCTGAGGCGAGGAGAGCCGGCGTGCCACAAGGCTTTCGGGGAGTCCACAGCCATCCTGGCGGGCGACGCCCTCCAGACTCTCGCCTTTCAGATCCTAGCCACTCAGGATTTGCCGGCCGAGACGACCGCCGCTATGGTGGCGGAGCTCGCTACCGCCGGCGGAACTGTTGACGGGATGATCGGCGGGCAAGTGGCGGACATAGAAGCCGAGGGGTACGACCCCACGGACGGTCAAGTGGAGTATATCCATCGTGCGAAGACCGCAGCCTTGATCCGTGCGTCCGTTCGCTTCGGCTCCCTGTATGCGGAGGCCGGCACGCCCAATTCGATGAGACACGAGGCGCTAAGCCAGTACGGAGCGAAGATCGGCCTTGCCTTCCAGATCGTCGACGACGTTCTGGACGTTGTCTCGTCGTCGGACGCGCTTGGCAAGACGGCGGGCAAGGACGCAAGCCAGAGCAAGGCCACCTATCCTGCCCTGTACGGCATCGAGGGATCCCGGCAGCGCGCGCGGGAGTGCCTAGGCGAAGCGCTCCGCGCGCTCGACGGATTCGACGAGCGCGCATGGGGGCTTCGGGCCATCGCCGATCTAATCGTTTCTAGGACCAGCTGAAATCCGGCGCTTCCGCCTGATCGGAAGCGGGCGGATACTCGACGCTCGCCAGAAACAGGCCCCGCGCGGGGGCCGTCGGGCCGGCCGCGGGCCGGTCCCGCGCCGCGAGGATGCGGTCAATGTCCCCTGGACGCAGGTTGCCGCGCCCGATCTCCAGGAGTGTGCCGACTATGTTCCGCACCATGCGGTACAGGAAGCCAGATCCTCGCACACGGTAGACCAGATGGTCGCCCTCCGTTTGCAGCACCGACGAGAAAACAGTGCGAACGGTCGATTTCGGGGCGCCCCCGCGGGTAGAGGCGAATGAACGGAAGTCCTTTTCTCCCTCGAACCTACCTGCCGCGACGAACATCGAATTCTCGTCTAATGGATAGGGGTGCCAGTAGGTGTAGCGTGCTTCGAACGGCGGGCAGATGACACCTCGGTGAGTGCGGTACTCGTAGGTCTTGGCGAGGGCTGAGTGTCGGGCGTGAAATCCTTCTGCCACCTCGTCTACGTCCGTTACGCGAATTGCGGGCGGAAGCAGGCGATTGAGCGCCTTGAGCAAGCCGTGGACAGGGATCGGGTTGCGCAACGAGCATGAGGCGACTTGCGCGAGCGCATGCACGCCTGCGTCGGTGCGCCCGGATCCGACGGCCTTGACCTGGTGCCCCTCCAGGCGGGCAAGCGCTCGCTCGAGACATCCTTGGACGGTCGATTCCTGTGGCTGGACCTGCCAGCCTGCGAAATCCGTGCCATCATAGGAAAGAGTCAGTTTCAAAGTGCGTAGGGAGGGCAAGACATAGGCAGCGTAGCGCGAGGAAGCCGGGCGTGCACAACCACAGATCCGGTAACCAAGGCCGTCCGTCAATCGTCTATCCACTCTGGGATTCTGCATCTCCGGGCAGTGCCTCTCCCCCTTTCCCCCCCCCATGAAAAACAGGACTGTTGAACTGTCGCTGCTCTTGGCCGCGTCACTTGCTATCCAGCCACTGGCGAGCGCACAGACGATCCGGTCGAAGGCCATCGACTACAGCGAGGGGATGTCCGGCTGGCCACCCTTGGTCGGGATTTTCGAAGCGCCGGCCGTCCCCGACATTTCACTCAGCAATTCAGGCCGCCTCGAGGCCCTGCTGCACGACGCCAAGCTCTATCTGTCGCTTTCGGATGCGCTAGCGCTGGCGGTCGAGAACAACCTTGACATAGCTTGGTCTAGGTACGGGCCTCGAAGCGCCGCCAACGACGTGATGCGAGCCAAGTCAGGCGCGCAACTGCGCGGCGTGCAGAACCAGATCGCCACGCTTTCGACCGGCTTGGGTGACACTGGCGGCGGAGGTCCGCAGGGACAGGCGACGGGCATTACCCAGCGCGCAGGCGGAGGCGGCGCCGCAGGGACACAGGGCGGTGCTGCCGACGTGGGAGACGCGAGCACGTTCTTCGGCACACAAGCGGTGAACTTGGACCCGTCGATTTTCGGGAATATTGACTGGGGCCATTTCTCGAATCCCCAGACCAGCAACTTCGTCACCGGCACGAACACATTGGTGCGGGAGATCAGCAACTCGCAGCTCGGCCTCCGCCAAGGGTTTGCCTCCGGTGCCACCGCGGCGTTGGTTTGGTCGAATTCCTACAACGAAACCAACAGCCTGCGCTCGAATTTCAACCCCTCGCTGATTAGCGCACTCACATTGCGCTTAACGCAGCCGCTGCTTCAAGGCTTCGGCGTGGCTGTCAACACCAGAAATATCAAGGTCGCCAAGAACAACCACGAGATCTCAAACCTCCAGTTCAAGCGGCAGGTAGAGGAAGTGGTAACACGGGTGGCCGGCATCTATTGGGGTTTGGTCTCACTTCGCGCCCAGGTGGAAAGCCAGACGCAAAACCTCGATCTGGCGAGAAAGCTCTATAGCGACAACAAGCGGCGGGTGGAAATCGGCACTCTGGCCCCCATCGAAATCATCCGTGCGGAAGCCGAAGTGGCCGCGCGCGAAGCCGATTTGACGGCGGCACAGACCGAAGTGCAATTGCAGGAGACCGTGCTCAAGGATGCGATCAGCGTCACTGGCATCGCCAGCCCGACGCTGCTCCACTCCGAGATCATTCCCACGGACGAAATCCTGGTCGACAGGAGCGAGAAGCTCGAGCCCCTGCCTGTGCTGATGGAAGTTGCGCTGGCTGCCAGGGCGGACATGGCTCAGAATCGGATCCGCTTGCGCAACACGGACTTAGGCCTGATCGGAGTAAGGAACGGCATGCTGCCGAGCGCTGACCTGAGAGTCGATCTGACTAATAACGCGCTTGCCGGGTCGGTGAACGAAAGCTTTCTCGGAATCCCCGGGCAGAGTGCGTTGGTCTCTCCGTACTTTCTCGGCGGGCTCGGCAACGCAGCCGGCCAGCTCTTCCGCCGGAACTTCCCTGATTACCAGATTCGACTGCAGCTCAACATCCCTCTGAAGAACCGGCAGGCGCGGGCGGATTACACGGCTGCGCTCTTGGAAAAGCGCCAGCAGGAGATCCAGCTCGTTCAAGCCGCGAACGCGGTCCGCACGGAGGTGCAGTCCGCCGTGATCCGCATTCAGCAAGCGCAGGCCCGCTATGCAGCAGCACTGAAGGCTCAGGAGCTCCAGGAGCAGACTCTGGACGCCGAGCAGAAGAAATACAATCTCGGAGCGTCGACAATCTTCCAAGTCGTGCAGGCCCAGCGGGATCTGGCGAACGCGCGGACCAACGTGATCGCCACCCAGAACGAGTACGCCAACGCGCGCATCAACCTCGACCGTTCCACCGGGCACACGTTGACGGCGCATAATATTTCCATTGCGGAAGCTTACGATGGCGTGGTTGACAAGCGGCCGGATCCACTGCCGGCCGGACTGCAGTAAGCCTTTCGGCGCCTGCGGCGCCAAGCTTCCGCGCACGCGCCGCGAGAACGGCGCGACGACGCAGGAGGCAAGTGAACCGCCATGGCGGAAACGGACTACGACGTAGTTGTCGTGGGAGCTGGAGCAGGGGGCGGCACAATGGCGCGCGTCCTCGGGGAGCAGGGCATCAAGGTCGCCCTGCTCGAGGCCGGCCCCATGATTGACCCGCAAAAGGACTTCAAGACTCACAAATGGCCATATGACTACGGTCATCGCACGGCCGAGCGCGGCGGCCAAGCCTACTTCGGCAACGGCACGGCGTACGGATTCTTCACTACCGTCAGCGGCGGCTGGCAGATCGATGGAGAACCTTACACGTCGGCGCCGGGCACCAAGTTCGACTGGTTCCGGTCGCGGGTGGTCGGGGGACGCACAAACCATTACGGACGCATGTCGTTCCGCTTCTCGGATCTGGACTTCAAGCCCTACTCGCGCGACGGCATCGGCTGGGACTGGCCGATCTCGTACGAGGACGTCGCCCCGTGGTACGACCGCGCCGAGGAGTACATCGGCGTAACCGGTACCGTCGAGGGCATCCGTAGCGCGCCGGACGGCAAATTCCACGACCCGCCGGAACCGAAGGTCCACGAACGGTTGATGCGGGCTGCCGGCAAGAGGCTCGGCGTGCCATTCATCGCAAACCGCCGCGCGGTGATTACCCGGTCGATCAACGGCCGCCTACCCTGCCATTATTGCGGTCAGTGCGGCCGGGGCTGCTTGACCGCGTCGAACTACTCGGCGTCGCAGGTCGACGTGTTCCCGGCCATGAAGACGGGCAATGTCGAGGTCATTACCGAGGCGATGGCCCGGGAAGTCGAGGTCAACGAGAGCGGGCTGGCCAGCGGCGTGATTTACGTGGACAAGGCCGAGCGGAGGGAGAAGCGCGTGAGAGCGCGGGCTGTGGTTCTCGCGGCCTCGGCTTGCGAAACGGCCCGGCTGATGCTCAACTCAAATTCGAAGCACTTCCCGGACGGCATCGCGAACGGCTCGGGCCTGGTCGGCCGCTATCTGATGGACACGGTCGGCTTCAGCCTGCGTGGGACGCTCCCGGCCTTGGAGAACCTGCCGCGCTACGACACGGACGGGTTCGGCGGGGCGCACCTGTACGCCCCTTGGTGGCTGTGGGACGACCACCACAAGCTTGACTTCCCGCGCGGCTACCACATCGAGATGGGCGGGGGGTTCCGAATGCCCGGGCCGGGTAGTTTCTCGAGCCTTGCAAGGGCCACCGGCTACGGGGCGCAACTGAAACAGAAGATCCGCGAGCAGTACGGGACCGGAATCGGCCTCTCGGGTCGAGGGGAAATGATTCCCAACAACCAAAGCTACATGGACATCGATCCGGCCGTGGTTGACCGCTGGGGGATACCGGTGCCCCGCTTCCACTTCTCGTTCAGCGACTACGAATGGAAGCAGGCCCGTCACATGGAGCGGACCTTCCGGGACCTTATCGAGGCCGCCGGAGGCAAGGTGCTGGGAATCGGCAACATGGCGCGTGAGAGCCAAGGGATCGCCGTCCCCGGTTCCATCATCCACGAAGTGGGAACGGCCCGCATGGGGGACAATCCCGGCAGCTCTGTGCTGAACAAGTACTGCCAGGCACACGAGGTCCGGAACCTGTTCGTGGCCGACGGAGCGACTTTCGTCAGCAATCCTGACAAGAACCCGACCTTGACGATCAACGCTCTCTCTTGGCGCACAGCGGAGTACCTGTCCGAGGAATTGAGGAAGGGCAATGTCTAGCAAGCAGGGATTTGTCTCGATCGAAGCACTGTCTCGGCGCGATGCCTTGCGACGCATCGCTCTCGCCGTCACGGCGGCCGGGCTGGGCCGAGGGATCGCTCCGGCCGATGCCGCCGAAGTCCATCAGCAAGTTAACCAGGAGCGCACCTTTCGGGGCGAATACGAAGTCAAGTATTTCAACGAGCGTGAGTTTCGCACCCTCGAGCGCCTCTCCGAGCTGATCGTGCCCGCCGACGAAGGGGGGCCCAGCGGGCGCGAAGGCGGTGCCCCGGAGTTCATAGACCTGCTCTCGAGCCAGAACGAGGAGCTTGCCGGCATCTTCACGGGCGGCATTCTCTGGCTGGACAACGCTTCGAACCACCGTTATGGGAAGCGATTCGCGGAAGCCGACGAAGAGCTCCAGACAGCTATGCTCGACTCGCTCGTTGCAGCGGAACGCGAAGACAGAGGCGACGACACCCGGTGGGACACTCGTGAGTACGGGCGGTTCTCGGTATTTGGAGTCAGGACGCCCTCGGACATGCGGAGCGGGCTAGTGTTCTTCGACTGGGCGCGGCGGCTGATCGTGGATGCTTACTACACCAGCCCTGCGGGCATCAAGGATCTCGGATTCGTGGGCAACGCCTCGCACACCGAGTACAAGGTGCCTCGGGAATCGATTGACTACGCCAAGGGCCGCAGCCCGTTCCGCGACGCGTGAAGGGTGTCTTGGGCGGGTTCGTTTCGGCGTGCTGAGCCTAGCCGCATCGCGGTTAGGGCGCCTCGCCCTCGACGCTCCGGGCACCCATTCCAAAGAGCAGGGCTGGAGCTTGCTGCTTGGTTGTTGGTAGCGACTCCGGCCCCGCTCCTCTCGCAAGGCGCAGACCTCGCCGGTGGCATTCGCTTGGTGATACGCGACGCCAGCCGAGCCTTGCAGGCAGGGAACGCGCCGCTATTCATGGCGGCGTTCGATCGACGAGCCTTCCCGGGGTTCCAGGAGCTGCGCGAGCAGGTGAACGCCCTCACCGAGCAAAGGCGGATTGCCTCGTCGGTTGAGAGCAGCCCGCCAGATGGCGGGCCGGGAGAATGCACAGTCCGAGTCGACTGGCTTCTCGAACTGACTCCCAAGCTCGACCCCGGCCCAGTCGAGCGGAGGCACGACACACTAGTGCTTCTCATGGTCAAGCGCGGCCGCCGGTGGAGGATCGCAAGCTTGGAGCCAGCGGGATTCTTCTCGTCCGTTCGATACGTTCCCCCCTAGGCGCGGCCGCAGCACTCTTCGGGTTTGATCCTTGGCGAAACTCGTTGCGCCGAGTGGATCGCGGTGGATCGATCATCCCGTTGGTTGCATCGCGCGAAGAGTGCGAGGAGCCTGCAGCCGTACGCGCTTGGCTCCCCTGTCCAATAAGCGGTGATGCGGGCGCAACCGGCAGCCGCCGGGAAGCTCACGGCGAGAGCCGGTCAGCATTCGGCAGGCGTCGAGGTAACTTGGTGCCCCTCGTTCCTATTCCAGCCCTCGCGTCGCCTATTCCTTCGCTCCCTGCAACCCTGCAAGCTCCTCCGCAGATCCTGCTGGCTCGGCGGCAAGGTCAAAAGAGACACCCTCGCCAACCCCTGATCGCTAGCCCGATACGTCACCGACCTCCTCCCGCTGGCCCTCAAAAACCAAATCCGGCCCGCTTCCCGCGCCTGCCTCATTGTCCTCGACACCGCCCCTTGGCGCCGCTTCTGGTAGCGGAGGATCACGCGCCTGCGGCGAAGCGCAAGACCGCACGCGAGAGACGCTGGAGTTGCCCCTTCCGCAATAGAGCTTCCCGGACCTGCAGGCGAGCCTGTCGACGCCAATGGCGGTGGGGCTGGTGTGCGAGCAGGCACCCGTCGAAGCGATATCGGCGCTGGGCGAGCTGAGGCCGTTGCGGCCCGAGGCATTAGACCTGCTGCGGCTAGAGCCGCATCTGGCACCTTCGCCGGTCCGTCCGGCGGGTTCCCGCTCCGCCCGCGACCTAGTCACCAATTGCGTGTGACGAACCCGTTGAATCAGGCCCCGGGCCAACCGCGCCGATCCGGGCAAGCGTGCCACGAGCCATGAATCAAGCGATTCACGGTGTGGGACACGAGGCTCGCGCCCTGTCGACAGCCCAGTCGCGTCGCGGGAAACGCTGAGTCTAGCCGTTCAGTTTGGGTGGCCAGCGGCGTTGGGGCGGTTTTCGCTAGCTCTACGCGACTGGGAAATCCAACTGCCTGCGCGGAGCCAGCTTGCCGAGCCCTCTGGTTTGGCGAGCCGGGCCAGGTCGGTTTGCCTATACTGATCTCAATGTCGGATAGCCGAATCACGCATGGCACCATTTCCTCTGCCGGCCTCGGAGCCCTCGCGGCTCAGGCGGTGGCGCAGGACGACGCGGGGCGGGGCATACCTACGCGGCGGCTCGGCCACACCGGCGAGCAGGTTTCGATTCTCTGTGTCGGCGGTGCACACCTAGGCCGGGCGGCTCAAGACGATGGCGAGACGCAAGCCCTGAGGCTCGCCCATGCCGCTGTCGACAACGGCGTCTTTTTCTGGGACAACGCTTGGGCCTACCACGACGGATACGCCGAGGAGTTCATGGGCAAGGCCTTGAAGGGGCGTAGAGACAAGGTCTTTCTCATGACGAAGAACTCCGGCCGGGACTATGGGTTTTCGGCGAAGTGCCTTGAAGACAGCCTCCGTAGAATGCAGACAGACTACATCGACCTGTGGCAGTTCCACGAGACCAACTACGACAACGATCCCGACTGGGTCTTCGAACGGGGCGGCTTTAAGTTCGCGCTGGAAGCCCAAAAGGCTGGCAAGCTGCGCTATCTAGGCTTCACGGGCCACAAGCACCCCAGGATTCATCTCAAGATGCTTGGCAAGGGCTATGACTGGGCGTCCTCGCAGATGCCAATCAACCCAATGGACTACTTCTACCGCTCGTTCCAGAAAGAGGTCGTGCCCGCGTGCCTCGCGAAGGATGTCGGCGTGATCGGGATGAAATGCCTTGGCGGGGGGCCGCGCGAAGCTGAGATCCCGAGTCAGACGAAAGTCACGGCCGCGATGTGCGTCCGATGGGCCCTCAGTCTGCCTGTTTCGTCGATCGTGCGTGGGTACCTGACAATTGATCAGTTAATGGAGGATGTCGAGATCGCTCGAGGATTCCGACCGTTATCGAACGAGGAGCGTGAGGAAATTCTCGCGTTGGCCGAGCCGGTAGCAGGTGACGGACGCCACGAGCACTTCAAGTCGACCCAGCGGTACGACCACCCGCTTTATCGGAGAATGCACGGCTTCGCTGCTTGAGCGGAGACGGCGCGGGCTAGCGTCGGGCCCGGACGGTATCCGCCGCCAGCCCCCAGAAGTCCTCGACATAGTACGAGGAAAGGACGTTTCCGAACAAGAAGCAGTTGTTCTTGCATTCGGGCATTTCCCCGTACAGCTTTCGGCCCCGGGCAAAGGCGGCGGAAATTGACCCGTCCTCTAGCACGTTTCCCGCGACCTTGCGCAGCACCTCGCACGGGTAGAAGATGTCACCGTTCGGGTAGATCCTAGGGAACATCGTGGGATAGCACTTGAACTCCTCGAACAAAAGGAGCGTGCGCAGCAGCTTGGGCGTGCCGTTGATACGCACAGTGTTCTGCTCGCGCATAGCGATCAAGCGCTCGACGAAGTCCCGGTAGCGAGGGTCTCTCAGGTAGGCGAAGTTAGGGAATTTGCCATTGGTTTGCGCGGACTGCACCGAAAACGCGAATCCGTGCCGGCCACAGAACTCGAGGATCCGTTCTGCTTCGGACAGGTTCCACTGCTCAAGAACACACGAGACTGTAATCGCCTGGGGAGGGAGGACCTCCTTCGCCATCAGTAGATTTTCAATTACACGCGGGACAGCAGCGGACTTGGAAAGCGGCTCTGACGGATCGTGGCCGACGGCGTCTAGGCTGCACACGAGCCCGTTCAGATAGGGCAGCATGCTGCGCCGTTTATCGAGCAGTACGCCATTGGTCACGATCAGTACGGATCGGAATCCGACTTCCTCGCGGGACGCGACCACTAGGTCTTCAATGTCCGGTCGCACGGTGCATTCGCCACCGGTGATCAGCATTGTGTCCACATCCTTGCGGATATTGTGGAAGAGCTCGATTGTTTCGCGGGTGCCGAGTTCCTCGCTGAAAACCTCTGGATTCTTCTGCGTGCAGTAGGAGCAATCGAGGTTGCACTTGTGAGTGGCGTAGAAGATCGCCGAGTACGGCACGACTACCGTGGAACCCAATACACGCCTCCGGTAGAGATTTCCTGCATACGCCTTGAAGTTCTTAAGCACGAAGGGGTAGTGCGCGAGCATGCCCCGCAGCAAGCGCTGCTTCGAAATTCCTGCCATGCGAGCGTCGACCTCCAAGTTTATCGGACGCCTAGCCAGCCCGCGCCGAGGCAACTTCGGTGACATGGCTGACAAGCAAGCACATCGCGCTCAGCACGCTGGGGTTTCTCGGGCGAGTCGGCGCTCCGCGCTCCGCCCGCCAGAGGGGCGAGAAGTCGTACAATCGTGAGAGCCTTGTTCGGGGCGAGGCCCCGGCGAAGCTCCCTTAGACTATGGCCCCAAAGCTCTTTGGAACCGACGGCATACGCGGCCGATACGGGGAGTTCCCCCTAGACGAAAGGACGGTATACGCGGTCGGCGTGGCCTTGGCAAGGCACATCTCGCGCACTCGCAATCCGAAGGTCTTGATCGGGATGGACACCCGGGATTCGAGCCCGGTGATCGCCGAATTGCTCGCTGCCGGACTGCGGGAGGGCGGTTCCGCTTGGGAGTTCGCGGGTATTGTGCCGACTCCCGCTGTCGCATTCGCGACCCAGCAGGGCGATTACTCGCTTGGCGTTGTAGTCTCCGCCTCACATAATCCGTTCGAGGACAACGGCATCAAGGTATTCGGCCCGTTCGGCTACAAGATGCCTGACGAAACTGAAATCGAGCTCGAGAATCGTATCCACTCCTTGTTGGCAACCGGCGTGACGCCGGCGAAGGAACAACTGCATGATGCTTCAGATGTCGCGACGCAATACGTCGATCATTTGATCAAGGCCAGCGCTCCGCCGCGCGGGGCGAGAAATCTACGCTTCGTAGTCGATTGCGCCCACGGCGCGGCGTCCGAGGTCGCGCCTCTGGCGTTGCTTCAATTCGGCAGCGACGCCAAGTTCATCGCTTGCGATCCCAATGGCCGGAACATCAACGCCAATTGCGGGGCGTTGCATCTGGACCCACTCGCAAAAGAAGTCGTGGAGAGCCGTGCTGACTTCGGTGCGGCGCTGGACGGGGACGCCGATCGGTGCCTGTTAGTCGACGAGAACGGACACCGGCTGGACGGAGATAACATCCTGCTCCTGGCGGCCGTCGCCCTCAAGCGTCGGCGGATGCTGCACGAGAACTTGGTCGTCACGACCGTAATGTCCAATCTTGGCTTGGACATGGCGCTCCAGAAGGAAGGCATTCGCGTGAGACGCACTCCCGTTGGCGACAAGCATGTCATTCACGAGATGCTGAGTTCTGGGGCTGCTCTCGGGGGCGAGCAGTCCGGGCACGCGATTTTCGGTGATTTTTCAACGACAGGAGACGGATTGCTGACGCTCTTCATGATGCTGCGCATCCTCGCGGAGGAAGGGGTGCCTTGTAGCGAATTGAGGAAGCGCCTGCGAGTGTTTCCGCAGAAGCTCATCAGTGTGCGCGTGCGAGAGAAGCGATCCTTGGATCTGTTGCCGGAAATCCGCCGAGCCATCGCGGACCGGGAACTGGAACTGGCTGGCCGGGGCCGGGTCATGATCCGCTACTCTGGCACGGAGCCGGTGGTGCGGGTCATGGTCGAGGCCGAACGGTCACACGACGTGATCAGGCACTGCACTGCCATCGCACGATTGTTCGAGGAGCATCTCGGGTAATGGGCGGTCGGCAAAGGGCCCGAGCTATTCGCAGGGCGGACCCTACGCTCAGAACCCGGAAGGCGTCTAAGGCTTCCACGCGGCCTGTCGTGGCGGGGATTCTGAGAGTGTCGTTGACCGCGCTGTTCTCCGCGATTCTGGTCCTGCCCCGCTTGCGGGCGCTGCGTCGAACGCGAGCTTGGAACTGGTCGCGGTTGGGGTCGCTGGTAATCGCTGCGGGAATCGCGGCATTTTCGGAAGGCTGGTGGCGAGCCGTGGCGTTGGTGTTCGCGCTGCTGGTGCTTGTGGTGCGCAGGACTGCGGACCCGAGTTTGGAGCGCCGCCTGCAGCGCATGCACAGGGCGGAGTACTTCCTGAATGGAGGAGAGTGGGGCGGCTCGCACGGCTTGGCGGCGGGAACGCCCTTGTACCTGCTGCTCCGCGGGGCTCACTTGCTGCTTGTGCCGCGTGACCGCGATGGCGATGTTCACGCCGCTGTCCGGGTCGACGCGATCGAGCGGATCCTAGTGGACGGTCGAGACTATCTGCCGGTGTACGTATCGGAAGCGAAACAACCGCCCGTGCGAGAGCGTGACGTTGACCGCCACGCGGTTTCCGATCTCAAGCTCAAGATGCGCGAGAGCGAACCGTTGAGATTCCTATACAGGGGCGCGTTTGCGGGCCACTTGGCGGAGACGGCCGCCCACGCGATCTTCAGCGTGCGGGCAATCGCCGCAGCCTAGGTCATTCGCCACCCTGATCCCATAGACGGCCCGTCGCCGGGTCGAGCACCCGGCCGCCCAGCGGGATTGAACCGCTACCGGGAATCCCAGACGAGACGGCGACCAGGCGACAGGCCGGTTGGCACGCAGCATCCCTCGGGGAGCGGCGCTGTCGAACCTGCCTCCAGACCGCGCTAGATGGCAGTCGCCGGTGCGGAGACCCGGTCTCGATACGCCGTGGAACCTTCGTTCCGGTCGGCGGGCGTCACCGAGCAGGTCCGTCGAGCCAGTCGGGTCGCTTTAGGACCGTGCGCGGCCGGCTCCCAGCCGGAGGGCCAATGATCCCTTCTTCCTCCATCGCGTCCAAGATTCGCGCCGCGCGGCCGTAGCCGAGTCGCAGCCTCCGCTGCAGCGTCGACGTGGAAGCCTTGCCCTCGTCCAGAACCAACCGGACGGCGTCCCCGTACATCGGATCTTCGAAATCAGCGTTGCCGTTCGTTCGCGACTTCTCTTCGTCGCCGTCGGGCGAGTCCAGGTATTCGTTCTCGTAATTCGGGCGTGCTAGATCCTTCCAGTGCGACACGACCGCCTCGATTTCGTCTTCCGTTACCAGCGGGCCGTGCAACCGGCGTACGCGCCCTGCACCGGGAGGAAGAAACAGCATGTCGCCCTTGCCCAGCAGGGACTCGGCTCCCATCGAGTCTAGGATCGTGCGCGAATCCACGCGCGTCGCCAGCAGAAAAGAAAGCCTAGCTGGAATATTCGCCTTGATCAGACCGGTTATAACGTCGACGCTCGGGCGCTGCGTCGCCAGTAGTAGATGGATCCCCACTGCTCGGGCCATTTGCGCCAGCCTCTGGATGGATTCCTCTACCTGCCTGCCAGAGAGCATCATCAGGTCGGCAAGCTCGTCCACGATCACGACGATGAACGGGAGCTTCTCGACCTCTTCCTGCTCGCCTTTCCTGGGCGACGGCCGCTTCTTCAAGCGCGCGACTTTCTCGTTGAACTGGCTAATGTTTCGGACTCCATGCTTCGCCAGCAGTTGCAGGCGCCTCTCCATCTCCCGCGTGGCGTTCTTGAGAGCGTTGGTTGCCTTCTTCATGTCGGTGATGACCGGCGTAAGGAGATGCGGGATGTCCCTGTACAGCCCGAGTTCCACGGTCTTGGGGTCGACAAAAATGAATCGGACCTGTTCCGGCGTGGCCCGTAGAAGGATCGACATGATCACGCAGTTGACCATCACGCTCTTCCCCGAGCCTGTCTGGCCGGCGACCAAGAGGTGTGGCATTCCCGCGAGGTCCGCACAGTGGATCTTGCCATTGATGTCCTTGCCGAGTGCGAACGAAAGCATCGACTTCGAGCGGCGGAACGCCGGGGAATCGATCACTTCCCTCAGCGAAATGATTTCGCGGTTCCTATTGGGCACCTCGACGCCCACGGTGGCCTTGCCTGGGATCCGCTCCACAAGGATCGACTCGCTTTCCAAAGCCAGGCAAAGGTCCTCAGAAAGGTTGGTGACCCTGGTGTATTTCACGCCGCGGTCGGGCTTGAATTCGAACGTGGTCACCACCGGCCCGGGGTTGATCTGGTTCACGGCTCCGCTCACCGAGAACTCTTCGAATTTGTCGACGATCTGGCGCGCCGTTAGCTGCAACTGAGCTTCGTCATAGGGCTCCCTCGAATACGGCGGGTTGAGCAGCGAGGTCTGAGGCAGCACATAGGAGGGCTTTTCCGCACCGGCCAATTGCTCCAACTTACCGGTTCCAAGGGACTGGAGCCGCTGGGTCGTCTCGGCAAGCCGTTCCTGGAGCGTCGACTCAGACCCTGGACCCTCGTAGGGCACTATGGGGGGCACGTTTGCGGCGTCGTCCATTTCGACGGTGCCCTCCGGTTCGTCGTCGGCGTTCGCGACATCCCGGGATTCGGCAGGGGCCTCGTCCAAGTGGCTCGGGGTGGGAATAACCCGTGGCATCTCTGCTTGGGTTTCTTCCGCGTGTTCCGCTCCAGCCTCGGCGGCCTCTTCCGAGCGCTCCCTAGATCCGGGCCATACCAGGAGGTCGGAGAGTTGTAATGACGTCAACATGTAGAAGCCGACGAACGTCATTGCGAGCAGTAGTAGGACGGTCCCTCCGATGTTCAACAGGTCCGCCGAGATTTCGGCGGCGATTTTGCCAAGCGCGCCGCCAGCCCAGACGGAATACCGCCAGGTGTCAGGCAGCGCAGGCTCTAGGGTGCCACCCAGCATTCCCAGGGCACCGCAGCACACAAGCGTCAGCAGCAGACCGCCCGCCACACGTCTCAACATGTGGTCGGGCGTCGAATTCCGAATCCTGTAAACGGCAAAAGCAGCGATCCACAGTGGGATCAGGAAGCCAACCAAACCGAGCGCCTGGAGGATCAGGTCGGCAACGAACGAGCCGGGGAATCCCATCCAGTTGGTCGCGCGGTCGGCATCGGTAGCGACATTGGCCGAAGGATCGAACGGAGAATAGGAGATCAGAGAGAGAAACGTGCCTACCGCCAGCAGCAGGAGCAGGATTCCCGCCATCTCGTTCAAGCGCGGGTTGTCAACGAGCAGTTTAATTTTCATCCGCCTTGCCCTCAGTCGAACAGAATCGCCAGCGGCCCCGAGATGCTGGCGATACCCAGCACGATTGTCCCAACAGCCCAGCGGTAGTACACGAACGGCGCCATTGTGGCACTTTGCAGGTAGCGCAAGAAGAGCGCGATCACGGCGTAGCCTGCAACGGCGCTCACCGCGACGCCGATGGCGAGGGAAACATACTCGGTCGAAGTTGGCATGCCCCCTTCAACGGTATCGAAGCCTGTCTTGAATGCCGCTCCCAATACCACCGGCATCGCCAGCAAGAACGAGAAACGGGCCGCGGTCCGCCGCTTCAGCCCTAGGAAAAGCCCTGCCGCGATGGTGATGCCTGCGCGCGATGTTCCCGGTACCAGCGCCACAGCCTGGGCACAGCCGATCAGCATGGCGCCTGCGAACGACAGCGAATCAAGCCCCTTCTCTAGTTGCCCGCGACGGTCAGCCCACCAAATCACACACCCCACCACCACAAGCATCGACCCGATGACGAGCGGGCTACGCAGGTGGGATTCGACGACGTCCTGCAAGGACAAGCCCGCGACCGCGGCCGGAATCGTTGCTGCGACTAGGAACCAAAGCAGGCGGGGATTGGCGAAAAGGTCTCGATCGGAATGGCCCGGGCCCGGTTCCAGAATCCGTTTTCCCGCGGCCAGACCCAGAATGCGACACCAAGTGGGCAGGAAATGCGAGGTGAGCGCGAGAAGCGTTCCGAAGTGAAGCGCAACATCAAAAAACAGGCCGGGATCCTGCCATCCAAGCACCCAGCGAACGAGCACCAAGTGAGCAGAACTGCTGATGGGCAGGAATTCGGTGAATGCTTGGACCAGCGCTAGGATAACAACTTGAACTAAATCCATTCAGCAGCCGTCCTAGGCCCGAATGCCCGAATCGGCTTCGAATTCGCCGCCTCGTATCCTAGCGAGGGCCATCTTCACGCGGCGCTTCTGGCCGCCCCGGGGGTTTCGAACCTACTTACCAAATTGCCCGACGCATCGAACGGCAGCTCCGCGGGAGGTCCAAGTATACGGATGGACGGATTGGAGGCAAGCTCGGGCAGCAGATTCTCGCTGACTAGCAGGTGCGAGAGCTCGAGAGTGTTGCGGATCCACATCACCGAGCATTCTGTCGTGTCGAGCTTCCCGCAGGTTGGCAGCACCCGCTCGATGCACTGTCGATCCGTCGGGTAGTGCAGGGGCGTGAAGCCAGGCGATGTCACGGACGACGTGAGCGCGTTGATCCACGTCGCTTGGAAGTCGACTTGGTGCACGAGCCGGTCATGAGCCATGTCCGCCATGCCCATGCCGATCGCGTTGCCGTAGGTGTTCCCGGACAGGTTGCGAATGAAGATGCGATGCACCGCGGGTACGTCCCTCCAGCTGTTGGGCCCGTGCGGCCCTCCCCGGTTCACCACCTTGGTGTCCATGCCCGCGCCGCTGATATCCTTGCCAATTTCGTCCAAGATCAGGAGATCGATCTCCTCGGCAGGGAGGTTGGCCTTCCAGGACTTGACCCTGCGCAGCAGCCTCTCCTCTTGTTCCGCCATGCCGTCCGCGCCAAGGGCGTGAACTTCCGCCGTGTGGTGGTGGGCGTCTTCGAGGATGGCCATCCCGCCGAGCATTTTGCCAGTTTGCAGCACCGCCGAACCGACGCTACGGACGACTTGGCCCATCCCGATCTTGAGCGCCCAGCTGTGATATCTCTTGGCACCCTCCCATTTGCCAAGACCAATCGCCATCATTTTGTGGATTCCGCTCTCAAGCGGCCCCTCGAAGTCCGTATGCCACTTGACACGCCCGCACAGCATCACGCCGTCGCTCTCGAATGCCCGACGGTCCATAGAGACATCGATGCCTTCAGGTGTCGTGCCGACGTGAACGACCTCCAAAGAGCTCGCGATGGGGGCTCCCATGGTGGAATCGTCGATCCCGTAGTGCGCCAGCACATCCGCCTGGCCCTGGGCCGTGGCGGCACCGTGGCTGCCCATCACCGGCACGATGAAAGGCTTCACCTTGCGCGACTTCCAGAAATCTACGACCGCCTTGGCGATCGTGTCCATGTTGCGAATTCCTCGGCTGCCGACGCCAACAGCGATGCGACTGCCCGGCACGACTCGCCGCGTCCAGGCCGCCTGCTCCATCTGCTGGCGCACTGCGGCACTCACGTCCGGCAAGCTTCGGTGGGGGAACTCCTGAACAACAGGAACGAGTCTTTGCATTCGCATAGTAGAAGATCCTGATCTCTTAAGGCACCTTACGTTCAGCGCTGCATCAAGCGCAGATAGGACTGGATGCGGTCGCCGTATCGAACGACTTGCCCGCTCTCGCTGTACTCCTGCACCTTTTGCATTCGGAAGTAGTCGAACAGCTGGTTGCGCTTCTCGCCGAGAATGCTCCCGCGAATGGTCTCGCTCTCGATGGCAAGAGGGGACTCGTCGGCCGCCTGCATTTCGATCGTCCGAAACACGACCCACTGATTCCCAATTGCGACCGGCCCCTGCAGTTCGCCGTCCGTTTTAGTGAAGGCGTCCTCGCCTAGGGCGCTGATCGGGCCAAGTTCGCCTAGGTCTCCGTCGCGCTTTACGAAGTCGGAGGTGGTCACCGTCAATCTGTCCCGCCTAGCGGCCATCGCGAGATTGCCGGGCGTATCACGAACCTTCTGAGCGAGAGCTTCGGCACGCGCCCTCGCTAGGTTCGCGGATTCGGTGTCCAGGTAGTCCTCCCTGACAGTAGAGCTAACTTCCTCATACACGGCGTCGCGGGCAGGAACAGTCTCGCTTACCACCCCCACGTACAGTGTCTCCTCCTGGGCCACGGTGAAGACCTCGCCTGCCGGCTCCTCGAAAATCGCCCGCACCAGCGCGGCAACTTTAGGCAGGGCGTCGGGAAGCTCCGAGCGGGCGAACGGCGGGAATTCCTGATATGGCAGGCCCAATTGCGAGGCCGCGCTTTCGAGTGCCGTGCCTGTCTGCTGCGCCGTCTCCAACGCGCGCTCCATTAAGGCGTAGCGGTCGCTCTGAGACCGTTCCGCCACCAAGTCCCCGCGGATCACTTCGCGCACTTCGCTCAGAGGCTTGATGCTTCCGCTTTCGCGCTCGTCCAATCGGATTAGGTGGTAGCCGAACTCGGTCTTGACCGGTTGAGGGGAGAGTTCGCCAACTTGTAGCCCGAAACTCGCGTCCTCGAATGCCGGAACCATATCGCCGCGACTCACCCATCCGAGATCCCCGCCATTGTCCGCATTGCCGGGATCCTCGGAGTGTTCCTTCGCCAATTCCGCGAAGTCCGAACCGGATTGCAGCTGCCCTAAGACTTCCTCGGCCTTTCTTCGAGCCTCCTCGGTTTCTTCTTCCGACTTGTCCGTAGTCATGAAGAGTATGTGCCGCAGCTTGGCGCGCTCCGGCTGCTCGAAGCGGTATTGGTTCTGCGAGTAGTAGAGCTCGATCTCGGCGTCGGATATCTCGTATTCCTGCTCCGCAGCTTCCGGGCTGACCGTCATGATCTTTAGCGGCCGCCGCTCCGCCTGGCGGTAGCGTAGCCTGTTGGAATCGAAGTACTCTTGCAACTGCTCCGGAGTCGCGTCGACGGCAGACCGAAGGCTGTCTGAGTCGACAGCAGCCCATTCCACCTTCACGCCGTCGTTTTGCGTGTGGAAACGCCGCTTGATCTCGGCCTCTGAGACATTGGCACTATCGGTTACCATGCGCCTCAGGCGCATCTCGATCGTCAGATTGTAGAGTATCTCGCGCTCGAATTCGGCGACGCTCCTGCGGAATTGCTGACGGACGAAACCCTCGTACGCGCGCGCGCCGACAAACTTGCCGTCGGGGAACAGCACGTCGGGGAGCTGCTCGCGCAGCCAGCGAGCAAGGTCCTCTTCGGTGGGAACTAGCCCCAGTGCCGTGGCTTCGGCGAACAGCACGCGCTCGGCGATCAAGTTCTCGATGGCGTTGCCCGCCATCATCGAAAGGGCCTCAGGGGGAACTTCGTTGGACCGGTACTGTCTTAGTTCCACTTCGACGTCACCTGTGGTGACTGACACCCCGCCCACCTCTGCAAGCACATCCGCACTTGCTGGCCCGGCCGGGCCGAACACGTTCGGAACGAGGGTGATGACCATGGACGCAGCGACTAGGAAAAGAATGCAGCCCATAATCCAACGCAAGGCTTTCCCTTGATTTCGGAATAGCTTCAGCATGGATAGTTTTCGGTAAAGGCCCGCTCCCGGAGGGACCAACTTCGGCCGACAGCTTCCTGATCCGCTGCCTGGCAGCTAGCCGGGTGACGCGGGGCCCGACTGCCTTCGATTGTACTATGGGCTCCCGCCACTAGGGCGCTAGGGGAATCTCTCGACGCGCCAAGGCCCGACCATGCTTTTCCAGGCAGGTGACTGATTTGACGCCGTTAGCGAGGAGGTACCGCCTCGCTCGCTCGATCCCGAAGCCGACCTGCTCCGCACAATGGCTGTCGTCGCCGAAGCAAAAGGGCACGCCGGCCTCGGAGGCTAGACGGACAAGCCAGGGGGCGGGATAGGGCTCGGGCAGTCCCTTGCGCCAGGCTGCCGTGTTCAGGTCTAGGATGCAATTGCGATTCCTTGCAGCCTCGACAGCCTCCTCGGCGGCCCGACGGATCCTCGGAGTTGCGAGCTCCGCGCCAGCTGGCGCGTGAAGCTTGGGAAGGTCCAAGTGGCCCACGATCTCCGGGCACAGTGCCTCGATCATGTCGCTGACCAACCGGTAGTAGCGCTCCATGAAGGGCTGCAAGCCGCCGCACGTGTCCACGGCGCGTCGGTAGAGTTCGGGCGACTCGTCGATCGAGATCTCGGCTACATGATGCACGGAACCGACCGTGTAATCGAAACGGTGGCGCCGGCGGATCGTGCGCATCGTGCGCGAGTAGTTCGATGACGGCACCACTTCCGCTTCGAATCCGCGCAGAATTGTCAACCGGCCCCGAAACTCTTCCTGGAGCTTCTCCGAAGCTTCGGCGTAAGCTTCGAACTCCCGTTCCAGTCGCTCCACCGAATAGCCCTTGGCTCGCTCGCTTTCGTACAGGAAACGCGGTTCCGGCCTAGGAGCGTGCTCCGACACACCGAAAGCGTGGAAACCAGCCTCGGCTGCTGCGTCGAGGATCTCTCGAAGGGTACCGGTGGCGTGTTCGCAGAACTCGCCGCTATGGCCGCCATGCAATGAAACCTGCCAAGGCACTGGTGCCATGATTCGAGGGTAACGCTTTGCGAGCGCTGGCGCTTAATTGTGGCGGTGGCGGCTACCGCCACAGGTAGGCGCTGCGCACGATGACCGACGGGCTTCCAACGGAAGCTACTCCCACTTTGGATTCCCGGCCAGACCCGGGCCGCCGTGGGGGGAGCCCGTAAGCCTGCTCGAGCGGTGGAGGGCCCTGACACTCACGCTCATCGGCGACAACGGCGAGGAATTCGCCGGCCATCGCGAAATCGCCCGGACCTAGGCGCCGACGTCCACTCCGCCAAACCGCACCGCTGCAGGGACCACGGAATTAATGAGCACACTACCGGCCTATCACGCCAGTATGCCGCCAAACCCAAGGGCCTCCGTGGGGCCGGCCAAGGCAAGTTAACGCGGGTCGCCGGCTTGCTCAATGGCCACCTCTGCAAAGCGCTCGGAGTCTGGACTCCTGCCGAGGTCTTCTCTCAGGCTCTCCGGAACGTTGCCGGCTGCTCCCTGGCTCACCCGCTTCCGGCGAACCGCCGCCGCCACGACCCACCGGCTCCGATGCACCCAAACGGCTGCCGCCTCTAGCCGCCCCCATAGTCCCGCGTGCCAGTCGGTCGCAAACTCCCCTGCCTGGCCTGCAGCAGTTCGCTGGCCCTGCCTCCCATCCTTTATTGCACTTCAGTTGTTGTGTGGGCCACGGAGTTTCCGTCGAGAGGATCACGGGGGCGGGCACCCGATCTCGGTAGCGACAATGTAATGTCGACTGGCCGGTCCAGACGGTCATGACGAGTGTAGAGGGCCGAAGTGATGCGCGGAGTCCTGCGGTTCTGCCCGCACGGCGAAAGCCGGTGCGTGGGCGAACGGACGAGTTCATGACGAGCGCGCCTTCGTCGGGCGCGGCAAGAGAGAGGACTGGCAACGTCTCGGGAGTCCAAGCCATGCCCAGACCGAACGGCTCGGAATGATCCTAGGCTACAGGCCTAGTTGAGATGTGCCGCCCCAAGAACCTGATCTGTACGTGATAGGGCTACAGCAGAATCAATCTCGTGGAATACTCCGCGTCTTTGCCTTGTCCGTCCTCGGCTGCCCGGCCGGGCTCCGTGCTCATCCGATCTGCAACCGCTTGACGGAACGGTTTGAGACAGTGAGACAGTGCTAGTCGCTGGGCTTGCCAAGCGGGCAGCTACAGCATGAAGTTGGTAACTGACTTGCGATACCAATGTCCAATTCCAGCGAAACGCCGATCCTGCTCAGATAAGGGACCTTGAGGCTGCCACTGACCTTGATTGGCTCTGCGGTTGACCTCGGGGCGACAGCACTACGCTGCTGCTCTGCCAACCCGGAGCCGTCATGTCGAGAACCGCTGCCGTACATCCACTCCGCTTGCAATCGATTCACGGGTCTTGAGAACATCTACGCCTGCTTCAATAGGTTCAAGTGGCAACCGAACATTACTTGGCGATCGACTTGGGGGCTGGCAGTGGCCGGGTCATGCTCGGCCGATTTGACGGCGAAAAGATTGCCATCGAGGAACTGCACCGATTCCGCAATCCGGGCATCGAAGTCCTCGGCAGCTTGCATTGGGACGTGCTGGGCCTGTTGCATGACATCCAGCAGGGAATGCGCGCGGCCGCGGCCGCGCGGCCGGTTTCTCTCGGCGTGGATACGTGGGGTGTCGACTTTGCCTTGATCGGCCGCGACGGGGAATTAGTTGGGAACCCCTGCCATTACCGGGACAACAGGACCAAGGGCAAGATGGCCGAGGCGTTCGAGCTTGTTTCCAGGGAGCGGATCTTCGAGAGCACCGGGCTGCAGTTCATGGAGATCAACTCATTGTTCCAGTTGTTCTCCATGAAAGGTACCCCTGCGCTGGAATCGGCGACTTCGCTTCTCATGATGCCCGACCTGTTCCACTACTGGTTCACCGGAGAGAAGGTCTGCGAGTTCACAGACGCTACTACCTCGCAGTGCTACGACCCGCGCCATCGGGAGTGGGCTCACCCGGTCATCGAAGCGCTTGGATTGCCTTCGAGCATTTTCGGGCAGGTTGTGGACCCCGGAACGGATTTGGGTGCCTTGCGCCGCTCGGTTGCAGGAGAATGCGGGCTTTCGGCCATGCGCGTCGTCGCGCCGGGGACGCACGACACTGCCTCCGCGGTCGCCGCGGTGCCTGCGGCGGGGGGAGACTGGGCGTACCTGAGTTCCGGCACTTGGTCGCTACTGGGCGTGGAGTCGGCCAGTCCGCATGTGACCCCTAGCGTCCTCGCCAAGAACTTCACTAACGAGGGTGGCGTCTGCCGCACGACTCGATTGCTCAAGAACATTTGCGGACTCTGGCTACTCGAGGAATGCCGTCGCGAATGGTCGAAGCAAGGCGTTGATACCGAGTATGGCGGTTTGGCGGCAAAGGCCACCGGAAGCGAAGCGTTTCGCTCGCTGGTTGATGTAGACGCGCCACAGTTCGTCGCTCCCGGCGACATGCCTGGGCGTATCGCGGATGCGTGTAGGCGCACCGGACAGCCCGTGCCCGATACAACGGGTCAGTTCGCGCGAGCCATCTTCGAGAGCTTGGCCCTCAAGTACCGTGCCGTCTTGGCAGACCTTGCGGAAATTACGGGGCGCACCCCGGCCGTGCTCCATGTGGTCGGGGGCGGGTCGCAGAACGAGCTGCTGTGTCAGTATGCCGCGGATGCGTGTGGTATCCCAGTGGTGGCCGGTCCCGTCGAAGCGACGGCCGTCGGCAACGCGCTGATGCAAGGGATCGCCTCCGGTCGCATAGAAGACCTATCCCAGGGACGAGAGATCGTGCGGCGTTCGTTCCCGCTGCAGCGCTACGAGCCGAATGCCGCCACGTCTGGAGGCTGGAACGAAGCAGCGGGCCGGCTGGGCGCTTTGCTCGCACCCTGAAGTAGCTGCATCAGCCTGCTTCGCCGGTTCCCAATGCTACTCTGCGGCCATGGCCCCGCTCAATGTCGCCATGATCGGCTACGGCTTCATGGGCAAGGCGCACAGCAACGCCTTTGCCCAGGTGGGGCATTTCTATCCCGGCGTACGCGAGGTCCGACGGCGGGTTGTTTGCGGGCGGAACCGCGCCGGGCTGGAGGCCCTAGCCCGGGCATGGGAGTGGGATGAGGTCGAGACCGACTGGAGGCATGCTGTCACACGTCCCGATATCGACCTTGTTGACATCTGCACTCCGAACTACTTGCACGCCGAGATGGCTATCGCCGCAGCCGAGGCCGGCAAGATGGTCCTTTGCGAAAAGCCTCTTGCGAACAATCTGGCCGAGGCCGAAGCAATGGCCGAGGCTGCGGCGAGGGTTCCCAACTTCGTCTGGTTCAACTACCGCCGAGTGCCGGCCGTGGTGTTGGCACGCCGGCTCCTTGAACAGGGCCGGCTCGGCCGGATCTATCAGTACCGGGCTCAGTATCTACAGCAGTGGGGGCCCGATCCAACCCGCCCCCGGAACTGGAAAATGTCGAAGCAAACGGCGGGCTCGGGTGTGAACGGTGACCTCAACTCGCATTTGATCGACACCGCGATGATGCTTCTGGGCCCGATCCGGGAGCTTTCTGCGACGGTCGAGACATTCTTGCCAGAGAAAGCGGACCCGGCGAATCCCGGCCATACCTACCGGATCGACATCGATGACGCTGTCCTGGTCCAGGCGAGATTCGCTTCCGGCGTGCTCGGTTCGTTCGAGGCAACCCGCTTCGCTACCGGCTACCTGAACGACAATAACTTCGCCGTGCATGGTGAGCGCGGCATGCTGGAGTTTCATTTCGAGGATATGAACCGCATCGAATATACGGATGCCGGTGACGATCCCGAAGTCAGAGGGAGGCGCAAGGTGGTTGCCCCCGCACTGGGCCCGCCCGGAGACCCGCATTTCTGGAAGACCGGCCACCCGATCGGGTACGAGCATACCTTCATCAGTTCTCTGGCTGATTTCCTCGTCGGCCTGGAGTCCGGCGATCCGGCGAGGCCGACGTTCGAGGACGGTCTGGCCGTGCAGAGGGTGCTAGAGGCCGTCGAGGCGTCGGCCGACCAGCGGAGGTGGGTCGAAACCGGGCTATAGGCTCTGCCGTGCGCCGCGCCTAGCGCTCTCCACCCTCCGGAACGCAGCCCTTCCAAAGCAGATGGGAACCGGCCACAACGCCCTCGGCTAGGATCTCGCGGGCAGGCTGCCACCGCCGGCGAATGCTGAGATCCGCGCTTGAAGGTCGGCAATCCGCGCCTCGGCGCGACGGGCGGCCGTCCAATCGCGGCAAACCTGTGCTTGCTCGCCTGGAGCGGCTGCTTCCTAGATGAATTCTTCCTCCGCAACGATGCGGGCTTGCACATGCTCCTTGGGTTACAGCTCCGCGATCAGCGGCCTGGAAGGCCCAGCGGAAGAGCTTGGGTTCACACGCGCGGTCCGGCCAGATGCGATTTGAACGCACGCGCAATCGAAACGGCCGCGCGCACGTGGGGCAACGAGAAGGTACGCGCGGGGCGGCGAGAACGTCCGTTGGGTCGGTCGTGAAGAGCGACACGTCATGCAACCTGCAGTGTCCCAAGCCGAGCAGGTGCTCGCCCGAGTTCTCTCTCGAGCCCCGCCACGTTTCCCGTCTCTGCAATGGCCTCGGCCTCGGCAGGCAGGATTCCAGGCTGACCCGCTGCCCTGGGGGTTCTCTGTTGACGGTAGAGCGGCTTACGGATTCATTGCCACGAGCATTTGCGCAGCGCGGAAACCGGCAGGTGCCGGCCCGCTTCGGGTCAGCGGCGTTCGCTGAACCATCACTCGTGCTGTCCGAGGATTCTTCGGGGAACGGGGAGCTGGGGCAGGCATCAAGTGATTTCCTTGTCTCTCGCTGGGCTTAACATTGGCGCAGACCCCTGTCCAGCGCACGTGAGAGCTAGCCGCAGCGGGGGGAAAGATTTGCGAGGGCCGAATGCAATCGGACTTTCGAACGAGCGCTGCGGCGGAACGCATTTTACGGTCCCATGGGCTGGCCGCGGAGGGACGTAAAGCGGCATTCGAAGACCGGTGGAAACACCACGACCCCACCCGAAGCTTTCGTATCTATTACTTTTGGGACGAGGCAAACGAGCAAGTCGTTGTCGCCTCGATGCCGGCCCGCCGCCGCATCATGGGTCGGCGAGAATATGGGCGACCCTTAGCAATTGGGACGGATCTCCGCGGGGACGCAGAGCAGTCTGTGCCGATAGGCTCTCCCGTTCTTCGCGTGGAACGGTAGCCGCACGGAGGCCGGTTGGCAGGCGGGGTCCGTGGCAAGCACTCGCGCACCTAGTCGCTCCCAGCGACTCAACTGAGTTTGGGCACGGACGAGCAACCAGTGCTGATTGGCGCGACGCCGGATGATCGCCGCTTCGCGGTGACCATTCGCGGATGCTAGCTCGAATAAACGGTACAATCGGCGCGTTCCGGCGCCGGCTCACCAATTGTCGTTTGCCGGATAAGGGATTGGGTATCGGGCGAAGCGCCCGTTCTGGACTGGAGTTCTCAAGCTGTGCCTGACTTCGTGCTGCATTCTCCGCGCTTCTTGATGGCGAGCGCGTTTCTCGTCTCCGGGATATTGTCGATGAGCCCGGCGGGAGCACAGGTACTGGAACCTGTCCAGTCAGGTGCCACCGCGGCAGCGACGTCCGAATTTCTTGACAGCTTCACTTGGCATCCGGGCGGTACGCGGGAAGCCGACATGTGGCAAGTGCTGATCCTATTCGGTATCGGCGACCCCGCTGGCGTAACGTGGGACGGAAGTTTGTCGATTCAAGGCGGCGAGATCCTCTCCCTGGATGCTCACAGGCAGGAACCGCCCGATCGGATCCTTCCGCAAGGCGGCTGGAAGCTAAGAACGCAGGCCGTGAGGGTCCTCTTGCGCTCTTCGGTCGTGCCGATGCCAACGCCGCGCTTCCGCGAGGAAGTCCTTTCCAAGGGCCTTTGGGTTCGCGGTAGCGGGACCGCCGCCACCAGTGTCTCAGTCAGCACGGTTCAAGGCGACTTTTCGTTCAAGCCGATGTCAATGGAAGTCGGGCCTTGGACCGAAGCGGCGGACGGTCGAATCGCGATCCAGCGAACGCCTCCTGCGACCGATCTCTCCGGCACCGAGTTGCGCCAGCACGACTCTCCGGCCCTCGCTTCGGATAGCGAGGGGAACATCTTCACGACTTGGTACAGCTACCACGATCGGCGAGAGGAATTGAATTTCCGTCGCTATAGCAAGGGCCGTTGGTCAAGGCTGATTCCGGTGGGCCGGGCCGCCGAAGATCTATGGCGGCCGCAAATTGCCGTTGACGGTGCGGACAAGCCTTGGCTGATCTACTCGCAGCGGCCCTCCACGGACGGTCCGGGCAACTGGGACATATACGCCATGGCTTGGGAGTACGACGAATGGGGGCGCCAGTACCGACTCACCGACAATCCGTTGCCCGACATCGAGCCGCATGTGGCGCGAGCAGCGGACGGTACGATTTACGTCGTTTGGCAGTCGTTGACCGGCCGGCATTCGCAGATTCGGCTGAAGTACCTGCGTCACGGTCGTTGGTCTGAGACAGTTTCCGTAACAAATAGTGCTTGGAACGATTGGTCGCCCTCTGTCGCCGCCTCGCCAAACGGTTCAGCGTGGATATCTTGGGACCGATACCGCAGGGGATCGGGCGGCAGCTATGACATTCACGCACGCTCGTATTCACCCACGAGCGGTCTCGGCGAGGAACTACCCGCCGCCAGGACCACCCGATTCGAGGCTCATTCGAGCGTTGCCGTGGACCAGCAAGGACGTCCTTGGATCGCTTGGGAAACGTCCGGCGTGCAGTGGGGCAAAGATCTCGGACGCGGTCTCGGAGATCGGCAGCCCGGCACTTCTCTAGGCGACACCCGCCGGATCGAGGTGGTGTGCTACGACGGCGGTTCTTGGAAGACGCCGGCGGCGGTGAGCTTCGACGACCCGCTCGCGTTGGGCTCGACTGGCGAGAGCAGGCCGCGATTGTTCTTCGACCCGGACGGGAACCTTTGGATGTCTTTCAAGCGCAGGTACAGCCGCCAGTCGTACCGACCGACTTCGTATTGGGAGTACTTCCTGACTCGCCTGGAGAGGAGTCGGTGGACCGAACCCGTCACCCTGCCCCTGAGTTGGGCGCGCAAGAGCACCCGCATGGATATGACCGTGGCCGACGGACGGCTGTGGGCGTGCTGGCCGAACGAGAGCCGCCAATGGGGATTCGCAAGCCGTCCGCGGCTCAACCGAGTCGTGGCCGGATCCTTGATCTTGCCCGGTGCGCGGCCCGCGCCGCGTCTCAGCCCATACCGCCCCGTTCCCGGCGCGAGCCGCCCTGACTCCCATCCGACCGAGTTGGAGGACGTTCGCTTCATCCGCAATTACCGGGCCGAGCATGCGGGTGAGGCCTTGCGAATCGTCCGAGGCGACCTACATCGCCACACCGAGCTATCGCAAGACGTAGGTGGCATGTCAGACGGCTCGCTGCCGGAGTTCTACCGATACATGATCGACGCAGCCGAGATGGATTTCGGAGCGTCCACCGACCATCAGGCAGGCGGGACGGACTTCTGGAACACGATGACCCAGAAGCTGGCGGACATGTATCACTTTCCGGATCGCTTCTCCACCCTCTACGGGTACGAGCGCAACCCGGGCAATCCATTCGGCCACCGCAACCTGATCTACACGCACCGAAATTACCCGATCGTGCCGTTCTTCATTCCGGCCCATCCCCGGTTCCTGCTGCCCGACAGCCCCGATGGCGAACTGCTGACCTTCAGCTCGATGGGATTCGGAAGCGGTGTTCGGAACGAGACGAAGCTGATGTACGAAGTCGCTAGGAAGACGAACGGGCTGGCGATTCCGCACACGTCAGGCACGAGTTCTATGGGCACGGACTGGCGTGACAATGATCCCGAGGTCGACACGGTGGCCGAGATCTACCAAGGGGCGCGCCAGAACTACGAGCACAAGAACGCGCCGCGAGGTATCCGCGATGGCGAGGAAGGCGACGCGGCCGGAGGGTTTCAGGAGCCGGGCATGCTTTGGAACGCGTGGAGCAAGGGGTACAAGATCGGCGTCATCGCGAGTTCCGATCATTATTCAACGCACATCTCGTACGCGATGGTGTACACGCCAGCCACCAGCCGCGACGCGATTCACGACTCGATTCGCCTGCGGCGAACCTACGGTGCAACGGACAATATCGTGCTGGACTTTCGCATGGGCACGGCCTTCATGGGAGAAGAGATCGCCGCAGACGAGCCGCAGCGCATACTGGTGCGGGTGCGGGGAACCGATAAGGTTTCGGCGATACATCTGGTGCGCGACGCGGGCTACATATACAAGGTGGAGCCCGGCAAGCCCGAAGTGGAATTCGAGTACCTCGATGTCGATGCGGGCCCCGGCGACCATTGGTACTACGTGCGGGTGGAGCAAGAGGACGGCGAACTCGCATGGTCGAGCCCGATCTGGATTTCGCAGCGACGGTAGGCGCGAGCGCGGCCGAGCCGGACCTCGAGCGCGGTTCGATTCAGGCCCCGAAGGCCGCTTGATATTATCGAAGTGCGTTAACTCCATACGCACATTCGGCCATGCAGACCCTCTTTGACGCTCCGCCCGAGAAGCCCGGTCTGCTCGGTCGGTTCCGGCGCGCCGCCTCGAAGACGAGAAATGCGCTTGCGGATCAAATCGGCGACATCCTAGAGGGACAGCGCGAGATTGATCCAGAGCTTGTCGAAGATCTCGAGATGACGCTTATCGGCGCGGACATTGGCGTGCGCACGACGAGCGAGATCTTGGAGGAAGTCCGCAAGGGCTTGGAACGAGAGCAGTTGCGGGACTCGAGTGCGATCAAGGACCTGATCGCGCGGCGCATGCTTGAGATCTTGCACCAGGCCGGGAACGGGAACGGTGCCGTTCTGGCTGCAGTTCCGCGCGCTCCGGAGGTGATCTTGGTCGTGGGCGTCAATGGCGTCGGCAAGACCACGACGATCGGAAAGTTGGCGAGCCGTCTCGGCGCCGACGGGCGCAAGGTGATGCTTTGCGCCGCTGACACATTTCGTGCCGCTGCTGCGGAGCAGCTGACGATATGGGGAGAGCGCGCGGGCTGCCCGGTCATCCGGCAGAAGCCCGGATCCGATCCGAGCGCTGTTCTGTACGATGGCTTGCAAGCGGCAAAGGCAAGGGGTGTCGACACTCTAATTGTCGACACCGCCGGTCGGCTCCATAACAAGGCCGGGCTGATGGCGGAACTCAAGAAGATCAGGCGCACCGCGGCGAGGCTGGTGCCTGGAGCGCCGCACCAGGTCCTGCTGGTTCTGGACGCCGTGACCGGTCAGAACGGACTCGAGCAGGCACGGAAATTCACCTCCGTGGCGGGTGTCACGGGATTGGTCCTAGCGAAACTTGACGGCACGGCCAAGGGCGGAATCGTTGTGGCAATCGCTCGGGAACTCGGGCTACCTATTCGCTGGGTCGGTGTCGGAGAGCGGACCGAGGACCTGGTCGCCTTTCATCCGGAGAGCTTCGTTCGCTCCCTCTTTTCCGGGCGGCAGGAGAAATGACAGCGGAAGACCGGCATTGGCTGCGCCAGGCGCTTGACCTTGCGCGAAACGGAGAGGCGTTGGCCAGCCCTAACCCGTTAGTGGGCGCGGTGGCGCTAGATTCCGCGGGAGCCAAGGTCGGCGAGGGCCGCTATACCTACGAGGGTCGCAAGCACGCGGAAGTGCTCGCCTTGGAGCAGGCGGGAGGCCTGGCCCGTGGCGGCACGCTATATGTCTCGCTTGAGCCGTGCAGCATTCAGGCCCGGACGCCGCCTTGCGTGGAAGCGGTCTTGAACGCGGGGGTGGCCCGCGTCGTGGCAGCGGCGCGCGACGAGAATCCCGCCATCGATGGCTCCGGGTTCGAGCGCTTGAGGCAGGCGGGGATTCGCGTCGACGAAGCAGAAGGAGAGCTGGCTGCCGAAGCGCATAGGATCAACGAGCCTTTCTTCCACTACGCGCGCACTAAACGGCCGTTGGTAACCCTCAAGAGCGCGTCCACGTTGGACGGCAAAATCGCTGCGCCGGACGACAACACCGGCTGGATCACTAGCGAGACCGCGCGGTTGCACGTGCAGGGCGTGCGCCATCGCCACGATGCCATCATGACCGGGATTGGCACGGTGCAAGCAGACGACTGCCTACTGACCGATCGATCCGGGCTGCCGCGCAGACGTGCCCTTATGCGCATCGTGGCTGACTCGCTGCTCCGCCTTCCCATCGACTCGCGCATTGTCGAGTCCTTTGACGACGACTTGGTGGTTGCGACAACTTCTGCCGCCTCGGCCAAGCGGCGCAGGCTCTTCGCCAACCGCCGAATCCCCGTGCAGGTATTCGATTCTCCGACAGCACGCGTGGACTTGGGCGGTTTGCTCGACTGGCTTGGGGAGCGGGGAATCGTCTCGCTCATGATCGAGGGCGGAGCGAAGCTCAATTGGGCGATTCTCGAAGCCGGAATCGCGGACAAAGTCTTGATCTACTACGCGCCAAAGATACTGGGTGGCTTTGACTCCTTGCCGTTAGTTGGCGGTGCAGGTCGTCGCTCGCGGGCCGGGGCACTGCAGCTAGGCAACTTGCGGACATTCATGGTTTCGGACGACGAGTTCGCCGTACAGGCCGACGTCGTCAAGGAATCTCCGGACCCGGTTGCTTGAGGGGCGGTCGCGGAGCGGATGTTCACAGGCATTGTCGAGGAAATCGGCGAGGTTCTCGAGATGGCTCGCTCCGTTGCGGGTGCCCGCTTGGTGGTCGCAGCGAAGAAGGTTCTGGGTGACCTGGAACGTGGCGGAAGCATTGCGGTGAACGGTTGTTGCTTGACTGCGGTAGAGGTGGATGATGGTGCCTTCGCCGCGGACTTGTCGCCCGAAACTCTCGAAAAGACGAATCTTGGGGGACTCCACACCGGATCGACTGTCAACTTGGAACGGCCGCTGCAGCCGACGGGGCGATTGAGCGGTCACTTCGTACTAGGGCACGTAGACGGCACTGGTGAGGTGCGGTCTCTTGACGCTGTCGGAGATGGCAACTGGTGGTTGTCTGTTCGAGTTCCCGAGAATCTCCTGAAGTTCTTGGTTTACAAGGGAAGCGTCGCGATCGACGGGATCAGCCTGACCATTGCGTCCCTGAAGGGCTCGACGATGGGGATTGCGATCATTCCGCATACCTACGAAGTGACGACATTGTCATCGCTTCGTGCACGGGGCACCGTCAATCTTGAGTGCGACATGCTGGCAAAGCATGTACATCGGCTCCTTGCCGCGGGCGGTTCATTGCCGGGAGGGGGCTCCAACAGACCTCTATAGCGGGAGCTTCGGTCGCTCGGTTACGAGGCCCTCTCCTTCGCGATGCTTGCTGGGATTCCTTCGCGGAATGTCGGATAGCGCAGGCGCAGGCCAAGGAGGTCGAGCACGGCCGTCCCGTCGACTTGACGATCCGCCCGGCGCGTTTCGCTCAAAGCCCGGTCCGCAACGGTCGGCGGCATTTGCAGACCAAGCAATCTTGCGCAAAACAGCGCTACGTCCCGGGACGTGGCGGGCAGTCCATCTGCGACAGGATAGACGCCCTCGATGCCTTGCTGCATTGCTGAGGCGGCCACCTCTGCCAAGTCGTCGACATGGATTCTTGACACGTAACGAGGTCTTCCCTGCGAGAGGCGAAATCTGCCCGCCTGCATCGCGGAGTGAACGCCTCTGCCAGGCCCGTAGATCGCCGCTGGACGCAGCACGAGCGAGGGGTAGGCTTGCGATCGAACTGATTGTTCCGCGAGGAGCCGAAGGCGCTGGCGTTGCGACTCGGGTGCGGCAGGCGTTGCTTCGTCAACAATGCGCGTTGCCCCGTACACTCCCGTTGTTGACAAGTACACCAGGTGTCTCGGAAATCCGTCGAGGGCTGAGACGATCTGGGGCGTCGGCTCTGCCAGCGAGCCATCACGCCGCAATGTCGGAACCGAGAGTAGAACGCTCGCACCCTCGGCGGACACGCCCAAGCTTGCCGCTCTCGAAGCGTCGAAGCGCAGCACTGTCGCGCCGTGATCTCGCAAGTCGGCGAGTCCGTCGGGATCTCGAGTTGTGGCGGTGACTGCCCAGCCGCGGCGCAGAAGCAAGCCGGCCGTGCGGCGACCGGTGTAGCCGCAACCTATGACTAACGCGTGTCGAAGCATGGCCCCCTCCTTCTCAGCACTCGACGCAAGTCACGAACGTCTTCACATCGTAATGTGCCGACGAATTCCTCTACGAAGCGGATGCGTTAGGGGCAGCGGGCCGGATTCCAGTTATTCCGCTGTTCGAGCCATCGACTAACAGTTCTTTCGGTTCAGCGAGCAGATTCATCGCCCGGCTCCGTTTCCACGCCAAGGGCAGCCTTAGGTGCATTGTGACTCGGCGGTCCCTTGGTGGTCAGGATCCGCATCGCCTTCGGCCCACGCCAGAAACTCATTCTCCGCCCACGCCCAGGCGCTGTCCGATGCGCCGAAAGCCGTCAGCCATCGGACCCCACTTGTCCGCCTCCGGAACCAGGTCAGCTGGCGTTTCGCGTAACGCCGCGTCTGCAGCGAAGTGGACGCGACTGCATCCTCTAGGCTGCACATGCCGTCAAGATATTCGAGACACTGCGCGTAGCCGAGCGCGCCGAAGGGCCTCGCGGTCCTAGGCACGCCGTTTCGCAGCAGGCATCGGACCTCATCAACCAAGCCCTCGGCGAACATTTGACCTGCCCTTGTGTCGATCCTGGCATAGAGTTCCTCCCGGGCGGGGTCCAGGCCAAGCGTCAGGACTGAGTACCCGAGCAGGGGTTCGGGAGCATCCTGCCACTGCTCTGTCATGGGGCGCTTGCCCAGCAGGCTCACCTCGATTGCTCGCACCAGCTTGGGTGTGTCGTTTCGGTGGATCGCTCTTGCCGCTCCTGCGTCTAGCTTCGCCAGAATTCGCCAAAGGTATCCTCCGGGGTGCCTCTTCGCGGTGCGTTGCAATCGTTCTCGAAGCTCAGTGCTCCTTCCTGGACCGCGGAATAAGCCCTTCACGACGGCCTCCAAGTACAGACCGGTGCCGCCGGCGAGAACCGGAATCACGCGTCGGCCACGCAATTCGGAGAGGACCGTCCTCGCGTCGCGAGCGAATTGTCCCGCTGAGTAGTCCTGGTCCGGCTCCACGTGGTCAATCAGATGGTGCGGTATCGAGAGCCGGTCTACCAGAGGGGTCTTGGCCGTGCCGATGTCGAAGCCCCGGTACACCTGCACAGAATCGAAATTGACGATCTCGCCTCCGAACCGTCGCGCAAGTCGCAGGGCAAGATCGCTCTTGCCTGAGGCTGTAGGGCCGACTACTGCGATGCCGAGGGCGGTTGGAGGCACTTTAGCGAAGCAACCTGCTGATGCTGGGCTGACCGTGGAAGCCTCACCCGCGGCGCTCTAGTTCGGGAAACCAGAGTCGCCTCGCGGTCTCGCCGAGAATCTGCCTTCTAGCCCCTTGAGAGAGCGGCAGTTGGTCATGGAATATGTCGAGGTGCTGGCCGTAGCTCAATGGCCGGGCATACTTCTCGGTGGGAAAATGTGACCCCCATGCGCAGCGCTCGGCACCGAAGAGGTCGATGACTCGCAGCACGGTTCGGTGCATTGAGGCGCATGGCCAGCCGTCCTTGCAGCCGCTGTCCCCGTTGGCGATGAACGAGAGCTTCGTATAGAGGTGCCGGTGTTTCGAGAGTCGCTCCAGGGCGGAAAGTGTTTCTGCCATCTGGTTCCCCGCCTGAAGCCTCAAGCTGTGATCGAGCACAACGGGAAGGCTTGGGTATTCCGCTAGCAGACGGTCAATCTGACTCTCGAGATCGTGACTTCCGAGAACATTCACGGGCAGGCCCTCTTCGCTAGCCGCACGCCAGAGAGCTCTCACTCCGGCATGGTCGAGGAGATTTCCCGGTGCGGGCACGCTGCGCAAGCCCCGCATGCTGCCTTCGCGCGCGAAGCGACGGAGCATCGCCGGGGAGCCATTGTCAAGTGGATTCAGAGTGCAAATCCCCGCGGTCCAGTGCGGGTTCTGGAGAGCCACGGCCCGGATGTAACGGTTGTCAAACCCGTAGAAGCCACTCACTTGCACGATGGTTGCAGCACGCACTTCGTGCCGTTCGACCTGCTCGGTCAACTTCTCTAGAGTGCCTGTCCCCGCGGGCGGACGTGACGGGTTCTTCCTGGGAGGGTATTTGGCCTCGTCGTCAGAGAACAAGTGCGCGTGAGTGTCGACAATCAGCATGGTTGTCTGCCGGCTGGATTCGAGGCCCCCTGCGTGTTCAGCGTTAGCGTCGCGGCTCACCGCCGACCCACACCGGCGACGAGTAGGCACGAGCTCCGTCCAGCTGGTCCACCCGCACGTAGTAGTAATCGCCGTGCCGCATTTCACCGGTGTCCGAGTACTCGATTTCAGCTTCCATCGGCATTTCACCGCCAATCAGCTCGAGGGTGACCGCGTCTCGGTCGACCGAGGCAGAGAGGTCCTTCCTGACGAACCCTTCGGATAGCTCCCGCAGCACAATTTCAAATCCCTTGGCCGGAATGTCGCGAGCCGGTCGGACCGGCACGGGGGACTTACCCCACTCTCGAGCTCCCTCGAGTTCGAACGAGATCGTCGTGGACCGGGTCGCGTCCGCCAATTCCAGCAAGAGAGTGTCAGCCTGCCCTCTAGTCCCCGTGCTGAATTGCACCTTGTTCTCGTCACCATCGGCGATCCTAGCCCATTCCTTGTGCTTGTTGTCGAAGTGCAGGGCTCGCATCCCCGTCAGCTTGGCTCCCTTCACCGCAAGCGTGCCGTGCCACGGCCTGTAGCCGCGCGGATTGTCGCGGAAAAAGGGCTCGGACGAGGACTGGAAACCGACAATCACCTGCGCATTGCCCGAAAGTTCGGCTTGAAGCGGCCTCGTTGCATAGACCGTCGCGCCGTTCTTGACGACAGCCATCCTCCGGATCGGCGAGGTGCCTATGGCTTTCGCGCGCAAGCGCCGCTTGCGGGTGTAAGGAAGGCGATTTCCCATAGCCGTGCCGTTCATATCCATTTCCAGAATGATGCGCTGCGCGTCGGTCACCGCGTAGGCTTGGCGCCGCTTAAGTGCGTCGAAGATCGAGTCCGGTGTCTTTTCGCTGGCTTGCACGCCTGCCAATCCGCCGAACTGGCTGAGGGAGGAGTTGGGCTGGCGGCTCGACGTCCAACTGTAGCCGGGCCTGGACCGGTGGTCGTCCGAAGCAGCGAGGAATCCGACCTGGTGGCCTTGACGCAAGTAGTAGTTCCCGAACCACTCGAAGGTTCCGTGCATCGACATGATCTCGATCATCGTCTCCATCTCGGGATCGTTGGTGCGCCAGTCGCCCGCTTGGTGAGCGTGAGGAATGATCAGCACGTCCTTGGTTCCGTACTTGGCCCGCAGGCCCTCATACAGGCCGGTCAACGTCGGTGCCTTCTGGGCTCCCACCCGCGTGGAGTTCGGCGTCCGGAAGAACACGTTATGGTGACCGCCCCACTGTCGGCGGAGCGTCCACTCGTATCCCAGGAATGCCACGAACTGCCCCGGCACTGTGTTGGTCTCGACTGCCTGGCGCATCGCTTTCCATTCCCGGTCGTCCAGCCAGATGTCGTGCTCGGAGAGGCCCATGAAGTCGAGGCGCGCGTCCTCTCGGGCGAACCGATAAGAGCGTCCGATCGACCCTTGCCCCTCGGCCATCCCGGTGTGAGTATGGGTCTCGCCCCAGTACAGCCTGTAAGGGGCGTTCTTGCGAACCCAAACTGGGTTGCTCAGTGCTTCGATCCTGCCGTCGGCGCTGGCGACGCGGAATCGGCTGACGCCCTCCCGCTCGATCCGGATTGACTCGATCCGGCGAATGGCCTGCTCGCCGCCGTCCAGCGAGCGGAATTCTTCGCCATTGAGCGTGACTGATCCCGCTGGCATTGTCCCCGTGGCCCGGTTCCCACTTGCGTCTTGCCAACGAATGGAGAGGTCGAACGCTTCCCCGGCCTCGACAATTGAGGGAGCGACTGCGGTAACCCCTTCTACGGCGTTTCCTACGATTTCGTACGACGGCCAACGCGGTGTCAGGAAATGCCCGGAACCGTCCAAGTCGACATAGATGGGCAGCATGGACTCGTCCGTCGCAAACGTCTGCTGCCGCCAGCCTTGCGAGCCACCTCGGCGGTCACCGTAGACAAGCGTCAAGGTATCGCCGGTCTTGAGCGTGCCCTGCTCCACCTGAAATGTCGGCATGTCGCTTGGCGACCGGAAGCCGCCGTGCATTCCCGACCAAGGCACCGTTGTCGTGCCCAGCCGCACGGCTGGATTCGAGGTCCGCGCCGAGATGTAGTGCGGGGCCTGTGGGTCGGCGTGCTGGATCCGTCCGCCGTCCGCCTGCAACTGCCTCGCGACCATCACGCGCGACCCCGGTCCTAGCGAAGTTTCGCCCACCGTATAGGTTTGTTCGATCGTCGCCCAGGATCCGACGTGCACGGGACCGTCCGTTTCAAGCATTACGCTCCCGAGCGCCCCGGGTCGCTCGTCTTTGACCCGAAACTCGCGAATCAGGTCGTCGATCGCCTTTAGCACCGCCTTCGTCGGCCTCGTTCCGTCAAGGCGCATCGCCTCCACGCTGCGGTATGCCGTGGCAACCTGCAGTGTCGCGTTAACCGGAACTGGACCGCCTGTGAGCGAATAGGCATTGATCCACGGCCATAAAGTGTCGAGTCGGCTCGCAAGGTTGCCCGGGTCCGTGGCCCGCTCAATCGCCTCGTTCTTGAGCGCATCGACTTGCGCCCGCAGCGGCCCTGAGAGGTAATCCTTCTCGCCGGAGTCCTGCGCAGCTTCCAGCGAGATCCAGAGCCCCACAAGCGCGCAGGCAATCACGCCAAGAGGCGCCCAACGAAGCCGTCGCATCTCGGGGCATTGTACTAGACGACTGCCCAGATACTAGGCACGGCATGAGCCGGCCAAGTCTGTCGACAAAGGTGAAAGGATGCGATTCGGGAGCAGCCTTCTTGACCTTCGATGAATAGACGATTGTTGACTCTAGAGCGATCGAAAGAGTGCGCCGACGGGCGACGGGCGGTAACAGGTTCCAGCCCGGCATGACTGTGCAACGCGAGCAAGCCGTCACGGAATCGCGAACGGAAGACAGCAGCGATCTCTTGCAGGCGGTAGCGGCGCACATGGCCGGCTTGGTAGCTTCGCAGAGTTCCTCTCACTCCAGCTCCATTTGCAGGAGACCCGTGCCGCGGTCCAGGGCATGGCGCACCGCCTCTCGAGCGATTCCTCGTTTGAGCCATAGGGTTTGCCGGCGCCGAGGCGGATCACTGGCCGCGTAACGGTAGAGGCGGGTCTCGTGCAAACCACGACCGCCATTGCAAGGGCGAGAGCGTCCTAGCAAGTCAACGCTGCCTGCCCAAGGCAACGCGGGCTGCGGCGTTCGCGAGGCGTCTGACGGGCGGACTCGCGAAGCTCTCCAACGGGACGAATTCCCCCTTTCTGAAGCTGCTGCAGTGCCAGCGTAGCAGCAGCGCTAGATGGTCCTCCCTCTCGCGCGGAGGCGCGGCCTGCCAGCTTCGCTCGGCCAGCTTACCGCGGATCGCGTTTCCCAGGGCGGATACGGACCGCTCGCCGGCCCCTTGCACTCGGAACGAAGGCTGCCAAGCACCCTTGAATAGCGGCGTCAGTTCGAGAGACGACTCCGCCGCAGATCGCTGCAGTACCACTCCGCACAGATTGCCGATCTCCCGCGAAAGATCGCCGCGCATGCGCAAGGCGTCCTTCGCCTTGGACCATGTCCTGTGGTGTTGGGCCGCCAACTCGAATTCCATCGAGGCGCTGGCCCTGTCGCGGGCTGCTGCGGCCTCGCGGAGCAGCGATTCTCCGTCGGTTCTCAAGAACAGTGCCATGCGTTCCACTTCGCCTGCGTATCGGCTGTCGTCACAGGCCGCTTGGCACGGGCGCAAGCAAAGGTCCATCTCGCCCCAGATGCAGCCTGGATGGCCCGGGGAAGGATCCAGGTTTTCTCGGCAGCGCCGAACGCCGAACAGGTCGAGGAAAGCGTTTCGAAACTGCTCCGCCGCGTTCCGGGACGGAAACGGTCCGTAAAAGAGCGCCCTGCTGCGCGTCAGCCGGCTTGTGAGGCATGTCCTGGGGAAACGGTTCCCCATCAGCACTTTGACGTACGAGGCAGGGCGCAGCTTCAGATATTCCCGCTGGTCGCCGGGGCGGTGACGCCGCACGGCGCGGTACAGCGCGAGGTCCGATTCAAAGGTCGAGCCGGTGAGTCGGAAATGCACGCCGGTTGCAATTTCCCGCAGTGTGAGTCGAGCCGGCTGGCCTTCCTTGCGGCGCAGCAGCCGACGCAGGCGCCTGCGAAGGTCAGACGTCTTGCCGATGTAGGGCGGCCCCTGGCTGAATTCGATGCGGAAGATGCCGCGTCGCGCGGGCACGGCCACCAACGCGCCTTCTTCACGCCACTTCGAGACCGCTTGGAAACGCATCAGAAAAACCTTCCGGTCGCAGTCGCTAGAGTATCCCAAGGTGGCGCTTGCGGGACTCGTCGCGACAATACTTGCCACGGCGAGCTTGGTGGCGGCTTGGGCACGTGCGCCACGACGGTTCGCCTTCGGTGCTCCTGGGTACGTCGGACTGGCGGTATTCGCCGCTTGCGCGTGTCTGCTCGGATCTCCGATGTCGAAGCCTGCGTTTCTGGGCGCTCTCGCTTGTAGCGGCTACGCGCTTGCGGTCGACTCGGCCGTCTACTCGGTGCGAGGCCGCTCCATTCTTCGAACCCAACCGGAGGCATTCCTATGGCTGGCGGTCCTTTCGCTATTCCTCTGGCTGCCTTTCGAGTGGTACAACCTCCGCTTGGCGGCCTGGTACAGGGCCGGCTTGCCGAGCGGGCTGTCTCGATACTTGCTGCTAGGGTGGTCCTACGCTTGCATTTGGCCCGCGCTGTTCGAAACCGCCGATCTTCTCCTTGCTGTCGGGTTTCGGTTCGCGAAAAGACCGCTTTCTTCCGAGATGCCGCGTCTTGGCCGCGTCGTAACGGTCGTCGCTGCGGGAACGCTCTGCCTAGCTTTGCCAGTCCTCGTCCCGCGACTCGATACGGGCGAGCACCTCTTCGCGCTTGTCGGTGCAGGGTTCTTGCTGCTGCTCGATCCGTTGAATCTCGTCCTAGGTCGGTCCAGTCTCTGGCTCGACTGGCTAGCCGGCAATCGCAGGCGCTGTGCCGCGCTGGCGCTCTCGGGGGCCTATTGCGGATTGATGGCGGAGTGCCTCAACTATTGGGCGGACGCGAAATGGTACGGGATCGCGGCCCTCGGTGCCGACCTCAAAGTCTTCGAGCTTCCGGTCGTGGCATACGTTGTTTTTCCAATATTCGGCCTGCAGTCATTCGCCATGCATGCATTCTTCGCAGGCTTGTTGAATCTGCCGCCGGTGAATCTGGGATCCGTCCCGCCCGCGGCCTCGGATCACGAGTTCGGCCGAACCGTTGGGCACGACTGACAATACATCGGGCGGTCGGAAGGACAAGCGGAGGCTGCCCTACAGATCGAACACTGTCGTCGGTGCGTCTTGTCTGGCGATGAGCAACTTCGTTGCGCTCGCTCCAACCGAGTCGAGGGCAGCGCGCGCGTCCATTTCTGCTATAGCGGGATGGTTATTGTTGCTGCTGAGATGAGCGAGCACGATGGTACGAGATTCTCGGTCCCAGTCACGGAATAGATACTCGGCCACGGCGGAATTCGACAGGTGGCCGTCCCTGCTCATAACTCGCTGCTTGATCTCCCACGGATAGGGCCCGGACTTCAGCATCTCCAAGTCGTGGTTAGACTCTAGTACCAGCAGGTCCGACTTTGCCAGGTGATAGCGAACCGAGTCCGTCACGTAGCCTAGGTCCGTAGCGATCGAGAGCTTGCAGCTATTCTGGCGCACGCAGAATCCTACCGGATCAATTGCGTCGTGAGAAACCGTAAAGGTCTCAATCGCCAGATCCCCGATGGAAAAACCGCGGCCTGCCTCGATGGCCGTCAGCTCGGGGACTGCCTTTTTCCATGAGAGCGCGCTTGCGGTCAGCTCGGTCGCGAAGATCTTGACCCCTGTCTTGCGCGCTAGGACCTCAAGCCCCTTGACGTGGTCCGAATGCTCGTGCGACACGACCACCGCGTCCAGGTCCCGATAATCTTCCCCTATTGCTTCAAGCCGCAACTGAATCTGCCGGCAACTGAGCCCCGCGTCAAAGAGGACGCGGACCCGTTCTGTCGCAACATGCGTCGAGTTGCCGCTCGATCCGCTTCCGAGAACGCAGGCGCGCAGTTTCTTGTAGTCTCCGACTTGGCCGCGACGCGCGCTTCGGAATGCATTCGTACCGCTGCGCGAAACGGAATCTTCAACGAGCCTAGCAGATAGGGCTGTTTCGAGGTTCCGCCGCAATTGGCGGGCTTTGTCAATGTTCGCTAGCATCCGGAGCCGAAGAGCCAGACGGGTGCAGCGAGCACCGCGGGAGCATCCCCAGCACGCCTTGCACCGGAATGGACCCTTCTAGTGCTGAGCTTGCACCAATTGCCGGTGCTCAAGCACTCGCCGTCCATGCTGAGGCCGGTTTGACCAGCGGAGTATCGGCAGCGACTCTTGCCCGGAAAAGGCCCCGGCGAAGGCGAACTGCCGACGGACGGCCCCAGCCTTCGGCAGACTTGTCCTCCCCCGCGGCAGCATCTCCGCCTCCTTGTAGGACAAGCGGGATCCACCGTCGCGAATCGACATCGCACGCCAAGCAACCTACTACCAACAGGCTTCACGTCACGCAGCCGCTTCGAGCTCTAGACCCGCTTCAGGCTTGATTCGAAGGCCGGGCTTGCTTGGTGCGGCCGCCCGTGCGTAGCCCTGCGTGTGCAAGCACTTCCGGCTCTTCCGTATGCCGGAGCCGGCTTGCTAGTACGGTGGCGCTTGCTTTCATGCCCTGCTGCCGATCCGTTCCGATGCCCTCTCCCAGACGTCGGGATTGAGCAGGTTCTCGGGTCTCTCCCGGCGCAAGACGCATTTCAGGTTTTCGATCGCGTGGGACAGGATCCGCCTCTTCCCCGCGTAAGTGGCCGAGCCGACATGAGGAGTGATGATCACATCGTTGCGGTGCAGCAGCGGGTTGTCCGCCTCGGCGGGCTCTGGATCGGTAACATCCAAGCCAGCCCCTCGCAAGCGCCCCCTATCCAACGCCCTCAGGAGCGCCGCTTCGTCGACCAGCCCGCCTCGCGAGACATTGACGAGGATGGATCCCGTCTTCATCTGCGCGAGCGTTCCCTCGTTGATGAGGTGTCGCGTGGAACTGCTCAAGGGCAGGTGAAGAGACACAATGTCGGACTGTGCCAAGAGGCTCTCTAGGGACGGGGCGAGTTCAACGTCCAGCGCAGCGGCCTTGGCTGGATTGATGTACGGATCGTACGCCGAGACGCGGGCGCCGGCCGCCGAGAGGATCCGCGCGACCCGCGAGCCGATCCGACCGAGACCTACCAAACCGACTCGGGCTTCGAACACCTCCACCGCAGCATGGCGTCCGTAATAGTCGGGCCGCCTGTCGTGGACGAGCCCCCAAGACGCCTTCTTCACATCCTTGGCCACTGCGAACATCAGGGCAATGCCGTGTTCGGCGGTCGCGATGGTCGGGCCGTCGGGGGTGTAGGTTACAGCGATTCCGCGATCGGTTGCCGCTTGGACGTCAATGTTCTCGAAGCCGATCCCCATGCGCGAAATGATTAGGAGGCCAGGGGCGAGGTCCATGGTGGCCCCGTCATAAGGCATGCCTCCGGCCAGAATGCAGTCAGCGCGCGGGAACGCCGAGAGAAAGTCGTCGGGGGTCGCGGCACCGGGGCCGATCGGTTCCGCCACGCCGTCCAGCCTGGCCACGAGGTCGGGCAGGATCGGCCGCTCAGTCCAGACTCTTAACATTATTCGAGTCTACTCCAGCGAAGCTGGCAGGGGCCGGGTGCGTCTAAGAGCTGCGCTACCGGCGACGGTGCCGTCCCGGGCGGATCAGCATCGGATGCGAGCGCATCCGTGATATCCGCCCTCGATTGCAGCAGGCCGGCAACGCCCGGACTGGTCTTCGACGACTCTCCCGAGGGCTTGATGTGCTGCAACGAGGCTCTTGAATGCAGTCGGCGCGAGTTGACCGCTCGCGACGGTCGCACCCAAGGAGCCTGCGCCACGACCCTTCGCGGACTTCCCGCGGGGCGGTTGGACTGGCGCATCCAGGAGACCGTTGCAGTCCGAGACCGCCTAGCATAATGTGCGACGAAGTCCCGCTTTCGGGACGATAGAGTCCTTGCCAGGCCTACGCATCCCGGATTTGCGGTTTCCCGGCCATGCGTGCGCGCAGATTTCTTGCCAAAGATCTTGCGTTCACGCAATGTATGCTCCATACTGATAGCGAAGCAAACCTGCCCGGTGCCCCCTGAGGCCGCCGGGTGCCGGACTTCGAGCGGATTCCCAGGCCCAGTTGCACGCGGGGCAAGCAAGTAACATTTCATCCGTGCCCGAGGGTTCCGGTCTCCAGTTGGAAGAACAGAACGATTGACCACCCGCCGATTGCCGGGACACCGTGCCGTGAGGCGCGGCGTGGCGGCTCGACGGCTGGCCCTTGAGTAGGGAAGTGCAGTCTTGACGCGAAAGAAGAGCCCGACCAGAGTCACCAAAAGCAAGACCCGGAGAAAATCGAGCAAGTCGTCAGCCGCGGCCTTGCGCGTCGCGCGCAGGCGCTCCAAGTCGCCGAAGGCCCAAGTGCCCGAGGAAGCGGTCTATACCGACGATCCCGTCCGAGTGTACCTGCGGGAGATGGGAGCCGTGCCCCTGCTGACTCGCGAGGGCGAGGTGGACCTCGCCCGTCGAATGGAGCGCGGCAAGATTCGCATGTGGAAGGCGATCTCGCGCAACCCCTCGACGATTCGGCGCCTGCTGGAGCAATACGAGCGGATCAAGCGAGCCGAGATCAAAACCACCGCGGTGGTTGACATCCCGCATACCTCCGACGATGGCCCGGATTCCATGGCGCTCAGGGAGAAGCAGGTTCGCTACCAGTTCACGCTCTTGCTGCGGGCGTATAACCGGCTGGCTCGCGTCGAGGAGCAGCAGATGGCGGTCCCGAAGCCGAATCAGAAGATCCGGAAGGAGTATCGCAGGCTGGAGTGGATTCGTCGCCGGCAGGTCATAAGGGTCTCCCAGGCGATGCAGCAGATCAAGCTCAAGCAGTACGTCTGGGATGAGTATTGCGAGATTCTGCTCAACGCCCACAAGCGCCTTCGGCAGTTGGACTCGAAGATCAGACGGCTCAAGAGCAACCCGGTCAGGCCGCGTGACTACCACTCGCGGATTCGCCTCCTCTACAAGCAGTTGCGCCTAGCCCAGGCGGAAACCGGAATGGCTTCCGAAGAGGCTAGGGCATGCGCCAAGATGATCCGCGCGGGCGAGCGAGAGGCCGAGCATGCCAAGAAAGCCTTGGTTGAGGCAAACCTCAGGCTCGTGGTGTCGGTTGCCAAGAAATACGTCAACCGCGGACTGCACTTGCTCGACTTGATCCAGGAAGGCAATATCGGCCTGATGCGCGCCGCCGAGAAATTCGAATTCCGGCGCGGCTTCAAGTTCTCGACCTACGCGACTTGGTGGATCCGTCAAGCAATCACGCGGGCCATCGCGGACCAGTCGCGGACGATCCGCATTCCGGTTCACATGAACGAGTCGATGAACAAGTTCCTCCGGGCTTCGCGGGAGCTTGAGAAGGAACTGGGCCGGGCGCCGAATAACGAAGAGATCGGTGAGCGCATGGAGATCCCTCCCGAGAAGGTGCAAAAGCTCAAGAGCATCTCACGCGATCCTGTGTCGCTGGAGACGCCGGTGGGCCGAGACGGCGAATCAGCGTTGGGCGACCTGATCGAGGACAAGTGGGTAGATTCGCCGGTGGAAACGGTGATCGACGCTAATGTCAAGGAGGAGACTGGTGACGTGCTCACCACACTTTCTCCCAAGGAAGAGAAGGTGGTTCGGATGCGGTTCGGAATCGGTTGCGAGCGCGAGCACACGCTGGAGGAGATCGGACAGGAATTCTCGGTCACTCGCGAGAGGATCCGCCAGATCGAAGCCAAGGCCCTGCGACAGCTGCGGAGTCCCGACCGCATGCGACGGTTGCGCTCGTTAATGGCGTCCAAGCAGTAGCGCGCCAGGCCCGCCGCCCGCAGGTAGCTCGGCGCCTATCCGCCAATACGGTACAGGTGCTCCGCCGTCCGCAGGACGAGGCTTCCTTGCGCGATGGCGGGTGTCGCCATGGACAACTCGCCGATCGAGTTCTTGCGCATCAGGCGGTAGTCGCGTCCGTGCTCCAGCACGAAGCAGTCGCCGTCCTCGCTAAGGCAGAAGACCCGGTCGTTGTACGCCCACGGCGACGCAGTGAAGGCCTTCGAGTCACGGTCGAGTCGCTGCTTGCCGTACACTTCCTCACCTGTGACAGCGTCATGGCAGGTAAGGAAGCCGCGGTCGTACAGCGTGTAATAGAGGTCCTTGTACAGCAGCGGCGACGGGTTGTAGGGAGCAGCCTGCGGATGATGCCACGCGATGAAATCGTTGCTGCGCTGGTCCGCCGCAAGGCTGATGTCCCCCTCGGCGCCCGGCCTGAGCGCGAATACGGGTCGCTTCTGATCGCCTACGTAACCAGAGGAGATGTACAGCATGCCGTGCCCGGCGAACGGCACGGGAATCACGATGGAGGACATTCCGCCCAGTTCCCAGAGCAGCTTGCCGTCCAAATCGTAGGAGCGCACCTTTCCGGTTCCCGTCGTGACGATCTCGGTTCTGACATCGTTTTCCCATACGAAGGGGGTGGACCAGTTGCTTCCCTCGTCCCGTTCCACTTCCCAGATCGTCCGCCCGGTAACCTTCTCAAGGCAGCTTAGCGTGGAATGCTCCTCGTTGTCGTTGATTAAGTAGAGCCGGCCCTCGTGGAGGACAGGAGAGGCAGCCGTGCCCCAGTCGTTGCGGATCTTGTAGGGCTTCCAGTCCCGCTTCCATAGGACCTTCCCGTCCAGGTCAAGGCACCACGTGGCGAGGTATCCGAAGTGCGCGTACACGCGCTCGCCGTCCGTGACCGGAGTCTCGGACGCATAGGAGTTCTTCAGGTGCCGGGGAGTCGGCGGGATGCCGCGACGCAGTTCCGTCTCCCAAGCGATCTCGCCCGTGGCGAAGTCAATCCCATAAGCCACCCAGCGGTGCGGGTCCTGGGAGATGCTAGGCCGGTCTCCGCCGAAGTACAGGCCCTTCCTGACCGGCTCGACAGCGCCCTGGCTGATCACGTTTGTCAAGAAGACTCGGTCATCCCAAACCACCGGACCCGCCCACGCCATGCCCTCAAGCGGGGTCTTCCAGATCACATTTTCCGTGGCACTCCAACTCTCGGGGAGGCGGGGGTCATCCTCCGAGGTGCCGAGCGAATCCGCGCCGCGGAACTGGGGCCAGTTCCGCGGCGAGGCGGCCGCGAGCGGCCCCGCAGCGCCTAGCATCGACAGGAATTCACGTCTCGAGTTCACAGCCTCATTGTAGGACGAGCGGAGTTGGCCCATCGCGAGGAGTGGCCCCTTGGCTGGCGGCCGAACGGCTAGCCCCTGTACAACCCGCGCTCCCAGATATACTCGCACACGGCGGGGGGAGCTAGGTCGGCGAGGGTTCCGCCGATCTTGACACGGTGGCGCATGGTCCGCGACGAAGCCGGATGGGCGCACGGGACAAAGATTCTTCGCGTCGCGACGGTTTCCCCTGTCGCTGGCAGCTCGCAACCTGGCCGACCGACTACTAGGAACTCGACCGCGGCCGCGACGTTTTCCGCGTCCCGCCACAGGCACACTTCGGCGAAGGCGTCGGTTCCAATGACAAAGCGCAGGGGCGGCTCGAAGGCAAGCGCTTGCCGCGCTCGCCTGATGGTGTCGACCGAGTAATGTGGCTTGCCGTCGGGTCGCGGCTCCTCCAGTCGACTCGCAGCCAGCCGAGGGTCCGACGCGCAGGCCAGCTCGACCATGCGAAAGCGGTGCTCGTACCCTGCTCGGCAAGCATCAGGCTTGTGCGGCGGAACGCCGCTCGGCACCAGCAGCACGCGATCAAGGGCGTGCGCGTCCGCAGCGGATATCGCGGCCTCAAGATGCCCGCTGTGGATCGGGTCGAAGGTGCCGCCGAAGAGAGCTAGCCTCACTAGGGTGCCTCCTTGGATCGCGGCATGTCGGGCGACATCCAACTGGTTAGGGCCGGAGCGTTGCGCGAGCGCTCCAGCTCGGCCTCCCTTGCTTCCCGCACAAGTTGGCCCATCTCCCGGAGCAAGGAGTCGACACCCCTGCCGGTTACGGACGAAATGGGCTGAAAGGCCAGCTGTCGCGACGCACAGTGCCGTCGCAGTGCCTCCATGCGCTCTGGCTTCTGCATGGCGTCGAGCTTTGTCCCAGCCACGATACAGGGTTTCTCCGCCAGCGAGGGCGAAAAGCTGGCCAATTCATTCGCGATGATCTCGTAGTCCCGTACGGGGTCGCGACCCGTGGCGTCGCTCAGGTCAACCAGGTGGACGAGAATCTTGGTGCGTTCGATGTGGCGCAGGAAGCGGTCACCGAGTCCGTGGCCCTGGTGGGCACCTTCGATCAATCCTGGGATGTCGGCCACCAAGAACGTGTCGAAGTCACCGAGGTCGACCACGCCGAGGTTGGGCTGGAGGGTGGTGAATGGATAGTCCGCGATTCTCGGCCGGGCGGCGGAAATTCGTGCAATGAGCGTGGACTTGCCGGCGTTGGGAAAGCCCACTAGCCCGACATCCGCGAGCAGCTTGAGCGACAGCCGCAGTGTCATGGCCTCGCCCTCGGTGCCTTCTTCCGCGAACCGAGGGGCGCGATTCGTGGAAGACTTGAAGTGCGTGTTGCCGCGGCCCCCGCGCCCGCCCTGCGCCGCGCGGAACTCCAAGTCGGGGCCATCGAAGTCATAGAGCAGCTCGCCGGTACTCTCGTCGTAGACCAGCGTGCCTGGCGGCACATCCAGAACTAGGTTCCTGCCAGTGCGTCCGGTTTTGTTGCTGCCCTCCCCATGCCGTCCGTTCTCGGCCTTCTGTTCGGGCTGGAAACGGAAGTGCGTGAGCGTACTGAGACGGCTCAGGGAGCGAAGCACGACATGTCCGCCATGGCCGCCGTCCCCTCCGGCAGGGCCCCCGCGAGGCACGTACTTCTCTCTGCGGAAGGCAACGCAGCCGTGCCCGCCTTTGCCGGCCCTGACTCTTATTACCGCCTCGTCGACGAACATGATCCTGCTGTTATCTTGCCAGCCGCGAGCTCGGCCGGCCAATTGAAGCCGCCCGGCGACATGCCGGGCAACCGCACAGGCTACCATCGAATCATGAGCTTACGTATCGCCGGTCGCGAGTTCTCATCGCGCTTGATCGTGGGGACGGGCAAGTACCGAAGCTTCGAGGAGATGCGGCAGTGCCATCGGATCTCTGGTTCCGAGATGGTCACGGTAGCGGTGCGTCGCGTTAACCTGACCGATAGGTCGAAGGAGTCGCTCATCGATTACATCGACCGCGACGCGATGTTCATACTGCCGAACACCGCGGCTTGCTACACGGCAGACGAAGCGGTTCGAACTGCCCGCTTGGCACGCGAAGTGGGCTTGTCCAACTGGATCAAACTGGAGGTGATCGGGGATCCCGAGACGCTGTTCCCGGACACCGAGGGTCTGTTGGCAGCGACGCGGACGTTGGCCAAGGAAGGGTTTGTCGTGCTGCCTTACACCAGCGACGACCTCATTGTGGCTCGCAAGCTGATTGACGCGGGCGCTGCTGCCGTGATGCCACTCGCGGCGCCGATCGGCTCCGGCCTCGGCGTGCAGAACCCTGCCAGCTTGCGCATTCTGCGCGAGAAGATCACCTCCGTGCCCTTGATTGTGGACGCTGGAGTGGGTACGGCTTCCGACGCCGTCAAGGCGATGGAGCTGGGAGCGGACGGCATCTTGATGAACACCGCCATTGCCCTTGCCGACGACGCCGTGAAGATGGCCGAGTCGATGAAGCTCGCGGTCCATTCTGGACGGCTGGCGTACGAGGCCGGACGCATGCCCAAGAGGCTTTACGCTAGCGCCAGCTCGCCCTTGGAAGGCGTTATCGACTGAAACAGGCCGGGGAGCATTCCTCTCGAATTCGTTCCGGGAGTGCAGTCTCCGCGGCCTCAGAGCGCGCTCGCTGCTCGATCGCGTACGTGGTTTGCCTTCCTTCCGTGCCGGTTCTGAAGGCGCTAAGTTGCTTCACCTCGACGAATTCCTGCCGCAACCGGTTCAATCAAGCTTGCCCCGTTCGGGCTGGATCGAAAGGTATCTAAACGGGAAGGCGGCAATTCTCGATCGATTCTGCCACGGTGCCGCAACGAATCCACGGTCGGAGCGGCGCGCACCCGTCTCCGCTGCCCGAAGCGGAGAAGCGGTGGCGCGCCTTTGGAAACTGCACTCTACATTCGCGATGCACCCACCCTCGTGAGCTGACGAACTGTCCTTTCCTCTTGTTCTCAGGCTTCCCCGTAGACGGGCTCGTTCCAAGGTTGGTCGATGCTCCAAGCCTCTAGGCTCTCGATCCAGGCATCCCGTCGCGATACTAGCCTTGCCCGTGTTTCGGCGTGGTCGGCAGCACCGGCCAAGTTGATCGTTTCCAGGGGGTCGACCGCGAGATGGTACATCTCCTCGTATCGTGGCTCGGATTGGGGAAACTCGAACCATTTCCAGTCGCCGGCGTGTATGCCTTCGCTCTGGGGAACCCGAGGATGTTCGAACAGGTGCTCGTAGAACCACTCGCTTCGCCAGGCGATCGACTCGCCACGAGCCAAGGGCATCAGATCCCGCCCATTCATCGATTCAGGGGCGTCCAATCCCGCTGCGCTCAGAATGGTTGGGCACACGTCGATGTTGAGCGTCATCTCCCTCCGTTGCGTTCCTGCGCGGACGCGCAGGCGCGGATCTCGCACAATCATGGGCGTGCGAATGGATTCCTCGTGCATGTACCACTTGCCGGCCCAGCCGCGCTCCCCTAGGAAGAATCCATTGTCTCCTGTGAAAATGACGACTGTGTTGTCGAGCTGTCCCATTGCCTCGATCTTCGCCAGCATGCGACCAATCTGCACGTCGACGCCGTGGATCAACGCGTAGTAACGCTTGACGGACTCTTCCCATTTCGCGGGAGTTCCGAAGCGTCGCTCCCAGCGCAGGCGGCTCTCGGTGTGCGCCTTTAGGAAGTCCGGCAAGGAGTCGTAATACGAGCCGTCCATGTGGGGAAAGGGCTGGAGCCGCGTTCCGTCGTACATGTCGTCCAGGCGCGGATCGTTGATGAAGTACGGGTCAACCCCGTCCTGCACGTGGGGGGCCTTGAAGCTTACCGAGAGGTTCCATGGCTGGCCGGAAGCCGCTCCATCGAGGAATTCCAAGGCTTGATTGCCGAGGTGCTCCGTCATGTGCGCCCGGCCTGGGACCAGGTATTGCCCCTGTCCAGGCCACCCTTCGAAGTAGTCGTAGCGCGCCGCGGCGTCCTCGATATGCCGGGCTCTCCCCACGCCGTACTTCCCGATAAAGCCCGTGCGGTAGCCCGCAGAGCGAAGCCGGACCGGGTAGCTGATCTGGTGCTGCTCCTCGCTGAGTGAGGTCGCGAATCCGTGGATCCCATGACAGCGGGCGTAGAGGCCGGTAAAGAACGAGGCTCGCGAGACGGCGCATATGGAGGTGGTCACGTAGTTGTTCGTGAACATCACGCCCTCGTTCGCCAGCCGGTCGATATTCGGCGTGCGGATGATCTTGTTGCCGCCCGCGCCGAACATGTCGAATCGCTGGTCGTCGGTCAGGAGGAAGAGGATATTCGGAGGGCGTCCGGCGTCCGGGCCGGACCTGCAGCCCAAGCCGGCTGCGGCAGAACCGAGCGTCCCCAAGAATTCGCGGCGTGAGTGTCCCATCGCAGGGCAAGGATAGCAAAGGGACGATTGCCCCCAGCCGTTTCCCAATTCATGTCATTAGACAATGGAAACTTGTCTGCGCGGCTCCTACGTTTTCGTTCGCCCCGAACGCTCTTGATGGGAATTCTAAACGTCACTCCCGACTCGTTCTCCGACGGCGGGCGGTTCCGTGCACCAGGGGCAGCTGTCGAGCGAGGGCTGCGGTTGGTCGACGAAGGGGCGGATTTCATCGACATCGGCGGAGAGAGTTCGCGGCCGGGAGCTTGTCCAGTCAGCGAATCCGAGGAACTGCACCGCGTGACTCCCGTACTTCGGGCGTTGGTGCGGCAGTGCGACGTGCCAATATCGATCGACACGCAGAAGCCGAGCGTCGCAAGGCTGTGCCTCGATGCGGGAGCCGCCATCATCAATGACATCGGCGGATTGCGCAACCCAGCCATGGCTAAGGTTGCTGCCTCCGCCGGCGCCAGTGTTGTGATCATGCACATGCGCGGCACTCCCCACACGATGCAGCAGGATACGGGGTACGGCGATCTGGTCGCCGAGATTCGGGGCTACTTGGAGTCGTCCGCTGCGGCTGCCCAGCGGGCAGGGGTTTCGGAGATTGCGATCGATCCGGGAATTGGATTTGGCAAGACGGCGAGTCAGAATTTCGAGATTCTCGCCCGCTTGAACGAACTGGGGAGCCTGGGGTATCCAGTGCTGATCGGACCGTCGCGCAAGTCCTTTCTAGGGAGTCTGCCGAGCCGCCTGTCCACGGAAGAGCGCCTCGAGGGCACGCTGGCGGCCGTGGCCGCCGGCGCGATGAATGGTGCTCGTATCGTGCGCGTCCACGATGTCAAGCCATGTCGCCGCGTCCTCGAAGTGGTCGATGCAGTCAGGGGGAAAGTCGATGTTGGATAAGGTGTTGATTCCGGCAATCCCGCTTGAAGCCCGCGTCGGCTGCACCGCAGCGGAACGCGAGGTGGGACAGACCGTGATGGTAGACATTGAACTCCGCTGTGATGTCAGCGCTGCGGCGAGTGAAGATTCCATAGCAAGCGCGCTCGACTATGTTCGCGTGCGGAGCGAGGCCGCTGGCGTTGTTTCGGAGCAACCCTATGCTTTGATCGAGACGATTGCGGTCCGAATCGCGACCAGGCTGCTCGAGCGATTTCCCGCTTCGGAGGCGCTAGTTCGGGTGCGGAAGCCCTCCGCCCTAGCGGAATTCGGCGTCCCATGGGCGGGCGTGGAGGTTGTGCGGAGCCGCCGTGGCTAGGGCTTACCTCGGTCTCGGCTCGAATATCGGCAATAGGCGGGCGCACATTGAGTATGCGGTACGGAAACTGGCTCGCCAAGGCACTCTCGAGGCGCGCTCGCCCCTGATCGAGACCGAGCCGGTGGACTGCCCGTCGGGCGGGATGTTCTTAAACGCTTGCGTTTGCCTGGCAACGGGCCTCTCGCCACGGGAACTTCTGGCAGCCGCAATGCAGATCGAAAGCAGCCGAGGCCGCCGTAGAAGGCAACGCAACGAGCCCCGCGTGCTCGACATCGATCTGCTCCTATTCGACGACGTTGTGATGACGGAAGCCGAACTCAAGCTCCCGCATCCTCGGATGCACAAGAGACGCTTCGTGCTGGAGCCGATGGTCATGATCGCTCCGCACATCGTGCATCCCTCACTGGGACGGACGCTGAGCGAGCTGCTCCGAGAAGGGGAAGCATTGTGAGGGAGGCGTCAAGGGCCTTCGATGTCGGTTCTGCCGAGCAGCCGGCCCACATGCATCCCGAGAAGTTTTTGCCCGTATCCCCGCGCGCGCCAGTGAACGGAATCCAAGCGGCGTAGTGCTTGTCGGATTCAAGGATCGACTGCTGACCACGATTGCGCCGCGGTAGCACTATCGAAACGCGGCGCGTCCAGTTGGACGGAGCAAGGCCGCGCCTCGGTCGACGGATTGCCGCCACAGCCTAGCCTTTTCTTGCACCCATTGGCAATGAGCCCCAATTGAAATCGGAAACTTCAATTGGTGCCCTTCGCCCGAGATCGAAATGCGCCGCACACGCTCTGTTCCCGCTGCGGTTGGAAAAGGTGACCGAACACTCTGTCGAAAGCCGACGGTAGGACAGAGCAGCCCAAAAGACGGTCGTTTTGGGAGTTGGAACTGGCCGCAGCCAACCTTGGTGGGTCGGCCGCGGCATTCTCGGCGGCTTCGATTTGCCTGTTCGGGAGCTAATGACCCTATGCGATAAGAATGGATCTCGTTGGAGGGGCTGCATTTACCAAACCGATTCCCGCTCAATCGCAAGCGATCCGCTCTGTAGCGTTACCCACACGCGGGAACTCGGGGAGCCCAGCGGAATCGTCGAGCTGGAATGCCGAAGGGATCTGTTGCCCAAGGAACCGTACTCTAGAGCGCCACCTAGCCAAATGCTTGCAGCACAGGAAACCCGTGCTGCAAGCGGTCAGGGAGATGCTCCTCAAGCTTGGCCTTGGGCGTCAGCGCGGCATCTTGCGTAGACAGTGCCAGCGCCGCGGATGGAAGGTCTGGTCGCGAACGCGGGAGGCGTTGGCATTATCGGAATGGGCGTCGGAGTGGAGGGCGAGGGCAGAGTGGCGGCCGAGGCTGTCAGAGGCGAGGTCGGCTTTCAGCCGGTCGGAGAGTGGCCGTGGCGAAAGGAAACGGGGAGATTGCGCCGTCGCGGGACAAGGGCTCGGGCTGCGGCGGGCAACCCTTCCGGCGACGCCACGTAAGAGAAAGATCGCTTGGGCCAACACCTGTCGAATCACGCGTCCCAAGGCCTCGGAGTCGCAATCCCCGGGACCGCGGCCTTTGCGTAACCCGGCGCGAATGCCACGTAGCGCAGCCAATGCGGCTGGCCGGGACTCCTCTTCGTATAGCGGTGAGGCGGAAAGCGACGGGCGCGAGACATTCGTTGCCCGGGGACGGTGTCACTCGTAGTCATGCCGCACGGAACGAGCGTGGAAGTGTCTAGCCAAGCCCAGTTCGATCAATCGCTCGATCAGGTTCGGATATGAAATCCCTGACGCAGCCCACATTCGAGGAAACATGCTGATTGAAGTAAAGCCCGGCATGGTATTGACTTCATTGAGCAGGACTCGCTCCGTTGCCCTCTCGATGAAGAAGTCCACCCTCGCAAGGCCGGCGCACCCGATGGCTTGGAAGGCGAGGACGGCCAGTCTCTGGATCGAATCCGTCTGATCAGGCGTTAATTCAGCCGGTGCCACGAGTTCTGCGGAGTCCGTCAAGTACTTCGTCTCGTAGTCATAGAACCCGCACGGGGTGACGATTTCTCCGGGCAGGGATGCCTCGGGCTCCTCGTTCCCGAGAATAGAACACTCGATTTCCCTGGCGTCTACCCCCGGCTCTACGATGATCTTGCGGTCAAATTCCCCGGCGTACTCCAACGCCGAGAGCAAGCCGGCACTATCCTTCACTTTTCGGATCCCGACCGAGGATCCGAGATTTGCGGGCTTGACAAACGCTGGAAAGCCGATGCGCCTCTCGATCTCCGCGCGGCGTTCTCGGACCTGTCCTCGCCAAACAGCGACATGGGGCAGAGTCGGCAGGCCGCTTTCGCGAAACAGGCGCTTCATGACGTCCTTGTCCATCCCGCAAGCGGATCCCAGCACGCCTGAGCCGACATACGGGACATCTCCCATCTCCAGCAGGCCCTGCACCTTTCCGTCCTCGCCGTACGGCCCGTGCAGGGCGGGGAACGCGATGTCGAATCCGCGGGAGAGGCCGGGCTGGTGAGAAATGTCTACGGCTTCAAGGCTGCAGCTCTTGACAGTTTCCGGCGGGAGCAGGGCGGCCGAGCTGGGCGGATCGAGCCATCGGCCGTCCCGATTGATCGCGAGCGGAATCGCAGCGAAGCGCTCGCTGTCGATTGCTGCGATGATCGAGGCTGCCGACAGGATTGAGATCTCGTGCTCGCCTGAGCGTCCTCCGAACAGCACCAGGACACGGGTCTTTTTTCCAGGCATGCGCGATTGCCGATTCCGGGGCCGGGACAGGCTGGAATCCCGGATCGCTTGGTCAGCCAAGCTGGCCGGCCACTGCCCTCTGATTCGCGCGTCCCTATCAGATCCTACAAACTAACAGTATGGCGAAGCGCACGGTCGTTGCCGTCCTTGGCGGGAAGGTCAGTATCGGGGAGGACGTTACGGTGCAGGGATGGGTGCGGACCCGTCGCGATTCGAAAGCGGGATTCTCCTTCTTGCACGTGAACGACGGGTCTTGCTTTGCCAGCCTGCAGATCGTAGCCAGCAACGAACTGCCGAACTACGCCAGCGAAATCCTCCATGTCGGGGCAGGCTGCTCCGTGACGGTCCGCGGGAGGCTGGTAGAGTCGCGCGGGCGCGGCCAGCGCGTCGAGATTCAGGCGTCCTCATGCCGAATTGAGGGCTGGGTCGACGACCCTGACACCTATCCGATCTCGCCGAAACGCCACAGCTTCGAGTTTCTGCGCGAGGTCGCCCACTTGCGCCCCCGGACAAACACTTTCGGCGCCGTGGCGCGCGTGAGGCATTGCTTGGCCCAGGCGATTCACCGCTTCTTCGATGCCCGGGGATATTTCTGGATCCACACCCCGATCATCACCGTCTCCGACACCGAGGGTGCGGGCGAGTTGTTTCGCGTCAGCGCCTTGGACGTTGCGAATCTGCCGCTTGACATAGACGGCAAGCCCGACTTTTCCAAGGATTTCTTCGGGCGAGAGGCCTTCCTCACGGTTTCCGGCCAGTTGAATGTCGAGGCCTATTGCTTGGCGCTAACTAACGCTTACACGTTCGGGCCGACCTTTCGCGCTGAGAACTCGAACACCAGCAGGCATCTGGCGGAGTTCTGGATGATCGAACCGGAGACCGCGTTTGCTGACCTTCACGACAATGCCGACCTAGCCGAGGCGCTGCTCAAGCATCTCTTCCGTACGGTGCTCGACGAACGCGCCGACGACATGGAATTCTTCGAAAAGTACGTCAACCGAGACGCGATCCGCCGACTCCGCGCCGTGGTCGACCAACCATTCGAGCGCATGACCTATTCCGAGGCCATCCGCTCCCTCCAGCGAGCGCCGAGAAAGTTCGAATTCACAGCGGAGTGGGGCCTCGACCTCCAGTCCGAGCACGAGCGCTACCTCACGGAGAAGCTCGTAGGGCGCCCCGTGGTGGTTACCAACTACCCCAAGGGCATCAAGCCCTTCTACATGCGCTTGGACGAGGGCGGGGACACCGTCGCCGCCATGGATGTGCTAGCGCCTGGGATTGGCGAAATCATCGGAGGCAGCCAGCGCGAAGAGCGCCCCGATGTGCTAGACAGTCGGTTCGCGGAGTGCGGGATCGATCCCGGGCACTACGGCTGGTACCGCGACCTACGGCGCTACGGAACCGTCCCCCACGCGGGGTTTGGGTTGGGATTCGAAAGAACCATCAGCTACGTCACGGGCATGGCGAATGTCCGCGACACGATTCCGTTCCCGCGCACGCCCGGCAACGCTGAGTTTTGAGCGTCGAGCAGCGCGCTTCCTCGCGCGGAATCCGCAACCGCTTCGCTCAGGCTTGTGCCAATTCTCGCTCCTGCCGTTCCCTCAATGCTCTCTTAAGCTCGCGCGGGAAGATCTTCTTAAACCGCGGCACCATCGAGGACCAGTGCTCGAGCACCCATTGGCCCTTGGGGCTCCTGGTGCAGGCGACGTGGCGCTCGATCAGTCCGCGGACCAGCTCCAGATCGGGCCTCGCTTCGAAGGGCTCTACGTCGACCTCCGCGTTCTGCAGGCAACGATCCTCGAAATTTCCCCGCTCGTCGAGAATGTAGGCGATGCCGCCCGACATGCCGGCTGCGAAATTCCGCCCGCACTCGCCGAGAATCACTGCGCAGCCGTTGGTCATGTACTCGCACCCGTGGTCCCCGACGCCCTCGACCACGACCTGCGCGCCCGAGTTCCGGATGCAGAACCGCTCGCCCGCCATGCCGTTGACAAAGGCTTGCCCGCCGGTGGCACCGTAGAAGGACACGTTGCCGATAATGATGTTCTCTTCAAAGACGAAGCTTGAGCCGGGCGGTGGCGAAACGATGAGCCGGCCCCCCGAAAGCCCCTTGCCGAAGTAGTCGTTGGCGTCCCCCCGGATCTGCAAGGTCATGCCCTTGCTGGCCCAGGCGCCGAAGCTCTGACCGGCACTGCCGGAAAAATGGATCTTAATGCAGTCGTCCGGCAGCCCCTCAGCTCCGTAGCGCTTGGCGATCTCGTGCGACAGGATTGTGCCGACGGTGCGGTCGGTGTTGCGTAGGTCGTAGGCGAATTCGACCGGGTTGCGGTCCTCCAGCGCCGGACGGCAAAGTTCGATGAGCTGGTTGTCGATCTGGCTCTCGATGCCGTGGTCCTGCGATTCGCAGTGGTAGCGAGCTATGGAGCGGTCGACTGGGGGATCGAAGAATACCTTCGCGAAGTCCAGACCCTTGCTCTTGAAATGATTCACCGCTTCGCGCACGTCGAGTCGGTCCACTTTTCCGATCATCTCCTGGAAGTTCCGGAAGCCGAGCCGGGCCATGTAGGCGCGCACTTCCTCGGCGATGAAGAAGAAGAAGTTCACCACATGCTCGGGCGTGCCCTCGAACTTCTTGCGGAGCTCCTTGTTTTGCGTAGCGATACCGACCGGGCACGTGTTCAAGTGGCACTTGCGCATCATGATGCAGCCCATCGCCACCAGCGGCATGGTCGAGAATCCGAACTCGTCCGCTCCGAGAAGGGCGCCGATCACAACGTCCCGGCCGGTCTGGAGCTTGCCGTCAACCTGCACACGGATGCGGCCGCGCAAGTCATTCATGACCAGCACCTGCTGAGTCTCTGACAGGCCCAGTTCCCACGGAGTTCCGGCGTGCCGGATCGAACTCACCGGAGACGCTCCCGTGCCGCCGTCGTGGCCCGAGATCAGCACCAAGTCGGCGTGTCCCTTGGACACACCGGCCGCTACCGTGCCGACCCCCACCTCGGAAACAAGCTTCACCGAAACGTTCGCTCCGCGGTTCGAGTTCTTGAGATCGAAAATCAGCTGGGCGAGATCCTCGATCGAGTAGATGTCGTGGTGCGGGGGAGGGGAGATCAGACCGACGCCCGGTGTCGAGTGCCGCAGCCAGGCTATCGTCTCGTCGACCTTGTGGCCTGGCAGTTGCCCGCCCTCGCCGGGCTTGGCACCCTGGGCGATCTTGATCTGCAACTCGTCGGCGTCGGATAGGTAGTGGGCGGTCACCCCGAAGCGCCCCGATGCGACCTGCTTGATCTTGGATCGCCGATCGTCCCCGTATCGCGCGGGATCCTCGCCGCCTTCGCCCGTGTTCGAGCGCCCGCCGATCCGGTTCATGGCCCGCGCCAGCGTCTCGTGGGCCTCGGCAGAAATCGATCCGAAGCTCATGGCGCCAGTACAAAAGCGCCTGACGATCTCCGTCGCTGGTTCCACCTCGTCCAGCGGAACGGGCGTTTCCGCCGCCTTGAGATCGAACAGGCCGCGCAAGGTGCAGAGCTGGCGGTTCAGGTCGTTGACCGTGCGGGAGTAGTCCTCGTAAGTCGACCAGTGATTCAGCCGGACCGCATGCTGGAGCCCCGCGACCGTTTCTGGATTCAGCAGGTGCTTCTCGCCCCTGAGCCTGTACTGGTATTCACCGCCGACTGACAGTTCCGTGGAGTCTTCCGAAAGCGGCAGGTAGGCGTAGCGATGCTTCTCGAGCGCTTCGCCCGCGAGCGTCTCCAAGCCGACGCCTTCGATCTGCGACGTGGTGCCGGTGAGATAGCGGTCCACGACATCCCTTGCCAAGCCAATCGCCTCGAAAATCTGGGCGCCATGGTAGGACTGGACGGTCGAGATGCCCATCTTGGACATGACTTTCAGGATGCCCTTGGTGATCGATTTCTCAAAATTGTAGTGCGCCTTCTCCACGGTCAGCGAAGGGTCGTCCAACTGGCCGCGGGCGTGCATCGCCTCGATCGTCTCGTAGGCGAGGTATGCGTTCACAGCGTTCGCCCCGTATCCAATGAGCAGGCAGAAATGCATCACCTCGCGCGGCTCGCCCGACTCGACCACGATGCCGACCTTGCTGCGCTTTGCGCGACGGATGAGGTGATGGTGAACCCCGCCGCAGGCCAGCAAAGAAGGTATGGGCGCATTGTGCTCGTCCACTCCGCGGTCGGACAGGACAAGCACGCTTGCCCCGGCATCGGCCGCCGATTCTGCTTCCTTGCAAATCCGGTCAAGTGCGCGCCTCAGGCCTCGAGGGCCCTCCGCAACCGGGAAAGTCGCGGTAATCGTCGTTGCCCCGAACCGGACGCTCGGCCCGAGAGCGCGCAGCTTTTCCAGCTTCGCGTTATCAATCACAGGAGCAGGGACTTTCACCACGTGGGCGTAATCCGGCCGCTCGTCAAGCAGGTTGCCTTGCGGCCCCAAGTAGGTGACGGTCGACATCACCAGCTCTTCCCGGATCGGGTCGATGGCGGGATTCGTGACTTGCGCGAACAGCTGCTTGAAGTAGCTGAAGAGCAGCTGGGGGCGCTCGGAGAGGCAAGCGAGGGGGATGTCGATTCCCATCGATCCGATCGGTTCGGATCCGGAGCGAGCCATAGGGCGAAGAAGGATGCGCTGATGTTCGTGCGTATATCCGAACGAGCGCTGCCGCTGCAGCAGCGTGTCGAAGTCGGTCTTCTTCACGGTGGGCGGAGCGGGCAGGTCTCCGAGGTGGATCAAGTTCTCTCGGATCCACTTGCCGTACGGCTTCCGCTTGGAAATTGTTTCCTTGATTTCCTGGTCGCGGATGATGCGGCCTTGCTGCATGTCCACGAGGAACATCCGGCCCGGCTGAAGGCGGCCCTTCGCGCGGACATTCGCGGGTTGGATCTCGGGGATCACGCCGGTCTCCGAGGCCATCACGACAAGGTCATCGTGCGTCACGGTGTAGCGAGACGGGCGGAGGCCGTTGCGGTCGAGAGACCCGCCCACGTAGCGTCCGTCAGTGAACACGATCGACGCCGGACCGTCCCACGGCTCCATCATCGTGGCGTGGAACTCGTAGAATTCTTTCTTGTAACCCTCCATGTGCTCATGCGAGGACCATGCTTCGGGAATGAGCATCATGAACGAGTGAGCGATCGAGCGTCCCGACTGGATCAGCACTTCGAGCGCGTTGTCGATCTGGGTCGAGTCCGAGCCGGCCTCGTCGATGATGGGCTTGATCTTCTCGGTGTCGCTGCCGAAGAGCTTGCTCTGCAGCGTGGCTTCCCGAGCACGCATCCAGTTAGCATTGCCACGCAGCGTGTTGATCTCGCCGTTGTGTGCCAAATACCGGAACGGCTGGGCGCGCTCCCAAGTGGGGAAGGTATTTGTGGAGAAGCGCTGGTGGATCAGCGCGACGGCGGACTGGAAGTCGGAGTCGCCCAAGTCGGGGTAGTACTCGAAGATCTGAGGGGCGAGCAGCAGGCCCTTGTAGCAGATTGTCCGCGAGGACATGCTAGCCGGGTAGTAGCGCTCTAGCTGCCGCCTGGTAGCCTCCTGTTCCGTCCGCTTGCGGAATATGTAGAGCCTGCGCTCCCAAGCGTCTCCCTGCAGTTCGAAACCGTTCGCCTGCTCTATGAAGACTTGGTAAACGTGGGGCTCGGTCTCGCGTGCCTGCCAACCGATCGCCCTTGCAACTGTCGGGACCCGGCGCCTGGCGATCACACGCAAGCCCTCCGCCTCGGCAACCTCTTCCAGCATTCGCATGGCCGCCCGCCGCTCGCTCTCGCGCGGCGAAACGAAAATCATTCCGACGCCGTACTCCCCGTGAGGAGGCAGGGTGAAACCGTGCGTCGCAGCCTGGTTGACGAAGAAGCTGTGCGGCATCTGCAGCAGCAGCCCGGCTCCGTCGCCAGTATCGGGGTCGCACCCGCAAGCGCCCCTGTGCGTCAGGTTGACTAGGACCTCGACGCCCTGCTCGACAATCTTGTGGCTGGGCTGCCCCTTGATGTTCGCGACGAAGCCGATTCCGCACGCATCGTGCTCCAGCCGTGGGTCGTAGAGTCCTTGGCGAGGCGGCAGTCCGTGATTCGTCATGGCGTTCTTCGTTGCTCCGGCGGTGGCTCCGTGCCATCCCTGAGCGCCTCGGGTGCCGCTTTCGAAGAACGGAGCTCTAACAGAAGACGTACCCCTGCTGCCGTGGGAGGGCAACGGGGCCGCCTAGTCATGATACCAAGCGCCCCTCTCGTGGTATTCTTGAGCGTCTCGGCGCTGGGAAATGGGTATTGCGAATCGCCGTCAAGTTCATTTGGAGAACGACATCCTGCGGCTGACGCTTCTTCCGGGCGGCGGCCACATCGCGTCTGTCGAACTGAAGGAGACAGGGATGAACCCGCTCTGGGACCCGCCGTGGGAGACGATTGACACCTCGAGCTACGACCCTGCCCAGCATCCGCAGTTCGGAGGCGGGATTGATGCCCCGCTGCTCGCCGGCATCGCCGGACACAACCTTTGCTTCGATATCTTCGGCATCCCATCGGAGGAGGAGGCGGCTGCCGGTCTCGGACTGCATGGCGAAGCGTCCTCGGCCGATTGGGAGGTAGAGTCCGCTAGCGGTTCGCTCTCCATGAAGGCCGACTTTCCGCTCGCGGGAATGCGAATGGAACGGCGCTTGGAACTGGCCGCGGCCAGCGGGCGCGTGGATATTGCCGAGACCGCCACAAACCTTGCCGGCATCGACCGACCGGTCGGATGGACCCAGCACGCCACGCTGGGCCCGCCGTTCTTGGAGAAGGGCCGGACCCTGTTCGAAATGTCCGCGACGCGCTCCAAGGTGATTGAATCGGAATTCGCCCCGGGTGCCGACCGCTTCGTCGCCGGGGCGGAATTCGACTGGCCGCTCGTGCCGCTCGCAGCCGGGGGCCTGGACGACATGCGGCGGACGGTCAGTGTCGACGTCTCCGGAGGGTACACGGCGCATCTGATGGACCCGGAACTGGACGAAGCGTTCTTCGCGGCCTACGATCCGGATTCGGAGACGCTCTTCGGCTACCTGTGGAAGCGAGATGATTTTCCGTGGCTGGGGATTTGGGAGGAGAACCATTCCAGGGCGTTCCCGCCATGGAACGGGCGGACTCTGACGCGCGGCATGGAATTCGGCGCGTCCCCGTTCCCCGAGACACGTCGCGAAGCGGTCGAGCGCGGCCGGCTGTTCGGCGAAAGGACCCTGGCCTGGATTCCCGCGCGGTCCTCGGTCAGAGTCGAGTACGCGCTCTTCATCGGTCGCGCGAGTTCCGAGGAGATCCCCGCGTTCGGTTCGGGGCTTGGCCTAGCCGACTTGCGCCGGTACGCTGACGGCGGGCGGTGAGTGCCCGCGCTTCCGAAGCCCAGACCCGCATTCATGCCTTACAATAGGCAGATCGGTTCGATTCCCATAGCAGTAAAGTAAGCATCGCACCGTGGCGTGCGCAAGTGGCGGAATTGGCAGACGCGCTAGGTTCAGGTCCTAGTGGGAGTTAAATCCCGTGGAGGTTCAAGTCCTCTCTTGCGCACCACCCCGAACAGCAGGCTGGGCCTAGGCCAACCTGTTCGGCCGCCGCTCGGGCTCTGCCGTGCTCTATCATGGTGAGACCTTGGGGGCGTGCTCATGGACCAGCTACCATCGGGAAGCCCGGCCAACCAGTCCGGCGCAAATGGCCTAGTATTCCTAGAGAAGCTAGAGCGTCGAGTCCTTGCTTTAGTCGAGGAGCTGCGCGAGGCGCGCGCAGCGCGCAGGCAAGCCGAAACTGAAGCCGTGGGGCTGCGCCAGCTGGTGCTTGAGAGGGATTCCCGGATTGCCCTACTCCAGAAGAACCTGGATTGCGACGAGGTGCGCCGGGCGGCACGGGAACGAGTCCAAGCTCTGTTGCGCCGCGTCGAGGAGCTGGAGCGGGAGGGGTAAGCGCGATGGCGGCCCAAGACCGAATACAAGTCGTCATCTACGGCCGCACCTACCAGCTGGTGGGGGCAGACGCCGTGCGCACGCGGGAATTGGCGCGCAAGGTGGACGAGACAATGCGGCGCTTCTCAGAGAACATGCCCGGAGCGGAAAGCTATCAGCTTGCGATCCTCGCCGCGCTGCATCTGGCCGACAAACTCGCAAGGGTACGCGACGAGTTTGCAACCTACCGGTCTGATGTCGGCGATTCCGCGGACCGCCTATTGGAGGTGCTAGAGAACGGCCTCCGAGAGGAACTGCAGACACCGGCAGCGGCTGCGGCCGATAATCCTCCCGGCGTTGCGGCGGGTGACACGCCGGCCGACGTGGAAACGCATCCAGATGACACGAACACCGCGGAACCGGTTGGAGGCGGGCCCGACGAGCTACCGGTTGATATACCCGAGGCTCTCTAGGATCTCTTTGTCGGCCGGGCTGAGGCGCGATTCGCTCTCGGCCAGGTTGGTCGAACCGAACCAGCGTTCAAACGCCGCACTCTCGAACTTGTAGCGGCCGTCGCTCTTGGCAAGGATCTGGGAGTTGCGTTCCAAGGGATCTTTGGCGAGGTCGAAAAACTCGAATTGGCTCGCTTGCGGTGTCCAGATCGACTTCATTGTCCCGTCCAGCTTTCCAATTCGGAACGGCAGGCCGGAATTGGGCCTCCAAACCCACGAGATCCACGACGGGATGAAGCCCTTCTTGCCCTCAAAGGAGACGAAACGGATTTGCCTGGAATGCGGTTTCGCCCCGTTCATGATGGCGGTAACTTGGCTTCGACCCGCGTAGGTGAACGAGAGTTGCGAGTCTTCGCGGAATTCGGGCACTACGAGATCCAGCAGCGTGGGAGCCAGGTCCAGCGTCGACACGTTGCGCTCGATCACCGTGCCTTCTTCGATTCTCCCCGGAAGGCGCATGATCCACGGCACCCGCACCGTGCTTTCGTACAGCCACCGCCCATGGCCTACGAAGCCCTGTTCCCCGAGGCCCTCCCCATGATCGGAAAGGAGCGCCACGAGCGTGTTGTCCCGCAGGCCTAGCTTGTCAATTCGGTTTAGGAGCGTTGCTATGTGCTTGTCTGCGTACCCGATCTCCGAGTCGTAGCGGACGATACGGTTCCGCACGGCCTCGCTGTAGTCCCGGATCGCGGGGCCCGGCTCACGAAGCTGCTCGGGCTCGGCGAAGTCCTGGCGGAGGTTGTAGGGCTCGTGCGGGTCGAAGTAATGCACCCAAAGGAATAGGTTTTTCTCGTCCTTGTGTTCGTCCAGCCAGCGAAGGGCGGGCCTCGTGACGTCCTCGGCCCAGCGCATGGAATGAAAGACCTGATAGGAGCGTCCGAGCTCCTCGTCATAGTGGTCAAAGTCCCGGTTGAGCTGGGTAAGCCGGCCGATCAGAGGCCACGCACTGACAAATGCCGCCGAGGTGTATTCGAACCGGCGCAGCACTTGCGGAATTGTTAGCCACTTGGTGTCGTCCGGAAGTGCCACACCGTTGATACGCGCTCCGTGCTCTTGCGGGTAGCGTCCTGTGAACATCGAAAAGTGGGACGGCCCGGTCATCGGGATCGCACTGTAGGCGCGGTCGAACCTCACGCCCTCCTCGGCTAGGCGGTCCATGGCAGGGCTCGTCCTGAGGTGATAGCCGTAACAGGACAGGTGATCGGCCCGAAGCGTGTCAACGGTGATCAAGACAACGTGGGGGCGGTCCGACTTTGCGGGCGTGCCTGACGGTGTCAGCTGAGAGAACAGCATTGCACTAGCCCCAACGAGCGCAAGGACCGGGATGCCGGCGCGCATCAGTCTCGTAGTCCCGCCCATACGCCTAAAGTGTAGCGTTATCGCTCCAAGGAGGGCAACGAGCATGGCGCTTGCAGCTTGGCGACGGGGCATGTTCCGCTAGCACGTTCGGCTGCGCTCCGCAGGCTCTCCCTCGACCGTGTTATCTGCCGATTTGACCGTCAATCCGCTACATGCGGCTATCCCGGCGGTTTGCATGTGCCGACTGCTGCAATGTCAGGGCATATTCCTTCAGCTGCGGGAAGAATTCCTCGAAGTCGGATCGCAATCGCTCGTAATTCTCGGACAGGGCACTCACTCCCGACGCAATTGGGTTTTCGCGCGTGAGACGCTTCGAGATTCCGCGCAGCGCCCTCTCGACGCCCGCTACCTTGGAATAGCCGACGAGCCAGTTGTCCCGACTCATGGCATCGACCACAATCCTGAATCGTTTTGGCGGCAGGTCACGGTACTTGCGGAGGACCAGGTATCGCTTCGTCGCGAATTCGGCAAGGGACGTGCCGTCGCCGTGGCGGTGCCAACCCTTGGCCAGGAAATGATCGAAGTAGACATCGAGAAGGATGCCCGCGAAACGACGATACGGCGGCTGCAGCCTTCGACGTGCGGCGGCGACAGCTGGGTGGCTGTCGGCATACACATCGATTTTCTGGTGGGCGCGAATCCCCGCTTGTATCCCGGGTTCGAATGACGCAATTCTCCTCGCGCTAACGAGATCCGCGAGAACTTGGCCGACTTGAGCCTCGGGTTCGTCACCGGCAAGCGCGAGATGGGCCAGATAGTTCACACTTGCCCTACCGGAGCTGTTGCCGGACCACTCCCCTGAGACGGCAGCGCGGAGTTGCGCCGATGGCAAGCGAGAGCCGTGTGATACCCCTTGGAGGCAGGCCGAGCGAAAGTAGTCGGCGGGTCGTTTCGGCTTCCGCACCTATGCCCATGCACCAAGGTTAGCGCGCGAGCAGAGTCCCCGGCAGCGATGGCGGCGCGTTTCGCAACTCCGTCGCAACGGCCTGGGACGAATTGTGCTCGGCCAGGTTGGACGCGTGCACCCTTGAGACCAGATGCGCAGTTTATCGGGCCCGAAGCGGTTGCAGGGACGCTGCGACCTCAGTTGCTGAGCGTTGAGGGTTAGCGGAAATGCCGGCGATGACTCGCTGGGCGGTGCCTTGGGGTTCCATCGCCGGCTTCGTGATTCCCTTGGCTGAGCCGCAACAGGGCTCCTGGAAGGCCTGCGATCTGCGCGAAAGTTGAGGGGGCACCCTCGCAGGCGCCGGCAATAGGTCCGCCCGCGTAAAGCGCTTCAAACTAGAGACCGTTTGCCGGTCCGCCCAGTTCTCCGTAAGGCTCTTCGCTTCTTCTCGGACAGGCGAGCCCACTTTGCGGCGCAGGCAGCGCGAAATACACAATCCGCAGACCGGCCGGGCCTTGCCCCGGACGCTGCTCGCAGAGGAGAATCAAACCATGGCTCGCGTACCGCCGTTTCGTGGCATTTTGCCCGCCCTGCAGCTTCCGTTCCGCGAGGATCGGTCCATCGATGTCAAGGAACTCGGGCGCTTCTCCCGATGGCTCGCCGGTCACGCCGGAATCGGCGGCTTGGTCACGAACGGACACACAGGGGAGGTATTCGCCCTGAGCGCTGGCGAGCGAGCGGAGGTCACCCGCATCGTCGCTGATGCAGCCGGGCGTGTCGTTCCGGTAGTCTCTGGAATCTGCTGCGAGTCGATCCAGGAGTCCGTCGAGCACGCGCATAGGGCCGACGAGGCCGGGGCGAGCGGTCTGCTGGTAATGCCGCCACACTACTGGCTGAGGTTCGGCATGCGCATGGAGCATGTGGTAGATCATTTCGCGGCGATTTCCGACGCTGTCGACCTCAACCTGATCGTCCATGTCTATCCCGCTTGGACCAAGGCGCGGTACTCGTCGAAGCTGCTGGCCACGCTGGCCCAAGTGCCGAACGTGACGACTTTTAAGGTCGGCACGCGCGAGATGTCGAAGTACGAGCGCGACATTCGCGCAATACGCAACGCCAATCCGGACTGCACGGTTCTGACCTGCCATGACGAGTACGTCCTGGCGTCCATGGTGCAGGGCGTGGACGGAGCCCTTGTCGGTTTCGCGTCGTTCATCCCCGAGTTCTTGGTCGACTTGTATCAGGCCGTCTGCGACGGCGATCTGCACCGCGCCCGTCGCATCCAAGAGCGCATTAACGTCCTAAAGGAGGCGGTCTACGCGTCGGAAGAGCCCTCTGGCGATGCGCACGCACGGATGAAGGCGGCCATGGTGCTGTCCGGACGCCTCCGGTCGGCCACGACGCGGCCTCCGACCCGCCCGCCTTCCAAGGAGCGGCTGGACAAGATCCGAGATGCCCTAAGGGAAACGGGACTTCTGCCGCGAGCCGAATTCGAGGCGGAGCCCGTGGGCGTGTCAGCGCGCTAGCATTGTCTGGGAATTCGGAAATGAGCTTGGGGCGGAGGCGGTTTCTCGCGTTGTCATTGGCCCACTGCGGCCTGTCGGGCGGCCTGGGCTGCAAGAAGGCGACAGGGGATCGAATCACTATAGGCGCAATGCCGCCCGGGACTTCGTGGTACGTCTTCGCAGCCACTTTGTCGCAATTGCTCCAGCGGTCCTTGCCGGACGGGACTCGGGTGGAGGTCGTCGCTCGCGGAGGCGGGATCGGCAACCCGATCTTGGTTGATCGCGGGGAAGAGACCATTGCGATCGCCCAGGCTGCTACCGCGGCCTGGGCGTATGCCGGGAATCCTGTGGCCTATGACCGGGAGCACCTGAACCTGCGCGCCCTCGTCGGCGGCCTGAATAGGGTGTGGATGGCCGCAATGCTCACGGAGGAATACATCGGTCGCACAGGCAATGACACTCTGAAGAGGGCGCTATTGTCGAACGAGCCGCCACGGATCGTGATGAAGCCCCGCGGCAGCACCGTGCCGGTGGTTGCGGACATGCTCTTCGACTCGCTCGGCACCAGCCGTGCGGAAATCTCGGAGCGAGGGGGCGAGATCATTCAAGTCTCGGCCAATCAAGTGGCGTCGATCTTCCGGGACGGCCGGGCGGACCTTTATCTCGAGACAGCGATCCGCGGACACCCCACCGTCACTGAAGTGGCCACAACGACTCCGGTAAGGTTCCTGGACTACCCGGAGGAGACGATCGCAAGGCTAGCCGGTCCGGGCGTCGAGCGCACTCCGATGCCGGAGTGGTTTCGCGGCCAGCCGGGCCCGATTGACTCAGTGAACATGGGAACGGTCCTTATCACGCACAGGGACGCGCCGCTGGAACTGGCGCGTTTGATCACTAGGACAGTCTGCGAGAACAAGGAAGCGATGGCCGCTGCCCACCGCGCCTGGGAGGACTTTGAGCCACGCGAGGCGGCGCTGCTGCAGAAGACCGGCGTACCGTTGCACAAAGGGGCGGAAGAATACTACAGGCACCGAGGATGGCTCTAGCCGGCGGGGACGGGTTACCGTCGCCGACTGAGGCAGCTGAGTCTAGGGGTGCCCGCGCCGCGAGGCTCCTGCGTATTGCCCTGGGTGCCCTCTGGATCGGTTTTCAGGTCTATATCCTGATTCGTCCGCAGGCTCCCTTGGTCGAGCGCCCCATTCACCTGGCTCTGGCCACGGCGCTGTTGTTCCTCTGGATGCCGTTACGGAGCAACCGGCATCGGCTTCTTGGTCTACTCGCTGACACGGGGCTGTTTCTGGGCGCGGCCGGCACAGGGGCCTACTACCTGCTTGATTTGGGACGGCTCACCGAGCGCATGGAGGGCGTCGACCCTGTCCTCCCTGTGGATGTTCTGTTTGGCCTCTTGGGGATGACGGTGCTTCTCGAAGGCGTTCGACGAGCCGTCGGGTGGCCGTTGCTGGGCGTGCTCCTGGCATTCCTGGCCTATGGGTTTGTCGGCGATTGGATGCCTGGGTGGCTGAGTTTCTCGGGCTTCCGGCTGGAAGAGGCGATCGAAATCCTGACGCTCTCGCTGAACGGCATTCTCGGAATCACGACCGGGACATCGGTCCAGTTCGTCTTCTACTTCGTTCTCTTTGGCGCGGTGTACGGCGCAGTCGGCGGGGGCAGGCTCGTAATCGATCTGGGCCTTCGCTTGACAGGAACACATAGTGGCGGCTCCGCCAAGGCGGCTGTCGTTTCCAGCAGCCTGATGGGCAGCATCACCGGAAGCGCCGTCGCCAATGTGGCGGGTACCGGCGTTTTCACGATCCCCTTGATGCGCCGCGCCGGGTATTCGGCCGACACTGCCGGGGCGATGGAGGCGATCGCTTCCACAGGCGGGCAGCTCATGCCGCCCATCATGGGCGTGGCGGCGTTCGTCATGGCCGAGATGCTGCAGGTCGACTACGGTCGCATCGCCTTGGCCGGCCTGCTTCCGGCGCTTGCTTTCTACGCGGCGCTGTTCCTTTCCGTGGACCTGCGTGCGAGGAAGACCGGTATCGGAACCATTCCGCAGAGTGCACTATCCGCCATTCAGCCAATCCTGCCGCGACTGTACCTGCTCGCTCCTCCCGCCGTGCTGGTCGGGTTGCTCATAGCCGGTTACTCGGCGACCTATTCCGCGCTCGTCGCCAGTGTCGGCTGCGTCCTGCTCAGCTTCGTCAAGAGCGGGACCCGGCTGGTTGGACGCAGACTCGTCGAGTTCGTAGAAACCACGACGCGGCAGGCCTCCCAGGTCGCGGTCCCGATCGCCGCAATCGGCATCATCATCGCGGTGGCAATTCAGTCCAATCTGGCATTGAAGTTCAGCACTGAACTCATCTCCGGAAACGGGTCTCCAGTGGCGGCGATGGGCCTGATCGTTCTTGGCTGCATTGTCATGGGCATGGGCTTGCCGACGGTAGCCGCGTACCTGATCGGCGCCATCCTGTTCGTGCCCGCCCTGAGGGAGCTGGGTGTGCAAGAGTTGTCCGCGCATTTCTTCGTGATGTATTACTGCGTCCTTTCGATGGTGACCCCTCCTGTAGCGCTCGCGTCCTATGCCGCTGCCGGAATCTCGGGGGGCAGCGCGATGCGGACTAGCGCGCGGGCGTTTCAGCTCGGCCTGGTTTGCTTCTTGATACCCTTCGCGTTCGCGTTCGAACCGGGATTGCTCGGCCAAGGGGAGCTGCCGACAATATTGATCTCGGGACTGGCGGTCTTGGTCGGAACGGCCGGATGGGCCGTAGCCTTGGTCGGTTACTGGCTGCGGCCCTTGCGCGTTGCGGAACGGGTCTGGGTCGGAGCGGCAGGGGCCGCAGCGATCTGTCTACCCACTGGAACGGCTCCTTGGATCTGGGCTGCATCCGCACTGGCGTTGTCCGGAATCTGGATTCTGGCATCGCGCAACGAAGGTCGTCCCGAGGCCCGCTAGCGCGAACGAAAGGGCCTTGGACTTACGCGGTCGGGGCGGCCATTCGGGATGCCGCGTGCATGCGCTTCGCAAGGCGCTAGAATCGCAGACGTCAGCCGTCTCGAGATCTGGCGGAAGAGCCCGGTCTCAAAAGGTGGCTTGACCCTCCGCGCAAAGAATCGATGACCCACGAGATCGCAACGGACGAGCTGGCTCTGCCGAAGAACGTCCGGCTCGCCTGCCGCGATGGTAGGCAGACCGGAACGACTCGCGGCCTCGCGATGGGCTATGTGCAGTGCAACCTTGTGATCCTGCGCGAGGCTTACGCCTACGAATTCCTGCTCTTCTGCCAGAGGAACCAGCGTGCTTGCCCTGTCTTGGAGGTCATGGACAGAGGGAACCCCGAACCTACGCGCCTAGCGCCTGGAGCGGACCTGCGGACCGACTTGCCGCGCTACGCTTTGTACCGCCAGGGGAGACGGCAAGCGGACGTGCGTGACATCACAGACCTCTGGCGAGACGACTTTGTGGCGTTCTTGATCGGCTCCGGAATCACTTTCGACCAAGCGCTTGAGGATGCCGGCGTTCCCACTACGACGGACCGCTGGGTACTGCGTACCGCCTTGCCGACTGAACCTGCGGGGCGATTTCGGGGGCCGATGGCAGTTACGATGCGGTGGCTTTCACCGGAGCACGCGATCACCGCCACTCAAGTGACGGCCCGATTTCCGTTCAATCACGGAGCGCCACTGCACATAGGCGATCCTGCAGTCATTCGCGCCGATCTAAAGAACCCCTATTTCGGCCCGCCGGTCGACAAGGTGCCGCCTTCTGTGGTGCCCGTGTTCTGGGCATGTGGAGTGACCCCTCAGGAGGCGGCGATCGCGGCGGGCATCGACGTCATGATCACGCATTCCCCGGGGCATGGCTTCGTCACGGACCGGCTTGCGCGCGATCTCGCCACGCCTTAGGCCGGCCATCCGCGACGGCACCTTTTGGCTGGCGTTCAGGTTCCGTGTGGCGCCGCCTGTGCGATGCCTGGGTCGTGGACCGAACCGCGGGCCCATCATCGCCTCGCGCTGCTGCCACCTCAGCAACCGCTTCGAGGACTTGTGGGAGCGTGGATCAGCCCGCATCTAGCAGCAATATCACAAATCTGACGTTCCACCAGCACTGCGCCAGCTACTTGCCCAACGCCAGAATCTGTAACTTCGTAACCGACTGCGATCGAGCACTCTTGCGGAAAGAGAACCAGCGTTGGCTCGGCTAGTTAGCGATCGGGGCAAGGCGAGTGCTGCGGAACCCCTTGTCCTCTCCGTGCTCAGAGAGTCCCCGCTTTGTCCTTCAAATTGGTCTCGCCAATTGCCCGACCCGCACGACGCTCCCCAAGTGCCCCGTTGCAGTGCCGGCCGCTGCCCTATCGTCGGCTTGACCAGTCTCGGCCCGCCCTGCATACGGCTGCTGCGCTGCCGCTGCAACCTGGGTACAGGATCAACCGAGTCCGGGCGATAGCATGTCTAGTTCCAGTATTCTCAATGCTAGGCTAATGGCGCGCTCCACAACTGCGAAGGCCGAGTGTGGTGGCGCAATGCGGCGGGCAAGAGACAGACGACGGTCAACATACGTGCGGCCCTAGGAGGAGTCAATTCTCTGCATCATGAGACGTTCTCGCCGACATTCGCTTGGCGTCGGCGCTCCGACCTTGGCAGCCGAAGTCGACAGTGAACCGATTCGTGACTCTCTGGTGCGAATCCTAACCCTAGCCCGCCCCTGCATGGCGGCGGGAATCCTCTTGGCCCACCTCTGGGCGCAAGAGTCTGTGCCGGACGCGTTGTCTCACCGTGAGCGCGGCAGCAGGTTGGTCGGCTCGGGAGATTTCGACCAAGCGATCGCTGAGTTTCATGCGGCGCTGAGGCTGGATCCGCAGTCGTACGAACTCCACAACTACCTTGGTGTGTGTTGGGTGGCCAAGAACGACTTGGACGCTGCGATTCTGGAGTTCCGCGAAGCGTTGCGGCTAAATCCAAGTTACGGTGACGCTCGATCGAACCTGGGAGCGGCGTTGCTGAGGGCCGGCGAACCGCGGGCAGCGGAAGCCGAGTTGCGATTGGCCGTCGGCGAAGCTCCGTTCTCTCCCGAGGTCCATTACCGTTTAGGGTTGGCGCTGTCCTCGGCTGGCGATCAACATGGTGCCCGATCCGCTCTGGAACGGGCTGTGGACCTCAAGCCGGATTTCGGCCAAGCCCTGAACGACCTGGGCGTCGTACTGGTCAGGCTAGGCGAGCTGGATGGAGCCGAGTCGAGGTTCCGCCAAGCCGCTGTCGCCAACCCCGGCTATGGAGAAGCGCGGTACAACCTCGGCCGGGTGCTGCGGACGAAGGGCGAGCCGCGATCGGCTATCGCGGAGTTCCGAGAAGCGATCGTAGCCGAGCCGGGCCACGTTGGGGCACGCGTCCAGCTGGGAAGCGCGCTGGTCGCCGAGGGCGACACAGCGAACGCTCTTCGAGAACTGCAAGAGGCGCTCCGCTTGGATCCGTACCGCCCGGACGCCCACTTTCAGCTCGGTTTGGCACTTCGCAAGAGAGAGGATCGGACCGAGGCCATCGCTGCGTTTCGGAGGGCGATTGCGCTCAGGTCCGGTTTCGTCGAGGCTCGTAACGCACTTGGGGCAGCATTGGCCGAAATGGCTAGGCTTGAAGAAGCGATTCAAGAGTTTCGAGTCGCGCTAAGTTTGGACCCGGCCAGTTTTGACGGGCGGTACAACCTCGGCTTGGCCCTGCTCATGTCTTCAGAGGCCGATTTGGCGCTGATTGAGTTGCAAGCGGCGGCTGAACTGCGGCCCGAGGAGGCAAAGGCCCACTATCGGCTAGGCTCCGCCTCCGCAAAGGCCGGCGACCTCGACCGTGCCATCGCGGAATACCGTGAGACCCTCCAGCTCGATCCAAACTACCCGGGGGTTCACTACAAGCTCGGGCGTGTCTTCTATAGGAAGGGCGATCGCGAAAGGGCCGCGGAACAGTTCAAAATCGTAGCCAGCCTGCAACAACAGCGGCAAGCTCGGGAGTCAGCCGAGACGCAGGTCCTGCTTGCGATAGGCAGGGGGCTCGAAGCTACGGCCAAGGGGAACTGGGAACAGGCCGTTCAAGACTTCCGAGCGGCGGTCCGGTCGGGCCCGAACTCTACCGAGGCGCACAACCATCTTGGAGTGAGCCTGGCTCGCACGGGAGACATCGAAGGTGCCATCGCCGAGTTTCGAAGGGCGATTGAGCTAGAGCCAACACAGTCACCGGCCTACAACAATCTGGGCGGCCTTCTCGCGGCAACGTCGGACATGGAATCCGCGGTCACTCAGTTCGAGAAAGCGGTGCGGCTGCAATCCGATTTTGCCGAGGCCCACTACAACCTCGCAGTCATGCTATTGCGAAAGGGAAATCGGGAGCGCGCTAGGGTCGAGTTCCAAAAGGCTCGGCAGCTCAATCCGGAGTTGGAGCCACCAGAGGATCTCAGGCGCATGTCATTGCCGTAAGGGTGCAGGGTTGAGAGGCTCGAAACTCCGTTTGCGCGAGGTTTCGAGTTGCCGCTGGTTGAGTTCCTCAGATCGGGCCCGCGACTGCTCCGCCTGCGCTTGGTTTCCCAATCTGGCATGCACCTGGGATAGCTCGGAGTAGAGTTGTGCGTCACGGCCATGGCGAGTTTGCAGCGAATGCTCCAAATCCAACAGGGCTTCTCGATAGCGTCCCAATTGGACCAAACTCTTGGCGATCCCTCGCGAGGCGTGCAAGTCTCCGGGAGCCAACCGGCGCGCCCTTTGGTAGCCAGCCAATGCGGCATTGTATTCGCCCTGGTCGAACAAGCAATCGGCCAGCATGTCATGTGCTCCCGGAAGCGCCGGACTCAGGCGAATGGCTGCTTCCAACAGAGGCCGCGCTTGGCGGCATTGACCTAAGTGGATCAGTTGCTTGCCTACCGCGAGATGGGAGCGCGCTTCCGACGGATTCGCTCGGAGGGCTTCGCGGGCCACTTCCAATGCCCGGGAGTATTGCGAATCCTGCTGATACGCATCAATCAAGAAGTGCAGAACCTTGGGGTTGGTGGGTTCGACGCGCTTCGCGATCAGGAGGGTTTCGATCGCTTCTTCCAAGTAGCGACCTTGCAAGTATTGCTGGCCTAGGAGAGCGAGGACTCTGATGTTGTCGGGGCGCGAGTCGTTGGCAACCCGGAGCCTCTGGATTGCTTCTCTGTTACGACCCTGGTTTACGTACAGGAACGCTAGGCTGCTGTTTGTTTCGAACGACGAGGGCCGCAATGCAAGCGCCTTGCGAAGGTGCTCCTCAGCTTCTTCTTGGCGGCCAAGACGCAAAAGAGCAAGTCCCAGATTCGACTGGCCGTCGAAAGCACTTGGCAACATCGCGACAGCCAATTGCAGCGGCCGAACGGCCTCCTCATGAAATCCGCCCTTACCCAACGCGCTCCCGAGCTGCAGCAGTATTTCTGGATCTTGGCTGGACTCAGCCAGCAAGCCATCCCTCAGTTGCTTCACCTCCGAGTTCTTCCTGTCTTCGATCGCGAGGTCGAGCGCAAGCAGCTTTCGGATGGCCTCTTGGTCGGCCGCCTTCAGCCGCTTTGCGGTGTCAAATTCGTCCTGAGCCTCTCCCCGTCGGTTCAGTCGGAGGTAGACTCTCCCCAGCTGGTAGTGCAGTGCGCCATCGAGAGGCTGCTGTTCTAGAGCCCGCTGTGTGGCCTCGAGAGCTTTCTGCGTTTCTCCCTCTCGTAGGTAGGCCTTCCCGATTTGTTGATAGGTATCGTAGATAGGGCTGCCGGAAGCGACAACGGCTTCGTAGAGTTCGATGGCCCCGCTGGTCTGTCCCTGCGAGGCTGCGATCCGGCCGAGGAAATACATGGTGTAGGCGTTGTCCGGTGCCAGCTCCAGAGCCCTTGCGAACGCAGCAGCCGCTTCATCGGGCTTGCCGGTGCTCCACAAAGCGTAGCCCAGGTAGTGGTGAATGCCAGCTTCGTTTGGAGCCAACACCGACGCCCTTCGCAGAAGAGGAACAGCTTCGGCAGGCTTTTGGGATTCAACCAGCGCTGCGGCTCGGGAAGCGGCAATACGGCCCAAGATATACTGCGTGTCAGCATTTCCGGGTGCTAGGTCCAGGGCCCGTTCCAGCTCTACAGCAGCTGCATCGGCTTGGCCGATTCTCCAGAGCGCGTAGCCGAGATAGTGCCGCACGGCAGCGTCGTCCGGCGCCAAGACCGACGCTTTTCGAAGGACGCGGAGCGCGACAGCCGGGCGGTCCTTTTCGATCAGTGACAACCCGTCCTGAATCAGTTCCTCTACCGTCTCTGCACCGGGAGCCGCCGTCGTCAGTAGAGCCACCGCCAACGGCAGAACGCCGGTGCAATTGCGTACAGTCACAGCTTTCCGGTGGACCTGCCTTCGCAAGCGGAATCTGCCGGTCCAGCCTGCAAAGGATGGTAGCAAACCCCCGGTCGGTCCGCGGGCCTGCAGTCGCGCCGCGGAATCGCTAGCGCGCCCCGGGGCAACCGTCGTCAGCGAGAGGGCGGGGTATCGGTCAGAACTCCCGCGTTCGGACATGGCCCGCCGGAAGGCTCTTCGACGATGTGGATCCGATTGATTGCGGGGTTGGTAAGGGCTTGCCGTGTCCCGCTGGGCCAGTTGATTTCGACCACCCGCACCGCCGCCGTCTGCCCCAACCCGAAATAGACCCTCCCGTCGTTGGACGACAGATAGCTTGCGGCCCGCGCCGCCATCGCATATTGGGTGGTTCCGTTCGCGTCCGTCAGTACGACCCGGGCAGCTATGCCGTCTCGATTGCTGGAGCATCCTCGGAATCGCAATCCGATCCAATTGTTCCGAATCCTCTCTTGGCTCTGGTTCTTAGCGACGTATGCCGGCCCATCCACGTTGGCGACGACGATATCCAGGTCGCCATCGTTATCCAGATCTCCGATGGCCGACCCCCGGCTTGCCCATGTGCGCGCGAAGATCGAACCGCCCTCCTCGGAGATGTCGACGAACCTGCCATCTACGTAGCGCAGAAGCAATGGTCGCTGCCGGTAGCGCAGGTGCGGCCGAGACCGCTCGATGTTGTCCATCACATGGCCGTTGGCCAAGAAAAGATCTCGACTTCCGTCGTTGTCGAAATCGAACACGCCCACACCCCACCCGGTGTAGAGCTGAGTCGCACGCCCCAAGTCTGTCGAATTCGTGCTGTACTCGAACTGTCCGTCACCACGGTTGCGAAAGAAAGCGAACTCCTCTTCGGAGAGCGTCGTCGTCACGATATCGGGAAATCCGTCATTGTCGAGATCAGCGAAGACGGTGCCCATCCCCGAAAACTCGTCGCCGTCATCGTCGAACGCGACTCCGGCGAGCAGAGACGCCTCGCTGAACGTGCCGTCCCCTTCGTTTCGAAATAGGAACTGCCGAAACTGATCGTTCGCTACGGAAACATCCGTCCAGCCATCGTTGTCGAAGTCGCCGAAAGCTACTCCGAGAGCCTTCCCCTCGGCTTCAAGGATTCCTGATTGCTCGCTGACATCGCTAAAGGTCCCATCGCCGTTATTGCGAAACAGGTATTCTGAGATCGGTTTGAAGACATCAGGGTGGCAATACGAGCGGCCGGCTTCCGTGCGCGTCCCGCAGCGGTGGTCCTGGCCAAAATCCCAGACCAGATACCGGCAGACGAAAAGGTCGAGATGGCCGTCGCGGTCGTAGTCGAAGAAGCCCGCGCTGGTAGCCCAGCCCTCGGCATGCAATCCGGCTCGCTGCGTGACATCGACAAACGCGCGACCCGCTTCGTTGCGATAGAGGATCACCGCGGGATGGCCGCTCGTTCCTAGATTGGTCACGGCCAAGTCGCGATAGCCGTCGTTATCGTAATCGCCGACCGCCACCCCCATGCCGTAGCCGCGGCCTTGCAGACCATACTCGCTAGTGAGGTCGCTGAATGTGCCGTCCCCGTTGTTCCGGAACAGGCGGTTCCAGAATTCCGGTCCTGATTTCGCAGGTTCCTCGCCGTTGGGATGGGGTAGATTGAGGTCGGCGCCGTTCACGAAAAAGACGTCCATCCAGCCATCGCGGTCGAAATCGAATATCGCGACGCCGCCGGACATCGTCTCGGGAAGGTATTTCCGCTCGGTCTTCGAAGCGCGATGCAGGAACCGGAGGCCAGAGCTCTCCGTCGCATCCACGAAATGCAAGTACTGCTGCGTCTCTGCCCCGATGGAGACGACCCCGGCGACGACAAGGCAGGCGCTCCGAAGCGAGGTCAATTTCACGCGGCGACTATACGAACTGGGTTGTCTCTCGGCCGTCCGATTGAGGCAGGCCGTTTGGCGACGAGTTGAGCTGTGCCGTGGGGGAATGAGGGAAATGTGGCGATTAACTGACGGAGAAACCAGTTCTGTACATCCTTCGACCGGGCGAACCTGCATCGCGCTCTTGTGTGTGGCCCTGCATTGATCCTCACTGAACAGTCTGAGGAAGTGCGAAGGCGACATAGGTGCCCCCGGAAGGATTGCCCCATTTCCCACCGCCCGCAGCGATCACAACGAACTGCCTGCCGTTGACTTCGTATACCGCTGGAGTGGCATTTCCAGCCGCCGGCAGCGTCGTTTCCCATAGAAGCTCCCCGGTAGCCTTGTCGAAGGCACGGAACTTCCGATCGTAGTTGGTCGCGCCGATGAATAGAACGCCGCCGGCCGTGACCACGGGTCCGCCGTAATTCTCGCTGCCGGTGTTGCGTAGACCCTGCTCAGCCAGCTCGGGAAACTCACCGAAGGGAATCTTCCAAACGATCTGGCCGCCGTTCAGATCGATCGCATTCAATGTTCCCCATGGAGGCTCGACTGCGGGGTAGCCGTCAGGATCGAGGAATTTGTTGTACCCGTCGTGCTTGTACTTGAGGTCCATCGGCGAGGGATCTGGCACGTCAACTTCTTGGTCTTCACCGGAAACAAGATATGACACTAGCGATTCGACCACACTGCTGGGCAGCATTGCAAACGCCGGCATGCGGCCGCCGCCCTTCCGAATGAACTGTGAGATTTCCCCGCGGGTGAGCTTGTCCCCGATGGCGACGAGGGACGGGAACTCCGGAGGACTACCGCCAAGCTCTCGTCCATGACAACTAGCGCAGTATTCGTCGTATAAGCTTCGAGAGGTGGCTCCGGCTTCCAGTTGGGCCAGCTCCACCAGTCGCAGGATCCACGGCATTTCGTTAGCGTTGACGTAGAGGATGCCCGTGGCGGGGTCAAACGCGCTGCCACCCCATTCGCCACCACCGTCGTATCCGGGAAACAAAATGGTTCCCTCGAGGCTGGGAGGGGTGAACTGATCCCCGGTGCGAAGCTGTCGGAAGCGCTTGAGAACACTTTCGTGCGCCTCGGGAGTCCGCTTCGTGATCATGTCTTCGGTGAAGATTTGACGGGCGAACGGTGGGGGCTGCAATGGCAGGGGTTGAGTGGCCGCGAGCTTTTCCCCGTCGACGTCAGATTCAGGAACCTTGCGGTGCTCAATCGGGAAGAGAGGATCGCCGGACTCACGTTCGAACACGAATACGTGACCGGATTTGGTGATCTGAGCGACGGCGTCGACCGGATTGCTATCGCGCCTTACGGTTACCAGACGCGGTGGGCAGGGAAAGTCCCGATCCCAGACGTCATGCCGGACAGCTTGAAAATGCCAGACTCGCTCGCCAGTCTCCGCATTTAGCGCGATGAGCGAATTCGCGAAGAGGTTGTCTCCAAGGCGGTTGGCACCGTAGAAATCGAAGGCTGCCGAGCCGGTTGGAGCGAACAGCAAACCACGCTCCTTGTCCAAGCCCATGCCCGCCCAATTGTTTGCGGCACCACTGTATTGCCACGCGTCTTGGGGCCAGGTCTCGTACCCGAACTCTCCAGGATGGGGAATTGTGTGGAAACTCCAGCGCAGCTGCCCGGTGCGGACGTCGTAGGCCCGGATGTCGCCGGGAGGCGCGGGGAGCGCTTCGCTGACGATGCTGCCAATTATGAGTAAATCCTTGTAGATCACCCCGGGCGTATTGACCGAGATGGAAACGGTCTCAGGGTCTCGTCCAAGATCTTCCCGAAGGTCGACCCGGCCCTCGCGGCCGAATCCGGGCACTGGTTTGCCGGTCCGGGGATCAATAGCAATGAGAAAGTGATCGTACACGAAGAATAGCCGCTCGGACCGGCCATCGCTCCACCAAGTGACGCCGCGGTTGCGCCGCAAACGGTCGGACTTCGGGCCGTCGTTCGGGTCAAAGCTCCATTGGAGTATCCCCGTGGCCGCATCGAGTGCGATGAGCTTCAGCCGCGGTGTCGTAGCGAAGAGAATGCCGTCGATAACGATCGGGTTGCATTGCATCTCCGAGCCGGGAAATGCATCGCCAGTGTCGAATCTCCACGCGACCTCCAAGTGGCGGACGGTTTCGCGATTGATTTGTGCAAGGGCGGAGTATTGAATGTTCTCGGAACTGCCGCCGTACGCTTTCCAATCGCGATAGGACCGACCGGATTCCATGTTGCAAGCGGGTGCCCATAGAAGAGCCAGGGCGAGCGCGGGCAAGACCAGCGGGAATCCCGCAGCGGGCTTGGCCGAATCAGCGCTCACAGAATAGAAACGGCCAATGTCTTGGCGCTCTGACTTGAGAGGGCCTGCAACTCGTCCGCCCGGGCTCTTGCAGAACGCTGGGTCCGTGGATGCAGCAGTCCGAGCGTCGCGGTCGCCACCGTCCAGCCGGCACCGTGGAAGCGGGCTCCCCGGTGCCCGGGGAATCCCATCCATGCAAGTTCGAGATCGGGAACCCGTGTGCGGAGCCGATCGCACGGATCCCCTGCACACGGCAACGGACGATGTGCGGGGAGCCTCGCTTGATGCAGTGCGCAGGACTGGCCGATTTCGCCTCGAACGTTTGTCGACCACCATCGACTCCTGTGGCACGAACTTGCAAGGGGTCGCACGGCTAGCTGCGAGTCTGCTGCTGCTCGTTGCCGGGCGGCGGATCGCTGTCGCTACGTGCGCTCCAACCGCATCACGAGATCGAGAATCAGAAAAGCAACTTGAGACCGAACTGTATCTGCCGGGCTGCATTCTGCGTAGCAAGTATGTGTCCGAAGTTCGGGTTCCTTGTGAAGGATCCCGAACTGGGATTCGCCAGGTTCACGGTGTTGAACGCGTTGAAGTACTCCGTGCGGAACTGGAGGGTCATGCTTTCCCCCGGCAACGCGAAGTTCTTGAAAAGAATGATATCCCAATTCCCAAACGCCGGGCCCCTCTCCGTGTTGCGCCCCAGGTTCCCGAACTTGTACTGCTCCGGTACGGCGAAGGCTTCCGGGTTGAGCCATCCCTGGGTTTTGTCGCCCGAGCTTCGCACTCTCGCAGACTTGTCGAGGACGCGGTCGGGACGCTGGAATGAGCCAAAGCCGATGTTGGCCCGATCAAAATCAATCGTGACGTTGACCGGGGCCCCGGTGTTATACCGAGTGATTCCGCTGACCGCCCAACCGCCCAGCACGTTGTTCACGAAAGCGGACGCGTCCGTCAAGAAGCGCTTGCCTTTGCCGAAAGGCAACTCGTATAAGTAACTGCCGGAAAAAATGTGGCGAAAATCGGCGAATCCGCTCGCCCTGTCTCCCCGGAGGTTCCGCTGGTCTTGCGGAAAGCTCTGCGTGCTATTCCCGCTCCCTCCGACATCAATGTGATGGCCCCAGGCGTAGGATCCGAGGAATTGCAGACCGTTCGAAAGCCTTTTCTCGAGTTTTACTTGCAAGGAGTGATAGTTGGAAGTCGCTTTGTTTTCCCCTACGATCATGAATGTGTTGTTGATCGGAAAAGGCCTCGGATGTTCCTGTCCGGGCTCGCAAGGCGACGGCGGGCAGCCCACCACGCCCGGCCCTGGAGGCGGAAGGTTCTGAAACGAGAAGATCGGCACCTTGGTGCCTTTGCTGCCAACGTAACCGACTTCCAGCATGAGCTCGTCGGCTAGTTCCCGCTGCACTCCGATATTCCATTGCTGAGTGTAGCCAAACCGGTCCTTGCGATCCGCGGACCAGAGCACACTGGGAACCGTCCCGGGCGTGACCGACGTATCAGCCGAAAACATTGTGTCGATTGGTGTGAGGGAGGTTCCCCGATTGAGTACGCTGACACCCTGGCTGAGCGCATACGGCCACTGGCCTCGATGGGCTTGCAACTCCCAGAGATAGTTGTGGATGTAAAAGACGCCGTAGCCGGCCCGTACTGTGGTCTTGTCATCGAGCGTGAACGCAAGGCCCACACGAGGCGCGAAATTGTTGTGATCGGGCTCGCGGATCGTGCGGATCGCATTCGGGGGCTCGCCTGTGATTGGGTTGACTCCCGCCCAGACAAATTTGCCGTCATGCCTGTCGAACTGAGACAGGCGGTCGTCTCTATCCCGGGGTAACTCGGTGTATTCGTATCGCAGTCCCAGATTGAGTATCAGCCGTGGAGCCACCCTGAAGTCATCGTTGACATAGAAATGGTACATGTTCCAAATGCTATCCAGGCTCGTGTCTCCTAATCTGCGATTCCCTCCATCCGGAAGCCCTAAGAGAAATGACGCTAGCGAGGATCCCGTGCTGACCGCATTCTGGGGATCTGCAGTTGCAAATCGTGTGAAGCTGAAGCTAGTTTCGTTGAGGTTGTCGTGGACGCCCCAGATGTTGTCGATGCTGAAGCCGGCCTTGATTGTGTGTTTTCCGCGGACGTTTGAAACCTTGAAAATATATTGCATGTCGTTGGTGGGCGAGAGGGTGCCGGACGAGAATGTGCCGGTGAACCCCTCTCCGAGCCCCAAGCCCGGGAACAAGGGATGGGATGCGCTCTTGACGATCACGCCTTGGAGCGGGTGCTGCTCCAGAAATGCAGCAGCCCCTGGACCGGGATTGGAAGCCGCTTGCAAGACGCCAGTGCGATTGAAGCCGACCTTGGCGTCAATCACCGTGGTGGGAGTCGGCACGTAGGTTCCGCTGATGACAGCATTGTGGAACCGCTGAGTTGTGATCGTCGCCATCGAAGGCAGCCCCTGGGGGACGGCCTCCTGCGCGATCGACGGCGAGTAGCGCATGAAGAAACTCAGTTCATCGGTCGCTCTATAGTCGCCCCGCATGTTTAGCTGATACTGATCCAACTCGCGCGGGTTGGTGTTCACTATATTGCTCCCTCCCGGGGTGTCGGTTTTCGGAAAGACAATGTCCGCCCAGGCCGAGGTGGCGGGATGGATTCGGCTAGGGCAAATGACGTTCGGTACCCCGTTGCAAGTGAGCCGGTCCCTAATGACTAGGCCGGAGGCAGGGTCTAGGCGGCTGGTATCCGGGTCGAAGATGGGCTCCAGGTCTTGGAGGTCACCGGACAGTTGCGCATTCGTGGGCACCGTGGCGAGCAGGGTCGATGCCCGGCGGGTCTTGAATCCCTCGTAATTGAACAGCCAGAAGGACTCGTTCCTCCCATCGTAGACTCCCGGGATCTTGACCGGACCGCCGAGGACCATTCCCCACTGGTTCTGCCGGAACGCCGGCTTTCCGGTGCCGCGGGCATTCCTGAAGAAGTCATTGGCGTCTAGCTTGTCGTTCCGGAGAAACTCGAAAAAAGACCCGTGGAGTTCGTTGGTTCCCGATTTGAGGGCCACGGCCACGTTGGCACCGGCCCCCGAGCCAAACTCGGCGGATGTGATGTTCGTCTGCACCCTGAATTCCTGGATCGCGTCGATGGAGGGTTCCGTTCCGAATGCCTTGAAGAACAAATCGTTGTTCTGGATGCCGTCCAGCGTGAAGTTGTTCACGTCCGGGCTGTTGCCGCTCACGCTGAAGTTGTGCCCGCCCGAAATGGCGAACAGCTTGCCCCGAGGCACCGCGCCGGGCACCAACAGAATCAGGTCCGTGTAGCTTCGCCCGTTCAGAGGCAAACTGACGACGCTGTCATTATTGACAACCGTCCCGACGGTCGCATCGGCGGTGTCAAGCAGCGGCGTCGTGGCGACGACCTCCACAGTCTCCGTGACCGCGCCCAATTCCAACACCGCGTTGACCGTCACTGCCCGAGTAACCTGCAGCTCGACTCCGGTGATTTCAGTCGTCTGGAAGCCTTCTATTGACGCCCTCACCGAGTACATCCCAGGCAATAGCGACGGCACCCTGTATCCGCCGTCTTGACCGGACTGCACCTCACGGCTGATGCCGGTCTCTTCGTTCGTCACCGTCACCGTCGCGGCCGGAATGGCCGCCGCCGATTGATCCGTCACCGTGCCGAGAATGGTGCCGAACGATGTTTGCCCGCGCAGCGCCGAAGGAGCTTGAAGCAATGCCAGGCCGACGAGCATCGACAAGGCCCCATATGTCGTGAGCAGGCTTTTCATATTTTTCCTCCTGGATTCCTCCGCACCGTGAGCGGCCCGCGCAAGTGCCTCTCTCTGAAACGGGAGTTGTGACCTACGAGATGTTACCGAGCCGAGGCTGAAACACAAAGAAAATATACGGATAATCGAACCCTCTGTCAAGCGGTTTCTCGGCGATCCGCGGTCATTTGTCGTACGGATTTAGAAATGAGCTTTCGTGTCCGCTGTCAGGAAATTGCTTGGGAAACTTGAGGAAAATCTAGAGCATCCGTTATTCTGCGCAGCTGAGATGCGGTCTCATGGGTGGCGTCGCGGGCCGCTGGGAGGAGGGGGTGGCGGGGGCCATCCAATGCTCCGACCGCGGCCGGGCCCGGCGGATGCCAGAGGCAGTCATCGCGCCGCAGGGCCTAGGCGAGCACGGCCGACTTGCGGATGACGGCGGTGGCCGCTAGGGTCTCGGCGATGGCCCGGTCGAGCACGCTAAGCGTGTGATCGGTCGTCGCATTGAGGCGTTCGAGCGCGTCCGCCGCGGGCCCGGGCTGGAGTTCGGCACGGCGCTTGCGACGGTTCGCCTGCTCCTCGACACAGGCGGTCCGGGCCGACGCCAAGTCCTTGAACTGGAGGAAGTTGCGGTCCACGGGACAAGCCTGGCGACGCTCCGGCGGGCGGCCCAAGAGGGCCAGCACGGCGGCATCGATGCGATCGGTCTTGGTCAGCCGGCCCATGCTGCGCGCGAACTGGCGGGGATGAAGCGGACTCCGCGGTCCTCGAGACGACGTGCGTGCCGGCAGTTCGAAGCGCAGCTCCCGCCCCCGCCGGCTGGATTGCGCAAGTAGTTGACCGGATCGCCTGCGGAGTTGAACTTCACTCCTTGGTACTTGCTGGGGAGGAAGCCCGCCGCCCACTGCCGCGATGCGATGGGCTGGTCTCGCGCGCCGCCCATTGACATCAGCAAGGCGAGCCCAGGCAGGTATTCGGACTAATTGCCCTACCCGTCCGTAATCCACGAGCCCATTGAGGGGCGCCCCGGGATGCGGAAGCCTTTGTCCATGAAGATTCGGGCTCCGTCGTGATTGATCCGTTCGGCCGTCATCGACCGCGCGATGTAGATGTCGTCCGCGATCCCTCCAATGTGGGGCAGCAGCTCCACGATGCGCTGCACCGACGTTCCGTAGCGCTCGATCGCCGGCAGGTCTCTGTAAGCTGCATGGTCCGCGCGACGTGCGGCACCTCCCACCCGCTTTCTGTGGTGCCCGTGTTCTGGGAATGTGAGTCCTCTCAGGTGGCCGCGATCGCGGTGGACATCAACGTCATGATGCCGCATTGTCCGGGGCATGGATTCGTCGAGGACCTGCTTGCGAGCGATCTCGCCACGCCTTAGGCCGGCCGCGCACGGAGGCACCAAGCGATCAGCGTTCAGGTTCCTTGCGGCGTCAAGGTCGCGATGTGCGTGACGTCGGCCGATCTCCGGGACTGCCGCTCAGGACCCAGCCTTACACTTGGGCGGGGCCTCACGCGATCCGCGCGAGGCCCACGTAAACCCTCAAGCCGTGCTAAGCCGTGACTCGATGTCTCGGAGGTACTCGCTAGAGACCCTTGCAACCTCTTCTCCGCTCGGCTCGAATCTGAATACCTCGAGAGACAGCCAGCCGCGATAGCCGATGTCCTTGAGTGCCTGCAGGGGTATCGCGAAGTCGTACGACCCGGTGCCCGGATGTCGGCCGTCCATCTCGTTGATATGTACGTGACGGATCAGGGAGGCGTGCTCCTTGATCAGCCGGTCGTGCGGCAATTCCTCCGCTACAGCGTTATGCGAGTCGAACATGGTTTGCACGGCGGGGTGTCCGATCTCGCGCACCATCGCGACGGTCTGCTCCATTGAGGTCAGGACGTCGCACAGATGCGGCGCCAGCGTCTCTGGAAGAATCACCACGCCACGTTCCTGCGCCTGTCCCGCCATTTCGGCCAAGCCGTCCCGCAGCCTGTTGGTCGCGTCCTCCACTGAAGAGCCGTCGACCGTGCGGCGCTGTCGCCCCGAACCCAGAATCATCATCCCGTTATCGCCGAGTTCGGCGCACAGGTCGATTAGCTTCCGAAAATACTCCCAGCTGCGCCGGCGGACGCCATGGTCCGGAGTCGTGACGTGCAACTCACCGCGAGGCGCTGTCAAGAGGCTGTGCAGGCCAACGTAGCCCAAGCCCTCCGACTCGATGGCGTCCCTGTATTCCCTGCGTTTCGACGCGGGGACGGAGGCTGGATCTTCGGATAGCGTGAACGGAGCGATCTCGACCCCCGTGTACCCGGTTTCGACAGCGCCGCGAAATCCCTCGATGACGTCCCATCCTTGAAATGTCTCGTTGCAGATCGCAAGCCGAAACTTGCGGGGATCTACGTCTTTGGCTGCGGTGCTCTGCTCCGGGTCCTGAGGCATCGGGTCGCAGCCGGACGCCGCCAGTAGAGCTAGAAGTTCGCGGCGGTTCGGCCTCATAGTTTGAACAGCCTTTTCGCATTTGCGCCAAAAACGCGCTCTTGGTCTTCGTCCGGGAGATTCAGGCTGTGGACGCAGCTGGCGATAGTCTTGGGGTCGACCCAAGGATGGTCGCTGGAATACAGCATGCGCTCGATGCCGACGTAGTCGATCCCGTACTGGATGGCCATTGGAATCGGCGAGACGGCATCGAGGTAGATTCCGCGCAGGTATTCGCTTGGCGGCTTGGTGATGTTCTCCGCCCCGCGCTTGAGCACTTGCGTCTGGTGGTCCAGGCGCCCGATGAGGTACGGAAGCGTACCGCCCACGTGCGGGCAAACGAGCTTGAGTTTCGGGAACTGGTCCAGCAGTCCCGAGAGGATAATCCGGCCAAGCGCGATTGTCGTGTCGAACATTAGTCCGAGGCCCGCGACCAAGTTGCGGCCGACCACGGCGTCGTAGGTCATCGGGTAGGCCGGATGAAGCAGGACCGGGATGTCGAGGCGCTGTATGTGCTCGAATACCGGGCGGTACCGATCCTCGTCAGGGAAGGACCCGGCGAGGTTGGAGTACAGGAGCACGCCTTTCATGCCGCGCTGGTTCACGCAACGGTCCAGTTCCTTCAGCGAGGCGTCCGTGTCTTGGAGGGGGAGGACGATCAGACCGAATAGCCGGTCGGGATGCGTCCTGGCCAAATCGCTGACGTAGTCGTTCACCATCCGGGCGACGTGCACGCCGTCATTGCCGAAGAGTTCCGGACCGGGATCGTTGATGCTCAAGGCGGTCATGGCGATTCCGGCCTCGTCCATGTCGGCGATCTTGGCGCCGATATCCATGTGCCGGTCGCGTAGGCGCCGGTGCCACTCGCCTACGACCACGTAGGTGCCGCCGTCCTTGCGGTATGCGTATGGCGGATCCTTGCGCTTCTCCATGAAGGAAACGAGTTCCGGCACGAAAATGTGGCTCTGGCAGTCAATCGTGAAGTGTTTTGGCTTCACGTATTCGGCCCCTGCCGCTGCCGGAACGAGTGCGGCACCACTCGAATGGATGAATTGTCGTCGGCTCAGAGTGCTCATAGCTCCCGGGAGCGGCATCCTGTCGTAGCCGCCCGTCCGGCACTAGTATGGGCCATTTGCAAACAGCTGGGCATTTACTGGAGGACGCTGGTTTGCCGCTTACCCAGAGCCTTGGACCTATGCGAGCGGGGTCGATTCGGGCGGATGCTCGCATCGAGAGGACCGGGGTGGTCTACATGACCGCTTTTATCGCATCGACAGTTTACGACCCTGGTTTTCGGCTGATTCATATCATGGACTTCCGAAGAACGCTCCGTTTGGCTCGATTCCGCTAGCGCTACGCGTTAACGCGCGTGAAGGAAAGTGATCCGCATGGATTGGGGCGGCGGCGCGTTCAAGGGCACCTGCAAGCAGTTTCGGCAGCGCTTCTCGGACTTTGAGAACTTTGAAGATCCCGGTGTGAAGTACCAGTCGGAGGAACGGAAGTGGAAAGCCGAATTTGTCGGCCTTTAAAAGGATGAAGTCGAGCCCTGGGCGAGTGGCAACCCAGGACGGTTCGTGGAAGCATACCTTGGAGTCCTTAAACGCAGTCTCGAGTCCAGGCCTGCATTGAAGTCGAAGGGCACGCGGCAGGATCTGGTCCTTTGGCCCGTGCTAGCTCGCCTCGAGGTCCCGGATGTCGACCGAGGCGCGGCGGGCAAAGCAATGCAGGCTGCAATTAGCGAGACGGACGGCGACCAGACGGGGTGGAAGCAGTTGGTCAACAGCGAACCAGCAACTCAAGAGTCCTTCGGGCGAACGGCAGTTGATAGCCGTTCTTTCCATGCTCAACAGCCCTGAGCGTGGAACTAGTCTATTCATGGGCGATTGGAACCATGCTTCCCGCTTATTAACCGGAGAATCGCTGCTCGAGCGGGGTCCGGTTGCGAACGGACCGGAGATGGCCCCTTGCTTGGCGTTCGCCGAGAAGGTGAAGCAAGCGCTTGATGACGCTGGATGGCGCCCTAGCGACATGATCAATGTTCAGAGCTTTCTCAGGGTCATGGCACAACGGCCTGAATCCAACGGCCCGGAATCGCGCGCTGTTGAAGCAATCGGGGAGCAAATCGCAGCGCAAGGAATGCTGATCGACGATCGAGCTCAGCGCCGGTATCAATACGGGCTGCAGTCACGGGGCTTCGTAATCGTGGCCGGTCCCGGCAGAGCCGGGAAGACATGGCTCACGGAGCTTTGTCCGAACGCTGTGCAGGCCCGTTGCACACTTGCGCCAGTCGCTCCGAATTACACATACCGCGACGCGATTCGCGATTCGTTCGGGAAACGTGCTGTCACCTACGCGGGCATCGTTCACCCGGGCGCTGGACGGGGCTATTCGGGCGAGCTTGGCGCAATCCCCGGCGTCCCTGGTCAAGCGTCTCCAGCGGCTGCCGTACGGAACGTCGTCCGTTCGGCCATCCGATCAACGGGCAACCAGCCAAGCGAATCGACCTAGACCAGAATCGGCTTCAGCACTCGTCCCCCAATGTCCGTCAGGCGGAAGTCGCGGCCTTGGAAGCGATAGGTCAGAGTCGTGTGATCGATACCGAACAGATCGAGCAACGTAGCGTGCAGGTCATGTACATGCACCACGTCCTCGACGGCGTTATAGCCCAGATCGTCCGTGTTGCCGTAGCTTGCCCCGCCTTTGATGGGCCCTCCCGCCATCCACATCGAGAAGCCCTTGATGTGGTGGTCGCGTCCGGCGGTCGACCGGTCGCCCTGAGACATCGGTGTGCGCCCGAACTCCCCGCAGAAGACTACCAGCGTGTCTTTGAACAGGCCCCGTTGCTTCAGATCCGTGACAAGCGCCGCGGTGGCTTGATCGACGTACTTGCAACTGGTCTCGATGCCAGACTTGATGCTGCCGTGATGGTCCCAGCCGCGATGGTACAGGTGGATGAAGCGGACTCCTCGTTCCGCGAGACGCCGCGCCAGCAGACAGTTAGAAGCGTAACTCCCGTCCCCGCCGTCGGTTCCATACATCTCGCGAACATTTTGCGGCTCGCTCGAGAAGTCAACCAGCTCCGGCACGCTCATTTGCATGCGAAAGGCGAGCTCGTACTGCGCAATGCGAGTCTCGATCTCCGGGTCGTCAACCATTGACCGCTGGATTCCGTTCAACTCGCTGATTGTGTCAATTAGGTCTCCCTGTCTCTGGCGGTCCACCCCGGCAGGGTTGCGGACGTAGTTCACTGGATCTCCAGTGGAGTTGAACTTCACACCTTGGTATTTGCTAGGAAGGAATCCTGCCGCCCACTGCCGCGATGCAATGGGCTGGTCTTGGGCGCCGCCCACCGATGTCAGCACCACGAATCCTGGCAGGTCTTCGGACTCGCTGCCGAGCCCGTACGTAATCCACGAGCCCATCGAGGGGCGCCCCGGGATGCGGAAGCCCGTGTTCATGAAGGTGTGAGCCGTGTCGTGATTGATCTGCTCGGTCGTCATCGACCGCACGATACAGATGTCGTCTGCAATCCCTCCGATGTGGGGCAGCAACTCAACCATGTGCTGCCCAGACTTTCCGTAGTGCTTGAATGGGTGCTGCGGGCCCAAGACCCGGAGTTCCTGCCCTTGGAGCTGCGCGATTTGCTGGTTCTTGGTGAACGATTCCGGCATCGGTTCGCCATCGCGCTTCGCCAACTCCGGCTTGTAGTCGAACAGCTCCAAATGCGCCGGGCCACCCGCCATGCATAGAAAAATGACGCGCTTGATCTTGGCCTGTCGGTTCGGATAGCCCTTTGCGCCTGGCTCGGCACCGAATAGGTCGGGTCTGAGAAGCTGGGCCAGACCGAGACTGCCCAAGCCCATGGAAGCCTGCCCAAGGAAAGCCCTCCGGCCTAGGATGCGAGTTGCGTTAGGTCTCATCATCGGTCGATACCTCAGTACTTCATGACAAATTCGTGCTTGTTTAGAAGTGCCCTGGAGACCGAAGTCCAAGCGGCTAGCTCGGCCGTGTCAATTTCCGATGGCACTGGGGAGAGGCCCGTGCTGAGCAATTTGCTGGCTTCACTGCGGTTTTCGCCGTAATGCACCTCCTGGCCTCCAAGAAACGCCAGGAGGACATCCCGCTCCCGTTCGGTGGCTCGTCGCGAAAACGCCCTGCGAAACGCTAAGTCGATCCGTTCGAGGTCCGTGGCCGCGTCCGATTCGAGGATTCGCACAGCTAGGGCTTTCGCCGCTTCCACGAATGACGGATCATTCAGCAGGACAAGCGATTGCAGGGGCGTATTCGATTGGGGCCGGTTTGCTGCGCACTCCTCTCGCGAGGGTGCGTCGAATGCCTTCATCGATGGGTGGAGGTAGGTGCGTTGCCAGTGCGTGTACAGTCCGCGCCGATACTGGTCGGCGTCGACGTCGGGACGATACTCGCGCTTCGGGAAATTCAATTCCTTGTAGTGGCCTGCCGGCTGGTACGGCTTGCTGCTTGGGCCGCCGACCTTCGGGTTGAGGAGGCCGCTCACAGCGAGCGCGTTGTCACGGATAAACTCGGCGTCGAGTCGCGCGGCAGTCTGGCGGCCGTGAAGGCGGTTGTCGGGGTCGGCCGCGCGCAATTCTGGGGACGGATCGCTTGATCGACGATACGTCTCGGTGAGCAGCATGGTCCGAACGATGTGCTTCACGTCCCACCCACTCTCCATGAATTCGACTGCCAGCCAGTCCAGCAGGTCTGGGTTCACGGGCGGTTCGCCCTGGGAGCCGAGGTCGTCGAGGACCTTGGAAATCCCCTCCCCGAAGAAGAGCTTCCATAGGCGGTTGACAAAGACCCGCGCCGTGAGCGGGTTGTTCTTGTCCACAATCCAGTTCGCAAGATCCAAACGATCCAGCCGCCCGCCACCACGCGGGATTTGCTCCAGGAAGCTAGGCGCCCGCGGTTCGACAATCTCTCCGGAGTCGTCCATCCAGTTGCCTCGCGGCAGCACGCGGATCGTGCGGGGCTCCACTGACTTCGCGATCAGCGTCTCGTCTGCATGGTCGAGGACTCGCTTCTTGTCCCGCTGGAGGTCACGGATTTCCGGCCAGTGAGGATTGCCGCCGGTCCTGCGCACGAAAAGCCTTTCCATGACCGCGCGTTGGTCTCGATTCCAGTTGTCCGTCCATAGCAGCTTGGCGGCAGGGCCGTCGAGAGGAAATTCGAAGCTGTCCTCCCCGGTTATGGAGAGGCGCTGCCGGTAGGAAATCCCGTGCAAGCCGAAAATCTGGTCATAGACAGTCGTGACTTGAAGCTTGTCTCCTTCGATCGCATCGATGGCCTGCTCGAACACGACCACGGCCCGCCTCACACCCTCTTCATTCGGATTGCCGGTCCAGCCCGTGTGATGATTGCCGTCGATCAAGCCTTGCAACTGACCGCTGGGGTCGTTCCAGTCGGGGATGACTGTGTCTATAGAGACTCGGCGAGACGGCTGGCCGGGGCGGAGCCAACGGACTTCGATTTCCCCGAGGAAATAGTCCTCGCAGTCTTCCGAGAGGAGCATTTCGATCAGCATTGAGGTCACGCGAGCACTGCCTAGGTCCCCCTCGACTACTTGAGCGAGCTTGCCCGGCCTCGATTCCTGCCCGAACCGCGGGGACACCGATCCGTCTTTCTCGGAGACGATTTCGAACTTGTCGCAGTCCACAATGTCCGGATCGGCACAATCGTTGCGCACAGCATTCGGCGCAAGCACGCGCCACTTCCCGAGTGCTCCCCTGAGTTCTTTGGCGAAGACAGCGAGATTCTCCGAGGTCGGAGGGAACTGATCCGTTCCTTGCTCGGTCAAGCGCGCAATCCGCGCATCGATTCTCGCGATTTCGTCTCGGGCCTCTCTGCTCGGGACGAGCATCTTCGATCCCCAATCTCCGTACCCTGCAAAGACCCCTTCCTCTTCGATGTCAGCGAAGAACGCCTGCAAGGAGTAGAAGTCACTCGCTAGGAAGGGGTCGAACTTGTGGTCATGGCATTCGGCGCATCCCATGGTTGACGCCAGCCACACCGTGGAGGCGGTGCGGGCACGGTCCGAAGCATACTTCGCAAGATACTCTTTGGCTTGTGAGCCGCCCTCGTTCGTCATGCGTCCCAGGCGGTTGTAGGCGCTCGCGACCTTTTGCTCCAAGCTGGCCCCTTCGATCAGGTCGCCGCCGAGTTGTTCCCGAGTGAATTCGTCGAACGGCTTGTTCTCGTTGAACGAGCGGATCACGTAATCGCGGTATGGGTAGACGTTGACCGCCACATCGCCGTGAAAACCGACCGTATCCGCGTAGCGCACTAGGTCCAGCCAATGCACGGCCATGCGCTCGCCGAAATGGTCAGATGCGAGGAATTGGTCTACGGCCCGCTCGAGGGCATCCGGACGACCATCGCCTTCGAACACTTCGACGGACTCGGGAGTCGGCGGGAGCCCCGCGAGGTCGAAGCTCAAGCGACGGGCCAATGTCCGCCGGTCAGTTTCTGCGGCCGGTTCGAGCCCTCGCTCGGAGAGCAGTTTCTCGACTAGGAAATCGATGCCGGCGGGCCCGTCCGGCGCTTCTGGACGAATCGGCGGGATGTAGGCCCAGTGGGGTTCGTATTCCGCGCCCTGCTCGATCCACTTGACGAGCAAGTCCTTCTGCTCCTCCGTCAAGGTCTTCCCTGAGTAGACCGGAGGCATGCGAAGAACGTCGTTCTCGTTCCGGATCCTCTCGACAAGCTTGCTCGTGACCGTGTCCCCCGGAGATATTGCGCCGCGGGCGAGCGCCACCTCGCGCCGGTCCAATCGAAGGTCGGCTTGCCGCGCGTTTCGATCCGGCCCGTGGCAGGCGAAGCAGTTGTCGGAGAAAATCGGACGGATGTCGCGATTGAAACGAACGTCTGCGGCGCCCAGGGGAAGCGAGCAGGCAAGGATGGCGAGTACAAGGGCGATCGGATGGCTTCTCATGTGGTTCTTCAATTGATCGGGCTTCAAGCGTCGATTATCGCTGAAGCGTGCGCTACGAGACCACGCAAATCTTACATTGTGCCGGTATGACATCGTTCCGCAGGACGGTTCTGGAATACTCGCAAGTTCACTTAGGTCGCGTGGGAAGCGACCTGATCCGGGATCAGACGCCGCAGGCCAGAGAATCACCTCATCCCGATCGCCCGGCGATCCTCGAAGCAATGCGGAATCTCTCGACCTGATCATGCTGCCTGTGCTGGCACACGCGATCATTGTTCGCGCCGGCCGCTGCCATCCTGCATCCACCTGTGGTGCAGCTAGAAATCAGTTCCTACGATCACCGGACTCTTCCTATTTAGCTGCCCTCGTGTGTCTGTCCCCGCAATTGGCCTGCTGCCAGCTCCTTCTCGCCTGTGGAATATCCGCTCTGCCTTGGACTGATCCGCGCGCCGTTCGAGAATCGACGCAGGATTGGAAGTCCGGACGCGGAGTCCGAGCCGACCAAAGCAAGGCGGGAAGCCGACGAATCTCCAGGGACAATCCTTGGGTGGCTGGGGCTATAATCTTGGTCGCTGCACGATCCCCAATGACTTTTTCCAGAGCGGTTCTCGGTATCCTCTCGCTGATGATCTCGATTTCAGCCGCCGGGGAAACACACAGATTCGAACCGACGCGCTATCACAATACGTTCTCTTTCGCTCATGAACCGGTCTTGGCGATTGCTCCCGGTGATCGGGTAGTCACCAGAACGATCGACGCCCGCGGTTTCGACGCCGAGGACCGCAAGGTTGGCGAACGCCCGAATCCCCAGACCGGGCCTTTCTATGTGGAAGGCGCCGAAGCGGGTGATGTCTTGGTGGTGCGGTTCGAGAAGATTGAACCGAGCCGCGGCACGGCTTGGTCAAGCAGTGTGCTGGCACCCTACACCGCGGACCCCGCGTTTCTTCGCCACGAATCAGAGCGCGAACAAACGACCGAGACTTGGGAGATTGACAGGGAGCGCGGCGTGGCCAAGGTGGCATCGGATGAGATTAGTCCTGCGGGCATCGAGGTTCCGCTGCGACCCATGCTGGGCTGCGTCGCAGTCGCGCCTGCGCGCAAAGAAGCCATAGCGACAAGCACTCCGGGCGCCTTCGGCGGCAACATGGACTACAACGGCATGGTCGTCGGCGCTACTCTGATGCTGCCAGTTTCCGAGCCTGGTGCTCTCCTGTTTGTAGGTGACGGGCACGCGCGGCAGGGCGATGGCGAAGTTGTCGGAAACGCGCTCGAGGTGTCAATGGACGTAGAGTTCACTGTCGACCTCATCAAGGATCAAGAGATTCACTGGCCGAGGCTGGAGAATGCCGAGCATCTAATGACGATCGGCAGCGCCAGACCCTTGTTGCAAGCGTTGCAACATGCGACAACCGAGCTTCAGCGTTGGCTGATGAACGACTACGGTTTCGATGAACGAGGCTCGTCCCTCCTGCTGGGGCACGCCATGGAATATGACATCGCTAACGTTGTCGACCCGCATTTCTCCGTGGTCGCCAAGATCCGCAAGGACTTGCTGCCGCGCATGTCCGCCGCCGGCTCCGGCCCTGACCCGAGGGCCGAACGCTAGAGTTCCCAGTTCCCTCTCGAATCAACATCTGGCGGTACTGCTTGTTTGGTGAACAGGGTGCCTAGGATCCCAACGGCTTCCGTCCGGCGCTTGTCGGTGATGTCCGTTCAGCCCAGTCCGGGCAAGGTCCCCCGAGAGGCGAAGATGACAGTCGGCCAGTCGGACTGATCAAGACCCCAAGATGTCTCGGGCGTGGACCGGCGAAGCCGATTCTGACCCCGTTCGCTAGAAGGCAGCTTCCGGCGCCGTCTGGCCGGTTTAGACCGGTTGTGGCAAGAGTCCCGGGCAAGTAATTTTCGCAGGCTGGGCGTCCCAAGCCTCACGGGTAGTGTGAGTTCCAGCCATACGAAGACCCCTAAGGCCGCCTGATTGAGACCGCGAAGTCTTTCATCTCCGGAAAACGTCTCGGCCACGCGGACGAGGCGTGCGAGTTACATAGGCGACTTCACTAGAGCCGCGATTTGAAGATCGCTCTTGACAGCGCGGGCAGTGCACTTTATATTCAGAAGTACACTTTATTACAGAGTTCTCTGTCATTGAAATGAAAGGAGCAAATATGACCGAAACCGAGAAACTCCGGGAAGATATCGCGTACATCCGTGCCGCCACGAAGCAGTCCGAAGCGGTCCATGTACCGTCGATTGACCTGCTGTGGGCGGCGATCGCCCTCTGCGGCTTCGCGCTGGTGGATTTCGCGCCCCACCACCGATGGGTCAGTGCGTACTGGATGGTCGCGGCACCAGCCGGCGGATTGCTGTCCATGTGGCTTGGCAGGCGGGCGAGCCGGAACATCGGACAGCCCTCTCGGGACGAGGGCTTTCGCCAGGGTCTTCATTGGTTGGCGTTCATGGTGGCGGGGATGCTCGGCTTGGCGCTGGTTCTCGCCGATCAGTTGACCTGGCCGGGATTTGCATCGCTATGGATTCTGCTCATGGCGCTGACTTACTTTCAGGCGGGCGTGCATCTGGAGCGTCGACTGCTGCCCGTCGGCCTGCTTATCGGCGTCGCGTATCTGATCACGATCCTGTACCCGACGTACGGTTGGACCACTGCGGGCGTCGTCGCTGCCGTCACGCTTACAGTGAAGGCTTTCCTGGGGGCACGGACGCGTGATGCCACGGTCTGATCCCGACATCTCCGGCCTTGACGAGCTGGCGACTCTCAACGGGCTTCTCGAGCACCGCGTGCGGCTCGCGATCTGCGTCCTGCTTTCCAAGTACGATGCCATGTCCTTCAGCCGTCTGAAGCAGGTGCTCAGCGAGACGGATGGCAGTCTCGGCACCCACCTGCGAAAGCTCGAGGACTCCGGCTACCTGTCGGTCGAGAAGACCTTCCGCAACCGGCGCCCGGTTACTTGGTATCACCTGAGCGGTGACGGCCGGAATTGGCTGCAGGAGCACGTTGCGAGCCTGATGCAATTGATCGAGCGGGCCCGATGAGTTCCGGATTGGAGGGTCCGACAATCCTTCACTGTCGCCTGTCGCGTGTCTGTGCGCGCTGGCCGCAGAACTGTTTTGGTGTGGTTCGGTCCCTGCCCACCGAGCTTGCGTTGCGACCGATGCTCTGTTCCGTCGTGTGTCTCGTGCGATAGCTGTCGCGACCAGCATCCTAGGCAACTTCGACGGCAGCACAGACCACGACCGGACGGCGGTCGGCGGCGCGCTCACGCTGCCCGCGCAGGAGCCCGGCGCCTTGCCGTCGACCGAGCTTCAGCGTCGGCTGCCAAGCGGATCACACTTCCAACCAACGAGCCTCGAAATCGCTCTGACGGTATGCCGTGGAATACGACATCGCCAATGTCGTCGGCCCCTATTTCACCGTGGCCGCTGAGTTCCCCATGCACTTGCTGTCAAATGGCCGGCAGGCACGGCTGCTGATGCGTCGGGTGGGAAGAAAAAGTCAGCTTTCTAGTCCCAGTGCCTCGGCGAAAGCAGTCTAGGCCGCATTATCTTTCCTCCCTTGTGTCGACTTGCAAACCCACGACTTCTCTAACACGACGGCAATGTGTCAGGCGGAGTGCGATTGTCGGCGGCGAAATTGTTCGTACCCCGACGATCCAGAATTTGGGTACAGTCACCATTGGCCTCGGGCGCGACGGCAATTCGCCGGAGTGCTCGATTCCGCCTGCCAGCGGCGGGTCCCCGGCGGCCAGTTGCAACCTGGGACGTACGGGTTCGGCTGCACGGCATTGGATAAGCCTGTGAATGCGTACGGCTTGCACGTCAGGATCATGCGCTGCCGGCCTGCCCGAAGTCGACCCACCGGCGAAGGCAGGGAAGATTTCCGACCAACGGAGATCCACTGTCGTAAGATCCGAGAGTGGGTGGCCTAGCCACATGATGCGGCTCACCTCGCTTGCGCTGTTGATCCAGGTCGGGGCAACTGCCCAGGAACCGCCCGCGGCCGCCATGCGGCGGACGTTCTTCGAATTATTGAGGGCTTCCGCGGAGGCACCGAAGGTTTCAACAACGCTGCATGAAGGGGTCACCGACCAAGGACTGGTGATCGAGGACCTGTCTTGGGAATCTTACGACGGCGACACGGTGCCGGCCTTCCTGATTCGGCCAGCTGAGTCCAAGGGACTGCTCCCAGCGATCGTGTGTCTGCACGGCTCAAGCGGTAGCCGGGAGTCGATGGTGACGGACGAGTTCGGGCCTGGCGAGTGGACGCGGCCCGGGCGTGAAAATCCCCACGCCAGAATGCTTGGGTGGGCCAGGGAACTTGCGAGGCGGGGCTTCATCGCATTGGCAATCACGCAACGGGGTCTTAATCGCCGCGAACCACCCATCAACGTGCAAGCCAACGTCATGCTGGTCCAGGGCCGCACAGCAATGGGGGCGTTATTGTCCGAGATTCGTCAAGGAGTGACGTATCTCGCCCAGCGCGGGGACGTCGGCAAGATCGGCGTCACCGGCATGTCATTCGGCGGGATCACCTCGTTCTATACGTGGTTGGCAGACGAACGCGTGACGGCAGCGGCTAGCATTTGCGGCGGAGTCGGATCGCTGGAATCCTTCATTCGCTTGGGAAGGCTCTCCTATCACGGTACGTATTGGTGGGTTCCGGGCTTGCTCGAGAAGGGCGATCACGGCGATTTCGCAGCGGCGATGGCACCGCGGCCACTGATGCTATGGGCTCCCATCTCGGATGTCGGGATGCCACGAGAGGGCGTGGACCGATTCCGCGTCCGCGCAGAACGCGCGTACGGTCGAGCCGGTGCGCAAAACGCCCTGGAGATTCATCAGCCGCCGGGCGGGCATAGCTTCACACTAGAGGCCTTTGAAGCGATGGCGTCGTTCTTCACCGAGTTCCTTCGCTAGGGACTCAGGATGCTCGCCAGCGTTGGCCCCGCCTTGACCCAATGCCAGTTGTGGGCAGCGTCCGCAATTTATTCGTAGATAATACGACCGTGTTTAGAGGCGAAATCACTATGCAAAAAACTTGGAAACCACATTTCCTCCGACATCAGTCAAGCGGAAATCCCTCCCCATATGCCTGTAAGTCAGGTGTTCGTGGTCGAGTCCAAGCGCGTGCAAGATCGTTGCCTGCAGGTCGTGAATATGAATTGGATCCTCCGCGATTCCCAGCCCGAGTTCATCGGTTGTCCCAATTACCTGTCCGCCTTGAACGCCACCTCCCGCCATCCAAACGCTGAAGCACTTTGCGTGGTGGTCCCTTCCCGCGGCTTCATCGACGCGTTCCAATTGCCCCATTGGCGTCCGCCCGAACTCGCCCGCCCAGACCACCAAGGTCGAGTCTAGGAGGCCCCGCTGCTTGAGATCCTGCAGCAAAGCCCCTGCCGGCTGGTCTGTGATCTGGCAATTCTTTCCCAGCTTCTTGTCGATCTCCTGGTGATCATCCCAACTCGCATGTGCTAGCATGACGAACCGCACGCCCTTCTCGACCATCCGCCGGGCCAGCAGGCAGTTGGTAGCGTAAGGGTGTGTCGGTTCCTTGCCCACGCCGTACATTTCGAGGGTTGCCTTGGACTCCTTCGAGAAGTCTAGTAATTCCGGGGCAGCGGCCTGCATCCGGAATGCCAATTCGTAGGATTGGATCCTCGAGGCGATCTCGGTGTCGCCGGTGGCTTCGTATCGCTCTAGGTTGAGCTCTCGGATCGCGTCGAGCCGCGCACGCTGAGTCCGATTGCTGACGCCCGAAGGGTTCTTCAGGTACAGGATCGGTTCGCCCGTGTTCCGAAATACCACGCCTTGATAGGTCGAGTCCAGGAATCCGTTAGACCAATTGCTCGATCCACCGCTTGCCCCGCGTCCCGAGCTCAGCACGACGAACGCCGGCAGGTTCACGGACTCGCTGCCGAGGCCGTAGGAGACCCACGCTCCGATCGTCGGCCGACCAAGTTGCACGCTGCCGCTCATCAGCAACGACTGCCCGGGATGGTGGTTGAACGCCTCGGTGTGCATCGACCGAACTAAACAAATGTCGTCCGCGCGGGAGGCGATGTGCGGAATGAAGTCCGAGAACTCCGTGCCGCTTTCGCCGTGGGGGCGGAACACCCGTGGGCTGGCAAGCACTTTCGCACTTGGCTTGACAAACGCCAGCTCCAGGTCCTTAGTCATCGACTCGGGGAGCGGCTGGCCGTGCCAGCGCTGCAGCGCTGGCTTGGGATCGTAGAGGTCGATCTGGCTGGGAGCGCCTGCCATGAACAGGAAGATGACGTTCTTGGCTTTGGGCGCGAAGTGACCGGGCTTCGGCGCGAGGGGGTTTGCTACGCGAGGGACGGTAGTCGCCCCTCTGACGGGTCTTCCGATCAAGAACGCGAGCGCAGCCGCATCGAGGCCGCCCCCGCAGTAGCGGAAGAAATGCCGTCTTGTCTGGATGGCTCGGTAGTCAAGAACATCCATGGTTTTCGCCTCCCATCAAGCTACTCCCGCGTGATGAACTCGTCAAGGTTAAGCAGCACGCTGGCAACTCCCGTCCACGCCGCTGCCTCGACCCTGTCCACGCCCTCGACCGACAGCGGCATGAACTGAGCGGCGGATTCGGGCTCGGAATCGAAGATTGCCATCTGCGCTGCAAGATATTCTTGGAGGTGTCGCAATTCGCTTGCGTCAGGCTCCCTCGACAGGCAGAGCCGGAACGCTTCGCGCAGCCTGCCAGCGGTGTCGCCGCCGCTTGCGGCTAGGATGCGCAAGGCAAGCGCCCGCGCAGCTTCCACGAAAACGGAGTCGTTGAGCAGGTTCAGGGCTTGAAGCGGCGTGTTCGACCGCTCCCTCGTGCATACCGCCGCGGTCCTGTCCGGCATGTCGAAGTTCACAAGCTGCGGGTACAAGACGGTGCGCTGCAGAAACGTGTATAGGCCGCGCCGGTAGCGGTCCTTTCCCCGACTGGAGTTCCAAGACACCGATCCCGCGTAAGCCAAACCCGTGACGCCTTGTGGCTGCGGCGGGCGAACGCTTCGGCCGCCGACTGCCGGATTCAGCAGGCCGCTCGCGTCTAGGGCGGCATCCCGTATGATTTCCGCCGGCAGGCGGATACGCCGCTGCCTTGCCAGCAGCGTATTGCCTGGATCCCGCTGCTCGAGATCGGGGCGGCGGGCGGACGACTGCCGATAGGCCGCGGACATCACGATTGTCTTGTGAAGGGTCTTCAAGCTCCACCCGCTATCCATGAATTCGGAAGCCAGCCAGTCGAGCAGCGCCGGATGCGACGGTCCAGGACTGCGCCTGCCGAAATCATCAGGCGTAGGCACGATTCCGCGACCGAAATACTCCTGCCAGATCCGATTGACCGCGACCCGCGCCGTGAGCGGGTTTTCGTCGGACACGAGCCATTCGGCTAGGGCCAGCCGAGGGTGCTTGCCATCCAGCCTTAAAGGCGGAAGGACAGCGGGCGTTCCCGGCTCGACCGGGATGCCAGAGTGGTTCCACGCTCCGCGAATGTGAATGTGAGTTCGCCGTCCGGGGTCGGCATTCGCTATAGCGCGGCCGTAGGTAACGTCCGGAGTGTCGGCCCTGAGGCGGATGAGTTCCTCGCGCAGGCTGACCCAGTCCAACTCCTTCCAGAAATCCTTCTCTATGACGCGGTGGTAGTTCTTGATGAAATGGTCTTCCAGCTTCGTCTGCTCTCGGTCGGTCCTTTCCGAGCGCGGCTTGCGCACGATTCCCTCGCCGTTGTCCAAGTACTTCTGGACCGCGTCTAGCGCGTGATCCCAATCCGTCCACTTTCCCGGGTTGTCAGCCGCTAGCACCATCTGCGCTTCCCATGCTGGCTGCAGCTCGTAGACCCGGTTCTTCTCCAACAGTTCCCGCCGGCGGATGAGGTAGTTAGGCAGCGCTTTGAGATAGGGCCCCATCTCTCCCGGCATCGGAGCGGCGATCTCGACCTCATCGATATCGTTCATGAAGGCGAACAGGCGGTAATAATCCTCCTGCGAGATGGGATCGTACTTGTGGTCGTGGCATTGCGCGCAGCCTACGGTCAGGCCCAGCCAGACAGTTCCAATTGTGTTCGCTCGGTCTACCGTCTCCTCGAACCGGAACTGCTCTATCTTCACGCCGCCCTCGCGATTCTTGAGCCCGTTGCGGTGGAACCCGGTTGCGACTCTCTGGTCGACAGTGGCTCTGGGCAGCAGGTCCCCGGCCACTTGCTCTCTCGTGAACCGGGCGAAGGGCATGTCGCGGTTGAGCGCGTCGATTACCCACTGGCGCCAGCGCCACGCATAGGGCCTTTCGCTGTCCTTTTCGTAGCCGTCGGAATCGGCGTACCGTGCCAGGTCGAGCCAGTGGAGGGCCCAACGCTCGCCGTAGTGCGGCGATTCGAGCAGCCGGTCCACCAGCCGCTCGTATGCCTCGGAGCTGGGAGCGGCGAGAAACGCCTCGAGATCGGCGGGGGACGGCGGCAAACCTGTGAGGTCGAGACTGACCCGCCGGACGAGCGTTTCGAGCCTCGCCGGCTTCGAAGGCTCTATACCCTCTTCCTCGAGCCGTGCTAGGACGAAGCGGTCGATAGGATTCCTTACCCAGGCTTCGGCCTGCACGGGGGGTCGTGTTGGCTGAACAACACGCTGAAACGCCCAGTGGTCGGTCTTCCGCTCGTCTCCTTCTGCCCCCTTCGAATCCGCCGGCCATTCCGCGCCCTGATCAATCCAAGATCGCAAGAGCTCGATCTCGCTCGAGGACAAGCGTTCCCCAGAGGGCGGCATCACGAGATCCTTGTCGATCCCCGCGACCAGCCGTATAAGGCGGCTTGCCGCGCTGTTGCCGGCCAGGATGACGGGGCCGGAATAGCCGCCTCGGAGCGCCGCCTCGCGGGCATCGAGGCGCAGGCCGCTGGATTGGAGCGCGGCCCCGTGGCACGCTTTGCAACGCTTCTCGAGGATGGGCGCTATCTGCTCGGCGAAATCGACGCGCCCAGGCGGCTCTTGCGCCGCGCCGGCGCGGAGCAGCAGCAAAGCGGCAATCAATGCGAGTCCCGGGATGATTCGTTTTCGGCGGTGCATGAAAGGCATCCGCGACGCGGTCACCTCGGCTGGCCGCGCGCGCGGGCTCGGCCTACGGCTATGGTAGCGGTGCCGCCCCTCCGCGGCAAGCTGCAACCGCTCCCGAAAGCAGGATTCGGATCCATCTGGAAGGCCGGCTGCCACCGCCAATTGCGAACGACCGGGCGATTCGAGTTGAGTCGTCGGCTCTTTCGTAGTCCGGCTCCGAATGCCGCCCCTGTCCCGACAGAACCGACCGCCGATCACTCGATCGAAATCCGCTCGCTCGCGTGAGCAAAAAGCACGTCGTTTGCAGCGCTGTAGCGTTGCAGCGCTTGATGCGCTGAGTCGGGCTCCATGTCGTTAACGGTCAGGCCGGCGATGACCAAGTCCGCCTTGGCGGACCTTCGGTTGACTTCGCGTTCGAGGGACTCGTCGCTCTGGCAGGAAACGGAGGTGACGTTTTGCTTTGAGATCGGGAGCCTCCATTCAGACATCAACCTCGCAAACTCGGTAGTATCCTTCTCCGCGACCGTGTCCCCGAAGCAGGCGAATAGCTGGATCTCGGCCCGCCTCCAGTCGGGGTGGCCCACGATGATGTAAGCCAGCAGGATCATCATCGGCGCGTTCTTGAGGTTGTCCTCGGTCACCCAGAGATGAATCGAGGAGCGATAGCCGAAGCGGAGCCTCGATGACCGCAGGACCAGCGCGTTGAACATCGAGTCCACCGCCAGGCGCGCGCCTTGCGCCACCTCGTCAATTTCCTCCTCGTTCTTCTGGTCGAACTCGAGCAGCACGCAATTGTTTGGCAATCCGGAGATTCCTGGCATCTGCAGTGATTGAGCAAGTGCCATCTGGAAGGATGGACAGATTAAGGAGTCGACGAAGATCCCCGCCCTGCTGACCTCGGCGCGCTCGATCAGATTGCTCACCTGCGTGCGCGCCTCGATCTCGCTGGCGAACGAATACTCTCCATGCACGAACTGGATGAAGTGGCCAAAGCCGTGGCGGTGGCAGATCCAACGGAGCAGGTCGAAGTGGCCGAGGCGGCGTTCGGTGAAGCGCGTGACGGCGATGATCGAAGGCCGCCACCCCCCGTCGGAGGCTTTCAGGCGGTTCTTCTGCAGCGTGATCTGCAGTCGGCGGGTCAGCTGGAACATCGTTCCTTGGAAGATCGCCGACAGGCCGCGCTCTTCCTGTCGCGTGCGGCGCAGCCCAATGTAGATCGCCACCATCAGAAAGATCGACACGAACGCGTAGAGGGGATGCATGCGGACCATGATGAGGGCGCACATCACGGCGCCGAGCAGCGACACGTACCACCGGGAATGGAATGTAGGGCGATACGAGGGGTTGCCCGCGAAGTATTCAAGGAATGAAACCGCGCAAAGGGCGCCGTACGTCACCATGAAGAACATGCTCAGGATTTGGGCGATGAAGTCGATGTCGCCAATTGCCACGAATATGATCGCGATCGCGCTCGACACGAACGACGCGTTCACCGGCTCCTGCGCTGCCCCCCAGCCTTTCTCGAGCAGGCGGTTCAACTTGGGGACCGGCAGCACGTTGTCACGCGCGAGAGCCTGCAGCGTTCTCGGCGCCACGAGGATCGACCCGAGGGCCGAGGACAGGGCGGCCGAGGCCAATCCGATGTAGATCGCCGGGCTCCAAAGGGCGATCTTGGTCATCACGAATTGGTCGGCTGCTAGCGCCTCGGGCGTGGCGCTCTGGGCTAGCTTGACGGCGACCAGGGTGTAGATGAGCATTCCCGCCAAGGTCGCGGAAATTGTGCCCAGGGGAATGCTCTTCTGTGGATTCTTGAGGTCGCCTGAGAGGCCGAGGCCAGCGATCATGCCGGTAAAGGCTGGGAAGCACACCGCGAAGACCGTGCCCATACTGTCCGCCCCTTCGATCTTGTCGGTCAAGCTGATTCCGTCGGGGCGAATTGATTCGGGACCTTCCCCGAGAAAAAAGACGAGGATCGATGCCGCTAGCACCACGCCGACTAGTCGTAGTGCGCTCACGCCGAGGTTGGCGCCCTTGGTCAGCACGATGGCAAGCAGGACGATCGCGCTGGGGATGCTCACCCAGCGAGGGTCGGGGCTCAGTCCGTACACCGCGGTGGCCCATTCATAGGCAGGCAGGAAGGCTTCTGCAAATGCGACCAAGTAGAACGCCACCGAAATCGCCTGCGACAGGTACAGCGCAATTCCTATCGCGGCACCGATGCTCGTGCCGAAAGAGCGGCTGATGATGTAATACGCACCGCCGCCTGCCACGCGGCGGTTTGTCGCGATTTCCGAGACCGCCAAGGCGGTGGGAATGGTCACTAGGTGCCCTAGGAGAATGATGACGATGGTTCCCCAGAGGCTGGCATGTGCAACCGCGTAGCCGAACCGGAGAAAGAGGATCGCTCCTAGGATCGTGCTGATCGAAGCAAGGAAGACCGGTGCCGTCCCGAACCCGTGTCCCGACTGAGCGGGCGCGTTGCTGTCGGCGTGGTCCGACGCGAAGAGTCCTAGATGCACCTGCGCTCCGTGGCGTACCTATTGTTGTGCACCAGCCAGCGGCTTCGCCAACGCGGGCCCGTCAAGCTTCTCGGCCACTTCGGCATCGTCGTCCTTAGCCGGCGTCGCCATCCGCACCGTCGCCTCCGCGGATCGGAGGTGCACGTCCCGTTGTGGGAACGGGATTTCGATGCCCGCCTCCTTCAGCGCCGCGAACAGACTGAAGTACAGCTCGCTCGTCATTGTCCTCGGCGTCGTCACTTGCTTCGATGTCCACACGCGGAGCTCGAAGTCGAGGGAGCTCTCTCCGAAACCGGTGAATATGACGCCGGCGGCCGGCTTCACGAGCACGTCTGGGTGCTCGTCAGCGACCCGGAGCAGCACGGCTCGAACATGTTCCGGATCGGAGTTGTAAGAGACGCCCAGGGGAATGCTGAGGCGGACATTCCGGTCGTTCGCGGTCCAATTCGTCACCCGTCCTTCGATGAATTCCGAATTGGGCACGATCATGACCACGTTCTCGTTCGTGCGGACCCATGCACCGCGCGAGCCGATGTTGACAATATCTCCCAGCAGGTCACCCACCTGCACTCGGTCCCCCACTTTTATCGGCTGTTCGAAAAGCAAGATCAGTCCCGACGCGAAATTTTTCGCGATCGTTTGGAAGCCGAGGCCGAGGCCGATGCCTAGGGCCCCGCTGAAAACCGCCAGACTACCTAGGTCCACCCCCAGCATGTGAAGCAGATTCAGGGCGCCTAGCGTAAACAGCAGGTACGCCGAGACGCGCTGGACGGAAAACTTCTGCCCCTCGTCGAGATCCGTTCGATCGAGGACCTTCGTGCGGAGGATCCTGCTCGCGAACTTGGTGACGATCCAGAGGATTCCGAGAAAGACAGCAACCTGGACGATAATCGCCAAGGTCAAGCGGAAACTGCCGAAGCTGACGAGGGGGCTATTCCAGAGGAACTGGACCAACTCGCCCAAGTTGGCCAGCATCGCACTTGGTGACATGCCGGCGAGCCACGAAACGGCGAACCCGATGGCTGCTACGGCGAATAGCGGTCCGATCACCCACTTTGCCCAGCGTGACAGGCGTCTCATTGTCCTTGGCGCTCCGATCCAAGGGCTGCTGTCAGCCCTTATCGAATGTATACAACAGCGACAGGTCTAGCGTACTCCGGCATCAAGCGTGACGCGTCGCGGAACCGGCTCTCATTCCGCTCTCCCGAACCACCGGGCGTAGATTGCGTCGTACTCGCCGGTTTCATCGAGTCTCAGGAGCGCCCGGTTGACAGGCTCGCGTAGCTCGCTCCCTTCCGGAAACGCTATTCCGTACGCTTGGCGCTCGATCAGCGGTCCTACCACGGAGACGGTCTTGTTTCCGTGCGTCTCCGCGTATCGCAGCAGCGGCGCGGCATCGAACAAGACTGCGTCTACCTCGCCCGACTGGAGCAGGCTGTAACTCGCTTCGATGACGGGTACCTCGTGCACTCGGGCCCCGTAACGGCGAGCGACCTCAGCGCTCGTCGTTCCAGCCACCGTCGCCACCGGCCGTCCGCGGAGGTCTTCGGGCTCGGACACATCGCCCCTCAGTTCCTGCATCATGAGGGCCGACGACAGTTCGGCGATCGCCACACCGAAGAGAGAGATTCCGATCACCATGACAAGGAAGGCCACGAAGCGGCCCAGCCAGCCTCCTGGAGCGATGTCGCCGTACCCGACAGTCGTGATAGTTGCCAGGACGCACCAAGCCGCCTCGAAGATTCCCGGGAAGTACCGGTCATTGACAGCAGGGCTGCCGCGTTCCGCGAAATACAGTACGTGAGCGCAGAACACCACGAATCCCAATAGGTAGGAAAGCGGGGTCAGCACGCCCTCAGTGGAGAGTGACCTGAGCAGCCGGACGAGCGCCGGACCCTGCTCGACAGGCGCGAGGATTCGCAGTCCGGTGTCCATGTACGGCACGCTGAAGTCCATGCTGAGCTCTCGCTCGTAGGTAATGCTTATGCCGGCGACGGCCACGTCCACCTCTCGTTCCTTGATCGCCTCGAGCAACCTGTCGAACGGCATGACCCTGAATGTTGAATCCGCCGAGATGAACTTGGACACCTCGTTCCATATATCAATGTCGAACCCCTCTAGTCCGCCGTCGTATTCCATCACGTGCGGCGGGAAGTGTGCAACGCCAACCACGACTGGCGATTCGGCGGCCTGGGCCGTTGGTGCGAGCACAGTGAGAACGGCGGCAGCAATTCGCCATTGAGCGCGGACGCGCCGCGCTCTCGCGGAAAGGAACCGGCATGCCAATCTGCACCGTCGAACAACGGCTGCGGATTCGAGCTTGACAGTTCGGGTCAATGTGACGGGCGGCCTAAGGTCTCCGATAGGGAGCAGTTTCCATTCTGCCATGCACATTGCTCGGTCAACCCACTTCGGGCTGTTTGGCCCTTGGTACCGCCGGTCGTGCACGAGAGCGGAACCGCCCGATCTCTGAGCCGGGTCGGTCTGCTAGGCTTCGGCAGGTATTCGACGGGGCAAGCGATGGGATCGCAGAGGATTGGACACCAAGGAGGCTTGCGGATTGCGCCCCGGTCCGAGTGCGCTTCGCCGAGCGAGCCACGATCCTGCTCGGCGGAAGCGGGTTCTAGCCGCGAGCAGCTGCCTGCACCGCTTAGGAATGGGTTTCCGGCCCCGTTGGTCGTCGCGCTTGCATTGGCGGCCAGTATCGGTGTCTCGCACTGGGGGTGCGCCGGCAATTCGAACGACAGCCAGCAGTTTCTGACCGGCGAGGTTTCCCGAGCCATCCCTGTCTCGTTCGAACGCGGCGATCACGAGGTTCGCGTGCTGCTCGATGGTGGGCCGTTCACCACACTTCACTTCGGCGACGAATGGGACAAGCCGTTCCTCTACCCGCTGCGCACCGCCTCGGGATTGACGGTGTCTCGCGGCTATCCCATTGAGCCGAGGCAGGGCGAGGAGAGAGATCACGAGTGGCATAGAGGGATTTGGTACGGGCATGGCGAAATCAACGGTCACGACTTCTGGCGCGAACTCGGGCGAGACAGGACCGGAATGATTATTCCCCTTTCGGATCCTGTCCTCGAATCCGGCAGGGGGCGCGGTGCCCTGGAGATGCGCTTCGGTTTCCGAACCGCGCGCGGCGAGCTGATCGGAAGCCTTGTCCAGCGCTATACGATTTCTCAGCCCCATGATTCGATCCGCGTCGATGCGGTCTTGACGTTCGGTGCCGACCGAGGACAGGACCTGCGCTTCGGCGACACGGAAGACGGTGGCTTCGCGATGCGGCTGGCCGACGATTTCCGACAGGATCGGGGAGCCGTCCTGCTCAACTCCGAAGGGTTTCGCGATACCGAGAACATTTGGGGAAAGCCCGCACGCTGGGTCGATTATTCCGGGACCGTCGACGGAAAGTCAGCCGGTGTCACGATCCTCGACCACCCCTCGAATGTGAGACACCCTTCGCGATGGCACGCGCGCGGCTATAGCTTGTGCTCGGTAAATCCGTTCGGATCACATGACTTCACGGGGGAAGAGAATGCCAATGGCACCTTTGTTGTGCCGGCGGGCGAGACGTTGACCCTCCGTTACCGCGTCATCATCCACGACGGCGCTGCGGAACCGGCGACGATTGAGCGCTGGTTCAGCGAATTCACGTCAGGGCCGCTTGAATGAGTGTCCTTAGTCGAACGCTTTGATCACGGCGCTGTTGTCAGCGCTTCCGAATCCCCGCGCCTCGGCGCGTTCCAGCAGGCCGGCGTGCCGCTGCGACAGTGGCAGCCGCACGCCGTTGCGGCGCCCCGAAGCCAGAATCAGCCGCACGTCCTTGAGGTGCTGGCTCAGGCGGGCCTCGGGCTCGAAGTCGCCTGAGAGCATCTTGTGGCCTTTGCGATCCATGGCCTTCGAATGGGCGGGCCCGGCCATTAGGATTTCAAGAGCTTGCTGGCGCGAAAGCCCGTAGCCCGAAGCGAACGCGAGCCCCTCGGCCAGCGCTGCCCGGTTCAGCCCCAGGACCAAGTTGACAACGAGCTTCATGCTCGCCCCGCTACCGCACGGACCAGTATGGAAGACCCGGCGTCCAAGGCACCGGAGGGTTGCGAGGCAGCGCTTCAAAGCCCGTTCATCACCCCCGGCGATGACAATTGCCTCGTGCTGTCGCACTTGGTCGCTCGAACCTCCGACTGTTGTGTCCAGATAGTGGTGCCCGCTCCGCGCTAGTGTCTCCCCGAAGGCAATCGCGTCTTCAGGGGCACCGGTCGTTGTGTCCATGATCGTAGAGCTTGGCTGCAGGGCCGAGTCAATCCGCTGCAGGACCTCTGCCACGACCCCCGAGTCAGGCAGGCTGAGCAGAACGCTCTCGCATTCTGTGGCAACTTTTTCCGCTGATCTGGCGGGGAACCCGCCGAGTTTGCCTAGAATTGACCGGCGCGACTCTTCGATGTCGAAACCGTGGACGGCGTAGCCCGAGCCAACAAGGCGTTCGGCGATCGCTGCGCCGAGCAGTCCCAATCCAATCAGCCCAATGCGCTGCGCTGCCAAGGCGGAATCTCCTGTCCCGTGAAGTTGTCAATCATACCGCCAGCGTCCTGGGCTTGCACCGCCGCCAGCGGACCGTGTCGTTATGGGAAGCTGTAGGCGATGGCGGCTGGCTGCCTCCACATTCCTGCTACTCGATCGTCGGCCTTCCGGTTTGGGCCGCCAGCATTGCTGGTGAAGTTTGCCATCTCGCTCGCCCTGATTTGCTTCAAGCTAGGGGCCCAGGAACCCGGCCCTGTGCGCGAGCTAGAGTTGCGCACGATCCCTTCGGATGCGCGCGTTCGCCCGTTCGACAGCATTGCCGTGCAAGTCATCGCGCTTGGCTCGCCGTCCGGGGAACCAACCGGCTTCGAAAGGACGAGGCTCAATCGCGGCTTGGCCGCGTTCCACCTCCGTGATAGCCGGGCCGGCTGGCTCTCCAAGCCGTTCCGATTTCAAGGGCTGGACGAGCAGCCGTGGCGTGCCGGTCCGCGCCGAGGCTCTGAAGCCAGGCTCTCTACGATGTCCGCGCGGCTTTCGATCCTTCAGGATACGGTGCTCTTTACCGCGGCCGGCCGCGAGGGCGAGGCTGTCCTGACCGCGACACTGGATGGTATTGCCGAATCAATCCTGATACGTGTCGACAGCGAAGCACCTGCGCTGACGGCGGACGAGAGGGTCAGGTTCGGACCCCAGCCTCGTTCCACAGACCGTTACCGTCCGCTAGTCGAGTACTACTCTCCGTTCGTCGCGCAGGAGACTTGGTTTGAGCCCAGGTCCGACTACATCGTTCGATTCGATGCGGACGGTGACTGGCGCGGCGACAACAACTGGGCCAACGCTCCCCTTGCCAGCACGCAGGCCTACGTGTATTACGCCGTGATCGAGACCGAGACCCATTGGTTCTTGATTTACAACTTCTTCCACCTGCGGGATTACTCGGACAAGTGCATCACCGGGACCTGTCACGAGAACGACAACGAGGGGATGATTCTCACGGTCAACAAGGACGGCTCCCCGATGGGTCGCGCTGTGGTCATGGAGACGCTAGCGCACAACAAAGTCTACTCGTACCGTGCCGATTCGCGCGTGAACGGGAACTTTCACGACCTTGACGGGAATGTCGAATTCGCTCACGGGTCGCATCCTGTTGTTTTCGTGCATTCAGGCGGTCACGGAGTCTACGGATCGGGCCCCCATGCCGACTACTCGATAGCGGAGGACAGCTTCGGGGCGGGCACGGGCGTCACGTACATATACAAGGGGGTCGCCGAGAGGCCGCGGCATCCAGCGGACCGCGAAGTCGGCTACGACCTGCTTCCGGCATACGATCATTGGTGGCTTCCGGCGCACCTGGGGAGCGACGACCGGCGCGGGACGTTCAGCGCCTACTATCGATACGAACCCTACGGCGGCAGGCCAGCTGCTCGGTTTGACAGCCTCGCGGGAGCCTTCCGGGGAATCAAGAACGGGGTTGACATGGCCAAGCCGTTTTGGGGGTGGCACGACAACGAGACACGCAAGAAGAAGGTGCTTGCAAAGGGCCAGTGGGGGCTCGATCCGGCATACGCGGTGTCTCGCAACTTGTCCCTTCCGGAACCGGTATCGCTGCGCTACATCTTCAACCCGTACTTGCAGGGTTCCGCGGATTCTTCCGAGACTGTAGATTGAACGCGGCGCAACAAGCGCCGGCTTCATCGCGTTAGCTTGGCCTAGCCGCCACGTCGATTGGCGACCGGAAGCTCGGCAGGGACGGTCTGCTCGGCTTGGATCGACACTGGTCCGAGTTCTCGTGGACCGGTCGGAAAGCCGGGTAAACGCCCAACAAGAATCAACCGTCCCATCGTGCGCACAGGCGTCGGCAAGGGCGGATTGCCGGAAGGGGGCCTACAGGATTCGACGGGATTGCAATCGCTGGGGGGAGGCATGCCGGGTTCCGAGCACCGTATCGCGATCGGAAGACAACAAGCGCCAGCGAAATGCAATTTGCGCTCTGCATGAGCTTCGGACAGCCGCCGAGACTGACGGGCTCGCACGTCAGTTGGAGGCGTCATCTAGCGAGACTGGAGTCCGGGCTTCTGCCTGTAGGCGCCGTGCCGAGAGGAAGCGGGGTGGACTGCCGCGAAGTTGTTCGTGCCCACGCAGTGGTCGACTCCAGTGGACGGACTGAGCATGTAGGCTCTCTCCGGCGGTCCTTTTCGGACGCGGCATTGATGCCCGCCGCCTACACCAAGCCCCCTCCGGCTTCGTTGCAGAGGGGTTTGGATCGCGACCTGCAGTCGTAGGCGTTGGCTGCAATGGCTGATTCGACTTTCCCGGACGGCCGTGATGGGCTCTAGGCGCTTTGGAGGGGGCCCTCTATTCCGGGCCGGAGCCACGGCACGTGCGGCGCAGGCACCAGTCAACTTGCAAGCTCGCCGGCTCAGATGCTGCTGGCCCTAGGGCTTTGGGGGTTCCTCGCCTCGCAGCGAACTCGAATTCCGTCTGGGTCGGACACCGCGCCTCTAGCGTATTCTCTACTGTCCCACTGGGACGGTCAGCATGGCGTCGATGCCTTCCTGGCCGGCCGATTGGAGCGATAGCAGATAGGTCAACAGGTTGAATGTCGCCTTGGAGTTCAGGTCGGAGTCGTCGATGAAGAACCAGTGGTCGCGGTAGTGGATCCGGACGAACGCTCCCGAGGGCTGCGACACGTCGGAAGAGATCCTAAGCAAGTCACCCGACACCGCGCGCCAGCCATTGGCGCCGTCCTCCAAGCCCTTCGCCACCGTTACTAGTCCTCGCGACTCGTGGGATTGGGGTGGGTCGACGCTGTGAGACAGGAAGAAAAGCGCCCCTAGGAGCGACCGTCCAGTCATCACGATCTCGTCCTTCTGCCGCTGCGTGCTTCGAGGTGCCAGGCGGAAGATTTCGATCTCGTCCTCGAGGTCGAGGACCTCGCGAATCCCCCGCAGAAGTTCAGAGCGCTCGGTGCTGCCCTCGGGCTTGTCGATCTTCAGAACCGCGCCGCTGGTCTCTCCCTCGTTTACCAAAATGAAGTCGAGCGACCCAGAGAGCTGCAGCTCCCGAAGCGACATCGCCAGGTTTCTGAATTGGCTGTTGTCAGGGATCCGATCCGGCGTGGGGCCGCTAGCCACAGGTGCGTTCTCGATTCCGTTGATGGAATCCACGCAGCACATCAAGAGGCGCTCGACACTCCACCCTGACTGCGACAGAAGGATGATGGTATGGGGCGAGATCGGAGTCAGCAGCCGTCGCGTGAACTCGGCTCCCGATAGCGGCTCGTACGTGATGGTCGGCTGCTCGCTGTAACTACCTCCTAGGGCCACACCCAATTCGGTCCCGGACGTGCCGTCGACACCCAGCGTCGGCAGTACGCCCACGCGTGCGTCCAGCGTGTACTGAGCGATGACCGTCCCCACATCCAGGAACACCGGAGTGTCCCGGTAGCGCAGCCGCACGAGGTTCAGGAGAAGCTGGTCATTCTGAGAGCTCGCGATCCGCTGGTTGTAATCGAACCTTGCCGCGGGAATGGTTTTCGGACCGAGCCGGGTCGCACAGGAGCACAGAAGCAAGGCGGTGCAAAGGGCTGCGTAATGAACCATGCCGAAGAGCGATCCGAGCGTTGAATGGTCGTGATCGCGCTTTCCCATCTTAGAGAAGGGAGGCCGGCTTCGGTGCGAAAAAGCGCGTTCCGACCCATGCCTGAGCGACCTGCCGCCGCGCCGCCCGGCATTGGGAAGCGACCGAGGAAGCATCAGGTGGCATTGGAATGTCCGCGCGACGGGACAGCCGGTCTGGATTTGTCACTCGCGCCGACAAGCCCGCTAGTTCGCTCGCGTACCCTGCGCCGGAACCGATAGTTTTGCGCCGGGCTCGCTCTCGTTACCGTTGTCATCGACGGCGGACACGGAGTACACGAGCGCGGAGTCGGCCGGAGCTGACACGTCGCTGAACGATGGACCGGTTACAAGCGGTGAAACGACAGCGCCGTTGCGATGGACGCGATAGCCCTCAACATCGTCATCTCTGCTTGGAAGCCAGGAGAGTTCAACCGATGCCGTCGCGCGCACGGCCCGCAGGTCCCTTGGCGGTGCCGGCGCGAATGTGTCCTCTGGCGTCACCCGCACCGTCACAGAAAGCGGCCCCTCGACCCACCCTGCTTCCGAAATGCGCAGCGGGCGCAGCCGGTAGCGGTAAGTCGTACCCCAACCCACCGTTCGATCGAGGAACGAAGTGACCCCAAGGCGTCCTAGCGTCCGAAACGCGAGACCTTCTCCACCGGCTCGCTCGATTGCGTATTCCTCCGCGCGTGTTGCGGGAAGCCACCTCAGCAGCACCCCCTGTGCCTCGACAGAGATCGCGGCCCACTCCGCCGCACCCGGTGGGTCCAACGGATGGATTCGAACTTGGTTCGAGTAGCCCGCGTCTTTGCCCGCCGCGTTGGAAGCCGTCAAGACCAAGACCGTTGTCTGGCCCAGCTGCCAATCCTCCAGCGGCGCGCTCAGATGCAACCGATCCCCCGGCGCGCTGTCAACGAAGTCGTCGGTGCCAAGGGTGATGACCGACCGCCGATACTCATCGATGGTCTCAGGACTGAGTTGGCCCGAAAACCCGGGCACGTCAACTGCCCACAGCGTGAAGCGGCCGATATGCCGGGCTATCATTCCCTCGGTGGTCGCGACGGGCCAGCTCCAAGCCACTTCGATTTCTTCCGCCAGCTGCCGCGCCGAGAGATCTTCCACGGGGCGGGGAAGATTCAAGAAAGGCGGTCGCGGGTCACCGACTGATCCGCAGGCGATTCCGAAAGCCACGGAGGCAGCGACGAATCCCGCGCGTCGCAAGAGCCCCGTTGGTCGACGCCTTGCTGGCATGACTTAGAGGATGTAACGGCTTAGATCCTGATCCTTGACGATGCTTGAGAGCTGCTCGCGCACGTAGGCGGCGTCGATTTTGACGACCTTCTCGTTCAAGTCAGGAGCTTCGAAAGAAATCTTGTCGAGCACTTTCTCCATGATTGTGTGAAGTCGTCTGGCCCCTATGTCCTCGGTTTGTTCGTTGACGACCATCGCGGTGCGGGCGATCTCTTCGACTGCGTCTTGGGTGAAGTTCAGCTGCACGCCTTCGGTGTCCATCAGCGCGACTTGCTGCTTCGTTAGAGCATTCTTCGGCTCGGTCAGGATCCGGATGAAGTCGTTTGTGGTGAGTGGCTTGAGCTCGACCCGGATCGGGAATCGGCCCTGCATTTCGGGAATCATGTCGCTGGGCTTGGACACGTGAAAGGCTCCCGCCGCGATGAACAGGATGTGATCCGTGCGGACCATGCCTTGGCGTGTGTTGACTGTGGTTCCTTCTACGATAGGCAGCAGGTCGCGTTGGACGCCCTCTCGACTCACCTCCGGCCCACGGCCTCCCTCGCGTCCCGCGATCTTGTCCATTTCGTCGAGGAAGACGATCCCGGACTGCTCGGCGCGCTCGACAGCCAGCTTGGTGATCTGCTCCATGTTGAGGAGCTTCTGCCCCTCTTCCTGCACGAGGGCATCCAATGCCTCGACGACGTTCATCTCCTGGCGCTGGGTTTGCCCGCCGAAGAGCCCAGGAAGCATCTCCTTGATGTTGATGTCCATCTCCTCGACGCCCTGATTTGTGATGATTTCGATCGGATTGTTGCGGCTCTTGACCTCAATCTCCACCGATTTCTCATCGAGCTTGCCGTCACGCAGAAGTCTCCGTAGCTTTTCGCGCGTTCTCGCGGTCGCGTCCTCCCCGCCCCCATCCTCGGACTGCTGAGGCGGCATCAAGATATTCAGGAGACGGTCCTCGGCGTTCTTCTCCGCCTTCCGCGCGACCATCCGGGTCTTCTCCTCGCGGACCATCTCGACTGCCATTTCCACCAGGTCCCGGATCATGGAATCGACGTCCCGGCCGACATAGCCGACCTCCGTATACTTGGTGGCCTCAATCTTGACGAAGGGCGACCTCGATAGCCGCGCCAAGCGGCGAGCGATTTCGGTCTTGCCGACGCCGGTCGGGCCCATCATCAGGATGTTTTTGGGCATGACCTCCTCGGCCATTTCTGGCTCGAGGCGCTGGCGTCGGACGCGGTTGCGCAAGGCCACTGCAACGGCCCGCTTTGCATCGTCTTGGCTGATGACATGCTTGTCGAGCTGCTCCACGATTTCCCGTGGCGTGAGTTCGTCGAGCGACGGAGTGCTCGAATCCGAGTTCCCGGGCAGGTAGATGACCATGGGGTCAGCCCAGTTCCTCGAAGGCGATGTTGGCGTTGGTGTAGATGCAGATATCAGAGGCTATCTTCATAGCGGCCTCGGCCACTTCGCGTGCGCTGAATTCGGTGTGCTCCAGCAGGGCCCTGGCAGCCGCGACGGCGTACGCCCCCCCGGAACCGACGGCCGCCACGCGGTCGTCTGGCTCGATGACATCGCCCGTGCCGCTCAGCAGCAAGGTCGAATTCGCGTCCGCGACAAGCAGAAGGGCTTCCAGGTGGCGCAACGCCTTGTCCATGCGCCAGTCCTTGGAGAGTTCCACAGCCGCTCGGCTCAGGTTCCCCCCGTAGGCTTGGAGCTTCTCCTCGAATCTCGTGAACAGGGAGATCGCGTCGGCAGTCGAGCCGGCGAACCCCGCGAGGATCTGCTCCTGGTGAAGGCGGCGAATCTTCTTCGCCGACGACTTGACCACCTCGGCTCCCATGGTGACTTGGCCGTCCCCGGCCATTGCGACCTTATTTCCGCGGCGTACGCACAAGACGGTTGTGGAGCGAATTCTGGGATGCGAAGCCATCGGCCTCCGAGGCGGGAACCTTCATTATAAGGAGCGTTCGGCTGCGCCTCCCTGTGTCGCGGTTTTCAGCGCAGGGGCACCCACGTATGGGCATCGGGATCGAAGTCGGAGCTGCCTTTTTCTGGTGCCGGCGGCGCGCTGCGAGCCGGCAAGAGGCTGCGCGATTTCAGTTTGATCGCTCGAAGGTTGGCCCTGCTCGCTAGGTTGCTCAACTCATTCGGATCCGCACGGCGGTCGTAGGGTTCCTCCCCGGCCTCGCGACATCGAATGTACTACAGCCGCTGCCCGTGGCGCAGGGCGTCATTGCCCCTTGGAAACGTGATCACAGCGTGGCGATCCAGCTCGGATTCCGGTGCCTCCAGCATGCCTCCGAGGCTCTTCCCTTCCAACTCAGGCCGGGCTGGAAGGCCGGCCAAGTCGAGCAGCGTCGGAAGAATGTCGAGTAGACTAACCGGACGGTCGCAAGCCCCGGCCGGCTCGATCCCCGGGGCGCGAGCGATGAGGGGACGCGCACAGCACGCTCCCAGAGAGTCGACTTGTGCAATGGAGCTTCTCCCCTAGGTGGAATCCGTGGTCCGAGGGGAACACAACGACGGAGTCATTCGCGTAGGGGCTCTCGTCGATTGAGTCCATCAATCGGCCGACAAGCCGATCGACGAACGCGATGTTCGCGGCGCAGGCCACGACCGCCTCGTCCCATTTCCGGACGGATAGGCGGCACCTTTGCGATCCCAAGGGTCGCCGAGCCGAAGAGGAATGAATTCGTCCCAAGGGTCCGGCGGATTGAATCCAGCGGTGTGGTGCACGGCCTTCCCCCCGCCCGCCACCGTGTGGCCTTCGCGGCGAAAGGCCTCCGGGAGGGGAATGGCGCTTGGGAGATGGGGACGCCACCAGCGGCCGTCGTCGCATATCCCGGTCGTAGACGCAATCCGAGCACCAGGAAAGTGGTCGGGCGATCGTCGTCGGGCCGAGGGCCTCAGAAGGACGCGAGCAGTGCCGCGGCGAGGAGCAGGCGCATCTGATCCAATTCCCGCCGGAATGCATTGGTCGAGTCCCCACGGGTCCTGCGCCAAGGCCCGTGCGATAGCATGGAGGCTCGCGTATGTCCGTGGATCGCAGCAGGCGGGGGGAACCCGAGATTCCGGACCGCATTTACTTCAAGATCGGCGACGTGAGTCAGATTGCGGGCATAGAGACTCACGTGCTGCGTTTCTGGGAGAGCGAATTCCCGATGCTTGAACCTAAGAAGACCGCGCGGGGGCATCGGCAGTACAAGCGGAAGGACGTGGAGTTGGTGCTAGCCATCAAGCGCCTGCTCTACGAAGAGAAGTTCACAATTGCCGGCGCGCGGAAGGCGCTTCGGACTCGTCGCAGCACGGTTCCGGAGGCTGAAGCGCCCGCCCGGCCGATCTCGCGCGAGGCCATTCGGGAAATCCGAGAGCAACTGCAGGAAATTCTGGCTCTCCTCAGCGCCGGCGGTGACGCTCCCGGGGATGGTCAGACCGCAAGTGTCAGGAGCGCCTCGTCTCGAGAGACTTTCCGGTAAAGCGTGTCCCGCTCGGTCGGTTCGCGGCCGGCCTCGCGGATCAGCCGCAACAACTGGTGCCGTCGCAGCGCTTGAGGTGTTTTCGCGCCGGCGTCATGGTAGATCTTCTCTTCCACGACGGTGCCGTCGATATCGTCAGCCCCGAAGCGCTGCGCGACCTGCGCGATTTTCGGCGTCATCATGATCCAGTACGCCTTGATGTGCGGAAAGTTATCTAGCAGGAGGCGCGCGATGGCGATCGCCTTGATGTCCTGGAAGCCCGAGGTCATCGGCAGGTGGCTCATGGGAGTGTTCTCGGGATGGAACGCAAGCGGGATGTAAGTCTGGAAGCCGCCTGTGTCGTCCTGCAGCGCCCGCAGCCTCAAGAGGTGGTCCACGCGGTCCTCGTCGGTCTCGATGTGTCCGTACAGCATCGTTGCATTCGACTTGAGGCCGAGGTTGTGGGCCGTTCGGGCGGTCTCGATCCACTCGTTGCCGTCGATCTTGTGGTCGCAGATGATCCGGCGGACGCGCTCGGAGAAGATCTCAGCCCCGCCGCCGGGCAAGGAATCCACGCCGGCGTCCCGGAGCCGCTGCAGCGTTTCGCGGATCGATATCCGCTCGCGACGCGCGAGGTAGCCGATCTCGACCATCGTCAGAGCCTTCAGGTGGACGGCGGGAAAACGCTCCTTCAATCCCCGGAACATGTTGGCGAACCAGTCAATTCCGAGTTGAGGGTGCAGGCCGCCAACGATATGGAACTCGGAGACCTCCTCGCTGTAGCCTACACCTGCGGTGTGCCAAACCTGCTCCAAAGACATCGTGTACGCGGTCGGGTTGCGCGCTTGCTTGCCGAAGGCGCAAAGCTTGCACGCGGCTACGCAAACATCGGTCGGGTTGATGTGGCGGTTGACGTTGAAGTAGGTCTTGTTGCCATTAAGCCGCTCGCGCACGACATTGGCCAGGTAGCCGACCGTCAGCAGGTCGCTGGAGCGGTACAAGGCCATGCCGTCCTCGAAAGACAGGCGCTCGCCCACCAACACCTTGTCGGCGACGGGCAGCAAGCTCTTGTCGGCTATTCGGGGCACCACTGGCCTGGCTCCGGGTTCCAAAATACCACGATGGGCCCGGTCAGAGCGTCACCGCCCACATGCTCCCCTACCACCGCGACACACCGTCTGATCGCGAAAACCCCCACCCGCGACGGCACGAGCCTATGTGTTCGAAGGCTCGATGGCGCAAGAGCCAAGAGTCTGGCCGAGTGCTTGATCGTGCGGGCCGGAAAAGTATCTAGTGCCTTTCCTCATCGAGTTGCTTCAGGTATAGCGCCTCAAGGCGTTCCACCGCCGCTCGGAATCCTTGCGGATCCACGAAGGTATCCGGACTATACGAGTCGCCGGCTTTGTATTTCCTATGGAGGCCGTATTGCGAGCCGTGCGCAGCGACCCATACGTCGATTTCCATAGCCTTCTGACGCTGGTACGTCTTGGCAAAATCACCGGCAACGCCGGGGTATGTTGGATCCACGACCAACTTCTTGCCCCGGTTGATCGTGCCCATGTTCGCTATCACAACGCGGTAGTCGCGGGCCTTCTCCCGAACCGTCATGGAGTAGCTGGAACTCCCGGCCGTGTGTCCTGGCGTTTCAATCACTGTCAGTCGCGTCGCCCCCAGTTCTATCACCTCGCCATCTGCGATGATCCTGTCCACTCTCACCGGCTTGAAAGACACCTTTCCCCCGAAGTGCGGGTCGCTGAAGCCCCCGTCCTCCAGTACCGGCGCATCGCCTTCAGTCGCCCACATCTCCGCCCCCGTTATTTCCTTGATCTCGGCTAGCGCGGCAGTGTGGTCCCAGTGAGCCTGCATTGTCAATAGGATCTTGACGTCATCCAGCCGGAACCCGACCGACTCGACGTTCCTGCGAATCAGCGGAACGGAGTCCTCTAGGGCGGTGTTGACAAGAATGTGTCCGCCGTCAGAGGCGATAAGGAAGACTCCGAGATCGTAGGTTCCCACCGCGTAGAGATTGCCGATCACCCGATGGCCCGGGAACGGGCGCGTCCAGTCGTCGGGTTGCGCTGCTAGTGGCAAGCCGATTGATCCTAGGAGGGATCCTGCAAGACTGGCAAGGGCGAGACGGCGCATACCGAGTAGTATGGCGGTTCCGCACTCCGAATGCGGGCCGTTGCCAAGCAACCGCGTCGATGGGTTCCATGAGAGCTGGCCGGATGTTGGCGCGCTCGGCGAATGGTTCGCTTCCGGCGCATGCATGGCAACGGCGACCGTCTGCGCGCAGCCAGCGCCGGTGGGCTATTTCGGGATGTTAGATCGCAGCGCGATCGGCAACTTCAAGCGGGTTGCTTGCGCAATCAGTTTCGCCCCCCGAACGTTCTTCGCAGGATCCTAGGTTGGCATCCGCGCGCATTGCGCAAGGCGTTGCGGCAGGTCCGCGAGGCGGTGCTGCCTTGCCGCAAGGCAATCACCACCAGCTGCTCGCCATCTGTCAATCTCAGGTCCGGCCAAAGGCGAGCCAGATGTCGGCGGCCCAAAACACGAAGAACAGGACGCTGACCCACCCGTTTATGGCGAAGAAGGCTGCATCGACCCGTGACAGGTCGGTTGCTCGCACCAGCGACTGCTCGTAGAGCAGCAGCCCCGCGACTGCGCAGACGCCCAGCAATGCCAGCCAGGAGAGACCCATGGCCAGCCATGACATCACCAGCAGGAAAACCATGCCGACGTGGAGCAGCCTGGAGATTACTAGCGCTTTCGCGATGCCGATTCGCGAGGGAATCGAATGCAGCCCGGCAGCCCGGTCGAAGTCGACATCCTGGCAGGAGTAGATGATGTCGAATCCCGCGGTCCAGAGCATCACCGCAGAGGCCAAGTACAGGATCTCCGGGTCGAAGGTGCCGCGCATTGCGATCCAAGCTGCCGCCGGCGTGACACCGAGGACCGCGCCCAGCACCAAGTGCGACAGAACTGTGAATCGCTTGGTATAGGAGTAGCCGAGCGCGAGGGCGAGCGCGAAAGGACTGAGCTTCAGGCATAGTGGATTCAGTTGGGAGGCGGCAACAACGAACACGGCGCATGAGAGAACCACGAACGAGGCCGTGAATCGCTTCGTCAGGATCCCAGCCGGCAAAGCACGTGCGGCGGTCCGCGGGTTTCTTGCGTCTATGGAGGCGTCGATCAACCTGTTGAATGCCATCGCAGCAGAGCGCGCCGCGACCATGGCCACAACGATCCAGCCGAGCCTCCAAGCCACATCGCCCATCCCGAGCCCGGCACCTCGCAACGCGAGAAGCGCTCCCGTGAGCGCGAAGGGCAGGGCGAAGACGGAGTGCTGGAATTTGATCGCCTCTAGAACGCCGCCGGTTTGACGAGCGAGTCCGCTCATCAGGCAATCTCGAGCAGCTTGGAGAGCGCTCGACCGCGATCGGGTTGCCTCATGAGGCTCTCTCCCACGAGAAACCCGTGATAGCCGGCATCCATGAGCTGTGTCAGGTCGTCCGCCGACCGGATTCCGCTCTCGCTGATACGCACGATGCCGTCCGGGAACCGTCCGGCCAAGTCCAGGGAAGTTTGCAGGGAGACTTCCATCGTTCTGAGGTTGCGGTTGTTCACGCCGACCAAGTCAGCGCCCGCGGCTAGTGCCCGTTCGAGTTCGGCCCCGTCGTGAACCTCTACCAGCGCGTCCAAGCGAAGCTCCTTGGCTGCTGCGAGCAGTTCGCGCAATTCCGCGTCCTCCAGCACCGCGACAATCAGCAGAACGCAATCGGCGCCGCTGGTGGAAGCTTGCAGCAGGTGATAGCGGTCGAGCGTGAAGTCCTTTCTCAGCACGGGCAGGGAAGTGGCTGTCCGCGCCATAACCATGTCATCAAGGGAGCCTTGGAAGAACTGTCTGTCTGTCAGAACCGACAGGGCGGCGGCACCCGCCGCTTCGTAGCCGCGCGCGATCGCCGCCGGGTCGAACTGCTTCGCAATGAGCCCCGCTGAAGGAGACGCCTTCTTGATCTCCGCAATAACCGCCGGGCGCTTTGTTCTCAGAGCGCTCCGGAATGCGCGACGCGCTGCCACGGGCTTGCGTTCCAGGTCCGCCTGCTTCACAACCGCGCGATCTGCCACCAGTTCCGCCCGTTTGCGCACCACGATCTGGTCTAGGACCGTCAGCTCGCGAGCCTCCATTGCCGTCATTACATGTACAGCCCGCCGCTGACGTTCAGCACGTGCCCGGTGATATAGCCGGCTTCGTCGCTGGCGAGGAAGCACACGGCCGCGGCGATCTCGTCGAGCCGCCCCATCCGGCCGAGCGGCACGCGCGACAGAATTTTCGACCGCGACGTCTCGTCGAGCGCCTCCGTCATGGCGGTAGCGACGAACCCCGGTGCAATGGCATTCACAGTTACATTGCGACCCGCCAGCTCCAGCGCCAAAGTCTTCGTAAGTCCTATCACTCCCGCTTTGGACGCTGTGTAATTCGCTTGGCCCGGATTGCCCGAGAGGCCAACCACGGAGGCGATATTAATGATGCGGCCCCAGCGCTTTCGGAGCATTGGCCGCATCACGGCTCGCGCACATCGGAACGAACCGGTGAGGTTCGTGTCGATCACGCGCTGCCAGTCGGCGTCGCGCATTCGCATCGCCAACCCGTCGCCGGTGATGCCGGCGTTGTTCACGAGAATATTGATGGCCTTCCCGTGGGCGGCAGTCATAGCGTTCACCGACTGCTGGTCCCGCACATCAAGCGACACAGCGTCTGCGCTGCCGCCGCCCTCGCGAATCTCGTCGACCAGGGATGCCAGCTTTTCGGCCTGGCGGGCTCCGGCGATCACCCGAGCTCCGCTTGCCGCCAGCGCCTTGGCGCACGCCCTGCCGATCCCTTGGCTGGCACCGGTGACCAAAGCCACCCGATTTGTCATGAGACGATACCCTCCACGCTTGCAAGGTTGTGGGTGCTGCACCCGCGCAGCTTCCGATCGATTCCGCGCAGAAGCCCCGTAAGCACCCGTCCCGGGCCAACCTCGATGAACTGTTTCACATTGCGCGACGCCAGATAGCGGACTGTTCGATCCCAAAGCACCGGATTCGGGATCTGCTGCTTGAGACCCTCCCGGGCTTCAGTTCCGGTGCGAACCTCGCGGCCTTGCCAATTGTTGACCAGCGGAACGTCCAAATCTTCAATCGCCGCCGCATCGAGGTCCGTCGTCATGCGGTTGCGCGCTGGTTTCATCAGGGCGCAGTGGAATGGCGCACTCACCGTCAGCATGACGGCTCTCCGCGCCCCTGCGCGCTGGGCAAGCTTGACTGCACGTCCCACTGCTTCAGCATGGCCTGCGATGACGATCTGGGAGGGGGTGTTGAGGTTGGCGGGCGAGACCACCTGGCCTGCGGCCGCGTCCTTGCACACTTGCTCCGCTTGGTCGGCGTCGATTCCGAGCAGCGCAGCCATCGCTCCAACGCCTTCCGGAACCGCCTCTTGCATGCACCGGCCGCGCTTACGCACCAGTCGCACAGCATCTTCAAAGGCAATAGAACCGGCCGCTACCAGCGCCGAGTACTCCCCGAGGCTATGGCCGGCAACGAAATCCGGTTCGACGCCGTCTTCTCTCAACACAGCAAGCGTCGCGATCGAAGTCGCCAGAATGGCGGGCTGGGTGTTCTCGGTTCGCATGAGTTCCGTGGCCGGGCCCTCGAAACAGAGCTGGGACAGCGGAAAGCCCAAAGCTTCGTCGGCTCGGGCGAACACGGCGCGGGCCGAGGGGTAACGGGTAGCTAGTTCCAGCCCCATACCGGGCGCTTGGGAACCCTGTCCGGGAAAAAGAAACGCGGTCAAGGGCATCTCAGGGCGTAATTCTCGAGTTTACCAACTGCGCCGTTTCCCCGGTTCCGCCGCGGCCGTGCCGCTCTGGCAGGTGCGAGAATCGAATCTGTGCGGGTAAAACTTCGCATCGAGAAGCTCGTCAACGGCGGGGCCGGACTCGCGCGTTTCGGAGACTCGGTGGTGTTCGTTCCGTACGTCCTGCCCGGCGAGGAGGTCGAGTTGGACATTTCCTCTCCCGGCGCTCGAGTAGTGCGGGGGGCGGTGGTGGATTGGACAACGCGATCTCCTGACCGGGTGAAGCCTCCATGCCCGGTGTTCACCCGGTGCGGGGGATGCCATTACCAACACATCCCATACGACCGACAATGCACGTTCAAGGTGGAGATACTTCGCGAGACGCTCAGGCGTATCGGCGGCTTCCGGTGGGAGAAGGAAATTGCAGCCCTGACGGCGGATCCGTGGGGCTACCGCAACCGCACTCAACTCCACCTAAGGACTCACGACGGAGTGGCGACGGCCGGATTCCTCGCAGCGCGATCGCACCGCCACGTGGCGGTGCAGGAATGCACGATCAACTCGCCCAAGCTCAACGCAACGCTCCTCGCGCTCCAGGACTGTCTCGGAAGCCTGCGATCCAGCGGGGCCCCCCGAACAGTCGAGTTCTTCACTAACGAGACTCAAGTCCAAATGAACCTGGCCCGCCGCTCAAGGCCGATGCCTAAAAGGTTCTGGGCATATTGTGCCGACCGCTTGGGCATAAGCCGAGCCGGAGAGCCTCTTGATTACCGATGCGGCAAGGACCGGTTCCGGGTCAGCGGCCGCTCGTTCTTTCAAGTCAACCGATTTCTGGTCGAAGAGCTGGCCCAGCTTGCGGTCGGCACTGCCGAGGGTCGGCTGGCGTTGGACCTCTTTTGCGGCGTGGGTCTGCTGACTGTTCCGCTAGCGCGTCGGTTCCAGAGGGTTGTAGCGGTCGATTCCTGCGTTTCCGCAATGCGCGACTTGCAGCGCAACGCGAGCCGGGCAGGCATGCCAATTCGCGCGGTGCAGGCCGAGGTTAATCAGTTCATGGAGGGATTCAGCGAGCGGCCCGACTTGGTCGTGGCGGACCCTCCCAGAGCGGGGCTGGGCGGTGCGGCAGTCCGCCAAATCCTCCGCTTGGCGCCGCCGCGACTTCATTTGGTTTCCTGCGATGCGGCGACGCTTGCGCGCGACATCAAGCAGCTTGTGGCGGGAGGCTATTGCGTGGAGAGCCTTACATTGGTTGACCTTTTCCCGCAGACGTACCACATAGAAACTGTCGCAATCCTTCGGTCGGCTTAGGCTGCGCCAAGCAAGGACCGAATCAGATTGTTCAGGAGATTGGAATCTCGGACCCCTCGGGCTCGCAGGCGATACGCCCGCACCAGTCCGGGAACCTTCATCTGGGCGAGCTGGGCGCATTCAATCGAGTCTTCGACGTACTGGCGGGGCAAGCTTGGTCGATTCATGCCAGGATGCCGCGGACCACGTGCCCGTGCACATCGGTCAAGCGATAGTCGCGCCCCCCGAACCGGTAGCTGAGCTTCTCGTGATCCAGTCCCAGCAAGTGCAGCACCGTAGCATGCAGGTCATGGACCGTGCACTGGTCTTCCACGACGCGATACCCGTACTCGTCGGTCTGGCCGTAAATGAACCCCTTCTTCAAGCCTCCTCCGGCTAGCCAGAGGCTGAATCCGAAGGGATTGTGGTCCCGTCCGATCGTGCCTTGCGCGAAGGGCGTGCGGCCGAACTCGCCCGAGAATATGACGAGGGTCTCCTCCAGCAAGCCGCGGGCCTTGAGATCCTTCAGCAACGCCCCGACAGGCTGGTCCACGGTGAGGGCATTCGCCCCGTGTCCGAGTTCCAACCCGTTGTGCTGGTCCCACGGGTTGCCCATGCCATCCGACTTGCCCGGCGTGCTGACCATCGTCAGTTCCACGAATCGCACGCCGCGCTCGACCAACCGGCGCGCCAGAAGGCATTGCTTGGCGTAGGCGGCGGTCGAGGAGTTCTCCGAATCGACGCCGTACAGCTTCCTAGTGGCCTCTGTCTCGCTGCCGAGGTCTACCAGCTCGGGTACCGCGCTCTGCATGCGGTATGCCGTTTCGTAGTTGGCGACGGCCGCTTCGATCGGCTCGTGGCTTCCCACTCTTGCCAGGAAGCCCTCGTCCATGCGCCGGACGAAGTCCAACTGCCTCCTCTGCCTGCTGTCCGGCTCGGAGGGCACGATGTTGCGCAGCGGCTCGTCACGGCCCGGATGGATGAGCGAAGCCTGGTTCACTGAGGGCAGAAACCCGTTGCCCATCATGTTGATTCCGCCGTGCGGAATGCCGCCTCCGCCTGTCACGACGAATCCCGGGAGGTTGTGATTCTCGCTGCCCAAGCCGTAGGTGACCCAGGCCCCCATGCTGGGGAACCCTGCGAACGGGAGCCCGCAATGGAAGTAGTAATTGCCCTGGGCGTGCTCCATGAAGTTCGCTGTCATCGATCGGATCACGCAGAGCTCGTCGGCCATCGCCCCGATGTGCGGGAACAGGTCGCTGACCGGGATTCCGCTGTCGCCGCGCCGCCTGAATTCCCACGGACTCGGGAAGATACTCCCGTCTTGGTTGAACATCGTCCGCTCCGTCTTGAATGGCATCGGGTCGCCTGCTTCCTGCGCAAGCCGCGGCTTGGGGTCGAACGTGTCGACATGCGACATCCCGCCGGACATGTAGCAGAAAATGACGTTCTTGGCCTTCGGGTCGAAGTGGGGGGCCTTAGGTGCGAAGGGGCTCTGGGCACGAGTTTCGTCCGCTAGCAGCGCGGAGGCGGCCAGCATGCCGAAACCTGTCGAAGTGGCGGTCAGCATTGCCCGGCGGCTGAAGCGGGGCGGAAGCGGTTGGGGAGTGCGATTGGGGAATCTAGCGGACATACAGGAACTCCTTGAAGTTGAAGAGCGTGTGCGCCAGCCGGCTCCAGACCTTGGATTCCCGGAGCACGCCAAGCTGGCCGGCTCCCTCTTCCTCGGCGAGTCCCTCGACGTAGGAGGTCGCTTCGCTCCGTTCTTCGTTCGTGGGCAAGCGCCCCAAGGCCTTGCGGTACATGTAATCCACGCGGCTCTCCAGCGAATGGCCTTCGCCCGCGGCGAGCCTCTCGCCCCACGCCTCGGCGGCTCCCGTTACAAACGGACTGTTCATCAGCGCGAGGGATTGGGCGGGTACGTTCGTAACGTCGCGCTTTCCGCGCGTCGTGGACGGCGTGGGCTGATCGAACGCCTCTAGGAAGGGATTGGTCCGATTGCGCCGGATTTCCTGGTACACGCTCCGGCGGTTGTCGCCGTACGGCGAGATTCCCGGGCCCTCGGGCTCGTCGTACATCTTGCGCGAGGGGGGAGGCGCGCCGTACATGGCGAGGTCGAGCGTGCCGGAGACGGCCAGCAGGGTGTCTCGGATCGCCTCGCCCTCGAGCCTGCGGACCGGCATGTGCTGCAGCAATGCGTTGGATGGGTCGCGCTCGAGCGCCCTGGCGGACGGCACGCTCCCCATGCGGTAAGCGCTTGTGGTAACCAGCAGCTCGATCAGCCGCTTGATCGACCATTCGCCCTCGACGAATCTGCTCGCGATGTAGTCCAGCAATTCCGGGTGCGACGGCCGTTGGCCGAGAGCACCGAAGTTGTCGGGTGTCGAAACGATGCCGCGCCCGAAGACGTGCTGCCACACGCGGTTCGCCATGACTCGGGCAGTCAGCGGGTTGGACGGGCTCGCCACATCCTCGGCCAGTCGCAGGCGCACCGCGCCGGGGACCGGATAGTTCTCGCCGCCCAAGGCCGCAAGGAACCGTCTGGGCACTGGCTCTCCTGGCCTTTTCGGGTCGCCCCGAATCAGGATGGGCTGGTCTGGGGCCGCTTCCTCGACGATGCCGGGAAACCTGCGAGGAACGGGGACCGCGGCTTCCGTTGTTCGGTACTTTGCAATGAGCGGTTCGACGCCTTCAAGGTGATCGATCGACCTCGGGAGCAGGTCCCGGCGGACAAAGTAGTCCAGGAATGCCGCCTGCCTCTCGCTGGCGCGCCCGTCTCGCCACGCTTGCACAGACAGGACGAGACGCGCGCCCAGAATGCCCGGAATCTCGGCCGCCGATTCCGGGGCCTTCGCGTCTAGGAGATACAGAATTGGCTCTACGGTCGATTTCGGCTCGTGCCTGCCGTTGTGAAACGCGACTGCCGAAGCGCCGATCGCGGAACGGCCGTGCTTGGGGCGTTCCGGACGGGGCTTCTTCTTGCTGTCGATCGGGTCGTGATGGAAGTTGGTGGCATCTTCGCGCGTAGCGAATTCGACATAGCCCGTGAAGCCCTTCCAGAAATCGGTCTTCCACTGCCACCAGCGCATGGTGTCGCTGCGCGGGCTGTAGCGCTGGTGGTAAATCCCGCTAAGGGGCAGGGAGTAATTCTCGATGATGAGTCGGGCGAAGCTTAAGTCGCCGCCCAGCACCCTCACGCTGATATAGTCCGTATCGATCCTGAAGCGGGGCGACTGCATGACCCCGGCATGCTTGGTCGAGAGCAGGTGGGTATACACCCCGCCCGGATAGATTCCCCTCAGGGCCAGTTCTCCCTGGACGGCGACCTGAAACTCGCCCGGCGGCGACGGCTTTGCAGCCACGCCCGCGCCGTGGAGGATCCATGTATCGAAATCTGCTCCGCTCAGGTCCCAGATTCGTTCGAATCTCTCGTCGTTGAACGCGACCCGGGAATCAATTTCCTTGCGCCAATGGGCTTGCAAGCCCCGCCAGGCTTCCGTGACTTGGTCTCCATCGCGGTCCCGCAGTTCCATCCAAGCGTTGAGCGGACTGGATTCGTCGCAAGCTGCCTCTTCTAGCGCCATTCGCACCGCATCGTCATCGGCATGTTGAAGGCGCGTCCCGATTTCCCGTGCCGCGGCAATCCATTCCTTGGCGACCTCTTCGCGAATGCTGTGCTTCAAGGCCCCCAATTCCTCTGAGTACAGCTGAAGGGGCTCATGGGAATCGATGGTCCTCATGGTGGGCCGTGCCCCGTAGAGCACTCCGAATAGCGCGTAGTAGTCCTCCTGGCTGATCGCGTCGAACTTGTGGTCGTGGCAGCGAGCGCATGACACCGTCAGCCCCTGGAACGCTTTCGACAGCACATCGATCTGGTTGTCCGCCCATTTGACGCGCTCCTCCCATGGGTCCACCGGTTGGTATCCCAGTTCGCCCAGCCGCAGGTGGCCGGTGCCGAGGATCGATTCATTGATGCCTTTGGCGGAATCGATGCGGGGGTGTTTTAGCAGGTCGCCTGCAAGATGCTCCCGGATCAACTGGTCGTACGGAGTGTCCGCGTTCAAGGAGCGGATCAGATAGTCGCGGTATTGCCAGGATTGAGGAATCGCCGGATCGCCCTCGCTGCCGTGCGAATCTGCATAGCGCACAAGATCCATCCAGTGCCGCGCCCAACGCTCGCCGAAGCGCTCCGAGTCCAATAGCCGCTTAACCAATCGCGCGTAGGCGTCGGCAGATTCGTCCGAGGCAAATGCCTCGCTCTGTTCCGGCGTCGGAGGCAGGCCGGTTAGATTGAAGGAAAGCCTCCGGATGAGGTTTTGGCGGCTGGCTGGCGGCGCCGGTTCCAAGCCGTTCTCCTCGAGCGTCGCGAGGATGAAATTGTCGATTGGATTGGAAGGCCAGTCCCGATTCTTCACCTCGGGCGGCTTCGTCGCTCGGACAGGCTGCCACGCCCAATGTGCCTTTCTGCGCGCGTCGAGGTCGAACGCCGGGCTGAGCGAGTCCTCTCCGGCCTGTTCGCTAGGCCACGGCGCGCCCATGCGGATCCACTCGACCAGCGCGCCGATCTTCTCGTCGGACAGTCGCCCCGTGGGCGGCATCAGCACCGGCTCGCCTCGCAAGAGCTTCACGAGTCGGCTCGTTTCCGGGCTGCCATCGGAGATTGCGGGACCCGAGTCGCCGCCCTTGAGAATCGCTTCCCGACTGTCGAGCCTCAGTCCCGCGAACGGCGTTTCGACTTGCGAGCTGTGGCAGGAATAGCAGTGCTCGGAAAGGACTGGACGGACCTTGCTCTCGAAGAATTCGATTTGATCATCGGTAGGTGTCGCCGTCTTGGCCGGTTCGGGAAATCCGCCCAATGCAGCGAGCCATAGCGCAGCCAAAGCCGTGCCCATCCGCGTTTGCTTCCGGCTCCTGATCAATATCAAGTCTGGCTGCCTTCCCGCTCCCAAGCGCATGAGTTCCTTTTCGGCCGTTTCCCCTGTTGCCGTTCCTACTCTACCGAGAATTGCCGTGCGCGCTGCCCGCCGCCGGATCGACGCACGGGTATTCATTCCACTGCTGGACGCTTCGATTGCGCCGCTGCCGCATCGCGGGACTGCGGGCCTTGAACGCGCCGGGACAGCCACGTCAAACGGCTGCGATTCATGTTCACGGACCGACCTGGAGACTCGGCGCATACCGGATTGCGCGGGGCCTGCGAGCTTCGCCCCTTGTCGTTCCGCGTTCGCTTGGTGCGACGCAGGTCGCGGTCTGGAGCGAGCTTCCATTCGTAGGCATCAGCCCTTGAGCCCCAGCCTCTCGAGCCATTCCGATGTCGTCTGGGAGCCCGATGCGTGTCCTTGGCTGGTGTTTCCGTTCGCGCTGGACCTGACGCAAAGCGTTGATACTTGAGCGAATCCGCTTGCAGAATGCCCGTCTGACGGCTTGCAAATGGCACTCAGTCTATCTGCCGAGACCTCGATTGGCGCGTCGGTCACCCAACAGCAGGCACCCCCGCACCGCTTGCGTTGCGGCAGCTCGGGTTATTGCGGAAGTTTGCGGGACTACGGTACGATTAGCGTGAGAATAAGACTGGAAATATAGTGGGCCGCTGGCCTAGACGGCCATGTTTGGCCATAAGAATCCAACGATGAACCAAGCCCGATTCCGATCGTGCGCATGTGGCCGAGCGACTATTGGCGAAGTTCCGCCTGGCGCGGTTCCAGGGGGACTTTCGGAGTTGCGTCTGGTGGCACGGGCCGTTGAATCGGGCCAAGCCCCAATCGGTCCTGAGAGGTCGCTTGGAGCCTCCATTGATCACGCTTCACGGGCTGTGCATTGCGCCCAGAAACCGCGTGGAGGCGAGGCATGACTCGTCGCATCGACGCACCTCCCAGCTTTCGAGATTTATCGATGCAGAGGGAGGGATTGAGGAGCGCGGCCGATCCGGCCCGGGAAGCCGAGCCTGTGGCGCTCAGCGTGCCGCAAGTTGTCGATTTCGATGAACAAGAAGCGCGGCCGGCCGGCCGAGGTGCGCAGTCTCGGCAGATGAGCGCCGAGGAGTGCTGGGTTCCGTCCGGTGGCTCGGCGGTGGTTGGTGGCTATGACATAGGCGGCATGGTCTACGTAGGCGAGGGGCTAATGGATCAATCGGGCCGTGGGGTCGAGAACTGCCTGATTAATCCAAACCTTCCGGTGGCGACCCGGATCGCGCGCGAGGCCACTGGCGCGGCCTATTCGCCCAGCTACTCTTTGCTTTCTCCTAGCGACCGGCTGGGGTACGTGCGCTGGCTGGCCTCGGGCAGGTCGGACCCCAACGTCGCGCCGCCATTCCTAAGGCTCTACTTGTTCGGCTTGGAGCGCCGTCTGATGCTTGACGAGCCTTCCCAAAAGGAACGTGCCGAAGTGATTGCCGAGGTCGAGAGGCTTCAGGGCCTTTACGCCGAGGAGTACGGGCTTGACGAGGACGTGCGCCACCTTCTGGATTGCGTGGCGGCCCTGACGCCGGAGTGCATTGAGCCGGAGCCCGAGCGCGTGTTTGGCTACGACGGTCACGAGCTGCCGCCGTGGCTGGCGTTGGGCTTGGGCTACAGGATCGCTACATGCCAGATGACGGACGGGAGATGGCTCCTTTGCTGGTGGCTTGCCCAGCCCGGCACTCGCCTGCGCGTAGCGGAACGCAGGATCTTTGACGAATTCGCGACACTGTTTTCCCTGCGCTACGCCAAGCGATACCCGAAGGGGTTGAAGGTGACGGTGCCTAGGGCCACGAGCAACTTTGCGTACGTGGCGGCGAGCGGCACCTTCGAGCGGTCTTTGTCCGGGGACTCGTCCTTGTATCCCGATATCTCCCGGATCCGCCAGCCCGTACGGATTGCCAAGCGAATCGCGGACGAATGCTGGAAGGAACTTGCGCCCTACAGTCGATTCATCGGGAGAAAGCCCGCTCGCCGGAACACGATTGAATCCCACGTCTTGCTTCCGACCGATCTCGCCGCCCATCGCCCCAACGTCCATCTGCGCAGGCTGCACGTGTGGGCCGACCGACATGTCGACCGAGCGGACGACGAAATATTGATCTCTGATGTCCTTCGCGTGTTCGAAGGTAGCAACGCGATCAATCTAAGGAAGCAGAGACTCGTCGTTTTGTCGAACGCTCTGGCGCTCGGAGGTGTCGGGCTCGCTCCCGACACTCGCTTCACCGGTCGGCTTCCGAATCTCGGTGATCGGGCGGTCCTGTTCAAGCTTCCCAGCAAAGTTTCGAAGCCAGCGGAGATGTCGCCCCAGTATTTGCGGATGCTTTGCGTTATGCAGCTCGTGATTTTCGTCGCGAAAGCCGATGGCTCCGTTTCCAAGGCCAAGTGGCGGGCGATGGACGCGATGATCCAGCGCGGTCCGCGCCTGCGGGCGGCTGACAAGACCCGGCTTCAAGCTGACTTGCGGTGGCTGGCGTCGCAATGGCAGGGCACGGTGTCGATCACCAAGCGTTGTCAGATGCTGCGGCCGAAGGAACTCGACGAGGCATGTGACCTTGCCGTTCAGGTTGCCTGCGCCGACGGCGTGGTCGACCCTGCCCAAGTGCAGGCGGTCCAAAAGCTGTACCGCGCGATGGGTCGGCCGCAAGACCATGTGTTCGCCAACTTGCACAGGAGGTCGACCGCGGCCTCTTCGGGCCCTGTCACGGTTCGCACGCCTTTGCGGCCTTCTTCGGGGTATTTCCCGGCCCGACAGGCGCGACGGCACCCAGCGATCGTCCCGAGATCGGTCGATCTGGATGACGGGCGTATCTCCAGGATCGTCGCCGACACATGCAAGGTTTCGGAAGTTCTGTCCGAAGTTTTTGTCGAAGAGGAGCCGGAGACCGTGTCGGCCAGGGCTGGCACCGCCTATGAGGGCTTGGATCCGGCGCATGCCGCGCTGGTCGAGCGGCTCTTGAAGCGCCCGTACTGGAGCGAGACGGACTTCGACCGGCTCGTAAAGCGATGCGGGCTTTTGGCGGGAGGGGCGCTCGAGGCAGTCAACGAATGGTCTTTCGACAGGTTCGGCGAGGCCCTGCTAGAGGAGCATGCGGACCTCACGCTCAACCCGGATGTTCTCCAGGCACTGAAGAATGAGTCCGAGATGGTTCCAGATGCGGCGGCTTAAGATCCGGCGGCGTGAGCGCGACGCCATCATCCAGGCGCTTCGTGCGGGCGTGGTGCCTAGGCTGGGGCTAAGGCACATACAAGTCGGTCGCGCCCGCGAGATCGAGGAGATGCTCCGCGATGTCGAACGCATCGAGGACGGCGGCTCGTCCATCCGGTTCGTAATCGGAGAATTCGGGTCCGGCAAGACTTTCTTCCTCAACTTGGTGCGCCTGATCGCACTCGAGAAGGGACTCGTCGCCATGTCCGCGGATCTAGCCCCGAACAGAAGGCTATACGCGACGGGAGGACAGGCTCGCTCGCTATTTGCGGAAATGGCGCGCAACCTGTCGACCCGCACCAAGCCGGACGGGGGCGCCCTCCCGAGCATCGTCGAGCGATTCGTGTCTCGAGCCGCGCAGGAAGCCGGGCCTGGCGGCGACGTGGATGCCGTGATCCGCTCCAAGCTCGCACACTTCGAGGAATACGTCGGAGGATACGACTTCGCGACCGTCGTAGGCCGCTATTGGGAGGGTCACGAAACAGGGAACGAGAGTCTCAAGTCGGATGTCTTGCGTTGGCTGCGAGCAGAATTCGCAACGCGCACCGACTCGCGCGTTGCCCTAGGAGTTCGCACCATCATCAACGACGGCAGCGTCTACGATCACTTGAAGCTGTACTCGGCCTTCGTGCGCGAAGCAGGGTACAAGGGCCTGATTGTCGTGCTCGACGAAATGGTCAATCTCTACAAGCTGGTTAACAGCCGGTCCCGTAACGCCAACTACGAGCAGCTCCTTCGCGTGCTGAACGATGTGCTGCAGGGCAGCGCGTCGCACCTCGGCTTCGTGATGGGCGGCACGCCCGAGTTTCTCATGGACACCCGGCGCGGCCTCTACAGCTATCCGGCGCTGCAATCCCGCCTGGCCGAGAACACCTTTGCCCGGAACGGCCTCATTGACTTGTCCGGCCCCGTGATCGGATTGCAAAACCTGTCCCCCGAGGATCTTTACGTGCTCCTCGACAACATCAGAGCGGTCTTTGCCGCCGGAGCGAACGGCAAGACGCTCGTTCCTCAGGAAGCGTTGACGGTGTTCATGTCGCACTGCTCCAAACGGATCGGCGACGCCTACTTCCGAACGCCGAGAAACACCGTGAAAGCGTTTGTCAGCTTGCTCTCCGTGATTGAACAGAACCCCGGCACCGACTGGCGCGATCTTGTCGGCAACGCCGATATCAGTGCGGACTCGGCGGACGCTCTAGCCGGAGCGCCGGACTCCGCGGACGATGCCGATGACGAGCTTGCCAGCTTCAGGCTCTGATACCAAGCAGCCGCCGCGTCGGTTCTCGTCGAGCTTCGAGCTCCTGGCGCGGCCGGTGCAGCAGTGGATCTGGAGAAGTGGCTGGAACCAGCTGCGGGACATCCAGGAGCAGGCGATCCCGCTGCTATTGGCCGGTGACGATGACCTAGTCATCGCCGCGCCTACGGCCGCTGGCAAGACGGAGGCCGCCTTCATACCTCTCCTGTCTCGGCTGGTGTCGTCGAAGCGTGCCGCCCGCGGCTTTGACATCGTTTACGTCAGCCCGCTCAAGGCTTTGATCAACGACCAGTTCCGGCGGCTCGAGGAGCTGTGCGAATCGCTGGAGATCCCGGTCCACAAGTGGCACGGGGACGTCTCCAGCGTTGCCAAGTCGCGGGCTGTGAAGGATCCGCAGGGTGTCTTGCTGATCACTCCGGAATCTCTAGAAGCGATGTTCGTCCGGCGCGGGCTTGAGATCCCGAACCTGTTCGCCGCCGCCAGTTGCGTGGTCGTAGACGAACTGCACTCGATGCTCGACACGGAGCGCGGCGTGCAACTGCGATCCCTGCTGAACCGCATGGAAATATCCGTTCGGCGCCGGGTGCGCCGCGTGGGGCTGTCCGCCACGCTCGGCGACATGCACTTGGCCGGCGCCTATCTGCGCCCTGGCTCGGAAGGTGTCAAGGTCATTCGCAGTGCCGCGGAAGGGCAAGAGATCAAGCTGTTGCTCAAGGGTTACCTAGTCAAGCGCGTATCGCGCTCGATGGACGACGATGCGCCGGACGGAGAGGAGGGCGACAGGGACCGCGGGCCCGTGTCGACCGAGCGCTCGATCGCGGCACATATCTTCAGGAACTTGCGAGGGCAGCAGAACCTCGTCTTCGCCGACCGTCGCCAGGTGGTGGAGCTCTACGCGGACAGCCTCCGCGAGCTTTCCGAGAAAGCTCACCTTCCTAACGAGTTCTATGCCCACCACTCCAATCTTGCCCGGCAGCACCGGGAGTTCGTCGAGAACCGCCTGCGCAGCGCTTACGAGCCGACGACGGCAGTCTGCACGTCGACGCTGGAATTGGGAATCGACATCGGCGAGGTCGCGAGCATAGCCCAGATCGGACCGCCATACTCCGTATCCAGCGCGCGCCAGCGGCTCGGGCGGTCCGGTCGGCGCATGGGCAGGGCGGCGGTCATGCGCACCTACGTCCAAGAGACCGAGGTGGAGGCCGGCAGCCATCCAGTGGACGAGTTGAGACTGCGACTGGTGCGGTCCATCGCCATCATCGAGCTGCTGCTGGAAGGCTGGTGCGAACCGCCGGAGCGGGACGCCCTGCACCTATCTACCTTCGTGCAACAGATTCTATCCTTCATAGCGGAGCGGGGCGGTGCTTCGGCTCGGACGGTCTTCGACGCCTTGTGCCGGCGCGGGCCGTTCAGCGCCGTCAAGTCACAGCTGTTCGCGCGGGTGCTCAGATCAATGGGCCGCGAAGACCAACCGCTGGTCGAACAGGCGGCCGACGGCACGCTTCTGCTGGGGGCCAGGGGGGAGCAGATCGTCGAGCACTACACGTTTTACGCGGTTTTCGGAACGCCCGAAGAATACCGCGTGATGGCTGGCGGTCGCGTCCTGGGCACGCTGCCTGTGGACTTCGCTGTAGTGCAAGGCTCGACCATCATTTTCGCTGGGAAGCGCTGGCGCGTGACCGGCCTGGACCCAAGCGCCAAGGTTATCGAAGTGACCCCCGACCCGACCGGGCAACCGCCCAGATTCTCCGGCAGCCCAGGATTGCTGCATGATCGAGTGGCCGAGAAAATGCGCGGGATCTACAAGGGAAACTCCGTGCCCGCCTATTTGGATGCGACAGCGAGGCAACTGCTGGCAGAAGGCCGGACGAATTACCGATTAAGGGGTCTCGATCACACAAGCGTGCTGGGCCTGGGCGAGTCGCAGGCGGTCATCCTGGCTTGGAGAGGGACGATCGCCACGGAGACTCTTGCGCTGGCTTTGACGGCGATAGGTTTCAAGGCATCCGCCCACGATCACGTCGTTGTGGAAGTCCGTAGCGACGTGGGCACCTTGCAGCGAGGCTTGCGCGCTCTGGCCTCGCGCGGGGCCCCCGATCCTGTCCAGCTCGCTAGCCTGATGCGGAATTTAGAGCGAGAGAAATACCACCGCTACCTCAGCCCCGACCTGCAATGCATCGACGCCGCCTCGGCCCGGGTCGTTGCCGAGATCTTGCCGGCCTTGGCTAGGGAACTGCTGACGCAATCTGCCTGGTAGCGACGGCCTGCCCCGACTAGGCCGGACCGGAGTGGGAATGCCTTTCCGTGGGACCTGCAGTGCCTAAGCTCGTCTCTCGGCTCCGCGAGCGATCAAATCGATCATCCGGCGCGGTGGCTGCCCTGTCCTGAAAGGGAGACGGTTAGGGCGTTACTCTGAAAGAACCGGCCCCGTAGCGGCCGAAGAGGAGCAGTTCAGTTGACTACTACATCCCGCCGCTCGTTCATGGCGTCGGCCGCGATCGGCAGCGCAGTCCCCATGGCGGCCGCTTCGGCCAACCGAATCCTGGGGGCCAACGACCGCATCCGGCTGGGCCTCATCGGCTGTGGCGGCATGGGAAGGGGCGACCTGCGCGACATGCTGCGCGCGGGTAAGACAGAGGCGGTCGCCCTGTGCGATGTGGACAAGTCGCAGATGGAAAAGACGCAGACGAGCGTCGTGTCGGACTTCGATCAGGAGCCTGAACTGCGAACGACCGACTTCCGGCGGGTACTGGACCGAAACGACATCGACGCGGTGATTGTAGCGACGCCGGACCACTGGCACGCGCTGCCGACGGTCGAGGCATGCAAGGCGGGCAAGGACGTCTATGTTGAGAAGCCGCTGGCGATCACGGTGTGGGAGGGGCGCCAGATGGTGCATGCTGCCCGCAAGTACGAACGCGTGGTTCAGATGGGCACCCAGCAGCGCTCGGGCAGGCAGTACCTCGAAGCCAAGGAATACCTCGACAGCGGCAAGCTCGGCAAGGTCCGCTTGGTGCGCTGCTGGGCGTATTTGGACTGGAAGGGCGAGACCCCGCGCCTCCCGGACGGTGCGGCCCCGGATGGCGTGGACTACGACATGTGGCTCGGTCCCGCCCCCGAGCGTCCGTACAACCCCAACCGCTTCCACTTCAGCTTCCGGTGGTATTGGGACTACTCGGGCGGCCTGATGACCGATTGGGGCGCCCACATGATCGACATCGCTAATTGGTACATGGGAATCAAGTCGCCGACCTCGGCGATGTCGGTGGGCGGCAAGTTCGCGTACCCCAAGGACGCGATGCAGACACCGGACACCCAGCAGGTGCTGTACGAGTTCCCGGACTTCTCCATGGTGTGGGAGCACGCCCTCGGCGTGGGACGAGGGCCGGCGGACCGAGAGCACGGCGTCATGCTGCACGGCGAGAAGGGGATTCTGATCGTCGATCGGCAGGGATGGGAAGTGCTCCCCGAGACGGACCGCATCGACAAGCCGGCTCGCGAGTACAAGGCTGCGGGCGTGCCGCATCAGGCCTATCGCCCGGACCGCGACAACATGCATCTAGACCACGTCAAGAATTTCCTCGAATGCATGCGCACAAGGGAGCGGCCTCGTTCGGATGTCGAAATCAGCCACGACTCGATGATCGGCTGCCACCTCGGGAACGCGGCAGTGCGCACCGGCCGCAGGGTTTACTGGGACGTTGAGAACGAGCGGGTAGTCGATGATCCCGAGGCTGCGGCGATCATGTACAAGCGCCCCTACCGCGAGCCTTGGAAGCTCTCGGTCTGAGCCAGTCCGGTGTTCCGGCGGGGCGCGCCGACCAACGGCCGGCCCTGTTCGATAGTGGATTGGTTCGTTTCGGCCCGCGCGAAGGTCTTCGCGAATTCTCTACGCACGCCTGTCCCGCCCGGATCTTTCTTGACGAGCCCGTCGGGTTGCCGAGCGGGTCGCGCACGACTGGCCGAGCGCAGGCGAAGCTGGTCTGTCTGGTTCTACCCGAAGGAATCCCAGACCGGAATCCTTGAGGCGCAGCGCGCGCAACTGACGCACTCAACGCGGAGCTTAGGGCGCTGCACGCGACCCACGGCTGGCAGGAGTTAGGGAGGGAGCCGGATTTCCGTTAGTTTCCAACTCAGGCCAGACCTTCGAACGATCAGGCTTGCACCCTCGCCTGCCCCTACTTCCGAGCGGCCCTTCGGGCGCCGCTCAAGATAGTTTCCAGGGAGCCCGGTACGGACGGCCGAGCATCGCACTTGCCGCGGCATCCCCGGCAATTCGCTCTGTGGAAGGATTCCATTGCAGCGCCCGACCCGTCAGCAGCGCGATGTTGGCTAGGTGCGCAATCGTGACGGAGCGGTGCGCGGCTTCGATCGGTGCAACAGTGGGCTTGCGCGAGAAGCAGCTGTCGACGAAGTTGGTCACGTGGTTGTCACTTCGGTACAGCCTCTTGGCGTGCTCTCCGTCAGGCTCGGTGAGCAATCCGCGGGCACTGACCTCGTGCGTGCCCCTGTTGGCCCATGCCCACCCGTCGCGCCCTTCGAAGACGACGCCCGGCCGCTCAGACGTTGAGCAGACCAGGCGCGCGCCGTTCCCGTATTCGCACTCGAAATAGAACTCGGTCGCGGTGTCGTAGACCGGGTGATCCTCGAACCTGCCCTTCGCATTCCGGATGGCGACCGGTCCTGACATGTCCATTCCCAGCCCCCATTGCGCGATGTCCAAGTGGTGCGCGCCCCAGTCCGTCAGCTGCCCGCCGGAATAGTCGGAAACCCAGCGGAAGTTCACGCCGACGCGCGCAGGCGCGAACGGCTTCTCGGGAGCCGGGCCGAGCCACATGTCGTAGTCGAATCCATCGGGTACGGGCTGCGGTTCGGTGAGGCGGGCGGTCTTGCCGTAGTCCGGCCTGCCGGAGGGCAACCCGACCCGCACCGTGTGAATCGTCCCAAGCCGGTTGTTGCGCACGAGTTCGCAGACGATGCGAAAGTTGCTGTCGGACCGCTGCTGGCTGCCGGTCTGCCAGACGATGCCTGCCGTCTTCACCGCGTCCGCCATAGCCCGCCCTTCGCGCACCGTCAGAGCGAGGGGCTTCTGTCCGAAAATGTCCTTGCCGGCGCGTGCGGCCGCGATCGCGATGAGGGCGTGCCAGTGATCCGGCGTGCCGATGTAGATCGCATCGATGTCGTCCCTCCCGAGCAATTCGCGGAAGTCAGCGAATCCGAGGCACGATCTGTCGCCGTAATGCTCGTCGACCAGCCGCCGCGCGGGTTCCCGGCCTCGAACAGTGCCGTCCCAGTATCCGGCGCCTTCGCGGTTCACGTCGCATACACCGAGCACGCGAACGCGCTTGTCTCGGAGGAAGATCCGCATCCAGTTGGTGCCGTTGTTACCCGTTCCCACGAAGCCAATCGTCAGCTTGTTGCTCGGCGCGTTCTGGCTGAGCACGTGCGCGGGCACGATACAGGGGAAGCCCAGGGCTCCAGACTTTGCGAAAGTGCGGCGGGTGATCGAACGGAATGCCATCGAAATCAACTGTATAGCGTTGTTAGGAGATTCGGCAAGGCTTATGTCACCTAGCGGCTTGACACGGTGGGGCGAACGTGAGCAGCGATGGGCCCCGCCCCCGCTGCAATCGCTGAGACGGGTGCGGGGAGACGCCCTGCCCGGATTGCGGCTCCGCAGGCCATTCCCAATCGGCCTCGGCCGCCTTCGAGGCGAGATCGTCCGATTGGCCCGCCAGGGAATGCCCTTTCAGCCTGTCGCAGCAATTCGGCCCAGCGTGAAACCATTCAAGGTGGTAATCTCGTAAATGGAACTTGGCATCCGGTGGGGGATGCTGTTGCAAGTACGTGCAAGGGGGACCGGGGTGCCCTCCTAGCGCAGTACGAACGAGATCGGTTAAGTTGTTGCGCCCCAAAGGAGCAGACATGACAGTTTGGAAGAAGGGCGTGCTCGCCCTTGCGGCATTGACGCTGCTGCTGGCGCCGACAGGCGCTGACGCGCAGACCACAAACGCCGCCATCGTCGGAGACGTCACGGACGAGAGCGGTGCCTTGGTGCCGGGAGCCACCGTGACTGTCACCAACGCAGGTACCGGCGTGCAGAGGGAGGTCTCGACGAACGAGCGTGGCGCGTACCGCGCCTACCCCGTGCAGCCTGGCACCTACGACATCGCAGCCTCGAGCGAGGGGTTCAAGACACGCATTCGTAGCGGCGTTGTCGTCGAGGTTGCGGCGACGGTCAAGATCGACCTCTCGCTCGAACTTGGCCAGGTGACGGAGACCGTTGAGGTCACAGGTCAGATCCCCGTGCTGCAGACGCAGGACGCTTCGGTCGGCGGCACCGTCACAACCACCGAGATCGAGCGCATCCCGGTTAACGGGCGGAACTACACCCGCCTGATCCTGATGATGCCGGGTACCAGCGGCATGACCTACAGCCAGTCCCGCGGCACGCAGTCTGGCACGTTCCTGATCTCCGTCAACGGCGCCCGCCCTCAGGACAACAACTTCACGATGGACGGCGTCGACAACAACATGATGATGATGAACTCGCCGGGTGGGTCGCCGCCAATGGACGCGATTCAGGAATTCCGCGTCGCGACCAACAACAACGCCGAGTTCGGTCGCTCCATGGGTGCCAACGTCAACATCGCGATCAAGTCCGGGACCCGGGACCTGCACGGCACGGCCTACTGGTACGTGCGCAACGACAAGTTCGACGCCAACGACTTCTTCGCCAACCGGTCCGGATCAGGCAAGGTCGCCTTCCGGCAGAACCAGTATGGTGCTGCGGTCGGAGGTCCAGCTCCCGGCCTTCGGGACAGCACGTTTTGGTTCGTGAACTGGGAGGGCTACAGCCGCAGGCGCGCCGCCAACGCGTTCGCGAATTTCCCGACGCAGGCGCAGCGAGGAGGCGACTTCTCGGAGCTGGCCCAGAGGATTTACAATCCGTTTACCGGGCGCGCAGACGCGCAGGGGAACATCGTCCGGGACCAGTTCATGAACAACGCCATCCCGCAGTCGATGCACCACCCAGCCATTACGACCTTCCTCGACATCATGATTCCGGTGCCGACCCGTCCGGGGCTGACCCAGAACTACGTGAACACCACTTCGTCGAGGAACGACAGGAATTTCATCGTCGCGAGGGGCGACCACACAACCGGCGAGAAGGACTCGTTCTCGGTGCGCTACCTGCACCAGGATGTCGCCACGTTCTCGCCGAGCTCCAACCCGTACTTGACCCGCGAGAATGACTTCGACGTGCGCAATCTCTCGACCCAGTGGACGAGGCTAATGAGCGCTTCCTCGATCCTCGAGGTCCGCTTCGGCTACAACGCCCCGTGGAATCCGAACTGCACCTTGAACTCGGCGATTGACCGGCCAACGTTTCTTGACCGCACCGGAATCCAGATGTTCCAGCGCGACGTACTCTGCTCACCGATCCCAAACATGAGCTCGGATGGCGAGTTCGGAGCAGGGGGCGGCGGCACCAACACGGGCGACAAGGTCTGGCAGTTCATTTCCAACTACGCGACCAACGCAGGCAGCCACTCGATCAAGTTCGGAGTCAACTACAGTCGCCGGCACTTCTATACGAACACATCGAACCCGATGAACGGGAACCTCTGGTTCAACGGAGAGCTCACTTCCCTGTACAACGACCCCGGCTCTGGCTACAGCACCGCGACGATGCTCCTCGGGACGCCTCGGCAGTTCCGCCGGTCGACGGGCGAGACCATTACCAACGGCCGGATCAATGCGTGGCAGCTCTTCCTCCAGGACGACTGGCGAGTCACCTCGAAGCTGACCGTTAACCTGGGTTTTCGCTACGAGTACAACAACCCCCCGTACGACACGTCGGACCAGCTGGGCAACCTGTGGGTGACGCCCAACCCTGTGACGGGGAATCTCGGCCGCTTGATGTGGGCGACGGTCAATCCTGAGGTCGATCCCGAGACCGGCGAGCGCGACCAGCCTGCCCGGAGGCTGGGAACGACTCGTGCCCTGATGTTCCCGGACCGGAACAACTTCGGACCGCGTGCTGGAATCGCCTACCAGGTCGACAGCAAGACTGTGATTCGCACCGGGGTCGGCACGTTCTACAACTCCACGTTCGTCCAGGAGCTGCAGGACCTGCGCAAGTTCTGGCCCTACACCCCGCAGCAGGTCGCGACTGTCAACACCGTCAACGCCGAAGCTCCTCGTCCTACGTTCTTCGCGGACAACCCGGGACCTCCGTACTCGTCGACTGCAGCCATCGGCGGCTGGCCGCAGCAGCCTGGCAATCGCTCGCCGTACTCCGTCCAGTGGAATTTCTTCATCCAGCGCGAGCTGATCGACCAGCTCTCGTTGAACGTCGGGTATGTCGGATCGTCGAGCCGGAAGCAGATCGGGTACACGGCGATCAACACGCCGCTCACGCCGGGACCGGGACCGATCCAGCCTCGTCGGTACATGCCGGACTTTGGCAACGTTGACGGCGGTTTCAATCGCTTCGGAGGCCAGTACAATGCCCTTCAAGTCGAGCTGAACAAGCGGTTCGGGCGGGGCTTCGGCTTCCGCATGAACTACACCTGGTCGAAGGCGATGGACGAGCAGTCCTCGCTGGCCGAGTGGAAGACGCAGGATCCGTTCAACATCCGGAACGATTGGTCAAGGTCCAGCTGGGACCTGCAGCACGTCTTCCAGGTCGCCTACCAATGGGACCTGCCAATCGGCCGGGGCCGTCGCTGGGGCGGCAACTGGAGTGCCGCAGCCGACGCGGTCCTCGGAGGCTGGGCGCTCGAAGGCTTCACGCGCTTCAACACCGGGCCGCCGGTAGGCGTGCTATCGGGGAGGGACATCGCCAACGTCGGGCGGTCCTACCAGAGGCCTGACGTGACGTGCGATCCGAACACCGGGCCGAAGACCGCCGAGCGGTGGTACAACGTGGATTGCTTCCAGTTTCCGAAGCAGTACACCTACGGCAATTCAGGGGCCAACATCGTAGAGGCGCAGGGGATCAATGCCTGGGACGTCTCGGTCGCGAAGCAGTTCCAGGTGGCTGAAGGGCACCGGCTGATCTTGCGGGGCGAGTTCTTCAACACGTTCAATACGACCCACTTCCGCAAACCCGGCAGCAACAGAAACGACACGTTGGCGTCGGGTTCGGTCGCGCGCATTTTCAGGCTGCAGGTCGAGCCGCGACAGATTCAGTTCGCGTTGCGATACGAGTTCTAGCGGGCTCCTCCTTCCGACCCGGATCAATCACAAGCCCCGCCGGTGTACCGGCGGGGCTTTCTTGCGCCGGCTGGAGCGCCGGAGCTGCTCGATGCCAACCGCCCGCAATACGAACGATTGATTCGAGGCTGGAGCAGCTAGCGAGGGGATTAGCCGGAATCGGGGCCGGCCAGCAAGCGGGCGAGGTTCCCGCCGAAGATATCCTCAATCTGACTCGTCGGGAGTCCGATCGATTCCATGGCCTCGCACTGGGCCTCGAACACAGGCCGCTGCCAGCCTCTTGGAAAGAATGACGAATCCGACCCGAACAGTAGTCGAGTCGGCCCGACCACATCGAGAGCTTGGGCAAACACCTCCGCAAGCGTGGGCTGCGGGGTCAGGTACTTGGTCCATCCATTGCTGCTAGACGTGTCGATATACACATTCGGCGCGAGGCTTGCCAGCATGAGCGCTTCGCGAAAGTAGCCGGCCCCGAAATGCGGGATGACGAACGTGGTTGCCGGATGTTCCAGAGCCACGCGATGCAACTCGAGCGGGTTCGAGTACTTCATGTCGAACCTGGATGCAAGGCCGAGCTTGGCGCGAACGCCGACCGTGAGCACGCCCATATGAACAAACACGATCCTCCCGGGTGCCTCTGATGCCATCTCGTACAGCGGCTTGACGCGCTCGTCCTGGACAGAGAATCGCAGCATCGCCGGGAACAGGCAAAGGCCCTTGAGCCCGAGCTCTTCGAAAGCTCGCCTCGCTCTGTCGACAGCCCCGTCGGCAACCGGGTTCAGCATGAAGTATCCGTAGAATCGATCGGGGAACGCTCGAACTGCATCTCCAGCTGACGATTCGTCTCCCGGCACGCTGGCCATAAGGACCGATTTCGAGACGCCTTGGCGGTTCAATTCCTGCACCCACAGAACCGCCAGCTCTTCGTTGCTCGCGGGCGGCGGGTCCCAGCCTAGCGAGGCGACCATCGCGTCGATGTCCGTCGCGCCCTTCTGTCGGCCGAGCACCTCGAAGAAGGCACGCGAGAACAGGTGCGCGTGCGCGTCCTGAACCTCGATATCACCCCAAGGAGACCGCACCGGTAACTCCGCGCCCGCCCGAAATGGCTGGGATGAAATGCACCTCTGAATCCTCGTCGAGACTGTCCAACAGACCCAGCGTGCTGATCTCTCCGTCGATCGCTACGGAGATACTGCTGCGAAGCTGGCCACTGTCAACCAGCCGGCTGCCTAGATTCGGGTATCGAGCTGTCAGCTTCTCGACGATCTCGCGAACGGTCGAACCGCTGACAGAGACCGTCTCTCGGTTGCCTGCCATCGGCTTGAGCATCGATGGGATGTAAACTGTCGCCACCAGTAACCTGATCATAGTGCAGCCTGCGTGTCGCTACGTTGCAGTTCGCGACGTCTTGTCGAGAGTTCGTGCGAATGCAGGCATTGCTCCGTCGTCGCAAACAGCGACGGTAGACGGCAGCGTTGAGCACCAGCCATATCGCCTCGCAATCGGCGATACGCCTCGCCGAGCGGACTGCGGTTGAAGCGGCATCCGTCGGTTCGCCAGAGCGCTCCGTATCAAGCCGAACTGCATCGTTGCGAAAACCGGGATCGAGGTCTTGGGCCGGTCGTCTGCCAAACCGCCCCGTTCTACTGCAGCGCCCTCGTCACCGACCACCAACATCCGATTGCCGCGATCACGGCCGAGCACGGAATGACCACGTACCGCCGGTAGCCAACTAGATGATGAAACCGACCCACGATCGCGAAGGCGAGCGCGACGACGCTCACTTGGCCTAGCTCGACGCCCAAATTGAACGAAAGCAGGGCCGCGAAAAACCGGCCCTCGGGCATCCCCAGTCCGCTGAGCACCCCGGCGAAGCCCAGTCCATGCAGCAGTCCGAAACAGAAGACCAGCGCTATGCGCCAAGGCTTCAAGGTCGCCGTGGCTATGTTCTCGATGGCTACCCAGCTGATCGAGAGCGCGATCAGGGTCTCGACGAATCGCTCTGGAAGCGAGAAGATGCCCTGCATCGACAGCGCAAGCGTTACCGAGTGCGCGACCGTGAAAGCCGTGACCTGATAGAGCAGCGGGCGCCAATGAACGCTAAGCAGGAACAGCCCTACGACGAACAGTATGTGGTCGAGGCCCTTCGGAACGATGTGCGTGAATCCCAGCTTCAGGTAGGCCATGAAGATGCCTTGCCCGGCCGCTTGGTCCCCACCTTCGACGAGCGAGAATGCAGGGCTGGATTCACCCGGTTCGAGCAGAACCGCATAGGGTTCGGCGCGCGACGGCGCGAGGATTTGAAGCGATACGGTCTTGTACCGAACCGGAGCACGGAACAAGACCTCGCGAGCGCCGTCGGGCACGTTTCCGCGCAGTCGCGCAACCGTTCCGAGCACAGTCGGCGGGTCCGCGTTGGTTGCTGCGGTCGTGCCGTGGTGGGGGAACGCCACTTCGAACGAGGCGGCCGCAGAGTCGAAGGTCAGGCGGATGTCGTTTCTCACCGCTGCGCGCGCCGTCTCGACGGCAGCATCGAAGGCTTCCCCGGAAAGCTGGTTCATGCCCTGCGCTACGTATTCCGAATCCGCCTCCAGCGGCAGGCCTAGCGCAAGCGCGTCGACGTCGAGGCCTACCTCGACTTGGAAGCCGCCATCACCAGCGATCACGAGGGTTACGGGAGTGATCGTGAACTCGTGGGCGGCTGCGTTCCCTAGTGCCATTGCCCAGACGCAGAGCCAGCGTGCAGCCAACCTTGGGGGACACGACGTCCGCGCCGGCCTGCTGGAGCCCGGCAAGGTCGAGACCGGGCCCGCAAGTCCCATCAGCGTCCCGCCGCTTCTCGGAGTACGGCGACCACATCGTCGTGCCTTTTGTTTTCTGCAAACGTGACGGCTGATTCACCGTCAATGTCCACCAAGCGGGGGTCCGCCCCGTGATCGAGAAGCATTTGTACGATGTCCGCGTGGCCCTCCGCGGCGGCGAACATCAATGCCGTCCAACCCTCCTCGCGATCTACTAAATTGACTTCCGCCCCGTGAGCCAGGAGAATTTCTACCGCGCGGAGGTTCGGCCCGGAAGCCGCGTACATCAGAGCGGTACGGCGGTTCGCGTCCTTCAGATTCGGGTTGGCCTTGTTCTCGCAGAGCAGTCGCACGGTCGTCGAGTGCCCGCCGTACGAGGCCAGCATGAGCATGGTGCGCCCTCCCTCGTCCGTCGCGTTGACTTTCACGTTCGGCAGCATAGCCTCAACTGCTTGCCGGTTGCCTTGGAACGCCGCGTCCGACAGACGCTCGGTCAGAACCTCGCCGGACCTGGAGGTCCCGCCCGAAGAACTTGGCGAGCCGACCGGCGGCGAACTGCAGGCGATGCCCGCCGCCAGTGCCGCTGCCGCTAGGAATTCCGCCGCTCTTCGACGCACAGTTTTCGGAGTCTAGCAGATGGTTCGATCAAACCACGCCGAGCTTGGTGCCACCCATCAGGCCCCCGTCCACCGTATGTACTGTGCCAGTGACCCAGCGCGACTCGTCCGACGCCAAAAACAGCACGTAGTCTGCGATGTCGTCTGGTTCGCCGATTCGTCCTAGCGGGTACATCTGACGCAACGCCTCGAACCCCGCCGGAAACTGCTCCCAGTAGTCCATCGAGGCCGACGTAGAGATGGTGCCGGGGCAGATGACATTGGACCGGATGTTCCATTCGGCATAATCGGCCGCGACGAGGCGCATCATCGAGATGAGCCCGCCCTTGGCGGCGGTGTAGGCCGTCTCGCTTACGGCGCGAAGGGCATTGACGCTGGAAATCGAGACAATACTTCCGCCGTGGCGCTCTTTCATCAGCGGCACCGCATGCTTCGTGCATAAGAATGGCCCCTTCAGACAGGCGTCCAGCGTACGGTCCCAATCGGATTCTTCGAGTTCTGCGATTTCGATGTCGTTGAACGCAGCAAACGCGTTATTGACTAGGATGTCCAGCCCGCCAAGCGACTCCCGGACCCCTCGCATCATGCCGGCGACTTCGCGCTCGTTCGAATGGTTGGCCACGTGAGCGACTGCTCGACCTCCGACGTCGCCGACCGCTTCGGCCACGACAGATTCGACATTGCGGGAAAGATCGTTCGCGACGATGCTGGCCCCTTCGGCAAGGAATCTCCGCACGATGGCGGAGCCGATGCCGCCGGCTGCACCCGTGATCAGCGCTATCTTTCCGTGTAACCTGCCGGGCATCAGATTGCAGCGTACACCACGTCCGGTGGGCTGACTGCTAGTCTGAGAAACAGACGGAGGAATGGCCGAGTGGTTGAAGGCGGCGGTCTTGAAAACCGCAAGGCTCGAAAGGGTCTCGGGGGTTCGAATCCCTCTTCCTCCGCCAATCGATTCTGGTCCGTTCCGGAGACTTGGTTAACACTTTCTCCGGCACGAACGGAGGGGGTCGGGTTCTACGCTTCCCTCATCCTGATCGAAAAATCCTAGATCGAAATCCAGGAAGCTGACCAGCCAGATTCGATCCTCGATCTCGCGGATGCCCACGGTCTGGCAAGCGAAGACCTGGCTGAGGTTGATTTTGCGTTGGCCGATGCAGAGGCGACCGCAGCGGGTCGCGCGCACGCTGTGGTCGTGATCGGGGTTCTCGGGCTCCGGCGGCGGTTCATAGACCCGGGCCGAGGGTGTATAGACATCGCTGGGGCAGGCGCCGCCGGGGCCCTGGCGGGGCCGCTGGTGGTTGCAAGCCGCGGTGCAGCGTTCGAAACGGTCCTGCTGCTGCAGGAAGTTGAACGCGGCGGGTCGGGTGGCCTCTTGCTTGCGCGTCAGATGCACCCGCTCGTGGCGGGCGTTTTGCTGCGGGCAGCCGGGCTGGATGCGCTGGATCTTGATGCCGAGGTGCAGCCACCACGCGGCGAGCTTGGAGAGCCCGAACAGGGCGTGGGGCGAGGCCAGGGGAATGCCGTTGTCGGTGCGGATGGCCGCCGGCAGGCCGCAGTCCCTGAACGCCTGCTCGCACACGGAAAAGGCAAATGCGGACTTGGTCGACGCGAGGCCTTTGCCGGCTAACAGGCAGCGGGATCGATACTCGGAAATCGTCAAGGGATAGCAGTACCGGCGGTTGCCGAGCTTGAACTCGCCCTTGTAATCGGCGCACCGCAGCCCGTGGGGGGCGTGCGCGGCGCTGAGCGCGGTGCACTGGGCCTTGTAACGGCGACGTTGGCGCCGCTTGACCAGCCCGTTTCGATCCAGCACCGCGTGGATCGTACTGACCGCGGGACGCTGGATCATGGGAAGCTGGCGGATCAACTTGTCGCGGATCTTCGGCGCTCCCCAGGACGGAGGCGCCTTTTTGGTCCCCGGGATCGTGCGTTCGACCTGCTGCGGCAGCTTGCTGGCATGCTGCTAAGGCCGTCGGCTGCGATCGTTCAGCGCATCCAGGCCGCATTCCTTGCAGCGCTTGAAAATCTTGTAGCCGGTAACCCGGAAGATGCCGAACTCCCGGCACAGCGGGGCCCTCTTCTCGCCTTCCAATAACCAGGCAATGAATCGAAGTCGTTCATCCATGCGTTTACGCTCTTTCCACGGCATCGGGGACCTCCCCCAATGCCCATTGTGTAAACCATGTCTCCGGAATACTGGGTAAGCTATGTCTCGCTAAGCACATCTCGGAAGCATCGCAACTGCGGCTCTTAGGGGCTTGCCTCGATGGAGGTCAGTTCCTAGTCGCCTGTTTGTATGCCGATTTCGATGTCGCGAGTGGTCCCGGCGGCATTCCTTGAAGTTCCTTCTCTTGACCGAGTGATGCGCCTCTTGCTTTCTCCGCGATGCTGGCGGAATTAGATGCACACCTCGCGACAGCTGAGCGCCAGCAGGGGTGAAAGGCTTCCCGTGGGTGTTGCCAATCCTCACGGGCCATTGTTAATCCCGGTCCTTCTAAGACCTGATTCTCCGTACAAGGATGAACCTGACACCGCCCTTGCCCGTGCCCGTTCTTCAATCAAAGCGCTTGCCTTCCACGCCGACGAAGGACCGGGCGTCTTAAATGCAAGGTGGATTCTCTCCAGAGAAGGGCCCTGGTTGCGATTCTAGCTCTGATCTTCCTGCCTGTCGCCCTAGCCGACGATGGCGCCGAGGACCTGTTTCGGAAAGGACGCCGGGCACAGAGCCAAGGCCGCCACATTGAGGCTTACCTCCTCTACAACAGGGCGAGGGCACTGGATCCGGCGAATCTAAAGTATGTTCGCGCGGCGCGAGGGGTGCGACGCGGAGCCGCGCAGCTGCTGGCCGCTGCGGGCGAGCATCGCACGGCTTTGGAGATGGTCCCCGATTCCTGGGAATTCCAGTCAATCGACTCGGGCGACCGCGCACCCGCCCGAGAGCCGGCGATCTCCGTCGCTCAAGTCCGGCCTGCTCCGAGCGAGCCCAAGACGCTGAATTACTCGGATCACGAGGCCGCGTTCCGCTTCCGCGGCACGCTCCGCGAGGCGTACTTGGAGGCGGCCAAGGAATTCGGAATCCGGATCGTGTTCGATGAGGAATTCGACGATGACAGGCTCATTCGGGCCGAGCTTACCGAATGCGACTTCCGTTGCGTTATGCGGGCGCTGGGAGAGATTGGAACGGCGCTAGTCGTGCCGTTGGACCACGATCTTCTGTTCGTGGCCGAGGATACTTCGAGCACTCGATCCGAATTCGAAACTGTTGCATTCGGCTCCGTGCCGCTTGATAGCGCGCTGACTCCCGACGAGGTCTCCGAAGTCAGCCAAGCGATCCAACAAGTTCTCGAAATCAGGCGTCTCCAAGCTCCTTCGTCAGGAAGGCTGTTCTTGCGAGATTCCGTGTCTAAAGTCAACATGGCGCGGCTGCTTGCCCAGAGTCTCCTGCATCCGCGGGGCATGGCACAGATCGAACTCCAAATGGTCACGGTTTCCCGCAGCGGTCACATTCGTGCTGGCATGAATTTGCCTTCCACATTCCCAATGGCCAACCTCAGCACTCTCTTGGGTGCTTCCCCGGACCCTGCGAGCGCCGGTCGGCTGATTGGATTGGGCGGCGGGAAAACTGTGCTTGGAGTCACCGTAGGAGATGCGTCTCTGATCGCTCGATTGGACGCCAGTTCCGCTCAGACGCTCCATAGCTTGCACGTGCGCAGCGCCCATGGCATGCCGGCGGAATTCAAGATTGGCGAGCGCTACCCGATTGCCACGGCACAATACTCGTCCGGTGCGGCGGCGTCCGGTGCTCAGGCCGTCGGCAACGGATCCTATATCCAGCCCGCGCCCTCGATTTCGTTCGAGGACCTCGGACTGAATCTAGCGGTAACGCCCCTGATTCACAGTGCGCTGGACGTCACCTTGGAACTAGAGGTGAATTTCCGATTTCTCGCGGGCCAGGCTGTCAACGACATACCCGTTTTGGCCAATCGCGAGTTCAAGTCGCAGGTGCGCCTGCGACGCGGCGACTTCGCGATCGTTTCTGGAATGTCGGTCTACGAGCGTCGCGGGTCCGAAGGGGGGCTGTGGGGACTCGGCCAGATACCTTGGCTGGGCAGTCTCTTCCGGAGGAACGAGCGGCGCTGGAGCCAGCGCGACCTGCTGATTCTCGTGCGTCCTCGAGTCGTCAGGTTGCCGCCTGGAGAGCTGTCCCGGACTCCCGAATTCCTGTACGGGACGGAACAGCGGGCGCTGCCGGCCCTATGAGGCCGCGCCTGTTGCATTTGCCGCGCTCTCGTGTTGCCCTCCGCCTCCCGAAGGAACTCGCCCCGGCCTGATTGATCGTTCCGCGAGCGAAACCGATGCTTTTCGCCTCCGCTGTACGCGACACTATAATGGCATGGGCGTTGCGCGAATCGTGGGAGCACTGCCCGTCGAACGGAACGAATGAGACCCGCGATGAAGGAGGATCCAGAATGTCGAAACTGCACGTATCTCTGATGTTGATGCTGTCGCTGCTGTTCTTGCACTGCGGCGCCATGGAAGAGCCTTCGGAGCCAGCCCCGATGGCTTGGCCTGAGATCGCCGGCTACGAGGAGATGGTCGTCCCGGCCGATAACCCGATGAGCGAGGCGAAGGTTGCTCTCGGCGCGCAGCTGTACTACGACCAGCGCTTGAGCGGTGACGGCAATCGCTCTTGCTACGGCTGCCACCTTGAGGAAAACGGCCTGACCGACGGTCGGGCGACGGCCCTCGGTGCGTTTGACAAGCAGCTCACTAGGGCCGCTCCGACAATGTGGAACGTCGGATACTACGACGCGCTTTATTGGGACGGGAGATCGACTGCGCTCGAGAAGCAAGTCAAGGGCGCCTGGAGCGGCGGCAACATGGGAGCATCGGGCAACGACGGCGCCCCGTCCATGGACGACATCTGCGCCACGCTCAATGAGATTCCCGGTTACGCCGAGCAGTTCCAGGAGGTCTTCGGCGGCCCGGCCACGCCGGACAGCGTTGCGTACGCGGTCGCGGCATTCATGCGCACGATCGTGACGACGACTGAGAACTCCCGGTACATCGCGTTCCAGAACGGCGACGAAGCCGCGTTGAACGACCAGGAGAAGCGCGGGTGGATGATCTTCTCCGAGAAGGCGAAATGCACGAACTGCCACGACGGACGCCTGCTGGCCGACAAGCAGTATCACAACGTCGGGATCGGAATGGACGCGGAGAGCCCCGACATAGGCCGCTCCAACGTCTCGCAAGACGAGCAGGACACGGGCGCGTTCAAGACGCCTAGCCTCTTTGACATCTCCAAGTCCGCTCCCTACTTCCACGATGGCAGCGTGGCCACGCTCGAGGAAGCAGTCGATCTCATGCTGAGCGGCGGCAAGGAGAACGAATGGCTCGACGAGGAGAACCTTGCAGATGCCAAGAACGCCGATATCTCCGACGAAGAGAAGGCAGATCTGATGGCATTCTTGGAGGCGCTTGACGTCGATTACATGATCGAAGAGCCGATGCTGCCATGATTCAAAGGGGGCGGGCTCACGCGGTCTCGCGTGACTGCCCGCCCCCAGCTCTCGAACTAATTCGTCACCGTAACGGGCGAGCTGTTCTCGAATCCCAGCCGCGCTGAGATTGCTACCAGGGTCAGTCCCCGCGTGAGCCGGATCTTTTTGGTTTATAGCAGCCAGGGCTCGTTCGTCATTTTCGTGTGGCTTTCGCTCCCGACGATCCGGTAAGCCAGGGAGGCCCCCTCTGTCTGCGCTTCCAGCGAGACCCACATAGAACCGTCACTCTCTCGGCTCGTGCTCGCAAGGGGTGCCTCGGTGGCGGCGCTGTTTTCGTTCGCAAACATTCGGCGATAAAGCTCCGGCTCGGGCAGCAGGCCTTTGTCGTCCATTCGCAGCATCCAATTTCGCAATTCGCCCCGGAGCGTCCTCAGCGTCTCCGCGTAGCGGCGGTCTGCCGCCAAGTTGAAGACTTGGTGCGGGTCGGCGACCACATCGTAGAGTTCCTCGAACGGCTTGGAGTCCCGCATGAACGGAGCTGCTAGCGGACCGAGACCCCCGGCTCGCTTCAGACGCTCGAGTTCCTGGTAGACGGGTCCTTGGCTCGGCGTGCGCATGAACTGCACCCACGGCAGGTGCGACTCGAAATTGCGCACGTATAGGTATCGGTGGTTGCGCACGCCGCGGATCATGTCGTAGCGCTCGTCCATCCGGTCCCGACCGTGGTAGAGATACTCCGGTTCCGGGCCTTGGTTGTCGCCGAGGATCACCCGTCCGTGAAGATGCGGAGGCGGCTCGCCGCCCGCGACGGAGATCATCGTCGGAGCAAGGTCTAGGAATTGGACCAAGTCTGCTCGGCGTGCGCCCGGCTCGATCTTGCCCGGCCACCGCATGATCAGCGGCACCTTCAATCCGGAATCGTAAATCCAGCGCTTGGCGCGTGCTAGTCCCGCCCCGTGATCGCCCCAGAACACGACCAAGGTTTCATCGGCGAGGCCGGCGTCCTCGAGTTCGAGCAGCATCTCGCCGATCGTGCCATCCGTGATCGTGACTACGTCGTAGTAGGATGCCCAGGCTTCACGCACCTTGGGGGTGTCGGGATAGTAAGGCGGCAGAGGGAGGCGCGACGCGTCATGGATTGCCGCGCCGCGATCTTTCGCTCGCGCCGCGTTCTGGCGTCTCACGGAGCCTTCGTGGGAACTTCCGAAGTTGAACACCGAGAAAAACGGCTGGTCCGGGTCAGGGCGGTTCTTCCAGTGCGCGTCCCGGCTCGAATCGTCCCATGCCGTGACCGGAACCGGGAAGTTGTAGTCGGTCTTGGAGTTGTTCGTCGTGTAGTAGCCCAACTCCCTGAGGTACTGAGGGAACGCGCGCACGTACGGAGGGGGAACCATTCTAGACCGCATGTGGTGCGTTCCGATCGCCGTTGGGTACATTCCGGTGATGATTCCGGAGCGGGTTGGCGCGCAGACCGGAGAATGCGAGTACGCTCGCAGGAAAGTCACGCCCTCGCGCGCTAATCGCGCTATGTTCGGCGTCCGTGCGAACGCGTCGTAGGGCTCCACTTGCTGGCCGGTGTCCTCGATCGACAGCCAGAGGATATTTGGGGGCTTCGCCTGGAGCATCAGTTGCGACGCCGCCAAAGCGGCTGCGGTCGCGATTGCTGCGGTCCGTACTTTGAGAAGCTGCATATTGGTTCTCTTCCAGCTCATTCGCACGCCCTGTACGGGCAGGGCCTCTCGCCGAGTACCCACAGCGCGTGGCGTGCCACGCGTTGCACGTAGTCGAAGTCGTCGTCAAGCGCGTTTCGAAGCGAGTCGGCTAGAGGTCCGGCCTTGCCGCCAATTGCGTCCGCAGCATGCGCGGCGTGCAGCCGGACACCGCGGTTGTGGTGGGCAATCAACTCTCGTAGCGCCTGCAACGCTTCCCGCTCCTCTCCTGTTGCGATCAAGGCGAGCGCCGCTTGGACGCGCACCTCCGGGACTTTGTCGTCCAAAGCCCTCTTCAGTTGCTCGACTCGCGTAGCGTCGAGATCCGACAGGTGGACACTTGCAACCGCTGCCCAGTACCGGACCGAGCTGTCTGCGTGGCCGAGTGCGTCGAAAAGCGCTTCCTCGGCTCCGTCCTTTTGTGCGATCGCCATTTCGCCAATCGCTCGCGCGGCTGCCAGGCGCTTGACGTCGCTGGGAGCGTCGAGGTCTGCTTGCCAGTTCGCGAGTGTCTTGCCGAGATGATCCAGTGGTTGGCCTGCGAGTTGGGCGCACAGGGCGAGCCCGACAGCGAGTACGAGGTGCATGGGAAGTCCGATTGTACATTTGGCCTCTTCCAGCGTCGAGTATGCGTGCGAAGGGCGATGCAGGCGGGCGCTATTGGCAGCTTTCCGGAAGCATTGGTCTGCAATTCGAGCAGCGGCAAGTCGGAAACTGGAATCTGGCTGTTGGGAGGTCAACGGTTCGACTGCGGTTCGAACAACCCGTTGCGAGAAAAGTGGTAACGCCTGGCCTCGGCAAATGCCGGGCGAATCGTTCGACGCGCTATTTCGGGGCTTCCGCGTTGCTCGAGCCTCCCGGGACGTCACCGAATGTCACGGTCGAAGTGGCCGTGAATCTCTTGTAGTCCGAGTATTCGATCAGCAGCCTGACGCGCTGGTGTCCCGAGGGGAAGGGCAAGATGTCGTCGCCCGCGGTGCGCACCGGAAACCAATGCTCGCCGTCCACCGGTTCGTAAGTCGTCTCGAATCCCGGGAAGAGATTGCTTTCCTTGATTCGGTGGATCTGGGGGACCGGGCGGCCTGCGGCGCGCACGACCTGCCTGTGCTCGACACCAACCCACACCAAGCCGTCGAAGAAGCGCTGGCCGTAGAGGATTTGCCGCGGCCGCAGTTGCAGCACATAACAGTCCTCGTTGTTGAGCTGTTCAATTCCCTTGTAGCGGACCTTGTAAAAGCGGAGGGTCTCCGAAGTCAGCACGAATGGGTTCACATCGCGGAGATCGCGAAAGTCCTCGTCGGTCATCCGCAGTCGCGTGAGCTGCAGGACCGGTGCTTTCCGGTGGCGCTCTTCGCGGTCCCCTTTGCCCGTAAACGTGATATCGCGAATCTCTTCGTAGCGGCCGATGCGCACGCCGTTCTTGATCTCCCAGAATCTGAACATTTGTGTGTATGTGTAATTCTCGCGCTCGGCAACGAGTCTGCTGCCCGCTTCAGCCGCGTCGCGTATCAAGGTTTCCGGCATCTCCGCGAACGCGAGGGTCTTGACCGTGGCCAGGGATACGATGAATAGCTTGGCTAACCGGAACATTGGCACCGCGGGCTCGAATCTGCGGCCTTTCCTGGCTGGCCTGACCGCACTTTGCGCCCTTCTCGTCATCGCGGGAATCATTCTGGCACAGCGCTTTGGCTACCACGCCGCGATAGCAATCCCCGTCGTCGCTGCATTCTGCGTGCAGGCCGCGCTGTACTGCGCCTCTGTTTCGAACGAGGCGAGGCGGGCGGTTCGAAAGGCATTCGCGCCCACTCGCATCGCACTGTTCGTATCGGCCGCTTCGATCTCACCTTATCTGATCTACTCGTTGCCCACCGGCAAGTTCTCGCCGTATTCCCTTCTGAATCTGCTCCTGCTGTGCGCATGTGTCGCGTTTCCCTATGTCTTGTTTCCTGTGAGGAAGCATGGATTTACGTGGCAGGACGCAGTTGTGATCTGCGCTCTGGCCTTTCCGATGATCAGCGGCTTAAGCACGCTCTTCCGCGAAATCTACCAGGGATTCGACCCGCCCGCGCACCGTCTCGACGTGCTCGGCAAGCTGATGCTGATTCCCCTGGGGCTCTTCGTGTTCCTAGAGCTTCGTCGGCTCCGCGGGACTGGGTTCCGCCTGGTTCCGTCGAAAAGAGACTGGCGCGTCGCCCTCCAAAGCTCCGGTTACGGGCTGCCTTGGATTCTTGTAGTAGGGATCTCGAGCGGCTACCTTCAGTGGGACCCGCCACTCGAAGATCCCTTGCGGTCGTTGGGCGGCACCCTTGGCAAACTAGCGGGGATCTACTTCACCACCGCACTCGCCGAGGAATTCCTCCTGCGAGGAGTCGTGCAGAACCTGACTGCCGCATCCACCGGACGGCCCTTGCTTTCGCAGGCAGTATCGGCTTTGCTGTTCGGCTCGGTTCACCTAGGTCGCGGGGGATTCCCAAACCTGCCCTATGGCGCGACAGCCAGCGTGTTGGGGTGGTTCTGTGGCAGGGCCTACACAAAGTCCGGTAGCGTGACCGCTGCGATGATCACGCATGCCTTGGCGGTGGCCGGCCAGGAACTGTTTTTCCGATGAACGGATCGCCTGGCGACTAGATTACGGAGAGCAGGTTCCCATCGGCGGGTGCGTGTCGCACCATTCCAATTCGCGATGCCCGTTCATAGCCGGCCTCCCGAAGAGCCTCGAGGCAGTCCGCCACATTCGACTCCGGAATGCCGGACAAGAGCCCGCCCGACGTCTGAGGATCAAACATCAGCGCGAAGGCTGGGTGATCCGGGGCTACGTCGCTGTTCGAAACGCGAGCCCATAGTTTTAGATTCTCGGGATACAGCGAGCTGAAAACGCCGGCCTTTAGACAAGCCAAGGCACCTGCAAGCCGGGGCAGCGACCGCAAGTGGATCTCGGCCGCGACGCCAGATGCTTCCAGCATCTCGACCAAATGCCCCGCCAGGCCGAACCCCGTAATGTCCGTGCAGGCGACCGCTCCGTACGTGTGCAGGATGTCCGCTGCTCGCTGGCTGGATTGCAACATCGACCCTATCGCACCGTCAATCCACCGGCCCTTGGCTTGGAGCCGCATCTCGGCCGCGAAGAGCACCCCTGTCCCCAACGCCTTCGTCAAAACGAGCGCGTCCCCACACTGCAAGCCGCCCTTGCGCATCACCTTGTCGGTATCCGCGATACCGTTGACTACAAAGCCTAGCGCCAGTTCCGGGCATTCGCTGGTATGGCCGCCTGCCAGGTTGGTGCGTGTCTCACGGAAAATCTCGTTGGCGCCCAATAGCATCTGACGGAGCAGGTCTTCCGTCTTTTCCGGGGCGCTAAAGGGAATGCCGGCCACCGCGAGCGCCGATTGCGGAACCGCTCCCATGGCGAAAATGTCGCTCAACGCATGATTGGCGGCGATCTGACCGAACAGGAAAGGATCGTCCACGATGGCGGGAAAGAAGTCGACCGATTGGACGAGCGACTTGCCCGCCGGCACCTTGAGAATGGCTGCATCATCCCGTGAGCCTAGACCATCCGGGACGTCCTCGCGCCAGAACGGCTCGATCGAATCGAGCGCGCCTAGCAGCGGGGTCGCGCCGATCTTGGAGGCGCAGCCCCTGCACCGGATGTCGTGCTGCGGAGGCTCTGGGTCATCCGGGGTCACGGCGGGCGGAATTTGGCTTCCGCCGTCCATCGCAGGCAACTCTTGATACTTGTCCATGAAGCGCCGGTCGATCCAGTCTTTCAATTTCCAGACCCACTCGCCCTCGAACGACCATCCGGAGCGTGACGCGACGGCGTACTGGTCGCCCGTGCTGACAAGGCTCAGGAATTGCCTTTGCGGACGGAACGGACGGGAGGGCCGGCCCCAGAGCGCCCGGCGCAAGTTCTCCGCGAGCGGGGGTCCTTGGCGGACGGCAAAGACGCCCGCTTTCTCGCGCGGATGCGCGTCAACGGCTGCGACATCCCCGGCCGCGTACACGTTTGGGTGCGATACGGCCCGCAAGCTCTCGTCAACCCGCAGGAAGCCTCGACTGTCGGTAGCGATCCCGGAGTCGGAGAGCCAGGGCGCGGCAGCTGCCTTAGTAACCCAAACGACTTCGTGGAACCTTCCTCGCCAACCGGTTGCAGTGCGCAAGCCATCGGCCGTCACCTTGACCACGGGAGATTCGCGATGCACGGTGACTCCGCGCTCCGCAAGGATTCGTTCGAACCTCGCTCGCACCTTGCGGTTGTGCGTTGGAAGAATCTCGGGCGTTGCGCAGAAGATGTGCATCTCGGGCATCGATGCCCTGTCGACCGACACGAAATGGCCGCGAAGGCGGTGCTGGATTGCCAGTGTGAGTTCCACGCCGCCCGCGCCCGCGCCGACTACTGCGATGATCGGCGCTGTGTCGAGATTCTTGACGCGTTGCAGCAGCGCTTCCCAGCGGGGAAGAAACTCGCTGATCGGCTTGACGGGAACCGCGTGCTCTCGGGCTCCGTCGATGTCTCGCATGTCCGGCGTCGAGCCGATATTGAGGGATACCAAGTCGTACGGAATCGGTGGTCGTTGCCGGAAGTGAAGCGTTCGCCGATTCGGGTCGAGGCGAAGGACCTCGTCGTGGATGAACCGCGTCGAGGAGAAGACACAGAGCTTGCGCAGGTCGATGTGCGCCTCGTCGTATGTGTAGTGGCCGGCAATCAGGCCGGGGAGCATTCCTGAATAAGGCGTGTGAACGTCGCGGCAGACTAGCGTCAGCTGGACGCCGGGAACGGGCTTCATGCCGAATTTCTTGAGAACGGTGATGTGGCTATGCCCGCCGCCGACCAGCACGAGATCTTTGACTATGGGCGTGGGCGAAACAAGCATTCATCAGCCGGCAGGGATTCAATCCATTTTCACATTTCATCGCGAAGTGCATTCGCACGTGCGATTTGCAGCAGTCCCGCATTCCTGATTCGCATCCGAAGGGGGTCTCGTGCCGAGCACGCGAGATTTCTGACTTGGCTTTGAAAGCCCGGGACCGCCTGTTTGCCAGCTTGGGGTCACAGCCGGCGAGGCGGGGAACCGGCATTGATGGCCATGGCCCCTAGCCCGACCTTCTCAAGAGTTTTGGATTTGGAGGCGTTTTGTCCATTTGGGGTGGTTGGATAGCCTGGCAATGTTGCGTGGGGTGCTGGATCCGGGCAGAGGCCGGGCAAGGGTCGCCAGATCCGCGGTTGCCGGGGTCCGTTTTGTCTTGCCTCCCGGCCTGGCGACGCAGTGGTCCCGCTGACCTCCGACGGGGCTCGAGACGATGGCTGGAGTGCCGCGGCTAGCAGCGCAGGGGCAGGCTCTGGAGACGGGCCAGCACCTGCCCGAAGAGGCCCGCTTCCGGGAAGCCCTCGTCGAACGACAGCCGCACGGCCCGCACGCTGACCCGGATCCGCACGCCGATCTTGAGCAGCTGCAGGCGGATCGTGCCGCATTGCGCCCGCGCCAGCCGCGTGCCCCGCAGACCCCGGCGCCGCAGCAACTCCAGCAGCGCATAAGCGAACGAGGCGAAATACAGGCGCAACTGGTTGGCCCGCATGGTGTGCGCCGAGGTGCGATCCGCGAACAGCGCCAGCTGCTGTTCCTTGATGCGGTTCTCCATGTCGCCCCGCGCGCAGTACACCTGCTCGTACAGCGTGCGCGCCGCCATCCGCCCGGCCCCCAGCGACGTCACCACGAAACGCGGGCTGGCCCCCCGCGGCAAATGCTCTGCCTTGCCGATCAGGCGCCGCTCGCGGCTCCAGCTGTCCAGCGTCCGGTAGCGGAAGTCCTGGAACACCCGCGCCGCCTGCCCCGTCCGCTCGCATGCCTGCCGGGCGCGCTCCATCGCCGGGGCCAGGCTCCGCTTCAAGCGCGCATTCTGCGCGATTCCCAGCACATGCTCCACTCCCTGCGCCTCGCACCAAGCCAGCAATTCCTCGCGGCAGAACCCGCTGTCCCCGCGCAGCCGGATCTCCACCCCCGGCCAGCGCTCCCGGATGCGCCCCACGATGCGTTCCAGCTCCTGCACCGTGCCCTCCGCCGCGTCGCGGTCCGCCGTCCGCAGGCGCGCCCCCAGCAGCTGCTGGCCGCAGAAGATGTACAGCGGCAAGTAACAGTAGCTGCGGTAGTACCCATGGAAGAAGCGGCCTTCCTGCCGGCCATGCAGCGGGTCATCCGTCGCGTCCACGTCCAGCACGATGCGCTCCGGCTGCGCGCCGTGCCAGTCCAGGAACAGGTCCACCAGCAGGGCGTCCAGCCGCGCGGTGTCGGCCACGATCTTCTTGTAGCGTTCCCCGGGACCCAGCGCCGCCCCCGTCAGCTCCAGGCGATTCAGCGTGCTCTTGCCCGGCGGCCAGCCCTCCCAGCTCGCCCCGCGCCGCCCGCGGCCCGCCGCCCCGCACAGCAGCGACCACAGCCTGCTCTGGCGCAACGTGTCGTGATCGTTCAGGTCCTCATAGCCCAGCGCCAGCCCCAGCACGCGCGCTGCCAGCAGCACTTCCACCGCATGCTGCGTCCGCCGCGGGTCGCGGTGATCCCGGAAACACGCACTCAACCGCCGGAACAGCCCCGTCCGCAGGGCCAGCTCGCGCAGCAGCAGCCCGCCGCCATCCGACCCCAGTTCCCCGCCGTCAAACCGCCCGACTACACGCTGCCTTCGCAAGCCTGCGAACTCCAAGCGTCCTGTGGTACACTCTGTCGTCATAAGGCCGTCGTCCTGTTACGTGGTAAGTTGTTCATAATAAACCGATTATACCACAAGACACGGCCTTATACCCTACCCCTCGTGAGAAATCCGGGCTAGGAGCCGCCCTGCGAGAGCTGGCAGCCGGCCGCCTTCGCGGGCGTGTCGAGGAACGCGCGAGTGCCGGAAAGCTGTGGGACGCCGCTCTTCCCGACAAACACCCTCAAAGATGGCACCGCGCAACCCGGGGTCGCATCCGCACCTTGCGGCCGGGGGCATGGCGGGAATGGCCGCCGGAACTCTTGGCAGAATGCCGCCGCAAAGGCACCGAGACGGAAGGTCGCGCGGTCTACGGTCGCGCGGATTGTCACCAGTCGGTCGCGGCCATCACCACGAGATCATTGCAAACGGACGTTCAGGCCAGCAGGAGCAAGACCGGGCACACTTCCGTCGAGAGGGTGTCCTATTCCAAACCGTCCCTCGTGACTTCGTCTTTATCAGGCGAGGCGATCAAGTCGACATCACGAGAGTCAGCCGGATGATCGGTAACGCCGTGCCGATGCCGGTGGCGCTCGCGGCGGCGCGCGCCGGAAAGAGACACTTAGGACAATTCATTGATACTGCGTTCGCCATTCTCAAAGATGCGGCCGCCCCCGGGGGCTTCCTGCCAGGATCTAGGCCCCAGTCTGTCTAGCAACCCGCCAGCCTAGCTCTCCGAACGATATCCAGTGCCCCGACTGAAGTGGGGCATCGAATGGATGCCCGCTGCGCGATGGCATGCAGCGCACCACCCTCCACGCACCTACGACGCGCGCAATCAATCGATCGCTATTCCTTAGCAGCCTGTCTAAGCGGTCTTGAAAGCGACCCGACCTCTCGGCCCCTCACCACGTTGTGCGGAACGGGGATGCGGGGAGACCTGAAACGTTGAACAGATTGCCTTCAGGGTCAGCCGCCCAGGCATAGCGAGCTTGGTGCGGTTCGCTAACAGACGGACTCGAGACCAGCACCGTGTTCGCCGCTATGCGGGCCTCAGCCGGTACGAACTTCCCGTCAGCTCCGGCGACCTCGAAACCTTCCAGCGCGCCGCCCCGCGCCTGCAGTCCGCCGCTCGCGTGGTCGAACCAAAGCCTGATCGCTCCGGCCTCCCTTGTCGCTTGGCGGAAGATCGGCCCGGAGTACGCCAAGCCCTCCTCGCCGTAAGCGACCGCCCGGGCGGCCAGTGCTAGGCGAAGACCTACATCTTGCTTGTTGCGCGGGTGGATGTCCGTCGGATTGCCGATGTCGATTGTCACCGCCATGCCCGTTTGGACTAGGCCCAGAGCCAAGGCTTGCGCCTCGCGTAATTCCGGCCACGTGCTCTGAGCGGGGACACGACCGAAATTTGCAAGCTGCACGAACAAGAACGGAAACGCCCCCAAGCCCCATTCACGGCGCCAGCCCTCGATCATGGACCGGAACAGCCTCCGGTAGAGTAGCCCTTGGCCCCGGCTGCCGTTGTTTTCGCCTTGATACCAGATCGTTCCGCGGATTGGATAAGGCGTCAGGGGCGCGACCATCGCGTTGAACAAAGAGGCGGGCTTGTGTTGAGGCCGGAGCGCACGCGGGGGCGGGGGCTTGCGCGGCAAGTCCTTCCCCTGCGCCTTCGCGCTGGCCGCTCGCTTTTCCCAGTTCGCCAGCGTCGTATCGTACGCGCCCTTGGCTTCTTCAGCCTCCCGTTCGAATTCTCCGACCATGCCAGCGAGCGAAGGCTCCGCCGAGAGCGTTGGGAGACTCGTCCATGCCTCGGCCGGGGTTCCGCCCCAGGCCGACTGAATGATTCCGAACGGCACGCCCAGCTTCCTGTTGAGGTGGCGTGCGAAGAAGTAGGCGACTCCCGATAATTCCCCGGCAGTGTCCGGTGTCACGACGCGCCATTCCCCGCGGACATCGCCTTGGGGCGCGTCCGAAGTGGACAACTCCACCTTGAAGTAGCGGATGCCGGAATAGTCCGCAGATGCGATCTCCTTCTCCGCGTCCCGCGAGCGCTGGAGCGGCCAGACCATGTTGGACTGGCCAGAGCCAACCCAGACCTCGCCGACACGGACATCGTGGATTGTGATCGCGTTTGCAGCACGCACGTCGAGCGTGTAGGGACCGCCCGCTTGCGCAGGCTCCAAGTAGGCCTCCCATCGCCCCTCGCCGGACGCTCTCGTAGACGCGTTTTGACCAAGAAACTCCACGCTGACGGCCTCGCCAGGATCCGCCCATCCCCATACATGGACCGGCAGGTCGCGCTGAATCACCATGTGGTCGCCGAACAACGCGGGAAGACGCACCTCTGCCCAAAGGCCAGTCGCGATCACGGCGTAGACGAGTGTCGAGAGTAGTAGCCTCATAGCGACGCCATTATTTCACAGCGATTGGACTCGGCGGCTACAATGCCGTCCAGCCTCCGTCGATGGCCATCATCGAGCCATGCACGAACTCCGCCTCGTCCGAGCATAAGTACAGCACTAGGTGAGCGATCTCTTCCGGCTTGCCGACCCTCCCAATTGGCTGACGGGCGTCCAGTTGCTGCCGGACTTCTTCCTTCTCGTGCTTGTGGTATTTCTCCAAGTACGCCTCGACGAAGGGGGTACCGACCGTTCCGGGGCAAACGCAGTTCACCCGGATTCGTCCCGCGTAGTCGGCTGCGAGGGAGCGCGTCATGCTGACGACCGCGCCTTTCGAGGCGCAATAGGCGAAGCGCCGATTGACGCCGACCAAGCCCGCCACGGATCCGATGTTCACAATGCACGGGCGTTGCGACTTCAGCAATAGCGGCAGGGCCGCGCATGTTACTAGGAATACCCCTTCTACGTTGACCTTCATTACGTTTCGCCAGTCTGCCAAGCTGCATTCCTCGATCGTGCCTACATGCCCGATGCCGGCATTGTTGACGAGAATGTCAAGCGAGTCGAGCCTCTCGAGTGAGGCCGCGATGCTGGACGGGTCGGAAACGTCCAACTGGATAGGGTGGCTGTTCTCGATTTCGCTCGCTAGCGACTGCGCCGCCGGTTGATTGATGTCGCCGATCAGCACTCTAGCTCCGCTTGCTGCGAGCGCCCGCACCGTCTGCTCCCCGATGCCGCTTGCGCCTCCGGTGATCAAGGCTGTTCTTCCTTCGAGCCGAAAGGGTCTGTTCGATGACATGGACAAACGAGTATTATCCGCTGGTTTGGCTGCCGGCTCTTTCTACCGGCTGCGCCTTTGGCTGCGGCCCGGTTGCCCGAATCCCCGTATCGGCGGCCAGACTTGCACTGGATGCCGTCGAATCGCCCCGTTCACGGCGATGGGACGGCCCGGTGCGTTCGCGACATAGCGAGCAATAGCGTCGTTCGGTCTCGCTTCCTTCGAGCACGAGACAAGAGCTTCCCAGCGCGCTGCTCCGCGCGATCTCTTCGATAGGCGGGGACGATTCCACCTGCTGGCCGCGCCTCGCGTCCGGCAGATTCTTGCGAGAACTCGTTCGCCGTTGCTCTCTGGAGCGCGAGTCCGCGATACTCGAATGCGTCATGCGAAGCGCATTCAACCGCAGGTCCTTCATTCAGTTTCTCGGCGGAGCCGCGCTGGCAGGCTGCACAGCGCGTGACGACAATGCAGGGTACGATCGTCCCAACATCGTCGTCATCATGGCCGACGACATGGGCTTCTCCGACATAGGAAGTTACGGTGGCGAGATCTCGACGCCGAACCTGGACGCGCTGGCGTCGGGCGGATTGCGCTTCCGCCAGTTCTACAACGCGGGGCGCTGCTGCCCGACTCGTGCTTCGCTGCTTACCGGCCTCTACGCGCACCAAGCCGGCGTCGGGCACATGATCAACGACCTCGGCAGCCCTTCGTATCAAGGCCACCTAAACGACAGTTGCGCCACAATTGCCGAGATCCTCGGGGAAGCGGGCTACACCACGCTCATGTCGGGCAAGTGGCATGTCGGCGAGAGCCGGCCGCATTGGCCTTTGGACCGGGGATTCGACGAGTATTTCGGCCTGATCAGCGGCGGCTCGAACTACTTCAAGCTGGACGGTGCCAGGCAGATGGCTTACGGCAACGACCCCTACACGCCGCCCGACGACGGTTCCTTCTACATGACGGATGCCTTCAGCGACAACGCGGTCCGCTTCCTGAAGAAGCACGGTGGAAACCCGGAGCCGTTCTTCCTGTACCTTGCGTACACCGCCCCCCACTGGCCGCTGCACGCCAAGCCCGAAGACATCGATAACTACGCGGGGAAGTACGGCATGGGCTGGGACGAATTGCGGAAACAGCGATTTGCCCGCCAGGCAGAGACCGGCATCCGAGCCGACAATTGGGAGCTCAGTGCTAGGGACCCTGACGTCCCCTCATGGGACGATGCGGACGACAAGGCGCTCTGGCAACGTCGCATGGAAGTCTACGCGGCCATGATCGACTGCTTGGACCAAGGGGTCGGCAAGGTAGTCCAGGCCATTCGGGACTTGGGCAAGCTGGACAACACGCTCATCATGTTCCTTTCCGACAATGGCGGCTGCCACGAAAGTGCGGATATCGCGCAAGGCACGCCCCGTAACACCTGGGCCGACCCGACTGCCATGCCGGGCGGGCCCGATTCGTTTGATGGCTACGACCGCCCATGGGCCAATGCCAGCAACACTCCCTTGCGCATGTTCAAGAGCTGGGTACACGAGGGCGGGATCTCGTCGCCGCTGGTCTGCCATTGGCCGGATGGCATCAAGGTGCCGGAAGGATCCGTCACCGACGCGCCGGGGCACGTGATCGACCTGATGGCGACCTGCGTCGATCTGGGGAGAGCCCAGTATCCTCGAGACCGAAACGGCGAGGCGATCACGTCCTTGGAAGGCAAGAGCCTGCGCCCGATCTTCGAGGCCGGCACCCGCGAGGGCCACGAGGCAATCTTCTGGGAGCACCAAGGGAACCGCGCTGTGCGGATGGGGCGCTGGAAGCTGGTTGCCAAGCGCGACCAGGGTACGCTCGCCGCCGGGGATTGGGAACTCTATGACTTGGAGCAGGATCGCAGCGAGTTGAGAAACCTCGCCGCCCAGATGCCCGACCGCGTAGCGGAAATGCAGGCCGCTTGGCTGGCTTGGGGCGCGAGGGTCGGCTGGGTGCCGTACGATCAGCTACGCGGTTGACGGGCCTGCGCGCGGGGGTCACAGGGATGCCTTGATCTTCCTCACGATCGTGGCCTCCGGAAGCTTTCTGTACATCGGGTCGAGCGGGTAGCAACCCGATACCAGGCCGTTGCGCGGGCCCGTCGTGCAATCGCTGAACGTCCTGCAGATTCGCTTCGAATTGAGTTGCCCTTGTTGCAGGGTGTCGCTCGGCAGCGTGGGGTATGAGAGCACCATTCGTCCCAGGCCCACCGCGTCGGCCCGTCCGCTGCGAACCACCCACTGCGCCACGTGCGGCAGAAACTCTTGGAGATAGCTGTAGCCGGTGCCAATCATGAACAGGTCCGGGAAGAGCGCCTTGAGTTCGGCCGTGGCTTGGATCTGACGGCTGCATCCCTCGAGTGGATCCTCAGGCGGCTGGTAGCCGTCGGACGGGGGGAAGAGAGCGGGGCGCTGGATGTGCGGGTTGTAATACGGGCTTCCGGCGGTCACGTTGAGCATGCGGATCTCAAGCTGCCGAAGCAGTTCGAGGAATCGGCATGTATCCGCGAGGTCGTACTCCACCGGATTGTCTTCGCGTCCCCCGAAGGCATGCCGGTAAGGCAGGGAGCTGGAGAAGTCCTCTGGTATCCCGGGGCCCAAGCGTGTGCCGCGGCTTTGCTCCGGATCGGGGTAGAAGGGCGCGAAGTCGAACGCGCTCAGCCTCACGCCGATGTCGAGCCGCGATGTCGTCGCGCGGATTCCAGCGACCACCTCGCGCAGGAAGCGGGTGCGGTTCTCGAACGATCCGCCGTAGGGGCCTGGCCTCGTGACCGCTCCGAGGAATTCGTGGCCGAGATACCCGTGGCAGTGCTTGACATCGACGAAATCGGTTCCGCAGCGCTCGGCAATTCCGGCGGCCTGGATGAAGCGGTCGATCGTTTTCCGCACTTCGTCGTCGCTGAGCACCGGGTAATCGTCCGGCAGCCCGAACTTTCGATCCAAGAACGGGTGCCGATACAGGATCTGTGGCTTGAGCCTCGACGAATCGGGTCGCGAGAAACGACCCGAGTGCGTAAGCTGGAATCCCGTCAGCAGATCGTCGGTGGTACCGAACTCCCTGCGGTGTGTTTGCAGCAGTTCCGCGTGCAGCGCCCTGAGCGAATCCTCTGTCGAGGGCTGGATGAGGAGCTGGCGGGGGTTGGCGCGGCTTTCGGGCGTCACAGCCATTGCTTCGCCGCCCCAAATGCATTTTGCCCCGCTTATGGCGAAGTTCCGCCACCGCCTGCGTACCAGATCGCTTGCCTTGCCGTCCTGCTCGCCGTCCCAGCCTTCCATGGGGTGGATGACGAAGCGATTGCCGATCGTCTTGGTGCCTGTGCGGACCGGTTGGGCGAGCGGCGAGTCCGGCGCCGTCTCGATAGAGTCCTCGGCTTGAATTGAGAGGCCGAGGTCGCTGCAATACGAGCGGAACTCGCTGGCTGATCGCATTCTTGCGACACGTGGGTAGGCCATGGCGGGTCGGACCAACCAGTATAGGTTGGGCCAGGTTTCCGGATTCCTTGCCCGTCGCTCCCAGTCCCGCACAACGCAGGGACCCGCGCTTTGGATGCGATATTGTAAACAGACAGGCGCGAATTCAATGGCTCGGAAACACAGCACCTACGAGGCGGAGTACTTGGGCAGCGGAACCTTCCGCATCAGCAAGCCCAAGCGCAAGAAGAGCAAGCTCAAAGAAATCCGGGCAAAGCGCCATCCCAAACGCTCGCGGCGCAACTAGAGCCGTTTGGCGGTGCTTGGTCCATGCCGGCCCCGCACGGTCACGGCCAGCAACCGGTAGTCACTGTAGCCCACGGCGGCGTGCGGCGATTCGTTCCAAGCTGCCCAGCGCGGCTTTCCGCGCTGTCGCGCTTCCAGCGTGCGACTTGGCCATTTGCCCGAGCCCGTTCTTGGTCGCCGATTATGGCAGGAACCCGTTTGAAGTGAACGAATTGTGACAGTCTGTAATAATACTCGGTTAATTCCGAGCGAGTTCAAGGGCCCATGTCGGCTCGACTCGCAAGGGAGGCAAACACTACCGGGAGGGCAGTCCTTTGGCTAGCAGATCAAACACAAGATTCCAGAAAAGGCTCAAAGAGCTCGCGCGCGCAGCCAAGCGCCGCGAGAAGGAGGAGAAGAGGGCTCTAAGGAAGGCGGCGAAAGTCAAGGGCGGTGGAGGCCCGCCAATCGAGGCAATCGATCCAGTGGATCTGGGCTTGCCTCCTCTTGAGGAGGAGACAACCGAGGCGGCCGCGTCCTGACGAACTGTGAGCGCCCGCGCGGCCGCTGCGCAGGCGTCTCTGCCGAAGAGGTTCCACGTCCGAGCCTCACGATCGGAATTCAGTTCCGACGCGCTTCGCGACCCGAGAGCAGAACGGGTGGCGCTAGGTGCCTTTTTTTTCAGCCAGTGGGAAACGTGGATTGAAAGTCTGGATCCGGGGCGTCCTGGACCTTGATTTCAGACTCGACCAAGGAGAGCCGCTCGTTCAGGTTCGCAAGCGTCTGCCCGACGGGGTCGGGCAATTCGCCGTGCTCGAGCATCTGCCACTCGTCGTGGCTGACAGCGACGCCCTTCACGGCGACGATACGGCCCGGAATCCCGACGACGGTGGAATAGGCTGGCACGGGCTTCACAACAACCGATCCCGCTCCGACTTTCACCCATTCGCCGAGTTCGATGTTCCCGAGTACCTTGGCGCCTGACCCCACGACAACGTGGTTTCTGAGGGTCGGGTGGCGTCGTTCCGTTCCGTGCCCAGTTCCCCCTAGCGTGACGCCCTGGTAAAGCAGTACGTCGTCGCCAATGACGGCGGTCTCGCCGATGACGACGCCCATGCCATGGTCGATGAAGAATCGCCGGCCGATCCTCGCGCCGGGATGGATTTCAATCCCGGTGAGCAGGCGAGAGATGTGCGAAATAAGTCGCGCAAGAACGAAACGGCGGGTTCGGTAGAAACGGTGCGCGACGCGGTGCAGGAAGATCGCGTGGACACCGGGGTAGCAAAGCAAGACCTCCAAGCCGCTCTTCGCGGCGGGGTCGTGCTTGAAGACAGTCTGGATTTGTTCTCGGATCCCTCGAAACACCTCGACCTCCGGGGCGGGTCTCGCGGCGCTGTTGCCGCGAATTGAATGGCTGCGGAAAAGGCCGGACCTAGGCCGGCCCGATACAGCGGCAGGGAGTGAACCGGAAGATCGACATGCCCAACAGTGGTCGTCGCCGACTACTCGAAGCGTAGTGGAATGAAGCTGGCAAGTCAATCGCCAGATGCCGCCCTAGTGCGGCCAGCCTGTCGCTTTGCAAGATTGGGTGCAACCCGCCCGCGCGACGAGGGATTGACCGTGGCGTCGGGGGCCGTCGGACAGTCTTCAACGGGACAGTCGCCTTTTGGGGCCGTGCCAGCGGGGCCCTCGTGGCGAGCCGGCGTATGAGCAGAGTCGAAGCGTGCCCGCAAAGAAGCCTCGCCGCCCGCTTGGTAGTGGCAGCTCGAGCCGGCGATTGATTCTCCACGCCCGTATTCAGCGCGAGAGCCGTCTTACTTGTGCCTGCCGACACGTTTCCGCGGCGTCGGCGTCCCGAGCGACATCGAAGCGAGCGTTGGGGCGACTCGGCGCGATCAAGAGTGCGGACGCGGGCGTCGCGACCGGCCGTGCCGACGGAATCGGTTCATTGGCTGCTCGCCTCGGTCCCAGAGGCGTCGGGCAATTCGGTTCGGGCCGAGCAGGCCGCCGAGCCTCGACGGTCGAAGAAAGAGCCGTATCCTTCGAGGGGATCAAATGCTAGGAACATGGCGTTGCGCACTTGAGGCGGCTGCTCGCCCCACTAACTGGACGAGCTTGCTCGGGCTGTAGATCGTCGACGCGTAGTGGCCGCACTCATGCGTGCAATAGCAGCCGGCGGCAGCTTCCGCGGCGACCGCTTTGGCTCGTTCGCCAAACCACAGAGACGGGAAGTCGTAGCCTGAGTCGCGCAAGTTGCCCACAAGCGAGTTTTTCGTCTCGCACTCGGTCACGTCCCCGTTGCTATAGATGACGCACGCCAGGCGGCCGGATACGCATGAGAACTGCGCCCGTTCTTGGAGCACCGTTCGCTCGACGCTGGCCCGGACCTGATCGTCCAGGCTGTGATTCGCATTCCCGAAGGCGCTTCGCCGGACTCGACCGGCAAGGCGGTCTTCTCGCACGCGCTCCGCCAGCTTCCGATAGATTGCCGGATCGACCTCCGTTTGCTCCGCGTCGAGCGGGTTGCCTCTGCAGTAGTTGTACGATGTGCCGTCGGGGTCGAAGCGGCGCTTGAGTTCCTCGTGGATCCGAAGGATGTCCTCTTGGTTGTCCCTCATGACAGTGGTCAGGGTGTGCAGGATCAGATTCGGGTACTTCCGGCGATATGGTTGGATCGCCTTCGCAGTCTGCAGAAGGCGGCGGTACGCCCCCTCCCGGCCTCTGATGCGGTCGTGTTCGCCTTCGTCGACATGGTCGATGCTGAGGTTCAGGTGGAATCGCAGTCTCGGCGCGCCGCTGAGCACGGAATCGAGCGTCGAAACCACTCGCGCCGTGTGCTGGGCGTTGGTCGGAACGTAGACGTTTGCCACGCGGTTCCGAGCGTATGCGGCGCGAATGATCTCGTCCAGGTCGCCGCGGAGAAACGGCTCGCCGCCACCAATGAAGAGGTTGAAGATCTCGCCCATGGATCCCAGCGTGCGGTCGAATTCCGAGAGGGTGAAATCGCGGTTCGGCTTGGGATTGAGTTCGTCCCAGTAGTAGCAGTGGATGCACTTCTCGTCGCACCGAGTCGTCACGTAGAGCGTGACGAACGGCGGCGTGATGCGCCGCCCGAAGCAGGTTGCGGCCTTGACGCGCAGCAGGTGCGGCAGAAAGCTTCGATCCCTCGTTGGAGCTTGCTTCGAATCGAGCGTACCGCTGCCCGGGGACGGACCAACGGACACTCTAGGACGCTCCTGCGCTGGGAGGGCTAGTTGAGGGGCCGTATCCGAATCTTGCGCCAAGCGACCTCATAGGGACCCTTTCCTTCACGGATGCCGTGGACTTGGAGCCCGATGAACCCACCTGCGTGGGTCTTGTAGATCTCTTCGTCGGCTCGATCCTCGATGGCCTTGCCGTTGATCCATGTCTGTATGCGCGCCCCTTTCGCGACGACACGGAAGCTGTTCCATTCCCCATCGCGCATCGTCTTGTGAGGAATGAGTTCGTCGTCTGGAGTCAACCACCCGCGGCCCGTCGCCTCGCCATAGATGTACCCGGACTCGGCACCATCCGCACCGCTCGCTTCGATCTCCACCTGGGGACCGTAGACGCGCCCAATAGCGTTGTTGCGCCCACTGCCGGTTGACGCATTTTTTTGGCTCGCGCGGATCATCACGCCCGAGTTGAGGTCGTCGTGGACCTTGACCTCAAATTCCAGTTCGAAATCTCCGAAATTCGTTGTTGTGCAAAGAAATGAGTTCGCACTGCCGATCGATGTGCGGCCTACGATAGCACCGGCTTCTACCCTGTATGTCGCGTAGCCATTGTGCTGGATCCAACCGTTCAGGGTCTTGCCGTCGAAAAGTTCAATCCAGCCTTCCCCGGGGATCGTGGGAGGGACAGCGAGGGCGAGGATTGCGACTGCCAGGTAAAGCGTTTGTTTCATTCTGGTCACCTATCGGTTGCGGCGGGCTTTCGAACGCGTGACCCAGGCATGCTGCGATAATCTTAGGAATCAAACGATTCGGCGAAACCGCGCCGACCACTTCGAGCGTCCAACAAACCGAGGTGTTCTACTCTAAGTAGGATAACCGAAGAAATCAATTCCAGATAAGGAGAAAATCCATCAATGCTCACGCCATCCCAACCCAATGTACGAACCCCCGCGCGCAACGCGGGCGAGAGTTCCGTACCCCCCGTCGCGATCGTCCTTTTGGTAGGGCTCGCGGCGCTAGCCGGGACCAACGTCTACACAATCCTGCAGCTCAAGGAGTTTCGTGCCGAGGTCGGCGTTCAATTCACCGCTCATGAGGAACGGCTCTCCCTGCTGGACGGTAACGTCAAAGGAACTCAAACCCAGCTGGCGGCAGAGGTGGAGAAGGTGACCTCGAGAGTCGAGTCCACAGAGAAGCAGATCGAAGTCAGGGCGCGCCAGGTCGAGAGCAGGGCGCTCGGTCGGGCGGAATCGCTGCAAGAAGAAATCGAGGCTACCCGCGAGACGAGCGAGGCGAAGATCTCTGAGGTAGGAGGCAAGCTGGCCGAGTACCAGCAGGACACCGAGACGCAAGTAGGCGCCCTAGGCGGGAAGGTCGACGTCGTCAAGGAGGAGGTCGACGCCACGCGGGCCGAACTCGAGAAGACTATCCAAGAACTCACGAGCGTGAAGGGCGACCTGGGCGTGCAGAGCGGTCTGATAGCAACCAACGGAGATGAGCTTGACGCCCTGAAGCGCCTCGGCGAGCGCAACTATTACGAATTCAACCTGGGAAAGACCAGGAAGCCCCAGCGCGTCGGCCCGGTCAGCGTCAAGCTCAGCGGAACCGACAGAAAGAAGGGCCTCTACTCGATCGAGCTTTGGGCGGATGACAAGAGAGTCGTCAAGCGCAGGAAGTCATTGCTCGAGCCGGTGCAGTTCTATGTCGAAGGAGCTCGCATACCTTACGAGCTCGTGGTGAATAAGATCGATAGCGGTGTCATCGCGGGCTACTTGGCCACGCCGAAGGACAGTCGTCGCGGCACCTAGCAGCCTGCCCCCGAGCGGAGGGCTCAGTCCACCGGCAGCACGGAAGCAGAGAGCTTCTTCTTGCCGTCTGCGGGTGGACTAATCGTGGCCTCCAGGCGATCGCCCAGCGTGTAGACTCCCGAGACAGTAAGCTCGTACGGGCTTCGCACCGCCTCGAACACGCGCGTCGCGAGGATCCTAGGCGCGAGCTTCAGCCTGCGGGCAGCGAAACTCGCGCCTCCTGTCCGTAACGCGAAGCGCCTTAGCAGGCTCCGCGCGTCGGTCCGCACGAACACCGAGTAGACCGACACTCGCTTGGCCCTGGCGACTTCGAGGACTTCCGCCTCGGATACCCGACTGCGGGCCAAGACGCCGTTCGAGAGCAGGATGACCGCTTTGCGGTTCAAGCTTGCCTCGAACCCGCCATCCACCGACGCGAACAATGCGTCGTGGACGCGTGGCAACCCACCGTATTCCGCACGGTCCAGCGCCTTGCGAAGGAACTGCTTTTCCGAGGTGAAGTCGTGGAGCAGTTCCGCCCCCTCGTCGTACCCGACAAGGGCCATGGCTTCGCCCTCGGCGAGTTGCTCGATGAGGGATTCAGCGATGGGCCGAACCGCTTCGCCGGCCAGGCTGGTATCCACGAGGAGCAGGACGTCCACCGGATCGCGAGGCTCGCTGACGGAGATCACTCGAAGCGGGGTGTCGCCATCTTTGACCGAGAATCGCTCCGGACCGAGTCCGGTCACCGTCTCCGCGGTCTTCTCTTCGATCACGGTCACGACGAGGGCGGCCTCTTGAGCCGGCAGTACGCCCGCGAATAGAATGAGCCCGATGCAGAGGCGAATCGTGCGCTCAATCGCTTGACAATTCTCGAACGGCACGACACGTTGCATCGAACGCATGGTAACAGTGCCTTCGTGGCGTGTGGATTGATTTGGGAAGCCCGTGACGACCGTCACCCGTGACGAGGTTCCCTTCAGCGATTCATGGCACACTCAACACTGATGAGGGGCGCGATGCTAGTGGCGCTGTTGGCGCTTGGCGGCTGCGGGTCCGAGCCGTTTCCCGAGACGGATGGCGTCGGATCCGCCGGCCCGGTTCTGTTCCGCGAAGCCGCCAAGGAGGCCGGACTCGTCTTCCGCCATTTCGCGGACGCCAGCCAGCAATACCGCCTGCCGGAGATCATGGGATCGGGAGTCGCGCTGATCGACTTCGACGCAGACGGCGATCTCGACGTCTTTTTTCTTCAGGGCGCGTCCCTGCAAGAGGGTGCCGACCCCGCGGATTCGCGGTTCCCGCCCAAGACCGGCCTAGGCTGCCGACTATTCGAGAACCGCATCGCCCCGTCCGGCACTCTCGCGTTCGAGGACGTGACAGAGCGAGCCGGCATCGTGTTTTCCGGCTTCGCTATGGGCGCGGCTGTCGGTGATTACGATGGTGACGGAGACCCTGACGTGTACGTCACGGGGACGGGCCCGAACGCGCTGTTCAGGAATGGTGGCGATGGCACCTTCACCCGCGTCGAGGGCCCGCAGGACAGGCGCTGGAGCACTTCCGCGTCATTTGTCGACTACGATCAGGACGGCGATCTCGACCTGTTTTTCACAAACTACGTGGACTTCACGGTTCGCAACAACAAGCAGTGCTTTTCACCGGTCGGGGCGCGCGATTACTGCAACCCTACGGTCTACAATCCGGTTCCGGACCGGCTGTTCCGAAACGATGGCGGACGGTTTGCGGATGTGTCCGGACAGGCTGGGCTGGGGGCGGCGTTCGGCAACGGGCTCGGTGTGACTGCGGCCGATCTCAACAATGACGGCAGAACGGACCTGTACGTGGCCAACGACGGGACCGAGAACCAGCTCTGGATCAATCAGGGGGATGGGCGGTTCGAGAACGCGGCGATGCTATCGGGTGCCGCCGTGAACGCCGATGGCCGCCCTGAGGCGGGCATGGGCGTCATCGCTGCCGACTTCGACAGCGATGGCGACGATGACTTGTTGCTCACCCACAACACCCTTGAAACCAATACCCTGTACCAAAACAACGGTCGCGGGCTGTTCCTCGACGCGACGAACCGTTTCGGCTTGGGGGGGGACAGCATGCCGTTCACCGGCTTCGGGCTTTCGTGGGCGGACTTCGATCACGACGGGCGATTGGATGTCTTCGTCGCTAACGGAGCAGTGACGGTCATGGAATCGCTCCGAGGCCAGCCGTATCCTTTCCTTCAGGAGAACCAGTTCTTCCGGGGGGCCAAGGGCGGCTTCGAAGTTCTTCCCGGCGCGGCCGTATGGGGCGCACTGGAGCCATTGGTAGGGCGTGGCGTCGCGACCGGGGACATCGACATGGACGGGGACCTCGATGTAGTCGTCTCCAACAACAATGGCCCCGCGCGCCTATACCTCAATCAAACAGACGGTGACCGGATGGTGCGCGTCAAGCTGGTCGCGAATGGGGCAAATCCGAATGGCATCGGGACCCAGGTCGGGTTGCATTTCGCCGACGGCACGAGTTTCTGGAGGCGATTGCACCGGGATGGCAGCTACTTGAGCGCAAGCGAGCCGGCTGTCCACTTCGGGCTCGGGCAGGCATCCGCCATCCAATCCGTGGAAGTGCGGTGGCCGCATGCAGCGCGGGAAGTCTTCCCGGCACCGCCGCCGGGTGCGACGGTCACTTTGAGAGAGGGAACGGGCTCTTCCGGGCCGTGACCAGAACGAGTTGCCAGGAAAGTCAACGGCGCCGCTCTTGCTCGCATCACAGTCTCCCGACGCCCTTCAGCCAGCCACTTGAGCTGGGCCTCGCCGAATGCGCTAGCACGTCGGGCCTAGCGGCCGATTCTGGTGAACGGCCAACGACACACCTTGCCGATCCGGCTCGGCTGGTCCGATGCGACTCCATTCGCTGGCATCGGCCAGTTTTGCCTCAACAGGCTTGGTTAACGCTCCGAGCCCGGAGCCGGCTACCGCGACGCGCGCCCGGGCGCCCGTGCGAGACTGAAGTGTGGAACGCGCATGATGCTCAAGTTCTTGCTCTGGTTGATCCTGCTCGTAATCAGCTGGCCCCTCGCGCTGCTGGCCCTCATCGCGTATCCCATTGTCTGGCTCGTCCTGCTGCCATTCAAGCTGCTCGGTATCGTCGTCGCTGGTGTTTTTGAGCTGCTGAGGGCAATTCTCCACTTTCCGGCGCGGCTGCTGTCAGGAGGGCCGAGCCGAGCGCTCTGATCGATAGTCCGTGCCTCGGCCCGAGGCGAGGGGCTGCTGGACGGCTCCGAATGCCCATCGAATACGGGGCCGGGCGAGAAATCGGAAGGCCTGCCGCCGGATACGGTGTGTGCCCGGGAAGGTCAGGCCGAGTCCAATCCTGGATTGGCCTTCGCGATGCGCGATTGATGCGAACGGCGCCTCGAAGCATTGGCGCTAGGACGAAATGCGAAGAAGGCGAGTCACCGTATCGCTATTTCGTCGGTGTTCCAGATGTGCCTCGCGAGGCTCCGGCGGATCTACCCGGCGCTTCGGCGCACTGCCGCTACAGTTCAGCCGTCGATGCCGAACGCCACGATCTCGTCGCCGGACGGTGAGTCGCCCTTGCCTCCTCCAGCTGCGATCACAACGAACTGCCTGCCGTCGGCCTCGTAAGTGCAGGGTGTGGCGAACCCTGCTGCATTCAGCTCGGTCTCCCAGAGGACCGTGCCGTTGTCTTGGTCGAAAGCGCGGAACTTCTTGTCGAACGTCCCGGCCATGAAGACCAGTCCGCCGGCCGTCGCGATGGTCCCTCCGTGCGATGGCGTGCCGGTCTTGGGAACTCCTTGGGCCGTCAGCTCGGGGAATTCGCCGTTGACAACCCGCCACACGAAATCGCCCGTCTCCAGGTCGATGGCGGTCACGTATCCCCAAGGCGGCTTGATCGCAGGATAGCCCTGGGCATCCAAGAACTCGCTGCGGTCGGGCAAGGCGTAGTCGAAATCTTCGTCCGGTGCGAGCTTGAGCTCGATGCGGTTGGTGGTTTCGTCCGAGCTGACGAAGATCCGGTTCAGCGCGGGGTTGTACGAGCAGCCACCCCACAGGCAGCCGCCACGGAAGCCCGGATGAACCAGAGTTCCACGGGTGCTCGGAGGCGTGAACAGGTCTCCCGCGTCGGTCGCCTGCCAGGCCTCCCGCACTGCAGCGTGCGCCTCGGCGGAAATGTCGGTGATGTCCGACTCGTAGAACCGTTGGCGCGACACGGGGGCGGGCTTGGTGGGAAACGGCTGGGTAGGCCAGAGGTGCTCGCCGCCCACGTCCGACAGGGGAATGGGGCGTTCCTCGACCGGCCACACCGGCTTGCCGCTTTCGCGGTGGAGGAAGAAGAGGAACCCCTGCTTCGTCGGCTGTGCGACCGCATCGAATGTCCGCTGGTTCTGCGTCATCTGGATCAATGCCGGCTGCGCTGGCAGGTCATAGTCCCAGACATCGTGGTGAACGGTCTGGAAATGCCAGATCCGCTCGCCGGTCACGGCATCGAGCGCAAGCACGCAATTCCCGAACAAATTGGCTCCGATGCGATCGCCGCCATAGAAATCGAACGCCGGCGAGCCGATGCCTGCGAACACGATGCCCCGCTGCACATCGAGACTCATGCCGGACCAGTTGTTAGTCCCGCCGACGTGCTTGTAGGCATTGGGCGGCCAGGTGTCATAGCCGTACTGCCCGGGCCTCGGCGTGGTGTGGAAGATCCAGCGCCGCTTCCCGGTGATTGCGTCATAGGCGCGAATGTGACCTGGAGCTTGTGGATAAGGGCCCTCGCCGCCTCCCCCACCGACTACAAGCAAATCCTTGTAGGCGACGACGGGACTCGTGCATTTGACCGACACGCCCGGGACCTCGCTGTCAAGATCGTCGTTGAGGTCGATCATGCCGTCGGCCCCAAACGACTTGTCGGGCTCGCCGGTCGCGGCGAAGAGGCTGAAGAGGCGGTTCTGGACCGTGCTGAAAATGCGCTTGTCCGCGCCGCCCTCCGATTGCCAGTAGCAGACGCCACGGTTGACGCCTGAGCTTCGCCGGGCGGAGGAACCTGCTAGCGGATCGAATGTCCACAGCAGTCTGCCAGTGGCAGCCTCAAGCGCCTGCACCTTGACCCGCGCGGTGGTAATGTACATTACCCCGTCCACCACGATTGGCGTGCATTCGATCGTGGTCTGCGGTCGTTGCATGGCGTCGCCGGTCTGGTGGATCCACACCGGCCTGAGTCGCCCGACATTGGACCGGTCGATCCGTCCGGCCGGCGAGTACCGATTCGCTCCGGCAGTGCCTCCGTAATGCCGCCACTCGCGATCCGGGTCGTCCGAGAGCCAGCGGCGGGGCCCTGGCACCGGCCAGGCCTTCGAAGCCGCGACGAGCGCGCCGCCAGAGGATTTCAGGAAGGTTCTGCGATTACTGTGCATGCTGATTCCTTTGACACGGCTGCGCTGGTCAATGCGATCCCATCGCTGCGCGCCGATCTCGGTGGTCCATTGGTCTCCGAGGGGCTTCTCCTGCCGAAACGCGCATTCCAACGCTAGAAGCGGTACAGCCAGCGAGCTTTCTTCACGATTTCATCCGCGTTTGGGAGAAAGGCTTTCTCGAGGGTCTCGCTGAAGGGCACTGGCGTGTCGGGCGCGGTGATGCGCAAGAGAGGGCCATCCAGATAGTCGAAGGCGTGCTCGGCAATAATCCCGGCCACCTCGCCGCCAAGCCCTCCGGTCAGGGTGTCCTCGTGAAGCAGTATGGCCTTGCTGGTCTTCTTGCAGGTTTCCAAGATCGACCGCCGGTCGAGCGGTGCCAGCGTTCTCAGGTCGAGCACCTCTATGCTGATCCCTTCGCCGGCCAGCCTTTCGGCGGCTTCCAGTGCGACATGCACCATCCAGCCGTAGGTGATGATCGAAAGGTCCTCGCCCTCGCGCTGAGTCTTCGCCTTGCTCAACGGCACTGTGTAGTCTTCGGTCGGCAGTTCTTCCTTGACTGATCGGTACAAGTACTTGTGTTCGAGGAAGATTACAGGATCGTTGTCACGGATCGCGGCCTTGATCAGGCCCTTGGCATCGTACGCCGTCGCCGGCTGCACCACCTTCAGGCCGGGCGTGTGGACGTAGGGCATCTCAACGTTTTGCGAATGGAACGGGCCGCCGTGGATGTTGCCCCCTCCGGGAGCCCGGATCACCATAGGAATCGCCTGCTGCCATCGATAGCGGCACTTGGCCGCGAAATTCGTGATTTGGTCGAACCCGCATGCCATGAAGTCGGCGAACTGCATCTCCAGAACTGGGCGCAGGCCATTGATTGCGGCCCCCGTGCCCGCGCCGACGATCGCGGACTCGGACAGCGGCGTGTCGATGACCCGCATTTCGCCGAAGCGCTCCAGCATCCCTTTTGTGATCTTGAAGGCCCCCCCGTACACAGCCACGTCCTCGCCCATGACGAAGACGCTTTCGTCGCGCTCCATCTCCTCCCAGATCCCTTGGCGGATCGCTTCGACATACGTAGTTTTCGACATGGTTACAACGGCGCTGAACTCAACTCTTAAATTGACTCGTAGACATCGTCTTCGAGAGTCGAGGGATCGGGGAACGGCTGCTCGAGTGCCCAGTCGACCGCTTCCTCTATCTCCGACAGCACTTGCTTGCGAACATTCACAAAATCCCTCTCGTCCGCGCCCAGTTCCTCCACCATGTACTTCTGAAGCATCAAGATAGGATCCTTTCGGGACCACTCTTCGCGAAGGCTGTTGGGAACGTAGTCGGCGGGGTCGTGAGCCGAGTGGCCGCTCATGCGGAACGTCTTGCACTCGATGAAGTACGGCCCTTTGCCCGATCGCGCGTGCTCGACTGCCCTCTTGGATGCCTCGTAGACTGCGAGCACGTCGTTACCGTCGACAATCTCGGCCGGTATGCCGTAGCCGGCGACGCGGTCAACGATGTCGCAGACGTTCATCTGCTTGTCGAGCGGCGTGGAATAGGCGAACAGGTTGTTGTTGCACAGGTACACGATCGGCAAGTCCATGACGGCAGCCATGTTCAAGCCCTCGTGCCAGTCGCCTCGGCTAGACGCCCCGTCTCCGGAGTAGTTGAAGACGATGTTGGATTCGCCGCGGTAGCGCATCGCCAGCGCTAGGCCGCCGGCAACCGGGATGCTCGCTCCGATCGAGGAGATGATGGGCACGCAGTGCCGCTCCGCGCAGCCCATGTGCATGTTCCCGTCGCGGCCCTTGGTTAGCCCGGTTGCCCGGCCCATGTACTGGGCTAGGATTTCCCTTGGCGTGATACCCCGGATCAGAAGAGCCGCCATGTCGCGGTGTGACGGAGTCAGCCAGTCCCCGGGCTGGGAGAGCACGGCGCTGCCAACCGGGATGGCTTCCTGGCCGCGGCCCGTGTAGCAGCCGCCCACCACCTTGCCCTGCCGGTAGAGCTTGAGTTCGATGCGCTCCTCCAACTCGCGCATCATGAGCATGTAGTAGAGGAACCTGTGGCAGAGGCCACGGTCAAATTCGGTGCGTAGGTGGGCGAGGACTGGCGCACTCATAGTCGCATTCACGAAAGATAAACTATATGGGCTCGGTTTGCAAGCAGCCTGCTCAAGCGCTGAATCGGGAAGGCAAAGTTTGGATGGCCGTTTGGGAATTCCTCAAATGTCCGATTTCGGTGGGAAGCGGGCGAGTGTCCGTGACAAGCAGACGCATCAGACTGAGCATCGAAGCGCTGGACCGGCCGGCCGTGCTCTCGACGGTTGCGGAAGTCCCCGAGAGCGTGCGGGGCGATGGATTGGCTAGTTCTGAGCGAATATCAGTTCGACGGTTTAGGTGCGCAGAGCCAGGCTGGGTGCGAGTGCGACTAGACGTGCGGGCTGAATGGTAAACCGCTTGAAACCGCGACGAGCCCTTGCGGCTGCCGACGGTCGTGCGGGACCTGCCTATTTCGGTCCCGGGCGAGCGCGCCAGCTATGGCCAGCAGACGCTCCCGCAGTGAACCGGCTTTAGGAGTGGACACAAGATGATGGTAGCCGCTCTGATGACCCGAACTCTCAGTCGCAGGCGCTGGTAAAGCACCGAGAACCTGTTAGGATCGCTTACGGCTCTTTACATAGAGCTCCTGCCGATCGGACGCTGCGGACCCATGCATCGATGCCCTCCAAGCGCTGACATTGCAGCTTTGCCGTGGCTGATGACGTCACGTGAGGGGGTTGACGCTGCGCAGTTCGGCGTGCTATTTTCGGGGTCAATTGGAGATGATTCAGCCTCGTGGTGGGGGCCGCAATTCTCCGAATCGAATTCTACTGGGTCCGAATCAGGTCCCTAAAGTACTAATCAGAGGTGAATAGATTCATGACTCGACGGCAGTCCCTTTGCCTGGGCATTGCTCTCTTTCTTGCGCTCGTTCCGTTCGCGCCAGGCCAGCAGCTCGACACAGCTCTCATCGTTGGAACGGTGACCGACGCCACCGGAGCCGTGATTCCCGGTGTCACGCTGACGTTCAACCACATCGCCACCGGAACGGCCTACACGAGTGGTACGAACGCCGAGGGGAACTATCGGTCCAACCCGCTTCGGATCGGGGAATACCTCGTCATCGCGGAAGCGGCTGGCTTCCGCACTTACAGTGGCTCCGGCATTTCGCTTAGCATCGGCGATGTCCGCCAGCTAGACATCGCGCTCGAGGTTGGCGCTGTGACTGAAGTCATCGAGGTCGAGGCATCGGCGCCGCTACTGCAAACTAGCGAGGCCGCAGCGGGCACGGTAATCGAGAACCGCCAGATCGTCGACCTGCCGCTCAACGGGCGCGACTACCTCCAGTTGGCCGTTATTTCATCGGGCACAGTCATGTCGCGCGGGCAAGGTGTCTCGATCGGGGGCCAGCGCGGCACCGAGGTGAATTTCGTGATTGACGGAATGGACAACAACAACCAGTCAATCGCGTCCCAAGGGAACCAGAAGGAAGCTGTCAAGCCTTCGATTGACGCAATTTCCGAATTCAAGGTCATCACGAACGGCTTTGCCGCAGAGTACGGCAGGACTTCCGCCGGCATCGTGAGCCTGTCGATCAAATCCGGAACGAACGATCTGCACGGGACCGGCTTCGGATTCTTCCGCGACGAAGCGATGGATGCCCGGAACTTCTTCGCGCCCGCAGGCGACAAGCCGGCGTTTGGACGCAAGCAGTACGGGTTTGCGCTAGGCGGGCCGATCAAGAGGAACAGGGCGTTCCTGTTCGGCGACATGGAAGTCACGGACGTTCGCGAATCGACGACATTTGTCTCGACGGTTCCCACGCCGGCATTCCGGCGCGGCGACTTCAGTGGCGGAGACACCGTCTTTGATCCCCAGACTTGGGACGGGACGGAACGTCAGCCGTTTGCCAATAACATGATTCCCGACAGCCGGATCGATCGCGTCACTCGAATCATGCGGGACTGGTATCCCGATCCAGACAACGCGAATCGAACCCGCAACTACACTTTCGTGACTCCGCGCAACCAGGATTTCCACAAGTTCGATATCCGTTACGACCAGAATCTCACCGATTCGGACAACTTTTTCGTGCGCTGGAGTGGCCAGGAGCAGAATCGCGGCTCGACGCCCCGCTATCCGGCAATTCCCGACTTCGGTTCGATGTCCCGTGGCGGGTTGGTCAACGTGACCAGCAACAACAGCGTGGTCTCCTACCAGAAAGTCTGGTCGCCGCAGCTCATCACGGCCTTCCGGGGCGGCTGGAACTATCTCGACACGGATGTCGAATCACATCTGGATATTACGGAGAACATCAACGCCAAGCTGGGCATTGCCGGATTCAATCAGCATTTGCGCGGCACGAATGAAATGAACATCACCGGCTATTCGCCACTTGGCAACAACACATTCCGGCCGAACCTGATCCAGTCCCAGACCAGGCAGGCTTCGGCCGACACGACTTTCACCAGCGGCAATCACGCGATCAAGTTCGGCGTTCAGTCGTGGTGGTTGCAGAGCTTCATCGATAACCCGCAGCGCACCATGGGTACGATTTGGTACGACGGGCGCTTCACGGAGCGCTCGCCGACGAACCGAGGCGGCACAGGCGATTCGATGGGCGACTTCCTTCTCGGCCACCCGCGCGAGTTTGGAGCCTCGAACACCGTCTACATGAACATGCGCACTAATTTCCTGCATTTCTACGTGCAGGACGATTGGAAGGTCAACGACAAGCTCACCCTAAACCTTGGCTTGCGTTACGAGCTGAACCCGCCTTATGTGGAAACTCGCGACGGCATCGCTAACTTCAATCTCGGCACCTGCCGCGGCTGCGATGACGGATTCATTCATGTCGCCGGGCTGAACGGCGACGACCGTTTCAACCGCGCGCTGATGACCACCGACAAGACCAACTTCGCTCCGCGTCTCGGCGTGGCTTACAGGCTGACTGAGAAGACCGTGATCCGAATGGCCTACGGCTTGTTCTACGGCAACATGTCGAACACCGGCGGTGGCGAGTTCATGGAAACGATGCCTCCGTTCCACATCAAGTCAAGCCTGGTGACAGGCCGAGTGGAGCCATTCTTGAGGCACTCCGAAGGCTTGCCCCCCGGCACGATCAGTCCGCGCAACGCCAAAGGGGTCGAGATGTCTTCGTTCGAGTTCGATCCCCAGTGGCCCTTGGCGCAGAACTGGAACTTCAACCTTCAGTTCTCGCTGCCCGGGGATTCCTTGTGGGAAATCGGTTACTTCGGCAACAAGATGAACCATATGATCGGGCGATATGACGAGAACCTCCCGCGCCCGGGCCCCGGAAGTCCCAATTCCCGCAGGCCATGGAGCAAGACCGAGATCCCAGCTGCGTGCCGAGGCGACTTGTGTTTCGACGGCACGGACCCGGGTGGCTTCATCACGCTGGGGCGCATGAATCGCCACGCTTTTCGGGAGAACACTGTCTATCACGGTCTGCAAACGAAGCTCGAGAAGCGTTACTCGAAGGGCGTGACCTACATCCTGTCTTACTCCTGGTCCCATGTCATCGGCGATGCGCGTGGCGTGACAGGTTCTGGCGATGCACCTGGTTCGAACTTACGGTTCGTCCTCGATCCGCTCGATTGGAAACGAGAGCGAGGCAACGGAGCTCAGGACATGCGGCACCGATTCATCGGTAGCTTTGTTTACGAACTGCCGTTCGGGCGAGGAAAGAGGTTCGGCGGCGGCTGGAATTCGGGGGCGAACGCAGTTCTCGGAGGGTGGTCGGTGGGGTCAATCGTGACTTTGACGTCTGGCACGCCGCAGCATTTGACGGTCGCCGGCAACCCGGCCAACGTTGGAGGCGGGGACCGTCCCAACGTGGTGCCGGGCGTTGATTGGAAGCTGAGCAATCCTGACCCTTCGCGGTTCTACAATGAGGACGCCTTCGTGCCCAATGAACCTTTCACGTTTGGCAATGCCGGCAAGAATATACTGGTCGGCCCCGGTTTGATTGGCTGGGACTTCTCGCTGTACAAGAACATTCGCTTCGGCGAGAAGTATGGCCTTCAATTCCGCGCCGAGGCGTTCAACTTCCCCAATCACCCGAATTTCAATTTCCCGAACGCACAGGTCGGCAACCGGAACTTCGGAACGATCTCCAGCGCTCGCGGTCCGCGCATCATGCAGATCGGCCTCAAGTTCGTCTTCTAGCCGAAGCGGGTCCAGATTGAGCCGGGATGGCGGCATGCCCCCATCCCCGGCACGCGTTGCCGCACCAGTTCCGCAGCGCGCGGGTTCGTGCTTTTCGAGTAGTGGATCAGGAGACGCAACTGGGTTCGCAGGGATGGCGCGGTCATCAGGCTGCCGCTTCTATAGCTGCATTTGTTGGGCTGAGGGTGAACCCGGAGTTGCGTAACGGGCAGCACTCCTATCCGCTGCGTTGCCAGAGGGCGTCGGAGACGAATGCCTTTTGTGGAGTATCTTGAGCGGGTACGAGCATGCGACTTTGAGGCGTCGCGCCCGGTGCCTCGTTCGAATCTGTTGCAGGCAGCGTTGAACCACTATGGCAGGCTTAATCCTCGCCTCGACCGGACCTGGAGCATCCGCAGTTCGGCACGCCGACGGCGAACGGGCAGCCTTCATCTTGACGCGCGCTAGCTGCGAAGTGCGACATCCGACGGGTGTCTGAGGCTTGGAATTCTGATCCTGTGTTCGCTAATCCTCAAGATCGACCCGGTAACCGTTGCCCTCAGGCCCTGTTTTGAAGGAAACTATGTACGAGGCTTCACGCTAGGCCGGTCCGTTCTCGGACTTCGCCAAATCCATGTTTTGAGCTTTCATTCGCGCACCGCGGTCATTGCGCTGTTCTTAGGCGCGTTAGCAGTTCCTTCGCTCGCGGGGCGGGCGGAGCAATTCGGGTCGATCAGCGGTGTTGTCCGCTACTCTTCCGGAAATGCCTCGCCGGATGCCGCCGTGACGATCACGGAGCAGGCTACCGGCGAACAGGCAATCCTTCGCTCCGATTCCGGAGGCGCATTCGAATTCCGTCGGATCCTCTCCGGAACCTATTCCCTTCGCGTCGACAAGTCTGGATTCGAGGCATTTTCCGTAACGGGCATCATCTTGAGTGACGGGCTGTCCTATCGCCAAGACGCCGTTCTGCTGCCGGTCGGCACGGATGCATCGCAGGCAGACGCAGGCCGATCGTATTCCGAGGCCTCGTCCATCGAGCCGGCCAGCGACCACGTCCTGGAGATGCGGCTTCATGCTGCCGAGAGCGGGCCGGCCTCCGCTCGGTCCAGCGGCTTTTTCTCCCCTACCGGCAAGCCCGGCACAAACGAGTTCCACGGTGCCTTCTATCACTTCATCGGAAACGACACCCTGAACGCTCGCGGGTTCTTCGGAGCCAAGAGCAAGTCCCGCAGGAACAATGCCGGTGCGTTCGTCGGCGGGCCGGTCATCAAGAACAAGACGTTCTTCACATATCACTACGACAGGCTGGCGGTTCGATCCGGAGCGCAGTCCGGGTTCGGCAATTCCGCGCCGGTCGAGGCTTTCCGAAATGGCGATTTCGGGGCGCTGATGACCGATCGCGCGATAGCAGTAGACGCCCTCGGGCGTCCGATGCTCCACGGCCAGATATTCGATCCGGGCTCCACTCGCGTCGTCCGAGGCGTCCCGGTTCGCGACCCGTTTGCCAACAATTCGATTCCACTAGCCCACCCTAGCCGGAGCCGTGTCGCCGCCCGAGTGATGCCACTCACGGTCCAGCCTGAGCGTCCGGGGCTGGAATTCAATGTCCAGGGCAATCCCGTCGGCGATCAGATCTGGGTCCTCGACGCCCCCAGCCATCACGTCCGTGTGGACCACTCTTTCACGGATGAGTTCCGTGCCGGGCTCGTGTTCAGCAGGTCGAGCCATCCCGCTGTGCGGAACTGCGGAGGAGTCGACGGATGCCTTGTCGACCATGACCCGGTCGAGAACCCCCAGATGAATCGCGATTACTACGGCGCTGGGTTCTACGAGGACACCACCACCCATCACGTGCGGCAGAAGTTCGACTGGATAGCGTCCCCAGACCTGTTGAATCAGATCAGCGTGGGCTACGACGAGTTTCACATCTGGGGACATTCCCTGTCTGCCGGGGCCGGATGGAGGGACAGGCTATGGGGTTCCCAGGGAAACGGTCTGCTTGCTACGGACGCCGGCCCGCCGGCGATAAGTTTTGCCGGCAACACTCGGTATTCTCCGTTGGGCAACGAATGGGGCCGCTCCGGCTTCCTGGCCAATCACCAATACAGCGTCTCGAACGACCTCACTTGGATTCGGAGCCGCCACACGGTCAAGGTCTCCGGGGAGTTTCGGCACCACAAATACCCGTTTCGCGGCTGGGCGAACAATGTCGCGGGCAGCTTCAACTTCCATAGGAGACATACCGGGGGATTCGATGCCGCCGGCAACAATCTGCCTTCCACGGGGGATCCATTCGCCTCGTTCCTGCTTGGTCAGGTTAACTCCACGCATTTCCAGATCCCGGATTTTCCGACCATAACCGAGAACGTCATTTCGTGGAGCGTCATAGACGAATTCAGGGTTACTCCTGACCTGACCGTCACCCTCGGCTTGCGCTTCGACTATCAGTCCGCGATCCGCGAGCGGGATGACAACATGTCGACGTTCGATCCAAGGCTTCCCAACCCCGGGGCCGCGGGTCGGCTGGGAGCGATGATCTTCGCGGGGCACGGCCCGGGCAGGACTGGCACTAGGACATTGGAGTCGCCGCCAAGGGACGCGTTTGGGCCGAGTGCCGGATTTGCGTACCGCCTCGGAGATCGAAACGTGGTGCGTGGCGGGTACGGAATCTACTACTCCGCCGTGCCGCACGCTCAATTCGACAGCGTGAACACAATTGGATTCCGATTTCACGCCACGGCAATCGATCTGAGCAATGGGCAGCGCCCGGCCTATTCCCTCGACGATGGTTTCCCCCAAGCCAATATCGTCCGGCCTCCCTCGATAGACCCCTCGATTGGAAACAACATCTCGCCCGTGGCGGTGACCAAGGACCGTGCGACGCTGCCAAGAGTCCAGCACTGGTCATTTACGGTCCAGAGCCAAGTCACCCGCACAACTGCCGTAGATCTATCCTACTCGGGGAATCGCGGCAGTCGCCTTATCGCCGACCGTCGCGTGCTCGGCCCGGCTGCCAACGCCAACGGTCCTGCGATCCTCGCCTTGGGCCCCAGCGTGCTGGCGGCACGGGCCGGATCCGACTCCGCCGGGAGCGCGGGGGTTCCGATGCCATTCCGAGGATTCGGCCGTTCGGTCGCGCAGTCCCTGAGACCGTTTCCGCACATGCTCAACATTGGCTACATGAACGTGCCAGCGGGGAATAGCTTTTTCCACGCCCTGCGAACGAAAGTCGAGAAGCGGTTTTCCGAGGGCGCGCTCTTCCATGCCAGTTACGCGTGGTCGAAGCTGACGGGCATGGGCGCGGGGCGCATCCGCCCCGCTGACGGATTGGGACAGGGCCCGCAAAACCCAACGGATACTCATTCATTGGAGCGTGGTCTCAGCGCTGAGGATGTGCCCCATCGCGTTCTTGCCGCTTTCACCCACGAGGTGCCGCTTTTCCGTGACAAGAGGGTGGGGCTAGCAGCAAAAGTGCTGGGCGGATGGGCTGTGTCCGGCATCTTCCGGGTCGAATCTGGCACGCCGGTCAATGTTGTCATGGCCAACGATTTGGAGCCATTCCTTTTCAACGGCCAGAAGCGACCGAATGTCTTGAGCGAACGCGTCAGGATCGACCATCGGGGATCGTTCGACGCGGCCACGGATGTATTCTTCGATCGCGCCGCGTTCTCCGACCCTGGCCCGCTACGCTTTGGAAACGCCTCGAGAACAATGGGCTTCGTAAGAGGCTTCCATAACGTGGCCGAGGACTTCAGCCTGTTCAAGGACACTTGGATAAACCAGAAGCTCAAGATCCGATTCGAGACGCAGTTTGCCAACATCTTCAACCGGGTAGTCTTTTGCAATCCCAATCGGAACTGGAGCGCCCCCTCCTTCGGACGTGCCTACTCGCAATGCAACAGCCCCCGCTCGGTCCAGTTCGGGCTGCGGATGGATTTCTAGCGAGGCTTCCCGCGCGGTCATCCCTGGCGCGGGCCGTTCTTGGCACTGGCGTGGAATGCACCGCGCGGGCGCAGAACCCGCCGGAGCCAGAGGTGCGAGGGGCGAGAGAATCGCCGGAGCTTCGTGCAGGCTCCCCTTCAGCGGAGCGACTGAGACAAGCGCGCCGGCATTCGGCTAATCCCCGGGCTCGGTAATTGCAAGTATCTGCTGGGCCGAAACTTTTTCGAATGCCTGCACTGCGCCGCTGGGCCAGTGTACTTGCACAAGCTCCGCTTCGGTCGAGGATCCTAGGCCGAAGTGGAGGCGGCGGTCGCCGGACGACAGATAACTCCCTGCCGCGGAGGCGATCGCGTGCTGTTCGGTTCCGGACTCGGCGACGACTCGTACCCGCGTCCCGATTCCGTCACGGTTGCTGCGCGTTCCTGAAAGATCGACGATCAACCAGTTGTTGCCATTGCCTTCGTTGCGAACCAAGAGCGCCGGCTGGTCGTTGCAGTTGACGGCAATGTCGAGAAAGCCGTCGTTGTCGAAGTCTGCAACGGCCGCTCCGCGGGCGGCCCGCGGGACTTGGAACGCCCTCCCGCTACGGGCCGACACGTCCTCGAATCCTTTGCCAGTATTTCTCATCAGGACGAGCGGCTCCTCGTACTTGACATCGGGCTGGGTTAGCTCGATGTTGTCCATCACATGACCCTGCGCCACAAAGATGTCCCGTTTCCCGTCGTTGTCGTAGTCGAAGAACTTTGCGCCCCAGCCCGAGTGCAGGGATGTGATCCCGCTCACGCCGGTAGGGCCCGATACATATTCGAACAGCTGGCCATCGTTCCGGAACAGCGCGTACCGCTGGTGCGCGAGCGCGTTGATGAAGACGTCCGGTCGGCCGTCGTTGTTGAAGTCCGCGAAGTCAATTCCCATCCCGGCGAAAGTCCTCCCGTTCTCGTCGTAAGCCAAGCCGGACAGTAGCGCGACCTCTTCGAACCCGGTGCCCTCCAGATTCCGGAAGAGCTGTTGCGGGAAGGAGTCATTGGCAACGACCACGTCGGTCCAGCCGTCCTGGTCGTAGTCATTGAATGCGAGGCCCAGTCCCTTTCCCGGAGCACTGGAGAAGCCGCTCGACTCCGTGGCGTCCTCGAAGGTACCGTCCCCCTTGTTACGAAATACGAGATGCGGAATCGGCCCGAAATGCTTTGGATGGCAGTATGAGCGATAGCCGGGCTTTCGCTCGCCGCACCAAGGATTCTCTGCGAACGACCATTCGACGTATCGGGACACGAAAAGGTCGAGGTGCCCGTCGCGATCGTAGTCGAGGAAACCGGCCCCTGCCGACCAACCGCCATCGCCAACTCCCGCGGTTTCGGTCACGTCCTCGAAGGTTCCGTCACCGAGATTGCGGTACAGAATGTTCCGTCCGAAGTTGGCCAGGAATAGGTCAGGCAATCCGTCGTTGTCGTAATCACCTGCGGCGACACCTTGCCCGTAATGATCGCCCCGCACTCCGGATCGCTCAGTCACGTCCGTGAACCGCCAGTCACCATCGTTGCGGTAGAGGCGATTCCAATATCGAGGATCCGACTTATCGGGGAGCGCCCCTTCCGGCATCGGATCGCCGAGCGCGGCCCCGTTCACGAAGTAAAGGTCGATGAGGCTGTCGCTGTTGTAGTCGAATGCCGCAACTCCTCCGACCATCGACTCCATGAGGTACTTCTGGGATGTCTTGGACGAATGGCTGAGGAAGTCCACTCCCGAGGCTTCCGTCACGTCCAAGTAGATGGGGAGTTTCGGGTCGGACTGCTGGGCCGCGCCATGTGCGAGCGCAAAAAGCCAGCAGCCTAGCCGGGCGAGGCGCCGAGCGCACTCGGGAGATCCGCTTGGTTTTGCCGCGGTGTCGCGCATGGAGTCCGGAGTGTCGGCGTCAATTCGCCACGAAATTCACCAGTCTGTCGGGGATCTCGATGACCCTGCGAACCGTCTTGCCGTCCAGCAACGCCCGAATACGCTCGGTCTCCCTTGCCCGCTTGGACAGTTGCTCCCTGGGCAATCCTTTGGGTACAGTCAGGCGGTCCCTCAGCTTGCCGTTGATCTGGACGACGACTTGCACTTGGTCTTCCTGCGCCAATGCGGGATCGCTTGCCGGCCAGCGCACTTCCAACACCGGCCCTCGTTGGCCCAGCATATGCCAAAGCTCTTCTGTCAGATGCGGGGCGAACGGGCTCAGCAGCAATGTTAGACCCCGCAGCGACCCCTGCATTACGCCGTCCGAGAGTTCGGTCTCGCGCGCATGAAGTTCGTTGGTTAGCTCCATGATCGAGGCGATTGAGGTGTTGAAGTGCCAGCGCGTATCGAAATCCGCCGTCACGTGCGCGATGGTCTGGTGCAGTTTGCGAAGAACGGCTCTGTCCGCATTGTTTTGAAACTTCGCGCTGGCTGGAATGCCGGGCTTGGTGTTCCGGGCGACGTAGCGATGCACCCGGCTCAGGAACCTCCACATGCCTTCGACGCCGTCGTCCTGCCAGTCCAGATCGCGATCCGGCGGCGCGGCGAACAGCGAGAACATCCGAGCGGTGTCGGAGCCGTATCGCTCCACTAGATCCTCGGGGCTCACGACATTCCCGAGGTTCTTCGACATTTTCCGACCGTCGCGGATCACCATGCCCTGGGTGAAAAGCCTCTGCACCGGCTCGTCCCAATCGATCAGGCCCAGATCGCGCATCACCTTGGTGAAGAAGCGGCAGTAGATCAGGTGCAGCACGGCATGCTCCACCCCGCCGATGTATTGGTCGATCGGAAACCAAGCAGCCACCGCGTCGGATCCGTAGGGAGCACCGTGATTTCTCGCGTCTGCGTATCGGTAGAAATACCAGCTCGAGTCCACGAATGTGTCCATCGTGTCCGATTCCCGCTCGGCGTCGGAGCCGCACTGCGGGCACTCGACCTGCACGAACTCGGGCACGCTGCGCAACGGCGACTCGCCCGTCCCGGTCAGTTCGACGCCGTCCGGGAGCAGCACCGGAAGCTGCTCGTCTGGCACGGGCACCACGCCGCATCGCGGGCAGCGGATCATCGGAATCGGGGTGCCCCAGTAGCGCTGGCGGGACACACCCCAATCCCGCAGCCGGAATGTCACTGCCGCCTTTCCGAAACCGTTCGCTTCGGCATAAGCACTCATGCGCTCTATGGCTTCATGGCTCGCGAGCCCGCTGAATTGGCCCGAGTTCTCTACCACGCCGTAGCCCGCGAATGCCTCGGACATCTCGGCCCCCCGCGACAACTCACCGTTGCCCGGGCGTATCACCGGCGCGACCGGTATCCCGTGCTTGCGACAGAATTCAAAGTCGCGTTGGTCGTGCGCAGGCACGGCCATGATCGCGCCCGTGCCATAGCTCATGACGACGAAGTTACCGACCCAGATCGGTACTTCTTCCCCGCTATACGGGTTGACTGCGTAGTGCCCAGTGAAGAATCCCTCTTTCTCCAGATCGTCCGGGCTCTTGGTAGCCGCCGCCGTCGCCATCTCCTGGCCTATGTCGCCGAACCCGAATCTGGCTACCAGCGGATGAAGCGGTGCCAGAATCAGGCAAGTCGCGCCAAAGATCGTATCGACGCGGGTCGTGAAGACCCGTATCGCCTCGGCGGACCCAGGGAGCGTGAAGTCTACCTCCGTGCCCACGGAGCGGCCGATCCAGTTGCGTTGCATCGTGAGCACTCGGTCAGGCCAGCCGCCTTGCAGATGCTCGAGCGCCTGAAGGAGCTCGTCGGCGTAGGCCGTTGTGCGGAAGAACCACTGCTCGCGCTCCTGCTGCTTCACTGGCGTGCCCTCGTGCCGCCAGCAGCAACCGTTAACTACCTGCTCGTTGGCTAGGACCGTGGCGCAGTCCGGGCACCAGTTGACTGCAGCCTTCTTGCGGTACGCCAAGCCCTTCTCCCACATGCGCAGGAAAAACCACTGGTTCCAGCGGTAGTACTCCGGCTGGCAACTCGAGATCTCGCAGTCCCAGTCGTAGCTAAAGCCGAACGTCTTCAACTGCCGCTTCATCGCCTCTATGTTCGATTGAGTCCACTCGCGGGGGTCTCGTTTGTTCTTAATGGCCGCGTTCTCAGCGGGGAGCCCGAACGAGTCCCAGCCCATCGGGTGGAGCACGCGGAAACCTTGCATCCGCTTGTAGCGAGCCAAGGCGTCGCCAATGGTGTAGTTGCGCACGTGCCCCATGTGCAGGACGCCGGACGGGTAGGGAAGCATTTCCAATACGTAGTACTTTGGCTTGCTCGGGTCCGAGCGAGTTTGATAGACGCCGACCCGGTCCCAGTACTCCTGCCACTTCGGCTCTATCTCGCGTGGCCGATACCGTGTCCCCGCCATTCCTTCAGGTTAGCTAGCTTTGACCGGAACGGGCGAGACGCCGTGGCGCGGGGAGGTTCGCCGCTCCGCCATCGCAATCCCGCATGGCCTGTAGGATGAACCCTTGAGGCGCGAAGCGGGGCGTGCTTGTTCCGCGTGCGGCAATCGCCTCATGCGGAATGGCCAGCCGACCGCCGTTATTGATCCGGGACGTTGCCGAGGCCGACCTCGGAGCAGTTTTCTTGATCAACCAGCAGTCAATTCCGGCGATGAACAGCCTCACGATGGAACACCTGCGGTGGTTCGCTCGCGAGGCCGAATACTTCCGCGTTGCCGAAATTGCAGCCGAAGTCGCCGGGTTCCTGATCTGTCTGCCGCCCGAGGCTCCCTACGGCAGTCCGAACCTGCGCTGGCTGAAAGCGCGCTACGAAGACTTCCTGTACATTGACCGCGTGGCCGTCTCACCGCGGCATTATCGGCGGGGTGTCGCGACCGCCCTCTACATGGACGCTGCGAGACGGGCTCGCGACCGCTACCGCGCGTTTGCATGCTAGGTGAACACCCGTCCGCGGAATCTCGAATCGATTCGATTCCATCAACGGCTCGGCTTCAAGCCGGTCGGGTCCCAAGACCACGGCTACGTCGAAGTGCAGTATATGGTCCGACCGCTTCCGTTTGGGCTTGCCGATTGAGCGCCGCGATTGCAATTCCAGCCGACCGACTGCCTTTCCCAAGAACGTCAAGTCAATCGCGTCGTCGAGGAAGGCCGAAGTCCGCGGCTAGTCCGGACCGTCAACACTTCTTCGATGCTGGACATTTAAGGATTGTGATCCCCGAGTCGTTCTAAGCATCGCTGGATCGAATGGGTTTCCTTCCGGTTATCCCTCAAGGCCCAGCGGCACGGATCTCTCTTGGAGGCAGCGAGCGGGCCGACGATGACAGAAGCGAGAAGCTGTGGCAGAGGCCGTCGAACTACACCCGAAACGAGGATCGCAGCAAATGGCAGATGCCGCCGCCACAGCCTCCTTTCTTGGAAGCACGCGGAACCCTTTGGAAAGGGGATCCGGCCAGCACTTGACTTGGCCGCTTGGCCAGCTGGCGGCTGCCCGAAACTAGTGTGCCGGTCCTTGTGGTGCCGATTCAATGCCGTGCAATTTCGGCGGCTTGAGGTTTGAACGCGGACTGCAAACGGACGCAGGCGGATCTGGTCCAAGGCACGCGCTTGGAAGGCACTTCCAGATCGGTTCTGGAACACACAAGTCTTGAGAACCTCGCTGCGGGGATCCAAGAGGACGAGATTTGCGCCTGAATTGAAGAAGCCCCCGGGGATGGCAGAAAGGCTTCCTAGTGAGGCAAGGGCCAAATCTTGGAAGCCAGGGAACAGGCGAAGCTCTCATGCGGGATGGTCGCGTTGGACAAGCGCTGGGAGATCGGCGCTGGTTCCCGCGACTTCAGTTCTTGAACAGACGTCAGTGCTTGACCTGCGATCCAAGCCAGCGAACGGCGTTCTCGAGGACCTTCATCACATGGGGGTCCTTAAATACGGGAAACGTCTCGTGGCCGGGACGGAAGTACAAGACTTTGCCCGCGCCCAGATTCCAGAGCATGCCCCCACGGAACCGACCACCGCCCCGCCAGACCTCTTGGAAGAGCACGGCGTCGGGCTCTGGCACGTGGAACGGCTCGTCGTACATTTCGCTGGCCGGGATCTCGAATTGGGCTGGTAGCCCCGCCATGATCGGATGGCCGGGCATCATAACGGTCACCTTGCTCGGCCGACCGTGCGCATCGACACCGGGAAACACGCAGTTCGGCAGGTCAACGCGGACTTGCGCCACGTCGCCACGGCGCAAGAACGCGTAGTAGGCCGGCGTGACAATCGAGTCGTACGTTGGAGGGAACCGGCCTGGAGGTGGCACGAACTCGATCTTTGTCTTCGGATTCGGGAACCGCCGCTTCGCATCAGCCCTCGTCCGGGAGTACATGGCCTCCATGAATGGCACGGACCAGTGCGCTGAATGAAGAGCGACGAGCGCTAATTGGCCGGAACGGACCCGCTCGACGATTCGGTGCCCCACCTCGATCGGAACTTCCCCTTGGCGAACATGCCCCCACCACAGCAGCACATCCTGGTCGTCCAGTGACCCAAGTCCGTATCCGGGATCGTCTTGCCCCACGGAGACAACTTCGAGCCCGGGCATCGCGCTCAGCCGCTCCGCAATCTCGTTGCCGAGGAACTTGTCGTAGGCTTCCGCTTGGCGGGGCTGGCGCTCGTCCCAGACGAGCACCTTGATGGAATCCGCCGCCGCGACGGGAAACGAAACTAGTAGCAGTAGAACGAGAGTTCGCATCGCCCCATCAGGCTATTACTCTTGTCCTGGATCGCGCAAGTGAGCTGTTTGCTGCGTGCGAGAGGCTGGCGGGCGCGATGTACCTACCAAAGCTGTGATTCGCTAGGCCCCGTATCCCGACCTTGGAAGTGCGGCGCCGATCGAATCGTCAAGGGCAAGCCCTATCGCGAGGGCAAGCCGTGGGCACGGCTTGCCCGAGCTGATAACCGAGACCTCCGAGCCACCTCCCACTGGCCAGAGTCGTCAGTGGCGAAACTTTGCGTTCGGACTCGTAGAATCCGTCATTTGAAGCTAGGTCGGGGCAACGGCAAGAATTGCCGAAAGGAGCAGCGAAATCCGGATGCTAGCTACAGCGGACAACTGGCAATAGACACACTCATTCCTACGGCGTTTTCGATGTTCACGACCAATGAATCCGACGAAATGACCGAATCGAGTCCAGCATCCCGTAGACACAGAGAACTAGCCCGAACCCCGGAAGTGCGCCGAGAGGACATGGCTTGCACCACCAAAGACTTAGGTCTTGATTGCCACCGACGCAACGGATTTCTTCAATCGATGCCGACCATTGAAGACGTCTGAGCGACTCGGCAGCTGGGGCAATTGGTGCTACAATAGCCGCGGCTTTCGGAGGCCTCGGCTTGAGGCAAGCGTTCCCAGTCGCACCGAAAGGGACAATCCCAGAGGAGTGAATTCATGAAGAACCTGCGAATGACGCGCGGCATCATTAGCGTCATAGCGCTTGTGTTGGCCGCATCGCTTGTTGCACAGCGAGCCGACAGGGCAGTGATTACCGGCGTCGTCGCCGATCCAACGGGCGCGTTGATCCCCGGAGCTTCGGTAACGATTCTAGACGAAGACACGGGAGTCGCGACGGACTTAGAGTCCAACGCGGCCGGGGCGTACAACTCGCCGCCGCTGGTGTTGGGCACCTACACAGTCAGAGTCGAGAGCGACGGGTTCAAGACATATCAAAGAGTCGGGATCATCCTTCTCGGCGGACAGATCTTCCGGCAGGACGCGATTCTCGAGCTCGGTGACGTGACCGAGACGGTCGAGGTGAGCGCGGCTTCCGAGATGATCAGCACCCAGCAGGGCGACCTGACTCACACGGTCGACGAGAAGTACTACGAAGACCTGCCCGTAGTCATGGGGGCCGATATCCGCCTAGCGGAATCGCTGCTGCTGCTCCAGCCAGGGTACACGCCCATGGCGCCGAACGGCGACCCGATGTTCAAGGGCAGCCAGTTCAACTCGCGCATTAACGGAGGCCAGACGATGGCCACCGAGAATTTCTTCGATGGAGCCGCGTTCGGGTTTGCAGAGGGTCACCAGCAGACGCACGAGAGCGCCCCCCCGATTGAGGGGATCCGGGAAATGAAGGTAGTCAATACCACCTACTCGGCGCAATACGGGCATTCCAGCGGCGGGTTCATCGAGTACACCAGCAAGTCGGGCACCAATTCCTTGCACGGCTCGCTGTACGAGTACTTCTCGAACGAGGCACTGAACGCGAGCGGTTTCTTTGGTACATTCCGCCCCAAGGACCGCAAGAACAACTACGGCGGTTCGATCGGCGGCCCGGTGGTCGTCCCGAAGGTTTACGACGGACGTAATCGTACATTCTTCTTCCTCAACTGGGATATATACGACTTCCGCTCCGGCACTTTGCCTAGCTTTTCGAACACCACCCCCACAGACGCCTTCAAGCGCGGAGACTTTGGCTCCCTGCTGACCCAGAACCAAGTCGGAGTGGATGTGGCTGGCCGTCCAATCATGGATGGCGCGATCTATGATCCTTCCAGCACGCGCATACAGAGCGGCGTTCCGGCCCGGGATCCCTTCCCCGGCAATATCATTCCCCTGGCGCATCCGCTGCGTAGCGCGGCGGCACAGCAGATTACGGACGCGATGGTCGGCCCGGACAGAGCGGGGACGGCGTTCAACGTGAATGGCGGTGCGGGCGACCAGACATGGGCATTCGACATCCAGACCGTGCTATTCCGGATCGACCACGCCTTCACCGACAATTTTCGGTCTACTACCAGCTACTTCGAAAACGACCGTCCGTCCATCCGCCGTTGCGGCGGCGTCGGCGGATGCACCGCCAATTCGTGGTCGGACTTCTCCAAGAACACAAACTACATTGGCCAAGGATTCCAACAGACGATCGCCACGCATCACCTCCACCAGCAGTTCGACTACATCATTTCGAACAACATCATCAACCACACCACCTTGGCATATGACCGCTGGTACATGGGCGGATACTCCCTGTCGGCTGGCACTGGGTGGCCCGAAAGGCTCTGGGGCCAGGACCGAGGCGGTCTGATTGAAGAGGGCACGGGCGCTCCAGCCATCAGCTTCTCCGGCAACACTCCATATTCCAGCTTGGGAAACCCATGGGGCGGAAGGCAGGGTGGCCCGGGGTTCAATACCAACAATCGCTATCAGTTCTCCAACGATCTGACTTGGGTGAAGGGCAGGAGCACCGTCAAGATCGGGATCGAGTTTCGGCACCACCAGTATCCATTCCGGCAGTGGGGGGCTAACCCGGGCGGCAGCTTCAACTTCAATCGCTTGCAGACGGGCGGTTACGACGATCAAGGCAACAACGTCACTTCCACCGGCGATCCCTACGCGTCGTTCATGCTGGGTCAGGTTCACAACGGTACGTTCCACATCCCTGCCGAACCGACCTTCTACGAGCAATACGTCGCTCCTTGGGTGAACGTTGACAGCAAGGTCACCAACAATCTGACGCTGACTTTCGGACTGCGGTGGGACTATCAGACCTCCCGTATCGAGACGAATGACCAGTACTCCACGTTTGACATCAACACGCCGAATCCCGGAGCTGGCGGTCTGCTCGGTGCGCAGCTCTTTGCCGGAACCGGTCCGGGACGCACGGGCTCGAGGAAATTCCAGAAGCCCCCCAAGGATGCCTGGGGTCCGCGCTTCGCGTTCGCTTACAGGCTGGGCGACAAGAGCGTGATTCGAGGAGGCTACGGCGTCTATTACGCCGGCATCTCGCACAGCCAGTTCACGGGATTGCCCATTCTCGGTTTCGAGAACTTCCCCGCCGCGAACAACACGGACGGAGGATATTCGGCCACCTATCACTGGGACGACGGAATTCCCAGGGATCTGATCATCCGCCCGCCGTTCGTGGACCCCACGGTGTCGCTCAACCAAGCCCCGATCGCGGTTGCCGAGGACGACCTCACGCTGCCCAGATACCAGAATTGGTCGGTCACCGTCCAGCGCCAGCTCACCGACAACATGGTGCTTGATGTGTCCTACATCGGAAACCGGGGAACGAGACTGCCGAACCACCCCACCTCGATGGGATTGCTCAGCAATATGAACGACCCGTCGATTCTCGGACTCGGCGCGGCGGTGCTCAATGCGAACATCAATTCCGACGTTGCCAGAAACGCCGGCATCGGGAGTCCCTATTCCGGCTTCAACGGCAGTGTCTCTCAAGCCTTGCGTCCGTTCCCGCAAATTCAATCGATCCGCTGGAGAAGCGTGCCGACTGGCATGAGCAATTACCACTCCCTGCAGACAAAGCTGGACAAGCGGTTCGCGAACGGCTTGCAGTTCCGGGCCTCCTACACTTGGTCCAAGCTGGAAGGCAACGGCGCGGAAAGCGGCCAGGGCAGCGACGGACGCGGCGGCAGACGCCAGATTCCCAACGAGCCGTTCCCCAAGACGCTTAGCTCGGACGATGTGCCTCACATCGCGTTTCTGGCGTGGACCTACCAGTTGCCCATAATGCGGAACAAGAAGACGGGAATATCGCGCCTCCTCGGCGGCTGGAGCTTCTCGGGCGTGTTCCGCTACGACCACGGGCGGCCCATCAACACCTTCATGGCGAACGACTTGGGCGCGATTCTCTTCAACGGTCAGAAACGGCCCAACCGCAATAGCGGCTCGGAAGGGAACACCAATTTCGGAGGGAATTTCGACCCGAACAGTGACCGCTACCTCACCAGCAGCGGCTGGTCGGACCCGGGCGCGCTGAGCTTCGGCAACGCCCCGATTAACGACGGGACCGTGCGAGGATTTCCCAACATCTCGGAAGACCTGAGCATTTTCAAGGACATCTACCTGACCGAGACGCTCAAGGCCCGCTGGGAAACCAACTTCGGTAACATCTTCAACCGAACGGTCTTTTGCGCTCCGAACAGCAACTGGAGCGCGGGTTCGTTCGGCCAAGTGTTCCGGCAGTGCAACATTCCGCGGTCGATCCAGTTCGCGCTTCGGCTGGACTTCTGACCGGGATTCCGACGTATCCGAATTGACACGCGGCCCCGGAGAATCCTGCTCCGGGGCCGCGACCACTTTTCCAGCCGCCAGGCGCTGCTTGGAAGCTCTGAGATTCCAGCCTCTAGCAATCGGACAGGAAATTCACGAGCTCGACCATTCCGGCGCGGTTCCCTGCGCGTTCTTGGAGGGGGCGGACTTGCAGCGTCATTCGCGCACCTAACGATGCTGGCTGCGAATCACGGTGCCTTTCGGACGCGCGAGCACATTCTCAGCAAGTCGGCTCGCGCGCCGACGACAGCCGAAGATGCAGACGCCCAATCCTCCAATATTGCACTCGGAGCCGAGCGCTCTTGCATGGGTTTCGATGCCGCTGGTTTCTTGCCTTTCACTGCACGCGCTCACTAGCGAATCGCATGGCAGATAAGTCCGGTGACAGTCTACCGATCCGCCTCGTTCGCCAGTAAGAAGTCGCGCTACTGGAAGTCCTGGAAGATCAGCCTTGCATGCTTGAGCTCTGATTCGTCGAGTATGCGGACCCCGAAAACCGGCGGTGAGGCCAGACCTGTCTTTTGATCGTCGCTCGGCCCTTTTACCGGCTTGTGTCTTTCCATCAGAACACCAACAGCCCGAGAGTCGTGCTCGCGCATTGCCACAGCGCCTCCTCGCACTCCATTCTGGGTACCAAGCAGTGCTCCCACGCCTTCCTCCGATGGACCGCTCCGCAGTGAGGCACGCAGCGAGGCTACAATGGCACGAGTTACATCGGCGGCTAGACTAGCTAGGCACCAGATTTGGCGCGTTTCTTGGGTTGTCCCACTCGCGTGGTGCTCCGACTCAGCGCATGAGGGTGGAGAAGTTTCGATGGCCGGCAAGCGGTGTAGGTCCAGATTTCAGAATCCTCGCGTTCCTGGTGGGCAGCAGTTGGATTGCTTCGCTGCGTGGATTCGGATGTCTCGCTCGCTCCGCCCTCGGCGCGTGCCTGTTTCTAGGCGATGCTCTGGTGCATGCTGATTACGGAGTGCACGGGCCTCTCACACGCCAAATGCACCAGGGCCGCCGACGGATGCCGGAGCGGCAGGACTGGCCGGTGTGTGCGGGCCATGGGATGGCTCGGTTCTTGCCCGGATGAACGATGAGCACGATACGGACTAACCGCGGAACTGGTCGCGAGCGCCGATCCCGCCGGGGTTTTCTGCGGTTCCTAGGATGCGCTGGAATAGGTGCGTCGTGCCCGCACTTGGCAACTTTGCTGCCAAGTCAAACCGTCTTCGGAGTCTTGGAAGCGCTGTTCGGCCAGCCTTTTCGAGCATCGGCAGCCGAGCCAGGGACGGACGAGGTGAGATTCACGGACATCGCCACAGACGCTGGGCTCGGTTCGGCTGTCAATGTGTTCGGGAGCGCGACGGAAAAAAACTATCTGCTCGAGGAAATGGGCGGCGGGGTTGCCTTCTTCGACTACGATCACGACGGATGGCTCGACATCTTTCTCGTGAATGGATCGTCGTTCGAGGGATTCCCTCAGGGCCGGGAACCGACAAGCTATCTGTTTCACAACAACCGCGACGGCACGTTTACCGATGTCACGCGCGACGCCGGGTTGACTCATTCGGGATGGGGGCAGGGCTGCTGCGTAGGCGATTACGACAACGACGGATTCGACGACTTGTTCGTGACCTACTGGGGCAATAACGTGCTCTATCGCAACAACGGTGACGGCACCTTTCGTGATGTGTCCGAGGACGCCGGCGTGGCCGGGAGCGGCCGGCGATGGGGAGCGGCCTGCTGCTTCTTGGACTACAACCGCGACGGCCTGCTCGACATCTTTGTCGCCAACTACGTCAATTTCGATCCAGAGGCTTCGCCCGAACCAGGAGGGGCCGAGGCCTGCTGGTACAACAACATCGCCGTCGCATGCGGACCGCAGGGCTTCGGCGGGGGAACGAACATTCTCTACCGCAACAACGGAGACGGAACATTCGAAGATGTGTCCGAGGGCGCAGGAATCGTCAATCCGCGCGGACTGGCGGAACCGTCGTTCACGAAGACGAAGTGGCGTCCAGCGGGGTCATACGGGATGGGAGCGGTGGCTGCGGACTTCAACAATGACGGCTGGCCCGATATCTACGTCGCCTGCGACACGGCCCCGAGCCTGCTCTACCGCAACAACCGTGACGGGACGTTCAGTGAGATCGGAGTCGCCGCCGGATGCGCCTTCAACGAGGACGGTGCCGCCATGGCGGGCATGGGAGTGGGAGTCGCCGACTACGATGGGGACGGCTGGCTTGACATCGTACGGACGAACTTCTCCGACCAGGTGACCACGCTCTACCAGAACAACGGCGACGGCACCTTTTATGATACGAGCCTCCAAGTCGGTCTCGGCATCAACACCAAGTACCTAGGATTCGGTGCCGGTTTCTTCGACTTCGACAACGACGGCTGGAAGGACATCCTCCTCGCCAACGGGCACGTGTACCCTGTGATCTCCGGGAAGAATCTTCACGTGACGTACGAGCAACGGAAGATTCTCTACCGCAACCGCGGCAACGGAAGGTTCCGCGATGTGTCCCGGAGCGCCGGTCCGGGAATCACGACTCCTAGGGTGAGCAGGGGTTGCGCCTTCGGGGACTTTGACAACGACGGCAGGGTGGATGTCGTTGTGAACAACCTCGACGATATACCGTCACTGCTCCGTAACGAGACTCGCAATTCGAACAACTGGCTGATGATCAAATGCATCGGGACCAAGTCAAACCGGTCCGCCATCGGAACGCGCGTGGCCGTGACAACGGGCACACGAGTCCAGATTGACGAAGTGATGAGCGGGTCGAGCTACTATTCCCAGAACGACTTGAGACTACATTTTGGACTTGGCTCGGCGACCCGTGCCGACAAGGTGGCAGTTAGATGGCCCTCGGGAACCGAGGAGCTCTTCGAAGCGGTGGCAAGCAACCGCCTGATCCGGATCAAAGAGGGTGAGGGCATTGTGGGCGAGGAGTCATTTCGAGAGTAGTTGAACGGATGTTTTCCGCCGTTTCGGCAGAGGGTTCTCAAGAATTGATGGGGGTGTCCGGGCAGGGCGAGCGCCCCGGCGTGCCACGATGAGGAGGATCACTGCACGGGCTGAGAGGATCCAGCGCCCCCAAAGGGATGAAATGGCCTCAGCGCCTCTCGCGGTTCGCCTCGCGCCGTTTGGTCTCCAGTTCTGTCGCTTCGCGCTCGAGGCCCTCGAACGCTGCGAACGCGAATCTGCTCTTCTCCGTCTCTCCGGCGCGCCGATACAGCAGTCCCAGCACATAGTGGTAACGCGAGACTCGAGGATTGATCGAGATCGCCGTCTCAAGGTGCGTCAGCGCTTCTTTCCAGCGCCCTTCGGCCCGGCAGGCTTTGGCCGCCTGAAACAGGGCTAAATCCGACCGAGGGTCGATGCTGAGTGCCCTGGAAGCCTGATCCAATGCCAAGGAGGGTTGGTTCAGGCGATTGTAATGGGCCGCAAGGTTGACGTAAGGCGAAACAAAGCCTGCATCCCGTTCTTCGCTCAGTGCAATGGCCTTGCGATAGTTGTCCACGGCCCCGGCATCGTCATTCATCGATTCCAACGCGAACCCAAGAGCGTTGTAGGCTTCCATATAAGAGGGGTTGAGGCGCAGAGCGTGATCGAATTCGCGTCGCGCGTCGGGGAAATTGTCTTGCGCGGAATAGAGCTTGCCTAGGTTGTAACGAATTTCCGCGGATTCGGGCTTCAGTTCCGCTGCCTGTTCGAATTCGATCCGCGCGCGGTCAAAGCGACCGATGATCATCAGCGTCCGGCCTAGAATCTTGTGGGCTTCCGCGTTTTGGATGTTGAGCCGCAGGGATTGCGCCAGTGCCGCGATCGATTCGCCGATTTTCTGCTGCGCAAACAACACGTAGCCCAGCGCGTAGTACCCCCACCACGATTCGGGGTTGCCTCGAATGTACCGACGAAGCTGAGGTTCGACTTGAGAAAAGTTGCCCTCTCGGATCTGGGCCTCGAAGGCGCGGATGTCGGCGGGATCGTCTTGATCTGTCGGACGGATCACCACTCCTCCAAGCCTCGCAGGCCTCGTTTCGACCAGCGTCGAGAGCAACTCCGCTCGCCGCTCCTCCCGTTGTCTGGCAACTATCCGAGCGATCTGCTTCGTGGCAGATGCGTCTTGAGGGTCGAGCTTGACAGCTTCGCGAAGAGCCGTTAGGGCTTCCTCTTCGTTGGCCGACGCAAGCAGGGCCTCTCCGAGGAGGCGGTGTGCTTCCGCAAAGGATGGCCGCAACCTGATTGCGTCGCGAAATGCGGAAGCCGCTTGGAGCGAGTCACCCTCGGATAGGAGCGCACGCCCCAAGCCGAGGAACCCGGTGTAGGAGTCCGGCTTCAGCTCCACGGCCCTTCGATACTCCACGATCGCTTCATCTGTATCGCCTCGACGGGTCAGCGCCTCTCCGAGTGTCAGGCGGGCCTCGGAATAGTTCGGAGCCAGGCGAGTGACCTGCTGAAGCTTGTCAACCGCGGAGTTCACCTCTCCGGCTCGCAGCGCTTCCTGAGCCTCTCTCATGAAGAAAGTCGCCGTCTCGATCTGCTGCCGCTCTGAAATCAGAGGACGGCTGGCTTCGAGCTCGCGCTGGGCCTCTTCGCGTCGGCCCGCCCGGACCAGCGCGAGGCCTAGCTGATAGCGGGCCTCCCCGAGGGTGGGATCAAGCTGTATGGCTCGTTCGAGGTGGACGACAGCGTCGTCGATTCGCCGTTCTGCAACGAGCGCCTTGCCTAGGGACAAGTGCGCCTTCGCAAAGCTGGGGTCGGCACTCAGAATCTCCTCCAAGTGATCAATTTCCTTCTCGCGCTCTGATTTCTGGTTGTACGCACGGCTGAGGTTGTAATGAGCGTTTACGTGGCCGGGGTCCAGTGCCAACGCTCGCTTCAGTTCCGCGATCGCCTCGTCAGCGTCAACCACGACCAACACTCCCCCTAGGTTTGCTATAGCGTCCGCGTAGTCCGGCTGTAGCCGGATGGCTTCGCGGAACGCTGCGATGGCCTCGTCGGTCTGATCCGTTTGAGTCAACACGAGCCCCAGGTTGTTGTGCGCTTCCGCGTATTCGGGGGCCAGACGAATCGCTTCGCGAAAAGCTGCGATGACTTGCTGAGGGCCGGCGCCGGACCTGCCGAGCAACCTGCCCAGAACGTTTCGAGCCACAGCGTGATCGGGCGAAGACGCTAGCTCGGCGCGCAACGCCTTGATCGCTACGTCGAGACCCGGTATCGGCCCGCTCTTGTGGGGAAGGTTGAGGGCGGCTTCGAACTGGCCCAAGGCCCAGTCTCCCCGTCTCTCTTTCAGAAGGACTACGCCTAGGTCGACGTATGGTGCTGGCAGTTCGCGATTGAGAGCAATTGCACGCTGCAGGTGGCGCCTAGCATCATTGTGGTGCCCCTGCTCCCGGTAGGCCATGCCAAGGAACCCGCAGGCCTCGGCTAGGGCGGGATCTAGCCGCAAGGCCTCTTCGAGTTCGGCCGTCGCCGATGGACGCTCGCCGCGGTACCACAGCGCTAAGCCTAGGTGATACCGGGATTCGGCGGAGCGAGGGTCCAGTTCGACGGCCTTGCGCAGATATCGCACCGACTCGTCAAGGTCCCCTTGCTGCCCAACCAAGAACCCGAGCATGTCATGGGCCCGAGCGAAAGACGGAGCGGCCAAGACGGCCATCCTCAGCTGCCTTAGGGCCGTCTCGACATCGCCCCGGCCCATCGCGGCCCGTGCTGACTCGACATGCTCGGCGGCTTTGTCTGTTTCTACTGATTGAAGGCCTTGCCTGCGACGGGAACGCGCGGCCTTCCGCTTGAGAGTCTGGCCTAGTCCGTAGTAGGACTCGAGTTTCTCTGGATTGTGGCTTAGTGCCTTCTCGTACGCAGCCACCGCGCCGTCGGGGTCGTAGACTTGCAGCGCTTGGGCCAGCTGGTGGTAAATCTCGGCCGGCGAAGTGCGCCGCCGCCCATTCTCCCCTGAGTTGCCTTCGCTCGCAGCGAGCACTTGCCGGAATTGCTCGACGGCCCCCTCGCTTTCGCCGACGGTTCTCAGGGCCACCCCGAGGTTCATGCGAAGCTCAGAGTCCTCGGGACGCAGCTGTACAGCGGTTCGAAACGCAGCCACCGATTCCTCGATCTCTCCTGTCTCGGCGAGCAGCGTTCCCAGGCTGTTGTGGGCCCTCGCTAGTTCCGGATTGATTTCGATCGCACGTTGGAATCGAGAGATCGCTTCCTCGAAATCCCTTCGTTCCTGAAAGGCGACGCCGAGCCAGTGATGCGCTTCTGCTGATTCCGGATTCTGCTCCAGGATCGCTTGGAAATGCTCGATGGATCGCTCCCACAACCCTGTTTGCTGCAATAGAAGTCCGAGTTCGAAGCGGGCGCGCTGCAGCGTGGGATCGTGCCGGAGTGCTTGCTCAAGTGCCGAGATCGCGTCGTCGAGCTGCCCCGTGTTCCGCAAGGCCAACCCCAAATTGAAGTGGGCTTCTGCAGATTCGGGTCTCAGATCCACGGCCTTGCGAAAGGATGCAAGTGCCTGTTCCAACTCGTTCTTGCTGCTAAGCGCAATTCCCAAGGCAATTAGGGTCTCGACTTGTGCCGGGTCCAGCTTGAGAACTTCCTGGAACTCGCGAATCGCCGGATCCCACAGTTCCTGCTCGAGCAGCCTCACGCCTCGTTCGTAGTGGTCGGCCGCCCGGTTCTGGGGCGCGCTTGACGCCACAGCTGCCCATAGACCTAGGCACAGGATGCCGATCCACCGGAGTATCGATCCCAAGACCCGAGCCCCAGCGGCGGGCGGGCTGTTCGGATTGGTCGCTGAGCGGCGCTTCATGGTTGCTTCCGCGGGCCCGCAGGCTAATGCGGATTGAGCAGCGTCTTCACGAGCTGCGTCTTCTCTTCTTCCTCGCGGAGGTCCTTGGCGATTGACAGTTGCTTGCGGGCCTCGTCGCGGAGTCCCATTCGCACGAGGAGCTGTCCAAGCTGGTAGTTGGCGCGGGCCGACCGCGGATTCAAGCTGATGGCTCTCTGAAAATTGCTCCGAGCTTCCTCGTACTGCCTCAGTCTGAATTGGGAAATTGCAAGCCCCTCATAGGAGAGGGCATGGTCCGGATGGCTCTTGAGGATCCCTTCAAACATGCGGGTCGCCTCCTCGTTTCGACCCTGTTTCTGGGCGATCATCGCCAAATAGTAGGGGGACAGCAACTGTTCCGGATCGAGCCGGAAGCTCTCGGTCAAGTGTCGAATCGCATCTTCAAACGCAACCTTGAGGTAGTAGACCGAGCCGACTGCGTACTGCATCTGCGAGTCATTCGGATTTTCGTCGAGTATGCCTTGGTAGAGGGCCAGGGACGCGTCGTACTGCCGGGCGGCGCCGAGAGCGGTACCCAGCCAGTAACGTGTCGATGTGTGGTCCGGCCTCAATTCCAACGCCCTTTCAAGAGCCTTTGTGGCGTCTGCGATGAGTTCTAGGCGCAGGGCGACTGTCCCAAACGAGAAGAGCACCTCAGGATCGCTTGGAGCCTCCAGCTTCGCGCGAATCAAGAAAGACAGCGCTTTCTCAAGTTCTCCTCTCTCCTCTGCGATTGTCGCGACTTGCTTGAGCGCAGGAACCGATTGGTCGTCGAATCGCACCGCGAGTTCGTAGTTCTCCGAAGCCCTCACGAGGTCGTTGTCCAGCAAGTAGAACCCGCCTAGATTGAACGCGACATCAAAAGAAGCGAGGCCTTCGCGTTTCAAGCCCTCCAGGAGCCGAATTGCCTCCAGGTTCAGTCCGCCCTTGGAAAGGGCTAAGGCGAATTTGATGGTCCACGGCCGCGGCACTCCGCTTAGCCCGCCCCAGTCGGCGACAAGGGTTCTCGCCACGGCCAGTTTCCCTATGCCGGTATAGCAGGAAGCAAGGAGCAGCAGTCCATCGGGCGAAGCACGCAACTGCCGTTCGACTGGGCGGGCCAGATCGAGAGCTTCGCGGTGGTTACCTTTTTCGGCCTCTATTCGTACAAGTCCGAGCAAGGCGTTTGCGTTATCCGGTGCTCGGGTGAGGACCTCGCGATACGAGGTTGCCGCGAGATCGCCGTTGCCCAGAGAGGCGTACGCTTGGGCGAGGTTGAGACGGGCTCCAACGAGACCGGGGTTAGCCTTGATCGCGCGCTCCAGAAAATCCGCGCCTTCCGCGTACTGCTTCTGTTGCAGTCGGATCGACCCCAGCAGGGCCAAGGCTACAGGTTGGCTGGCGGGATCCTCTAGGGCTAGCTTTGCCTCGGCCTCGGCGGAAGCGAGCTTGCCTTCCTGCATCAGCTTGATTGAACGCCGGAGATGGCCTGCCGGATTCGATGCCGGCAGCGCAGAGAGAGTGAATACAGCAACCAAGCAGAACAGAGCGATGAATTGGCGGCCAAAGCGGTCTGGCGTTGCGAGCACTCCTGTGTCTCCAAGCCAGGGTTTCTAATTTGCGTGTCCCGGCAAGCCTAGGATAGCCCAAGGCGAAACCCCTCGCAACGTACACAGGCGCACCGGACAAGCCCGAGATCCGCGGGTCGAAGCCAACGCATACGGCCGTACTGTCCCCGTCCAACCTCAAGCGCTCGCCGAATCCTCACTGCTGACCTGCCGTTCTCTCTCTTATCGGCCCGTAGGGGTCCTGAGGTCCTCTGGCCGGATCGACGTAGCGGGCCAGGTCGTGCATTGCGATCACGGTGCATCCCCGCTCGACCAGATAGTCCATGTAGCGAATGAAATCCGCCTGCTCCGTGTGGACCCAAGGGTGCTCCAGCGCCGGCACGCCGTGGAATGTCAGCACCGCGATGCGGCCATCGCGGGCTTGATCCACAGCCCAGACTAGGTCTTCGAAACCCCACTCCGGACCCGCGTATCCGGTTGTAGGGATGAGCAACGGGTGATCGGCGCTCGGGTCATACGGACGGCCGCGCGCTCCCCGTCCGCCATCGGGATGTTCGGGACTCACGCCCCGACGCGCGAACACGTACCCCTTGTCTGCCAGGACCTGCACCACAGGCAAGCTGTGCCGCCAACCGGGGAACACGAAAGTTGTCGGCAAAGGAATGCCGTACTGCTCGCAGCGCTGCTCGATCTGTTCGAGATTCGCGCGAATCTCGTCCTTGGAGAGCTTGGTCATGTCGGGGTGCGACCCGGTATGGTTTCCCACCTCGAATCCGGCTTCGTGGAGGCTCCTGACGTCCTCCCACGAAACGTACCGCTCCTTGTTGACGTCGGCTTCGTAACCGAGGCCTTCAGTTATGTAAAAGGACGCTCCAAAGCCATACCTTTGCAGCGTCGGAGCTACAAACCCGATATCTGACTTGTTGCCGTCGTCGAACGTCAGGACCACCAAGCCATCGGGAATCCGTGCCAGGCCGGTTCCTGTAGGGGCGTTGCACGCAAGAACGGTGGCTGAAATCGCCATGATCGCTAAGGCGAACTTGCACTTCATAAGTGCTCCGTATTCTATCTCCCTGCAAAGCCCGCGAAGAGGGCGAAGGAATGCGGAATCGCGACGGGTGACGTGATTCGCGAGAATACCGTTGGTTGCCGGACGGGCCCAGAGTTTGCGACTCTATCGTGGAGTAGCGCCGGATGGGCCTCGGATTCGCGCGAGACGCCCGATTGCTTTGGCTCAGTCCATTCGGGGCGCGAATCTTGGCTGGCCACATGCGACGGGCAACAATTCCCATGGGTCCGCCGACAATCCATCGAGCCAATGAGACGCAGTATGACTGATCCAAATCGACGTGATTTCATGAAGGCCCTAGTGGCCACCACTCCAGCCCTCGCTTCCGGGGCCTGGCTCAGGAGCCTCGGCTATGCGCAATCGACCAGAGGGTCGGAGAAGGTTTTCGTCAACTCGGCTCGGACGCGAGCTGCCATGGACCCTCGCTTGATGGGGGCGTTCCTCGAGCACCTCGGCCGCGCCATCTACGGAGGCGTCTACGAGCCGGACTCCCCTCTCTCCGATAGCGATGGGTTCCGAAGCGATGTCGTCCGCGAGATGCAGGAACTGGAGTGTCCGATCATGCGGTACCCGGGCGGCAACTTCGTTTCGGGCTACGACTGGCTCGACGGTGTCGGTCCGAAGAAGGACCGGCCTGCAGTGCTGGAGCGCGCGTGGAACTCGATTGAGACCAACCAGTTCGGGACCAACGAATTCATCGATTGGTGCAAGCTGATCGGCACCGAGCCGCTGCTAGCCACGAATCTAGGCACAGGAACCCCGGAAAGCTCAGCGGCTCTCGTCGAGTATTGCAATGTCGAGAGAGGAACGCGATGGAGCGACCTCCGGCGGGAACACGGGTACGAGCGTCCGCACAATGTCAAGACCTGGTGCCTAGGCAACGAGATGGACGGGTGGTGGCAGATCGGCCACATGCCCGCGCGGGAGTACGGCCGCAAGGCCCGGGACGCGGCGCGCCAGATACGGTCGATCGCACCGTCGACGGAACTGATTGCTTGCGGGTCGAGCGCCCCTTTCATGCCGACCTACTTGGTTTGGGACCGAGAGACGCTCGAGGAGTGCTATCCCGAGGTCGATGGCCTCTCCCTGCATCGCTACTACGGAAACACGCCGGAAGAGACTGGCGGCGACTCGGCTCGTTTCCTTGCCTTGAATCTCGACATGGACTTCCAGATCCAAGAGACGATCGCCGTGTGTGACTACGTTCGCGGGCTGTTGAAGTCGCCGAAGAGATTGTGGCTGTCGTTCGACGAATGGAACGTGTGGTACCGTGCGCGCGCCGGGGATCACACCGACGGGCGCGGCAAGTTCGCGCCGCCCCTTCTGGAGGAGGTCTACAACCTCGAGGACGCGCTCCTTGTGGGCGGAATGGTGAACACGCTGTTGCGGCAGGCGGAGCGAGTGCGGATCGGATGCCTTGCGCAGATCGTCAACGTGATAGCGGCATTGGTCACAAACAAGGAAGGCGTGCTGCGCCAGACGATCTATTACCCGTACGCTTGGGGAATCAAATACGCGAAAGGCAACGTCCTCGACTTGCTTGTCCAGTCCGAGACCTATCCGGTCGACCGGAGGTACAACGCCGAGTATGTCAACGGCCCCGCGACTCGACCGGAAACGGCTCCCTACCTCGATGTCTCGGCCACGTTGGACCCGACGAATGGCAATTGCAGCTTGCTGCTCCTCAACCGCGATCTAGAGAATGAACGAGAAGTCGAGATTAGGTTCGAGGACCTGACGCCTTCCAGAGTCTTGCAGGCCGAGACAATCACCGGCTCGGATCTCACGGCAGCGAACACGTTCGAGAATCCCAACAATGTCGCGGGGCGGCGATTCGAAGCACCCGCTGCCTCGGACACGATGACGGTTAAACTTCCCGCGCGTTCCTACACGGCACTCCAATTGGCAATGGACTGAGGTCTGGGTGTGAATTGGCCTCAGCGGCCGGCAGAGCGTCCATAGGCAATCACTTCTGAGATTCTCAAGTGGGCACAGGATCGAATCCCCACCGCAAACGTCCCAGAATCTCCCGACACCGTCTCTGCTAGAATTCCCCCGTCTCCGGATACCAACTAATCCAGAAGGGCAGTTCAGTATGTTCCGTATTCCATCAGTCTTGGTCGTCTTCGCCATTGCAGGTTGCCTCGCGTATTCTCAGACCCAGCCAGAGGTCTTGACAAACGAGGACATCAAGAAACTGACTGCAGCGGGCGTTCCCGCCGGAGCGATCACAGCCAAGATCGCCGTCTCGGAGCCCGATTTCGACACTTCCGTCGATGGGCTCATCGCGTTAGCCTCGGCCGGCGTGGACAAATCTGTGATCGAAGCGATGGCCAAGGCCAAGTTCGGTCTTTCTCCTTCGGAGCCTCCCGCTTCAGCAGGTGTAACCGAGGCGAGCGCGAGTTCCAGCAGTAGTTTCGAAGGGAGTCCTTGCAAGACTCCGGGAATCTTCTTGGAGCAGGAAGACACGTTAGCCGAACTCGAATTGGCTTCGTTCGCGCAAGGGAAGACCGGCGGCCTTTTGAAGTTAGGTCTCACTTATGGAATTATGTCTTCGAAGACCGTCGGGATCGTTGTTGGCGCGGCGTCACCGGCGCGCATATCAACGGCATCGCCGGTTTTCTTGTTTTGCCTCGAGAAGGCAGAGGGAGGGTTTGTAGCTCCGGGGATCAGAGACGTGATTGACCCGAGCGATATCTTGCTGGTCACTGTCAGAACCAATCCAAAGAAGGATCAGAGGACAATCCTCTTGGGCAAGATGAATGTCTGGCAAGGAAATCAGACTGGCACGCCGCCAGACGAGATCAAGGACACGAGTCACGAGGAATTGGCCGCGGGAGTCTACCGAGTAAGACCGGTCGACGATCTGGAAGCAGGCGAGTACGCCTTTTTCAGGCCCGTTTTTCGAACTCCTTCGCTTGGACCCGCTAGCATTTCCTCGCGGATTTACGCGTTTGGGGTTGAATAGCGCTGTACCGTCGTTACTTGCCCCCCCCGACACGGATGCAAGGTGTGAATTGAGCTGCGACTCTCAAGGGCAGACGCAGCCGGCCGCCATCACTTCCTCTCTCTTGTGCGCGCGAATGATACAAGCTGTGCTAGACGTTCCCTAGACGCATTTGCTCCGCCATGTGGTCGGTTGCACGCCAAGCGAACGCAAGGATGGAAAGCGTTGGGTTCTTCTCGGTGGGGGTCGGGAACCCACTGCCATCGACAACGAACACGTTCGGCACCTCGTGCATCTGCATGTAGCCATTCAACGCTGATTTCTTGGGATCGTCGCCCATCCTGCAGGTACCGTGCTCGTGGATCGCCGACCCCAGCTCGTCCAATTCCCCCCGCTTGTACGGAAGTGGTTCGGCCTTCATTGAATGCAGCATCTCTTCGACCACGTCGTACATACGCGGGATCATCTTGCGCTCGTTCTCGCCAAGCTTGTATTCGATGCGGATAGTCGGCACGCCGAACCGGTCGTGATGCGTCCCGTCGACCGTGATCCGGTTGTCCCGGTAGGGAAGCACCTCGCCGTAGGGATGCATCTGAATGAGCGCAGGGTAGCGCTTGCGCACTTCCTTCTTCAATTCCAATCCGAATCCCGGGAGCCGCTCCGCGAACTGGGCGTTGCTGCCGCATCCGATCCCCCACAGCTGGATGCCGAAGCCGCGCAGGTAGCCCCGCTTCTCTTCGGGACTCTCGAAGCGAGGGATGTAGATATGGCCGCCGGATATGCCGTCGTCGTTCGTTGATGGACGCCCGTAGAGTTGAGGCGCGAAGGCGAAGACGTGGAAGCGGAACTGCTCGCAGAGGTATCGACCGATCACGTCTGAGCCGTTGCCGATCCCGTTCGGGTGGGCAGATGATTTGGAGTTGAGCAGGATCCGCGTAGAGTCAACCGTTGAGGCCGCCACCACGACCCGCTTGGCCGGCTCCGTTCGCTCCTCCCCTGTCAGCCGCTCGAAGTAGCGGACTCCGTTGGCCTTCCCGTCGTCACCGGTGAGAATGTGCGAGACAATCGCGTTCTCGCGCAGTGTCAGGTTACCTGTGGCGAAAGCGTCCGCGAGGAGGTAGTCCGGGGAGTTGAAGAATGCGCCGATGTCACAGCCCCTGCCGCACGCTCCGCAGTAGTGGCACTTGGCGCGCCCGTTGTGATCTTGGGTTAGTACTGCGCGACGGCCCCGCACCACTTTGTAACCGGCTCTTGCAGCCCCCTTGCGCAGGAGCACCTCTCCGCAGCGTAAGTTGGGAGGCGGGAGGTGGTGCCGGGACCCGGGCAGGAACTTGGAGTCGTCGTCTCCGCCGCACACTCCGATCAGCCGTTCGACGTTGTCGTAATAGGGGGCAATGTCGCGGTAGCGTACCGGCCAAGGAATCTCCCAGCCGTCGATTGCGGGCTCGGTGAAGTTCAAGTCGCCGTAACGAAGGGATACTCGCCCCCAAATATTAGTCTTGCCGCCTACTCCCCAGACTCGGCGAAGCAGAAAGCTCTGCCCAGCCGGTGTTTCGTAAGGGCTCTCCCGAAGAGGCAGCGACTCGAATGCAGGGCTTCGCTCGCCGCGCCGACGGCGCTCTCGAGCCTCCCACGGCTTGACATGAGACCAGAAGTGCGAGCGCTCGTATTTTTCGCCCGCCTCCAGCATCAGCACCTTTGCGCCCTTGCGTGTTAGGTTCCATGCGGCCATTCCGCCGGCTGCACCGCTTCCGATCACTACGAGATCGTAGTCCTGGGTGGCCATTAGTCTGCCTCTCCCAGTTCGTGCTCGTGCGTGCAGCCCGGGAATTCAGCTAGGTACGTATTGCCTTGGTAGCCGAGCTCCTGAACCAATCCGACTTCGGTCGAATAGTAGGCATCGATGGTCAAGCCTTTGAGCGTCTCGAAGAAATCTCTATCCGCCCCGGTGGATTCGCTGTATCTGGTGAGGGCTTCGACGCGTTGCGCCGCTGTCATGTCCGCGAATCCTTGTTCCCGCAGCCTGCCAAGGCCATCGCGGAGGATGCCGAGCGCCTCGTCGCTTTTTGCGAGATCCTCGTCTAGCATCGCGTGCACACCGACTTCGCGCGCTCCCGGAGTATCCGAAGCGGGCAGAATCATGTCGACAAGGGTGCCTAGCGATTCGTACTCTTCCATGGAGAACGTGGTTGGCTCGTACGTTCCCTGGGAGTGCAGGGCCGGGGCGGAGATCCCTGCGGCGATGGTCACAAGCGCTTCGCGCCGGGTAGTCTTGAGCATCCGCACCCGATTATAGGGGCTTCCAGGCGAGCCGGTGTATCATTTCCCCATGCTCGAGCCTGGGATATCACTGGAGCAGAAGCGGGTCGTTCGGCGTGACGACTGCATCACTTTCCTCGGGGCGGATGTCCGGCCCTCGCTTGCGACTCCCGCAATGATCAAGTGGATGGAATTCTGTTGCCGCGATGCGATCTTCCCTCACCTTGAGGAGGGCAATGACAGCGTGGGCGTCAAGGTGAGCGTCTCGCACGTAGCGGCGACACCGATGGGACAGCAAGTCACCTACGCTGCTACGGTGGCTGAGGTCGACGGACGTCGTGTCCGCTTCGCGGTCGAGGCTTCCGCCGGGACGGAAGTCGTCGGCAAGGGCACCCACGAGCGATTCGTAGTCGACGTCAAGCGCTTCGCCGCTCGGCTGCGCAAGAAGTTCGGCTAGCAACGAAAGTGCCGACCGCGGTGTTTAGTGGGCTGCGAGATTGCTGGACCCTGTCAAATGGATGTCGATAGCGCGAGCCGCCTTGCGTCCTTCGGCTATTGCCCATACGACCAGTGACTGCCCGCGCCGAGCGTCGCCGGCAGCAAAGACATTTGGGACTGATGTGTGGAAGTCGCTGAAGCTTGCCTGCACGTTCCCGCGGGGATCCTTGTCCACGCCCAACTGCCCCACGACGCCCTCGTGGACTGGGTGCAGGAAGCCCATCGCCAGCAGTACTAAGTCCGCCCGGATTTCGAAATCTGACCCGGGGATGTTCTCGAACTTGAACGGGCGTCGACCGGTGATCGGATCGGGTTCCGGCCAGCGCAGGCGCACGGCCCGCAACGACTTGACGTTGCCGTTCCCGTCACTGATGAACTCCTTCGTGTTGACCGCGTAGTCGCGCACGTCACCTTCTTCGTGCGAGCTTTCCACTTTGAACGTGAAGGGCCAGTCGGGCCACGGCATCGCACCCGGTTCCTCGCGGGTCAGGGGGGGCTTTGGCAGCAATTCGAACTGATGAATCCCGATCGCTCCTTGCCGCCTAGACGTGCCTAGGCAGTCGGCGCCGGTATCGCCGCCGCCGATGATCACCACATGCTTGCCGGCGGCACTGATGTCGAAACTCGGGTCGACGGGTCGTCCCGCCACACGGCGGTTTTGCTGCGGCAGGAAGTTCATAGCGAAATGAACGCCATTCAGGTCGCGACCCGGAATCGGGAGGTCCCGGGGGCGCTCCGAGCCGATGCAAAGCAGGAGTGCGTCATATTCCGCGAGAAGTTTTTCCGCCTCTACGGTCGTTCCTACGTGGACGCCGCAGCGGAATTCGATCCCCTCGGCCTCCATCTGCTCGACGCGTCGAGCTACGAGATGCTTCTCCATCTTGAAGTCCGGGATGCCGAGCACCAGCAGGCCCCCTGGCACCTCGCTCTTCTCGAAAACCGTGACCGTGTGTCCAGCGCGGTTTATCTGCTGGGCAGCGGCAAGGCCTGCGGGCCCCGAGCCCACCACCGCGACTTTCTTGCCCGTACGATGCCGCGGAATCTCCGGCTTGATCCAGCCCTCCTGCCAGCCGCGGTCGGCGATCGCCTTCTCGATGGACTTGATCGACACCGGATCGTCGTTGATGCCGAGCACACATGCCGCTTCGCAGGGCGCGGGACATATGCGACCGGTGACTTCGGGAAAGTTGTTGGTCGAGTGAAGGACTCGAAGTGCCTCGGCCCAGCGTCCGCGGTACACAAGATCGTTCCAGTCGGGAATGATATTGTTGATCGGGCACCCCGTGTGGCAGAACGGAATGCCGCAGTCCATGCAGCGCGCGCCCTGGACTTTCAGTTCCGGCTCGTCCAGCTCATCCATGACCTCTTGCCAGTCACGCACTCGCTCCGAGACTCGCCGGTAGGGCGTGACCCGGCGCCGAAATTCCATGAATCCAGTGACTTTGCCCATACGCGCCTCGTCCAACCCAGCAAGAACCGGAAGAATCTTCCAGCTAGCCTTGGCGGCGCAGACCGCGCCTCCCGATGGACTGGTGTGACAGCAGCCGCTAGCTCCTGCGCGGGAACTGCGGATTCGCGCTCCAAGCCCGTGAACGCCTGCCCCTGAACCTAGGATACCGATTCGGGACGGACCTTGCCAAGATTACTGCCTCAATGCCGTCGGACCCGCAGCTCGAATCGTGCGCTGCCACCGAGCGCTTGCTCGAACAACCGATGGCTGTCGTCAGCCAGAGACACGGCTCGTCGCTCTAGAAGTTTGTGGCAGCGGCATCGCTGCACACGCAGTTCCAAGGCGTGAATCGGGTTCGCAACCACAAGAGCAAGCTATGCCCCTCGATCTGGAGATGCTGCCTTGGCACTGCAATGGAGCCCTTGACGCCGGCGCCCCGCATCAATCAAGATAGACGCCTTCACTGCCTGGGCTCGATTTGATCGGATCGACTCCGCCAGTGGCTTTCGAGGAGGCCGTTCTGCGTTCCATTAGAGTCGCTTCCTGGTGCGCGGTGTCACTGGTGACTCTCGCCGCTGCCGGCAGTATGCATCCGTCAGTCAGGAGTGTCTACCGGGCGATCTGGCCCTCCGCAACGTACGACACGACACCGCCCAAGGTGCCCACTCTGGCAGACCCAGCCCTTCTCGTATTTTCCAAGACAAATGGCTTTCGCCACTTCGAAGCGATTGAGGCCGGGGGCGAAGCATTCCGCGGCATTGCCCGAAGCCGAGGCTGGTCCATGTTTCACACGGAGAACGGCGCCGTGTTCGACGAAGACATTCTCGCCCGCTTTCGCGTGGTCGTATGGCACAACGCGAGCGGCGCTCCGCTTGACGAGTCCCAGCGGCAGGCATTTCGAAACTGGCTGGAGGCTGGCGGCGGATTTGTCGGAATTCACGCGGCGCTCGACAATTCCCATGCTTCGTGGGACTGGTATCTGGGGGAAGTCGTAGGGGCGGTCTTCCTAGGTCATCCGCTTGACCATCAGAGTGCGCTGATTCGGGTGGAGCGGACGGATCACCCGTCCACGACGGGCCTGCCGGAGAGTTGGGTCCATTTCGACGAATGGTATTCATTCGACCGAAGCGTTCGTGACGACTTAGGCGTTGAAATCCTGGCCTCAGTTGACGAGTCTACCTACGATCCTCGACTCAAATTCCTCTTGGTCGACCAAGACCTTTCAATGGGCGATCACCCGGCGATTTGGACTCGCAGTGTTGGGGCGGGTCGAGCGTTTCTGTCCGCACTAGGCCATGTGGGCGAAGCCTATCGAGATCCTAGTTACCGATCTGTACTCGAGGGCGCGATCGAGTGGGCTGGGAAACTTGATAGCGCCGTGACCGAATCGGCCATTGATGCGACAACGCCAGAGCCTTGAAAGGCATTTGATAGCACGAGCACGGTATGTGGCCGAGCCATATCCACGCGTCGGGATTCGAGGAATGTTTTCAAAAGGGCCTCGGGGCTCGCGCCGAAATTGCCGCACTCAGTCGGTAAGCCTCGATCATGCCACGCTTCCACCGGCCGCTCGTCGCTCGAATCTAGTTGAAATCGCATCGTCATTCTAGTTTTCTTGAAACGCCGCGCAGTCTTGCGCCGGCCCGGCCCGTTCTCGCGAGGAAATACCGACATCTCCGTCAATTGCGGAAGCCGCCGCCTATGCTTAGGCCCGCGGAACGTGCCGTAGAGACCCGAACGGGAGTACACTGGGAGCGGTTAAGAACGCTGTGAAAAGCGCACCGCTACTTTCCTTGGCATGGCTGGCCTTCGCCAGCGCCAGCGCGCAGGTCGGAGCAGCGAGCCCCGAAACATTGGAGTTTTTCGAAAGGGATATCCGCCCTTTGCTAGCCCGGAATTGCTACCAGTGTCACAGCGCGCGGGCGGCGACGGTATTCGGGGAACTCCGCCTCGACAGTGAGACTGCGCTGCAGAAAGGCGGCCGGTCGGGACCGGTCGTAGTGCCGGGTGACCCCGACGCCAGCCGGCTGATTCAGGCTGTGAGATACGACTCCGGTCCCGTCTCCATGCCGCCGAGCGGGAAACTGCGGGATCAAGAAATCGCCAAACTGACGGAATGGGTGCGTCACGGGGCACCTTGGCCAAAGCGGGCCGAAAAAGCTCTCGCATCAAATGAAGAGAAAGACGATTCTCTAGGCAACAGCCACTGGGCATGGCAGCCGCTCGCCGAGCCAAAGCCGCCGGAGATTTCTGGTGTCGACTGGCCCCGAGGTGAGATCGACCGATTCGTCTTGGCAAAGCTGGAGAGTCGTGGCCTGACCGCTGGCGGGCCTGCGGACCGTCATACCTTGCTCCGTCGGTTGTCGTTGGACTTGACTGGGCTGCCGCTGACTCCTTCTCAGATTCGAGCCTTCGCGAGAGCCGCGTGGCCGGACGGGTTGGAAGCCGCGGTCGACTACCTGTTGGGATCGCCGGCGTTCGGAGAACGCTGGGGAAGACACTGGCTGGACCTTGCTGGCTACGCCGACACTCTGGGCCTTGGTCGGCGCATCCCGTCCCCCAATGCGTGGCGGTATCGCGATTACGTGATCAGCGCGCTAAACGGCGACAAGCCTTACGACCAGTTCGTGCGCGAGCAAGTTGCTGGCGACGTGCTCGAATTCGAGAACGACGCCCAGCGTCGAGAGCAGATCGTTGCGACCGGTTTCCTGGCGATCGGGCCTTGGGCCTTGGTGGATCAGGACAAGCTGCAACTGAAGATGGACGTTATCGACAACCAACTCGACACCCTCGGCCGCGCTGTGCTCGGAGTAACCGTGGGTTGCGCCCGCTGCCATGACCATAAGTTCGATCCCCTGCCGCAGCGCGACTACTACGCATTGGCCGGGATCTTGCGAAGCACGAGGACGCTCGATGCGAGGATGTCCGGGGTCTTCAGCGATGTCAACCGCACGACATTGCCCGAGACTCCCGAAGAAATGGTGGTTCGCGCCGAGGGATTGGTGAGCTGGCGGAGGCAATACGGCAACGCACTGGAGGAGCAGCGGCGCGCCGAAAAGCTAGTCCAATCTCTGAAGGCGGAAGTCGAGGCTGCCGGCGACGATGAGTCGGACGAGGAATCCTTGAAGGATCTCAAGCAACGTTTCGCAGCTGCCCAAAAGGATGCCCGTTCCCAGAAGACGGAGGCGCTGCGTATCCTGCACTACGTCAAGCCTGCCCCTCCAGCCGCACTCGCGCTATCCGACGAGCCGGAGCCGGTAGATTCTCGGATTTGTCTCAACGGAAACCCTCATAGCCTCGGTGACGAGGTGCCTCGCGGATTCCTCTCGCTCGTGCCTCTAGACCCTGAGCCCAAGATCGCCAACAGGCGGCTGATTGGCATTGGGTTCCAGAAGAGCAGCGGGCGGCTCGAGTTGGCCAACTGGCTGACGGATTCCGGCAATCCGCTCACCGCCCGTGTGATGGTCAATCGGATCTGGCATCACCTATTCGGGAGCGGGATCGTGTCGAGCGTCGACAATTTAGGCCTTCTGGGCGAACTTCCCACTCATCCGCAACTGCTCGACTATCTGGCCATCCGGCTCCAGCGACTCGACTGGTCTGTCAAGGCTCTGATCCGCGAAATCGTACTGTCTAGGACCTATGGATTGTCCGCGGCCCACGACGAACGCTTAGCCGCCGAGGATCCCGAGAACCGGTTGCTTTGGAGATCAAACCGGCGACGTTTGGAGGCGGAGACCATACGTGACGCGGTACTGCTCGTCAGCGGATCTCTCGACTTCCGTGCCGGCGGGCCTAGCTTGCCGCTGGCCTCGCGCGGAAGTCTTGTCATGGGGCAGCCCCCTCTCCTTGCCAGCAAATTGGAGTTGACCGACTCGGTTCGTTTCCGGCGCACGGTGTACCTGCCTGCCCTGAGGAAATCGCAATTGACCGAGGTTGACGTCTTGAATCTGTTCGATTTCCCTGATCCGAACGTTGTCAAGGGCCGCAGGGACGTGACCACAGTGCCGACACAGGCGCTGTACTTGATGAATTCGCCCTTTCTGATCAAGCAGTCGAAGGCGGCGGCAAGGAGTCTCCTCGCGAAGGACGGCTGGTCGGACGACGAAAGGGTGCGGGAATTCTTATTGCGAGCTCTCGGACGGCCTGCTTCGGTCGAGGATATTGAGCGCGCGACGGAGTTCTTGCGCGACATTGGAGAAGACCTGGGGCGCGACGAAGCATGGGCGCGGTACTGTCACGCTGTGTTCGCTTCTAACGAGTTCTTGTTCCGGGGTTAGATAAAAGAGAGGGATGGCGATGAATCGGCGCGAATTGCTCAGCACCTGGGGATGTGGTTTCGGCATGCTGGCGCTCAAGGCGCTGCTGGCTGGCCAGGCCAGCGCGAAAACGGACCCGCTTGCGCCCAAGCTGCCCCACCACCAGCCGCGCGCGAAGCGCGTGATCTTCTTGTGGATGCAGGGTGGCCCCTCCCAGGTCGACCTGTTCGATTACAAGCCGCAGCTGGCTCGGCGCGATGGCGAGGCGCTGCCCTACGAAATGCCTTCCAACCGCGCAATGCCGGGGGTGGCTTACACGAAACTGATGGGGCCGATCGCGAAGTTCGCTCCGGTAGGCGAGTCCGGAATGCAGGTCTCTGACCTGCTTCCCAATCTGAGCCGTCACGCAGACGACTTGTGCGTGCTCAAGGCAATGGAGGCCGACAGCGAGGCGCACGCACCTGCGGTACGGCAGCTCCATACGGGAGCGACGCAGCTGGTGCGGCCGTCGATCGGTTCGTGGGTAGCGTACGGCTTGGGCACCGAGAACGGCAATCTGCCCGCATTCATCACGATCGCTCCACAAATCACCGGCGATGGCGGCAGCGTGCAGCTGTACAGCAACGCGTTCCTGCCTGCCGTATACCAGGGGACCCCGCTCGGCAATGCGGCCGCCGGTGCGAGGCAGGCCACGATCGGCTACCTGCACGATCCCTCGATCCAGCCGGAAACCCAACGGCGGCAATTGGACTTGATCCAAGACATGAATCGCGCCCATCTGGACAGGCATCGCACCGACAGGCGTTTGGAAGGCGCGATCGAGTCGTTCGAGCTCGCCTTCCGCATGCAGGCGGAGGTGCCGGAACTGCTCGATATAGACGGCGAGTCTCAGGGGACCCTCGACCTCTACGGCGTGGGCGCGAAGCCGACCGATGACTTCGGTCGGCAGTGTTTGCTGGCCAGGCGCTTCGCCGAGGCGGGCGTCCGCTTCATTCAGATCACCTCGAGGAGCTGGGACAGCCACGCGAACATCCGCACGGCCCATCCCGAGCGCTGCCGCGAGGTCGACCAGCCGATTTCTGCCTTGATCGAGGATCTGAAGCAGCGCGGACTTTTTGACGAAACCCTGCTCGTGTGGTCGGGAGAGTTTGGGCGGACGCCGCATTACCAGGACTTGCAGGACGGAGCGGGCAGCCGCGACTCGTGGGGCAGAGGGCATAATCCGTACGGCTTCTGCGCGTGGCTGGCTGGCGGCGGGGTGCGTGGCGGCATGACATTCGGAGAGCTGGACGATTTCGGGTACCGGGCGGTCGACGACCAGGTTCACATTCACGACCTGCACGCCACGATCCTGCATTTGCTGGGCTTGGATCACGAGCGGCTGACCTATCGGTATAGCGGGCGCGACTTCCGATTAACGGATGTCTACGGACGCGTTGTGCGCGAGATCCTCGCCTAGCCCCCCTGGGCCTCGCTAGCGGCATCGTTGACGGGCCCTGCTTGCAGGGAGGCGGTCGGCCCGAGACGGCATTGCCCACGGATTCCGGCCAAGGAAAGAGCTTCCGTGAACCCGAAAAACCGCCTGGGGGCGCGGGCTCCGGTGCCAGCGCGGAAGTTGACTGCCGGAGCCTTGGTCATTCATCGGTTGAGCGCTGCGAGTAGAGACAGGTAATGCAATATTTCGCATTGCGGGCTCCGCTATGGGAGGCTTCCGGGGCGGGACTCCCATGCGTCAACCGTCGAGAATGCAATGGTCTGCGAGGGCGCAGGGTGACCGAGAGTGTTACAGCCGGTATCGACCGTTGCTCTTGGAGCCGTGATTGCCTTGCAGCATAGGCTTGGGCCTCTGACAGCGGCGCTCGGCCAGCTGCCCTGCGTGACGAGCACAGACGCTGCCGGCCAAAGAACGCGTAAACTGCCGCCTTGCCGCCGAACAGGCGACATTGGCGCGGCTCTGTCCCATTCCCCTCTCTACGATCCCAGCAACCGCTAGAGGGCATCCTCGAGTGGCCGTCGCGATGCGATTTCGTTGCTGGCGAAAGAGGGCAAGGCGCACAGAAGAACGCAAATTGGGTGAATCTTGCAGACCGTGTCCCACTCTGCGTTTCGGAGCGAGGCTTTGGTGTCGTCATTCGAATCGCGTGTTGCATCTGCTGCGAAGATCATCGACGGGCAACTTGACCCCTGAGAATTCTGCTCTTCGGGTTCTGGCTCGGGCCACCGAGCCAGAACGCAGCGATACCCACGTGCTCGCTGTCAGCTCCGACCGTTCCAAGATGCACGACAAGCGGCGTGCGTCTTTCGCGATGTATCACGATTTCCGCGATCTTTCGATCCGAAGGGAAATCGCTCGAAAGACCCTAACCCGACCTTCTCAAGAGTTTTGGATTTGGAGGCGTTTTGTCCATTTGGGGTGGTTGGATAGCCTGGCAATGTTGCGTGGGGTGCTGGATCCGGGCAGAGGCCGGGCAAGGGTCGCCAGATCCGCGGTTGCCGGGGTCCGTTTTGTCTTGCCTCCCGGCCTGCCGACGCAGTGGTCCCGCTGACCTCCGACGGGGCTCGAGACGATGGCTGGAGTGCCGCGGCTAGCAGCGCAGGGGCAGGCTCTGGAGACGGGCCAGCACCTGCCCGAAGAGGCCCGCTTCCGGGAAGCCCTCGTCGAACGACAGCCGCACGGCCCGCACGCTGACCCGGATCCGCACGCCGATCTTGAGCAGCTTCAGGCGGATCGTGCCGCATTGCGCCCGCGCCAGCCGCGTGCCCCGCAGGCCCCGGCGTCGCAGCAACTCCAGCAGCGCATAAGCGAACGAGGCGAAATACAGGCGCAGCTGGTTGGCCCGCATGGTGTGCGCCGAGGTGCGATCCGCGAACAGCGCCAGCTGCTGTTCCTTGATGCGGTTCTCCATGTCGCCCCGCGCGCAGTACACCTGCTCGTACAGCGTGCGCGCCGCCATCCGCCCGGCCCCCAGCGACGTCACCACGAAACGCGGGTTGGCCCCCCGCGGCAAATGCTCTGCCTTGCCGATCAGGCGCCGCTCGCGGCTCCAGCTGTCCAGCGTCCGGTAGCGGAAGTCCTGGAACACCCGCGCCGCCTGCCCCGTCCGCTCGCATGCCTGCCGGGCGCGCTCCATCGCCGGGGCCAGGCTCCGCTTCAAGCGCGCATTCTGCGCGATTCCCAGCACATACTCCACTCCCTGCGCCTCGCACCAGGCCAGCAATTCCTCGCGGCAGAACCCGCTGTCCCCGCGCAGCCAGATCTCCACCCCCGGCCAGCGCTTCCGGATGCGCCCCACGATGCGTTCCAGCTCCTGCACCGTGCCCTCCGCCGCGTCGCGGTCCGCCGTCCGCAGGCGCGCCCCCAGCAGCTGCTGGCCGCAGAAGATGTACAGCGGCAAGTAACAGTAGCTGCGGTAGTACCCATGGAAGAAGCGGCCTTCCTGCCGGCCATGCAGCGGGTCATCCGTCGCGTCCACGTCCAGCACGATGCGCTCCGGCTGCGCGCCGTGCCAGTCCAGGAACAGGTCCACCAGCAGGGCGTCCAGCCGCGCGGTGTCGGCCACGATCTTCTTGTAGCGTTCCCCGGGGCCCAGCGCCGCCCCCGTCAGCTCCAGGCGGTTCAGCGTGCTCTTGCCCGGCGGCCAGCCCTCCCAGCTCGCCCGGTGCCGCCCGCGGCCCGCTGCCCCGCACAGCAATGACCACAGCCTGCTCTGGCGCAACGTGTCGTGATCGTTCAGGTCCTCATAGCCCAGCGCCAGCCCCAGCACGCGCGCTGCCAGCAGCACTTCCAGCGCATGCTGCGTCCGCCGCGGGTCGCGGTGATCCCGGAAACACGCACTCAACCGCCGGAACAGCCCCGTCCGCAGCGCCAGCTCGCGCAGCAGCAGCCCGCCGCCATCCGACCCCAGTTCCCCGCCGTCAAACCGACCGACTACACGCTGCCTTCGCAAGCCTGCGAACTCCAAGCGTCCTGTGCTACACTCTGTCGTCATAAGGCCGTCGTCCTGCTACGTGGTAAGTTGTTCATAATAAACCGATTATACCACATGACACGGCCTTATACCCTACTCCTCGTGAGAAATCCGGGCTAAGCGAGATCGAACGCCGCCCCAAGATTGTCGTATGCGTCGTCCGGTCGGCCGTTCGCCGTCGGCGGCTCCCACATGAGCGACCCTGAACTGGCAGCCGAAGCACCGAGCTGGCCTCGGCCCGCTACGAGGATCTTGCAGTTGCCGAGCGTCTGCTTGCTGACAATGGGTTTGTTTCGCGCCGTCTTTGTGGTTTCTGTCAGGAGTTATCGGAAATGGGCGTGAAAGCAAATCTCATGCTTGAAGGAATGCAATTCCGGTCCCTGCAAGATCCAAGCGCTTGGCGATGACTGTTCCCAAGTATCGGGGCGGTGCCTGATTAGCCCGACCTTCTCAAGAGTTTTGGATTTGGAGGCGTTTTGTCCATTTGGGGTGGTTGGATAGCCTGGCAATGTTGCGTGGGGTGCTGGATCCGGGCAGAGGCCGGGCAAGGGTCGCCAGATCCGCGGTTGCCGGGGTCCGTTTTGTCTTGCCTCCCGCCCTGGCGACGCAGTGGTCCCGCTGACCTCCGACGGGGCTCGAGACGATGGCTGGAGTGCCGCGGCTAGCAGCGCAGGGGCAGGCTCTGGAGACGGGCCAGCACCTGCCCGAAGAGGCCCGCTTCCGGGAAGCCCTCGTCGAACGACAGCCGCACGGCCCGCACGCTGACCCGGATCCGCACGCCGATCTTGAGCAGCTTCAGGCGGATCGTGCCGCATTGCGCCCGCGCCAGCCGCGTGCCCCGCAGGCCCCGGCGCCGCAGCAACTCCAGCAGCGCATAAGCGAACGAGGCGAAATACAGGCGCAGCTGGTTGGCCCGCATGGTGTGCGCCGAGGTGCGATCCGCGAACAGCGCCAGCTGCTGTTCCTTGATGCGGTTCTCCATGTCGCCCCGCGCGCAGTACACCTGCTCGTACAGCGTGCGCGCCGCCATCCGCCCGGCCCCCAGCGACGTCACCACGAAACGCGGGCTGGCCCCCCGCGGCAAATGCTCTGCCTTGCCGATCAGGCGCCGCTCGCGGCTCCAGCTGTCCAGCGTCCGGTAGCGGAAGTCCTGGAACACCCGCGCCGCCTGCCCCGTCCGCTCGCATGCCTGCCGGGCGCGCTCCATCGCCGGGGCCAGGCTCCGCTTCAAGCGCGCATTCTGCGCGATTCCCAGCACATGCTCCACTCCCTGCGCCTCGCACCAGGCCAGCAATTCCTCGCGGCAGAACCCGCTGTCCCCGCGCAGCCGGATCTCCACCCCCGGCCAGCGCTTCCGGATGCGCCCCACGATGCGTTCCAGCTCCTGCACCGTGCCCTCCGCCGCGTCGCGGTCCGCCGTCCGCAGGCGCGCCCCCAGCAGCTGCTGGCCGCAGAAGATGTACAGCGGCAAGTAACAGTAGCTGCGGCAGTACCCATGGAAGAAGCGGCCTTCCTGCCGGCCATGCAGCGGGTCATCCGTCGCGTCCACGTCCAGCACGATGCGCTCCGGCTGCGCGCCGTGCCAGTCCAGGAACAGGTCCGCCAGCAGGGCGTCCAGCCGCGCGGTGTCGGCCACGATCTTCTTGCAGCGTTCCCCGGGACCCAGCGCCGCCCCCGTCAGCTCCAGGCGATTCAGCGTGCTCTTGCCCGGCGGCCAGCCCTCCCAGCTCGCCCCGCGCCGCCCGCGGCCCGCCGCCCCGCACAGCAGCGACCACAGCCTGCTCTGGCGCAACGTGTCGTGATCGTTCAGGTCCTCATAGCCCAGCGCCAGCCCCAGCACGCGCGCTGCCAGCAGCACTTCCACCGCATGCTGCGTCCGCCGCGGGTCGCGGTGATCCCGGAAACACGCACTCAACCGCCGGAACAGCCCCGTCCGCAGGGCCAGCTCGCGCAGCAGCAGCCCGCCGCCATCCGACCCCAGTTCCCCGCCGTCAAACCGCCCGACTACACGCTGCCTTCGCAAGCCTGCGAACTCCAAGCGTGCTGTGCTACACTCTGTCGTCATAAGGCCGTCGTCCTGTTACGTGGTAAGTTGTTCATAATAAACCAATTATACCACAAGACACGGCCTTATACCCTACCCCTCGTGAGAAATCCGGGTTAGGCCGCCAGCCTCTCGGAGGCAACTGTGTGGGACGTTCATATCCGCTGTCCGCCCGATTGGGCCGCGCTAATGCGGCTGATGCGATAGAATGAGCTTCGCCGGCGGGTTAGGTTGACTTCACCGTCGCCGAGCGGTTCACCCATCAGGCCGTGGTCGGTCAACCTAGTCGGACGATTCTGCTAGGTCATCGCAATAGCGCCTTGCAATGCTATGCCTTAGTCTTTTCGCGCCGGCCTGAGCGGCCGCATTCCCTTGCGGCAGCAATCCGAAGAGCTCCGAATCCGGGTCATCCGCCAACAGACGAGAAGGCAAGAGACGCCGAATTAATGCAATAGCGTCGACGAGTTGGGGGAGGGCCGTCATTAAAGACATGGCCGAGGTGGGACCCGCACCGCGCGCAGCTCACCGCCCGGCGCCGGAGTCCCCAGGTGTAGTCCCAAGTGACGTTGGCGTTGGTTGCCGCAACCAGCCGCCGGAAACTGGGCCAGCCTGTCTCAGAGTCGTACTTGTCTCTGGACGAGAACAGTGCCGTGCCGCATGCGACGCACCGATAGATGCCCGGTACGTAGAAGTCGTCGTACCTCCCGCTATAGGCGACTTCGGTGACACCACGGCGCGCCGTTTGAAAGTTCGGGGGCGAAAGTACCTGTCTCCACCCCGTATCGTTGCGCACCGTCCGAGGTACGGTGCGAGTGCCCGTGACCCGCCCGTTGCTGTCGCACTCCGCGATGACCACGGGCGCACCATAGCTCTCGAACAGCGGTTCGACACGCAACTTGAACGTTGGAATATTGCAAGTCGCGCAGCTCAGCGAGATTGTTGCTAAGCACGCGCGGATCATGCTTGTCCAACCAGCCGATCCTGTAGCGAGCCGCATAGACTATTCTTTCCTTTGAGGGCGATTTCCCAGTCGCTGTCATGGAGCTCTCTCAATGCGGGCCCTCGGCCGGCGGTACCTTCGCGCGATGGTCCCAATTCAGGGGAATGATGGGCCAAAGTGCCGAAATCGAGATCCCGGCACTTCCGCATCCTGCTCCACGCAGTCGCATTCAATATACGACGCTGAGCACAGCGTCACAGCGGTCCCCGCTCCCTGTATCCTTTTCGTATTGCGGAACGGCAACCGACTCCTTGGCTCGCCAAAACCGAGACCGCGACTAGTCGAGCAAGTTCTGCCCGCGATCGTCGAGGGTCACAGGCCGCTTCCAGTAGCTGTACTGCGGAGTGCAGTCGTGCTCGCCATGGCCAGCCAGTGCCAAGCCGAGCAAGAGATGTCTCCGGGGCCGAAGACAACCGCATTCTTCCGCCGGATCACAGCATCCTTCATTTGGTAGAGGACTGCGCCGGGCATGTCGTCGTTGCCGGGAATCGTGGACTGCTCGCGGATGCAGCCACCACCCTGATGGGAGGCGAGCCGGAATCGCCAGCCTCGGGAATTAGCGAATCGGCGCTGAGTCTCGGGCGCGTCCTTGGATGGGAGCACGATGGCCATTGCCGATTCCAAATGATGCACGAACCCATTGATTCCATTAGCCCGCAGCGTGCAGTAGCGACACCTTTGGCCTATGTTGTGGATCGCAAGCAGCTTGTCTCGCCCGGCAAACAGGTCGCTCAGATGCGTCTCGCCGTCTAAGGTCTGCAGGGCATAGTCAGGGACTTCCTACCGGACTCGGTCCTTCGCATCGCGTTAATCTTCTCGATCAAAGTGGCGACTTGGCGCTCCAGTTCTGCGATGGATGCATCCGAATCGATCTGGGGAGTAGTGTCTTGTGGCACGGAGGTCGTTTCAGCTATAGCTGGAGTCAACCTCAGCGGTCATTGCTGCGCGAACACCAAACGCCTGCGGGAACATCCGAATCCTCACTCTAGCTCCACTCGACACCGAGGGAAGTAGTAAACGGATCAGGAAGATCGAAGAGAGACGCCAGACTGCGCGGTCAAGGCTTGGTTGCCGCACTGCGCGACGGAGCGCGAGGCGGCAACTGTACCCTGATTCCGTTCGACCGCCTCGTGGAAAGCCCGGGATCCGCGGGAGGAAAGCGGCCCTCGCGAATCGCCCGCGCTCTATGGATTCGATTCGGGCACCGGCAATGTCTTGAGATTCGCTCCCGTGACAAAGTTGGCCAATCCTCCCGCCTGCCTGCGGAGATTCACGGCGGTCGATCGCCCCGCCGGTTCCCGACTGATCTCGTCCCCCGGGGGACTTTCGTCAATATCCAGAGGCTCAGACAGTTTCGGCGAGCCGCGGAACGCACTGTTCGCCCCCGCAGCAGGTGTTTTTCCGGTTTTGCTCGCATTTGCGGGCAGATGATCGACTTCTGCGGACAAATTCTGGAAAAAGGATTGACAAGAGGCAGGACTGGGAGTATACAAGGACTCGGATACTAGGAGGTCTCTCATGCGATCAAGGGTTGTAATCACATCCATTCCACTGTTGCTGTTGGTGTTGGCGATCCCTTCAATGGCACAGATCAATACGGGGACAATCCTGGGAACGGTCCGGGATGCCCAGGGAGCGGTGATTCCAGGTGCCGATGTAACGGTCACCCTTACCGACCTAGGCGTCTCAGTCGATCTCAGCACCAACGAAGCCGGGGTTTTCCAAGCCCCGGGGCTGCGACCGGGCGTCTACGAGGCTCGAGCCGAGACGGCAGGCTTCAAGGCCGCGGTCAGATCCGGGATCCAACTCGCCATCCAGCAGCGCCTTGAGATCGATTTCACGCTAGAAGTCGGTAGCGTTACGGAAGAAGTCCAGGTTGTCTCTACCGCCGTAGACGTGGAGACAGACAGTGGCCAGCTGGGGACCGTCGTCGAATCCAGTGCGATTGCGGATCTCCCACTCGATGGGCGCCGCTACTCGGATCTGATTCTACTGAGCCCGGGCGCAGTTCCAGCACCCGGTGCGGGATCCAATCCGCGCGAAGCCAGGATCAACGTCGATGGAAATTTCTCTCTCCAAAACTACTTCGCGCTCAATGGAGTCGACAACAACACGTTTACGACCAATGCCCAGGAACGGAGTCCTCAAGCAGTCTCTCCACCTCCTGACGCGCTCCAATCCTTCAAGGTCCAGACGCGAACCTATGACGCCGAGTTTGGATGGAGCCAGGGTGCGGTCATCAATGCCGAGATCAAGTCGGGCGCGAACGACATCCACGGTTCCGGCTGGTGGTTTCATCGCAACGACAAGCTGAACGCCAACAACTTCTTCAACAACGCGGCTGGCGTGGACCGCGGCGTCGAGAATCGCCATCAATACGGATTCACCGTGGGCGGGCCGGTCGCGCGGAATCGGACCTTTTTCTTTGCCGATTATCAGCGCACGGACGCCACCAAGGCCGGCGGTGCAAACGGCACGGTTCCAACGGCCCAGATGAAGCGAGGCATTTTCACCGGGGACCGCGACCTGGCAATCACCCGGGATTCGAGCGGTCAGCCCTACTATCCGGAGATCGTGCCCTGCGTGGACGAAGTCAACGATGTGCTAAATCTTGGGGCGAACCGAACCGACGGACGGCCTTGCGCAGACCCTGTCGGCATGGCTCTGGTGGAGCTGTATCCGGAAGCCAACTCGGGGAAGTTCGGCTACCAGTCCGCTCTCGATGTGCCCTTGGAGCAGAACTCCTTCGATGTCAGGCTTGACCACAATCTGACGGACAGGGACGTACTGTACGCGTCCTACAGCTTCCTTCAGACCGACACCATAGTCGAGCAGGGCCCATTCCCCAATCCGCTGGCGACCGGTGGCTTCACCGCCAATAGCTATGTCCGCGGACAGCTCCTTGCGCTCACCTGGAATAAGATCTTCGGCCCGGCCGTCTTCAACAGCCTTAGATTCGGATACAATCGAATCTATTCGACGTCGGATCCGGTCGCCCCCGAAGGTGACGTCGGACCGGAATACGGATTGAACGGGCTCCCCGGCACGTTCGCATACGGTCTCCCTCCGATCCGCGTTGACGGCTACACCATCCTCGGGACCTCCGAGTGGAGACCCCAGTTCCAGGTGTCCAAGGTCTTTCAGCTTCTGGACAACCTGAGCTGGATTCGAGGGAATCACTCGCTCAAGTTCGGATTCGAGTACAAACGCGCCCAGAACGACTATCTGGACGTTCGAGCGCCCAATGGTGCCCTCCGCGTTCCCAATTGGTTTATCGGTGACGGAGTCGCCAACCTGCTGCTGGGCACGATTCGCGAAATCCGGTCCACCACAGCGCTTGTGCCGGAGACCTACACCGACGGTGTGATGTTCTACGTCCAGGACAAGGTCAAGGCCAGTTCCAAACTGACGCTCAACTACGGGGTCAGATACGAGTATTTCACTCCGATTCTGGAAAAGAATAACCTGATGTCCAATTTCGATCCCGATGCGAATGGAGGCAGGGGGGCGTTGATCACGGCCAATACGAATCTCGGTCAAGTCCCCTGCGACTTCGAATGCGTGCAGCCCGCTGGGGGAGACGGTATTTTCAGCAGGGCTCTGGTCAATCCCGATCGCAATAACTTGGCTCCCCGGTTCGGAGCGGCCTATCGCGTCTCGGACAGCACCGTAATCAGGGGCGGCTACGCGATCTTCTACCAGGCGATCGATCGGATCGGGAGTTCCGCAGCGCTGTCGCTGAACCCCCCACAGTTGATTGAATTCCGAGGCTTCAGAGCCTCATCCTCCAGGCCGTCATCGGCATTGTTGCGCGATCCTTTCCCTGCGGGAACCAGCATCTTCAATCCCCAGACGATCGATCTCCGAAGCCGCAGCTTCGCAGGCGCGTCTCCCTGGTCCCAGCAGTACAGCTTCGGGTTCCAATTCCGACTTCAGGAGAACCATCTGATGGATATCTCGTACGTGGGTGGAGACTCCAACCAGATCCGCAAGCTCCAGCCGCTGAACCAGGGTTACCTTCATCCGGACGGGGAGGTGTCGCGCCCCTTCCCGGACTGGCCGCGGCTGAGCGACCACTTGGCCAGCAACGGCAACGCCAACTACAACGCCCTGCAGGTGAGCCTGCGACGCGCAATGAGCGGAGGCTTGGCCTTCAACATGAACTACACCTGGAGCAAAGCGCTGGGAGACACGCAGGACAATCTCTCGGGCGGAGCGTCAGCCAACCTGGTCCGGCCGCAGAACGCCTATGACCTGAAAGCCGACTATGGACGATTGGTCTTTGACCAGAACCATCGGTTCGTCATGAACTGGACGTGGGAAATCCCGTTCGCGAGCAACGGGTCCGCGCGCCACGTCTTGGGCGGCTGGCAGTTCAACGGCATCTTAAGCTCCACTTCCGGAACCCCGATCGGGATTAGCGGCCCCGACCGTAGCGGAACGGATAGCCAGAACTCTCGTGCGGACTGTATCGGCGACCCGGCGGGACCCAGGACCGTCGAGCAATTCTTCAACACGAACGCTTTCGCGCCGGCCCAGTTCGGGACATTCGGCAACTGCGGGGTTGCCAGCTTGAGCGGCTGGCCGCATCACAACTTCGACCTTTCCCTGTTCAAGAACTTTGCCCTGGGCTCTGACGAAGGCGCCAAGCTGCAGGTCCGGTGGGAGTTTTTCAACGCCTTCAACACGCCCCAATTCGGCAGTCCGAATCGGAGCGTGACCAGCGGTCGGTTCGGTCGCACGACCCGTGTCTTGGATCCGCTGAGGGAAGGCCGCGTGATCCAAATCGGGCTTAAGTTCATTTTCTAGACGACAATCCAGCCGGGCGGGTCCGCGCAGGCCCGCCCGTCGCCAAGCCCGCCAGCACCCCCCGAAGCGCACGGCGCGCCCGGAGGTTGTGCATACTCGCGGGCCGTTCAAAATGCCGAACGAACAAACACCCGGCGGCGATTCCCGGGGCGGCCTGATCCGCGGTCTGGGCCTGAAGGAATCTGTCTCGGCAAACGTAGTCGAGATGCTGGGGATCGGCCCCTTCATCACGATCCCAATCCTGATCGAGACGATGGGCGGGCCCCACGCCATGCTGGGGTGGTTCCTGGGGGCGGCGCTAGCCATCTGCGACGGGTTGGTGTGGGCCGAACTGGGTGCCGCGATGCCGGGAGCGGGCGGCTCCTACGTCTATCTCAGGGAAGCCTACGGACCTAAGAAGATGGGCCGCTTGATGTCTTTCCTGTTCGTCTGGATGATCTTCTTCACCGCTCCGCTTTCAGTGGCGACCGGGGCCGTTGGGTTTGCCCAATACGCCCAGTACCTGGGCCCTGACATCTCTCCGTTGACCACGCAGTTCATCGCGGTAGGTCTCTGCCTGGTCATCACCTTCGCGCTCTACCGTGGGATCCACGCCATCGGCAGGCTCTCATTCATCCTGATGCTTCTCGCGGTGGGAACCATTCTCTGGGTGATTGCCTCGGGGCTCCCCAACATCCGGGCCGACTTGCTCTTTGACGTGCCGGAGGAGGCCTTCTCCTGGTCCTGGGAATTCGTTTCAGGTCTCGGGGGCGCCGCGCTGATCGGCATCTACGGATACGGCGGCTACAACAATATCTGCTTCCTGGGCGGCGAAGTTAGGAATCCAAGCCGCAACATCCCCTTCGCTGTCATCGCCTCGATCGCCATCGTGGCGCTCCTCTATGTCTTCTTGAACACCACGATTCTCGGTGTAGTGCCCTGGCAGGACGTGATGGCCTCGCAACATGTGGTATCCGATTTCATGGAGATCATCTATGGATCCTGGGCGGCCCAGGTCCTGACCTATCTGGTCCTGGGCGCCTCTGCCGCCTCGGTGTTCGCCCTGCTTCTCGGCTATTCCAGAATCCCCTATGCGGCAGCCAAGGACGGCAGGTTCTTCTCGGTCTTCGCCAAGCTGCATCCGACCAAGCGATTCCCCAACGTCTCCCTATTGACCCTAGGGCTGGGCTCAACTGCCTTTTGCTTCTTCGAATTAGGGAACATCATTCAGGCGCTGATCGTGATTCAGATCATCATCCAGGTGCTGGGTCAGATCGTTGCCGTCACCCTGATTCGCAAGTACCGCCCCGACATCCGCAGGCCCTTCCAGATGTGGGGCTACCCCGTTCCCAGTCTTGTCGCCCTGGTCCTCTGGCTCCTTGTGCTGGTCTCGACAGGAGCTACCATCGTGAGTTTGGGGCTGCTGGTACTGGCGTTTGGAATCGGTCTCTATATGCTCAGAGCCCGTGTTGCCGCCGAGTGGCCGTTTGGCCAGCCGGTGGGCGAATCGTGATCTCCTGTCCCGCCTCGACACCATTCAAGATCGACGTCGAGCCTGTAGGCCAGCGAACCTCTACCGAGTCAGCTCGGGCATGGTTGCCTAGTCCGAAATGGAGCACCAACTCGCTCTGGGAAAGATAGCTCCCACCGCTCTGAACCTCCCGCAACTGCAGCAGGTCTCCGGCCCGCACCCTGACTTGCGCCCCCACGGCGAGACGATTCCCGCCCGTGCCGACGAGGCGGACTCTAAAGTACTGATTGCCGTTGCTGCTCCGATTCCAGAAGAGCGCGGGACTGGAGTCGAGATTGCTGAGGACCAGGTCCAATCTCCCATCGCCGTCGAAGTCAGCGGTGGCCGCTCCCCGGCTGGACTGCTCCTGCTCGAGATTCAGCAGACCGGGCTGTTCCTGGAAGCGACCGTTGCCCAGGTTCCGAAAGACAAGGCTCTGCTGGCGGTACGGCCCGACGGATGGCTGTTCGAGTTCATCGACGCTGGGAAAGACGTGGCCGTTGGCCACGAAAATGTCCAGCCATCCGTCGTTATCGGCATCCAGCAACAGGGTTCCCCAGCCTACGAACGGGAGCGTGGGACGGTCCAAGCCGGACCGAGTCGTGACATCGGAGAAGTTCAGGTCGCCCTCGTTGCGGTAGAGGGTGTTGTAGTCCTCAGAAAAGTGCGTGACATACAGCCCGAGACGGCCATGATTGAGAAAATCGCCTGACGCAACTCCCATCCCCGCCTGCTCGACGCCGTGCGCATTGAAGGCCACGCCCGACACCAGTCCGACCTCTTCGAATTCCGCGTTGCCCATGTTCCGATAGAGGAGGTTGGGCGTAGAATCGTTGGCTACGAAGAGGTCGGGCAGACCGTCGTCGTCCAGATTAGCGAAGAGCGCCCCGAGCCCGAAGAGAGCCTGGGGGTCACCCAGGCCGCTCGTGCTGGTCCTCTCCTCGAAAGTGCCGTCTCCCCTGTTCATGAAGAACGAATCGCCGGCGCCCTTCAGCCCCTGCGGGCCACACATGACGGAGAGCCCCAAATACTTGCAACCCAGACCGGACCTTCCCATGGAACCGTACGCGGGACTTCCGGGCTCTGGTAGGTTGCTTCGGTCCAGCTCGATGTAGTTGGCGACAAACAGATCGAGGTCGCCATCGAGATCGACATCGGACCAAGCCGAACCAGTCGACCAGCGGGAATCGTTGACGCCCGCCTGCTCGGTGACGTCCTCGAAGGTTCCATCCCCTTGATTGCGCAGGAGCTGGTTGGGACCGTACGCAGTGATGTAGAGATCGGGTAGGCCGTCGGCGTCATAGTCCGTGACCGAGCAGCCCATGCCCCAGTAGCCGTTTCCGCCGGCACGTGCCTCGCGGGTGACCTCGGCGAAGCGCCGACCGCCTTGGTTGCGGAACAGTGCGTGTTTCAATGCCGAGGGTTCGCTCTTCTGGAAATCCTCCAGGCTCCCTCCGTTGACGAACAGGAGATCCGGCGAACCGTCCGAATCGAAGTCGATAACACAGACTCCAGCTGGAATCGCCTCGACGATGTAGCTCTTTCGGTGATCGCCGCTCGTCAATTGGAAGCCGCTCAGCCCGGCTGCTTCCGCTGATTCGAAGAACCGGGGCTGAGACCAAGCCCGGTCGAGCGACGAAGGCATGAAATGCACTGCCAAACCGACAAAGGCAAGGAGAACGAGCCCCTGTGAGCGTATCTTCACGAGAATGTCCATCCGCCTTCGGCTCAGTCGCTCGGCCCGCTGTTCACAGGGAAGCGGCCGAATCCTGGCACCGACTGGAGGGTCCGATTCTCAATCAACTCCTCGACAACTTCCCGAGACAACGCCAATGCTCCCCCGTGGGTGCGGTCCCGTTCAGTATAGGGACACCGCAGAGCAACTGGTTCGGCGGCCGGACCAAAGTGGAGTGACGCCCCGTCGGCGGCGAGTATGGGGTGGCAAGCATGATCACAGCAGACCGTGTCCCGTCGAATAGAGTGCAGCCAAGGTGAGTTCTTCCCTTCAAAGTAGCCCCTAGCTCGCACGAGGCAGTGCCCGTTCCGTTATCCAGGGAACTGTCCGGGATTTTGTTTGACGCCTCGTAGTTCCCGATCTGGGAATCGCGCAAGACAATACCCCTCGCCCGCACGAAGCGAGCCCTACTGCGACGCAGTCGGGTCCAGGTCGCGCGCTCTGACGGCTGCGGCGAGGGGTCTGGCTGCGGTTGTTCCACACTCTCGCAATCGAGATTCCGATCTGAACGATGTCGTAGACTGGTCCCCGTATGGCTAATCCTGGGGATAGCCGCCCCAACAAGGTGTTTCGCAGACTCGGCTGCAAGTCCCGTATCGGTTGCGTTGTCAGGGCTTGCTCGATCTGGATCCTCTTGATCGCAATCCTCCAGCCGCTGGCCGGAGCGCCCGACCCTCAGGTGCCGGCCGACGCCGTGGGCGAATTCAACCGCGCTCTGGATCACTTTCGGACCGGAAGCTACGGGGAAGCCCTGCGCGTAATCGAACCACTTGGAAGCCGGCACCCGGAAGTCGCCGAGATTCAACACCTGCTGGCGATCATTCTCGATCTCAATCGCCGACCGGAAGATGCCAACCAGCACTTCCGGCGGGCCGTCGAACTATTGCCGACATCGGTTGTGCTCCGGACGAACTTCGGTGCTAGCCTGATGCGCCTCGGGCACGCTTCAGAGGCCGCGGGACAGTTTCGCATGGCTCTTGAACTGGAACCGAATCATCCGACGGCGAGCTTCAATCTGGGCACCATACTCTTGCAGCAGGGCAATCCCGAGCAGGCCCTGCCTTGGCTAGAAAGGGCTTTCTCAATTCAGTCGGACGTCTATCAGAACGCCTACCAGCTCGCGTATTGCCAATTCTTGCTGGGAATGTACGAGGAGGCCGCGGCGGTTGTGGAGAAGCTGGGCGACACCGTGACATCTCGAGTGGAGGTGCGGTTCCTGAAAGCGCTCGCCGAGCGAGCGTTGGGACGTGCCGACAGAACCCAAGCAGTCCTGCAAGAAATCCGGCCGCTCTTGACCGGTCAGCCGCAGCTGCAGTTTCAGGTCGCAATGCTGCTCCTGAGCCAGGATCTGGTCGAACCCTCCGAGAAACTGCTCCGGCTGGTGACACGGCAGCTGCCTGAATCCTATCCAGCCCATCTCAACCTGGCGCTAGCCCAAAAGAGGCTGGCCCAGCTGCCCGAAGCCACCAAGACGGCAAGCACAGCTCTCGGCCTACAGGAAACTGCGGAGATTCATCTGCTGCTGGCGGACCTCATGGAGGCCCAGGGCAAACCCGTTGAGGCGGTCCCTCATTATCAGCAGGCCGTGGTGCTCGACCCCACGCCGGCCAACTATTTTGCGTTGGGCTACGAGTTCCTGATCCACTGGAACTGGGAAGCCGCGGCCCAAGTATTCTCGGCTGGTCTCGAGCGTGAACCGGACTCGTGGCACCTCTGGGTCGGCTCGGGCACTGCCGCACTCGGCCTGACAAAGTACGAGGAGGCTACACAGGCCTTTTTGAAGGCCGTTGAGTTGAAGCCCGGGGAATTGATGGGCTTTCGATTGCTCGCACAAGCGTTCGATAGATCAGAAACGGCTTTTGATGACGCCGTACGATCCTTCCGGGCGCTGCTCGACCGCGACTCGGCGAATCCGTGGGCTCGCTACTTCGAAGCATTGGCCACGTTCCGAGAGGGATCCCGGTCAGCAGACTCAAGCCAAGTGGCGGCCAGGGTCGAAGCGTTGGTGGAGCTCACGCGTCAGGACTCCGGTTTTCTCGAAGCGCTGCTGCTGCTGAGTGAGATCCAATTCGAACTCCAGAACTGGGCCGAGGCGGTGGAGGCGCTCCAGCAAGCGGTCCAGCTCGATCCAAACCACGCGGCGGCCCACTACCGGCTGGGACTTGCGCTCCAGAGATCGGGCCAGTCAGAGGAGGCGCGACAAGTCCTCCGGCGATACAAAGCGCTGAAGGCCCAGGAAGATCAAGCGGTCGGAGATAGAGTCGCGGCAACGACCCGGTTTATCGTGGAACTGAAGCGAGATGACGAACTCCCCTAGCCCAGACGTGCTGGTCTGCGCAGGCGAGTTCTTCACTGATTTCATCTTCTTCGATCTGGACCAGCTGCCGCGCCTGGGCCAGGAAACCAAGACTGACAACTTTGCACTCTCGCTGGGCGGCGGCGCCGCAATCACCGCCACAGCTGCCGCCCTGCTAGGGCGCGCAACCGAATTGGTCACGGTTTGGGCAGAGTCGTCGCTGGACACCGAGGCTCGCAGACGACTGGATGAGGCTGGCGTCTCTTGGTCCTGGTCCCAAGTCACACCGAACGAGATGTCGGGCGTCTCAGTGGCGGTCTCCACGCGAGACGATCGATACTTCCTGACGCACCCCGGTGCCAACCGTGACGTGGAGGAGCACTTGCTCCGCGCGGAGACTCTCGAGTGCGTCAGCCTCGCAGGTCATGTCCATTTCGCTCTGACCCCTAGCCGGTGGGATGCATTTCGTGACACAGTCAACCAGATCAGAAAGCATGGAGTGACCGTGTCCTGGGACTTGGGTTGGGATCCCCAAGTTGGCAGGTCCCAGGGCTTCCGCGACTTGTGCCTGGTCCTCGATGTAGTCTTTCTCAATGAGATGGAAGCGCGGAAGTACGCTGGGGTCTCGTCGGCTCAAGAGGCATTGGCGTATTTCTGCCATTCGCGCAACACTGTGGTTATCAAGCAGGGTGCGGCTGGCGCGATCGCCTCGCGCAACGCAGCTGCCCCGGTTCGAGTGGACGGAATTGACGTCGAGGCGCTCGAGAGCACTGGAGCTGGGGACGCGTTTGACGGGGGGTTCTTGCATGCTTGGATGGCAGGGCGGGAGCTGGAAGAAGCGCTCGTTTGGGGCAATATTTGCGGCGGCCTGTCAACCCGTTCGCCAGGAGGGATCGAGTCCTTGCCAAACCGAGTGGAATTCGATCAGCGACTTGCCCGGCTGGCTGGCAAGGCCATTGTAGGGGGGCCGCTCGGATGAAGCTGACGATTATCGGGGGCGCGGGAATCCGGGTGCCCCTGGTCACCAGCGGTTTGTTTCGGACCGAGACAACGGTAAGTGTCGACGAGTTGTCCCTGTTCGACACCGACCAGGAACGCGCGAGAACCATCGCGCGCATCGCAGAGGCCATGGCGAGAAGGTCCGGCGGAAGGCTGCGGGTCTCGCTGCCTCCAACGCTTGAAGAGGCTCTGGAAGGGGCTTCGTTCGTCCTCTCGAGCATTCGAGTGGGCGGGATCGGGGGCCGGGTTCAAGATGAAAGGATTGCGCTCGAGCATGGGCTGCCCGGTCAGGAGACAGTCGGGCCCGGTGGGTTTGCCCTCGCTCTTCGCACAATTCCTATCCTGGTGGAATACGCCCGCAAAGTCGCGGAGCTAGCTCCCAAAGCTTGGATGATCAACTTTACGAATCCCGTCGGCATCATGGCCGAGGCCTTCATCCGGGAAGGAGTCAGCGACAGGTGCATCGGTGTCTGCGACACGCCTCGGGAGCAATTCCTGCATGTCACCGAGGCACTGGGGATTCCGCTTGCGACGGCGTCCTTTGACTACCTTGGCCTCAACCACCTGGGCTGGATCCGATCCGTCCTCGTAGACGGGCACGACGTCCTGCCTGACCTGCTGTTGTTGGACGAAGCCCTAGAGCGGGCGTATCCCGCCCGATTGTTTTCGAAATCGTTCCTCAGGTCGCTGGGCCTGCTGCCCACTGAGTACCTGTTCTACTACTACTCGACTCATGAGGCCTACCTCAGGACAGCAGCCTCGGGAAACACCCGCGGCGGACTGATCCAGGAACTCGGGAACCGCCTCATGCAATCGGTGGCCGAGTCCGGCCCCGACGAGGCGAAGATCCTGGAGGCCTACGACCTCTACCTCGCAAGTCGCAACGCCTCCTACATGGCGATCGAAACGGGAGGGACGTTCGAGATGGGTGAAGTTGAAGTGGCACCACAAAATCTGTACCAAGGTGCAGCGGGCTACGAGCGGATCGCCCTCGACGTGATGAGCGCGATCCATAACGACGAACTCCGGGTCATGCCGGTCGATGTGGCCAATCAGGGAGCGATTCAGGATCTCGACTGCGAAACGGCAGTGGAGGTGCCTTGCGCGATCGACTCCAACGGTGCGCGGCCGATGGCGGCCGGCCGTCTACCCGGGCAGATTCGAGACCTGCTGCTGCAAGTCAAGGAATTCGAGCGCATCACCGTGAGCGCCGCGCTACAAGGCTCACGATCGCTGGCCATTGATGCCCTGGCCGCCAATCCGCTGGTCAAACGCCGCGAGCTGGCAGAAAAGCTGGTGGACGCCTACCGGAGCGCTCACTGCGCTTCGCTGAGCTATCTGACATAAGCACCGCCGGACCGAAGCGCCGTGGCTCCGCTTGCCGCAAACTGTGCTCAATTCGCGGAATTCCCCACCGCAGGAAGTCCCGGAGTCCCGGTCCTTCATTGGTCCGCACGTCTAGTTCCAACGTATTGGGAAGGTGCCAAGCCTAGAACACTATTCTCTTGAGACTTGCCTCCGACTCTCTAGGCGTTCTGCCGAGCCTGAAGCTCCAATCCTCATCAAACGAGCTACAATAGGGTGCGCCGCCTCATGAGGAGACAGAGCGCACTGTCGTCGTCAACTTGACAGTGCCTCGACAAGAACCCCTCGGCGCGTTCACGGCCTATTTTGGTCGACTACACTCGAAGGACTCACCATGGCATCTACTACCGGCAAGATCAAGCGCATCACGGACAGGGGCTTCGGCTTCATCGCCGCGCCCGACGGCATCGAATACTTCTTCCACCAGTCTGCGTGCACGGGCACGCCATTCGACTCCCTGCGCGAAGGAGATCACGTGACGTTTACTCTCGGCCAGGGCCCGAAGGGCCCCCGCGCCGAGGACGTCTCACTCGCCTAGCCGGCTCGGCGCTCGAACCCTTTAACCGTAAGGCCATAGGGTTCGAGTCTCCCGTTCGCACCGGAACATTGGCGATGCCCTCCTGCACTAGGTAGGGCACTTGCGTGAACCGTGCCGGGAGCGTCGGGACCGTATTCGTTGAACCAGGCCACCGCGGCCTAGTGATAGTACTGTGCTTCGAACTCTGCCGGCGGCACGTCGCCAATCGGCCCCAGGAGCCGCCGCATGTTGGACCAGTCCAACCGTTCCAGCGTTTCGGCACTGTCGTATATGATCCCCCAATTAAGAATTGTCACTCGCTGCGGCTCGCTTCCCGTCCAATGCCCGGAGAACCGAGCGTGACGCATGCTTGGGAAGACCTCGTCCCGCATTGAAGCGACATCGGGGTTCTCGTGAAGAAGTGCGGGCTGGGTTTGCAGCTCCATATTCCGGAACCCGCCTAGGCTCGAATTCCACGGAGTCGATATGCCGAAAGAACTAACATAAGAGATTTTTGATCAAGCAGTTACGTGTTATCCTCTGAATCCCGAGCCAAGGGCGCGACGCGATCAAGCGTTGGCTTGACGGAACGTTCCGCTCGACAGCTAGCCTCCACCAGCCTCGGGGTCTCGCATCCACCGGCAGCTCGGGCCAGAGCATTCGTATGTTGCGGTCGGAACCGCAGCCTCTGGCCGTCGGCCGCGCCGTTTGACCCGATCTCCACGGAACGCCCCCGTCGGTATAATAGGTAGTCACGGAGCCCGAATGCCCTATCTCCAGAACCAGTTCGAACGCAATTTCATGACGACCTCAGTGGACTACGTGTTCAACTGGGCACGGAAATCGGCCATCTGGCCGCTCACCTTCGGACTGGCCTGTTGCGCGATCGAAATGATCGCTTCCTCCACCTCGCGATTCGACATCGCAAGATTCGGGGCGGAAGTCTTCCGTCCCAGCCCGCGCCAATCGGATCTTATGATCGTCGCCGGCACAGTGACGCTGAAGATGGCGCCTGTCCTGAAGCGTATCTGGGACCAGATGCCCGAGCCTAAGTGGTGCATCTCGATGGGTGCCTGCTCATCGGTCGGCGGTCCGTTCAACACGTACGGTGTCCTGCAAGGCGTGGACAAGATCGTTCCCGTAGATGTATACGTGACGGGATGCCCGCCGCGCCCAGAGAACCTCTTCTACGCACTGTTGAAGCTGCAGGACAAGATTGATCGCATGACCACACTGGAACGGCGTCCGACGCTGGTTCGCCTCGACGAGGCCATGCTCGGTGACTTCGAGAGGCGGGTCATGGTGGCCCAGACCCAGCAGCCTGTCTAGCAGGCTCCAGCGAATCCCCTAAACGTCAAGGCCGCCGGCTTTCCGCCCTGCTTGTGACCTGATCGAGCGCATTGACCCCTAGTGAGTTCTTGGGCCCCGGGTCCTTGTTCCGATAGCCGCATGAGTCCTACGCATCGGAGACTCGTCCGCGTAGGTCGCGCCGGGGCGGTTAGGTTATGCCGGCCCTTCCGGGCCTTCCGAGTGCTCAATCCTTACATTTCTCGGGCGTTTCCTACGCAATTTCGAGGACGGCGAACCGTACGAGTCGAGACGGCGGCTGCGTTCTCGCTAGAATTACAGCGAGATGTGCTGCCGTAATGTCGCGTTCGCTCTTGCCTTGGGACTTGTGGCCATGGGCATCGCGTCCTCCTCGCCGAAGCTAGAACCGCTCTCTGGTGCTCCCCCTTATCCCCCAGGCAACCCTCCGACCGAGTCCAAGATACGTCTCGGTGAGGAGCTGTTCTTCGATTCCATCCTGTCTGGCAACCAACGCCGCAGCTGCAGCACGTGTCACAAGCGCGAACTGCATTTCATGGACGGCTTGTCCCGCGGCTGGGGGCTGGACGAGAGCGAACTGTCGCGCAAGACCCCCGGCCTTCTAAACGTCGGCTGGCAGCGCAGCATGTTCTTCGATGGCCGCGTCAAGACACTGGAGGAGCAGGTTTCGAAGCCGTTAGAGAATCACCGCGAGATGGCCCTAGACCCGGACGAGGCCGTGGCTCGAATTCGCTCGGATCCCTTCTATGTCCGCCTCTTTGCCAACGCTTTCCCGGGCGAGGAGATCACTTTCGGGCTGGTGGCGAAGGCTATTGCGAGCTTCGAGCGCACTTTGGTCTCGTACGACAGCGATTTCGATCGCTACATGCTTGGCGAAGAGGCTGCGATGACCCCTAGTGCCAAGCGGGGAATGGAATTGTTCCAGACCAAGGCGGAATGCATCAGATGCCATAACGGCCCGCTCTTCACAGATCACGACTTTCACTTCACCGGTGTTGCCGAACGTGACGGTCACGAAAAGAGAGGCACCAAGTACAAGACGCAAAGTCTCCGCGACAGCCTCCGACGGTATTCGTACATGCACAACGGTCGCATGATGAACATCAGGCAGGTCCTCGAGCACTATAACCGCGGCGGCTCCGCGCCAGACGGCCTCGAAGCCGAGATTCGTCCTCTCGGACTCGCGGAGAATGAGAAGGACGACTTGGTGGCGTTCCTGCGCTCGCTCAATGGCCGCGTCCACCGGTTGACGGGCGGCTTCCCCGAATTGGAGGAGACCTTGCCCGAAGCGGCTCCCGAATCTTCCGCCCCCTCAAGCGCGGACTCGGGAGAGTCCGGGGCAGCGGTGGACGATCCGAGCTACTTGAACCGCTAGCTCCTAAATCCCGACGCATGCCGGCAAGACCGATTCGGGACTCGCTTCGCCTGATTCTGGCGTCGGCTTCTCCGCGCAGGGTCGATCTGCTGCGTGCGGCCGGATTCGAGTTCGAGCAGTGCCCAGCGGACATCGACGAGTCCAGACTTCCCAACGAAGCCGCCACCCCGTACGTGCTGCGCTTGGCGGAGACAAAGGCGCGTGCCGTCTGGCGAAAGGGCACTCGGACCTTGGGCGCGGACACGGTCGTGGTGCTCGGGTCCGAGGTGCTCGGCAAGCCGCGGGATCCGTTGCAGGCCCGACGCATGCTGCAGCGGCTGTCGCGACGGTCCCATGCCGTGCTCACGGGCGTCGCGGTATTTGACGGGCACAGCTGTTTCACGCTCTGCGAAAGGACGCAAGTCCGGTTCCGCTCCCTGGTGGAGCGTGAGATCGAGGAATACGTCGCAAGCGGCGAACCCCTCGACAAGGCTGGCGCGTACGCGATCCAAGGCGGTGCGGCCAAGTTTGTCGAAAGCGTGAGTGGCTCCTATAGCAATGTCGTCGGACTGCCTCTCGAAGCGGTCGAGGCAGTGCTACGCTGAGGCCCGATGGATGATCGTCCCGCGATCTCGGTTGTCATACCGGCCCACAACGAGGAGCAGAATCTTCTCCCGCTGTTCGACCGCCTCCTCTCGACGCTCGAAGAGGTCGGCCGAACGTTCGAGATTGTCATCGTGGACGACGCTTCCACCGATGGCAGCGTGCGCCTCCTAACGAACCTAGCCCGGAACGAGTCCCGCCTGACTGCGGTCTGCTTGCGTCGCAACTCCGGCCAGACGGCCGCGCTCGCGGCCGGTTTCGAGACCGCCACCGGAGAGATCGTGGTGGCTATGGACGGTGACTTGCAGCATGCACCCGAAGACATCCCGGCTCTGCTGGGGAAAATCGACGAGGGATTCGACCTAGCGAACGGGTGGCGCGCGAACCGGACTGACCGGCTTCTGACTCGACGCTTGCCGTCTAGGGTCGCCAACTGGATGATCCGCAAGCTGTCGGGAGTAGAACTGCGGGATTTCGGCGGCACGTTCAAGGCTTATCGCGCTGAGCTGCTAGACCAACTTCGCCTGTACGGTGATTTGCACCGCTTTATTCCTGTCTTGGCGGCTCTACACGGTGCGCGCATCGCGGAAGTGCCGATCGGGAACTTCGAGCGTGCTGCAGGGCGCTCGCACTACGGATTGGGTCGCACAATCCGGGTGTTGTTCGACTTGCTGACCGTCGCCTTCCTGTCGCGCTACCTAACACGCCCCATGCATTTCTTCGGCTCCTTGGGAATCCTTTGCGGAGGTGCGGGCGTCGTTGCGCTCTCGTACCTCGTCGTCAGGAAACTTCAGGGCATTCACGTCATGGCGGAGCACGGACCGTTGCTGATTGCCGGATCCGTGCTTGCGCTTACCGGACTGCAGTTCCTCTGCACGGGCCTGATCGGCGAAGTGCTGATGCGAACTTATTTCGAGAGCCAGGGGAGGCCTATCTTCGGGGCGAAGGAAATCATCGCGCACGCGCGCGGCCGACGCTGATTTCGGGATGCCGGCGCGCTGCCACGGTGCACCGCAGCTCGTCGCGTCTTTTGACTAGAGCTTTACAGCTGAAGCGACACACCGGCGCGTAACATCCGTCTATTCCAATACACACGCTCGGCGGCGCTGATCAGCGACGACACCCCGAGTCGTACCGACAAACCGAAAGCGAGGACTACACCATGATTCAAAACAAGCAAGCCATCGTCGTCGGCATCGCCGTTTTGGGGGCGTCCATCACTGCCTTCGGGCAGGAAGGTTCCCGGGATCGAGGCCGAGGCAATCCAATCGAAGCCGCCGTTGAGGCATTCGGCCTGACCACAGAGCAGGTCGACCAGATCCGGGAGATCCGCCGAGAGAGACCGCCCCGGGATCAAGACCGGGAACAGCTCCAATCCTGGCGCCAAGAGCAGACTGCAAAGGTGCAAGCGATCCTCACTGACGAGCAAAGAGCTAAAGTCGAAGAAGCCAAAGCGGCTGTGGCGACGATGCGGGCGTTCGCGGGAGCCGCGGTCTTGGGCCTGACCGACGCTCCCCGTCCTAATCTAGGGGCCCGAGGCGCCCGAGCGAGAGGTTCTAGGGGCGGCAGGGCCTTTCGCGGGGCGGGCAGATTCCGCGGTGCCGCCGCCTTTCGAAGAGGGAATCGCTCTCGGCCCGGTCCCGGCTTCCGAGCCGGTGGCCGGGCCCCGTGGGGCAGACAGGCCGGGCCGGCCCGCGGTCGGCGTGGCGGGCCCGACCGCGGTGGCCGGGACGGGCGCTGAACCACGCGCGGCTAACACCCGCGCGAAAGTTCCCGTCTCCTCGTGCTGCAAGGGGAGGCGGGTAGACTGACACTCCTGCCGTGCAGCACTGGGCGGCCCCGACCGGGGCCGCCCTTTGCGTTGCACCGCCCAGTATCGTGGCGGTCATTGCCCAAGAACTTCTTCGCTATCCTGCTCGCTTATTCCGCGCGGCTTGGCGAGACTCTTACACAGCAGCTGTCAAGTCGCAGCGCTTGATCCGTCTATTCAATATGGGTACCCGGACGGGCATCGAATGGCCGCAGATCCGATAGCAGGGAGCATATCTGCCATCACTTGCATTTGGCATGCCGATCACGGACCAGGACCGGAAAGAGCTCCTAGGCCGGTTCGCTGCCAGACGAGCCCACGTCGATCAGGCGTCGAGCGAAGCAAGGTTCCGCAGCGTCACGGGTCCTAGAATCGGCGGCGATGGCCTTCGTCCCGAACGGTCGCGTGGTCCTGTTTTGCCGGATTTGGCACGGCATTCGCCGGGGCTCGAACCGGTTCCACCGCCGACGGGGTCTTGGATGGAGGCCCCCCAAGTTCAACACGTATCGCGGCCGGCGCGGCGGAGGCCGCTTCTGAGCCGCCAAAGAGGTCCCCGCTTCCCATGCTGCAGGGAAGCGAGCAGGACAGAGCCTCCATCCAAGCAGCGCGGGGCGGCACCTTCGGCGCCGCCCCTTACCTAGCTCTCCGATCTTGATCTCACGCGACGCCGAGTGCTTCGCGAAGCGCGGATTTCATTGCCCTTTCGTCGGGGGATTTACCAGTCCACATCTCGAACGCGATCACGCCTTGATACACAAGCATGGAAAGCCCATCAAGTGTTGCGAGCCCTCGCGCCTTGGCAGTTGCCAAGAGTCTCGTCTCGGGCGGGTTGAAGACCGCATCCGCCACCAGCATTTTGTTCGACGCAGCTGCGAAGTTAACATCGGGCATCGCCTCGACATCTGGAAACAGGCCGATTGAGGTCGCGTTTACGAAGACATCGCACCATTCCGGGACGGCGTAGGTGCCCCTCCAAGGCGCGAAGCGAACAGGACCGCCAGTCGCGGTTCGCAGGTCGGCCACCATTACCCGTCCGCGAACAAGGGAACGGTTGACTACCAGGAGGTCGGCGGCCCCGGCTAGCACAAGCTCGGTTCCGATCGCCCGCGCCGCGCCGCCCGCGCCGAGGAGGACGACTCTCTTGCCGGCCGGATTAACACCCGCGTCAATTCGCACGCCCCGGAGGAATCCCTTCCCGTCCGTGTTCTCTCCAATCTTCTTCCCGTCAATCACGCGCACCGTGTTCACCGCGCCGATGGCGCGCGCTTCGGGCGACAGATCGTCCAGGTGGCTGATGACCGCGACCTTGTGAGGAATCGTCAGGTTGACGCCGCGCATTCCCAGCGCGTCCATCGCTCGCATCGCGGCTCCCAGGTTCTCAGGCGGGACTTCGAAATTCAGATAGCGCCAGTTCAGACCCGCTGCAACGAACCCGGCTTCCTGCATTATCCCGGTCGGATTCTCTGCGACCGGCTGGCCGAAGACTCCGACGATTTCGGCTTGATAGTTGGCTGGCATCCAGCTCAGTCTATCGCGTGATCGGGTGACGCTCAGACGATCTCTTCGATGACATGGCCGTGAACCTGAGTCAGGCGCTCCTCGCGGCCAAGGTGCGGATAGGTGAGCTTGTACTGTTCCAGTCCTAGCTGGTGGAGGATCGTCGTGTGGATATCCCGGAAGTGATAGGGTTTCTCGATGGCGCGCAGGCCGATCGCGTCAGTCGCTCCGACCACCTGCCCGCCCTGGATGCCTCCGCCGGCCATCCACATCGTGAAACCTAGGTTGTGATGGTCGCGGCCGGCGCTGCCGTCCTTGCGAGTTTCCGCTTCCGGCGAACGCCCGAACTCGCCTCCCCATAGCACGAGCGTCTCGTCGAGCATTCCGCGCTGCTTGAGGTCCTTGAGCAATGCGGCGATCGGCTCGTCGGTCTGGGCGGCCATCCGGATGTGGTTTTCCTCGATGTCTTGATGGGCGTCCCACTGCAGGCGGCCGGGCCCGCCTCCCGACACGACGGTCACGAAGCGTACGCCCTGCTCGACCAAGCGCCGGGCAAGCAGGCAGCGCCGTCCGTAGTCGTGAGTCGGCTCCCGTCCGACGCCGTACATCTCTAGCGTAGCCGCGGTTTCGTTCGAAAGGTCGAAAATTGCCGGAGCTTCGGTCTGCATCTTGAACGCCAGATCGTAGGTTCTGATGCGGGCGTCGAACTCGTCGTCGCTGTGCTCTAGTGCGGCCCTGTTGAGTGCTTGGATCAGATCCACGGTTCGGCGGCGTTGCTCGATGCTTACGCCCTCGGGAAGGTCGAGATTCAGCACAGGCCGGTCCCCGGGCCGAAAGGTGGTCGGTTGGTAAACGGCAGGAAGGAAGCCGTGCATGTACATCGGCTGGCCGGCTTCCAGCGCGCCGTCCGGATCCGGCATCACGACGTATGACGGTAGGGACTTGGCCTCTGCCCCTAGGCCGTAGACGATCCACGATCCCATGGATGGGAAGCCCGGGACAATCCGGCCAGTCATCAATTCGTACTGGGCGGCTGAATGCACCACCATGTCGCCGTGACAGGAGCGCAGGACTGCGATGTCGTCAATGCAGCTACCGGTATGCGGCAACAAGTCCGACACCTCGATACCTGACCGGCCATACCTTTTGAACGTCCTCTTCGAACCCAGGAGCTTGGCGTCGGATTTGACGAACTGGTATTTGGCTTCGCCGAAATCCGCTGGCCGCGGCTGCCCGTCCAGTTCGTTGAGCAGGGGCTTCGGGTCGAACGTCTCGATGTGGCTAGGTCCCCCCGCCATGAAGAGGAAGATCACCGCCTTGGCCTTCGCATCCGGCCGGTGCGGCGGCTTCGGAGCGAGCGGGTCCGTAGGCGAACCTGCCCGAAGGGCTTCTTCCCCGGCCAGTGCGTGGGCGGCTAGCGAACCCATGCCGCAGCAGGAGTCGCGCAGCAACTCTCGACGTGTGCGAGTCCATCGGACATGCCTTGGCATCACTATTCGACCAGCCCCATTGTACAGACCCGCTTAACGCCTCACCGGTCGACAAATGTCCGAGTTCTCACCAGTAGAATGAAGAAAGTTGGATGTCTTTGCTTGCTTCATTGAATTCACGCCAGCGAGAGGCGGTCCTGCATACTGAAGGACCGCTGCTGGTTATCGCAGGGGCAGGCAGCGGGAAGACACGGGTCGTGGTGACCCGCATCGCCTACCTGATCCTTAAGCGGGCGATCGCGCCGGAGTCGATTCTCGCTGTCACGTTCACGAATAAGGCCGCTGACGAGATGCGCGAACGAGTGGTGCGACTGCTCGAAGCGCACGGCCTGGAGGACTCCCGCAAGCTGTTAGTCTCGACGTTTCACTCCTTCTGTGTTCGCCTGCTGCGCCGTCACGGGGCACCGCTAGCCGAAATCCGCAAGGGTTTCACCCCTCGGTTCCTGATATTCGATGCCCAGGACCAGCTTGCGGTCGTCAAGGCGTCCTGCCGAAGCCTTGGGCTTAGCGACAAGACGGTCAAGCCGACGCTCGCACTCAGGGCGATAAGCAGAGCCAAGAACGCCGGACGGAATCGAATTGGCTCTCGCAACTCGGACGATCCGCAGGAACGCGTGCTAAACCGCGTCTACGAGTCGTACCAAGCCGCACTGCTAGAGGCCAACGCCTTGGATTTTGACGACCTGCTGCTCGAGGCCGTCGAGCTGCTCAAATCGTCCGCGGATATCAGGAAATCTGTCCGTGAACGGCACCGGTATCTCTTGGTCGACGAGTATCAAGATACAAATCGCCCTCAATACGAGCTCATGCGGCTCCTGGCGGAACCGCGTCGAAACGTATGTGCAGTCGGTGACGAAGACCAAGCGATTTATTCTTGGCGCGGCGCGGACATAGGCAACATTCTCGGTTTCGAATTAGACTTCCCTGCAACAAAGGTCGTTCGGCTGGAGCAGAACTACCGATCGACGCGCAGCATTCTGGACGCGGCCTCCGCTGTGGTTGAACACAATGTCCATCGGAAGGGTAAGCGGCTTTGGTCCGCCGGTCCGGCCGGCGACTTGCCCGTCCTGTATTGCGCTCGAGATGCCCACGCGGAGGCTCGCTATGTGGCGCGGGCGACGGGTCAGATCCTTGACCGGGACCCGGAAATGCGTGTCGGCGTCCTATACCGCACGAACGCCCAGTCTCGCTTGATCGAAGAGGCCTTCAGGCGGGAAGGGCGGGATTACATCGTGGTTGGAGGGGTTGCCTTCTACCAGCGCGCCGAGATCAAGGACCTTCTCGCTTACCTCAAGGCTGCCCTGTCGCCGAACGACGCGGTGAGTCTGCTTCGCATTATCAACGTTCCGGCGCGTGGCATAGGCAAGTCTACGCTACAGCGCCTACGAGACTACGCTTCAAGGGAAGGTGTCTCCCTCTGGCGCGCAATCGAAGAGACCGTCAATCGCCGACTGCTCCCTGCACGCGCAAGGACTGCTCTGCATGCGTTTCGCCACTTGATGATCGATCTCCGGGCGAGGCTAGGGACCGACGACCTTGAGTCCCTGCTGGCATGGATTTACAACGGGAGCGGGTATCGGGACATGCTCGAATCCAATTCTTCGGCTGAGTCCGATGCCCGGATCGAGAACATCAAGGAACTCGCGGTGGCGGCGGGCGAAGCATCCCGCAGCGGCGATTCGCTGCATGACTTCCTCGACCACGTAGCGCTCGTCTCCGATTCGGACGGCATCGATCACGCGGCGCGGGTCCTGCTCATGACCCTCCATACGGCCAAGGGGCTCGAATTTCCGGCGGTAGCAATAGTGGGCATGGAAGAGTCACTCCTCCCGCATAGGCGCAGTCTGGACAGCAAGGACGATGCACTTGAGGAAGAGCGCAGGCTTTGCTACGTGGGCATGACACGGGCACGTCAGTTCCTCTTGCTGACTTGCGCCGAGATGCGGAGCCTCTACGGAGCGGGGGTTCCCGAGCGAATGGAGCCGTCACGGTTCTTGGCCGAGATCCCTCGGGCATTGCTTGACGACCGCTCGCCCGCACTGCGGGTTGGAGCCAGAGATTACCATCGGGCCTTCGCCGGGGTTGCTGAGCGCGCGTCGACGCCTGGTATCGCTGCAACTCGTTCCATGCCCCCCGAAAACGGAGCAACCGAAATCGCCACGCATGATTCCGTCTCGGCCGTTGCGGACTTTTTCAAGCAGCGCGGTATCAAGGCCGACATCCCAATGCAGCCTGCCTCGCCGGCGGGCAAGCGGCCGGCCGGCATCAAGCCGCCGCTTCGGGGCCGGGCGCGAAGGAGCGAGCCCAAGCTCGGTCAGGCGCTAAAGACCTTGCGCGGACGGGGCCCGTTCGCGAGCGGCACGCGAGTGAGGCACGAGAAGTTCGGAGTTGGCGTCGTGAAGCGCCGCGAAGGCGAGGGGCCGACCGCGAAGCTCTCCGTCTATTTCAAGAATCACGGCCTGAAGAAGCTCGTAGCGGGCTACGCGAACCTGCTGGAGATCTGAGACCATCTTAGCTGTCTGTTGCCGGATCCGCGGATCTGGCCAGCCAAGTTTGCAACGACGCTGCGATCTCGTCACGCACGCGCCGGAAGACGGCCATGCGCTGTTCTTCGGTGCCCCCGGCTGCCGCAGGGTCGTCGAAGCTCCAGTGCAACTTGCGCGTCCGCTCGGGAAACGTCGGACAATTCGAGGCGGCCCGGTCGCAGACTGAGATCACCGTGTCCACGCCCGTTCCTAGATACGAGTCGACATGCTCGGACTTGTGGCCGCTGATGTCGATGCCGAGTTCCGCCATTGCGGCTACGGCACCCGGATTGACCTCGAGCGGCAGCGTCCCGGCCGAGTGGGCTTCGAAGCGGTCGCCCGCGAGGGAGCGCAGCAGCCCTTCCGCCATCTGGCTGCGGCACGAATTGCCGGTGCACAGGAACAGAACCTTCGGCTTGCCCTGCTCCTTCAATGACCCGGGAAAGCCAAGTCAGCGACCGGGAGACGGCTTGCTGCTCTTCAAGCTGTTCAGCTCCGAGCGAGCCAGCGGCGCCGCATTCGAATCCGGAAAGCGATCTAGGACCAATTGATACGACTTTATTGCGTCGTCGCGATTGCGCAGCTTGACATGCGACATGCCCTGCTTGTAGATCGAGTCCGGAGCGAGATTGCTAAGGGGATGCCGCTTATAGACTTGGTCGAATTGCCGGATGGCCTCTTCGTAGTCGGCAGACGAGTAATAGGTCTCGGCCAGGTAGAACTGTGCTTGGTCGGCCTTGGAGTGTGTCGGGTACAGGGCCAAGTAGTCGAGGAATTGCCCGCGGGCATTTTCAATGTTGCCTCTCAGGTAGTCGCTTAGGCCCCCTTCGAAGATCGCTTCGCTCGTGTTCACTCCGCCCTCTTCGCCGACGGCACCCGGCACTCCTTCCATGGGAACTGGCAGCGTGGTCAAATGTGTCTTGATGTCTTGCACGTCCAAGCTCAGACGCTCGACCAAGGTGCCGACCTCTTCGATCGAAGCGCGAAGGGAAGAGAACTGCTCAGTCAGCGAGTCGACCTTGGCCGAAGTGACTCGCAAGGGTTCAGTCAGCGCGTCGTCCAACGCATCGATGCCCCGCTCGATCACCGCCTGACCGGCGAGCAGCCTGTCCTGCTTTTCGGTGTTTTGCCGGAGCAGCGCTTCCAGGCCCGCTAGTCGTTCGGAGTGCTTCTCCTGCGTCTGGCGCAACTGCTCGTGCAGCAGGGCGACATCTCGCTGGAGCTGGATGTACTGCTGTTTCTGTCCGAGTGCGGCCGGAACCAGGACACCAACGGAAAGGACGGCTGCAGCAAGCTGTTTCAAAGACACGGTGTACCTCCAATCGGGCGCCCACAGAGGCCTCCCGCATTAGCTGTATAGACGAACCGAACGCCCTGGGCGTTCCGAGCAGGAATCGCCGTCTCAAAACCTAAAAGACTCTGCGAGGCCGCCCGCCGAGCCGGGACCGTCCGGCGGGCGGAACTCGAGTCGGCAGTGCCCATGCGGAACGCGGCTGGCGGTTACTAGCGGAGTGCGATGCGAGCGCGACGATTACGCTGGTAGCAGGCCTCGCTCTCTTCGGAGCAGACCGGGCGCTCCTCGCCAAGGCTTACCTTCGACAGCTTGCTTGCGGGCACGCCAAGATTGACGAGAAAGTCCATCGCGGCGGTCGACCGGCGGTCTCCCAAGGCTAGGTTGTACTCGGTCGTGCCGCGTTCGTCGCAGTGTCCCTCGACGAGGAACGCTGCTGCAGGATACTCCTCCACCAGCGTCTTGATCGCTGCCGCATTGCCACGTAGCGCGTCTGCCGCGTCGGGCCGAATGTCGCTCTTGTCGTAGTCGAAGAGCGCATCGCGGATATTGCTCGAGCTGAACGCCTCCGACAAGTCCGGCTTGGGCGGCGGGGGCGGGGGCGGCGGGGGCGGGGCGCGCACCGTCACCATCGCCGACGATGCAGCCGTCTTGCCGTCCGCGTTCTTCACCGTGATGGTGTACTCGGTCGATCTCGTCGGGAAGATCTCCCTGCTTCCGCTGGTTGCCACGGCTCCGATTCCTTGATTCAGCTCCGCGCTCGCCGCGTTGGACGAGCTCCACTTCAAGGTCGCTGACTTGCCGCGCTCGATGGAACTCGGCTCCGCTGTGATGCTGACGCTGGGCGCAGGAGCCTCCGGGGGTGGCGGGGGCGGCGGGGGCGGCGGGGGCGGCGGGGCTTCCTTCTTGCAGCCGAACGCAAACAGCGTTAGGAAGATGCCGGCCGCGATCAGAATGATTCTGTGCTTCGATCGCATGTGAACTGCTTTTCCTCCATCTACGTCACCGCAGGACCGCGGGACTGTGACATATAGGTTAACGCAAATAGCATACCGCAGGTTCGTTAGCTTCGTACAGCTTCAGATGCAATGGCGTCTACCTAACTGCCCAGACCGGGGATTCGTTGACACCCTTGCTGGTCAATTGCTTGATTTGCGTGCCATCGGCGCGCATCGACCAGATTTGCGTTCCCCCCATCCGGTTGGACGAGAAAGCGATGTGGGTGCCGCTTGGGGAAAAGGTGGGATGCTCGTTGCGACCCCTGCTGTGTGTGAGCTGCGTGTAGCCCCTGCTGGCCACATCCACGAGGAAGATATTGTAGTTTCCGATCTCGTAGCCTCTGGTCCACGCGAATGTAAGGCGCTCCCCGGTGGGGTCCCAAGCCGGTTGCACGGCGTCTCCGCCTCCCGCGGAAAGTCTCCGTCGGTTGGTGCCGTCGACATCCATGACATAGACCTGGGGCTCTCCCGACGTGTCCGATACGAATGCGATTTCCCGGCCAGTCTTCGGATTGACCATGGGATGCACATCGAGCGAACGAGAATACGAGACCCTGCGCAGGTTCCCCCCATCGAGGTCGGCTAGGTAGATCTGGCTGCGCCCGGTCGGCGACGACGCGAAAAAGATGCCGCTGTTGTCCGGGGCGAAGCTCGGGGTCGTGTTCAGCGATGCGTCTTGGTTGTAGAACTGCAGGCGGCGGCCCGTTTCCAAGGAATGCACATAGATCTTCGGGATGCCCTCGACAAATGTAGTGAATGCGATCAGCTTGCCGTCCGGTGAGATAGCCGGGGTCAGGCACAGGTTGCGGTAATTGGTAATGCGCTTCTTGTTCCGACCGTCGTAGTCCATTACCCAGATCTCCTTGCGGTCATCCCCTTCGTCCCTATGCACGTAATAAATCCGTGTACCGGCCAAGCCCTCGCCCAAGCCTAGGTTCACCAGAATGTCGCGCGCGAACTCGAAGGCCATCCCGCGAGCCCCGGCCGCGGTGGCCTCGCTGAAATAACGCTTGCCAAAAATGTAGGCGGCCTCGGCCGACTCCTGGGTCACGTCATTGAGGAAGCCGGAAAGCATGAGGCGGCCGTCAGTTTCGTCCACCCGCCCGTAGACCAGGTAGCGCGATTGCACCGGGACGTCACGCCAACCCTGAGCCCAGAGACCGCGCGCGGCCGGTTCCTGCGGCACCGTTTTCTCGTCGTATTGGATGTCCTCAGGCTGTCGCGGCGAACTGCGCGGATAGAAGCTGCGGGGCACGACATCCAGGCGCCCCGAGGAATCGAGGGCTTTCCAGAGCTCGTCGTTGAACCTGTCCACGGATTCGGCAGCGGGAATCGGCCCCCGGATTCTCGAGATCGCGATTCGGGGATCGCGTTGCTCGTCAGTGAGCGTGATGATTGCGTCCGGCCGTCGCTGGGCCGCTAAGGGGAGAAGCGCGGCTAGAATTAAGCTCGCGCCGACGATCGAATTCTGGTTCATGCTGGGTCCCCTCTGGTTTGTGTCAAGGCCGAATTCAGTCAAGGCGGAAATGCATCTCGATGACAATGGCACGCTTGCCGAGTCCGGCCGGCAATGGCCGTACCGGGCTGGCATTGTTGATCGCGCGCCTGGCGGAGTAGTCAAGCGAGCGGTTTCCGCTCGACTGCACGATCGATACTTGGTCGATTCGCCCGCTGCGATGGATGACGAAGGAGGTCACGACCGGCTTGGAGGATCCGCCCCTGACTTGGCCGAGGGTCCTTCTCCACTGTTCGCCGATGGCGCGCTGCAGGATCTGCGCGTACCAGCCGAACCTAGTTCCGAACGGCCCGCCCTTCTGGCCTCCGAAGCCCAGCGCGCTCCCTGGCGTTGCCCGATAGAGCTCGCTTTCGAGTGCCGCTCCTCTCGACGATCGCAATTCGTTGGTGTTGGCTTCGCCGGCGCTACGCTGGCCGACGGCGCGCTCTTGCTGCTGGTCCGCTTTCTTACGGACCGCGCCGGGGACCGGCGCAGCGGGCGCGTCTTCGGGATCGGGTGCCTGCAACTCGGTCGAGCGCCTGAACTGCGGGGGTGCTGGCACGTTGTGCTGGCTCGGGTTTGCGACGGGATTTGCCTCGTCGCTGCGCGGCACGTTGAGCGGAACGCTGCTTACTGCGACTATGCCGCCGCCGCCGGCGTCTTGCGAACCTAGGTTGATAGAGGGGTTCAACACACCCCAAGCCAAGGACCCCGCAAGCAGCACGCCGTGGCAAGACACCGAGGCCATCAGCGGGCCCCGCAGCCGCTCGTGTTGCTCCTCGCCTTGGCTTTCCACCCTCATCGGACTGCCCAATTCTCAGCGGCGCACCCTCGGGTCGCGTGATAGGGGTTTCGTGACCACATTGACATGGACCTTGTTCACTCCGCACTCCGCGATCACGGGGGCGACGACCTCCCATGGCGTTGTGCGGTGGGCGCGCAGGTAAATCCCGGGCTGCTCCGGATCTTTCTCCTTGGCCAAATCTGCGATTTCGTAGATGTTGACCGGCTCGTTTCCAAAGAAAAGCTCGCCCTTGGAGGTAATGTTGACGTACGTGAAGTCCTTGTCGGTGGTGGCGACCTCGCGAGTGCGCGGCACGTCGATTTCGAGACCGAATTCCACCACTCCCGCGGTGATCATGAATATGATTAGCAGGACAAGCACGACGTCGACGAAGGGTGTGACGTTGATCTCTGCGATTCGGTCCTGCGACGAATCAGGAGTGCTTGTTCGCAGCGCCATTTTGTGCTCCATAGTCTTTCTCCGCCAGATTGAAGAACTCTAGCCCGAAGTCCTGCATGTTGGTGCGGATCTCGCGCAGCCTTGCCGCGTAATGGTTGTAGAAGATGAGGGCGGGAATTGCCGCGAAGAGCCCGAGTGCGGTTGCCAGCAGTGCTTCTGCGATGCCGGGCGCTACGGCCCTAAGCGTGGCGCCGCTGGACTGCCCCAGGCCCCGGAACGCCTCCAAGACGCCCCAGACTGTGCCGAAGAGGCCGATAAAGGGTGCCGACGAGGCGGTCGTTGCCAGCAGGCCGAGGTTGCCTTGCAGGCGCGTGGCCTCCCTGCTCACGGCAATCGCGAGGCTTCGCTCGACCGAGGCCGGGTTGGTAATCGCGCCGTGGGTGTTGACTTGCCGTGCCACCTCCTCGTAGCCGTAGGAGAAAACTGTCACCAGCGGCGACGGGCGGTACTGCTCGCTCGCGGCGTAGATCTCGGCCAGCTTGCCAACACGGCGGAAGGCCCTGTGGAAGGACAGGCTGATCTTGGCGGCTCGAGAAAGCGTTCTGTGCTTCGAATACGCCACAGCCCAAGAGAGCACGGACATGACGGCGAGAATCCCGAAGACTACGAATCCGACCGGGCCTGCTTCCAGCAGCAGGCCAAACAGGGTGGATTGCTCCGAAGCGGCCGAGATTTCCTCCGCGACGGTCGGGTCGACTTCAGCGGCGGCCTGAAGTAGCAGTGCGAACGGTAGCGCGAGGGGCAAGGTCTGACCTCGGGAACGCGGGATTCAATCTCGGGTCTGAGTGGCTCGCTGACCGCAAGCCTACTACATCCATACTATACATTGTATCGGCCGGGTCCGATGCCGCAGAACGATGCGGACCGGTTGACCATCCAATCTCAACCCTGCCTCGAACCTGCGGCGGGTCTGGAGCCGGTGCGAGACAGCGCTGTCCGCTTAGACTGGCTCCAGACGGTCTTGGTTTCTGCATCCCGGAAAGTCCCGTTCCTCGCGCTAGGCGGCTATCCTATGGCTTGCGGTTCCGGCCCGCAGGGTCTGTGCTCGTTCTCGCCAGCCCCTCCCGGACTGATCCGGCGGGCCCGTCCTCGAAGGCATAGGCATGCTCCACGAGCTCGACATCGAGAGCTACGCCGTTGTGGAGCGGCTCCGGGTGCCGTTCCATGCCGGACTCAATGTTCTCACCGGAGAGACCGGCAGCGGCAAGTCGATCGTGGTCGACGCGCTCGCGCTATTGCTAGGTGCGCGGGCAAGCGCGGATGTCGTCCGCGCCGGGGCCCGCAAGGCGCGGGTCTCCGGAAGGTTCGATCCCCCTCGGGACCAGGCTGCGGTCGCGAGGCTCTCGTCGTCAGGCATCGACTGCGACGGGGACGAGTTGATCGTGGAACGCCAGGTGCTCGCGTCTGGAAACAGCCGTGCCTACCTGAACGGCTCGCCCGTTACTGTGCGACTGCTGCGCGATCTTGCGCCTCATCTTGCGGACATCCACGGGCAGCATCAGCAGCAGACCTTGGTCTCGCCCGCGCTGCAGTTGCGGCTGCTGGACTCTCACGCCGGATGCGATCCCGACGTCGACGCCCTCCGCGCCGTCTATCGCCGGTGGCGAGCGAGCGAAGAAGCTTTGGAACGCCTCAGGGGCAGCGAGCAAGAACGCCTAAGGCGGATCGATTTGTTGCGCTACCAAGTTACGGAGGTCCGCGACGCTGCTCCCCAGGTTGAAGAAGACGAAGGGCTGGCGAGCGAGCGAGACCGCCTAGCGAATGTGGAGACCCTAAGGCAGAGCGGTTTCGAAGCCTACGGAGCCTTGTACGATTCCGCCTCGTCCGCCTCGTCCTTGGTCAAGCTAGCGTCCGACTCACTTGCGTCGATCGGATCGGTCGACGAACGATTCGATCGATTCGCGGAGAGCTTGGAAGACGCCCGCAGCACGATCGACGATGTCGCGTTCGAGTTGAGGGCCTATTTGGAAAACCTCGAGGCTGACCCCGAAAGACTCGAAGCCGTGGAGGATCGGCTGTCCACATTGGACAAGCTGAAGCGGAAGTACGGGCCCTCCCTCCAGGACGTTCTTGAATTCGCGGAGCGCTCGGCGGAGGAACTGGCGATTCTCGACCGCAGCGACGCTGAAATCGAGCGCTTGGAAGCCGCTGTCACGGTCGCGGCCGCGGAATATGCAAGGCGTTCCAGCGACCTTTCGCGCAAGCGGGCCCTCGCGGCCGAGGAGCTGGCCGCCTGCACGGAGAGGGAACTGTGCGATCTTGCCTTGGCGAGATCTCGCTTTGTCATCGGCTTGGAGAGGACGGTTTCGCCGGGGGCGAACGGTTTCGACCGGGCGGCTCTGCTCTTCTCGGCCAATCCAGGCCAGCCGTTGCGGCCCCTCGGACAGGTGGCGTCTGGCGGCGAGCTGTCGCGCGTTGCCCTCGCGCTGAAGACCTGCTTGGGCCAGACCGTAGACGCGGGCGCGTACCGTCGCGCATTGGTCTTCGACGAAATAGATACCGGCGTAGGCGGAAGCGTCGCCGAAGCGATCGGAAGGCGGCTGCAGCGGCTCTCCGCCGGCGACCAAGTTCTCTGCGTCACCCACTTGCCGCAGATCGCCTGTCTCGCGGACGCGCACTTCCACGTCTCGAAGACCGAGACCGGCGACAGCACTACCGCGGAGGTCATGGAGCTGGCGGTGACCGAACGCGAGGAGGAGCTGGCACGGATGCTCTCAGGAGCCGAAGTGACCGCCGCTGCGCTGGAGAACGCCAGGCAGCTCATGCGAGACAGCTAGAGGTGCTCCGCGTCCCGGTTGGCGCGTTCCGGCGGGCGCTACTGCCGGACGACCCAGATCGGTGACGACCACGCGATCTCGTCGTTTACCTGGACGGCTCGCACGTAATAGAAGTTCTCGCGGTCCACGGCCTCCCGGTCCTTGTACTCGAATTCGACTTTCTCGCTCCCCGCATTTGCGGTGTAGATTACCTCGTTGTTGCGGATTAGCGCCACGTCCTTGACCAAGTCCGTGCCGAGGATCTTGGCTCGCACCGTGGGGACCTCGTCGCCGACTCGTATCTCGTCCCCCATCAGAGCTTCGCCGATCCGGAAGTCCACGATGATGTTGTCGGTGGCCGCGTAGGTGTGGCGTTGCTTGATCGCGTCGAACACACCGTCGCGGGTCGCTTCTTCCGCGTAGACCATGGCGTACGACATGTGGGTCGAGAGGTGATCCGAGCTCGCGATGACGCCCAGCCGGTATCCCTTGCTCCACGCCGCCGCAACCATTCCGTCGGGACGGATCGTCTCGAGCATTGCCGACCCCGCGGAAGGGTAGTTGTCGCCCTTGTCGGTGAACGGGCAGCCGACACACTCGTAGTTGTACCGGTCGCCTTGAAAGATCTCGACCACAGGCTCTAGATCGGGGTCGTTGTCCCTCCAGTCGGTGCCCATGTTGGTCGCCGACGTGTGCGATATCGCGAGCCCGCCGGTGCGCCGGATCTCCTCGTACAGCATCTTGGTATCGCCCTCGATGACAGCCCCGATGCCGTTGTGACGCTGCATGTACTCTTCCGGCCTGACGAAGAACGGGACGTTTTGAAAGCCGCGCTTGGTATGGAAGATGTTCCGGTGGCCGTTGGGGTATCTGACGGAGCGCTCGTAACCGAACAGGGAGGCGAAGCCATCGCTATGGAACACGTCAGCGACCTTCTCGGTCAGCCACCACCAATAGGTGCGATCTCCTCCGTATTGGTGATCGGAAATGAATCCCCAGTCCATTGCCGCCGCGTCCAGCATATAGCGGTAGAAGTCGAGAATCGATCCGTCCGGCGATCCCCTGAGGTCCATCGACAGTTCCGTATGGCGATGGGTGTCGCCGCGCAAGATGCGCAACTGCTTGCCACCGACGCGCACCCTGTAGTCGCGAATGCGGCGCACGTCCCTCGCCTCGTTCGGGTGGCCTGCCGGACGCGCCGGAACGTTGGCGACGCGATCGCTCAATTCGGGCCCCGAAGCAGGCACACTGGGCTCGTAGCGCGCGACGTAGACGTTCTCGATCACCGTCTCTTCCGGCAGGTTGACCATCACGGAGAAGGTCGGATGGCCATCGCGTGGCCAGGCGATCCACAGGCCGTCATTGGCCGGCGTGGCTGCGGCGAACATGCTGGACCGACCGCGACTGTACGGCAGCACGGCCGGGTCCGTCCATCCGTCCCCAGTCAGGGTGGTGACGAAGAACCGCCAGTAATCCGCCAGCCGACGTCCTTGGCGATTGCGGACCAGCAAGTGCAACCGGCCTTGATCGTCGATCGCCAAGCGCCCATAGTGGTGCAACTGGCCGTCGTCGGGCGTGTAGACTTTCCGCCCCCTCGCGATCTCGAACGGGACCGTCATGCCCACCCTCCGATCGCCGTCGTATGCGACGACCTCGACCGCGCGCAGATCGTATATCGGGTAGCCTGGAGCCGTGCCCACAGGGTCCAGCCGGCCCTGGTCCTTGGCCCAGTTGACGCGGCCCGCCTCGTAGCTCACCCACACCCTGTCGCCGCTGTCTACTGCGAGGTCGGGCCGCGCCTCTAGCCGCTCGGTGGCGGCCACGTCGATCGTCGGCCCCGGGTGACCGTCCTCGATCCGCCGCATTAGCACGTCGTAGCGCCCTCTGTCATACGTGTCCCACGCCACGATCGCGGTTCCTTGCGAGTCGACCGCGACTGCTGGCTCCCAGTCGTTGTGGGGGCTGCTGCTAACAAGGGTCGCTCCACCCCACTCCGCGTTCGAGTAGGCCATGTGGTAGATGTCGGATTGCTTCCCTCGGAACGCCTGCCAGACGACGTGTATCTTGCCGTCGCGAAACGCGACATCGTGGTCGAAGTCCGATTGCGGTTCACTCGTCAGGCGGTGCAGGCGGCCAAAGATCGCGCCGTCGTACCATCGGGCGTACAGGTCGAAGTTGCCGTCAACCTGCTGCGACCACACAATCCAGATTCGGCCCTTCGCGTCAAACGCCAGGCGTGGTTTCCAAACGTCCCCGCTGACCCCGGGTACCTGCGTCCAAGTTCCCCACCGCTTCTTGTCGTTGTCGTACCGCGCAAGGCGCACCTCGTCGAGGTAGCCGTCGAAACTTGCCCAAGTCATCCAGACCTCGGAGCGATCGCTCGGGTTCGTGGCGATGTCCGGAAAATCGTCCGAGCGCGTGTCCTCGGTCATTCTCATCGCGTCGACTATTCGCGGATCGAGCGCAGGCTCCGGCTCCGGGTCCCGGGGTGTCATGAAGGCCTCGGACGAGCCTAGATGCGGGATGTTCTTGCGGGCGGCTTCGTGCTGCGCCGGGGCGTCTGGACGCAGCCGGCCTGGCTGGGCGTCGTTCGGCTGGCCAAGCGCCGCGGCTGCTGCCAACAGTGCCAGCCAGGCGATCCGGACCACAATGGCCCGGATCGCGCGAGGATGCCAACGCGCCGAGCCGGGCGGAGCGGAGACTGGTGGCCATGAAATGCAAGTTCTGAACGGCATAGACGGAGTTTTCGCGGACTTAAGTCCGAAATGGCTACATTACAGCCCGTGGACGACCGGGATGGCAAGATTCTAACGGACGAATGAGCTCGCTGCGAGCTGGCAGCGCGTCCTTGGCGTTATTGGGCCGCCACTAGCGCACAATGGGAGGGGACAGTTGGCAGCCGGCTTGTGCCGGGATCGGCTATGTCGTCCTCGCGCATGCGAATCGAACCTGCGCTCTCGATCGCTAGGCAGGCAGGCGCCGCCGTAATGCGCGTCTACTCGCGCGGATTTCGCGTCCGGCGCAAGGCTGACGACTCGCCGCTCACCGAGGCCGACACCGCCTCCCATCGGGTCATCTCAAGCCGCCTTCGGTCGGAGTACCCGGGAATTCCTGTTCTGTCGGAGGAAAGCGCGGAGGTCGCGCCGTACGAATCGAGGCGGGATTGGGATCGCTACTGGCTTGTCGACCCGCTCGACGGAACGAAGGAGTTCATCAAGCGCAACGGCCAGTTCACCGTCAATATCGCCTTGGTGGAGGCGGGGTGCCCGGCCGCGGGGGTGGTGTACGCGCCCGCCAGGGATTGGATGTACTGGGGCGCGGCCGAGGCAGGCGCGTACAAGGCTTCCGGTAACGGCCGAAGCGAAGCGATCCGGTCCGGTCAGCTGCCCGAGTCGGGCCGCCTGAGGGTCGTGGGCAGCAGTTCCCACCTTTCCCCTGAGACCCGCGCCTACGTGAAGGCCCTGCGGACGCGTTACAGCGAGATTTCGTTTCTCGCGATGGGCAGCTCGTTGAAGATCTGCCTAGTCGCAGAGGGCGCTGCCGATCTCTATCCGCGATTGGCACCGACCATGGAGTGGGACACGGCTGCGGCGCACGCCATCTTGAATGCCGCTGGTGGAAGGCTCTTGGCGTACGGCACCGACGAGGAGTTGCGCTACAACAAAGAGGACTTGCGGAATGGCTGGTTCATCGCCGAGGCGGCTCGTGACGGAATGACTTCCCCCGTAGACAAGGCCTTGAGGCGAGGATGCAATAGCTAGTGACTGAAATCCCTCTGTTGCGGGAACTCGGCAAGTTGGAGCTGGAAGATGCTTTGGCGCGGATTCTCGGCGGCATGAATGCCGATACAGGCACAGTCCACCGACTGCGCGCCGACGGCTTGCTTCATCTTGAGGCGTACTCGGGCGGCATCCCGGACCATTTGCTTCCCGTGATCCAGCGCATCCCGGTGGGCAAGGGCATGGCGGGACTGGCGGCCCAACGGGGAGAACCCGTTCAGACTTGCAATCTACAGATGGATTCCAGCGGCGACGTGCGGCCGGGAGCTCGATCGACGGGCATGCGAGGGTCCATTTGTGTTCCCATGAATCACGACGGACGGCTAGTCGGCGTGCTCGGCGTGGCGGTTGCGCGCGAGCGGGAGTTCAGCGCGGCTGAGACCGCGTGGCTTGTGCAAGTCGGTGCGGTGCTAGCCTCCGACTTCAGGTAACTGTCATGCCGATGCAACTCGTCAATCTCGACCCAGCCCTTCTCCCGTCTACCCCTTGGATCCGTCTGCACCCCAGCGACAATGTCGTCGTGGCGCGGGTCCAGATTCCGGCAGGCACGGAATTGGACTTCGAGGGCGGAACGATCCGCACTTCCCAAACGATCTCGCCGGGGCACAAGATGGCGGTGGAGGCAATTCGGGAGGGAGAGATCGTCTACAAGTACGGCGAGGAGATCGGTCGTGCCGGCCAGCCGCTCGCCCCGGGAGCTTGGGTGCATACTCACAACCTGCGTTTTGACATCAACGACAGGGAATACGAATTCGGCACTGCGCGCGCGGACCTGAGCGACCTTGCTCCGCCCGCGACGGCAACCTTTCTCGGGTACCCGCGCGCCGATGGACGGGCGGGTACGCGCAACTACGTCGCGATCGTCGGCGCGAGTCACTGCGCGGCCTACGCTACAGAACGGATCGCGGCCGCATTTCGCGACGAGAGCTTCGAAGGCACAGGCGTGGACGGCGTGGTGCCCCTGCCGCACAGCGACGGCTGCGGCCAGTCGGAAAAAGAGGACTCGAAACTGCTTCGTCAAACGTTGGAGGGATTGGCCGACCATCCAAACGTCGGGGCCGCCTTGGTCGTTGGCCTGGGCTGCGAAGTGAACCAAGTGGGCTATTACGTCCGGCCTGACGGCGCGAACGGAGGGAAGGCGCCCCGCAAGGGCCTGACGCTGCAGGAGAGCGGCGGCACGCGACGGGTCGTCGAGGACGGCGTCAGGGCGGTCCGCGAGCTGATCGAGCGGACGGGAAGGCTTGAACGGCAGCCATGCCCCGTCTCGCAACTCACGATCTCGCTCGAGTGCGGCGGCTCGGACGCGTTCTCCGGGATCACTGCGAATCCAGGCGTCGGCTACTGCGCGGACATGGTGGTCAAGCAGGGCGGCACAGCCTGCCTCGGCGAGACCACCGAGATATGGGGTGCCGAGCACCTCCTCACAAGGCGTGCCGCGAATCCAGCTGTCGGGAAGAGGCTCTTGGACATGCTGGACTGGTACTTCGACTACGTGGCGCGATTCAAGGATTCGGTCACGTTCAACAGCAATCCCTCGCCCGGGAACATGGCTGGCGGCATCACTAACATCGTGGAGAAGTCGCTCGGCGCCGTTGCCAAAGGCGGGCGCTCGACACTTAGCGCCGTCTACGACTACGCCGAGCGCATCAGTGAAAAGGGGTTCGTCTTCATGAATAGCCCCGGTTACGATCCAGCGTCGGTCACGGGCATGGTCGCGGGAGGCTGCAATATCTGCCTGTTCACTACCGGGCGCGGCAGCTGCTTCGGATTCGCGACTGCGCCCGTGATTAAGGTTGCGTCGAATTCGGCCACGGCGCAGTACATGGACGAGGACATGGACATTAACGCCGGGACCGTCGCGGACGGCGAGGAGGACATCGCCTCGCTTGGATGCAGAATGTACGACACACTGGTTGAGGTTGCGTCCGGGCGCAAGACCTGCAGCGAGAAGCTAGGTCACCGCGAGATGATGACGTGGCGCATCGGCCCGGTACTCTGAGCTGCCGCTGTCTTTCTAGGGCGCGCCGCTCGGCTGGCGGGTCGCTTTGAGATTCGCGATTGCACCCGCTACTATGAGGTTTTGGACGCCGGGGTAGCTCAGTCGGTCAGAGCGACGGACTCATAACCCGTAGGTCGGCGGTTCAAGTCCGCCCCCCGGCACCAATCCCGGGCGCGCCAACGTGGCTCGGACGCTGCGTGCGTGCCACAGGCTAGGAGGACCCTGTATCCTCGTGCGCATGCGCGCTACGCATCGGCGACGCTCGTTCCTTTCCGCGGCTCTCGGGGCGAGCGCGATCACCGCCTTTCCGGAGTCACCTGGGCCTGTGGTCACGATCAGGACCTCGCACGGCATTGTGCGGATCGAGCTGCACCCCGAAATCGCACCCAAGACCGTCGCGAACTTTCTCGGATACGTGGAATCCGGCTTTTACGACGACACGGTATTCCACCGGGTGATCGAGAACTTTGTGGTGCAGGGCGGCGGCTTCACGCCCGAAATGGCAATCAAGCCCGCCGGCAAGCCGGTTCGCATCGAGACCAAGAACGGCATGCAGAACGAGCGCGGAACCGTGGCGATGGCGCGCAGCTGGGGCAAGGACACCGCGACGTCCCAATTCTTCTTCAACCTCCAGGACAACTCTAATCTTGATCGCGGCGCTCGCCGGTTCGGCTACACAGTGTTTGGGCGAGTGGTCGAAGGAATGGACGTATTGGATCGGATTTCGCGGGTCCAGACCAGCCGTAGGGGCCCTATGGAGGATGTCCCCATCCTGCCGGTATTCTTGGAATCGGCTCGCCTCGGGAGGTAGAGGCTGCGGGCTCCACCTGTCGGCACCGCAACTACGGCTCGTCCGCTCGGAGCGGCAGGTCATTGAAGTTACGGGTTAGGGGCACCACCTCTGCGCCCTCGGGGAATTCGAACTCGAACATGTCGGCTGCGAGACGCGGGTTCGCACGCTCGTCCGAGAAACTGTAGACATTCACCGACTCGTCGCGTCCGAAAATCCGGATGCCGCTTATGCGGAAGTCGCTCGGGTCGAATGAGAATTCGACACGCGAAAAGAAGTCCTGGCCGCTGCGGCCGTCGCCGGTGAGCACCGGCATGCCGTCGCTTTCGCCAAGGCGCAGGTTTCTGAACATCCTTCTCAGGCGCATCCTGCCCAGCAGGAAAGATAGCGGAGCGCGCAGGTCGGTCATCTCATCGAGCCGCACCTGCCGCACTTGGTTGGAATTAGGGCTGTACATCCGGAAAATCGTCCCGTCGCTGACCGCGATCTTTCCTTCGGGTCGCGAGTAGTCCCAGCGCATCTTGCCCGGACGCATGAGGTACAGCGTTCCCTCCTCGGCCATCCGCTTGCGCCCCGCATACTCCATCGATTGCTCGAATTCCATCTGCAGCCCGCTCAGGCGGTTGTAGTGACGCTCGATCCCCTCGATCGCCTTATTGAGGGATTGAGCAGGCAGGGGATCTCCCGACGCCGCCGCCAAGGCAGCAAGAAGGCACAACGGAGTTACGAATCGATTCATGGTGGCGGGCGCCAGGCGGCCGGTACAAGACAAGGGGCCCGGTCGCTGTCTAGAACCGGGTCCCCTTGCCTCAGTATAGGGCTTGGCTCCGGTTCATACCCTGAGCAGCCTGCGGATGCCGCGCGTGGCTTGTCTGATGCGCTGCTCGTTCTCGACAAGGGCGAAACGAACATACTGGTCGCCGTGCGGTCCGAACCCGATGCCGGGCGAGACCGCGACAAGCGCTTTCTCCAGCATGAGTTTGGAGAAGTCCAGCGATCCGGCCCATGCATAGCGCCTCGGAATCTCTGCCCAGACGAACATCGTCGCCCGAGGCGGCTCGACGTTCCACTCGCCGAGGCGCAGCCCGTCGATCAAGGTGTCACGGCGGCTCTTGTAGACCGCGGCAGTTTCGCTCGTGAACGCCTCGCACTGACGCAAAGCGATGATTGCGGCAATCTGGATTGGTTGGAACATTCCGTAATCCAAGTAGCTCTTGATTCGGCCAAGGGCGTGGATCATCTTGGCGTTTCCAAGGCAGAATCCGACCCGCCAGCCGGGCATGCTGTAGCTCTTGGACATCGAGAAAATCTCCACGCCAACCTCCTTGGCTCCCGGCGCCTGGAGCATGGAAGGGGCGCGGTACCCGTCGAAAACGATATCCGCGTAGGCGAAGTCATGCACTAGCATCGTGCCGTGCCGGTGGGCTAGTTCGACCAGCGGGCCGAAGAACTCCAAGTCGATGCACTGCGTCGTCGGGTTGTGCGGGAACGAAGTCAGGATCATCGTCGGCTTGCGTCCGGGCTTCTTGTAAAGGTCCTCGACACGCTCCAAGAACTCGCTCGGAGAAGGCATCGGGATTGGAATCTGCTTGCCATCTGCCATCACGACGCCCCACTGATGAATCGGATACGAGGGATCGGGCATCACGACCCCGTCACCGGGGCCGATCGTCGCGAAGGTCAGGTGCGCCAAGGCATCCTTAGATCCCATGGTGGCGATCGCTTCGGTCTCCGGGTCGAGGCTGACGCCGTAGTTAGTCCGATAGCGCTTGCAGATCTCTTCCCGCAGGCGAGGGATTCCCTTCGAGAGGGAGTATCGGTGGTTGCGCTTGTCCTGAGCGGCCTCGGTTAGCTTGTCAACGACGACCCGAGGCGTTGCACCGTCGGGGTTGCCCATGCCGAGGTCTACAACGTCGAACCCGGCACGGCGCGCCTTGGCGCGCATGGTGTTTATTTCCGCGAATACATATTTAGGGAGTTTGCCGATTCTGTGGAACGGTTCGTCGCCGAATAGCCCCATTCGCCTATTCTCTCAGACGGGTGCAGCTCCCATCTGTGCGCCGCGCAATCGTGACCTGCCCCGGACCGGGGTCTGCCGGCCCGAAGAGGTGGTTGCCACCTGGGCGATGCGACCCGCCGCAGTCCGCCGTCGACATGAATCAAGAGAACGATCCAGCCCAATCTCAAGCCGGGATCTGCTCTATCCTGAGTCGCGGCCAGGCGGAATCGTTACGGCTGCGCCCTCGCCGGCCGCCGCGTCCCGGCAGCAGACGGAAGTGTGTAGCTACGCTTGTAAACGGATGACAAGTCGGCATGGATGATCGAGCCTCGCGGCTTTTCTCGGCGAGCCGCCCTTTCGCGATCTGCGGCCCCTGCGTGATCGAATCGCGTGAGCACGCCCTCAAGATGGGACGGGCTGTGGCAGCGGCGGCGGAACGGGCGCAGCTAAGCGTTGTGTTCAAGGCTTCGTTCGACAAGGCCAACCGCACAAGCGTGGCTTCGTATCGCGGACCCGGCATGGAGCGCGGCTTGGAGACCTTGGCTGAGGTGCGTCGCGAAACCGGCCTGCCGGTGCTCACTGATATTCATCAACCGGATCAGGCCGAGGCCGTGGCGGAGGTCTGCGACGTGCTGCAGGTCCCCGCGTTTCTGTGCCGTCAAACGGACCTTTTGATCGCGGCGGGGCGCACGGGTCGCGTTGTGAATATCAAGAAAGGTCAGTTCCTCGCCCCAGACGACATGCGCCACGCCGCTGACAAGGTCGCAGCGTCGGGCAACGACCGGATCGTGCTCACCGAGCGTGGCACGAGCTTTGGGTATCGCAATCTCGTGGTTGATTTCCGCGGCATCGCTCGGATGCGCGAATTCGGTTATCCGGTCGTGCTCGATGTGACCCACAGCCTGCAGCTGCCGGGGGCTGCGGGCGGGTCCAGCGGTGGCCAGCCGGAGCACATCGCTCTATTGGCGCGGGCCGGCGCGGCATGCGGGGTCGACGGGCTTTTCTTCGAGGTTCACAATGAGCCGCGCCTTGCCTTGTCCGACGGGGCGAACGCCCTGCCGCTGGAGCTGCTGCCCGAGCTGCTCGTCCAAGTGGCGTCGATCCGGCATCTGGTCGCATCGTGGGATGCTGCCGTTTCGTGACGTCCACGCTCACTTCAGTGACAAGCCTCCGTCAAGCGCTACGATCTGGCCGGTCATGAATGACGGACCCTCGAAGAGCAGCCGAACGGCCTCCGCGACCTCCTGCCCTGTGCCGTGGCGGCGCATGGGCGTGACCCGCACGAGATGCGCGATGTCCTCGGGCATTTCGTTCCCGAAGTGGATCACCCCCGGAGCGATGCTGTTGACCGCAATGTCGGGGGCCAAAGCTTTCGCCAGTCCCTTCGTCAGCATGACTACGCCGGCTTTCGAAACGCAGTAGGGCACGTGTTTGGCCCATGGTCGCAGGCCCCCGAGCGAACTGATGTTGACGATTTGCCCTCCGCCCGTTCGGCGCATCAGCCTCGCGGCCTGCTGGCAGCAAAAGAACGTTCCTTTGAGGTTGACGGCGTGGATAGAGTCCCAGTCTTCCTCAGTTGCCTCCAACGGGTCCATCGCGCGGAACACCGCGGCGTTGTTCACAAGCCCGTCCAAGCGTCCGTAGCGACGCTCGATTTCTGCGAATAGACCGCAAATCTGATCAACACGGGAGAGGTCGGCGCGAAAGGTTCGCCCGCCGCACTCCATGGCGGTCGCGACAGCCTCGGCGCGTGAATGATGGTAGTGGACCGCTATCCTAGCGCCGCGACGTGCCAGTTCAATCGCGATCGACCGACCGATCCTCTTTGCGGCTCCTGTGACGGCGATGACCTTGCCATGCAGAGAGTTCATCGAACCGCCTCGGAAAGCCGGTCGCTTGCTTTCGGCATGCCGTATTACGATAGCGTTAAGTTGGTATTGGCGCTCGGCCGCGGCCCGCCTGCGCGTCTAACGCTTTCATGAACAAGTACATCATGATCGGCCCGCAGGGCTCCGGCAAGGGCACTCAGTCCAAGCTGCTGGCGGAGGAATTTGGTTTCGTCCACATCTCGATCGGGGCGATCTTCCGGTGGCATGTGAGCCATCACACAAAGCTCGGGTCGCGGGTCACGCGGATCACCGAAGAGGGCCGGCTGGTGTCCGACGAGGTGGTGGAGAAGGTCTTGAGGGAAAGACTGCAGATGCATGACTGGCGCTACGGCTTCGTTCTGGACGGTTTTCCGCGCACACCAACCCAAGCAGCATACCTGTTCGAAAACTGGAATCTTGACCGAGCGATTTATCTGGACCTTGACGACAAGACAGTACGCCAGCGCGTGATGTCTCGGGCCAAGGCGGGCGAGGGCAGCGGGTTTACCAAGCGGGCGGACGACAACCCCCATGCGCTACGGCGTCGCCTCGCGGACTACCACGAGAAGACCCGCCCCCTTCTCTCTATGTTCGACCGGCGGGATATGCTTCTGCGGGTTGATGCGGGCGGGACGATTGAGGAGGTCTACCAAGCGATCATCAATGGGCTGGGCTTGAACGCTCAGTCGGCAACGCAGTTTCCTAGCGTTCCCGGCTAGCTTCTTGCACCGCGCGCAACACGGCTATTTCGGACAGGACGTGCGAATTCGTGAAGGCGGCCAAGGAGTTTGTCAAGGAACCCCCTGGGACCAGCGATCCGAGCTTTTTCGAGCCAGCCATTCCTCACTCGCGGGCTCCCGGGTTGCCAGGCCGACGATCAGCATATGGAGCCGGAAGCTGGCCAGACCTTCCCGAGCAGCTCGCGGACTTGCCATCCATTAAGCGCTCCACCAAGCCGAGCCAGGTTCGTTGGCGACTGTTCCGACCGATGCTCCCTCCGCGCAAACCATTGATCGCCAACGAGCCCGCATGCTTGTTTTCTAGCCGCCCGTGCCCGGCTACTCAGAAGAACCGTTCCTAGACGAGGGAATCGTATGACAGTCGTAGCGGGAGACCGTCCTGGAAGTCCGGTGAAGCGCTCAAGCCCTGCCTTTGCCTTGCGCGATCTTCCCGCGAATCCGGCAGTCGCTACAATACGCTTCGGTTTAGTCATGCGTCGTCGAACTGCCTTCCGAATCCCATTGAGGCTTGGCCTCGCGGCATTGCTTGGGACGATGACGCTTGTGGCAGGCACCCGTCCATACGTGATGGGCACTCGGGGTGTCGTTGTCTCGGGACATCATCAGGCAAGCGATGCCGGCCTCGACATGCTCAAAGCCGGAGGCAACGCCATAGACGCCGGCGTCGCCACTGTGTTCGCCCAAGCTGTCACGGAATTCGACCGCTTCGGCATCGGCGGCGAGGTGCCCATCCTGATACATAGCGCGAAGGAAGGCCGTGTGATTGCTGTCAACGGTCAGGGACAAGCTCCGCGCAGGGCGACTCTCGAGTGGTTCCGGAGCAACGGGCTTCACTCCATCCCTGGAGACTGCTTCTTGGCAGCTCCAGTCCCAGCGGTTGTTGGCTCGCTCATCCTCGCTTTGCAAGAGTACGGCACGATGACGCTCGGCGAGGTGCTGGCCCCGGCGATCCGGCTCGCCCGCGAAGGGTTCGCGTTGTTTCCGACGTACCTGCAGAATCTCCGAAGGGTCGAGCGTCGCATCCGGACGGAGTGGCCGTCTTCCGCTCAAATCCTACTGCCCGGCGGCACGTTCCCGCAGGTAGGAGACCTGCTCGTCCAGAAGGATCTTGCCCAAATGCTTCAACGACTCCTGGAAGCCGAGGAAGCGGCCGCGGCAGACGGCCGCGCTGCCGGGTTGCAGGCAGCCTACGATCTCTTTTACAAGGGTGAGATCGCTGCCGAGATCGTCAGTTTCCAGAAGTCCTTCCAATGTACGGACGCGAACGGCTTCACTTCGGGCGGCTTGCTCGAGACCGATGATTTCGCTGCTTTCCGGGCGGTGATCGAGGTGCCCGTCCACACTTCCTACCGGGGAGTGGATGTGTACAAGATCGGCTTTTGGTCCCAAGGCCCGGTGCTCTTGCAGTCGCTGAACCTGCTGGAAGCCTACGACGTCGAGTCACTGGGGCACAACAGCGCGCCCTACCTGCATCTCCTGGCGGAAGCGATGAAGCTGGCTTTCGCCGATCGCGAGTGGTACTACGCCGACCCGGACTTCGTCGGTGTTCCCGAAAGGGGATTGCTGTCGAAGGACTACGCCGCCGAGAGACGCAAGTTGATCGATCTAAGGGCGCCTTCCCTGAAGCTGCGCCCAGGCAACCCGTATCCGTTCCACGGCGAATCGATGGCGCACGCCGCGATTCCTGACACGGTGCCGTTCCGCCCCGATGCTCCGGGCACGACAGGTACTCGCGTGGCGGACTCGGACGGAAACGTCTTCTCCGCTACTCCCAGCGGAGGGTGGTTCACAGCATCTCCTATCGTCGAAGGCCTAGGCTTTGTGCTGGGGACGCGGTGCCAGAGCTTCTTCCTCGACGGGCACCGTTCCAATCGATTGGAGCCCGGAAAGCGGCCCCGCACGACACTCACGCCTACTCTGGCACTAAAGGATGGCAAGCCCTTCATGGCTTGGGGAACGCCGGGCGGCGACGCGCAGGATCAGGTCAACCTGCAGTTCTTTCTCAATGTCATGGAGTTTGGAATGGATATCCAGTCGGCGCTGGACGCGCCTCTGATGCAGATTCTGGACTTCCCCCCTTCATTTTTCCCGCGCGAGATCCATCCCGGAGTGATGCGCGTCGAATCGCGCATGCCGCAGGCGACAATCGATGGCTTGGAGGCGATGGGTCACCACGTCCGGTCTGCCGGGGAGTGGTCGATCGGGGACGCGACTGCCCTGCTGATCGACGGCGAGCGTGGCGTACTATTCGGTGCTGCAGGGCCGAGGCGCGACAAGTCGTACGCTCTCGCTTGGTGATCTTTGCGCGAGCCGGTGGGCCTCAAACGCCACCGGCTGCGATTCTGGGGCGCGAGCCGCCGCGGCGAGGTCCGCAACCGTGATGATACGATTACGGTTTAGGGGCTCGCGGGCTCTTCGCTTGGACCTCTCGAGACCTTCCGATGCGCTGGAGCCAACTGCACGTTCCGACTTTGCGGGACGATCCAGCCGAAGCGGAAGTCGTTAGCCACAAGCTGCTCCTCCGGGCGGGCTATATACGGCAGCTGTCCGCGGGTCTGTACTGCTATCTGTACTTGGCTAAGCGTTCCCTGAACAAGATCGAGCGCATCATCCGGCAGGAGATGGACGCGATCGGAGCGCAGGAGATTTACACGCCCGAACTGCATCCGGCGGATGTCTGGAAGGAGAGCGGACGCTGGCAGGCCATTGGCGGAGACATGTTCCGTCTTAAGGACCGATGGGGCAGGGAACACTGCCTGGGAATGACCGAGGAGGAGGTGGTCACTTTCATCGCCCGCGGCGAGTTGCGCAGCTACAAGCAGCTGCCACAGATCTGGTACCAGATTCAGGCGAAGTTCCGCGACGAGCCTCGACCGAAATCCGGCTTGATGCGCGTGCGGCGCTTCACGATGAAGGATTCTTACACCTTCGACATGGACGCTGCGGGCCTCGACGCAGCGTACAAGAAGCACTACCGGGCGTACTGCCGGATCTTCGATCGCTGCGGGCTGGACTACCTTGCCGTGGATGCCCACTCCGGTGCGATGGGAGGCAGCGAATCGTGCGAATTCATGGTGCCGTCACCGGCAGGCGAAGACTGGATTGTTGAATGCCCGGCATCCGGTTACCGGGCGAATCTCGAGAAGGCGGTCACCACGGCCAAGCCTCCCGCCGTTCCGGACCCTGCCGGCGACGCCGGTCTCGAGGAGTTCCAAACGCCCGGAAAGAAGACGATCGAAGAGGTGTCTGAATTCGACGGCTGCCCGCCGTCGTCCCATATCAAGGCCATGGTGATGGCGGCGGATGGGAAGCCGCTGATGGCGCTGTTGCGAGGGGACCACCAGCTCAGCGAAACCAAGCTAGCAGTGGAGACCGGTGCGACTAGGATCCGGTCGGCGCACGCCGAGGAGATCGACCAGTGGCTGGGTGCGGGCGCCGGTTATGTAGGGCCGGTCGGCGCGGGCGATCTCACTCTGCTTGCCGACTCCGCCCTTGAGGGGCGGCGCAACCTAATCACGGGAGCGAACAGAGACGGATACCACCTGAGGAACGTGACGCCGGGCCGGGACTTCCAAGCGCGCTTCGCTGACCTGAGAGAGGCCGAGGACGGTGATTTCGACATCGCTTCCGGCGAGCCTGTCCGTCGGCTCAAGGCAATTGAGGTGGGACATATTTTCAAGCTCGGCTACAAGTACTCTGCATCCATGGGTCTCAAGGTGCTGGACGAAAACGGCAAGGGTGTGAACCCCATCATGGGGTCGTACGGCATCGGGGTCGAGCGGGTATTGACAGGAGCGATCGAGCAGAACGCCGACAGCGTCGGCATGTCTCTGCCGGTTTCGATCGCTCCGTTCGAAGCGGTGGTCACTCCGGTAAACCTCAAGAACAGCGCGCAGCGCGAGGCTGCCGAGCGGCTATACCGGCAGCTGGAGACAGCAGGCGTCGACGTGCTGCTCGACGACCGCGCCGAACGGGCCGGAGTGAAGTTCAAGGACGCGGACTTGATTGGAATTCCATTCCGGGTTACTGTGGGGAGGAAGATAGGCGACGGGCTCGTCGAATTGACTGAACGCAGGACTCGCGAATCTCGAGATGCCGCGGTCGGCGAGATAGCGAAGCTGCTCACCCAGCGCATCGGCGAGGTCATGCCCGTGGCCGAATCGCGAAACTAGGCGGTTCTGGCGTCGGAATCGCTTGTCGCCGGGAACGTTTCCCGGCACCGAGAAGGGGCGCATGGCCAGGCAAGAGCAATCCAAGGGCGCTGGGCCCAGGACCAACCGTCGCGTTCGCTTGCAATTAGGGGTTCTTGGCCGAGTTTGGCGGTTCTTGACGACGCCGGTAGGTGCAGTCCTGTTCGGCTTGGTCTTGGTTCTCTCGGCCGTAGGAACCGTTGTCTACAACCACTACTACTGGGAGTTCCGCAAGATCGTTGATTCTCGACTGGAAGGGGGCGCGTTCGACCGCACTGCTCGCTTTCTGGCGACTCCCAGGACAATCTCGGTGGGCGACCCCGCGTCGATCGAGGCGATCGCCAAGAATCTCCGCGCGGCGGGGTATTCGCAGCATCGCAAAAGCGACGTCGGCTGGTACGAACTGGCAGGTAGCGGGATCGAGATTCACCCGGGCCCGCTTTCTCATTTCGAGCCCGACCCGGCGCGCATTGAAATTGAGGACGGTCGGGTGGCGCGGATCGTCCTCACCGAAACTGGAGGCCCGCTCAGCGCCTACTCGCTCGAACCGGAATTGGTCACCAACCTCTTCGACCAAGAGCGTTCCAAGCGTCGGTTGTTCAAGTTCGAAGACTACCCGCAGCATCTCGTAAACGCCGTAATCGCAATCGAGGATCACCGCTTTTTCTCGCACTGGGGCATCGATTTCATCCGCACCGCTCGGGCCGCATTCGAAGGACTCCGGCAATGGGAGAGGCCGCGAGGCACATCGACCCTGACCCAGCAGCTCGCTCGCAATTTCTTCTTGACGCGCGAGGTTACGCTCAGCCGAAAGTTCTCCGAAGCGATGATCGCGCTTCAATTGGAGGGGCGCCTCTCCAAGGAGCAGATCTTCGAGAATTATGCGAATCAGATATTCATGGGGCGCTTGGGCAGCTTCAACGTCCATGGCCTCGGGGAAGCCGCGCGCGGCTTCTTTGACAAGGACATACGCGACGTGACGCTGGCCGAGGCGGCCCTGCTCGCCGGCTTGCCGCAGGGACCGAGCTATCTCAACCCGTATCGCTATCCCGATCGCGCCAAGCATCGTCGCAGTCAGGTGCTGGCGGCCATGCTCCGCCAGGGCTTCATTGACCAAGCCACGCACGACGAGACCGCTCAAGAAGGCATCGTCCTGTCGCAGGGCCACATGGATTCGCGAGACGCTCCGTTCTTTATTGACCTGGTGAGAAAGGACCTGGCGGACCACTTCGAAACCGAGGAGCTCGTTACCGGGAACTACTGGGTCTATACCTCCCTCGACAAGCAGCTGCAGGAATTTGCAGTCGAGGCGGTTCGCGAAGGCATTGAGCTGGTCGACGAGCAAATCGCCTTACAGAAGCGATTCCGCGGCAAGACGCCTCCCCGGCCCCAAGCGGCCTTGGTGGCAATGGACCCGCGCACCGGCGAGGTCAAGGCCGTAGTTGGGGGGCGCGATTACGGCGGAAGCCAGCTGAACCGGGCGCTGGCCAATCGCCAGCCCGGTTCAACCTTCAAGCCGTTCGTCTTCGCCGCGGCGATCGACACCGCGTTGGATCGCGAGAGGGCGACGATGATCGAGCGAGGGTACGGCGCATCCCTGCCGGACTACGCCAAGATCGCCTACCCGCCGCCGCCGGCAGTCCTGACGGCCAGCACCATCGTGAACGACGTGCCGACGGCATTCGAATTCGACGATCTGCAACCCCCTTACGAGCCCTCGAACCACGAGGACAAGTTCTTCGGGCAAATCAGTTTTCGTTACGCCTTGATGCGCTCGATCAATGTGGCGACCGTCAAGGCAGGGCAGATGGCTAGTTACCAGCGGGTTGCCGATCTGGCTGAACGGGTCGGCATGGGCGAGAACGTCGATCCGTTCCCTTCGCTGTTGCTCGGCGCCTATGAAGTGACCCCGCTCGACGTGGCGGCAGCGTACTCGGTGTTCGTTAACAAGGGCGTCCGCGTGGAGCCGCGATTTGTCCGGTACGTTCGCAACGACGAAGGCGACACGCTGTTCCAGTCCGAGCCGGAGAAGCGCGAGGTGATGGACACTCGCGTCGCCTACATCCTGACTCACATGCTGCGAGACGTGATCCGACACGGGTCGGGCGTGCGGGCTCGCTACACGTACGGAATCACCGACGCGGCGGGCAAGACGGGAACGGACGACGACGGCTGGTTCGCGGGCTTCACCAATAACCTTGCCTGCGCGGTTTGGGTCGGCTTCGACGACAACAGCGACCTAGGCTTGGAGGGGGCGCACTCGGCACTCCCCATCTGGGCGATGTTCATGAAGAAGGCACACGAGCTGGCAATCTACGCCAACCCGGGGCCGTTCGAGCAGCCGCAAGGCGTGGTTCGCTTGCCAGTGATCCCCACCCAGCGCGTGCTCGCCGAGAACTTCTGCAAGGGCTGCACGGAAGAAGTCTACATAGCGGGCACCCAGCCCACCAGCGTCGACATGGCTAGTTACGCCAGCGCGAGGAAACGCGAGGCCGAGGCCGCCGAGGCGGAACGAGTCGCACGGTCGAGGCGCGGGTTCTTGGGGCGTGTGTTCGGCATCTTCAACGAAAGCAAGCGGCAAGCCCCCGCAGCCCCCGAGTAGCCGGAAACGCGCGCGGCGTCGCGGCGGTCGCTACCAGTTCTCGGGGCGCTCGTAGCCCGGCGGACGCTTGACATCCACGGTCTTCGTTCGGACAGGCGGCTCGTGGGCCGCCTGTCCCTTCGCTCCGTGCCGCGGAATCAGCAGGCGTGGCTCGCGCTCGATCCTTCCCACCGGCCGCACGGTCGGGGGCAGGGAGATCCCCGGGTCAATGGGCCAAACGGGGCCGTCCCCGATGGTTTCGCGGCCCTGCTCCAACAGCAAGGCCAACCGTGCCTTGACTTCTGGGTTGGTGTTTGCCTCGTCCTGGCTCTCGGCAACGTCGGCTTCCAAGTTGTATAGCGTCCCGTCTGTGTGCAGCTTCCACTTTCCGGTGCGCACCGCTCGCAATTCGAATCCTCGGTAATAGTAGAACGCACTGTACGGAGACGCTTTTGCAGTATTGCCTTTGAGGATCGCCGAAATGTCGTGCCCGTCGATTCGTTCGGTTTGGCTGTCCGCACCGGCGAGTGCCGCGAATGTCGGCAAGATGTCCATCGTAGTGGCGGTGGCGCCGTAGGACGACCTTGGCGGAATCGTTCCGGGCCAGTACGCAACAGTCGGCACACGCACGCCGCCTTCAAACGTGGAGCCCTTGCGGCCCCTCAGCGGACCGGCGCTGCCACGGGCAGGTCCGTTGTCCGACGTGAAGAAAACCAGCGTGTTCTTCGCAATCCCGTGCTCGTCCAGCTTGCGACGGATTTCTCCGACGCTCCAGTCGAGTTCCTCGATGCAATCGCCGAGAACGCCGTTGGTGGACACGCCCTTGAATTCTTCGCCGGCCCAGAGAGGCACGTGGACCATCGAATGCGGGATATAGAGAAAGAAGGGTTGGTCCTTGTGGCGGTCGATAAAGGCTAGGGCCTCGGCCGTATAGTCTCCTGTGAGGAAGGACTGGTCCTCCGGGACTTCGCGGATCACCTCAAGGTTGCGCAACAGCGGGAGGGGCGGGTGGTTTCGCGGGTTCAGGGGCATGTAAGGGCTCATGTCGTTGGAATACGGCACGCCGAAGTAATAGTCGAATCCGTGATTGGTTGGTAGAAACTCGGGCTGGTCGCCAAGATGCCACTTGCCGATGATGCCGGTCGCGTAGCCCTGTTGCCGCAGGACCTCGGCGACGGTGATCTCGTTCGGATGGATGCCTTGGGGATCCCCCGGCATCAGCACCGGGTGCCAGAGGCCTGTTTGCAGGCCGTTTCGCACGGGGTAGCAGCCCGTCATGAGGGCGGCCCGCGATGGCGTGCAGACAGGGTGCGCGTAGAAGCTCGTGAGCTTCATGCCGTCGTCGGCCATCGCGTCGATCTGGGGTGTGCGGTTGTCGGTGGACCCGAAGGCACCGATATCCCCGTAGCCCATGTCATCGATGAAGACAAGGACAAAATTCGGGCGGTCGCCCGCCTCGCGGACCTTGCCAGGCCGGGCCGGGCAAGCTATTGAGCCTGCCGCCAAGGCGACGACCAGTGTGGAAAGCAGCATGCGAGCCATTGCGAGCCCATCTTCCCACTGTCCGGTCGGGGCAGGCAACCGCTAAGGATTCAGACTTGCTCGGAGAGCAAGCTACTGCTCGGCCTCGAGGGCTTCGATCAGCGCGGGAACGACATCGAACAGGTCGCCGACGATCCCGTAGTCCGCGATCTCGAAGATTGGTGCTCCCTCGTCCTTGTTAACAGCCACGATGGTCTTGGCACCCTTCATCCCCACCACGTGCTGGATCGCGCCGGAGATTCCGAGTGCCAAATAGAGGTTTGGCGAGACCGTCTGGCCCGAGCTCCCGATCTGCCGATCAAGAGGCAACCATCCGTTGTCGCAGATCGGCCTCGAGGCTGCCAGCTCCGCGCCGAGCGCTTTGGCCAGCTCCTCGGCCTGGGGGATGTTGCCGGGATCTTGTATGCCCCGTCCGACCGACACAATAATCTCGGCCGAGCTGAGATCCACGGAATCTTTCGCCTCTTGGTAGGGTGCCTCGGTCTGGGTACGAATCCTCGACGGGTCGAGCTCGACTGCCAGCGTGCGGATAGTCGCCGGAGTGTCGCTTGTCACAACGGAATCCGCTCGGTACGCCCCAGACTGCACCGAAGCGAAACGGGGCTCGCCACCTTCGACTGTGACATCGGCGTGGAGCTTGCCTTGGAAGAGCTGCCTAACGAATACCGGCTTGCCGTCGTCGAATCGTATTCCCACCGCGTCGCTAACGAATGGCTTGTCCAGCGATGCGGCGAGCTTGGGAGCGAGATCGCGGACTTGGTACGTGTGCGGGAACAGGACTAGTTCAGGCTGCAAGTGGGCGATTGCTTGTCGCAGGGCCTCTGCGAACCCGTCGGGCGTGTAGGAGGCTAGGGCGGGATGGTCCAGAGCAACGACTTCCGAGAGTTGCTTGGAGGCGATCTCGGCGGCCAGGCTCTCGATGCCCGCTCCCACGACAGCCGCAATCAGCGGGCTGCCCATGGCCTGGCTCGCCTGCTGCCCGGCTGCCAGGACTTCGAACGACATGCGGTGCCAGCGGCCGCTCTGCTGTTCCGTAACGACGAGAACGCTCATAGCACTCGCGCCTCGAACCGCAGCTTGGCAAGCAAGCTCTCGGCCAACTCTCGACCACTGCCACGGAGGAATTCCGTCTGCTTTGCCTGTTGTGGCTGGTAGAGCCGCCTTACGTTCTGTCGCGCGGGAACGCCGATTCCGAGATCCTCCGGCGAATACCGACGGAACGGCTTGCGACGTGCACGCTTGATTCCCATCAGCGTCGCGTAGCGCACCTTGTTGATGCCGCTCTGGATCGTCAGCAGCGCCGGCTGGGGCAATGTGACGGTTTGGAACCAGCCCGCCTCGAGTTCCCGCTTGCACCGGAGTCGGTCACCCGAAGCGTCGATCTCCATGATGATGGTGGCGTGGGGCAGGCCTAGCAGTTCGGCCAAGATCACGCCGGTCTGCCCGAACCCAGCATCGTCCGATTGCAGGCCGGTCAAGATCAGGTCGTGCGGCTCGAGCGCAATCGCCGCCGCAAGTGCCTGCGCGGTAGCGTGAGTGTCCGCTTCGATGTAGCGGTCGTCTTCGACATGGATTCCGCGGTCTGCACCCTTGGCAAGGGCCTCCCGTATCGTGGAGGCCGCCCTTGCCGGACCGGCGGTGATCGCCGCCACATCTCCTCCGTGCTTTTCTTTCAGGCGGAGCGCTTCCTCGAGCGCAAAGCTATCGGGCTCGTTCATTTCGAACGTCAAGCCGTCGTCTCGAATCCACTTGCCAGCAGCGTTCAGGCGGATGAGGGAATCCCGCGCAATGACCTGCTTAACGCAGACAAATATATTCATGTTGTCGGAGAAATGGCTCGGGCGACTGGCCGTGCCAAGCGGGTATTTTATCAGCGCCCACTGAAACGGCGGAAAAGGAGCGCCCCGTTCGTGCCGCCGAAGCCGAATGAGTTGCTGAGGGAGTACTCGATTTCCATGCTTCTCGCCTTGTTCGCGACATAGTCGAGGTTGCAGCCACGTCCGGGTCGGTCGAGGTTGATGGTCGGCGGTGCGACTTGGTCTCGAACCGCGAGTGCAGCTATACCCGCCTCGAGCCCGCCTGCTCCGCCGAGCAGGTGCCCGGTCATCGACTTGGTTGAGCTCACCGCCAGATACTTAGCGTGGCGCCCAAATAAGCGTTCCATGGCGCGCGATTCGATGAGGTCGCCGACCGGCGTCGACGTGCCATGAGAATTAATGTAATCCACGTCCGAGAGGGAAACGCCGGCGTCGTCGATCGCGTTGCGCATCACCCGCATGGCACCGTCTCCGTCTTCGGCGGGCGAAGTGATGTGGAACGCGTCTCCGCTCATGCCGTAGCCCACCATCTCGGCGAGGATTGGCGCGTCGCGTCGGACCGCCGTGTCGAGCGCTTCGAGAACCATGATCCCGGCCCCTTCGCCGACCACGAAACCGTCCCTGTCCGCGTCCCAGGGACGGCTGGCGATCTCGGGGTTTTCGTTGCGTTTCGAAAGAGCCTTCATGGCCGCGAATCCCGCGATGCTCATCGGCGTGATGGCCGCTTCGGCGCCTCCGCAGATCATCGCGTCCGCATATCCGTTTTGGATAAGGCGGAACGAGTCCCCGACGGCGTGGGCGCCGCTGGTGCAGGCCGTGGCAGTGGCTGAGTTTGGGCCCTTCGCGTTCCAACGAATCGAGACCTGTCCTGACGCTAGGTTCACGATCGTCGCCGGAATGAAGAACGGCGTTACCCGTCGTGGCCCCGATTTCAGCAGCTTCGCGTGTTCTCTCTCGATGATGTCGAAACCACCGATACCACTACCTACGTAAACGCCTACTCGCGCGGAAGTCTCGGGTGTCACCTTCAGACCGGACATGCTCATCGCGAACTCGCTGGCGGCGAGCGCGAAAAAGATGAATCGCCCCATTTTGCGCGCATCCTTCGACGACACGAAATCCAGTGGGTCGAAGTTCGAAACTTCCCCTGCGATCCGGCAGGTGAAGCCGCTTGCGTCAAAGCGCGTGATGGGCCCGATTCCACTCCGTCCTTGCCGAAGCGCAGCCCAGCATTCCTCCGTGCCCACGCCGACTGCGGAGACTAGGCCTACGCCCGTGACAGCAACTCTTCTCGGCAACAGTTTCCCTGCTATTAGCCCAGCTGCTTCGCGATGTACTCGACAGCGTCACCGACTGTGCGGATTCTCTCGGCATCGTCGTCGGGGATCTCGATGTCGAAACCTTCCTCGAATGCCATGATCAGTTCGACGATGTCGAGGGAGTCGGCGTTCAGGGACTCCTGGAAGGAAGCGTCAGGGGTCACTTGAGACTCCTCAACGCTGAGCTGTTCGCAGATGATTTCTGTGACTTTCTTCTCAATATCCATACTCGCTCCTGTTGAAGCTCGATCCCTAGTCCGCACTTGGGCGCCCGGAAGAGGACTGCTAGACCTCGCTGCTGTGCTCCCAATGGCGGTGCCGGCGCTATAGGCCCAGCACGTAGGCGACGATGTCGATCTTCTCTTCCTCGCTGAGCATCTTTTCGAACGCGGGCATCCCGTTACCGCCCTTGTTCAAGTTGTCGAGCACATTCTCGCGGGTGGCTTCCTTGCCGCTGGGCAACGGACCGTCCTTTATCCCCGCCAATCCCGGCCCGATCTTCTTGTCAGCGCTGTCATCGAAATGGCAGACCATGCAGCGCTGCTGGAACGCGGCCTTGCCTTTGTCGGCGTCGCCCTTGTCGTGGTCTTCAGCGTACGCTGCTGCCACCAGGCAAGCGGCGATGGCAGATTGCGCGACACGTGTCCGAAACATGCAAGTCCCCCTACTTCGATTCTTAGCTTACCGCATTTCGAATGCCTGTATCACTTGGCCCATAGAGTGTGCTTGACGGGCGTCAATTTCTCCAGCGACGCATTCATCGGCACCCGCGTCCGTGCCCTCGCGGGCTCAATAATCGCCGAATTTGAACGGCAAGCATCCGAAGCGCTGGAACAAGAAGGCAGCAGACTGCTCTTTGGGCAACGAAAAAGACCTGGGTTGTCCCGATCTTGAAGCGCACCGCTGCGATCCGGCCTTTCGAACCCGGTTCGGTGGGAAGCCGTCCGAGATCGCGGGATGCTGTGCCGCGGCTCTTACGCAGGGCGTCCGAGAGCCTGCACAACGTGGCAGGGGGTTCTTGGCGGGGCCGAGACTGCCGGATGCGCATGCGGTGAAGACGCGTCGGGCCTAGGTGTCTCGGATACGGCCGAATCCGTGGGCCGCAGCTAGCACGTTGGCCGTCTCCAGAAGGCCACGGGGCGGTCTGGGCCTTGGCTCAGTTCGGGGATCCTTCCTTGCTGGATTCAGTTCTCGCGTAGATCCAGCGGCCAAGAGCCGACGGTGCCCGAGCCAGGAGGGCGCGCTCGCCGATCCCGCCCTTGCGGCCCGCTATCTGGCTTGCGGGGGTCTAGCGCTGGATTCTTGGAGCACTTTCTAACTGGCTAGCGGAGATTGAACCATCTGGCCGCTGTCTATGATATGGGAGTCATGATGCTTCGCCTGCCCGCGGTTCTCTTGGTCTTGCTCGCTTGCCCTTTGCTGTTTGGCGAGGCGCTTGAGATTTATTGGATCGACGTGGAGGGCGGAGCGGCGACGCTGATCGTCACCCCAGACGGGGAGACCGTGCTGATGGATGCAGGCTGGCCTGGTCTTGACGACCGCGATCCCTTGCGGATCGTGCGGGTCCTCGAGCAAGAGATCGGAAAGACCGAATTGGACTATTTCATCGTCTCCCACTTTCACAGGGACCATGTCGGAGGGGTTGCTGCCTTGGCGTCGATGATCCCGATTCACAGGTTCGTAGATCACGGAGACAGCGTGGAAGTGGGCTGGAACGAACGCGCCGACGCACTCTGGGCGAGCTACGTAGAAGCGGCCGGGGATCGTCGCATGCAAGTAAGGCCGGGTGATCGACTCCCTCTCAAGAACACGGACTTCCTGTTCGTCGCGGCGCGAAGTCGCTTCCTGGATAGCCCGCTAGTCGAACAGGGGCCGAACCCTGCCTGCCGCGACGCCGTTTCAAGGCCGGAGGACAAGGGCGAGAACGGCAAGAGCGTCGGATTCCTGATCCGAGTGGGGCAGTTCGAATTCCTGGATCTTGGGGATCTTAGTTGGAACTACGAGATCGAAACCGCCTGCCCTGCCAATCTGTTTGGAGAGATCGACCTGTATCAGGTAACGCATCACGGGATGCACACCTCGGGTGCTCCTGCGCATATCGAGAGCATTCGGCCCCTTGTCGCCGTGATGAACAACGGTCCGCGGAAGGGCGGCAGCCCTGCTACCTACCAAGCGCTTGCTAACAGTGCGTCCCTGCAGGACTTGTGGCAGGTCCATCGAGCTGTCCAAAGCGGTCCCGAGCACAATCCCAGCGCAGAGTTTATCGCGAACCTCGGGGAGACCGAGGGCTGTGACGCGCATTGGATCCGGGCAACGGTCGAGCCGGATGGCCGCTTCACGGTCACCAATTCGCGGCTCGGGTTCAGCAAGGATTACACCCCGCGCTGAGGATGCGCTCCGTGTCTCCTACGAGACCGCGCTCGATTTGCCGTTCATCAGGTGCGCGGCCTGCTCCAGCAGTGAGCGGGCTTGGAGAACGACTGGATCGTACGTCGCCTGGATCTTCAAGCCTTCGTCGTAGTCGAAGTAGGAGGTGTGCAGGTGCTGAGCGAGCGTCCGCATCAGGTATTGCCGGTCCGCCGGGCTGATTCTGCCCGCTCTGTAGATGCCCTGCTTGGCGAGGAACTGCAGCAGGCGTCCAAACAGTTCGGGCGAAGGCGCTTCGCCCCTGAGCATCGTCTCGCCCCGCGCTCGGACCCGAGCGACGAACCGCTCGACCGCGCGCTGCTGCCTCACCAGACGCTGGAAGTAACTCGGACGGGGCCCTTCGATTCGGACGTCGGGTGCGATGCCCCCGAATTCGTACACCTTGCGCCCGTTGTCCGTGAGGCGCACCGTGCCTTGTCGCGGCTGGTAGTGCTCGCCGCAGGGCTCGTTGAAGTACTCTGTGGCCGAAAGGCTGTCATAGGGACGTTGGATGAGCCTGCCACTCGGAGAGTAGTAGCGCGCGGTTGTCAGTACCATTCCTGTTGACTCCGGCAAGGCGAAGACGGATTGGACCAGCCCCTTTCCGAACGTATTCGTGCCGGCGATCAGCGCCCGGTCGTGGTCTTGAAGCGCGCCCGCCACGATCTCCGATGCAGAAGCTGAATTGCAGTTGACCAGCACCACGACGGGATAGTCGAGATCGGGTTGCCGAGTCTGGGAGTGGTACTGGCGCACCGTCGATGCCCGTCCGTGGTGAGAGACGACGCTCTCGCCCCTGTCCAGGAACCGGCTTGCCACCTCGACTCCGGCAGACAGGAGCCCTCCCTTGTTTTCACGGAGGTCGAGCAGCAAACCAGTCATGCCCCGGGAGAGCAGGCCCTGTAGCGCCTCTTCCAGCTCTTGGTCGGTCTTCTCGCCGAAACTGCTTACGCGAAGGTAGCCGGTTCCGTCCTCGAAGAGCAACTGGACGGGGATCGTCGGACGAGGAATCACGTTCCGGACCAAGTCGAGTTCGATCCAATGGTCGGAGCCTTCCCTTGAAATGCTCAAGGTCACATTGGTGCCTGGCGGACCCTTAATATGATTCGCGACTTGGTCGAGTTCTAGCTCGGCGACTTGCTCGCCGTTTACCATCTCGATCGCGTCGCCCGGCAGGATGCCCGCTTCGAATGCTGGTGTCTTAGGGAAGGGGAAATCGACGATCGTCCTTCCGCCGAAACTTACAATATTGATCCCCACGCCAGCATAGCTGCCCCGGTCGCGCTCGCGCATCTTGAGGAAATCCTCGGGCCGGAGGAACGTCGAGTGGGGGTCCAGTGTCCCCAGCATGGCAGGGATGGCCCCCTCGTACATCGCTTTGTCCCAGTCGACGGGGTCCGCGAACCGCTGCTCGATCAGGCGGGTCACTTGGGAAGCATGATGGACATGCCCAGTCAGGGGAGCCATCTGAATGAGGTTGCCATTCGTCCCGATTCGAAGCCCGTAAAGCCCCCCGATCAGACTGCATGCCGCGACAACCGCGACAGGAATCAGGGCCGAGCGAACGTTTCTCATCATTCCGTTTGCAGCGCGCCGAAACGGGCGCAACCGCACCCCGGGCACACTCTATGGTCAGGAAGCGTGCAAACCGTCGATTTTTGCTGCCAATACGAAGTCCGACTCGGTCAGACCGTCAATCTTGTGCGTCCAGATCGTGATGCCGACCTTGCCCCAGGCGAGGTAGATGTCCGGATGGTGCCCTTCGGCTTCCGCGAGGGCCCCGACTTGGTTCGTGAAATCCAAAGCTTGCTGGAAGTTCGGGAACTCAAACTGTCGCTCTAGATGGTGACCCTCAACGACGTTCCAATCCGCAACTTGGGCCGAGATACGGGCCAATTCGTCTCCTGCTAGAGGGGGGACTCCGCCGCGGCACGGCACGCAAGACATCTGAGCAAGATCCGGCATCCACCCTACCCCGTCCACATCCTAGCACGGCCCCTGCTGCCCCTAGATCGGTCCGGCTCTCCCGCCAGCTTTTCCCCGGTGTACGTTGCCATCCATGGAGCAGTCCGGCGACAGGCGGTGGCGGGGGCCGTCCGCAGGACCTTCATGTAGACTGATCTCTTAGAGAGCGTCCCGCGCGCCGATGAGGAACAAGGATCCGGCATCAAAGCGACTCAGCGGGTGCTGCCCCTGGCTGATGCGCGGGAACCTGCCCCTTGCGGGGCTTGGATTGCTCGTCTTCGTGCTGGACCAGCTCTCGAAGAGCGCAATCTCGTCTTGGCTGCCCCACGGCGGGTCCAAAGTAGTGATTGACGGCTTCTTCTCTTTCGTTCATGCGCGTAACACGGGCATGGCATTTAGCCTTTTCGCGGACGCCGCGCCGTGGTTCAGGGAGTTGGTCCTACCGGCAGCGCAACTAATCATTATCCTGGCCGTGTTGGCCATGTTCCGGATGGTTGGCGGAGCCGCGCGACTGAGCCGCGTTGCGCTGGCGCTTGTTCTCGGGGGTGCTGCGGGCAATCTATATGACCGCCTGCTGCACGGCTACGTCACCGATTTCCTCGACTTTTACGTGTCTTCATACCATTGGCCGGCCTTTAATGTCGCCGACAGCGCGATTACGATCGGTGCCGGGTTGCTGATTCTGGAGTCGATGCGCGGTCACCACTCCGCCGAAGAGGCTGCGAGACCGGCGTAGGACCGGCACTTCGGCATGTTCCCAAGACTTCTGGAGCTTGGCTCCTTCTCCCTGCCCACCTACGGTGTGCTCATAGCCTTGGGCTTTCTTGTCGGAATCTCTCTGTCGGCCCGCTTGGCACGGCGCTCCGGCATGGATCCCGACAGAGTCACAAATCTCGGGATAGTGCTCCTCGTATCCGCGATCGTGGGGGCTAAGCTGTTCTTGATCGCCGACAACTGGACCTACTACTCCGCAGATTTCAGTCGGCTGTTCTCCCTTTCAGCGCTCCGTTCCGGGGGGGTCTTCTACGGCGGGCTGCTGACGGCGCTCGCGGTGGCTTACTATTACACCCGTCGCCACCGGATGCCGTGGCTCGCCACCGCGGACTTGATGGTCCCGGGATTGGCATTCGGGCATGCGATTGGTCGGCTGGGGTGCTTCGCGGCCGGCTGCTGCTGGGGGCGGGAGGCTCGGCTCGCTTGGTCCGTCACCTTCACGGATCCAGCGGCCCACAGCTTCACGGGCGTTCCCTTGAATGTGCCCCTGCATCCCACCCAGCTGTACGAGGCCTCCGGCGCGGCTCTGATCGGCCTCGTCTTGCTATGGCTTTATCTGCGACCGCATGTAGCCGGGGCAATCCTGGGTGCCTATCTCGTGCTGTATTCGTCGTTCCGGTTCTTCGTGGAGTTCTTCCGCGACGAAGGCGCCCGCACCCTGCTGATCGGCGGTGTGGTCAGTACCACCCAGGCCGTGGCTGTCGGTTTGGCTGTGCTCGGTGTCTGGCTGTTTCGCGGTGCTCGCCGACCGGCGTGAGTCGCAAACTTTCTTTCCGCCGCTTGCGGAGGATTCGAATCAAACCAGCGTGTCTACGGTGTTCTGCGACGTCTGCTCGTAGGCGATGATAGAGTCCATCCGCTGCTGGATGTAGCTGAGCTGGTCACCGCCCTCGAGCAGGCACTGCTTGGAGAAACCGTCCACTGGGAATGACACGGTCCTGCCGCTCGGAAGTTCCAGAGTCTGGCTCGCCAAGTCAACGGTTACTTCGAGACTTTCGTCCGCGTTCGCAGCGTCGAATAGTTCCGCGAGCGTCTCCTGGCCCACTATGATCGGCAGCAAGCCGTTCTTGAGGCTGTTGTTACGGAAGATGTCGGCAAAGGAAGTGCTGATGACAGCGCGGAATCCGTAGCCCAGCAGTGCCCACGGCGCGTGCTCTCTCGAACTGCCGCAGCCGAAGTTATCTCCCGCTAGCAAGATGCTGCCTGCTTCGGCGCGGGGTTGGTTCAGCACGAAGCCCGGGTTGGGGTGGCCGTCCGCTCGGAATCGCCAGTCGTTGAAAAGGTTGTCCCCCAGTCCGAGCTTTTCGATGGTCTTTAGGAAGCGCGCAGGGATGATCTGATCGGTGTCGATGTCGTTGATCGGTAGCGGAACGACCTTCCCGCGGAATGCAGTCACAGCTTGCATGGCTTCGATTCCCTTCCTAATTCGCCACTTACAAATAGAGACGCGGGTCCGCAACCGCGCCCTCGATCGCCGAGGCCGCTGCGGTCAGCGGGCTGGCTAGAAAGGTCCTTCCACCCTTGCCTTGTCGACCTTCGAAGTTGCGGTTGCTAGTCGAGACACAGTACTGGCCGCTGTCAAGCTGGTCGCCGTTCATGGCGATGCACATGCTGCACCCAGCTTCCCGCCAATCGGCACCGGCACTGCGGAAAACGTCCGAAAGCCCCTCGGCCTCGGCCTGGGCCCTGACTCTTTCCGAACCCGGAACGACCAGCATCCGGACCCGAGGATTCACCTTGCGCCCCTCGAGCAGTCCGGCCGCCTGCCGCAAGTCGGTGATGCGCGAATTCGTGCAGCTTCCGATAAACACGACATCCACCGGCTGGCCGACCAACGGCTTGCCTGGTTCGAGCTGCATGTACTCAAGAGCCTTTCGAACTGCTGTGTTGCCGTTGGGCCGCGGGACCGGTTCACTGACCCGCACGCCCATCCCCGGATTCGTGCCCCAGGTGATCATGGGCTCCAGGTTCGAGGCGCCAACTGTCACCGTGCGGTCATACGCGGCTCCTTCGTCCGACGGCAACTGACGCCAACGATTCACGGCCGCCTCCCATGCCGCACCTCTTGGCGAAGTGGGCTTGTCCGCCAAGTACCCGTAGGTCGTGTCGTCCGGGGCGATCATTCCGGCCCGAGCGCCGCCTTCGATTGACATGTTGCAGACTGTCATCCGGCCTTCCATGGAGAGCGACCGGATGGCCTCGCCCGTGTACTCGAGGACATATCCGGTGCCGCCACCCACACCGATTTCGGCGATCAGGGCCAGAATCAGGTCCTTGGCCACGATTCCAGCCGGAGGCAGGCCGCTGAAGCGCACCTCACACGTCTTGGACCTATTCTGGAGCAGGCACTGCGTGGCCAGAACGTGCTCAACCTCGGTCGTGCCGATTCCGAATGCCAGCGCTCCGAAAGCGCCGTGCGTCGAGGTGTGGCTGTCCCCGCAGACAACGGTGATGCCAGGCCGGGTCAGACCGAGTTCGGGGCCTATTACATGGACGATACCCTGTGACTCGTCACCTACGTCGGCAAGTGGCACACCGAATTCCTTGCAATTGATCCGCAGTTGCTGGACCTGCTTGGCGGCGATAGGATCCAAGATGGGAAGCGTTTGGTCGCGCGTCGGGATGCTATGGTCCATCGTGGCCATAGTGCGATCCGGACGCCGCACCGCTAGGCTTCGGTCGCGGAGGCCTTGGAAGGCTTGCGGCGACGTCACCTCGTGCACGAGGTGCAGGTCGATGTAGAGCACGGCGGGTGCGCCGGCCTCGTTCGTCACGACGTGCGAGTCCCAAACCTTGTCGTACAGCGTGCGAGCTTGAGCCACGTTTTGAGTTTATCGCACGAACTCGAGCGCCCAGACTGATTCTCCGAGGCCTGGCCTGATCGCCTGCCATCGGGGCTTGCATCTCCAGACCGACGCCGAATGCATCGGCCGAAGTCGAGGAATTCCCCAGCGACGGCCTACTCGAACACAGGAATGCCGATTTCGAAGCATGTCGCATTGCGGTCCCCAGAAGGGTGCTTTCCATTCACCCTGGCAGGAATAAGGGGTGCAGAAGGAAAGGGCTGGTACTGACAGATGCGCTGCCCGCGCCACGGATTCCGCATTCGCTTCTCCTCGATGCCGCTGTTGTCGGCAGTGGCGGCGTGGCTAGGCCGAAGGGTCGATGCCAGCGTGGCGCCACAGTGCGCTTGCTAGGTGCCTCCAAGCCGGCCGAGAGGAGTTGAGTGCGCGGGTTGCGACGACCGAATGCGGGCGTTGGGACCTCGCTCCCAGGAATTGCGGGGACGGCGACAGCCGTGTACTATACGAGAGCCCCATTGTCATCTCAAAGTGCCAGCGGTCAGACACCTTTGCATCCGTCCGTGATGCCCTGATTCGACTCGACGACTGGGAATCTGGTATTTGTGAAGAGTGCGGGCGGTCGATCGGCCTAAAGCGGCTTGACGGGTTCCTTGGGCTCCAGATTGTCGGGACTCCAAGGAAGAGGTTGCAGGCTACACTTGGGCGTCCGGCAAGAGGTGAGCTTTCCCAGATCACGGGGCCAAGCGATCGAACCCTTTGCTCGTAGCCGCGCGTCACGTGCGCCGGCACGGTCAACTAGGCACCTGTCTTGGTCAATTGCGCCGGGGGCTTAGTGGCTGCTCGCCAAATCAGGCCGTGTGGGGCTCCTCCGGGGGAGGCGCGCGATGATCGCGGACCACCGTCACCCCAACCCTCTGCGAAAGCCCGTTCTGGTTCTCAACGCCAGTTACGAGCCGATCCACGTGTGCGCCGTGCGCCGCGCGCTGATCCTGATCTTCAAGGGCGTGGCCTCCACGGAGGAAGCAGGCGAGGGGCGGGTGCATTCTCCTTCCCAGAGCCTCGCGGTCCCGTCCGTGATTCGCTTGCTGGAGTATCGGCGGATTCCGCGGCAGATGCGGGCGATTTCGCGCAAGAACATCTTGATCCGGGACCAGCACACCTGCCAGTACTGCAACGAGCAGTTCGGGGCCGGGGAACTGACACTGGATCATGTCATCCCGCGTTCAAGGGGCGGCAGCAACACTTGGGAAAACTTGGTAGCTTGCTGCCTGCGTTGCAACAACCGCAAGGGCGATCGGTTGCCGCACGAAGTCTCGATGAGTCTCCGGCGACTGCCCAAGCCTTTCAACCTCCATACGAGTCGGAGCCTGATGCGGCAGCTCGGTGACCAGCAGCGGACCTGGCGCAAATACCTCTTCTTCTGATCGCAGGTCAGAGCGTGCGAATCCGCGGCCATCGGGCCGCCCGCCAGCCGAGAGCGGTCTGCTGCCCGAAGACGTGTTCGCGGTCACTTCGGGTACGCTCCTTGGCGGGCGGATGGGGCGCTTGTTCGGTTCGGAGTCGGGTCTGGTCGCAGCGGGCGTCATCGAAATCTCCCGTGACGGAAGGCGCTGTGCCCGCGAGCACGGATGGGTTTGTGCTTTGCGCCGCACTGGATCTTCGGCCCCAACCCGCACACACTGGTGCGATCACTCGCGATATCCCTCGCAGCGCCATGTGACGCAATGAGGGATGTGTCCGATACTGGTCAGATGAAGCGTCCCCGCTGGCTGCTTTGCGACGCTGACGACACCCTCTGGGAGAACAATGTCTACTTTGAAGGGGCGATTGCGGAGTTCATCCTATATGTCGATCACCCGGAGCTGCCCCCGGCGGAGGTGCGGCGAGAACTCGACCGAATAGAGGCCCGCAATATCAAGTTGAACGGTTACGGCACGGACAACTTCGCGCGCAACTTAGTCGAGTGCTACGAGCGATTCCGTGGCAGGGGCGCGTCCGTCGACGAGCGCGGCCGCCTAATCGGGATGACCGACCAGATCCGAAACAGTCCGATCGAGCTGATTCCCGGCGTGCGCGACACACTGAACGAACTTGGCCGACGGTACCGCCTCGGGCTAGTGACGAAGGGGCAAGCCGACGAGCAGCGTTCCAAGCTCCTGCGCTCCGGCCTCCAGGACCGCTTCGATTACTTCAAGACGGTGCCTGAGAAGGATGTGGAATGTTACCGGATGGTCATCCGCGAAACGGGCGCGGATCCGGCGAGCACTTGGATGATCGGAAACAGCCCGAAGTCGGACATTAATCCAGCGCTCCAAGCCGGTCTCGGCGCTGTCTTGGTTCCTAGCGAGAACACCTGGAGCCTCGAGATGCAGTCGATTCCCGAGTCGCACGAACGATTTCGTCTCGTCCAGCGCTTCAGCGACCTCACTGGGATCTTCTAGTCAGTCGCCCTCGCGCTTTCTTCCGTAAGACGCCAAGAGTCTCCGGAGACCCGCTCGTACAGAGCTAAGGTTTCTGCGGCCATGCGGTCAGCGTGAAATCCGGCATGTACTTTGCGCCGGGCTTCGGCTCCCCGCCGAGTGGACCCATTCGTGTCGGCCAGGAGCAGTTCCAGCTTGGATGCTAAGTCGCCACTGCTGTCTGGGTCGCAAAGGTAACCGCCACCCGTCGCTTCGACCAGTTCCGGGAACACGCCAATTCGAGGCTGCACCACAGGAACACCGCTTGCGAGCGCCTCGAGGACATAGAGCCCTTTGGAAGCCCGGTAGGTAGTGGGGACGGAGAACGCGTCTAGGCCCGCGAGGAAATCGATCTTGGCGCGCCGCGAGAGATACCCCAAGTCTTCGAAATCGCACATTTCTCGTAGGCCATCGAGGTACTCGGTCATGTTGTCGGCTCTCCAGCCGGCCACGCGCAATTCCACCTGCCGATTCGGATGCCTTGAGCGGAGACGCTCGACTGCCTCCACAAGCACGCCCAGCCCCTTCTCGGGCGAAATCCTAGCAAGAAATCCCACGACGAAACGGCCGTCAGACGATCGGCTATTCTCCCGGAAGTTCTCGACGGCAATCCCCGGCAGAATGGTATCGACGCGATCGGCAGCCCTTCCCAAGATAGGGGCCATGGCGTGGGCTTGATCCTTGCAAGGGGCAACGAACCCGTCGATGTGGTCGGCGTGCTGCTTCAGCAACGCGTAGCAGTCCGACCGAAAGGGCTCCGGCAGGCCATGCAGGAAATCGGCTTCGCCTTGGAGCGAGCAAATCACGGGCGTGCCTAGATGCCGCTTGATTGGCTCCGCCATGCTGGCCAGCATCGAGTTGGTGAGGTGGACGATCCGCGGGCGAATCTCGCGCAGCAGATCGACCAGCTTTGTCAACTCGCGATGGTACGGCCCGGACATGCCGTGGAACATATCCCGCGTCATTGGCCCGAGATTCGCCGGGTCCGTGTCCACGGCAAAGCTCGAAGCCCACCGGAGCAAGCGCGGATGGTCCAAAAACCAGTCGAGGACACCTGTGGAACGGAAGAACGGGAACTTGCCTTGCAGGTACAGGTTAATGCCGCCGAAGACAACCCTTGCTTCGCTGACGTCCGTCTCGTCGGTAAGCAGGGGCGTGTACGCGGGTAGAAGCACCACGTCTTGCCCTTGGCGCATGAGTGCCGCCGCGAGGGCATTGTCCTTGAGGCAGTTTCCGCAGATCGTGCCTGCCGCACCAGCCGTTATGTACGCGACCGTCAAGGAACTTCCAGGGCCGCCAGCGCAGCGCAAGAACTGCTACCGACCGGCCTGTTCCCTATCGTACGTCCAGCCGGAGATTTCGCGGAACCCAGGCCGCGTCAAGCCGGAAAGAACTTGTCGAGAGTCTGCCGCGAAGGCGGGCTTGTCAACAGAGAGACCACAACCAAGGCGGCTGCTGAGGCTGCCACCATTGTTGCTGCCGGAAGCATACCCATGAACAGGTACGAAGGATCTCCTCCGTAGTTGCTCGCACGGAAGAACAAGGCACCAAGTACGACAGTCACACTCAGCGAGGCAATCGCACCCTGCTTGGTGGCGCGGCGCCAGTAAATCGCAGCGACCGCCAGCGGGAACAGCGCCGCGTATCCGCTGAAGCACCAAACCCCGAGAGTGAAGACGCTCCTCGGCCCACTAAGCGAGCAGAGGTAGGCCATTGTCGCCACCGCAGCGACCACAGCGCGACCTAGGCGCACCTTTTGCCGGTCGCTCAACCTGTCTTTCCCCATGAATTCGATTGCGATGTCGTTCGTGAACATTGATCCGATCGCAAGGAACTGCGAGTCGAGCGAAGACATGATGGCCGCTAGGATGCCCGCCCCTAGAATCCCGCCCAGAAGCGGCGTGGTCAGCTTCTGGACCATGAACGCCAACTCGCTGTTCACGGGCGAACCCGGTGCGACAACCGCCGAACCGTCTGGCATCACTGCCGATGTCGCCCAGACGCCAATCAAAACGCACGGGAGCCACACAAGAAGCATGCATAAGGGGTGCAAGACCAGCATCGGCTTGAAAGAAGCCGCGGATTTGGCAGTCAGCCAATGCTGGAAAACCTGGGGAAACATTCCAATTGACAGTGGAATGAAGCAATAGCTGAAAAAGTGCAACTGCCCGAAAGCATCGCCTCGAATCAGTTTCTCGGGATGGAGCTCTTGTACGGCCTGCGAGGCGGCTTCCATCCCTCCGAGTCGCGATGAGATGACCAAGAAGGCGGAAATCCCCGTCACGAGGAATATGGAGGCTTGCAGCGCGTTCGCCCAAGCCGCGGCGCGGAGTCCCCCGACGAAGACATACGCGAGCACGACAGCGCTGACACTGAGGCCCGAAAGCCAGGGAGGGACAGCTCCGCCGGTTGCGGGGAAAGCCTCGCCAAAGGCCCCGTCGGTCAGTGCTTGCACTACACTTCCTGCACCAAGCAGGCCGATCAGCACATAGGGGACGACCAAGCCGGCGAGCACAGGAAACAGCAGAAGGCCCAGCGCGCGACTCTCGAACCTGTCTCGAAACAGTTGGACCTGCGTTGTGTGGCCCAGTCTCTTGCCCAGCGCCCAAAGCCGGATACCGACGAAATAGAAGACTGCCGAATGCACAAGGCCGGACCACGACGCCATCAAGCCGTACACGCCGATTCCCTTGCGGTACGACTCTCCTGTGCTTCCCACTAGGGAGAACGCAGTCATCGCGGTGCCGAATACGGACAGAAACAGCAGTGTCGGCCCGATGGAGCGGCTGGCGAGGAAGAAGTCCTGCGCCGTCCCACGGAAGGCGCGTCTGCTCAGCACCCCAAGGCCGAGCAGTACGCAGAGGTAGGCGCAAATGACTGCCAATTGCGTCAATGTGGTCGATCCTCACGGTCATTGATCGAGGTGGCAGCAGGCTCTATTTCTTCCGGCCACGCATGTCGAATGGCTAGCGCCCACAACACGGCCGTAGCAAGGGAATATCCTCCGTGGTAGAGCAAGCCGGCCGGCAGGAATCCGAAGACGAGCCGACCGTCATTCCACAGCCAGTTGTCCTGATGCAGGAGTGCGAACGCAGCCAGCACCGCGAGAAACACCTTGACCTTCATCGAGTCGTCTAGTAACAGCGGGCTGAGGAGCGGGACGCCGAATCGCTACGCCAGAGCCTTCTTGACCAATTCTCCGTGCACGTCCGTCAGGCGGAAGTGCCGTCCTTGGTATTTGAAGGTCAGCTTTTCGTGGTCAATGCCGAGCAGGTGCAAAAGGGTAGCGTGAAGGTCGTGAACGTGGACTGGATCCTCGGTGATGTTGTAGCTGAAATCGTCGGTCTCGCCGACCATCGTCCCCGGCTTGATTCCGGCCCCGGCCATCCACATAGTGAAGCAGCGCGGGTGGTGGTCGCGTCCGTAGTTGTCCTCCGTCAGCTTGCCTTGGCTATAGACCGTACGCCCGAACTCGCCCCCCCACACAACAAGGGTGTCTTCAAGCAGTCCCCGCTGTGCAAGGTCCTGCACCAAGGCAGCCGACGCTTGGTCGGTGTCCGCGCACTGCTTGCGGATTTGATCGGGAAGATCCGTGTGCTGGTCCCATCCACGATGGAAAAGTTGCACGAAGCGCACGTCGCGTTCAAGCAACCGTCGTGCCAGAAGGCAATTGGCGGCGTACGTTCCCGGCTTGCGGGCCTCGGGGCCATAGAGCGTGAAAGTGGACTCCGGCTCCTTCGACAGGTCGGTCAGTTCGGGCACGGACGCCTGCATTCGGAAGGCCATTTCGTATTGCGAGACTCGCGTCAGGATTTCGGGGTCGCCAAATTCCTTGTGCTTGATCTCGTTGAGTTTCCCGAGGTCGTCTAGGAACCTACGCCGAGCTGCTCGATCGATTCCATCGGGATCGGAGAGGTAGAGGACCGGGTCGCCTGTGGACCGGAACTTCACGCCTTGGTACCTAGTCGGCAGGAAACCGCTTCCCCACAGACGGTCATACAGCGGCTGTCCGTTGCGGCCGCTTCCGGACGAGACCATCACCACGAAGCCAGGCAGGTCGCGGTTCTCGCTGCCGAGCCCGTACGAGATCCAAGCACCGATCGACGGTCTGCCCGCGAGCTGGGCACCCGTTTGGAAGAACGTCACCGCCGGGTCGTGGTTGATGGCTTCGGTATGCATCGACTTGACGATGCACAGGCGGTCGGCGATCTTGGCAGTGTGAGGCAGCAGTTCGCTGATCCAAGCCCCGGACTCGCCGTGCTGATGGAAGCGAAACATCGACGGTGCGATAGGAAACGAGCTTTGCGTGGCCGTCATGGCGGTCAGGCGCTGACCTTGCCGCACCGACTCCGGTAGGTCACTGCCCCGCAGCTGGTCGAGCTGAGGCTTGTAGTCGAACATGTCTAGCTGCGATGGAGCACCGGACTGAAACAGGTAGACCACCCGCTTCGCACGGGGAGCGGAATGCGGCACTCCCGAAAGGCCGGCAGCGGGCAAGTCCTCGCCGAGAAGGTTAGCTAGCGCTGCGACGCCCAAACCGTAAGCGCTCTTGCCGAAGAAGTGCCTTCGTGTGCTCCGGGCAGGCCAAGAGTAGTCGGATGCCATGGACTCGATACCGCGTCCATTATAAATGCCAAGAAGTCCGGCGAACCTACGTTGAAGAAGGCTTTTTCCCGCAATTCGGGTCTGTGTCAGCAAATGCGTGCGGTTGTTGGACTTTAACCACCGGCACGTGAAGTGCCTTGGCATTCACGTGCCGTGACGGGTTTCACCAACAACGGGTGCCCCGTGTCCGCCCGCGAGCTCGGGGCGATCCCAGCGCCTATACCGATGTTGTCTGTCGGCTGCCAGGGTACTCGACACTCTTTCGCGACGGCACGCGGCCAAATGGTTGGCAGCTACGGCCAGCTTTGCATACTGCGGAGCAGAGCCTGCGAGGTCAAGAAAGTGCAAGACACGGAATGAACTGTGCCGCTACCTCAGCATGGCCAGCCGGCAGGGACACTGAGAAGGCCGCTTCGCTCCAAACGAGGTTCCGGCATCGACGGAGGTATTCATCTATCGATCACGGTATCGATGCACGGGTCGCGGTGGGTGGCCTTGCTCTCGCCGTTCTAACGGTGTGAGTACGTATGGGCCAAGCAAGCTAATTCCCTGTGAATTGCTTGTAGTGAAATGCTTGTGCGTGCCATTGAACATCCGAATGGCGTGTCGGTTTCTTCTTGATCAATTCAAAAGCTATTCATGTTTTGGCATAGGGCACGAAGCCTGAGATTTCGGAGAGATAGAAAATTCGAAAATGAGTGATAGGACACTCAAAACGAACCAGATATTCTCGAGAAAACCTCACGGAAACAAAATAGAGGTAGACGAAAGCTCGATGTCAGTTCTCACACTGTCATTCTCATGAAAATCCACTACACTGTGAACCGAAACTCAGGAAGCAGAGCTTGGCGCGATCAGGCTATCCGTTGAAGCAGGATGCCACCTGATAGGAAATGCTATCGCGTTGTTGCGACTCACCGTGAACTTGCCAATGAAGGTAAGAACAAGTTCCAGCTGCAGAAGGCCAATGCGAGCTCGGATCCGAGCTCGCTACTCGCGCGTGATGGTCTCGTCGAGATTGAGAACGAGGCTGGCCAGCATCGCGTAGGCCGCCATTTCGGGTTGTGGCACGGTCGCTGCCACTTTTGGGCGTTCCTTGCCTAGCAATGCAGCCGCAGCTTCCGGATCGTTGCGGAACCGGTCGAAGTGGTATTCAAAGCTGGACGACAGGATGTTGCCCTCGTCCGCCGTCGGACGACGGGCGGTCGCCAGCCGGAAGATATAGGTCAGCCGATTGTCCCTGTCGTCGCCCGCTGCGTTCAGGGCCCTCGCCGCGAGCGCCTTGGAGGTCTGCATGTAGGCCGTGTCGTTCATGCGATTGAGTGCTTGGAGCGGCGTGTTCGTCCGCACGCTGCGAACAGTGCAGGCCTCGCGCCCTGCCGAGTCGAACAGCATCATCGAGGGCGGCGGCACGGCTCGTTTCCAGAATGTATACAGGCTTCTACGGTACAAGTCCCCACCGCTTCCCATCTCGTAGTCATTGCCGCCAGCGAGTTCAGTCCAGAGGCCGGCAGGCTGGTAGGGCCTGACCGACGGCCCTCCGACCCGGTCAACCAGCAATCCGGACGCGGACAGGCTGAGGTCCCGTACCGACTCTGCGGGGAGCCTCAATCGCGGACCCCGTGCAAGCAACCTGTTGTCCGGGTCGCGCTCCACGAGCCCAGGCCGCAGGCGGGACGACTGCCGGTAGGCGGCACTCATCACGATCGTCTTCACCAGCGCCTTCAGGTCCCAGCCGCTATCCATGAATTCCACCGCAAGCCAGTCCAGCAAATCCGGATGGGTCGGCCATTCCCCTTGCGACCCAAAATCCTCAACCGTCTTGACGATGCCGGTGCCCCAGAGCATTTGCCAAACTCGATTGACTGTGACGCGGGCGGTAAGCGGGTTTTCCCGCGAGACCAGCCAGCGCGCGAACCCGAGCCGACCCGGGGGGTCCGCTGCCGACAACGCGGCCGGCAGGCCGGGAAGCACCTCTTCCGACGGCGCGTCGTAGGCGCCGCGATCCAGGCGGTAGGTCTTCTTGCGCGGAGTCATCTCCTCCATGACCATGACGGTCGGAAGCGAGTCGAAGTAGCGCTGGCGTTCGCTCTCGAAATCTCGCATCTTCGCCGTCAGCTCCGTCAGCGTGTCTGGGCCAAGAGCGTTTCTGTACGCTTCGTCGAGCTTGCGGGTTTCTGCCGTGCTGCGATCCCCCGGAGGCGTTCCGGCAATCTGGCCCAAGCTCCGCTCGACAGCCGCGACGGAAACTTCTTCGGGTGTCAGCGCGCGCCCGTACACTGCGAGGCCGCGAATCCCGCCTCGATAGTCGAGGCCCAATCCCCTGCCCACACGCAGGGGCTCCTTGGATTTGAACTCTTGGTTCATCTCGTCGCGGATCACTCTTAGCTGGACCGGTTGGCCGTCGACGAACACTTGCACGCCGGTTGCCAGCCGGGTTCCGTCATACGTGAAAGCAACGTGGCTCCACTTGCCCATGGCGACTGGTTCCCGGCTTTCCAAGCGCAGGCAATCGTCAAGCCAGCGGTTAACCAGGTTGACTTGCAGCTTGCCCCCCTTCAGGTAGAATCCCCAGCCGGGATTCCCCTGGGTGTCGTCTTCCGGCAAGACGTTGCCGGTTTTTGCAACGATGGCGCCGTCAGGATGCTCCGGGCTGATCCAGGCGGCTACGCTGAAGCGGTCGTAGAACCCGAAGTTGGCTTGGTCCCCTAGGTCGGCAAAGTCGCCTCCCTCGAAAGCTTGTTCCGCTGGCAAGGCTCCGTCAGGGCGCTCTGGATACGAAATCACGAGATCTCGTGAATCGAACCAGTCCGATGCAGCTGTCAGCGTCGGCTCCCACAGGCGCTTCGCATCGACGCTCTCTTCGAGCAATTGCCCGCTTTCCTCCCGCAGGCTGGCCAGCGCGGCATCGATCTTCGCGAGCTTCTCCGCTTGTTCGCGCGTCGGAGCCTTGATGAAGGGCGGGGAATTGCCGTACTTGAAAGCCTTCCCTTTCTCGGGAACGTTGTTGAAGTACGCGAACAGTTCGTAGTACTCCTTCTGAGTGACTGGATCGTACTTGTGGTCGTGGCACCGGGCGCAGCCGAGCGTGAGTCCAAGCCAAACAGTCGATGTCGTGTCCAGGCGGTCCACAACGTATTCCACCGCGTACTCCGCGTCGACGATACCGCCTTCGCCGTTGCCTCGGTGGTTGCGGTTGAAACCGGTTGCGACGATCTGTTCCAGGCTTGGGTCGGGCAGCATGTCGCCTGCGATCTGCTCGACCGTGAATCTGTCGAATGGCTTGTTCGCGGCGAAGGCTTCAATGACCCAGTCCCGCCACCGCCACATGTCACGCTCGGCATCGGTCTGGTAGCCGTTTGTGTCCGCGTAACGCGCGGCGTCAAGCCAGCGGACTGCCATCCGTTCTCCGTAGCGGGGCGAGGACAAGTAGCGGTCCACCACCGTTTCGTAGGCGTCGGACGACCTGTCCTCCAGGAAAGCGTCGACATCGGCCAGATCCGGCGGGATTCCGGTGAGATCGAGGCTCAACCTGCGAATCAGCGTCTCTCGCGACGCCGGGGGCGACGGCTCCAGCCGCTCGTCATTCAGGCGGCGAAGCACGAAGCTGTCAACCGGGCTGATCGGCCACCCCGGGTAGCGGTCCGCGGGCACCTCGGGCCTTTGCGGGGCAATGAAAGACCAATGCCCCAGCCACTCGGCCCCCTGCTCGATCCACTGGCGGATCAGGTCGACCTCGCGCTCGGCCAAGGGGTCGTGGCCGAGGGCCGCGGGTGGCATCCGACGGCTTGGATCCGACGACGAGACACGCAGGAACACCTCGCTGTTGTCCGGATCGCCGGGCTCGATTGCATTGCGCCCCCCGCTCAGAGTCACGAACGCCCCGTCCTTGCTGTCTAGCCGGAAGGGCGTCATCCGCTTGGCCTCGTCCGGACCGTGACAGGCGTAGCAGTTCTCCGAGAAGATCGGCCTGATGTCCCGGTTGAACAGGACCGCCGAATTTGCCTCGGCGACCATCGTCAAGCTAAACGAAAGGGCGATTAGGGATGCTATGGCTACACGTCGCATTTCCGCTTGGATTATACGTTTTCCGCCCCTGCCGTTGCTTGGCCGTGACACGGCCAAGCGCCGTTTGCAGCCCGAGACCGGACGATTATCGCCCTTTGCGAGCCTACATCACCTTCGGAACACGGCTGCGGGACACAAGGACAACAGCGTGGGCCTCCGCCAGCTGGCCTGTCCCGACCGGGCCCACGCCCTCGCCAGTCTTCGCTTTGAGCCCGACTGCATCCGGATCGATTCCCAGCAGGGAAGCGACACTCTTGCGAATTCGATCGCGATAGGGCTGCAGTTTCGGCTCCTCGAGCAGGACCACCGCGTCGACATTGACTATCATCCAGCCGTAGCTCTCAAGCAGCTCGGAGGCGTGGCGCACGAAAATGCTGCTGGCCGCGTCGCGCCACTGGGGATCGGAGGCCGGGAAGAGTATTCCAATGTCCCCTTTTGCCGCAGCTCCAAGCATCGCGTCCGTAATCGCGTGCAGCAGCACATCGGCGTCTGAGTGGCCTGCAAGGCCCTTCTCGGACGGGATCTCGACGCCCCCAAGCATTAGCTTCCGGCCGGTTGCCAAGCGATGGGAATCGTATCCGATGCCCGCCCGCATTTCGGGACGTTCAACGTCGATGATCGGCGGATTCACGGTTCTCTGCTTCGTAGTACAGCTCGGCAAGCTCCATGTGGTGAGGGCCTGTGATCTTGATATTGCGCTCGCTGCCGCGCATGACGTATACATCCTCGTTGAGGTGCTCGACCAAGCTCGCCTCATCCGTCCCGACGAAGTTGTCGAGGCGGGCCTTCTCGAAGGCTCGCTTAAGGAGATCGGTGACGAACACCTGAGGCGTCTGCGCGAGCATGAGCCGCTCCCGAGGCAGCGTCGCCTGCACTACCGTCCTGCTGACCTGTTTGACGGTCTCCTCGGCGGGCATTCCCAGGATCACCGCGCGGTGGACCGCGACCCTTGCCAAGGCTTCCTCGATCAGCTTGACTGGAACGAACGGCCGCACGCCGTCATGTACGGCGACCACATCAATCCCTTGGGAGACGGCGTCGAGGCAGGCTCCGACAGACTCCTGCCGGTTGCGCCCGCCTACCAGCACTCGCACGCGCGATTCGACGCCGGAGCCGAGGAGCATCGCCCGAACATTCTTCTCGCTGCCCTCCGGGACGGCCAAGAGGATCTCCTTGACACTGGGAATGGCTAGGAACTTTTGAACAGTCAGCGCGACGATTGGAACGCCGCCAAGTCTCATGAATTGCTTCCGACCGCTCCCGTACCGTTCGGACACAGCCTTCCCCATACGGGTGCCATGTCCGGCCGCAGGCACGATCACCGCTACATTCATGCCCCTGAATTATCTCCTACGCACGGAAGATATCCCTTCCGTGCCGAGGCGGGCGGTCCCGAAGCCCGCGCGCCTTCCAGCCCGTTACGACGTAAGGGCTCGCTTGCAGTAGCCGAAGCATTTTTCTACCTCTTCTACTGTGTCGCCTCCCTTGTATTCGTACTCAATGTTGGCCGGGATGTCATAGTTCTTGTCCCGCAACAGTCCTAGGACCTCGCGAATCGGCGTGTTTCCTTCGCCAAACGCGACGTTCTCCCCCTGGTTTACCTTGCGGTCCTTGATGTGAAGCGTAACGATCTTATCGTGATGTTTCTCGATGTAGTCGACCGGATCGAAGCCAGCGGCCACGAAGTGTCCGATATCAAGGTTGACTGCGATGTGACTCCGACCTTCGGATGCCGCCGCAAAGTCCGCCGGCGTGGCGAACTCGTTTTCGCGGATCCTCGAGTGGTTGTGCATTCCGACAAGCATGTCATAGCGCCTGGCATAGCGGTTGACGCGCTCGGCGACGCTGAGGGTGCCGGATGCGGTGATAACCTTCGCTCCCATAGCTTTTGCAATTTCGAAGCCGCGAGCGATCTCCTCGTCTGAGAAGTGGTCACGGAAACTGTAGTTCAGCGCGTGCAGCGTGACGCCTGCCTCATGGAACTGCTTGCCGATGTCTTCGAAGCGGCCGAGCGGCGTCTCGAGCCGGAAGGCGCGCAGCAGCTCCCGTCCGTTCTGGGCCCTGCGCGTCTCGCGCAGCGGCTCGAAATGTCCGCTCCAAAGCTCGCAGGATCCGATGCCGATCCGCTGCATAGCCTTGATTGCGTCCTCTAGCGGCAGGTCCCTGAAGCTGTAGCTCTGGGCACCGATCGTCACGCCGTTGAACGTCGAATCGATCTGATCGTGGGCCAGCAACCGATGGCCAAAGGAAAGCCCGGCCCCTCCAGCCAGCACAGTGCGGCCAAACGCCCGGCGAGTGGTTTTCAAATACATCGAATCCCCCCTAAGCCCCTATTGTGGCATAAGTTGCGAGCTCCGGAACGCGCACGTCGAAGCCCTCTTCCGGCGTTCATGGCTTGCCTCCGATTCGGAGCCGCCCTGCTGATGTAGAGTAGTCAGATGGCTCAGCGGCGCCCATTCAACCTCTCAGTCTGCAACGAGTTGTACGAGCGGGCGGATTTCGCGGAATCGTGCCGTTCGATCAAGCGTGCGGGCTGGGACGGCATCGAGATTGCACCGTTCACATTGCTGCGGGACGCGACCCGGCTATCCGCCGGCCGTCGTCGCGAATTTCGCGACATGATCATCTCGGAGGGTCTGGACTTCGTTGGCTTGCACTGGCTGACCGTCGGGCCCGATGGCTTGCACGTTACCACTCCGGACGATTCGGTGCGGCGTCGCAGCTGGGAGTACGTGCGGGGACTGGTAGGGCTCTGCGCCGACTTGAGGCGGAACGGGAACGGGGGCGTGATGGTGTTCGGCTCGCCGGTGCAGCGGCGAGCGGCAGGCGGAGCTACGCGCCGGCAGGCCGAGGCAAACTACATCGAAGGCGTGCGATCGATTGTGCCCGATTTAGAAGCGGCGGGCGTAACGCTTTGCGTCGAAGCGCTGCCGATCGCCCAATGCGATGTGATCGTTACACTCGACCGCGCGGCCGAGATCGTGGACGAGATCGGCAGCCCGATGGTGCAGACCATGTTCGATTCGCACAACGCGATCGACGAGACTGAGCCCCATCACGAGCTTGTGGCCCGTCACTGGTCGAAGATCCGTCACATCCATGTAAACGAGTTGGATGGGAGCTACCCGCGTCCTGAGGGAGGCTACGACTTCAAGCCTGTCCTGCAAGTCGCAAAGGACAGCGAGTTCTCGGGTTGGGTGTCGATGGAGGTCTTTGATTTCTCCCCCGGAGCGGAAACCATCGTCAATGAGTCGATCTCCTACCTTACGAGCGAGATCGCCAAGCTGCATTGACGGTTGCCGACCCCGTTGCGGCCGCTCCGTGGCTTCGAATCTCAGAAGACCGCGAATGTGAACACGGTATTGCGTCCGTCCGGGGTGAGCCCGTACTCGCCAGGAGGCAGACTTGCGTTGATGCGGATGCGAACTACGCGGTCTTGGATGCCTTCAAGCTGGAGAAAATACGGTTCCGCAACGACCTTCTTCTTCTTCCGGTAGAGGATCTCGCGCCTTCCCTTGACGACGTCGAATCCGTACAGTTGCAAGTCTCGGGGATCGATCTCCTTGGAATCGAATAGGAACTCCGGTGCCGCCAGCGGCGTCTTGATCGTGGACTCAGTGCCCGAGATCCAGTAGCGAAGCTGATTCTTGACTTCCTCTTCCATGGCATCGGTCTGTTCGAGTTCGCGAATCTCGCTCCCATGGATTAGATAGGGAATGTCCTGCTTGGCCGGACTGGGCAGGCCGAGCCGATTGAGCCCTTCCCCTTGCTGGCCGGGGAGCGCCGAAGCGAACAGTAAGACAAACGTGCCAAGGCGAACCATACGGACTGAGTTTAACCGACGTATCCGGGCCGCGCCGTATCATGGATTCATGCGAATCCGTCACGCCGAGCCGGCCGACATAGAGATCGTCGTCGACTTCAACGCTAGGCTGGCCGAGGAGTCCGAAGGGCTGCAACTGGACCGGGCTAGGTTGCGCGCGGGCGTCGAGGCAGTGCTGCGAGATAAGGCACGCGGCTTCTACCTGATAGCGGAATCGGATGGCGCGACCCAAGGGCAGTTGGCGCTGACATTTGAGTGGAGCGACTGGCGCAATGGAATGTTCTGGTGGCTGCAAAGCGTCTACGTGCGCCCAGAGTCTCGGCGGCAGGGGGTTTTGCGAGCGCTCTACCATCGCGTATTGGAATTGGCGGCCGACAATGGCATTTGCGGCGTGCGGCTCTACGTGGAGAAACACAACGTCTCCGCCCAGGAAGCGTATCGTCGCCTGGGGCTCGCACGGGCTGTGTTCCACATGTACGAGGTCGACTTCGTGCTCGAGCGCGGCCATGGCGAGTGACAGCGTCGAAGCCCCGTCGTGCTAGTCCGAGCTCCAATCGAGCTCGATGTGGATCCGAAGGTCCATTGGCTCTGATCCAAGGTCGGCGGAGGGCCGCTCGCGCCTAGCCTCGGACCCTGCTGGATGCAGGCGAATCTAGCGCAGACCTGCTGTCCGCGGGACGGTCTATGATGGCTAGATCATGAGTCTTCTCACTGGCAAGACAGCGATCGTCACGGGGTCCGGGCGCAGCATTGGCAGGGCCGTTGCCAGGCTCTTCGCGCAACACGGTGCCCGCGTGGTCGTCAATGATCTGGATTCCGGGCCCGCGGAAGAGACTGGCGCTGAAATCCGGTCCTCGGGAGGCGAAGCGGCCGTCTGTGTGGGAAGCGTCACGGACCCCGACGTGCCGTCCAAGATCGTTCAGACAGCGCTGGACTCCTTCGGCTCGGTCGACATCCTAGTGAACAATGCCGGCTACACGTGGGACGGCGTCATTCACAAGATGGGTGACAAGCAGTTCGAAGCGATGCTGGATGTCCATCTCACGGCCCCGTTCCGCATGGTCCGGGCGGCGGCGCCGTTTCTGCGCGAGTCGGCCAAGGCCGCCATCGCCGCTGGACGGCAACCCCCGTGCCGCAAGATTATCAACGTCAGTTCCACGTCCGGCGTTGCGGGAAACGCGGGCCAGATCAACTACTCCGCCGGCAAGATGGGCATCGTGGGCATGACCAAGACAATCGCCAAGGAGTGGGGCCGGTTCAATATCTGCTGCAACGCCGTCGCGTACGGCTTCATCGAGTCCCGTCTTACCCAAGCCAAGGAGCAGGGCGACACGACATCGACAGGAATCGCGCTAGGCATTCCGCAAGCGCAGCGAGAAGCCGCTATCGCGTACATTCCATTACGCCGCTACGGCACGCCGGACGACGCGGCCGGACCGGTCCTCTTCCTAGCGTCGCCCCTCTCGGACTACGTTACGGGATCCGTGGTGCTGGTGACTGGCGGCAGCGTGGTCTGACCCGTCAGGGCCGAGCGCGGCGCTCTCTCGCGAGGGCATGCCCCGCAGCGCAGCGACTCGCCGCGCGCGTCGAGAACGTCCGGCCCCCCGCAAGACCCTCGCAGGCAGCGGTTCTTGGACATCAGACCGATAGCCATGATGGCCATCGCGAAGGCGATGAAGCCGGCTGCTAGCGCGACGGTCGTCATGGCGATCCCAAGCTCATTGTCGCACGAAACCGGCTCGAAGTCGTCTCGCGCAGGGCGTTCTCACCGTTTCGGACGATCAGCAGCACGGCTAGATTCTCGCGTTCCGCGAGCGCGAGGCCCTCGTCCTCTCCTAGCACCAGAAGGGCTGTCGCGAATGCGTCAGCCCTGATAGCGGAAGCGTCAAGCACCGTGGCCGAGGCGACCAGGCTGGAGGCCGGTCGGCCGGTTCGCGGGTCGATTACGTGGCTGTAACGCTCGCCCCCGGCCTCCCTGAAGTTGCGATAGTCGCCGGAGGTCGCGACTGCGACGTCGCGGATCCGGAGGATTCGCTGGACGAGTCTCCCCGAAGTGTCGGGGCGTTCGATCCCAACTCGCCAGGATTGCCCCTCCGGATTCGATCCTCTCGCTCTGAGTTCGCCGCCGACCTCCACCAAGTGATCGCTGAAGCCTAGCTCTTCCAGGGCTGCGGAAATGCGGTCGACTGCGTATCCCTTGGCGATCGCGGAGAGGTCGCATTGCAATCGCGGCTCGGCCTTCCGTGCTGTCCCGGCGGCAGGGTCTAGCAGCAGCTTGGCCCAGCCGGAATCGCGGAGCAGGCTGGCAACGAGTTCTTCCGACGGCGGCACTGTCGCGCCCGCGGGCCCGAAACCCCACGCGTTGACTAAGGGCGCTACCGTCACGTCGAACGCTCCCCCCGTCGCTGCGCTCGCTGCCCGCGCGGCGGCTAGCACCGCGAATGTCGGCGGCGACAAATGGAACGGCTCGGAGCTGCGGTGGCGGTTCAATCGCGAGAGCTCGGAATCCGGCCGGTAGGTCGACATCAGCCCGTCGACGAGCTCTAGCTCGGCCCGCACGGCCGCACGCAGCAACGATTCGTCGCTCGAGCTGGTAGCAGGAACCGTCACTCTGTACGAGGTCCCCATGGAGGGGCCCTCGATTCTAAGATCGCCGCCCGGCGGCGTGTCGCGGGCACAGGAAGTGCTGGAGGCCAGCGCTAGCGCGACCAGAATTCCCGCGGCGACAGACGGTCCCAAGCCGCGGCCAGGCCTAGCCACCGAAGTCGTCGAACATGATGTTCTCCGGCTCTACGCCCAAGCTGTCGAGCATCCCAAAGCAGGCGGTCATCATCGGCGGCGGCCCGCAGATGTAGTACTCGCAATCCTCTGGATTGGGATGGTCCTGCAGATAGTTGTCGTAGAGGACTTGGTGGATGAAGCCGGTGTAACCGTCCCAGTTGTCTTCATCGAGCGGGTCCGACAGCGCCAAGTACCACTTGAAGTTGGGATTCTCGCGCTGAATCATGTTGAAGTCTTCGATGTAGAAGGCTTCGCGCAGGCTGCGCGCCCCGTACCAGAACGTTACTTTCCGCTTGGTCCCGATCCTGCGGAACTGGTCGAATATGTGAGACCTCATCGGGGCCATGCCGGCCCCGCCACCGACGAATACCATCTCGGTGTCCGTGTCCTTGGCGAAGAACTCCCCGAACGGCCCCGATATCTCCACGTCGTCACCGCGCTTGAGGCCGAAGATGTACGACGACATCTTCCCGGGCGGCGTGCCTTCCGGGGCGCGCGGAGGGGGCGAGGCGACCCGGACGTTCAGCATGATGGCGCCTAGCTCTTCCGGATAGTTTGCCATCGAGTAGGCGCGTTCGACCGGCTCCTCGACAGTCGAAACATAGCGCCACAGGTTGAAGCGGTCCCAGTCGGAGTGATATTCCTCCTCGACCTCGAAGTCTTTGTATTGGACGGTGTGCGCAGGGCAGTTGATCTGAATGTAGCCTCCGGCTCGGAATGGCACCGACTCGCCCTCCGGAAGTTCCAGCACGAGCTCCTTGATGAACGTCGCGACATTGTTGTTCGAGCGGACCTTGCAATTCCACCGACGTACCGAGAATACTTCCGGGGGAACTTCGATCTCCATGTCTTGCTTGACCTTGACCTGACACGAAAGCCGCACGCCCTCGCGCGCCTCGCCTCTCGTGATGTGGCTGGCCTCGGTTGGCAGCATGGCGCCGCCACCCTCGCAAACAGTGACCTTGCAGACGCCGCAGCTGCCCTTGCCGCCGCAAGCGGAGGCGACGAAGATCTTGCTTTCCGCCAGCGTATTCAGAAGAGTGCCGCCGGATCGGACGGTCATGGCGTTGTCCGGGTCGCCGTTGATGCCGATCTGGACGTCCCCACTGGCGACCAGCTTGTTCTTGGCCAACATCAGCACGGCGACCAAAGACACAGTGACGCCGGTGAACATTGCAACGCCGAGCAGAACGGTGATCATCGTCGTTTCCTGAACTCCTTCGCTAGCCGCTTACAACTGAATCCCGCCGAAGGACATGAAGCCGATCGCCATGAGTCCCGACAGGATGAATGTCATTCCCAGACCGCGGAGGCCAAGAGGGATGTTGCTGTATTGCAGCCTCTCCCGTATGGAGGCCAGCGCGATGATTGCCAACGCCCAGCCGATCCCCGAGCCAAATCCGAACACCATGCTCTCGTTCAGCGTGTAAGTCCTCTCGACCATGAACAGCGAGCCGCCCAGAATCGCGCAGTTGACGGCGATTAACGGAAGGAAAACCCCCAACGCCGCGTACAGGGCGGGGAAATAGCGGTCGAGTGTCATCTCGACAATCTGCACGGTGGCGGCGATCGTGCCGATATAGCAGAGAAATCCCAGGAACGAAAGGTCATATCCGGCCAGCGCGGGCGAAATCCACGTCATTGCGCCCTCGCTCAGGAGGCGGTTGTAAATCAGGTTGTTCATCGGCACCGTGACGGTCTGGACGAAAATCACCGCGGTGCCGAGCCCGATTGCCGTGTTCACCTTCTTCGAGCAGGCGAGGAACGAGCACATTCCTAGGAAAAAGGCCAGTGCAAGGTTTTCGACGAAGATGGCCCTGATTGCAAGGTTCAGGTATTGTTCCACGCCCTCAGCCCTCCGCCTCGACTTGGTCTGTCTTCCAACTGCGCAGTGCCCAGATGAACAGCCCGATGATGAAGAACGCCCCGGCCGGGACGCCCAGAAGGCCGTTGGGGCTGTACCAGCCGCCGTCCTGCACCTTGGGCAGCACGACAGTTCCGAAGACCGACCCTTGGGCAAGCAGCTCCCGCAGAAACGCGGTTGCCATCAGGACCACGCTGTAGCCGACGCCGTTCCCGATCCCGTCCAGCAGGCTGTCCAGAGGGCCGTTCTGCATGGCGTAGGCCTCGGCACGGCCCATAATGATGCAGTTCGTGATGATCAGGCCCACGAACACCGAAAGCTGCTTGCTGATCTCGTAGACGTAGGCCTTCAACACTTGGTCAGTCATGATCACAAGCGAAGCGATGATCGTGAGCTGCACGATAATCCGAACGTTGTTGGGGATGAGGTTTCGCAGCAGACTGATCGAGAGATTCGACAACGCGAGCACACTGATCACGGCCACGCACATGACCAACGCGGTCTCTAGCTTGCTCGTGACGGCTAGCGCCGAGCAGATGCCGAGGACCTGGAGCGCGATCGGATTGCTCTCAAACAGCGGATCGAGCAGCGTCTTCGTATGGGTCGCTGTCATTGGGCCGGCCCCTCCTGGAATTTTCGCAGGTAGTTTTGGAATCCCTCCTCGCCCAGCCAGAAGTCGAGCATCGCGGTGATTCCGTTGCTCGTGATGGTCGCGCCCGTAAGGCCATCCACTTCGTAGGGTGCCTCCTCGGGCGAGCCCGCGGTACCCTTGACGACCCGGATGGCGGGCCGGCCAGAATCGCCGTAGATCTTGCGGCCGGGCCAGAGGGCCTTCCACTTTGGATTGTCGACCTCGCCGCCTAGGCCGGGCGTCTCGCCGTGCTGGTAGTAGGTGATGCCCCTGACGCTGTTGCCGTCCGCCCCGACCGCGAGGAAGCCGTACAGCGTCGACCAAAGGCCGTAACCCTCGATCGGAACGACGGCCATGGACAATTCGCCGTCTTGCAGGACTTCGTAGACCAAAGCGTGGAGAGGCAGACGTTGCACCGATGCGCGGTTGTCCGGAGCGATCCTGCTAGTTTCCGGGTCCTTCGCAGCTTTGGCTTGGTCGAACGTCGCGGGATCGATGTCGGTCGGTTCGCCTGTTGCCAGGTCAATGACAAGCGGGCGAACCCGCTCGAACCGCCGCAGCGTCTCCCCCGTGTCTAGGCGTTCGCCGAGCTGGGCGAGGCCTGCGGCGAACAGAACGTTTCGCTGCTTGTCCAGAGCCGCGTTCCGCAGTTGGTCTTCCTTGAGCGACACGGCGGCTGACGACACAAGCACCGCGCAGACCACGCACACCGCACCCGAGAACAGGATCGTGTACAGGGCGTCATGACGCATAGCGGGCCTTCCTTCGCTTGACGTTGGCCTGGACCACGAAGTGGTCGATGAGCGACGCAAACATATTCATGAACAGGATCGCCAGCATCATGCCTTCCGGGAAGGCGGGATTGATCACGCGAATCAGGATCGCCAGCATGCCAATGAAGAAGCCGTATACGTAACGCCCCTTGTTGGTATGCGCGGCCGAGACTGGATCGGTAGCCATGAAAACCAATCCGAAGGCCCAGCCACCCAGCACTGCGTGCCAGTCGAACGAGACATTCATCAACGGATTTGTCGTCGAACCCGCCGCATTCAGAATCTGCACCATCACATAGGAACCGACCGCACCGGAGGCCATGATTCGCCAGGAACCGATCCCCGTACCTATTAGGATAATTGCGCCGAGCAGGCATGCAAGCGTCGATGTTTCCCCCATGGAACCGGGCAGGAGCCCAAGAAACGCCTCCATCCAAGTCACGCTCCCCCCTGCAAGAGCCTCGGGCCCCGTGACAGCGGCTTCCGCGAGCCAGGTCGCGCCGCTGCTGCCGTCCACGCTCGTGTCCGCTGCGATCCAGACTTGATTGCCGGAGATTTGAGCGGGGTAGGCGAAGAAAAGAAACGCGCGCGACATCAGGGCGGGATTGAACACGTTCATGCCTGTGCCGCCGAAGATCTCCTTGCCCACAATCACGCCGAAAGCGATGCCAAGGGCTACCTGCCAGAGTGGAATGGTTGGAGGAAGCACCAGCGGAAAAAGCATCCCGGTTACTAGGAAGCCCTCGTTGATTTCGTGCTTTCTCACGACCGCGAACAACGCCTCGCAGTTGCCGCCCACCACGAAGGTCACCAGCACGACCGGCAGGTAGTAGAGCGCGCCGTGAACGAAGCAGCCTAGAACGTCGGAGGGGTCGAACGAACCGAATCCGAGGTATTGCAGCAGCGCAGTCTGCCAGCTGTCGAGAGGCTGCGCGCCCTGCGAAATTGCGAGATTGGCTTGGTATCCGGTGTTGTAGAGCGCCATTGCCACGCAAGGCAGCAGGGAAATCACGACCGTGACCATCATTCGCTTCAAGTCGATGCCGTCCCGGACGTGCGAGGCACCGCGAGTCGTCGATCCGGGCGTGTATAGGAACGTGTCGACGGCCTCGTAAAGCGGATAGAGCCGTTCTAGGCGCCCGCCGGCCTTGAAGTTTTTCTCGAGGGAATCGAGGATCGCGCGCATGAGTCTTTCGATCGTGCCGTTCGGATTCTTCGAGCGGCTAGCCTTCCTTCTCGAGCGTCGAAAGCACTGTCCGCAGCAAGGCGCCGTACTCTGCCTTTTCAGGGGAGACGAATGAGCAAAGTGCCAGGTCTTCTTCGATGAGCTCCAAAGCCCCCAGCTCCTCGGCACGTTCCGGATTGGCTATGAGCAGGGAGCGGAGCAGCGGCGCAGGCAGGATGTCCATGGGCATGACCCGCTCGTACACGCCGACCGGGACCATCGCTCGCACGGAGCCGTTTGTCGTGGTCGTGAAGGAGTACTTTCGGCCCGGGAGCCACTTGCCGAGGAACACGCGCAAAACCGAGAAGGTGCTAGAGCCGGGGGCCAGCCACCCGAGTAACCGTCGGCGCTCGTCCTCGCGCAGCGCGCTGATCTGGGAATGGTATCGGCCTAGGTAGCCGAACACAGTGCCTTCCGCCCTGCGGCCTGAAAGCACCGAGCCGGAGATGATGCGGGTCGCGCCCTCGTGTAGTTCACGGGCGGTCAGCGCTTCCGTGGAGGCTCCCAGGCGCGTTCGGAGCAGCCGCGGGCGGCGCGCGGCAGGGCCGGCCAGTGATATGACCCGGTCGACATACAGATTGCCCGACACGAACAGGCTCCCGATTGCGATCGCGTCTTGGTAGTCGACATGCCACGCTTGCTTTTCCCGGTCAACAGGATCCAGCACGTGTATGTGGAGCCCCGGCGTTCCGCTCGGGTGCGGCCCTTGAAATTCTTCCAAGCGAACATCCGGCCCCGGGGGCGCGGCGACGGCGCTGCCTCGAGTCTTGCAGATGTACACCGGTGCTCCGTCCGCTGCCTTGCTCAATGCCGCGACGCCGCGTGCGAAGTGCTCCTCGTTCCCGCGCATCACGACATCGACCGAAGGGGCTAGCGGATTCGTATCGGCTGCGGTGACAAACAGAGAGTGGGGCTTGGCGCCGATCGCCGGCACGCGGCCAAAGGGCCGGGCCCGTAGCGCCGTCCAGAGGCCGGACTCCACCAGCAAGCCACGCGCCTGCGCGACGCTGAGTTCCGAAGGATGGAGTGAGGTGAAAGATTCGAAGGCGACGGAGTCATCGCCGCCCGCGAGCTCCGTGGTGTCGAGGCGCAGGACAACGGATTGCAGGGCGCGCCGTTCCCCGCGGTTGATTTGCGTAATCGTGCCTCCGGCGGGCGCGGTGTAAAGCACTCCGGGAGTCTTCTTGTCTTCGAATAGAGCTTGGCCGCGGCGCACGGCGTCACCGACCGCTACCAGCATTGTCGGTTTCATGCCGACGTAGTCGTCCGCCACGAGCGCGACATGTCCAGGTACCGACGCCCGGTCGATCTCTTGCACTGGCTGGCCCTGCACTGGCAAGTCCAATCCCTTGCGAACCCTGTGGACCCCCATTTACTCCTCTTGTCCGAAAACCCTGGCCGGCTTTATAGCCAGCCTGCCCAATTTTTTCGTGCTCGCCCCTCGCCTGGTCGCGCGCCGGACGCCTTTCTCGCCGGTACCTCGCAGTATCCTCCCCGCGACACCTGCTGTGTACCCGGGACGGGGCGGTGGGGAGTGCGGCGTTCCAGGTCGATAGGAAGACACGCTGCCGTCGCGAGGCGCCTCGCCGGAGCGGACCCCGACGGCCAACCCTATTGTACCGATTTCGCTCAGAGCTCGACTCGGCGCAAGTTCGATCCGGCGGAGCGGCGCCTCGGTCGAATTCGAGCGGGCGGGGTGACTCGGAGTTGCAATGCCAGGTGCGTATAATGGCAGGATGCCTTGTGCGCCGAGCCCGCCGGGTGTCGCGGTTCAAGTATCGATTACGCTCAATGGCGAGCCGCGAAAAGTCCCAACCGCTACCACGTTGCGGGACTTGATTCGGGGGCTTGCATTGGACGAGCACGCCGTTGCTATCGAGCGAAATCTGGGAATCGTGGCGCGACCGAAGTGGCCGAGCACATTGGTATCTGCCGGCGACAGGATCGAAATCGTGCATTTTGTCGGCGGGGGCTAGAGAACACGCGACGCGAAGAGCAGGCCAAGCGGCGTTGGATTGTTATGCTTGGTGCAGCGCGCAGTCGACGGGATGGCAGGGAGCGATAATTAAAGTGATTGGCCGAGCAGAGCATCTAGAGCCACAAAGGGTTTTCAGCAGCCAAGACGTAGCCAGACTTACTGGCGTCAGCCTGCGGCAATTGCAGTGGTGGGACGAGCAGGGCGTCGTAACGCCGGTGCAGCGCAGCCATCGTCGGCTATACAGCCGGTTTGAGGTGCTCCAGGTCTCGCTGATCATCGGTCTCCGGAGGAAGGGCATGTCCCTGCAGAAGACTCGTGGGGTGCTGAAGAAGCTTGAGGAGCAAAACGGTGCCGACTACATCGCCATGCATGGCCACGGCGCGGACGTTTACTTGCTGACGGACGGACGGAAGGTCTACTTGAAGAACTCCGCTTACGGCATAGTCAATGTCGTGCGGGACTCGTATCGGCCGATCGTCGCGCTGTGCATTTCGGACCTGATTCGCCAATTGGACGCTCCTGCCGGGTTGCCGAAGCCGGTGCGGAGCGAGGCAACTAGCGCGAATGCCCGTCCCAGGGGGATCGAAAAGGCTTCCTGAGCGCCTTCGCGCCGTCGAGCCGGCGTATGCTCGCGACAACTTGATCGGATGCGGGCGGTCTTGCCTAGCAATCCGCGTTCCGCAAAGCGTCGGTAATCGAGAGAGGCGACGGCGTGGGGTGTCGACCCGTTGAGGGGTGCGACTCGCGACGTCTGGGCACCCATCGGCCCAGCGGTGCCATTAGTGGCGTCGACGAGCGCGTGACCGCACGACGATCGGTGTTCCTTCGAAGCTAAAGCGCGCTCGGAGCTGGTTGATGAGGTACCGTTCCAGCCCGAAATGGAACGGGCCCTTGCGGCTGCTGAAGAACAGAAACGTAGGCGGTGCGACCCCCACCTGCGTCACGTAAGAGAGCTTGGGCTTACGGCGGCCCGGGACGGTCACACGTTCCATGTCGACCTCCGCGAGGAACCGGTTCAGCTCCGCCGTCGGGATCCGCCTTCTGGAGGCGCCGAAAGCCTTCTTGATCAACGGGAGCAGGCTGCCGACTCGCTCTCCGGTGAGAGCGGATACGAACGCCACAGGAGCGTACTTGAGCATCTTGAGCTTTCGGCGCACGTGCCTCCGGAAAGCCGCCGGGCCCTGCTCGTCGAGATCCCACTTGTTCGCGACAACGATGCACGCCTTGCCTGCCTCGTGGGCGTAGCCTGCTATATGCGTGTCCTGAGCGGTCACGCCTTCCTGCGGGTCCACTAGCAGAAGGGCCACGTCAGCCATCCGCAGGTGGCGTTGAGCCATTACAACGCTCAGCTTCTCCGCCATTTCGCGTGTCTTGCCCTTGCGGCGGATTCCAGCTGTGTCGACGAAGACAAATGCCCGACCGCGGTGGTGGACGACGGCGTCGACGGCGTCACGTGTTGTTCCAGGCATTGTTGAGACGATCGCGAACTCCCTGCCGGTGACTTTGTTCAGCAGAGTCGACTTGCCGACGTTCGGTCGGCCAAGGATGGCCACGCGGATCGGTCGTACTTCCGCCTCGTCCCCGGCCCCTCGCGCAGGAAAGCCCTTCGTGGCATCGTTGAGCAGCCTGTGGATGCCGCGCCCGTGCTCGGCTGAGATTCCGAAGACAGATCCGAACCCCAGCTCGCTGAATCCTGCCGAGAGCGAATCAAGCGAGGGCGCATCGCACTTGTTGACAGCCAAGCTGACGGTCCGTCCGCTGCGGTGCAGCAGCCCGGCCATCTCGCGATCCGTGGGCGTGAGCTCGCTCCGGCCGTCGACGACGAATATCACATGATCCGCCGACTCGATGGCCGCTAGCACCTGCTCGCCGACCAGCACGGACATGCCCCCCTTGGGACGGAATATCATGCCTCCCGTGTCGGTCAGCTCGAAAGGCCTGCCCTTCCACTTCGCGGGCATCCGAATCCGGTCTCGGGTCATGCCCGGGTAGTTGCCGACGATTGATCTGCGGGAGGCGGTAATCCGGTTGAAGAGGGTCGACTTACCTACGTTCTGCCGTCCGACGATAGCGAGTTGCGGAGGCCTTCCGGTCTCCATGCTCGCGATCATAGCAGCCGCTCGCCTATAGCCTTTGGCGGCGCAAAGGAGAGGGCCGGGCAGCGCAGATAGAATGTACCTGGCCGTTTCTAAGATGCGAGTGTGCAGGCGCCACTCGCTTGCGATAACGCCGTCTTCGCTGGTCGGGTCCGCTGCCGCCGTGCGCTATTCGTGCCGCTGGCATTGGTTGCGGCTGCCGCGCCAAGCGGTTTCCACGAGAGGCTACGAGCGCAATTCGACGCGAACCTCGGGCGCATCGTAGGCGCCGTGACAGGTCCGGACGGAGCTGTCATTCCGGGCGCGACGGTGACCGGAACGCGAGTTGGAAGCGGCTTCGAGCGCACGGTAAGTTGCGACGGGGCAGGTTGGTTTCGGGCGGGTTCTTTGGATCCCGGCACATATTGGGTCATCGCGTCGAGCGCTGACTTCGCGCAGGGCACCGCATACGGCGTTGTGGTGAGCGTCGGCAGCACGGCGCAAGTCGATCTTCGGCTGGCTCTGGAAGAAGGCTTCTTCTCGGTCAATGTCAGCGCATCCGCGCTAGACGCGACGTTGCCCGCATCCAGCAACATCGTAGCCAGCCGCACATTCAACGAACTCCCTATCAACGGGCGGCGGTTCCACGGCTTCGCCCTGCTGACTCCGACCGTACAAGCATCTCGTTTCACGGGTCACCTTTCATTTGGCGCCCCGCGAGGGATTTACGCAAACGTGATGGTCGATGGAGCGGACTATAGCCAGTCTTTCTTCGGCGGGATTCAAGGCGGAGAGCGTGCCCGGTAGGTGATCACGCTGCCGCAAAGCGCTGTGCAGGAATTCCAAGCGGTCACCTCCGGATTCACGGCGGAATACGGTCGCACGGTTTCGGGAGTTGTCAATGTCTCGACCAAGACCGGGGGCAACGACTTGCACGGGGACACCTTCTACCAGATCCGCCATCCCCGGCTGGGCCTCGCCGATCCGTTCGAGGCGAGAGTGCTCGAGAACCTCCAGCAATTCGGCGGCTCTGCGGGCGGTCCCTTGCGGAAAGACAAGGCGTTTTGGTTTTTCGCGCTCGAGCGGCAAGCGAGCGTGAGTCCCCGTTACGTCGAGTTTCTGTCGCTGGCGTTCGCCGACCGCGAGCGAGGAGCGGAAGCGTGTGACTACTACATGAGCTCGGAGGGCGCCTTCGACTCGACCAACGACGCGTGGGCAGTCACGCCCCGTTTCGCCTACCAATTTGCCGGTGACGGGAAGGTGATGGCTCGCTACAACTTCAGCAACGCCGTGGCGCGGAATGCCGTTTCCATAGGCGACCCAACTCGGCCTAGGACCACGTCCGCCCTCAGCAGCAACGGCGCCGAGCGAGACTCGGTCCACTTTCTCACCACGCAGCTAACTAGCTGGCTCGCTTGCTCGCCCCGAATGCCGTGAATCAATTGCGTTTCACTGTCACGCGCGAGCACGCGGCCGCGCGACCCAAATTCCAAGCGCCCTTTGGTGTCCACGCTGGTCGGAGAATTCGGCACATCCGCGTTCCTTCCGACGACGCAGTCCGATATCCGGCCGATGCTCAAGAACAGCCTGATGCTGCACGCCGGGTCGCATGACATCAAGATTGGCGGCGAGGCTGACCGGATCTGGATTGACGACAGATTCGGATACACGCAGTTCGGGAGCTTTGTTACGTTCAGTTCCTCGCCCGACGAGATCCTGGACATCCTGACGCCTGGGGGCAGGATCGCCAACCGCTTCGACGCGCCGGGGATATTCATGCTCGAGATGGGCAACACGCTCGGGCAGCAAAGGCTGGGGCACGCGGCGTTGTACTTGCAGGACTCGTGGCGGGTCGCGCCGGCACTCACGGTCGACTTGGGCTTTCGGTGGGCCGGCCAGTTTAACCAATTGCCCGAGGTCGACAACGAGTTGCTCCGGGAGCGCGTTCAGCGAGCACGTTTCCCGTTCGGTCAAGTTGACCCTGCTTACCTTCCCGATGACCTGAGCCAGTGGATGCCGCGCCTCGGCTTCGCTTACGCCCCGCAGGGGCTGTCCCGGCAACTGGTTGTGCGGGGCAGTTTCGGCGTTTTTCACGCCGTCACGCCGCCCGTGTTCTTCAATGCAGCGACCAAGGCGTTCCGAGATCCGCCGTTCAACTTGCCTGTCTTGCTGCCCACGCGGCAGCCAACCGTGTATCGACAGTTCCTCGCGGCCGGCATAGATCTGAATCACCATCGTGTAGCCGTCGGTCGAGCCAATTCTCAGGGCCCGGCGTTGCCGCGCCTGCTCACTTGCAGTTGCCCCAGCTTGGCCGCGAGTGCGCGCTTCTTATCGAACTCGTCCCTAGTTTCACGCGGATTCCAATACCAAGGATGGTCCACGTGCTCGCGTGACATGATCCGCTCCATCGCGGACACGACGTCCGGGTAGCGATTCGCCAGATCGCGCTCGGAGGCGATGTCCTCCTCGATCAGGAAAAGTTCCATCGGCGCGTCCGGAGCCGGCCGGAAGGCCTTCCAAGGTCCTTTCCTGACTGCCTGCTCGCGAGCGTTCTCCCAGTACAACGGCCTGTCGGTTGGAAACTGGCCGGAATCGCCGGTCATGATCGGCAGCAAGCTATGGCCGTCTGCTGTTGGCTCGGGCGGCGCCCCGGCCAGCTCGGCGAACGTCGGCAGGAGGTCGATCAGCCAAACCGGCGCGCTGGAGACTCCCGGACTCAACGACGACGGCCAGTTGACAAGGAAAGGAATGCGGATCCCTCCCTCCTGGACGGAGGTCTTACCGCCTCGGAAAGGACCCTTGTTGCGGAAGAACGGGTCGTCCGGCCACCCAGCCGCACGATTCCCGCGGGCGAAATACCCGCACATCGAATAGCCGTTGTCGGACGCGAACGCCACCAGGGTCCGGTCCCGGACGCCCAGCTCCTTGAGCAGGCCGACCAGCTTGCCCGCGAATTCGTCGATTCGCAGAACCATCGCCGCCCATTCCATATGCGCGCTGGTCGGGAAGCCCGGGCGGTTGAATGCCGATCCCATGCGGTCGATGACAAGCGGCCCGTGCGGAAGTTGCGTGGCGAAGTATAGGAAGAACGGCTGGTCCCGGTTGCTGCGAACGAATTCGAGCGCCGCCTCCTCCACAACGGCCTCCGAATAGACAGCCCGCGACGCGTCGGCCACCCCGGGCGGCTGAAACCGTCCCTCCCCGTCGTAATGGTCCGCGGTATCCCGCTCGGCGGCGGGCGTCTGATTGTCTAGGTAAATGTGCTCCATGTCGAAGCCGGCATTCCCTTTGTAGTGGATCCGGCGGCCGTTGCGGTAAAGGTATTCGGGAAAGAAGGTGTGCGCGCGACGCTGGTCGTAGAATCCGAACGCTTCGTCGAAGCCCTGTTTCTCCGGGGTGCCGGGCGTTCCCGGCAGGCCAATGCCCCACTTGCCAAAAAAGCCGGTTGCATAGCCCTCCCGCTTCAAAATCTCCGCAATCGTGACATCCGCGTCCGCGAGGTGGTCTTGTCCGCGGGCGCTCTGGTTGCCCCGGATCGAGGCGTGTCCCGTATGCAGGCCCGTCATCAGAGTGGCGCGCGACGGGGCGCACACCTGCGCACCAGCGTATGCCTGGGTGAATCGAACCCCTTCCCTCGCTAGACGGTCGAGGTTCGGCGTGTAAAAACGGTCCTGGCCCCAGATGCTCAAGTCACGGTAGCTGAGATCGTCCGCCAGGATCAGGACGATGTTGGGCTTGCTGCCAGCCTGCGAACCTGCGGCGCCCGCGACGGCCGTCGCGATCAGGGATAATAGCGCTGCGCGAAGCGGCACTGTGACGCAAGGATAGCAAGGGCGACACCGAGGCCGCCGTCGCCGCTCAGGCTCGACCTCCCGGACTCAGCTGGCCGGAACTTGCACGCCGAGATCGCGGCCGTCCATGTAGGCCGGAGGCTTGAAGCCGAACAGGCGCATGGCGGTTGGCGCCATGTCCTCGATTCCGGGCTCGTCCGCCCCGAAGTCGCGATTGCAGAACACCACGCCCGGGATCAGCGGCGGATCCACGCAGTGGTCGCCGCTCCAAGCCTTTGTGTTGTCCTCGAAAACGGGTCCGCCCACCTTGCCGAGAGCGACGCCCCAGGAGCTGCGATAGCCGGGGTTGTAGCCCACCACGATGTCGGGGGCGGCCTCCACGTACGGGCCGCTGTAAACTGCCGTCTTCGCGTAGCCGCGATTCACCGCGACGGCGCCGCGTTGCTCGTCCATCAATCCGGTGAGCTTGCCCGCGATTTCAGCGGAAAGCGTGTCAGCCTCGGCGCGCGGAACGATGCCTTGGCTCTCGCGTTCCTCCAAATTGAGGTAGATCCCCGCCAAGCCGAAGCTGTAAGCCCGTGTCCGGCTCCATTCGACGCCGCGCAGGTAGCCTTGCTCGCCCGCGCCGTCCTTCACGGCGAGGTAGCCCTCGCGCTCGAGCCAGGCGTTGAGGTTGACGCCGCGCTGGAACGACTTGAAGCCATGGTCCGAGAGCACGAATAGCACCGTGCTCTCGTCGACATGGCGCATCGCCTTGCCGACGATGCGATCCATCCTTTCGTACAGCTCCTCGACCGAGCCGGCATAGCGTTCCAGGGAGTTGCCGTTCGCCGCGTGCGCCGGATGCGCGGGCTCGAGGAAGCGGTAGAACATGTGCTGGACGCGGTCCGGAGTGTCGAACACGCAAGCCACCACGCCCTTGTTGGTCCGTTCCAGAGCGGATTCGAACATCGCTTCGCGCTCGGCACAGATCTGGTAGGCCTGCTCGAGGAACGAATCCTCGTCGATCACCCGCTCGTTTAGAGCCCACGTGTCCTCGGCTAGGCCTAGCGTTGAGAAGTCGCCCAGCAGCTTCGCCAAGTAGGGCGCGTAAAACGAAGGATGCGAGATCGGCAACGCCGGCTTCTCGGGGTCGATCGCGATCGGCGACAGGTACAGGCGCACGTCGGGCTCGACAGACGCCAATCGGAATTGGCCGATGCCGGACACCTTGATGCCGAGGCCCGCACGGAAAGTGAGCCGAATCCAGGGCGTGAATCGATCAGAGGCCAAGTCGAAGCTCTTGCCGGCAATTTGCAACCGCCCGCCTCCCGTTGCGCTGTCCAGCCGAAGGCGGAACGGAATCCGCATGCTGCCCGCGCCTTCCCGGATCGTGTTGTCCGGGCCTCGCACCTCGCCCGCGAAGCAATCGCCTTCCTCGCGAAGCGGATAGCACGCGCCCGCCTCTTCGAACTCGGTTTCGGCCGGCGCATTCGTGAACAGCTGGAAGCTGCCTTGCGTGCCGAGCAGGTCGGGCGTGCACATGGCGGAAAGCAGGCGCCCCTCGAAGGGCTCCGGGGGGAACGTGATCGGGACCCGAAGGATTGTCGACGAGATCAGGTTGTCGCCGAGCAGAGCCCAGAAGGACCTGCTCTTGCGACGCATCTCGACGGTTGGCTTGCCGAGCGGCACCCGCCAGCGGCCGAGCTTCCAGACTCTCGCGGGCTGGCGGACCCGGGATGAGGACAGCTCGGGGAGGTAGGACCGGAGGTTGCGGTTCAGGAAGTCAAATAGGTTGTGCTTTCCGGGGTTCGACCCCGTGGCAAACGTTGCCCAAGCCACGGGAGACAGGGGAGGGAAGGTCGTTCTCAGGCGGCTATAGCGGCCCTGCGCGCGCAGAGCGTGGAGATTGGGCAATTTGCCTTCCGCGAGGTATCGCTCCACAAGATCCGGCTCCAGGCCATCCAGTCCGAGGAAGATCAGCTTGCGGATTCTCGCCTTGCGGTAGCCTTGGGCGCCTCTCGCGGCCCGCCATGCCATGCGGAATGGAAGGACGAGCAAGGCGAACGCGCCGGCCAAGAACGCAGCCAGCAGGCTGAACAGAGATCCAACGAACGCGAATCCGGCTCCAGGCCCGACGTACGCTTCCAGCGGCCCGGCAGCCAGAAGCGACGCCGCGAGTAGCATGGATCGCCATGGGCCCATAGACACCATGGTAGCGGCAGGGCGGTACGGCCTAGCGGGAAGTCTCGGTGCGGCGCACCATCCTCGTCGCCCGTAAGAGGCGCCGGAAATGCACCTTCGCGGCGAACGCCAACAGCACGCAGAGCCCGAATGGAAGGAACGCCATGTGAGCCAACTTGCGGACGAATTCGGGATTGGTGATTCCGCTGCGCGAGATGCCGAGCTGCACCGCCTTCCGCCAGTTGCGCCGGTCCATCCAGAAGAATCTGCTGCCCTCTTCCACGAGCAGGATCTTGGCCGGAAGCAGCAAGGCGAGGACGATTTTCCAGACCCCTAGTAGAGGACTGTCGGTGCATAGAATGGCGGCCGCCGCGTGACGCTCCCGCCGCAACGCGCGAAACATCTTCCAGCGCTCGGAATGGCTCGTCGCGTAGTAGGTCCTCCAAGCGCGGCTGTCCGAGCCGAGCCCCTCTGGCGAGTCCGGCAGGCAGGTGAACAGGTCAATCGGCGCTTCCCCGCAAATCGATTGGCGCAAGAGGGGCACCAGTCGCTGGGAATCCGGGCGCGGCCCGCTCTCGACCAGCAGCATCCGTTCGATGTCCGTAACGCTCCTCCCCAGGGTCCACCGCACGGTCAGTAGCTTACCGAGATACAATCGATGCGTGCCAAACGTCCGCTTTTACCACAAGCCCAGCTGAACGAGCTGTCGCAAGGCTAGGAGTTACCTAGTGGAACGGGGAGCCCAGCTTGACCTCGTCAACCTCAACAAGGGGCTGAGCCCGAGCGACTTGAACGAGCTGATCGGACCCCGCGACCATGTGCCGTTCCTGAATACGCGGAACGTCCTTTACCGGCAGATGAAGATGAAAGCGAACCCTCCTTCTCGCGAGGAGGCGTTGCGCCTGATGTCCCAGAATCCCAACCTGATCAAGCGGCCCGTTTCCGTCCACGGGGACACGGTGGTCGTCGGGTTCGTGCCGGATGCGCTTTCCGCGCTTTCCGAAGAATAGCGGAAGGGCTGGAGCCGACGACGGGACTCGAACCCGTGACCTCGTCCTTACCAAGGACGCGCTCTACCGACTGAGCTACGTCGGCCCGTTTGATTGGCCAGCGGCCGGGGAATGGAGCGGGAGACGGGGATCGAACCCGCAACCAACAGCTTGGAAGGCTGTGACTCTACCATTGAGTTACTCCCGCAGTTCCGCGCCGTGCTGGGACTCCCGTGACAAAGCGCAGCCGGTTCCCGGGCGGAGACGGCCCTGCCGCGTTGCATACCTGGCGAGACGCGTTTGGAGCCGGCGAGAGGACTCGAACCCCCGACCGTCTGATTACAAATCAGATGCTCTACCAACTGAGCTACGCCGGCCTGAGCGACCCTGCTGCTTCATCATAGCACCGGCCCTGAGGCCAGATTTTCGCCCCGGAAAGGCCGGACGGCGGGATGCCCAGCGCGCCGGCGATTTGGCTGGGAGGCAGGGATTCGAACCCCGATAAACAGATCCAGAGTCTGCCGTGTTACCGTTACACCACCTCCCAGCAAGGGAGAATCGAGCGTGCCACCCCAAGTATAGCCGCCCGGTTCGGGACGAGCGCCGAATGAGCGGATCGGGAGTGCGAAGCTGAATCTGCGGACTCGTAATGTTCTTGGCGAGACACTGAATTGCGGCGCCCGATGATTCTAGAGGAGCCTATGGGATGAGAATCGTTTTCGTGGGGGCGGGGGCTGTTGGCGGGTATTTTGGAGCACGGATCGCGGCAGTCGGCCTGGATGTGTCCTTCTTGCTGCGCCCCGGAAGCGCTCGCGTATTGCGCTCGCGGGGCCTGTCCGTGCGAAGCCCGCTGGGCGACGTCGTCGTGCCCTCCCCGAATGTCCTCGACGGCACGGCGGCAAGTCCTCCACCCGATGTCCTGTTCTTCGCATGCAAGGCCGAGCACGTCCGCGAGGCGGCCGAGCTGGCCCGTCCCTTGGCGGGGCCGGGCACGATCGCCATCCCCTTGCAGAACGGAGTCGATGCTCCCGCCACGCTTTGCGAGGTGCTGGGGCCGGAACGCGTGCTGGGAGGATTGAGCCGAATATTCGCCGAGCGGGTCTCGCCAGGCAATATTCTCCACATGGGCCTAAGGCCCTCGATCTCCTGCGGCGAACGCCAGGGTGGCACGTCACGGCGCGTTGGCCGGGTCGTGGATGCACTGTCTTCGGTCGGCGGGATGACCATCGACGCATCGGAAGATATCTGGACCGAGATGTGGAAGAAGCTGCTGATGGTCTGCTCGGTCGGATCAGTCGGGGCCGCCGCCCGCGCACCCCTGGGAGTCTTGCTCGGCGTGCCGGAGACCCGCGATCTGCTGGAGGCAGCTGGCAATGAGATCGGGGCCGTCGGACGGGCCCACGGTGCTGTGATTCCCGACGGTTACGCCGCCGAGCAGATCAATCGGTACGGCAAGCTCCCTCCGGACACGACAGCCTCGATGCATCGCGATCTCGACCGAGGGGACAGCTCCGAGCTCTATGAGCAGCTAGGCGCGGCGTGCCGGTACGGCAGGGAAGGCGGCGTCTCCACTCCAATCCTGGACGCGCTCTATGCAGCACTCCTGCCCGGCGAACTGCGGGCCCGCGGGGACTTGGCATTCGAGAACGTAGGCCCCAGAACGGCCACCTGATGCGTTCACTCTTTCAGGAGCCGAGCGACCTCGACCAATCGCGCCCCGAGCTTTCGCGCTTCTTCGATTTCGTGTTCTCCGACGCCCTTCTCGTGCTCCGGGATGCCTGTCGTGGCGGAAGCCCCGAGGCCCCCGTAGGGCGTCACTAGGACCATGCCGTACTGCAACATGCCGAGGGCCATGCTGAGCATCGTGAATTCCTTGCCGTTTGATGGCGCGCCGCCGGTGGCGAACACCGCGCACGCCTTGTTCATCAAGCCACGGCTGCGCCAGAATCCCAATTCGTAAGCCCAGTCCACGAGAGCCTTTCGGACCTCGACCGAAGCGTCACCCATGTGGACCGGCGAACCCAGCGCCACGCCGTCCGCGGCTTCGAGGTCCTCTTGGGTGACCTCTCCGATCCGCTTCACGGCAACATCCGCGCCCCCACTCCTGGCGCCCTCCGCAAGCGCCTCTGCCATGGCCTCGGTATTCCCGGATTGCGAGTGGTAAGCCACAAGAACGGACACGTCCTGGCCGTATGACGCCATGGCCGAGACGCTGAGCGCCAAGAGTGATACCAGTGCCGGCAGTGCCATGAATAAACGCCCGGTCGACGTGTCCCGACCAGCGCGATCCAGTTTAACTCGGTTTCTGATCTCGGTGCCGAATGGATGGTCGAGCCGATCATCGAGGGTCCTTCCGTCCCCGTAGCTGAGATCGTTGGCGCTTGGACCGCCCAGCGGATCCCGGAATACGGATTCCGGCTCGGTCGCGTCGCAACACTGACGGATCCTTCTCGCACAGAAGCTAGTCCGGCCGATAGTCGACCCAGATCGGCGACGCCCAAGCCATCTGTCCGTCCTCTTGCTGAATTCGGACGTAGTAGTAGCTCTCACCGGGACTTGCGTCTGCGTCGCGGAATGTGAACGACGTTTCGCGGACTCCCGGCCTTACCGAATATACGTAGGTGTTGTCCTTGATGATCTGAATGTCGTGAATCGGACCAGTACCCCTGACCGTCACTTGGACTTCCGGCTTCTGTCCGGTCTGTATCGAGTCGCCCATGATGGCATCGCCGACGCGCACATCGACCACGATGTTGTCCGTCGCCGCGTAAGCGTGGCGCTGTTGAAGAGCGCGGAAGATCCCTTCTCGTGTCGGCTCGTCAGCGTAGACAGCGGCATAGGAGATGTGTGTCGAGCGGTGATCGGACGATGCGATGAATCCGATCTTGTAGCCTCTGCCCAAGGCGCTCCGGGCCAAGCCGTCCTCGTATCGCTCGGCCGAGTTGACTCGCGGCGCCCCAGACGCCTCGTAACTCATGCGGCATCCTTGGTAGATTTCCAGCAACGGCTCCATAGCCGGGTCGTTGTAGGAGAAGTCCGTGCCGCCTCCGCCGGCGATCGTATGGGGGATGCTGATCGCGTCCTGGCCGCGCAGCTCTTCCCAAAGGCGCAGTTCGTCGGGCTCCCTCGGGAACTCCTCGCTCTCGCGCTCTCGCGGGGTTGTTCGGTTAACCGTAGTTGTCCCGCGGTGCAGGTTGATGATGTTCCGGTGCCCGTACGGCCATCGGATCGAGCGCTCGTATCCGAATAGCGGGGCGAAACGCCCTCGCACGTGGAACGCGTCAGCCAGTTTCTGGGTTCGCCACCAGTCATAGCTGCGGTCCTCCGGACGCCCGATGGCTCCGTCTCCGCCGTAGAAATGATCGGTCGAGGCGACGAAGTCCAATTCGGCCGCGTCGAGCGCGTAGCGATACATGTCCCACAGGGTGCCGTCGAAGCCGCCGTCCGTGCTGATCTCTGTGTGCCGGTGCAGGTCTCCCCAGAAGAGCTGGTAGCGCTTTTCGGCGGCGGCGATGGTGTGCCGGCGATCTGTCCAGGCTGTCCTGCCGAAAGGGCGCGAGACCGCGGGTTGTTCGAACGGGTTCAGTTCAGGGCGTGATGGTTCCACCGAGTCGACAGAATTCACGCGGATTCTTCCGATGGGTCTGTCGTCCCTCTGAATGACGGGGCCGCTTGGATGCCACCGGTCGTCCGCCGGGTAGGCGATCCACGTTCTTCCCTCCTCGTCGGTAGCTGTCGAAACCCGCTGGTCGTTGCTCCCGGCGCTGCCCTCCAGTCGTTCCGGCGCGGACCATCGGTCTCCCAAGTAAGTCATCGCATGCACATTCCACGCGCCAGGCCGCTCCTGCATACTGCCGCCATCGTTGCGTGGCACCCATCGTCGAAGGAACAGGCGCGGCGTGCCGGTCGAGTCAACCGTCATCTGGGGAATCTCGTAGGACAAGGCGAAATCGCCGCTCATGGCGTCTTCGAGAGAGCCCGCCGGGGCCCAGCGTTCGCCGCCCGCAAATACCGCTAGGCCGATCTTCTGGGAGTAGCGCAGGCTGACGAATCGTCCAACGGAGTTCTCCGCGCTCCAAGGCGGCGGCTCGCCCCAGTCGCCGCGCTTGCTCTCCCTTGTCCAGCTTGGCTTGTCGAGTGCCCATTTCGGGCCCTGGTCGTCCCAGGCAATCCAAGCCCGGCCCTCGCGATCGACCGCGACGCTAGCCCGCGCTTCGAAGTTCGGCGAGTTCGCGATCGGGTACTCCGGAGACAGCTGGCCATCCTCCAAGACCCTCAGATAGACGTCGTAGTCACCGTGACGGTACGTGTCGTAGACGACGAAAAGACGGTCTTGGGCATCGAGCGCGACAGCCGGCTCCCAGTCATTCGCTTCGTGGGTTGTGACGGCGACAGGGGCGGACCAGCGGCGTCCGTCATGGGTCTTCAGGTAGATGTTCGCGTCGCCTGTCCGAAAGGACTGCCAGACGAGGTGCACCAGGCCATTCGAATCTGCCACCAGACGGTGATGGATATCCGGTTGGGGATTGGTCGTCAGGCAAGCGACGGGGCCCCATCGACCCTCGTGCCAGCTTCTCCCATAGAGGTCAAAGTTGCCATCCACTTGAGCCGCCCAGGCAATCCAGACGCGGCCGCCCGGCTGGATAGCGAGCGCCGTCTTGAGGTAGTCGCCTGCTCTCGGACTTACAGTCACGGCTTCTTCCCACTCGGATTCGGAGCGCTTCCGGGCCCGGATCGCGTCGGCCCCCTTGCCGTCATAGGCCGTCCAAGTGACCCAAAGGTCTCCGTTGGGCGCGAATGCGGCCGAGGGCCAGTCGGCGTGCTCGTGGCTTCCCGAAACCTCCACCACCTGAGCCGGCAGCACTGTCGGGCAGAGAATGCAGAAGCCGACCAATGCGAGGCCCCTCGCTGTGGAGACCAGACTACTGCCCGTGGTTGGATATGCGCTGATCGACATCGACAGTTCCTTCTTCCGAAAGAGCATCGTAGCCTGCCAGCGCGCTTGGCAGCGCCTTACACGCTCGCAGTTCCGTTCCAAGTCGGAGAGTGTGACCAGACCGCATCGATTCCCAAACCCATCGTCTCGTCGACACCGGTCCAGAGCGGGGTCAGCGAAGGTGCGGAGTTCCGCAAGATGCCCCGAAGGCTTCGGGTCCGCTCGGCTGCGGAAGAGGCTTTAATCGTAACCGCGCGCGGCGGGGAGGCCGGTCGAATTCCACGCTGACGAACACCCTGTCTGGCATCCCCGGAGACACAGTCGGAGGACCGGCCCGTATGAACTCAGATTCGTGCCGGACAGACGCGAGTGCCATGGATCAGCGCAGCTAGCCCGACCTTCTCAAGAGTTTTGGATTTGGAGGCGTTTTGTCCATTTGGGGTGGTTGGATAGCCTGGCAATGTTGCGTGGGGTGCTGGATCCGGGCAGAGGCCGGGCAAGGGTCGCCAGATCCGCGGTTGCCGGGGTCCGTTTTGTCTTGCCTCCCGGCCTGCCGACGCAGTGGTCCCGCTGACCTCCGACGGGGCTCGAGACGATGGCTGGAGTGCCGCGGCTAGCAGCGCAGGGGCAGGCTCTGGAGACGGGCCAGCACCTGCCCGAAGAGGCCCGCTTCCGGGAAGCCCTCGTCGAACGACAGCCGCACGGCCCGCACGCTGACCCGGATCCGCACGCCGATCTTGAGCAGCTTCAGGCGGATCGTGCCGCATTGCGCCCGCGCCAGCCGCGTGCCCCGCAGGCCCCGGCGTCGCAGCAACTCCAGCAGCGCATAAGCGAACGAGGCGAAATACAGGCGCAGCTGGTTGGCCCGCATGGTGTGCGCCGAGGTGCGATCCGCGAACAGCGCCAGCTGCTGTTCCTTGATGCGGTTCTCCATGTCGCCCCGCGCGCAGTACACCTGCTCGTACAGCGTGCGCGCCGCCATCCGCCCGGCCCCCAGCGACGTCACCACGAAACGCGGGTTGGCCCCCCGCGGCAAATGCTCTGCCTTGCCGATCAGGCGCCGCTCGCGGCTCCAGCTGTCCAGCGTCCGGTAGCGGAAGTCCTGGAACACCCGCGCCGCCTGCCCCGTCCGCTCGCATGCCTGCCGGGCGCGCTCCATCGCCGGGGCCAGGCTCCGCTTCAAGCGCGCATTCTGCGCGATTCCCAGCACATACTCCACTCCCTGCGCCTCGCACCAGGCCAGCAATTCCTCGCGGCAGAACCCGCTGTCCCCGCGCAGCCAGATCTCCACCCCCGGCCAGCGCTTCCGGATGCGCCCCACGATGCGTTCCAGCTCCTCCACCGTGCCCTCCGCCGCGTCGCGGTCCGCCGTCCGCAGGCGCGCCCCCAGCAGCTGCTGGCCGCAGAAGATGTACAGCGGCAAGTAACAGTAGCTGCGGTAGTACCCATGGAAGAAGCGGCCTTCCTGCCGGCCATGCAGCGGGTCATCCGTCGCGTCCACGTCCAGCACGATGCGCTCCGGCTGCGCGCCGTGCCAGTCCAGGAACAGGTCCACCAGCAGGGCGTCCAGCCGCGCGGTGTCGGCCACGATCTTCTTGTAGCGTTCCCCGGGGCCCAGCGCCGCCCCCGTCAGCTCCAGGCGGTTCAGCGTGCTCTTGCCCGGCGGCCAGCCCTCCCAGCTCGCCCGGTGCCGCCCGCGGCCCGCTGCCCCGCACAGCAATGACCACAGCCTGCTCTGGCGCAACGTGTCGTGATCGTTCAGGTCCTCATAGCCCAGCGCCAGCCCCAGCACGCGCGCTGCCAGCAGCACTTCCAGCGCATGCTGCGTCCGCCGCGGGTCGCGGTGATCCCGGAAACACGCACTCAACCGCCGGAACAGCCCCGTCCGCAGCGCCAGCTCGCGCAGCAGCAGCCCGCCGCCATCCGACCCCAGTTCCCCGCCGTCAAACCGACCGACTACACGCTGCCTTCGCAAGCCTGCGAACTCCAAGCGTCCTGTGCTACACTCTGTCGTCATAAGGCCGTCGTCCTGCTACGTGGTAAGTTGTTCATAATAAACCGATTATACCACATGACACGGCCTTATACCCTACTCCTCGTGAGAAATCCGGGCTAGGCTAAAGCGTCTCCAATGCCCGCGACCTGCTCGCCGGTCGGATGAAGGCTCTTGCACGAGCCTGCCCGCCCGGGGGAGGGGAACTTGCGAAGTCTTGGGGCCGACATCGCAAACGGATCCGCGAGCCGGGCCCAAGCCATCACGGTCGAGCCTAGGCCTGCGGCTTATTGCAGCCAGACGGGCGAACTCCAGGCGTACTTTCCTATTTCCTGGCGAAGATAGTCCGGTTCCCGGAAGCGGCCCTTCAGCCAGACTCGGACGTAGTAATAAGTCCCTGGGCCGGGACTGCCGGTGTCGCGATAACTGAAATCCGTTTGCGTTGTCTCAGCGCCGGGGGCGTAGGTGTAGACGTAATTGCCGTTGCGAACGACCTCGATCTTTTCGACCGGGGACTGCGCCTTGACACTCACCGTGAGGTTCGGCTTGTCACCGAGCAATTCGACCTCGCCTCCTTGAAAGACACCGTTGACACGAAAATCGACCAAGACCGGCTCTCCGCCGCGGACGGCGTAACTGCGACGGGCCCTTAGAGCGTCGACGACCGCTTCGCGGCTGAGTTGCTTTGCGAAGACGCCGAACATGCCAGTGTTGTAACCGCTAATTCCGTCGTGGCGGTCGCTAGAGCCAACGAAGCCGAACTTCTTGCCATATCCCAGCCCGTCTTGAATCGAGGTCTTTCCGACAGGAGGCCGCCGCAGCCAGTCCGTGACCGCTCGCGCCCTGTCATATGTTTCGTAGACGCCGTGAGCCGAGGTGACTTCCACCACAGGCTCCGCTACGGGGTCGTGTTTCGACCAGTCCATAGCGCCCCAGGGAGCGCCGACATGATGCACCCAGTCGATTGCGTTTTGCCCTGCGAGCTTGCGATGCAGCTCTTCAAGCGTGTCGCTCTCAGGATCGGTTATGCGATAGATCGTCGAAAATGGACGAGAGAACACTACAGTGCGATCACCGAAACGCCTTCTGCCTGCGGCATCTCCGCTCCATTCGTAGCTCGCAAATCCTTCAAACCGGCCTTCGTCGGACAGCACGTTTGCGTACGATTGCTCCACGCGGTACTTCGAGTTGGTCATCGAAGGCCAGTCATGGTCTGAGGCAGCGCCGAAATCCAGCACTCCGCTATCCATCGCGTTCAAGTAGTACCGGTCAGTCCACATTTCGATAATTCGGTCCCCGGGATACTCGCTCAGATGCGTATGCAACTCACCGTAGTAGAGGGTGTACGTCTCGCCATCGATCTCGAGTTGCTCGCGCGACGGGCGGGCCCCTCGCGATCGCGCGGGCTTCCGCTCGCCGAGCGGGCCGTTGACCTGCTCGCCGCGGACGTTTGCCTGCACTGGCTCTAGCACCTTTCGGTAGACCATCATGTCGGTCGAGTTCCAGAACCCGTCGGCTTCGAACACAGGTGCGCGGTATCCGATCGCGACTTCGAGTGTGAACGGCCGCAGCTTGCTGCCGTCAAACCATGCACCAGCGGACGCCGGGGAACGGCCCGCTCGGTAGCCCGGGTTGCCCGGCGTGTAGGAAGCGGTTTGGCGCAGGAACCAGAAACGGCCGGACCTGTCGATCTGGAACTCGTCGAGGCTTTCTAGATCTGCGACAAAGTCTCGCGCTGTGGCGGGCAGTTCGAAACGTGTTCCTTGCCGGATGCCGGACACGCGCTTGGACGCGTGAATCCAGGCCGTGCCGTCGGAGGCGAATCGGATCATCGGACGCTGCTCGTCCTCATTCGAAGCGAAGAATGCGATTTCATGGGACCACCTTCGGCCGCTGGCGGTGCGCACGAACACGTCGTAGTCGCCATCCACCCAGCGATCGAATGCCAGCCAGAGGGTGCCGTCATCGGCGATAGCGACATTCGGGCGGAAACTGAAGCCCTCGTCGGGAGTCATGAGCTGCTCTTTCCAAACGCCATCCTGCCTCTCGGCCAGGGCGATCCTGACTGAGCCCTTGCGGGCAGACTCCCAAGCGATCACCGGAGATCCGTCGCTCCGCACGGCGACCGAAGGTCGCATGTCAGGTCCTCGACCGGCGCTAACTCGGGAGACGGACCCGAATTCCTTGCCATTCCAGTGGCGCGCGTAGACGTCGAAGTCCTGCTCGATCTCGTTGAATTCCGACCAGGCAATCCAAAGCCCCGAATCGCCTTCCGACGCCACTGCGGGGTTGTACACATACCCGTCCCGCTCATTGACCTTGGCAATCCCCGTCCAGTGGTCGCCTCGCCAGCCCCCCAGCGAGACGAACTGGCGAGTTGCGTTCAGCCGGTCGGTCGCGCTGGACTGCACTCCCACTGTGTAGACAGCGCCCTTTCCGTCAAGCACGAGGCTGCGGCATTCCTGTCGGACGGTTGGCTGAAAGCGATGACCATCCTGCTGGTCGTAAATCTGGCGGTAGGTGTACTCGATCGGCTCTTGCGCACACAGGCTTGTCGCCGCAAGGACAAGAGAAACCCGGAAAGATTTCATCGCGGCTTGATTCTATACCGAGACGCCACTGCTCGGCCACCTTGCGCTCCCATGCCCGTGGGGACATCGGACCTTTCCCGCCGGAGCTCAGCTAGCGACACTCAATTGGCCCCGAAAGCGATTTTGCGCAAGTGTGCGTTCACGTCGATCGGGGATGTCGGGTCGTGATCGACCCGTGGGGTCGGTCCGGAAGGAGCCGCGAACTCCGCCACGCGAATTCCGCCGCGACCGGAACGCGTATGTCGTTGGTCCGCTCCGATCCGGCAAGCTTGCGGTCTGTCTTCGTGGCGACCGGATAGGGCACCATGCCCCACGCGTGGCGCGAGCATCCGGTCGCGCTCCTCGTGCAAGCACTTGCCAACGTGGGGCCTGTCCGCCGAAAGGGTCCTAATATGAAGACCGGGGGCGACAGATCATGCGCCTGTTCTCATCAGATCTTTCGGCCGGCCAACGCCATTCCAATGAAGGTTTTTTCCTTGCATAGCAGCGTGTGGCTGCCACAGCCCTTGAGGAAAGTGTTCCCATTCTTCTCGGAGGCACGCAACTTGGAGGAGCTGACACCTCGATGGCTTAGCTTCGAGGTACTCACCCCTGAACCTCTCGGGATGGCAGAGGGCGTGAAGATCGACTATCGCCTGCGCCTGCGCGGTTTGCCGATTCGGTGGCAGAGCGAGATTACGAAGTGGGACCCTCCTGGACTCTTTGTCGACGAACAGAGGAGAGGGCCGTACCGGATATGGATTCACGAGCATCGATTTCGCGAGGAAGGCGGGAAGACGCTGGCCGAGGATTTTGTCAGTTACGCACTGCCCGGCGGCTGGCTCGCCGACAGGCTTGTGGTGAGGAGGGACTTGCGAAAGATCTTCGAGTATCGGCGCGAGAGACTGCGTAAGATTTTCGCATCGGTTCCCGACACCCGAGAGTCCACCTAGCCGCTGCGCCCCGGCCTCCACCATCTCTAGGCGTCCGTCGCTCTAGGGGCCGGTCGATCCTCTTCGCTTGTAAGTCGTGATCAGCCTCAGCGAACGGTCGATGTCTGTGTCGGACGGCAGTATCTCGGATGCAGCCCGCAGCGCCGCCTCGGCTTGGTCCAGGTCCCCGGACCTGGCGTATACCAAGCCGAGATTCTTGTGCAGGAGCGCTCTTGTCGGGCACTCGCCACACACGTCTATCGCTTCGAGCAGGTTCTCGATCGCCTGGGGCCAATCGCGCGCGTTGGCCGATGCCAGTGCGAAATTCCCCAGCGTCTCGGCGCGGTCGGTGATCCGGCGCTGCTCTTGGTGCCTTCGAAAGCGCTGTTGGTAACCTCGGGCTTCGTCAGGGTCGGAGTCTCGGAGCGCGCGGGCTAGGTTGTAAAGTGCCTGGCCGTGGTCCGGGTCAGCCGCCACGGCGCGTCTCCAGTGCTCAGCGGCCGCAAGCTTGTCGCCTGCCTGCAGGTGATTGAGCCCTAGCTGATATATCGCGTCCGCATCTGCGGGAGTTGTGGCTACGACCTGCTCGAGCAATTCACGCGACCGCGCAGAGCTGCCTCGCTGTTTCTCGATTAACGCCAGGAGATACATCGCCTCGGGCAAGTCGACCGCCGCCTCTAGCTCGCGAAGCGCTTCGTCGTGACGGCCCAGATCGTAAAGCGATCGCCCCCTGTTGTAATGTGCCGCCGCAGACTTCGGGGCCAGCGTCGTCGCTGCGGTGAACGACTGCAGAGCCGCCTCCAAATCGTATTGGTCTGCGAGCGCGATACCTAGGTTCAAGTGGGCTTCTGCGGAGTTGGGATTGGCCTTCGTGATCGCTCGAAACGACTCGATCGCCTCGTCGAATCGTCCTTGGCGGGCGAGCGCGATGCCGAGCGAGGTTTGAATCTGGGTGTCGGCGGGGGCCAGCGCAAGGGCTGTGCGGATGCGTTCCTCGGCGTCTTGGAGACGCCCCTGATCGGCCATCACGAGTCCTAGGTTCAGGTGCGCTCTCGCATAGTTCGGCTTGAGCGCGATGGCCTTGAGAAACAGTTCCATAGCTCGATCGGATTGACCCTGCTGCGCAACAAGAAAGCCCAGATTGTTCGCTGCTTCGGCGAAGTCTGGATTCAAGGTCAGCGCCTTCTCGAATGAAGCCATGGCATCTTCGACGTGCCCGGCACCGAAGTAGAGCAGCCCCAGATCGTTATGCGCTTGGTACATGCCGGGCTTGAGCTCTAGCGCCCGCTCCAGGGCCTCCTTCTTCTTCTCCTGCATGCCCAGCCGGCCCAGAGCAATCGATAGGTTGTAGTAGGTTTCCGCGTTGGACCCGCCTAGCTCAAGTGCTGCTTGATACAGTGCGACGGCGCCTTCCGGGTCGCCCTGCTCCAGTTTTTCGTTGCCGCGGTTGGCCATCATGGACGCTTCGTTGACCTGCTGACCGCCCTTCTTGCGACGCTCGAATTCCTCGAATTCCTGCCGCGCCGCGTCCGACTCTTGCAGCCTCCGGAGAACATTGGCGAGCTGGAACCGAATGTCCGAATTATCCGGATTGAGTTCCTTCGCCCTTTCGAGGTGCTGCCTCGCCTGTTGCAAGTGGCCACGCCGCATCAGGACGAAACCGAGGTTGTAGCGGACGTCCGCATGGTCCGGGTTGAGCTCGTTGGCTCTGCTCAATGCGCGCTCGGCTTCCTCCAACCGTCCCATCTGACGAAGAGCTACGCCCTCGACGTGCTTGGCGTCGAATTCCGAGAACGGACGCGGGCGACTCGCGATGTACCGTTTCGCGGACTCCAGTGCCTCGCTGTATTTATGGAGGCGGACCAGAACCTTCGCCAAGGCCAAGCGGGCATCCACGTGATCGGTTGCGAGTTCCAGGGCTCTCCTCAGCGATGCCTCGGCGTTCTCGTAGCGCTCCTGCCGGGCGTACACGGTTCCTAGGTTGAAATGGGCGATGGCGGCGCGCGAGTGCGTCCTCGCAGCGTGCTCCAGCACCTCTGTCGCTTTGTCGAGCAGGTTGCTTTCCGCATAAGCGACTCCGAGGTTCAGCTGGATGTCGAGATCGTAAGGGCGCAACTCCGCAACTCTCTGGAGATGCGGGATGGAAGCCTCCGGCTTTCCAGCTGCTCTAAAGGCATCCGCCAGCGCCTGCGCCGCATTGACCGATTGCGGGTCGATTCCCTGGGCGGCGGCGAACTCTTCAACGGCAGCCTCGTGCTGGCCCGCCTCGGCCAGCGCGGTACCGTAAGCCATGCGCGCCTGGAAGGAGTCGGGCGAGCTTCGGCTGAACTCCCGCAGGTGTTCGACCGCTGCCAAAAAATCCCCCTTCTGTATCAGCGCGAGACCTAGGTTGAACTTTGTTTCCGGCGAGCCCGGAGCGAGCTTCAATGCCTGCTCGAAGGCTTCGACCGCGCAAGAGGTCTCGGACTGCTGCGCGAAGTACGCGCCCAAGGCGTTAAGCAAGTCTGCGGATAGGCCTTGGGCCATGGCTTGGCGTGCGGGGGGAGGCGGTATGCAGCCCGGGGAGAGTTGCGCCTTCACAGGGAACCAAAGGCAGATTCCGATACCTATTAGCCGACCGGCTGCCAAGCCGAGCGAGCTGTGTCCGCCGGCGTCTTGCATACGCAACAGTATGGCCGATCCTGGCTTGTCCATACCACGACCTGTCGTGGCGCGGCGACCGCTCCTGCGGAGTCCGGACATGAGTGACTGGCGATCGGCGGACAGAAAGCGGGGTAGGTCCGGTTAAGTCTCGTTCCCGCGCCACTCGCGTTCGACCGAAAATCTAGGTCGGGTGCGTCCCCCAGAAGCGATGGCAATTCTTCGCGTGTCGTACTATGCTATTGGTGACTGCAGTCTGACCCGCTCCGACGTGTCAGGGCGGTCGTTTGGTGAGTGCGGGGTGTTGCCAGCCTTTGTCGCAGCGGCAGTTATTGATTGGAACGCAGCGCATCGAGCGTTGGGTGTTGCCCAAGAGGCTGAGAGGACTCGCATTGCAATTGGAGGAGGAGAACGAAACGATGACTGATTGGCTAAACCGGCAAGTCCGGTCGCGCAACCGCTTGCACAGCGCGGTGGTTGTTGTCCTGCTGCTTGCCGCTGGATCCATCGAGGTTCAGGCGCAGACCTCAACGGCTGCGATTACCGGCACTATCCGCGACGCCACGGGCGCGGTGATACCGGATGTCGAATTGGAGTTGACCAATATCGAGACCGGGACGTCGGTTCACTCGGTGTCCAACGCGGTGGGAAGCTATAACTTCCTCAATATCCTCCCCGGCATGTATACGCTGGGAGCGACGAAGGATGGATTCCAGACTGCCGCGGTCGAACCCTTCGCCCTGCAGGTGAACCAGACCGCGACATTCGACATCGCCTTGGAAGTCGGTGCTGTCACCGAGACCTTCACCGTTCTGGCACTCGGTGCGCAGATCCAGAGCCAGACGTCGGAGATCGGGAACGTGGTCGCCGAGCGCCAGGTCGTCGATCTCCCTCTTAACGGGCGCAACTTCACCCAGTTGCTCTCGCTGAGCGCTGGAGTCGCGCCGGTCAACGTGTCGCAAAGCAGGGGCGGATTCACCACCGCGGCCGTGGGCGAGTTCACCTACCCTTCGATCAACGGCCAGACGAACCGCTCCAACTTCTTCACTCTGGACGGCATCTATAACACTGGCGTTATTCTCAACACGCCGCAGATCGAGCCGATCATCGACACGATTCTGGAGTTCAAGGTCCAGTCGCACAACGACCACGCCGAGTTCGGCCAAGGCACGGGCGGCATCGTGAATGTCGTCACCAAGTCCGGCACGAATGACCTTCACGGCAGCGCGTGGTGGTACCTTCGCAACGACAACTTTGACGCCCGCAATTTCTTCCAGCCGAGCGTCACGGCGTTCACGCAGAACCAGTACGGCGTCGCCGGGGGCGGGCCGGTAGTCAGGAACAAGGTGTTTGTCTTCGGCTCGTTCCAGGGATTCAAGTACCGACGCTCGGGCGAGTCCTACCTGAAGGTGCCGACGGCCGCCAACCTTGGCGGCGACCTCTCCGACACGGGTAGCGAGATCTACGACCCGTGGTCGACTCGCGTGGATCCGGGCGATTCAAAGACATTTGTACGCGACCAATTCGCGAACAGCATGATCCCGGCAGCTCGCATCGACCCAGGCAACATCGTCTACGCGCAAACGCTCTTGCCGAAGCCGTCTGTAGTGGGCCCCGGAGGGACCAATGCCTTGAACACCGACCCGACCAAGAGGGATCAGCACGAGTTTAGCCTCCGAGGCGACTACCACGTGAGCGAGACCGATACGTTCTGGTTCCGGTGGAGCCAGGCGGAGCTGAATTCCGATGCGGCGGCGTCTCTGCCATCGCTCGCTCGGCTCGCCGAGGTCTACTCGAAGAACGTAGGCGCGAGCTGGGTGCACACCTTCGGGCCGACCAGCGTGTTGCAACTGCAGTTCGGACGGATTTTCGGCACGTCTCCTTCATCGACGCTCTACCGAGAAGGGTATGTGAGCGACAACGTGGCTTTCGGGGGCCAAGTGGGCTTCGCCAGCCGCTTTTGCTGCAGCTTCCGCGAACTCGGCAAGGGCACGGTATTCGTGCCCGGGCTGAATGTGGACGGCTGGTTCAGCGGCAACGAGGCAGCGTCGTTCAACGATCTCACGCAGGTGTGGCAGTACAAGGGAAGCTATTCGAAGATTGTTGGGAACCACACATTCAAGTTCGGCGCTGAACTGAACAGCGTGCCGAACTTCCTCGGTGCTCCCCAGAATGCAAGTTCGACCTACCGGGCGTTCCAGACCGGGAACCCGCAGGCTTCCGGTACCGGCAACGCCCTGGCATCATTCCTTCTGGACGTCCCCGACGGGGCGGGATTCCGCAACCGGGCGACGACCCACCGCTGGGGCGGTGTCGCCGGCTTCTACGTGCAGGACAGCTGGAAGGCGACGCCGAAGCTGACGGTCAACATTGGCTTGCGCTATGACCGGACGTTCGTGCCGCCGCTGGGCAGGGACGACGATCCAGGCGGCAACATCTACGCAGGATCGTTCAATTTCGAGCGCGAGAACGCCTACATGGTGCAGAAGGTTCCCGGCTCATGCGCCGAACTGGGAGGAGCACCCTGCATACCTACTCCAGACGGTTCGCTCCCCGAGCACGTGAAGGTGGAGCCGCGCGGCAAGATCTACCACGACTACACCGACAACTGGCAGCCGCGGTTCGGGCTGGCATACCGTCTGAGCGACAAGACCGCTCTGCGGAGTTCCTTCGGCATGTTCTTTGACAGCTGGTCGGCGGTCGTCCAGCTGGCACAGAATTACTCGGCCACGTGGCCGGGAGTCGGTGAGATCCTCGCGAACAACCTGAACAACCCCACGGCCGCCCAGCCCACGCCGACGACGTCCGGCAAGGACCCCATCGAGGGCGTCGGCTTCCCGTCTCCAACCCCGTTCAATCAAGTGCAGTGGTTCATGGACCCGCACTACCAGAACGGATACTCGGCCCAATGGAACTTGGGCATCCAGCACCAGATAACCCGAGACACGGTGGTCGAAGCGAATTACGTCGGTTCCAGCGGCACGCGGCTGGGAGTCGGCGGCTACTTCAACACCGCACTGACACCCGGGCCCGGACCGATCCAGGACCGCCAGCCTTGGCCGTTCTCGATCCCGACCTTCTACGACAGGAGCATCGGCAACTCGAGCTACAACGCCTTCCAGTTCTCCCTGGACCGGAAGTTCTCCAACGGGTTGGCCTATCTTGTCTCCTACACGTGGTCCAAGACGATCTCGACCGCTTGCGACGGCTGGTTCGGCGTGGAGGGCTGCTCGACTCCCAACCCCTACGACCTGTCAGGCGACCGCAGCGTCGCGGCGATCGATGTTCCTCAGATCGTCACGGTCAATTGGGTCTACGAGCTGCCGTTCGGACCCGGGAAGGCCTGGAATCCGGATAGCAATGTGTTGCGACACATCATTGGCAACTGGCAATTGAACGGCATCGCGTCGTTCTTCTCCGGCGCGCCATACACCGTCGGTGTCGCCGGCGACATTGCCAACACGGGCAATTTCAACTGCTGCAGCGGGTTCTACGAGCGACTGAACCTGGTGCAAGGCAACGGTGTGCTGAGCAACCCGACGCCGGAACGCTGGTTCGACACCAATTCGTTCGAGACTCCCGCGCCGTTCACGTTCGGCAACACGGGGCGCAACCTTCTCCGCAGGGACGGCACGTCGAATTTCGACATTTCGGTATTCCGTCAGTTTTCGCTGAACGCGCTCAGGGAGGGCATGCGGATCGACTTCCGCGCGGAGGCCTTCAACGCCTTCAACACGCCGGTTTTCGCACAGCCCGGGAACAACTTCTCGAATCCGAACTTCGGGGCCGTGTCCAGCACGCAGAACAAGGAACGGATTATCCAACTGGCGATCAAGGTGATCTGGTAAGCGCCGCACGCGCTTTGCACTTACGGGGCCGCCCTCGCGGCCGCCCCTTCTAATTGGTGCCGCGGGCCCCCCGGACCGACGGGAGAACCTGACCGGCTGCCTTGGTCCGGCGGCACGAGTCCGATCAATAGGAAAGACCGCCATGACGACAATTCGAACACGCGCAGCGATGGGATTGGCCGCCCTGTTTGCCCTGGGCCTGGAGTCCTCCGGGCAGTGGGCTGTAATGGAGCGCGACAGCCGAGCTCGCGAGCCGGCTCATCTCTACCAGGAATTCAGCGGTGCCGAATGGGAAGCCTACGAGGGAGCGCCCCCAGAGAGCATTCGAAAATTTCGTGAAGCGCGTTACGGCCTTTTCATTCACTACGGCCTTTCCAGTTTCAGAGGGGCGGACCTGAGTTGGAGTCGCGAATCCCATGCGTTCCCCGATCCCGGGAAGGGAACGATCCCGGATGCGGAGTACGACGGATTCGCCGAGCGCTTCCGCATGGAGCGCTTCGACGCCAGCGAGTGGGTCCGGATGGCCAGACGGGCGGGGATGCAATACATCGTTGCCATTGCAAAGCACCATGACGGCTTCCACATGTGGGACACCTTGCACTCGGACTTCAAGATCACCAACTCCCCGTTTAGACGGGACTACCTCAAGGAACTGTCCGAAGCTTGCCGAAAGGAAGGCATGCCGTTCGGCATGTATTACTCGCAACGGGACTGGCACCACCCGGACTACCAGCCTCTCGACCCGGCCGTCACAGAGGCCAGTTCGACGCCCCCCTACTGGAAGCCGATCGGACACGCCGCGCGACGTGCCGGACCAAGGCACGCCGCGTACGTCCGATACATGCACAACACGGTTCGCGAGCTGATGACCGGCTACGGCAAGATCGACTTTCTCTGGTGGGACGCGCTTTGGTGGGGAGGGATGTATCACGCGGACATGTGGGATTCCGCTGCCATTGAAAGAGAGGTGCGCCGTCTCCAGCCGCAAATTCTCATCAACAACCGGGCCAGTCTGCCGGGAGACTTCGACACGCCGGAGCAGCGCCTGGGGATGTTCCAAGACCATCGCCCTTGGGAAAGCTGCATCTCGCTGGGGCCCCATTGGGCGTGGTCTCCGGGGGAGGTCAAGTCCAAGAGAGAGATTGTCCGTTTGCTGGTGGGCACCGCGTCAGGCGACGGGAACCTCCTGATCAGTACCGGGGCGCGGGCGGACGGGTCCTTCGATCCCTCGCACGTGCGCCGCCTCGAGAGTGTCGGTGGCTGGCTCAAGGAATACGGACACACCATCTACGGAACCCGGGGCGGCCCGTGGAGGCCGGGCGCCTGGGGCGGAACCACGCATGTCGGGGACACTGTTTACGTACACGTCACGGACTGGCCGGACGAAGCAGTGATCCTGCCCGATCAAGGGCGCGCGATTCGCGAAGCGCGTCTCCTCACCTCGGAAGGCACCGCCTCGGTATCCGGGTCGGGCACGGCGTGGCGAATCGAAGTGGCGGAAGCAGACCGGAATGCAATCGACACGATTGTCGAACTGAATCTGGCCCAAGGTCAATGACCCGCAGCCTTCGCGGCTTCAGCCATGAGCGATTGCCAGAATCGTCTCAAGAGAACGGCCTGCCGCTCTTGCGCGCCCTGCACATTCTCGAGCAGAAGCGCGTGAAACCTTGTGATGGACGATCGCAGGATCGCCCCCTCGGTGTTTGCAGTGCTTTCATCCAGTGGAACGGGGATGTCGGCCTTACCCAAGCTCAACTTTCAGGGCGTGCGCGTGGGCATCTTCTAACGGAGTGTCGAGGTTTACCTTCAGCTTCCCGTTTTCGTAGGACGCATTGGGCATGCCGCTCTCGCCGACAACTGACACGGCGACTCTCTCGGCGGAGACTCCGAGATCGAAGGCAAATTCCTTGGACGTCGGCTGGCCCAGCAGGATCGCGTGGATCGCTCCACCCTTTGACGTGAAGCGCACCGGAACGCCGTCATCGGTCTGTCCCGTCGGGCGGTTCCAAGGCCCAGTGCCGTAGATAGCCTCGCCGTTCTTGCCAAGCCACGCGCCAAGAGCCCGCAGCCTGCTAGCCTGCAGTTCCGGAATTGTGCCGTCGGCCATAGGTCCCGCGTTCAGCAGGAGGTTGCCGTTCTTGCTAACGATGTCGACCAGCAAGTGAATCAGCTCCGCCTCGCCGATCGTGTGCTCGTCCGTCTCGACTCGGTTGTACCCGAACGAGCAGCCCAGTCCCCGGCACGTTTCCCACTTGTGGTCCGTGATGTCCTCCATCTTGGCGTATTCGGGCGTCGTGAAATCGTGGTGACGTCGCGGCGAGCCTTCCCTGCCGATTTCGAAGCGGTTGTTGATGAGGCCGTCGGGGTGGGAGTTGTAGAAGTCGGCCACGATACAGGCTATGTCCGCTTGCTCCGGATATCCGATGTCATTCCACAGGATCGTGGGATCGTACCGGCTGATCAACTCGCGCCAGTGCGCGTCGGCGTAGTCCGCGAATTCTTGCGTGTGGATGATCGTTCCCCGCACTGTTTCCACGGTGTCGATAGGTTCCCGATTGAAGCTCCAGTCAAGGCCCCCCGAGTAATAGAAGCCCATGCGCATCTGCGCCGCCTTGACGGCTGCCGTCAAATCGCCAACGATGTCGCGCGAACTCGAGCGACGGTCGGCCGGAAGATTCGAATTCTCGACGATGCTGGGCCATAGTGTGAAACCATCATGGTGCTTGGTCGTGAGAACGACGTATCGCGCGCCGGCTGCAGCGAAAAGGGAAGCCATGGCTCCCGGGTCCCACGCCGCGACGGCCTCATTGAACTGCGGGACGAAGTCCATGTACTCGAAGTCGGCACCATACGTCTCGCGGTGATGCTGTTGAGTGGGCGACCCATCGATCCTCAACGAGTTCAAATACCACTCGGAGTACGGGTTGTTGGCGAACCACTTGGTCCATTCCACCTTGCCCAGTTCGCCGAGGGGAGTGGCCCAAGCGGGGACAGAGTACAGCCCCCAATGCACGAAGATCCCGAGCTTGGCGTCGTTGTACCAATCCGGTACCTCGTGGGTTCGGATCGATTCCCAGTTGGCCTGGAACATTCCGGATTCCGAAGGATCTCGATCGCCGCATCCTGGTAGCGTTGCTGCTGCACCTGTCGCAGCGAGAAACGCACGGCGTGTGAGTGAGTTGCTCATAACTGTCTTCTTCCCGTCCTGCCTCCCGGTTCTCGATAGGGAACGGGCAGCCGCTGCCCCGAGGGCGCAGAGCAGAGAATATAGCACTTGTCCGAAAGGGCCTACATGCGGCTCCCCGTTTCCTGGATCGAGCTGCTGCGCGGGTTCAACCTATCGCGTACCAGTCGAACGGATTCCCGCATCGGGTACGGATTCGCTAGCAGGTCGGATTGGCGACCGCTTACGACAGCAGCGGTTCGACAACGTTGCCGTGAACGTCAGTCAGCCGGAAGTGGCGTCCTTGGTACTTGTACGTAAGGTGCTTGTGGTCAATGCCCAAGCAGTGCAGGACGGTGGCCTGCAGGTCGTACACGTGTACGGGGTTCTCCAGCACGTTGTAGCAGTAGTCGTCCGTCTGCCCGTACGTGATTCCGGGCTTGATGCCGCCGCCGGCCATCCACATCGTGAAGCAGCGGGGGTGGTGGTCGCGTCCGTAGTTCGTCTCGCTCAGCTTGCCCTGGCAGTAGACCGTGCGACCGAATTCGCCGCCCCAGATCACTAGCGTTTCGTCCAGCATGCCCCGGTCCTTCAGATCCTCGATTAGGGCGGCCGAAGCTTGGTCGGTGTCCTTGGCTTGCAGGCGGATGTCGCGAGGCAAATCGCCGTGCTGGTCCCAGCCGCGGTGGAACAGTTGCACGAACCGCACGTCCCTTTCGGCAAGCCTGCGGGCTAGCAGGCAGTTCGCGGCGTAAGTCCCGGGCCGCCTCGAATCCGGTCCGTAGCGCTCGAAAACGTGCTCCGGCTCCTTCGAGAGGTCCATCAGGTCCGGCACGGATGTCTGCATCCGGTAGGCCATCTCGTACTGGGCGATACGGGTCTCGATCTCCGGGTCGCCGAATTCCCGCGACCGCAGGCGGTTGATCTCCGCGACCGCGTCCAGCATGCTGCGCCGCGTGGAGGAGTCGATGCCCTTGGGGTTGGAGAGATATAAAACAGGGTCGTCGCTGGAGCGAAACTTCACTCCCTGGTAGCGCGACGGCAGGAAGCCCGACCCCCAGAGGCGAGAGAAAAGCGGCTGGGACTGATTGAGGTTGCTGCCCTGCGAGATCAGGACGACAAAGCCGGGCAAATCGTGATTTTCGCTCCCGAGCCCGTAGCTTACCCACGATCCCATCGAAGGACGTCCCGGCTGCTGGAACCCGCTCTGGATGAACGTGATCGCCGGGTCATGGTTGATGGCGTCCGTCTGGACGGTCTTGACCAGAGCGATGTCGTCGACCACCTTGGCGGTGTGAGGCAGCAGTTCGCTGAGCTCGGTTCCCGATTGGCCGTGTTTCCGGAACTCGAACACCGAAGCGGCGACCGGCAAGCGGTCCTGCCCGGAGGTCATTCCAGTGATCCGCTGGCCCTTTCGAACTGTGTCGGGCAGGTCCTGCCCGTGGAATTCCCGCAGCATCGGCTTGTGGTCGAACAGGTCGATCTGGGACGGAGCCCCGGACTGGAACATGTATATGACCCGCTTGGCCTTAGGGGCGAAATGCGGGAGATCTGGTAGGCCGCCCGCTCCGGCGGCAGATCCTTGGGTGGCGGCATAGCCTTGCCCGGAAAGCAGGCACGACAGCGCAGCAGGGCCGATTCCGGTGGCTGTGCACCCAAAGAATTGGCGCCGAGTGACCAAGAGCTTGCGTTCGAGGGTGGGATTCATGATGCGGTCACTCCTTGCTTATCGTTTCGTCGAGGTTCAGGATGCTGCTCGCGACGACTGTCCAGGCGGCGAGTTCGGGTGCTGGGATGCTCCCGTCGGCTGGGATGTCGCCTACCCTCAGCAATTCCTGCGCCTGTGCTGCCGCGTTTCGGAACTTGGCCTCTTGCTCGTTCGCCAGATTCTCGAGAAGCCGTGATTCGATTTCGCTTGGAGGCCGGGCCAGCGCGCGTTCGTAGCCGAATCGGACGCGGTCCGAACTCTCGCTGCCTCCCTCTCGAACCATTCGCTCGGCCAGCGCGCGAGACGCCTCGACGTATGTTGGATCGTTCATCAGGACGAGGGCCTGCAGCGGCGTGTTCGTGCGCGAACGGCGGGCGATGCACTTCTCTCTGTCCGGCGCGTCGAACACGCCTAGCGATGGCGGGGGGATGGTCCTCTTCCAGAACGTGTACATGCTGCGACGGTACAGGTCGGCCCCTGATCCCTGGCGGTAGACCTGGGCGGTGAACATGTCTCCGTAAGCCATCTCTTTCCACAGGCCTTCAGGCTGGTAGGGGAACACGCTCGGCCCGCCGACCTGGCGGTTCAGCAGGCCTGATGCGATGAGGGCGTTGTCCCGCACGGACTCTGCAAGGAGCCGGTATCGCGGGCCCCGCGCCAGCAGGCGGTTCTCCGGATCCCTCGCCGCCAGCTCCGGGCTCAGCTGCGAACGCTGCCTGTATGTCGCCGACATGACGATTCTCTTCTGCAGCGCCTTGATATCCCAGCCACTGTCAACGAATTCCCACGCGAGCCAATCCAGAAGTGCCGGGTGCGTGGGAAGCTCTCCCTGCAGGCCGAAGTCCTCCGCCGTCCGCACCAAGCCGTTGCCGAAGTAGGACTGCCAGTAGTGATTGACCGCCACGCGGGCTGTCAGCGGGTGTTCAGGGCTCACGATCCACCGAGCCAGGCCAAGACGGTTGGGCGGTGCGTTTTCAGGAAACGCAGGAAGCCAGCCCGGCGTGCCGGGTGACACCTTCTCGGTGCGGTTGCGGTAATCGCCCCGCCCCAGCATGTAGGTGTCGCGCGCCTGCGGGAGTTCCTTCATGACCATCACGTTCGGCACGGCTTCGGCAAGCTGGGATCGCATGCGCTGCTGTTCTTGCAGCCTTGCGTGCAAGCGGCGATCCGTCTCGGGGGCGGCGTGGGTCAAGTAGTAGGCTTTCAGCCTCGAGGTGCGGCTCCGGCATCGCGAGACGACGGTGTCCGGCTTGGGCGCGTAAATGTCGTCAGCAGCCTTCGGCGGAACGCCGGCAAGGACCTTCTGGCAATCGACATACGGGTCGCCAAGCAACGACCTGATTGGTTCATGAGCTACGAGCGGCGCGATGTCGTCCGTCTCGAGAACCCGTGAGTAAATCCGCAGGTCGTCGAGCGTGCCGGTGTAGCGGCCGCCGAATCGTCCCGCGCCGATCTCGAACGGGGCGCTGTTGCCTGGACTGCTCGCGAGAGAGTCATCGAGGATCGCGAACTCGGCGGCTTCCCCGTTGAGGTGGAGCTGCAGGCCCGCGGCTCGCCCCGAGCCATCGTAGGAGATGGCGATGTGGTACGTGCTGTCTTCGCCTCTCTTGTCGACAAGAGGATTCTCAGTCTTGACTACTATCGCTTCTCTCGGCGAGGAGGAGAGGCGCACCGTGAGGTGATACTCGCGCCTGAGCTCGTCTGGAATCGAAACGGGGCGGCTCAGCGAGAGCCCTAGTCCTCGCAGAGTTTCGGGACCGTCCATCTTGTGCAGGACGCCCTTCTCGACGAGACCCGAGTGCTGCATCCAAAACGCCACGGTGAAAGGCTGAGACAGGTCAAAGTTCCGTGTTCCTGGGAACGCAACATGAGTGTCGACATCGAAACGCGCACCTTTGCCGGCCTTCGCACTGCTGAATAGCGGCTCGCCTCGCATGATCCTGCCGTGGCGATAATTCCCGGAGGAGTCGGAAAAGCCTCCCTCCATTTCGTAATGGGCTTCGAGCTCGTCACCGCTCGACCGAGGGATTGTGGCGAGCGCGGTCTGTTCCCAGTCGGCAAGCTCGTTTTGGACGCGTGCCTCCGGAAGGTCCGCCCGGACGGAGCGGATCACGTCGTCGAGCTGTCCAAGCCTGTCTTCCTGAGAGCGGTCAGGCAGCTGCAGCATGGGAACCGCGTTTCCGTTGTCGCCGTCGAGGCCCAGCTCGTCGATGGAATTGAAGAATGCATAGAACTCGTAGAATTCGCGCTGTTTGATCGGGTCGTACTTGTGGTCGTGACAGCGCGCACATCCCATCGTCATCGCCATCCAGACAGTGGAGACCGTTTCCACGCGGTCGACCACGTACTCGGTGTGGTACTCGGCCGCAATGGCGCCGCCCTCGTGATTGATCATGTGGTTCCGGTTGAAGCCGGTGGCGATTCTCTGGTCGTGGGTCGCGTTGGGCAGCAAGTCGCCGGCGAGCTGCTCGATCGTGAATTCGTCGAAGGGCTTGTTTCGGTTGAATGCCTCGATCACCCAGTCGCGCCACTGCCACATGTCCCGGCGCCCGTCGATATGGAATCCGTGCGTGTCGGCGTAGCGCGCAAGGTCCAGCCATTGCGTCGCCATGCGCTCGCCATAATGCGGCGAGTTGAGCAGGCTGTCTACCCGTTTCTCATAGGCCTCCGTCGAGGTGTCGTTCAGAAAATCTTCCACATCCGTCGGATCCGGCGGCAAGCCCGTCAAGTCCAGACTGAGCCGTCGCATTAGCGTTCGCTTGTCCGCTTCCGGCGCGAGGGTCCATCCTTCCTCCTCAAGTCGTGCCAATACAAATGCGTCGATCTCGTTGATCACGAAACGCGTGCCGCGCATCCCCGGGGGCTGCGGTTTCCGCGGAGGGTCGTAAGCCCAGTGCGCACTCCATTCAGCACCCTGATCGATCCAGCGCTTGATAGTCTCGATCTGCTCGGCCGTGGGATGGCGGTCGGCGGATGCTGGCGGCATGCGGGCGATTTCCTGAGGGTGGCTGATCCGTTGGTAGAGGCGGCTTTCCGCTGCGCTGCCCGGCACGATGACGCGGTATCCCCCCCGATCGGCGAAGGCGCCCTCCCGAGTGTCCAGCCTCAGGCTTGCTTGGCGGGCGTTGCTATCGGGACCGTGGCAGGCGAAACAAGCATCCGCCAGGATCGGACGAACGTCTGCCTGGAAGTCGACTGCCGCCGAATTGATAGTCGGTTCGGCGGATAAAACGGAAATCGTGCCCCAAACGGCTAGGACGAGTGCTGAGCGATGCATGTTGCCTCTGATCTAGTGTACTTTTCCTGCTATGGCAGCGATCCCTTTATTTGCTCTACAGGATGCAGTCCGGGAGTCGTTGGGAGCGACCGAAACTCGCGGTTAGCCTATCGATTTGCCGTCTGCCGGAAAAACGAGCTCAGCGCAGTCCAATCCAAGAATGGGCATGAACGGGGGTTAGGGCGTTACACGCGATTCGCTCGGTGCTGGTCAATTTGCGGGCCGGGGCGGATTGCGTGCCCCGGCGCCATCTCAGATCGCGGTTCGCAGCGTGGCTGGCCAGTTCGGTCCGAACAACTCGCAGATCGTCCGATGCGTCTGGGGTAGACGGATCGGTGATCGTTGAGCGGCGTCCCGCGGGCGCATGCCGCTAGGTTGGCAGCAAGCCTTCCGGACGGGGCTGTCGACCCGCTGGCAATGGGCTGTTTCTCGTATGCAACGGCGATTGATCGCGAAGGAGCTCGCACTCTATTCCGAAACGCGAGGGAGCCCGCCGGGCCTGAAGTGCTGCTTTCTCAATTGCTCGTCTCGACGGTTGGCGCCGTGGGCGATGCTCCCCGCAACGCCCGGCAAACTACAATTGACCCTGTACATAGGCCAGTGAGTGGACGGCTCTCCAGAGAACAGGACCAGGGTGTTTCGGGGACGGTTGTGAGACGATTCAGTAAGTTAGCTGGTGCTGATGAGCGAAAGCTTGACTGATTCACACGGTGATGGCGAGCAAGACCACGGCGCGGCTTTCTTGGGCATTCATTGGTCGGCTTGATCTCTTCGGTGGGGGCTCGTATTCGCGCCAGGCCTGGAAGCCGGCTCTCGCGCTGGCACTAGTTCAGATTTTCGGCGCAATGCAGGGCGCCTTTGGACAACAGCCATCTGCCCAGAGCGAAGCGTCAGCGTCGGAGGAGCATGTAGGTTCAGCCGTCTGCGCCGGATGTCACCAAGCGTTGCACGACGACTTTACGCCGTCCGCCATGGGTTCTTCAATGACGAGGGTTGACGACCGCATCCGCCCGCTGGTCGATGCTTCCGAACCAGTGATAAGCGACACCCTAAACCGTCGATTCGTTGTTGAGGAACGGCACGATGGCTTCTATCAGCGCGAAATGGAAGCTAACCCGACCGACAAGCCTCCGTTCGACAATGCCCACAAGCTCGCTTACGTCATCGGCTCTGGAGTCAATGGATTCAGCTACCTCGTGCGCCGAGGCAATCACTTGGTCCAAGCTCCGGTCTCTTTCTATCGGCGCGAGGGTGCTTGGGACCTCTCGCCAGGGTACGAATTTGCGAAGCGGGGCGAAGACTATGGTTTCAATCGGACCATCCACGCAGCTTGCTTGCAATGTCACGCCGGCCGGCCCGTTCCAGTCGGAGACAGCGAGGGACATTACGCGGATCCACCCTTTGCGGAACTGGCGATCGGCTGTGAGAACTGCCACGGTCCGGGCAGACAGCACGCGAACTCGCGGCTAGCGGACCTCGAAGCCGACGACCGAGCGATCGTTAACCCGCTGAAGCTGCCTTCTCGGCTCGCCGAGAACATTTGCATGAACTGCCACCAGGGAGGCGACGCCCGGGTGCTTCAGCAGGGAAGAGGCCATTTCGATTTCCGTCCGGGCGAGTGGCTCAACGAAACTGTTGCGATCCTCAAGCTACCCACGGACCGCGACAATCCGCGCGAGTCCGACTTGTTGGAGCACAACGCCTCGATGGAGCTCAGCAGGTGCTTTCTCGGTAGCGAGGGAGACCTGAGCTGCTTCTCCTGCCACGAAATCCACAATCAGCCAGAGTTGGAGGGACGGGCTTCCTACTATCGCCAGAAGTGCCTCCAGTGCCACCAGGATTCCTCTTGCGGTCTCGCATCCGACGCGCGTCCGACGAACAACTGCGCAGGTTGTCACATGCCTAAGCGCGACATTGCCGAGATCTCGCACTCCTCGCTCACAAACCACCGCATTGTCAAATTCCCAGGCCAGGCCTTTCCTCCCGAGGCCTTCGAGCAGACCACCCCGGACCTGCCGGAACTCGTCCATGTCAATCGGCCTTCCGGCGCGGGCGGCGAGTCGTTGCCGCTGAAAGTGCGGTTTCAGGCGTTCGGGGAGCTACTGGCAAAGCGCCCCGACTTCTCGGAGCGCTACTTGGGCCTGCTTGCGGAAGTGGCGGAGAAGCATGGAGACGATCCATTGGTGCTGGCTGCCCTTGGCCGCAAGGCCAAGCTGGAAAACCGCGCGCCCGAAGCGATCGATTACTTGACGGAAGCGATCGATGCCGGTTCGCAACCTGCTTCGACCTATGAGGACCTAGCGGAACTCTTGGCCCAGACCGGACGCCAAGAGGAATCCGCGGACATTCTCGTTCGCGGTGTCGAGGCTGCGCCGTTCAATCCGCGACTGAGAAAGATGCTGGCCCTGCGGTACATCAATCTGAAGCGATATCGGGACGCCCACGAGACGATCCAGCAATTCGTCGAGTTGTTTCCCGAGGACGACTTCATGCGGGGCCTGTGGCGCCAAGTGCAGGGTTTGCCCGCCACTCAGTGATCCGCCGACTTCACGGACTGCGGCCCCTCCGGTTTGGCGTCTGACTTGGACTGCGGGGCTTGCTGCCCCCTCAGAACGACCGTCTTGACCAATCCTTTCCCCTGACGGACGGTGATACGCGTGTTGGCCTGCACATCTTCCAGCGAATCTTCCGACCCGTCAGGCCACGTGACGGTTACATCCGCCGAACTCGCCTCCCCAAGCCCAAAATGAACGCGCGTGTCTCCCTGCGAGATGTGATACCCGCCGCTTCGGACTTCATCGATCTGGCTCCGACCTCCGGATTCGACGCGAATGCGCGATCCGATGGCGGTGCGGCCGGATTCCAGCCGCGCGTCTATCACGACGACATTACCCACGGGGGAGAACTGCTTGAGGAGCGACGGATCCTCGTGCATGTTCACCGTGACAATCTCAAGCGTGCCGTCGTTGTCGAAATCCGCCAGAGCAAGTCCCCGGGAAGAGTGCTTGTCCGTCACCCCCGGACCCGCCGCATCGCTGATGTCGTGGAATCTGCCGCGGCCGTAGTTCCAATAGACCAGTCGGCGCTGGTGAAATGATTCCCCCACGCCGGCTTTGTCGACGGCAGGGTAGACATGTCCGTTGGCGACGAATATGTCCTTTCTTCCGTCGTGGTCAATGTCCAAGAATGCGGTGCCCCAGCCTAGGTACTGCGTGTTGACCGCGAGGCCGGTCGTAACGGTTTCGTCGATGAACATCTGCATCCCCTCGTTGAGATACAGGGTGTGCGTGTCGTTGGAGAAATTGGTCTTGAAGATATCCAGGTCCCCGTCCAGGTCAAAGTCTCCCGCCGTTGCTCCCATGCCGGCTTGCTCCTGCCCGTCCATGTTGTAGGCAGTGCCGGAGATCACACCGATCTCTTCGAAAGTCCCGTCGCCCTGATTGTGGAAGAACAGGCTCGCAGTCGAGTCGCACGCGACGTAGACATCCGTCCAGCCGTCGTTGTCGAAGTCCCCCGTCAGGGGAGTGAACCCGTAGTACAGCTTCTCCGTCTCGACGCCCGCCTGCTGTGAAACATCCGCGAACATTCCGCTGCCATCGTTTTCGTATAGCGACATCGACTCGCCGGGCAGGCCGCGCGGGCCGCATAGCACCGGCATGCCTTTCCACCGGCATTCCGCACCTTCGCCCGGCTTCGGGGTCTTCGCAGGATCGAATCGCAGGTAGTTGGCGATGAACAGATCCAGGTCCCCGTCCCGGTCGAAGTCCAGGAATGCGCAACCCGTGCCCCAGCGCTGCACGCTCTCCGTGAGGCCGCGATTCGCGGATTCTTCTCGGAACGTACCATCGCCTTGATTCCGGTAGAGGCGGTTCTGGCCCCAGTGCGGGATCACGATGTCATCGAAGCCATCGTCGTTGATATCCCCGACACAGGCTCCCTGGGCCCATCCCGTATGCTCTATGCCGGATTCCTGGGTGACATCGGAGAACCGGAGCCCCCCGAGGTTCTTAAACAGATAATGTCGCGGCTCGGGATCTTCCTCTTCAAAGCGATCGGCGCTGATCAGGAGGATATCAAGGAGCTCGTCGCCGTCGAAGTCGATGATGGCGACTCCAGTTCCTGTGGATTCGACAATGTAGTTCTTGTCAGTCGAGGATCCGGAGATGGCGATGCCTCGCAATCCGGCCTCGGCGGCGATGTCCCGATATTCGACGAGAGGTGGAGTCACGCCTTCCGGCAGAGGTCTTTTCGGTTGGGCGGAGGCACCGCTGGAAGCCACTCCCTGGCCCAGCACCGCGCCGGGCAGAACAACGGCTCCGAAAAGGAGTCGATGCAACAATTGTGCCAATCGGAAAGCGCGCCTCTCCACGCTCTCTAAGAATATCGAGTTTGGTTGTCGAATGGCACAAATTACCAGCCTGGGGCGTGTACAAATCGGTGTCGCCGGCAATCGGCGAACACGGACTCGAACACCGGACCGTGTTCGTTCTCGCCAATGCCGGGCGAATGGGCTTGCATCGGACGGACCCGGTCGCATGCCGAGTTGGCTCCCGTGCAGCAGGTGCCGGCGGCGGCCCCATTGCGGAAATGCGGGAATTCCGGTCAAGCGGCTTGGAAAGGCCGCGTAAGCCCCCGAACCGAATCTACTTCCTGACCCACTTCTGTATTAGTGGCGGACCCGCGCGCCGGGCACGCGTCAGTCCGGCGAACACGTTGCCTCGATCATCCGCCCCCAAGCCTTCGGGGTCGGTTCCGTCGATGAAGATCGAAAGAGAGCCATCCTTCGCGTTGCCGATCCTGATGCCGTTCTTCCATCCTGGGTTACGCAAGACGCCCGCGATCCTCTTGCCAGATTCAGAATCCGACACGTGCAGCGTGTCGTCTGCCGTGATTGCCACCCCGCTGGGGCGACCGAAATGTCTCCAGTCATCGACGAAATTCATTTCTCGGTCAAAGATCTGGATCCGGTTGTTCGACCTGTCCGCGACGAACAGCCTCCCTTGGGAGTCGATGGCGAGCGCGTGCGGGCCGTCGAATTCGCCGGGGCCCGATCCGTTTCGGCCCCACGAGTCGATGTATTCCCCGTCGGCTGTGAACCGAACGATCCGGTCGCCGTCCTGCTGGCTGGTCGAAGGGCGGGGGAAGTGCCCATCGGCGATGAAGATGTCGCCGTTCGGAGCGACAGCGCAGGCCGTCGGGGCGATGAAGGTATCGGTTCCGGCCTTCGACACGCCCGCCTTGCCCAGGGTGAGCAACAGCTCGCCGTCCGGGCTGAACTTGAAGAATTGGTACCCGCGGCCTGCCTCGGAAGCGTCATCTCCAAACGGCCCGCTGTCGCCGGCCCAGAGGTTGCCATCATTGTCCATGCAGAAGCCGTGCGCTTGCACGAACATCCCGTCGCCGAATGTCTTGACGGCCTTGCCGGACGAGTCGAGTTTGACGATCGGGGGATCAGAGCGGTGATGGAGCCAAGCTCCGCCCTTGCCGTCGGGAATAATCCCGATAGAAGATCCCCATAGGATGCCTTCGGGCAGTTCCCCCCATTGCTCCACCATGCGGTAGGGATTGTTCATGGCGTTGGCGCCCGTCTGCGCCGAAAACCGCTCCGGCAAGGCGAGGATCAGGGCGACCGCCATCAAGAGAAGCTTGCTGTTTGTCTTGACCATCGGTTTCCTCCACAAGCGGTCCGCTTCCAAGCGCCGCGCGGCAGCATGCTCTGTCCCACAAGGCCGATGCGCAGCGCCCGCGAACCTAGAGAACGTCAACAGACCATGGTAGCCGTTCGGTCGCGCTGGCCAGATTGTCAACCTGGCTTGAGCACCATTCGCAGAGCCCGGCCCGGGCGCCTTTACGATGACCCACGATTAGGGTCATGCAGGCTACCTATCGGCCTATTCGCTGCATTCGAACAGCTCTGGTTGCAGTGAGCCGCGGAGCGCTATGTTTCTCAATCGTGGCGGCCTAGCCGCACCTGACCTTCGCAGGGGTCACGGTCGACGGATCCCTTGGCCTTGCTTCATTGTCTGTGCGGACCAAGTCCCCTCTATCATGCTTCCTGCAGGCTCCACCCCGTCGATGCCGCAGGCGCGAGCTGCGTCCTGGTTCCGAGGAGGCTCTCACCTTGGAAATCGCGCCTCGCGACGCTCGAGTGTCAATGGAGCGGGAATCCCGGTCCCCACGGCGCAGCTACTCCCGGATTGCCCTTAGCAATTCCTCAAGCTCGGCCACCAGCTCGGGATTTTCCGCGTAGAGGTTCTTCGTTTCCCGCGGGTCCTCGGCCAGGTTGTACAATTGCCCGCCTGGCTCGTCAATCGACCGCGGCACCGTGAATCCCCCCGAGCCTCGCCCCTGGACGAGCTTCCAGTTTCCCTTCCGAATCGCAAACATCCCGCGGTAGGAATGATGCACTGCCGTCGCCCTCCCAGATTTTCCGCTCCCGCGTAGCACCGGAACGAGGGAATAGCTGTCCTGCCCGCTTGACCCCAGTGCCTCGCCGCCTACCAGCTCAGCGACCGTCGCGTACAAGTCCGTCAATACGACGAGCTCATCGCTCGCCGATCCGGCGGCGACTTCGCCCGGCCAGCGAACCACGAACGGCACTCGATGCCCTCCCTCGAAGATATCAGCCTTGGTTCCCCTCCAGCCGGCGTTGCTTCGGTGGCCCAGGTCGCGAACATAGCGCCCGCGCGCCGTCTGCGGCACCGCACCGCCATCGTCGGCTGCGCGGAAATCCCACCAATGCCAGAGTCCGCCGTTGTCGCTCGTGAAAACGACTAGCGTGTTCGCCCCCATCCCGTTGCGATCTAGCGCTTCGAGCACCTGCCCTAGAGCGCGATCGGTATTGAATACGAAATCCCCGTATAGCCCGGCGCGGCTGGCCCCCGCCTCGACCGGCGCGATCGGAAGATGCGGCGAAGCCAGCGCCACATAGAGGAACAGCGGCTGGTCTCGGCCGACGTGCAGATTGATGATCCGTGCCGCTTCCTGCCCGAGCCGCGGCAGGACGTCCTCGACGCGGAAGCCCTCCGATCGCAGCCCAGCGGCCAATCCCGAGAAGATGTCCGATCTTCCGTGCGGCACCGGGATTTCGGGAATCGCCTCAACCGACCGATTCCGCAGGAAGCAATACGGGCTCATGTCCAGTGAGGCGGAAATTCCGAAGAACGTGTCGAAGCCGACATCGAGCGGGCCGCCGTGCAGCTGGGCGGTGTAGTCAACGTCGATGCCCGGGCGGAATCCGCCGATACGGCGAGGTACGGGCGTGCCTTTCTGATCCAGCCAGCTCATGCCAAGATGCCACTTGCCGACCGCCGCGGTCCGGTAGCCCGATCGCTTGAGCATTGACGCGATGGTGTGCTGCCCGGGGTCGATCAATGGCGGGCCGAAGCCGTCGAGAACACCGCTGTCGAGCGATGTACGCCAGGCGTAGCGGCCGGTCAGCAACCCGTAGCGAGTGGGAGTGCAAACCGACGACGGGCTGTGCGCGTCGGTAAATCGCATCCCTTCGCGAGCCAGTCTGTCGATGTGCGGAGTGGGAATCTTTGATTCGGGGTTGTAGGATTGCGGGTCTCCCCAGCCCAGATCGTCTGCTAGTACAACGACGACATTGGGCAGGCGCTCTTGGGCGAGGACGCCTTGAGCCAAGGATGCCGCGAGGACCGCCGGCGCGAGATGCATGCGCCGCAGTCTACCAGCTGGTGTGCAGCCCGTGAAGCCACCGATTGCTGCTGGTTCGAGCCAGCGATTACGAGCCAAGCAGGCAGAGGACGTTTTCGTCGCGACGAACAGATTCTATTTCGCGAAGACTTCGATAGGCCTGGCGCAGGACTCGGTTGATACGAGCGTGATTCGATGACGTGTCCATTTGCCCGACAACCTAGCCAGCGCCGAGCCTCGACAATTCATCCTCACAACGGGACCAGACCCCGACCTGCTGCACTTCCCCAGCTGCAAACGACTCTATGCCATGTCTCCGACGCCATGCTAGTGGATGACCGAGCAATGATTGACCGTCCAGCTCTTGATTCGACTCGGTAGAGTGCGGCTTCACCGCAGAACACCTCACGGACAGCGGGCATCCAGTTCTGTTAGCTCGTTCAGTCAATTCTGTAGGTCTAGCCCTGGTGCCGGCTAGCCGGGACAGTGTCAGGCGTCGCCACTGGCCCCGCGGGTCGCCTTGGGAACTGATCAGCTGCTTTCGTGCCCAGGGCACGCACCTCAGCGATTTCGACCAGCTGAATGCACGGCGGGCGCTGCCGACGCAATAGGCCAGGGCTCTCGGCTTCGACTGGCACACGGTGACTGCGAATCGAGTTTTGGGCGCGATTGCCGGCGAGGGCGCGATCCGTCTACTTCCCAACACTGACAGTCTGCCCGGCAAGGGGGCTGGTTAGCATGGCCTCGCAAGCTCGACGGCCTTCCCCGAGGAATGATCGAGGGTACTTGAAATCACTCAGGCTGCACTGGGCATCAGCAGAATCGCGACGAAGAGGCGCGAATCATGCCGGCCTGCCGGTCTTCACGCACAAAATCGGTTTGACTGTCCACCTGATCCTGATGCTGGGCGGAAGACCCCTATGTAGCATTCCGGAATGGACGGCCAGCCATTCCGGATTGGACGCTATTCTATTCCGGATCGGACGGTGCTATATTCTGTACTAGACGGAACAAGAATCCGAGTCGGACGCTCTTTCGTGCCAATACAAATCAACCTTGACGAGTTCGTGGCGCGACATCCTCAGTCCCAAGTCAGCACTGCGCTGACAGATACGCGCATTGTTGCAATCGTCGGACCTCGCCAAGCTGGCAAAACGACGCTTGCTCGTGGTTTTGCCGGCGACCTAGATCTTCCCTTCGTCACATTGGACGATTTCCAGTCAAGGCAATTCGCCGAATCAGACCCCGCAGGATTCATGCGCAGCTACAAGGCGGCCGTGATCGATGAAATCCAGCGTGTGCCAAGCCTTATCTTGGAACTTAAGAAGACGGTCGATGAAGACCCACGCCCGGGGCGCTACCTGATTACGGGCTCGGTCGAGCTTTTCAAAGGCTTGATCTCTCCCGATTCACTTGCGGGACGCGTCGAAGCAATAGAACTCTTGCCGTTTTCCCAAGCGGAAATCGAGGGTGCCGACCTGCCGGCCTTCCTAGACCGAGCCTTCGACAGCAACTATCCGAGCTTCACGGTCACAGGGCCGACACCGGCCTTGGTCGAGCGAGTCATCTCGGGAGGCTTTCCCTTGGCCCTGTCCCGCACCGTTCCCGGTCGGCGCCGGAACTGGCTTCGCGCCTATGCGCGCTCGCTCACCCAGCGTGGCATCCCCGAGTTCGCGACGATCAACAAGCTCGACGAAATGAGCCGGCTGATCGACCACGCCGCGTTGTACTCGGGCCAGATCATCAACTTATCCAATCTCGGAAACCAGCTGGGTGTCGACGCCAAGACTGTTGATCGGTGGCTCACCCAGCTGGAGCACATGTTCCTGGTCCGCCGCATCCGCGCTTGGCATCACAACGAGCTGAAACGGCTCGTCAAGACGCCGAAGCTGCAATTCTTGGATTCAGGTTTGCTTGCCGCTGTTCGTGGGCTGAGCGCACAGGCCATCGCAACGGACAGGCAGAAACTGGGATCGCTTCTCGAGTGCTTTGTCTACTCGGAACTTGCCAAGGCTGCGGCCTTGGCCGACGAGGAGACCACAGTAAGTCATTATCGTGACAAGGACCAGGCTGAAGTCGATCTGGTCCTCGAGCGACCGACGGGCGAAGTCATCGGCATCGAAGTCAAGGCGGGCGCGACTGTGCGCCCTAGAGACTTCCGAGGGCTGAGGCGCCTAAAGGAGGCTACGGGTGCTCGGTTCTCTTGCGGCATCATCCTTCACGATGGAGAGAGGATTCAGCAATTGGATTCCAGGCTCTTCGCGATGCCCGTCAAGATGCTTTGGGAGGCGTGACGGTATCTAATCTATGGCACGAGGCTGAGCGATTTGGAGAGCGTCCGGTAAGACCTCGCCCGTACTGAAGCTTCGGATTCGTCCACATCGGCAACTTCGTCCCTCTGGCCACGAATTCCACAGGAAGGGCGGTCGGGCGCTACCGCGGCAGTCAATCGCGGCGTCGGGACGGTCGGAATCAATTGCACTCGCGATGGCTGCTTCGCGGCCCGTAGCAAAGTCGACGCTACGAAAAACGCGAATGTTGGTTTCCCAATCAATGGCATCTAGCGCATCTAGCATCTCTGTCAGAGCCTAGGCAATTGGGCAGCTGAACAGCGATAGCCAGAAGGGACACAAGACCTGCCTCCGCCAAATCGCGTCCGGAGGCTAGCGTGCGCGTACAACTTCAGCGAAGCAGCCAAGCGATTGCAGGGAACTTTTCCTAGCGTCTTGGAGTCTCTCGGCCGGACTCAGGCGGGTGTATATGGCTCACGCCCGCAGTCCCCGGTGTTCCGATTGCGAGACCTCCGCAATGCTGCGAGTAATGTCCATGGACCTCCGCGCAGGGAAACAGGGGCCTGCCGAAGCGTCGACTTCTGGTGAGCGAGAGCTAGAGCCAAGCTGTTACGAGTCCGATCATCGGCGAGGTCGCACCTTTTCAACGTAGGCCGGCGTGCAGGCACAGATCTTAGGGACTGCGAAGTCTGCGCGTCTGCGGGCCCCTCGAACCCATTGTCTCGAGGGGCCCGCTTCTTGCAAGCCGCCCGGGCGGCTCGAGTTTCTAGAATGTAACCCGCATCCCGAATTCCATGACTCGACGTCCGCCGTACACAGCGGTGACGATCCCGAAATCACCACTGCCAGCTGACGTCTTCGGCAGGGCGAATTGCGGTGTGTTCCTCAAGCTGTAGACTTCTGCGCGAAGTTCCGGTCTTTACCCCAATTGAAGTTCTTGCTGAGCTTCCCGTCAAGGGCGAACTGGACCGGCCCGCGAATGCCGAGCAGCATGCGGGCTGAGTTTCCAAGTGTGTAAGGCTCGGGGATCTCGAACGCGTCAAGGTTGAGCCAATTAATCCCAACGACTCCCTCGGTGTGCCTTGTTGCGAATGCTTGAAAGTCGCTCCGGTCACGTTGGGGCGTAAGACGTGTCCGAATGAACGGTCCCCCTTGATGTCCGCGCCTCCGCTGGCTGTAAAGCATCGATGTCCCGCACCAATGGCTGGTTCGGGATTGGCATGACGGGAATCGAAACAGTCCGTGCGGCTGCGAGCGCTATAGACGCCTAACAGGCGGGGCAGGACTCTGGCAAGTTCGATGTAGCAGACCTTTCGTTCCAAATGTGATGCGCTCGGCCCGCGAGGTACAACCTCTTACTTCGATCCGGAGCTTTGATGTCAGGGCCTAGATGGCGGCGCGTAAATCGCTTTCCAATCAGGGATGTTCCGTTCGAGCCAGGCGGCTCAGTGTCGGTGCCGCCCCGCATCCAAGAGGTCGAAACCGGTCTAATGTCGCGGCTGCAACCGCACTGCCCAAATCTTAGGTCTCGGTTACCCATCAACGACACAACGCAGGTGCTGCAGACTTTCCAACAGGGGGTTTTGGATGTTTAGAACACTTCGATTCAGTGCGTTCGCAGCGCTGGCCACTATCCTGGCGTTGGCGATCAGCATCGCGCCCGACGCGTAGGCGCAAATCGCGACTGCCTCGGTGACCGGCACGGTGCGCGACGCCACGGGGGCGGTTGTTCCCGGTGCGGAGGTCGCAATCTCCAATGTCGAGACCGGCCTGGAACAGCAGGCTGCGTCGAATAACGCAGGTGTGTATCGTTTCATCAACCTGCAGCCGGGAATGTACACGCTGTCGTGCGCTTCGAGCGAGTTCCAGACTGCAGTGGTCAACCCATTCAAGTTGGTCGTCAACCGGACGGCAACGTTCGATTTCGTTTTGGAGGTCGGCGCCGTCACCGAGACTGTGACGGTGCAGGCTGCAGGTGCCCAACTGCAGGCGTCGTCTGCTGAGCTGGGCTCGGCAGTAACCGAGAAGCAGGTTGTCGACCTGCCGCTTAACGGGCGCAACTTCACAACCCTTCTCGAACTTACTCCCGGTGTCGCGCCCGTCAAGCGTCTCTCAGAACAGCGGTGGATTCACCGCCCGTCCGATCGGGGAGTTCCAGTTTTCGGCGGTGAACGGCCAGACGAACCGCTCGAACCTATTCATGCTGGACGGCGTTTTCAACCAAGGTGCGTTCGTTAGCACCTATGCCGTGCCGCCGATTATCGACACAATCCAGGAATTCAAGATCAACGCCCACAATGACGACCCGGAGTTCGGCGGCGCGGTCGGTGGAATCATCAACGTGGTGAGCAAGGGCGGCACGAACGAGTACCACGGGAATCTCTGGTGGTTCCTGCGCAACGAAAAGCTCGACTCCCGAAACTTCTTCCGTCCTACCGTGACGACACAGAAATGGAATCAGTTCGGCGGCACGCTTGGCGGTCCGGTAGTCAAGAACAAGACATTCTTCATGCTCGGCTATCAGGGCTTCCGTTTGCGGCGTCCTAGTGACAGTCTTTTCCGAGTGCCGACCGAGGCGAACTTGGCAGGAGACCTTAGCGACGACCCGCGGAGGATCTACGATCCGTTCTCGACGCGGGCCGACGGCGGCGACTTTGTCCGCGATCCTTTCCCCGGGAACAGGATCCCCGCAGCCAGGCTGAGCCCGACGGCGCTCGCTTACGCCAGGGCTGTGCTGCCCGGTGCGGGGCCCATCATCACGTCCGACAGAAACGCTCGCGACGCGACTCCGGTGCGGCAGAACCAGGAAGAGTACACCGCCCGCTTGGACCACGTTTTCGACGAAAACGACAGCATATGGTTCCGGTGGAGCGGGACGCTCCAGGACAACGACGTTTCGGGAGGCCTGCCCTCCCTTGGCGGATTCCAAGAGTATCGTGCCCGCAACACCGCTGCGAGCTGGGTTCATACGTTCAGCCCGACCACGATTCTCCAAGTACAGGGCGGTTGGGTGAAATCCGTGGACAATGCAGGCAACCGCTTCCGCGACCGCGGCGTGCTGGGTCAACTCGGCTGCGCATCCACGTTCTGCGGCAGCTTCAATAGCGGCGAGGACCTGATTCCCCGATACACCGTCGTGAACTGGTTCGGCGGCGGCGAATCCAACACCTTGAATACTCCTTCGAGTTCGATCGTCAATTTCCGAGGGAACGTGACGAAGATCATGGGCAACCATACGATCAAGTTCGGTGGAGAGGGCAACAGCACGGACTTCCAGTCCTTCTACGAGAACCTCAACGAGGCATTCCGAGTGCAGCAGACGGCCAACCCGCTCGACAACGATGGCGGCAGTTCGCTCGCTTCGTTCCTGATTGGCACGCCGGACTCGGCGGGCCGCCGCAATGTGTGGGAAACGTTGCGTCCCGGCGGGACCATGGGGTTCTATCTGATGGATTCCTGGAAGGCCAGCCAGAGGCTGACTATCAACCTTGGCCTGCGCTACGATCGCCAGTTCCAGCCCCCGTACGGCGAGGAGCAGACTGTCGGCAAGCAGGGGGGCATCGAAACCGGAGCGCTCGACCTACTGCGTGGCATCTACGTCTTGCAGCGCAAGCCGCCTTCCTGCGCCGAGCGCGGCTTCGCGCCTTGCATTCCCACTCCCGACGGCTCGCTGCCGGAGCATGTGACCGTCGATCCTCGAGGCAAGATCTACCATGACACGACGAAGAACTTCCAGCCGCGCGTCGGCTTAGCGTTTCGTATCTCCGACAAGACTGTTCTCCGTGCTTCGTACGGGATCTTCTTCGACGAATGGGCGGCGGTCACCCAGACTGCGCAGAATTACGAGGGTGGCTGGCCAGACGTAGGACAGCAGCTCGGGAACAACCTCAACCAGCCCAGCGAGGCGAGCGCCGTTCCAACGATCGACATCGCCAACCCCTTCCCGCAAGGCCTGTTCCCGCCTCCGACTCCGTTCACCGGCGTGCTCTGGTACATGGACCCGCACTTCGAGAACCCCTATTCGCAGCAATGGAATATCGGCCTGCAGCATCAATTGAACGAGTCGACCGTCGTGACTGCCAACTACGTCGGTTCCGCGAGCAGCCGCCTCAACGTTGGCGGATACTACAACACCGCCGTGGAGCCCGGGCCCGGCCCGATCAAGCCCCGAACGCCGCATCCGCACGCTCAGCAGAGCTTCTTTGACCGCAGCTGGGGCAAGAGCAACTATCACGCGTTCCAGTTCCTGCTGGACAAGCGGTTGGCGGGCAGCTTGGCGTACAAGGTTTCCTATACCTGGTCTCGGTCCATGGACCACGGGTCCTCGGGGTGGTACGGGGTGGAAGGATTCGCCGTGCAGAATCCGTACAACCTGCGAGCGGACTACTCGCCGTCCGGATTCGACATTCCGCACGTGCTGACTGTGAGCTGGATCTGGCAGATCCCAATCGGCTCGGGGCGCAGGCTCGACACCGGGAGCAAGGTGCTCAACAAGATCATCGGCGGATGGCAGTTCAACGGGATCTCCCTGTTCCGATCCGGGCAGCCTTACACGATGTGCATCAACGGAGACATCACCAACACCGGCAACACCGGTTGCTACGCGCGGCCGGTCGTGACGGGAGATGTCGAGATTTCGAATCCGACCACGTCGAGGTGGATCAACACCGGCGCCTTGGATTGGCCGGACTTCGTGCCCGGGACGAGCATTCGGCAGTTCGGCAACTCGGGCAGGCACAACGTGCGGACGGACGGCGTGTCGAATTTCGATCTATCGCTGTTCAAGCGATTCTCGTTCCAGGAAACGCGGTATGTCGAGTTCCGTGTCGAATTCTTCAACGCGTTCAACACGCCGACGTTCGGCACGCCGCAAAGAGTGTTCAACAGTTCGAACTTCGGCTTCGTTACCGGCACCGCCCTGAGGGAGCGAAACATCCAGATGGGTCTGAAGATAGCTTTCTGATCGATGCCTCCTTGCCGGAAGGGGCTTTGCATTGGCAGCCCCTTCCGGCAACCGCTGATTTGCGCCGCGGGCTGCCGGAGCAAGTCCACGCTTGACCCGGTCGGGATCGCGGTCCCGGCGGGCTCCCTGGTTAGTGTTGTGGACTGGACGCGTAAGGAAGCGACCGGTACTCCGGATTCCCCTCTTCGATGACAATGAATCGGTTGGAGAGAACGCTCTCGAACCGCTGGATGATGCCGGATCTCGGCCAGTAGACCTCCAGCGTCTCGATCATATTTGCCGCACCAAGTCCGAGATGCTGTCTGAGCGGGTTGGCTCCGAAGCTGCCCCCGCTGTCAACCCACTTGTAGACCGACCTGCGTTTGCCGTCCTCCAGGATTTCGGCGCGGATCCGCGCGCCGATGCCCGACCGGTTCGATTCGGTGCCCTCTAGCTTCAGCGCGATCCAGCCGTTCCCGTTTCCGGGGTTCTCAAACAGCGCGTTGGCATACACGTCGCCGGCAAAGGCCCCGCCCAGTTCCACGAAGATGTCCTGGTCTCCGTCGTGATCGAAATCCGCGAATGCGACCCCGTGGCCTTTCTGTAGGTGCCCGACACCTGCGTCCGCGGTCACGTCGACGAAGCGTTCGCCCCCGAGATTGCGGAAGAGCAGGTTGGGCATCAAGCCCTCGTAGGCCGGGTAGCCCGTGCCAAGGTAGAAGTCGGGGAATCCGTCGTTATCGATGTCGCCGAAGTTCGCCCCCATCGGCTGCGTGATCCGGGCGGCACCCGTCTCGGCTCCAACTTCCCGGAATCCGCCCAAGCCATCCCCCTTGTAAAGCCGGTCCGGTTCCGTCTCCAGCGCAGGCAAGCCCATGTAGGTTGCCGCGATGTCCGTGACATTCCATTCGTATCCGGACACGTAGAGGTCAAGCGTGCCGTCATTGTTGTAGTCCCAGAACCAAGAAGGGAAGCTGCGCAGCGGGAGCGCCAAGCCGAGCTCGGAAGCGACGTCGGTGAAGGAGCCGTCGCCGTTGTTCCGGAAGAGCCTGTTCGGGCCGCCAAAATTCGAAACGAACAAGTCGGGATCGCCGTCCGCGTCATAGTCCCCCCAGACGGAGCCCTTCGCGAAATCGTCGTTGGTTACGCCTGCTAGCGCCGCCACTTCTTCGAACGTCCCGTCCCCGTGATTCCTGAAGAGCTGGCTTGGTGCGTATTCGTTGCCGACGAACAGGTCCAAATGGCCGTCGTTGTCGAAGTCGGCCCAAGCGGATGTTTGCGTCGGGTAGTGCTCTCCGGCCAGGCCCGCCTCGAGAGTCACGTCTCGAAAGCGTCCCCCGCCCAAGTTCTGGAGGAGGGAGTTCGGGTACCTTCGGCCGGCCTCTTCCAGCCAGGCACCTCGGAGCACGAAGATATCCGTATCGTCGTCATTATCGAAGTCGGCTTGAAGGAGATTGAGCCCGCCGTAGAGGCCGGTCAAGCCGGCTTCTTGGGTGCGCTCTGCAAAGAATCCGCCCCCTTCGTTCCGGAAGTAGCGCAGCTGCCCGCTGGGGCTCCAGTCCGAAACAACGACATCCAGCCACCCGTCTTTGTCAAAGTCGTCGACGACGATTCCCCCGCTCAAGCTCACTACGTCGAGCCCGCGGTCCGCGGCAATATCAGCAAACCGCTGCGCTTCCGCTTCTGACTCGAACCTCTCTTGGGGAATCCGTAGTGGCGCTCGCACCGCGGACGGATACTCGCCGATCACCATCGCTGCCAAGTTCAGCAGCCACCGCGCCGCAAGGTGGTCAGGGCTCCTCGCAAGCACCTCCGTTAGATAGCGGATCGCATTGCGCGCGCCGGTTTGTTCGTGGTGGACCCCTCCCTCTAGAATCGGGAGGATACAGCTATCAGGATCGCGGTGATGGATGCAGTTCCGAGACTCGCCTAGCCGCATGAACGCGATAGCAAGTTGAAATGTCACCTCGATGTCACCGCCTCCCGTGAGGTCGTAGGCTTCCCGCAATCGCTCGACCGCCTCCAAGTTGTCGCCCAGCCTCAGGCTGTCCTTGCCTATCGAGAAAAGCAATTTTGCCCTCGCGGCTGCTGGCTCGCGATCCGATAGCTCCTCCAACTTGGCGCGTTCCTCGGCGAGAATCTCAGAACCCGTATAGATGTTCTCGGTAGCGCTACGAATCCGAACATCCTCCAACGTCCGGAGCATGCGCCTGTGACCGTCCTCTTGGACCTCTGATTCGGAAGCGGCCGCAATCGCTTGCGTAGCGGCGGAGCTGCGTCCTTGCGGACGCGCGCTTGGCGCCGCCGCCGCGAGGCAGAGAAGGGAAACCGCCCAAACCGCCGTTTTGTATTGGGCCATCTTGGATGTCTCGCTCGGCTCCTGTGCGTCCGCTCTAGTATATTCGCGGCATGCGCCCATTGTTGGCAAGGCTGCAGGCGACGGGTCCCTCTAGCCTCGTGCGGACCGCGCGGCGAGGGTGCATGGCGGGTGGGTTGCTTGGCTTGGTCGCAATCTTTGCGCCTTTATTGCCGGCTGCCCCTCTCTGTTCGGCTTCCGCCGAGCTAGAAGGCGCACTGCTCTCGAATCCGTCGGCATCGGCCCACAACGCCAGGGGCGAGTACTTTGTCGATCTAGCGGACTCGAAGTGCGCCGCCCTCGCCTTCCGCAATGCGCTTCGACTCGACGGCGAGTCCTGGGCACCGCGCTTTAACCTAGCGCTCGTCCACCTTGGTGACGGCCAACTTGGTGAGGCGCTGGCTCATCTCGAGATTGCTGCAGCCGCGCGTCCCGACCATCCAGACGCCCGCTTGGCGCTGGGTTCGGTCCTGCTTGGCCTAGGACACCTTGAACGTGCCGCCCGAGAGTTGACCGCGGCTGTGGGGGCTGCACCTCGGTCGACCGCGGCTCGGCAACGGCTCGCGGAGGCACTCTTGGAGCAGGGGCGGTACGTCGCGGCGATCAGTCAGATCGAATCGGCGTTGGGGATCGATCCAGACGACCCGGACTCCCTTCTGCTGCTCGGGAACGTGCATTCTAGAGATGGGCATCCAGAGCGCGCGATCGGCCCGCTTGAACGGCTTGTCAGGACGGAGCCTGAGCACTTTGCCGGACGCTTCAATCTAGCTACTGCTTATGCGCAACAGGATCGCTATGCCGAGGCATCGGAACACTTTGCGGCGGCCTTGGATCTGGATCCCCTGCATTCGATGGCGAGGCTTTCGGCGGCCAAGGCGGCGGCCAACCTACGCAACTTCCAAGCGGCGCTCGAGCTGACGGAGCCGTGGCTCGATGCCACTCCCGAATCGGTGGACGGGTTCGAGCTTTACTACCTGCGTGGCATCGCTCTTCGCGCTCTGGGCAACTTTAGCGATGCCGAAGCGGCGCTAGGCCGTGCCGTTAAGGCGAACTCCGACAGCGCGGAAGCCCGACAAGCCTTGGGGGAACTGCTCGCGCAGCGAGACTTGTTTTCCGAAGCACGGGAACATCTGCAACGCGCGAGAGAACTGGATCCGGATTCTCAACAGATACGCTTCGCATTGATTTCCGTGCTGAGGCAACTCGATGATTCGGTTGCGTTGCGCACCGAATTGGAGTCGTTCGAGGAGCGAAAGCGCCAGATCCTGCGGGTGGGTTTGGCGGCGAGGGCGGCCGGACGCGCGGCTACCTACTTGAACCAGGGGGATGCAGTTGCGGCTCTGAGGGAATACGACCAGGCCCTGGGTCATGACCCGCGCGACGCCAAGCTCTACTACGGCAGAGCCTTGGCTCTTTCCGCCTTGGATCGAAACGCAGAACGGATCGATTCGTTGGAGAAGGCCCTTGAGCTTGATCCAACGTTGGCTGCCGCGCAAAACGAACTGGGGCTGGCTCTCGGAAATCTCGGGCGAGCACCGGAGGCCGAGGCCGCCTTCAGAGCAGCAATCAGGGCAGATCCGCAACATGCCCCGGCAAGAGGAAACCTCGGCGTGCTGTGCGTCAAGCAAGGCCGCCACTCCGAGGCGGAAGCGCTGTTCCGCCGCGCCGTCGAGGACGATCCTGGGTCCTTGCACATGCGCGTCAACCACGGCTTGGCATTGGCTGCGCTGGGCCGTTTAGAGGAAGCCGAGGAGGCCGTTCGGGGCGCTCAGAGAATGGATCCAACAGACACGAAAGCGGAACGGGCACTTGCGTTGCTCGAGCAACTAAGGATGCAAGATTCCAAGGAAAAGCTGAACGAGACGCTCAAGTGATAGCCGTATCCGATACAAGTTCAAACCACACGGGCAATTGACAACCATCAATGCCCGCTGCAGAGTCGCGTGAGCCACTACCATTGCAGTGCAATTGTCCCTTCATCCTGATGCCAGGGAAACCGCGGTCGGTTGCAGAGCAAGCCTTCAACAGGCGGTGGAGCGGGCACCGGCTACTGGACGAGCATCCTTGTGATCGGACTGCCTGCACCGAGCCCTCTTCTACCCCAGCTGCCGTCGCCGGCCTCGTTCCGATAGGAGTGATCCCGTGCCTTCGCATGCCACGCGATGACATCGGATGCGTGGATCCAAGTCCGGCTCCCTGCCGCGTTCATTTGTTCGCGTTCTGCAAGAATCGCCCACGCGGATTCTCGGCATCATCTAGGCCTACGCACTACCTAGGCGCCCTCTCGAAATCCAAATGCAACTGCTGGGGAATCGATTAGGTTGCATTGAAGAAATCACCAGGGAATCTCAAGACTGACGTTTCTAGGAGACTAGGCGGAATTTCATGTAGGCCGATTGGCCGATAACCTCTCGGAATCAAAGGGCTTCGTCCGATTCCAATGGCCCTGCACCTGGCATTTTGATCCCATAATCTGTGCGTCCCAACATTTTCTTCATCTATTGTTTTAATTGGTCATGAAGTCTGATACTCTGCCTGTAACGTTCCCATAACAACCGGCCGTGTCCTTCCACATCGAATCCATCCCCAACCAAGCCAGCAAACCCGCCATCCTGCTCCGCCAGGCCTGACGCGATGGCAAGCGCATCCGCAAGAAGACCCTCGCCAACCTCTCCAAGCTCCCGCCCCACGTCGTCGACGGCTTCCGGACCGTCCTCCAGGGCGGCCGCGCCGTCCGCGATCCCTCCGATCTCCTGCGCGTCGAGCGCTCCTGGGCTCACGGCCATGTCGCCGCCGTCCTCGGCACCTGTCGCCGGCTCGCCCTCGAGCGCATCCTGCACCGCCGCGCCAGCCGCTCCCGCGACCTCGCCCTCGCCGCCGTCGTCGCCCGCGTGCTCGTCCCCGACTCCAAGCTCGCCACCGCCCGCCGACTCTCGCCCGAAACCGCCGATTCCAGCCTCGGCTCGCTACTCGAGCTGGGACCCGTCTCCGGCCACGAGATGCGCGCCATGCTCGACTGGCTGCTCGCCCGCCAGCGCTGGATCGAGACCAGCCTCGCGCACCGCCAGCTCACCGATGCCACGCTGCTCCTGTACGACGTCAGCTCCTCCTGCCTGGAGGGGCGGCTCTGCCCACTGGCCGCCTTCGGCTACAACCGCGACGGCAAGAAAGGCAAGCAGCAGATCGTGTTCGGACTGCTGTGCTCCGCCGACGGCTGCCCGCTGGCGGTCGAGGTGTTCCCCGGCAACACGGCCGACCCGGCTACCGTAGCTCCGCAAGTGGAGCGGATCCGCCAGCGCTTCGGCATCGCCCGCATCGCGCTGGTCGGGGACCGCGGCATGCTCACCACGGCCCGCATCCGCACGGATCTCTCCCCGGCCGGCCTGGACTGGATCTCGGCCCTGAAGAGCCAGCACCTGCGCAAGTTGCTGAAGCGGCCCAAGCCCGCTCCCGGGCAGGATCCGGACGCCGTGAAGGCCCCGCTGCGACCCGGCGAACTGGTCCCCGACCAGGTGGCCGAGATCCGCAGCCCGGACTTCCCCGGCGAGCGCCTGCTGGTGTGCCTGAACCCGCGCCTGCGGGCCGAGCGGGCACGCAAGCGCGAGGACCTGCTGCGGGCGACCGAGCAGATCCTGGAGGGGATCGCCACCCACGTGCGGCGCCAGCGGAAGCCGCTCCGCGGACGCGACGCGATCCACCGCCGCCTGGGCCGCGAGCTGAACCGCAAGCAGGTGGGCAAGCATTTCCAGATCACGGGGAGCGACGGGGAGCTGAACTGGTCGCGCCAGCAGGAGGGCATCGCGGCCGAGGCGCAACTGGATGGCCTGTATATCGTGCGCACGAGCCTGGCGCAGGAAGACCTCGGAGCGGAGGCCGCGGTGGCGGCCTGCACGAGCCTGGCGGGCGTGGAACGCGCCTTCCGCACGAGCAAGGATCACCTGCGGATGCGCCCGATCCACGTCTACAGCGAGGACCACGTGCGCGGCCATGTCTTCCTGTGCATGCTGGCCTATTACGTGGAATGGCACATGCGCCGGCGGCTGGCCCCGCTGCTGTTCCAGGACGACGACCCGGCGGCGGCGCGGGCCCAGCGCGACACGCCACTCGAGCCGGCGGAGGTTTCCGAGCGCGCCCAGCGCAAGGCCGCCACCAAGACCACGCAGGAGGGCTTTCCCGTGCACAGCTTCCCGACCCTGCTGGCGGACCTGGCCAACCTCGTGCTCAACCGGGTCCGACTGCCCACCCGGGAGCAGGCTGCCATCACCGTCGCCACCAAGCTCCAGCGCCGAGCCTTCGACCTGCTCGGTGTCGACCCGCAGCAGAAAGTTTCCATAACTGTGACAGGTTGAGAGCCGTGCCCGGATAGGCAAAACTCAGCGCACACAAAAAGTTATGCAATGAATACGGCTCGGACCAGCTGTGAAGTTCCGCCTAGCGGTAGTTTACTGAAACTTCACGGCCCGGTGACTCACCGCACCGCTAAGTTGTTGTTTTCCATATAGTTAGCATCTTGGGCTCACCTCATTTTTGTATTACCCTACAAATCGGGGACTCTGGATTTCGTTATTCTTCTCAATCTGCGGTCTCTCATCCAGCCTTCCCCTATGTTAGTATTTCCCTATATGGCCTCCCTCATCCGCAAAAAGAAACGCAACAAGTTCTACTACTACCTGGCCCACTCCGCTCGCGTCCACGGCAAGCCCCGCATTGTCCGCCAGATCTACCTCGGCACCGCCGAGCGCGTCGCCGCCCTCGTCAAGGCCAACTCCACTCCCCAGCCCCTCGACGCCTCCGTCCTCGACTTCGGCCTCCCCGCCGCCCTCTGGCAGGCCGCCCGCCGCTCCGGCGCCTTCGACGCCCTGCTCTCCGTCTGGCCCCGCCCCCGCAAGGGCCCCTCCACGTCCCACTACCTCCTGCTGGCCGCCATCCACCGCATCTGCTCCCCCGGTCCCAAGACGCGCGTCTCCGACTGGTACCGCCGCACCGCCCTGCCCCGCCTGTGGGGCTTCCCCGCTGCCGGCTTCTCTTCCCAAGCCTTCTGGGACTGCTTCGACCGCATCGACATTGACCCCGACCTCCGCGTCCCCCGCGAAGACGAGCTCGAGCAGGCCCAGGCCGCCCTGCTCGACGCGTTCTGCGCCCAGGGCCTGGCCGGCCCGCGCGTGCTGGCCTACGACACCACCAACTTCCACACCTGGACGGCCTCCACCAACCGCCGCAGCCACCTCGCCCGGCGCGGCCGCAACAAGCAGAGACGCCACGACCTGCGCCAGGTCGGGCTCAGCTACGCCCTCGACGGCCAGCACGGCCTCAGCCTGTGCCACCATGTCTACCCCGGCAATGTCGCCGACAGCGACGAGCTGCCCTGCGCCCTGCAGCGCGTCGCGCGCCTGCTCGATCACGCCGGCATCGCCCGCGACTCCGTCACGCTGGTCACGGACAAGGGCGCGACCGCCTTCGCCAACACCCAGGAGCTGGCGGCCCACGGGCTGGGCTGGATCACGGCCCTGCCGTGGAACCAGGCGCCGCCGACGCTGCGCAGCCGACCCGTGGCGCAACTGCAGGCGGTGGGCCCGGAGCATCCCGGCGTGCGCGCCGCGGCGGCGCGGGCCGAGGTGCATGGCGGCGAGCGCCTGTGCGTGGTGGCGCACTCGTCGTCCTTCGCCGCCGAGCAGTTGCACAGCGCGGGCGCCTCGCTGGCGCGGGCCACGCAGGCGCTGCGGCGCATCGCGCGCGAGCTGGCACGGCCCAGGCGGCCATACCAGGAGCAGGCGCTGCGCCGCCGCCTCGACGGCTGGCTGGAGCCGAACTTCGTCTCGCGGTCGCTGAGCTACGAGCTGCAGGCCGCCGGGGAGGGATGGCGGCTGAACTACGCCGTGGACAGCAACGCGCTGGGGGAGCTGCTGACCGGGCGCTTCGGGCGCACCACGCTGGTGACCAACCGCCTGGACTGGACGGCGGGGCAGGTGGTGGCGGCCTATGCCGGGCAGCAGCTCGCCGAGCAAGTGTTCCGCGGGCTGAAGGCCGGCGACTGGGTGGGCTGGGGCCCGATGTTCCACTGGACCGACAGCAAGATCCGGGTCCACGCGTTCTACTGCCTGCTGGGCGTGTCGCTGCTGCAGTACCTGCGCCGGCAAGCCGAGACGGTCTGGCCGGGCCTGTCGATCGAGGAGCTGAAGAGGGAGCTGGGGCAGATGCAGCAGATCGACCTGCTGTACCCGCGCCAGGGGGCCAAGGGTCCGCCGCGCGCGCTGACCGTGATGACCAAGCGGACCTTGGTGCAGAAGAGCCTGTCGGACGCCCTGGGGCTGGAGGAACTGCTCCCCGGCACCGGTGGGTAATACGCGGCGGCACCCGCTAACCGCCGCGAAATCAATGCCTTCGAAGTGTGTCCCCAAAAAATTCAGTAAACTACCGCTAGGTCCCGGATCCGGAATGCGGTCCCGTTCTCAGCGCGTCATTCCCGAGCATTCTGTCTTGCAGCGGGCAGGTGCTCCTCGCCCTCCAGACGCACTTGCCGCGGGCCGGCTCCGCGCCGATGTAGGCGTTTTCGAGCTGCGCGGTTGCGCACATTTCGTGGCACCTGTCCGGTTCTTGACAGGCCTGCTTGAACTGGCGAACGGGCATCCAGGCCTTGCTGTCGCTCATGTGTCATTGGACAAGAGTTCCGCTTGACAGGCCGGAATCCAGTGTGAAACGATCTACTTGATTTGCTGGCTGTTTCGCGACGGGCCACAGGCCTGAAACCGTCAACAATTTGTGAGAAAGAGGTTTCCAATCGTGCGATCTGCATCTAAGAGCAGAACTGTATCCACGGCAGCCCGGTCCCTGGCTGCCATTTTCGTCTTGGCGCTTCTGCCGAGTATCGTCGGCAACGCTGCGTTTGCCCAAGGCGGCGGTACGGCCGCCGTAACCGGGCACGTAACCGATCCGACCGGCGCCGTTATTCCCGGCGCAGAGGTCGCGGTCACCAATCTGGCCACGGGAGTGGTTCAGAATACCGTGAGCAACAACGTGGGCGCCTACTCGGTGCTCAACATGCCCCCGGGCTTCTACCAAATCACCGTGCAGCTGGAAGGGTTCCAGCAGACCGCCATTCCCACGGTACAACTCGAGGTAAACCAGACCCTTGTTCAAGACTTCGCATTAGAAGTCGGTTCAATCACCGAGACCGTCGAAGTCTCGGCGAGTGCCCAGTTGATCCAGGGATCGAGCGCCGAGATGGGCGCCGTGGTCCAAGAGCAAGCGGTGCTGGACCTGCCCCTGAATGGGCGTAACTTTACCCAGTTGCTCACGCTGACCCCAGGCGTTGCCCCGGTCAGCACGGCCCAAAACGCGGGCGGGTTCGGTGCTCGAACCAACGCGGGCGCTTTCTCCTTCCCAGCCATCAACGGCCAGTCGAACCGCAGCAACTTCTTCATGCTGGACGGTCTCACCAACCAGGGAGCCTTCACCAGCACCTATGCGCTGCCGCCCATCATCGAAGCCATTCAAGAATTCAAGGTCCAGTCCCACAATGATCTGGCCGAGTTTGGCCAAGTCCGCGGCGGCATCATCAACATCGTCAGCAAGTCCGGCACGAACGAGTTTCATGGAACCGGTTTTTGGTTCGTGCGCAATGACGCGGTCGATGCCCGCAACCCCTTCGTCCAGGAGGTGACTCCGCTCCGCCAGAATACGTGGGGCGGCGCCGGGGGCGGTCCCATTGTCAAGAACAGGACGTTTTTCTTCACCTCCGGCCAGTGGTTCCGTCGCAGGAGGCCTGCGGAGAGGCGGGCATTGGTGCCCACGGCGGCCGAGTTGGGCGGTGACCTGAGCGGCGAGGGACAGCAGATCTACGACCCCTTCTCGACGGTTGAAGACCCTAACAATCCCGGTATCTTTGCGAGGGACGCCTTCCCGAACAACATCATTCCGCCAGCCCGGCTTAACTCCGGGATGGTGAACTATGCCAAAGCCATCTGGCCGGCGGCCAAGGACATCGGCGTGGCCGGACAGAACGCAATTGATACCAGACCAGCGGAGACGGATGTCAACGAGTACTCCTTTAAGATCGACCACCGCATCACCGATAACCAATTCTTCTGGTTCCGCTACGGCAACGGGGAGCAACCGACAACCAACAGCGGAGGGGTTGAGGGGATTGTAAGCAATGGGATTCAGGATTCCTGGAACCTTGGCGTCAACTATACCTTGACCCCCAGCCCGACCTCGGTATTCCAGGTTTCCTTTGGCCGGGTCAAGGGGAGGCAAGGGGGCGAGAGCCTTTATGAAGGAAAGACCAACGCGGAGTTAGTCGCCATTGGCGGATTTGCACAAGGCTTCGCCTGTCAGTGGCCCGAAGAGATTCTCGAGGACGGCTGCTACGCGCCGAGCGTGGGAATCCCTGGCTTTGCCCCCAGCGGGACTTCAATTGGCTTGCGTGACATCACGGATGTCTATCAGGTCCGCAGTAACTACTCCAAAATCATCGGCAATCACACCTTGAAGGCGGGCGGAAACTGGAATACCAACGGATATTTCGGTCCGGGCTTCGGTGGGGGCGTCAGCTTCAGCGCCTTGCAGACCAGCGATCCCTCGAATCCCGGCAACACCGGCAGTGGCCTGGCTTCGTTCCTGCTGAGCGTTCCCGCCGTTGGAAGGCGGCGAGGGAATATCGAGCAGGTTGTCGGCCATCGGGTGTATGGGTTCTATGTCCAAGACACGTGGAAGGTAACGCCTCGCTTGACCATCAATCTCGGCGTTCGAAATGACGCGACGATTTTCGGCCACTACGGCAGCGACGAGTACAACAACAACAAGGTGGGCAATCTGAACCTAATACTCGGCCGCTACGAGTTGCAGATTCCTGTGGGCTCGTGCGAGGACCTGGGTGGAGCGCCATGCATTCCGGGGGGAACACTCCCTGACGGGGTTGTGTTGTCGCCAAACCAGAAGCCCAGCAACGACAGACCATGGAACTGGCAAGGCCGCTTTGGGCTTGCTTACCGGATCACGGATAAGATGGCGTTCAGAGGTGCTTACGGTATTGTCTATGACAATTGGGCCGGTAACATCCAAGCCAACATGGGCGTCGTTGGCACATGGCCGTCGGTCGGCCTCCTCCAGCAGCCAAATCTGAATCTTCCCAGTTCTGTGCTGCCGGCGCCCAAGGTAACGGCGCAAGATCCGCTGGACTTGGGCGATAACCCCGTTTTCCCCGCGCCCACACCGTTTAACGAGGTCACCTGGTATTACGACCCCGCGCTGAAGCTTCCCTACTCGCAGCAGTACAACTTGAGCTTTCAGTACCAACTCTCGGAAAGCACCCTCGTGGACCTTGCTTACGTTGGATCGACGGGAATCAATCTTCGCGTCGGCGGCATGTACAATACCGCCCTGGAACCGGGGCCGGGAGACTCGTCTCTGAGACGGCCGTTTCCGCACATCACGCCCAGCTTCTTTGACAGAAGTTGGGGCCGATCCAAATACAACTCCTTCCAATTCCAACTCAAGCGCCGGCACGCGTCGGGCTTTTCTTACTTGGTGTCTTACACCTTCAGCGAGTCGAACGACCACTGCTCGGGTTGGTTTAACGAGGACGGCTGCAATCCGCAGGATCCGAATCGGTGGAACGACAACTGGGGTCCATCGGCGTTTAACATGCCCCACGTGTTCACGACGAGCTGGGTCTACGAAATACCTGCTGGACCCGGCAGCAAGTTCCAAACTGGCAACAAAGTCCTGGACCACATTCTGGGACCGTGGCAGCTAAACGGCATCCTGCAGTTCGTCTCCGGGCAGAACTATCACGTTGGGGTTTCCGGGGATCTTGCTAATACGGGAAACGCGGGATCCAACAACATCAACGGGGGGTACTTGCGCGCCAACGTAGTGGGCGAGGCCCGAGCGTCCAGCGCAAGTCCCGACCGGTGGCTTAATGCGTCTGCGTTCGAGGTTCCGGCGCCGTTTACGTTTGGCAACATGGAGCGCCACGCGCTTCAGGGAGACGGTTTCGGGAATTTGGATCTCTCGATCTTCCGCAAGTTTCGAATCAAGGAGAGCAAAATTCTCGAGTTAAGGGTCGAAATGTTCAACGCCACCAACTCGCCAACGTGGAACCGTCCTACGGCTCAGCTCGACAGCCCGAATTTCGGGCGGATCTTCAGCACGCGCAGTATTGAGCGGCAGATCCAGCTCGGGCTGAAGTTCCACTTCTGAGCCGTTCGCAGACGACCCAAGGCTATGTCTTGCCATGCTCTGTGGCAGGCATAGCCGCGTCGCCGTCACAGATCTTGGCTTTCTATGGAGCCGAACGGCGATTGCTTGACTTGTGATCTTCCGTCACGGGACGGGAACGCGGTGCGATTGCGCGAGCGGATCACTTCGCTGGAGGCGCGTCGCTGGAGCGCGCCCGTGCCACGTCGCGCGCTAACTGTCCGGCTCTTTGGACGCCAGCGCCGGGATTGAGGGATCGCTTCCCAGAACGGTACTGACAATTCCCGCGTTCCCGAAGCCTGGCCGCGCAGCCACTCCGGGCGGCTTCGCCACGTCACGCCGTTGAGGGAGCGCATGAGCTGTCCCTCCACCTTCTGGCGTAAAATCTCGGGTAGTGCTAATCGGCATCCCGTCCCAGTGCCGCCTGCCCGCCCTCGTAGGCGGCTGCTTGCTCGCTTGGTGTGCGCACGTCGACGGCCAGGTCCGTTGCGACCCTCCGGCTGCGCTGGAGCAGGCGATCTTGTCGGACCCTTCCGCCGCCGCCTATAACGCGCTGGGAGGTTCGTACGCCGGACAGGGCCAAGCGCGCTGCGCGGCCGAGGCGTTCGAGAAGTCAATCGGGTTGGATGCTGCCTATTGGGAGCCCCGATTCAATCTCGGGTTGCTGCTGGCAAGGCAGGGCCAGCCTCGAGAGGCCGCCAAGCAACTCGAAGTGGCGGTGCGGCTTAATCCCGGCTCGTTCGAGGCGAATCTTGCTTGGGGTTTCGCGCTGCTAGAGGCTGGGAACGCAACTGCCGCGGAGCGGCCGATTGGCGATGCCTTGCGTCTCCGTCCCGAATCCGTTCAAGCACTTTTCGGAATGGCTCGCGTGCGCATGCAGCAGAAGCGCACCTCGGCGGCCCTGGGATTCCTGGAACAAGCGCGCCGGATCGACTCAAAGAGTGCCGAAATCCCCATGATGATGGGTGCCGCGTATGCCGAGGAAGGGCGATACGAGGAAGCGATTGCGGTCATGGCCGAGGTCGTCGAGTCCCATCCGAATCTGCCCAGCGCGCACTTCAACTTGGCAACCGCTTACGCCCGGACGGAAAACTTCCCCGCCGCTGCCGAGCACTATCGCAAGGTACTTGAATTCGATTCCGGGAACGACATCGCTCGAATATCGGCCGCCAAGGCGCTTGCGAACTTCCACAGGCACCAGGAGGTTCTAGACCTTGTGGAACGCTATGAGAACCAGCGTCCCGCTGCCGTGGACGAATTCGAGCTTCATCACCTCAGGGGAGTCGCCCTCCGCGGCGTCGGCAGATATGCCGAATCCGAGCAGGATCTAATGCGTGCGGCCGAGCTGCTCCCGAATCACTCGGACACTCGCTACAACCTCGGTTTCGTGCTGGCAAGGCAAGAAAAGCTCTCGGAAGCCCGGGTCCATCTCGAGAGAGCCAAGGAACTCGACCCTGACTCCGCCGATATCCGATTCCAACTCGGGCGTGTCCTGCGTGGGCAGGAGGCCGAGGCCGAGGCGAGAGCGGAACTGCGTGCGTTTCAAGACCGGAAGCAAGCGGACCTAATGAGCAGCCAAGCCGAGAGCGCCGCTTCGCGGGGGAATGTCGCGCTAGACGCGGGCGATCCTGCTCGGGCGGCGGCCGAGTACAGCGAGGCGATCCGACTGAACCCGAGCGACGCCCGCTACCATTACGACATCTCCTTGGCGCACTCGGCGCTTGGCAAGAAGGGAGACCAGCTCGAGGCGCTCAAAAGGGCGCTGGAATTGGATCCCGCCATGGAACGGGCTCATAACGACCTAGGGGTGCTCTATCTGAACATCGGCTGGTTCCCGCAGGCGGAGCGGGCCTTGCGGGAAGCTGTGCGCCTCAGCCCGCAGTACGCGGAGGCACACAATAACCTCGCTGTGATGTACGGACGGCAAGGTCGCGTCGGCGAAGCAGAGCGTCACTTTCGCCGGGCGATCGAAGATGATCGCTCCTATGCTCAGGCCTACGTCAACTTGGGCCTGATGCTTGCTGGCCAGGAGAGATTCCAAGAGGCCGAGCAGCAGGTGCTGGAGGCCGTTCGGCTGACTTCCGGGAACATCAAGTCCCTTACCGCTCTCGGCATGATCCAAGCGCGACTCGGGCGCGCCGAGGAGTCTGTGACCACTCTGAGGAAGGCGGTAGAGCTAGACCCCAAATCTGCGGATACTAGACTCAATCTGGGCATCGCGCTGGCGGACGCCCATAAGACCGAAGAGGCGCTTGCCGTGTTCACCGACGCAGTGGAGCTAGCGCCGGAGTCCCACGCGACTCGCTTCAACCGGGGCCGCATGCTATACCAGCTCGGTCGCCCAGAAGAATCCAAGCTGGATTTGGAAAAGTCGGTTGCGCTGGAGCCCAACCACGCCGAGTCGCTGTACTTCCTGGCGCTTGCCGAGCAACGGCTCGAGAACAATTCCGACGCCGCCGAATTGTGGCGCCGCTATCTCTCTGTGAAGCCGGAAGATGCCCGCGGTCACTACGAGCTCGGGCAAGCGGTATCGGCACTTGGAGACCGATCGGCCGCGATTCGCAGCTGGAAGCGGGCTGTAGAACTGGATCCCGATCATCGCGAAGCCCTCTATAATCTCTTTCGCGAACTACGAAAGGACGATCCCGAGGCGGCGCGACTTTACCAGCAGCGCTTCGAGGCTTCCCAATCCCAGCGCCGTATCGTTGACCGCGCCGACACGTTAGGAAACTTCGCGTTGGCTTCGCTGCAGGCGGGTGACGTAGCCAAGGCGATCGAGCAATTGAAGGAAGCCATCGGGATCTGTCGCGGGTGCCGCACGGAATTCCTTTTGCACAAGAACCTTGGCTTAATATACGCGCGCTCGGGCGACCTGGACCGAGCCGAGCCGGAACTCAGGAGAGCGGCCGAGATCCGACCTGATGATACCCAAGTCACTCAGTCGCTGGAAACGATTGCCAAGCTGCGGTCTAGGGCCCTTTCTCCGCGCTAGTCTTGGTTCCCAGGAATAGGTGGTTGCAAGCTCTTCGAATGCAACTACTTCCCGTTGCGGAGCAGACCCGGGGGTTCCAATCGACAAGTCCGCCGTTATTTCGAGCCCTTGTCCCTAGCAGCATTGCATCGGCACCGGATGGAACGGACGGCGTCAGCTGCGGCTGGGGTCGGCAACAAGCAATATCTCGACCAGCTCAGCTCACGTTGGAGCGCGGACCGTGCGAATCGAGTGCGTCGGCGCGGTTGGGCCAAGACGGACGGACACGGGCGACGCGGACGCTTCCATCTCGTTGCTTTTGGACTTCCTTCGCCAGGGTACACTTGCTGAGGTCACGCCCCAAAGGAATGGCAGGTGGCGTGATCCGATGCCGTACGAGCGCGTTCTTTGCGCGTACAGGGGGCCGCCCTAAGTCATTCTTCAGGTCGATTCCGCCTGCCCATTGCGGCGGGGTCGAACGGTAACAGTTGGACGTAGTCCTTGTAGCTGACAGCCGAGCGGGCGGGCTGATCCGGGGGCTGGGTTCGGTTCTTGCGAACCCAACTCTCAAACTCCCGAATCAAATCTGGATGACTGGAAGCCAGGTCGGTGGTTTCGGTCTCGTCGGCCCCGAGATCGTAGAGCTCCACTCGACTTTCGGAAGAATTCCGGACGAACTTCCATCGCCCCATGCGCGCAGCCTGTGCGCGCAATACGTTCCCGCTTGACACGAGTTCCCAGTAGACCCACTCGTGGTCGCGTTGCCTGCCGTTCCCCAAGAGAGTGGGAACGATCGAGATCCCGTCGGTCGGGGGAGGCTCGACCCCTGCAAGCTCGGCGAACGTGGGCATCATGTCTGGGAAGTAGGTCACTTGGTCGCTGACGGCCCCCGCCTCTACGCGGTTCGGCCATCTCACGATCTGAGGGATTCTTAGCCCGCCTTCGTACATTGAGCCCTTGTAACCCCGCAGGCCCGCAGTGGCGTCGAAAAAGTCCTCGCTCACGTCGAAACGCGATTGTGCGCCGTTGTCGGAATTAAGAATGACTACGGTCTGCCCGTCGACGCCAAGGCTCTTGAGTAACTGAAGAACTCGGCCGACGTCGCGGTCTAGGCGAGAAACCATCGCCGCATAGGTCGCCCTCGGATTCGGCGACACGATGTAGCCGATGCGGCGTTCCTGCCCTCCTCCCACTTCCGGGAACCGGCCGAGGTATTCAGCCAAGGAGTCCGCCGGTACGGCCAATTCCACGTGAGGGATGGTCACTGGCAGATAACAAAAGAACGGCCCGTCACGATTCTTGCGGATGAATGCTAGGGCGCGTTCGAAAATCACATCGTGCGAGTACTGCCCCCTGCCGCCGTCCTCGTTCAGGCGCAGGTTCATCCTGCCGTGATTCAGTGTCAGCCAGAACGGATAGAAGAAATGGGCATGCACTTGATGCAAGTAACCTAGGAAGTCGTCAAAGCCCTGCCGCAGGGGATGCCCCGGACTGTCCGCGAGGCCAAGGCCCCACTTGCCGTAACTGCCTGTCGCGTAGCCAGCCGACTTTAGCATCTCCGCCAGAGTGACATCGGACTCGCGAAGGTGCGCATTGCCGAGATTACCCCGCACCGGCGTATGGCCGGCGTGGAGGCCCGTCATCAAAACGCTCCGAGACGGCGCGCAGACTGTCGATCCTGCATAGGCCGCTGTAAAACGCATCCCTTCGGCGGCCAGTTCGTCGATGTTTGGCGTATTGATCTTGGTTTGGCCGTATGAGCCCAGGTGTCCGTGTCCCAGATCGTCGGCCATGATCAGGACAATGTTCGGCGGTTTGGCGACAGCGGCTCCCGACGCTAGGAATCCGAGCAAGATTGCGAGTACCTTCACGCTCCGCAAGGTATCACGTTCTCGGGAAAAAGCGGGCCCACGCGCAGTCGCTGGATTTCGAAGGGATTCCAATCCCGCGTACGGAGTCGGTATGGGACCTAGGACTACGTGTCCGGGACTTCGCGCGCTTGCAGAACGGCCCAGGCCTGCTTCCGATTGGCCTGACCAAACTCATTGCAATCTTCCAGCTAGGTGGCTTGGTGGCTCATGAAACGATAGTCGTGCCTTCTTGGGCACAGGTTGGGCCCGGCCAAAACGAGTTCTTCGAATACAAGATCTGCCCCGTGCTCGCCGAGAATCGCTACGCGCGCCACGGCTCCGCCGGTGAAGCGACAGCGGATCTTTGCCTCGATTCGCGTGAGGGACCCATAAACGGCGGACGTTGCGGTCCCGCGATTGTGCGGTGCCGACCAGCGAAGAGCCTTCTATTCAAGGCCATCACCCATCGGGACCTCGACGTGAGGATGCCTCCCGCGGGCAGGCTGGAAGATAGCGGGACCACTGATTTCGAGGCTCGGATCGCGAGCGGCGCCCCGCACCCGAGTACCGGCGACGAAGCGATGACACCGGGTGGCGCTGGCGGGGGGCGACTTGGAAGCCGGACGCGAGTCCTGGGCTTTCCGAGCAGCCCAGGATGGCAGTCCACCAACCGTGGGCGACGCGACTTGGGTTGGCTCGGCGATCGACCGCACTATCCTGGCGAACGACAATGGCTCGTCCGACGGCTGCCGGGAGGCTGTCCGCAGCGGCCGCCGACCTACGCGTTTGGTTCGACACGTTCGTGCAGGGAACCGAGCACCAGAAGGAACGGGGAGAGATTGTCTTCGAAGACTTTGAGAATGACCGAATACGATGGCTGGACCGCCTCCGGAGAGGCGTTCGGCGCTTCGCCTAGTGTTTCGGCCTTGCAACCGATCTTGCGGGCGCTGTTGCTGTCTGGAACGCAAGCGCCGTGCCTCGCCTAGCCTGAGAGTTGCAATCCTGAACGCTTCCCGGGGCCCCGATGCCGCTATACTCTATCCAGTGATCGTGGCCCGCTGGAGAAAAGGCGCACGACTTAGCCCTTTCGCTGCCTTGTGCGCCTCCGTGTTCGCGCCTTTTCTCGCGTACGGAGAGGGTCCGGACTTTGCCCGTGAAATCCAGCCAATCTTCGAGAGCCGCTGCCATGCATGCCACGGAGGAGGGATGCAGCAAGGAGAGTTCCGGCTGGACAGCAGGGAAAGAGCGTTGCGCGGCGGAGGCTCGGGCGTTGCAGCGATCGTCCCGGGGGATAGCGCCAACAGCCTTCTATACCGCTATGTGGCCGGTCTCGGCGAGACGCGCATGCCTCCGCTGGAACCCTTTCTCTCCGAGGAACAGGTCGAGCGAATCAAGGAGTGGATTGAGTCGGGAGCGGCGTGGCCTGCGGACCAATCCTCGACCGTTGCCGACGACGAATCGCACCAGTTCGAACAGGCTCGGTCGCACTGGTCGTTCCAACCCCTAGAGAGACCATCTCCTCCGGCTATCCGGAACGCCGCGTTAGCTGCGAAGGTGCGCAATCCGATTGATGCCTTCGTATTCGCGAAATTGGACGAGGGCGGCTGGACGCCATCTTCCGCGGCCAAGCCGCGGCAGCTGCTGCGACGCGCGTTCTTGGACCTGACGGGCCTGCCACCGACCATCGAGGAACAAGAGGCATTTCTCGCAGACCCGAGTCCTTCGGGGATGGACCTGGTCATCGAGGACCTCCTGGCCAGGCGGACCTATGGTGAGCGCTGGGCGCGCCACTGGCTTGACTTGGTGCGCTACGCCGACACGAATGGCTACGAACGAGACGCTATTAAGCCTTCGGTCTGGCGCTATCGGGACTACGTCATTCGGTCGTTCAACGAGGACAAGCCGTTCGACCGGTTCGTGATCGAGCAAATCGCGGGCGACGAGCTGCCGGATGTTTCTCCGGAGACGCTGATCGCGACAGGATTCCACCGGCTGGGTCCTTGGGACGACGAGCCCGCCGACCCTCTTACGGATCGCTACGACCAGCTCGACGACTTGGTGCGCACGACTTCCGAGGTGTTTCTCGGATTGACTCTAGGCTGCGCGCGCTGCCACAACCACAAGTTCGAGCCACTCACCGCGAGCGATTACTACAGCATGGCGGCGGTCTACACGCCATTGGAACGGCCTCAGGCCGATCGAACCGAGCTGCTGCGTCCCATCGGTCATCGTGCGGACTTGGATGCACTCGATGCGCGCGACCAAAGAATTCGCGAAATCGAGGACCAGATCGAAGCCATCCGCAATCGGGCCAGGTCCGAGTTCTTGCGGTCGGGCCGATCTTCATTGCCAGAACGCGCCGTCGTGGCCTTCGAGACTCCCGAGGAAGAGCGAGACCAAGTGCAAGTCTCGGTGGTCAAGGAGTTTTTCACCAAGCTCGAGTCCGAGTTGGTAGCTGCGCTCCCATCCGCTGCCCGCCGCCGCATTTCTGAGCTTGAGGAGCGCATCTGCGAGCTTCACGCGGACACGCCTACCAAGGGCCAAGCCTATATCCTGCACGAGCCCAGGAGAGAGCCGCCTGCCAGTTTCTTGCTCATCCGCGGCAAGGCGTCCAGCCCGGGACCGGAATTGGAGCCTGCCACGCCCGAGATAGTGTCTTTCAAGGCGGCCTTTCCGCAATGGCGCGCCGACAATCGCACCAGCCTTCGCCGACTAACGCTGGCAAATTGGATAGCCAGCCCGGAAAATCCGTTGACCACCCGAGTAATCGTCAACCGAGTGTGGCAATTCCACTTCGGCGAGGGCATAGTGAGGACGCCTAGCGACTTCGGCCTGGTGGGAGAGCCGCCGACCCACCCCGAACTGCTCGATTGGCTGGCGAACTGGTTTATCGAGAGTCGGTGGTCGATCAAGGCCTTGCACAGGCTGATCATGTCTAGCAACACGTACAGGATGAGCAAGAAGTGGAACCGGGACTACGGCGCGACCGACCCGGCCAACCTGCTGCTATGGCGCATGCCCTATCGGAGGCTGGAGGTCGAGGCTATCCGCGATTCGATGCTCGCGGTGAGCGGACGGCTCAACTCCAAGATGTACGGCCCGAGCATGTATCCCTACGTGCCCGCGGCTGCCTTGGAAGGATCCAGCGACCCCGACAAGATATGGAAGGCATTCGACGAGGAGGACGCCTCCAGAAGGACAATTTACGCTCTCGTCAAGCGCTCGCTGATCGTGCCAATGCTGGAAGTGCTCGACCTTTGCGACACCACGAAGTCGTCGGCGATGAGGAACAACACTGCCGTGCCGACGCAGGCGCTGACTCTGTTCAACGGTGAATTCGTGAATCGTCAAGCAAGGTACTTCGCCCAACGGGTCGCGACCCTGGCTGGAGCGGATGCCCATGCCCGGATAGATTTGGCGTTTCGTTTGGCCCTCGCCAGGTCGCCGACCAGCCAGGAAAGCCGCGCTTTGGCGGCATTTTTGGCGGCTCAAGAGAGGGAGCTTCAAGGAGGCGGGCAAGATCGCCTCGATGCATTGGCTCAATTGTGCCGCGTGATATTCAACATGAGCGAGTTCGCCTACACCGACTAGGGAATGAACGCAATGTACGGAATCAATCAGTCACCGACTTCCCGTCGCGGGTTCCTTCGACACGTCGGAGCGGGCTTCCCGATGCTGGCTCTGCTCGACCTCCTGTCCGGCGATGGGTTTTTTGAATCCCGGGCAAGCGCAGCAGAGACTAAGAGTTTACTGGCGGAAAGGCCGCCGCATTTCCCGGCCAAGGCCAAGCATGTCGTATTCCTGTTCATGAACGGGGCTCCGAGCCAGGTCGACACGTTTGACCCGAAGCCAGCGCTCAGGAAGTATCACGGCGTGCCGTATGACGGCGATATTACTATCGGCTCCAACAACCGGCCCATCGGCAACCTGATGCAGTCGCCGTTCGAGTTCAGAAAGCACGGACAAAGCGGGCTTGAGATCAGCAGCATATTTCCGAGTATCGCGCGGCATGCGGATGACCTCTGCGTAATTCGCTCCCTGTACACCGATACGGCCGCGCACGCGTCCGGATGCATTCAGATGAACACGGGCAGCGTCGTGATCGGCAAGCCGAGCCTTGGGTCTTGGCTGAGTTACGGGCTAGGCACGGAAAGCCAGGACCTGCCGAGCTTCGTGGTCATGACGGACCCGCGGGGCGGCCCGATCGGGAGCGCTTCGAACTGGAGTGCCGGGTTCATGCCGGCCGCGTATCAGGGAACGCTGTTTCGCAGCGGAGGGTCGCCGCTGCTCAACTTGCAACCACCGAACGGCGTCAGTGACCGCACGCAGCGACGATCGCTCGACATGCTCAAGCAGCTCAATGAGCTGCATCAGGATGGTCATGCTGGAGATTCGGAGTTGGCGGCGCGCATCCACTCCTACGAGCTGGCCTACCGCATGCAGACTACCGCGGCGGAAGCGGTGAATCTCGAGACAGAGAGCCGGCAGACTCGTGATATGTACGGCCTGGGCCAGAGGCTCACAGAGGACTTCGGACGCAAGTGCCTGATTACGAGGAGATTGATCGAGCGTGGCGTCCGCTTCGTGCAGCTGTATTCAGGCGGCGGTCACATCGAGGACACGTGGGACGGCCACGTCGACTGCATCTCGAACCACACCCTTCACGCGGGAGAGACTGACCAGCCGATCGGCGCCCTTATCAGCGATTTGAAACGAACAGGACTGTGGGATGAAACGCTCTTGGTGTGGGGAGGCGAATTCGGCCGCACGCCGACGAGCGAGGGTCTCGACAAGCCGGGGCGCGATCACGATTGGCACGGATTCAGCATGTGGCTTGCCGGAGCCGGTGTAAAGGGTGGTCAAGCGATCGGCGCCACCGACGAGCTGGGATTCAAGGCCGTCCAGGATCCATGGCATGTTTCCGACCTTCACGCCACGATCCTGCGCCTCATGGGGCTCGATCACACGAAGCTGACGTACTTCTACCAAGGGCTCGACCAGCGACTGACAGGCGTTCGCGGAGAGGTGATTTACGAGGCGCTAGCCTAGCCATCTGAGGTATGTGTCCCCGTTTGGTTCTAGACCGGATGGGCCGGAGCATCATCGAATCAACCCAGGCAGGGCTGCGAATCCGATTACTTGAGGTGACAGGGGCTTGAGAAACGGCCTCAACCCCTCCCAAAAAGGTCCCCCGTCGGTCCACTGCGGGAATGGCCGCTCCATCGCGTTACTCCGACTTTAGGATGCGAGAATTGCGCCCGACCCCTTCCGTCGCCGGACTGCCAATCATTGATGCGAGGGGCAATACGATGGCTCGTTTGAACCGCGCTATGCCAAAAGCGGAAACCTGTCCCATTCGAATCCTCGGCCGCTCCGAAAGGTGGTGGTCTTATCTGTCGGCAAGTGGTTTCCCTCCCGGAGGGTGTTCTCGACCCTTGAATCGACGACCACGCTGACCAGGAAGGCATCTAAGAGGCCGCCGGTCGTGAGCATACGAACCGTCACCAAATTCATCTCATCGACTCGGTCGCCCTACAGAGTCAATTGGAACGAGGCTTATCCGAGACGTCTCCGCTATGAATTGCTGACAGCCACGAGCCCTCGCGCGGGCGAAACGCCGGCATCGCTCAGCCCTCGCACTCCGCTCCCATCCAGCAGGCAAGTTAGACGCTTGCGAGACTAAATGGCGGCAGAGCGGGCGGAGGCTTCGTCGCTTAAGGACCTGTCCCGCCAATCCGATCAATCAGGAAGTCCAAATACGCACCGCTCTCGCGGTCACCAGCCCATGTTTATGGGATGGTTCGCTCTCGTTGAGCCGCGTCAGCCAATTCGACAATGCTGGAACCAGCGGCTTCCAGTGGCTGCCGCGTACGATGCAAGAGGAGAACCAGCATGGCATCGACCGGACAAGCATCCCATAAGCATGGGCTAGAGGAGCCTGATTCGCAGCATCAGTCTCGCCTCAGGCCTCAACGGACAAGCCTTGCCAGAACCATGTGCTATCTCTGTCTTGAGGTGCCCGGCTGATTGGCTCCCGTTGCGCAACCGTCTTCGTGACCAGTCATTGTTCGGCGACGTAGAAAAAGCCCTAACATTCGAAAGACTTATGGAATCCGGCCGGTTCCGTGAAGGCGGAAGCGCCGTTGACGCCGAATTCCTCTATTCCGATCAATCAAATTCGATGCGGAAGCGTTGTCACGCGCATGTCCACGCTCTCGGTCAAGAAAGCCTCCTCTCCGACATCGGGCCGCGGATTTCCGGGGTGTCGTTGTGGGCGCTATACACCCTGGTGCTGGCGGCGCGCCTCTCGTACCGGCCGGCACGGGTTCACGCACCAACTCAACGAGCCGTGGCACTGGCTACGTGGGATCGAGCCAGTCGTCAAGCCGGACGGGGCCGATGATCGCCGGCTGTCGATGGTGGATGTCGGCCAGCCTCAGGCACCGACGTGAGCGCAAGGCGGCGCCGCAGGACGGCCTTCGGCAAACGGTCTCCGCCCGAGCATTGATGAGGTACATACCCATCCCGGCATCCTTCACCCCGGAGGACACCATTGCCCGGCGGAACTGGGCGATGCCGCGGTTCCCGTCCCCATCGAGCAGGCACGCCGCAGAGTCGTGCGCCGGAGCACCGTTGCAGCGAGGCTGCTATTTCGGCGGCAGCGCCGGTCCCGCCAGGCGGTGCAGGACGTGAATCTGACAGCAGGTCAGTTGCTGGGTGGCACAGCCGCACATGGTTGGATGATCTCCGGGTCCATTGTTCCGAGCTCGTTGCCTCACGGCGCATTGGTCGAGCAAAAGGTAAGAAGCGGTGGCTTGAAGGGATCTTGCTCATTCGCAATAGCCTCGCGTACGCACCTCCAACACGCCCCCGGACCGCAACCGGTGGACACCGCGAGTCCACGGTTCACCAACACCGCTAGCCGTTAATCGATTTGAGGGGCTTTGGGCGACATCCTGATCGAGTTCGATGGTCGCCTTTCCTTTCGCCTAGGAGCCGACGCTCGAGTGGGATGATCGCGGTAGACGGCTGTCGACCCCTAGCTGACTTACGCTTGCGCAACTGCGTCTGTTCGATAGTCTTAACATATGAGCGCCCGACATGAGCCCGTCGCGAAAATTGAACTCCTTATTCGCAAACCCGTCGCAGACGTTTTTGATGCTTTTGTCAATCCGGATGTAATCACAAGATTCTGGTTCGATAGAAGCTCCGGGCGTCTTAAGCGGGGCGCAACGGTCACTTGGTATTGGGACCTGTACAATGCTTCTACGCTTGTCCGCATTCTGGAAATGGAGAAAAACCAGCTTATCCATATTGAATGGGACGTTGACACTGACAATCCATCCAATGTTAAGTGGAAATTCGAAGATCGCGCGGAGCGAGGCACATACGTCAGCGTCGTCCATAGCGGCTTCGACACGGGCGCAGAGGATGTCATTAGCAAGATAGTCGATTCAACGGGCGGCTTCGCTCTGGTACTTGCGGCAGCGAAGGCTTACTTAGAGCATGGTATTGGACTAAACATCGTGGCCGATCGTTTCTGAAGCAACGTCAGCGTCTGGGCGAATTCTGCCCAATGATCTTGCATACTTCCAGGCAACCGAACGGCCGTTCCTAAACGAGAGGCGATTGTCATACCGCGTTTGGTGGCGCGAAATGGCGGCATATGCCAGCTTCCGGGTCACTATCCCAGCGGGTCGTCTTTCCTCTCGCCTTGCCGCTCAAAGCGCATCCTCTCTCAAAGGGCATTGCGGTTGCTGTATCCATGGACCGGAAGAATCTGCGTCATCGGCCGAAGGGGTGCCTTGCCTCTTTTCAATGAGACCAACATTTATCCCTTCTTCATTGGACAGAAAACATGAGAGGCCCTCGAAAAGCGAGTCGCACCGATTCGAGAGAGGCGGCAACCGGGGGACGATGTCCGCCGGGATCGGACGGGGGTTACTGCTCCCCTTGCCGGGCGACGAGCTCCGCCCTCACCGCGCGCTGGCGGTTCCAGTGCTGGACAGCGGCAATGGGACGGACGTCCTTCTCGCGGACGGGGTCGCGGGCCTGGAGCGTGCGCGAAGGGAAGAGCAACGCCTCCTGAATGTCGGGCGCGAGGCTGGGGAGGTTCATGATCTGGGTGATGCGGGCGCGCGTCACGTAGCCGAGACGTCCTAGGTCCGCGTAGTCACGCACTTTGCCACGCTGGACTAGGCCGTCTAAGCGGATGGCCAAGGGCCAGCGGCCTCGCGATACGCGGCACGTTCCCCGGCTCGACCGTCCGGTCCGGATGCTTGCCGTTGTCGCGGCCGTTGGTGGGCTGGAAAGAGAAGGAGACTTGCAGCGGATTTGGCCTCATGGTCACCGCTGGCCGACGGTCACCCGCGACAGCGCCTGGATCTGTTGGTATGTGTTGGCTTCCATCCCAATCCTTCCGCTCATGGGCCGCCCGTTGGCGGGCGGTCCTTCCGCCTCATCGTTTCCGCGGCGCTAACTCGTGCCATGAATGAAGGCTTCGGCAACCCGAACTATCAATTCTTCGCTCCGGAACCACTTGAAAATGCGCATCTTTCCCGGCCTCAGCCTCCGATTCGGGCGAGATGGGGTGCCTGTTGCGGCAGCGCAGGCAGCCCGGCGCCAGATTCGAGGCGATCTCCGCGGCCACGTCATCGAGAGAGTGGGGGATGGGTGGGTTGCTCGGCATCCGGTCCTCCTCGCGGGGCGCCGCGGAAGAAGAGGCGTCTTGGATGCCGGACGGGACGGTCGCCGGGAGCCGTTGGAATTCGCTCCACTCCGCGCGAGGGCGATGTCGCCGGCAGCCACTACGGGCTCCGTTCTCACGGCCGCTGCCGCCGTCTGGTTCTCAGCCGGACCCCGTGGCCCGGCTTCCGATGCATACCTGCCGGCGCGGGTTAGGAAATGTCGAAACGCGGGGGCCCGAGGCGAAATGGGCTGTTAAACAACGCGGAGCGAAACTTAGAGAATCGGAGAATCCGCGGACGAAATCACGGGCTCCCCTTGCGCAACCCTCTTCCAAACCACCTACTGTTTGGGATCGGAGAATAGCACTTCATGTTCAAGGGGCTTACGGAATTCTGGTTGTGCCGAACAAGCAGAAGCGTGGTTGTCGCCGATTGCCCTTTTTCAGATTCAGCAACTTCGAGCCGGAAGCGTTGTCGAGCACATTTTCGCCCCCTCGTCTAAGAATGCCCGTTTCCTAACGTCGGGACCAGGATAGCCGGATCGTCGTTCACCCTGGTGCTGACGGCGCGCCGCTCGTTTGGGCCGGCGCGGGGTTCACGCACTGCTCGGGGTCGGCTCTCAGAAGGGGATCGACATGCGCACCAGCAAGCCCAAGTCGGACGGACCGTTTGTGCTTCCTCGCCTCATGGCTTCCAATTCCAACATCGATGGCAGCGCCTGCTGCGAGCGTGGGGTCTGTTAGATAAACCGTGTAAATCAAGATGTGCATAAGTCGAATAAAGGAGAAATGCTAATGAAACAAATACCTGATAAGCTGCTGGACGAGCTGCTCAAGGATTGCGAGACGCCGGAGGACATCCTGGGCCAGGAGGGCCTGTCGGCGGAGCTGAAAAAAGCCGTGCTGGAGCGTGCCCTGGAAGCCGAGCTGACGGCGCACCTGGGGTACGAGAAGCACGACGGGGCGGGCCGCAACAACGGCAGCAGCCGCAACGGCCACGGCGCGAAGCGGGTGCTGACCGACAGCGGCGAGCTGCGCGTGAAGATCCCGCGCGACCGCCACGGCAGCTTCGAGCGGCAACTGGTGCGCAAGCGCCAGAGACGGCTGGCGGGGTTCGACGACGCAGTGATCTCGCTGTACGCGCGGGGCATGACGCAGCGCGAGATCGGGGCCCACCTGGAGCAGCTGTACGGCATGTCGGTGTCGCCGGAGCTGGTCAGCCGGGTCACCGAGGCGGTGACCGACGAGGCGCTGCGCTGGCAGCATCGGCCCGCTTCTGGCTGAAGGTGATGAACGAGCTGCGGCGGATGGCCCGCGACATGCGGGCCATTTACCGCACCGCGAGCGGGGAGGCCGCGGCCGGCCGCCTGGACGAGTTCGAGCGCCGCTGGGGGGAGCGCTACCCTTCGGTGGCGGGCAGCTGGCGGCGCGCCTGGGAGGAGGTCGTCCCGATGTTCGCCTTCGCCCCGGAGATCCGGCGCCTGATGTACACGACCAACGCCATCGAAAGCTTGCACCGCAGCCTGCGCAAGAGCCTCAAGACACGCGGTCATTTCCCCAATGACCGCGCTGTCGCGAAGCTGCCGTACCTGGCTATCCGGAACGCGGAAAGCAACTGGAAGGCCCCCGTGGCTGGCTGGCGGCAGGCGCTCAACCAGCTTGATATTCTGTTCGGAGAGAGGCTGCGAGGCGCGACATGAGTCCCATCGCACATCGGCTACTTACACACTTAATCTGACACTCCCGCCCCGCATGTCCGTGTATGACCACCCCGGATCGCATCCATAGACGAGGAGGCTATGCTCGATCCCGAGCGCGGAAGCGAAGGCTATGAACCTTTAGGCGATGAGCGCGGGCAGATGGTTGACGTGTTTCTAATTCACCACTACGTGCACCACCGCGGCGAGCAAGGCGAAGAGGAGGTGGTCGTGAGCTGAAGCCCGAAGAGGATTTTCAGGTAAAGCCAGACCTCGAAATTGCAAGAACTCATGCACACCTGAACGAGAATCCCAGCCGTCATCAAGAGCGCCAGCCACTTGACGAGTGCGAGACTGCCTCCCAGGGATTTGCCTAGGAAGAGGACCCATTCCGGCACCGGCGCCGCGTCGGCAATCTCGCTCAGGCCGGCTTCCGGCTCCCCCCAGGCCAGCTCGGCGGCGCAGCGGACGGTGAGCAGCGGGACAACCATCCAGGCGAGATTCCGCGGGCTAGCCGAGGGAGGCGTCAAGAACGTTTGAAAATGCTCGATTCTGGGTAGCAGCGGAACGCCCCTGCGCTCCATAAGCTCGGGCAGGGACAGAACCAAGAGCATCGCGATGGATGCTAGGAGGACGAGCCCGCCCCGGCTCTTCCCGATCGTCCGGAAGGAATTCCACACGACGGCGAGCGTCTGGAGCTCATGGGTTGTTAAGCCGCACGTCCTGGGGACGTGCGGACGGGAGATCGGGGTGCTCCCCGCGATGCCGGTAACCGCAGGCGTCGGGGAGTCCGCATCTCGTCGTCGCGTGATGCGACTCGACCACGTGCTCGCTGTAGGGTGGCCGAAGCGAAAGCGGAGGTGAGTGAATGCGAGCATGCCCAGACCGATGCCGACCCATCGGAGGCGGTTCGAGAGCAGCGAGTTTTCCAGTCCGACCGGGAGCGAAATCTTCTCGATCGGCATCCATGCGATCGACAGCTCGCTCACGATGGTCATGACGCCAATTGGATCCACCTGCTTCGCTAGCTCCCGCAGCCCTGAGGCGGCCTCGAACCACGCAACGGCCTGGGCGGCGGCGAAGAGGATTACGCCGCCGAGCTAGCTCGCAATGGCGTCACGGCTGCGTGCCGCGAACGAGAACTGGATCGCCGTGGCGACGAAGGCGTTCGGCAACGCAATGACGACGTAAGCACTGAGCTCGGCCGCCGGTCGGAATGGATCAAAAACCTCGGCCCCCACGCCTGGCAAGCGCATGGCGAACAGTATGCCCGCCGGCACGGCAAGCAGGATCAACGCATTGAGGAGGAAGGCAGCGAGGAATCGCCCCCCAAGTTGTCGGCCTTGCTAACGGGGGCGGTGCAGGGGAGGGCATGCATCCGCGTCTGCACCTCCCGCGCCGCCGCGTCGCCGGCGACGGCCGTGGCGCCCAGTACCCATATAAGGCTGCCAGAAACAGTGACGGTCGCGATGGCTAATGGCGCATCGAGGAAGCAATTGCTGTCACGCCCGTCGTGGATGTAGTTTGCTCTTGCAAGCAGGTAAGCGCGACTACAACCAGGACCGCGAAAAACCCACGTCGAGACACGGCATATCGAGCAGGTTGTCCGCACTCACCTTCGGATAGGCGCCGAACTCCTGCGGCAGGTACCCGAGCGTGTTGCGCACCTCGTCCTCCTGGCTCGGCGCGTCGGTGTCGCCAAGGCGGATGCTGCCTTCATCCGGTTCTAGCAGCGTGACCAGGACGCGCATCAGCGTCGACTTGCCGGCACTGTTAGCGCCGAGCAGGCCGCAGATTCCCGCCGGAATCGCGAGGTTCGCGTCCTTCAGCGCCTGCACGCCCTTGGAATAGGTCTTGGATACGGCGCGAATGTGTAGTGCCATAGCTGCCTGGAGTTGGTGTGCGGTGCCCGCGGCCGATGAAATGAACTACTGTTCCGCATCAGCTCGTATTCTGCTTCAGGCCAGCTCCTCGGGCATACGCCCCGCCTTCACCAGCTAGGCCATCTGCCGCCGGAAGTCCGGCGGGCACGGCGACCTCGTGCGTGGCATCGTTGACTCCTTGCTCCCAAGAAAGAGGGTGTCCACGAAACCGGGTCAACTCCAAAGAACGGCCGGCGGATCGTCCTGCTGTTGGGTGCACGAGCTTGTTGGTCGCCGGCCGCCACGCGACCGCCCGAGGCGGGAGACATCCGTCCAGAACGGACCGAAACAAGGCTTTCGCCGCCCTGCAAGCCCGTTCCGGGCCTCGCGGAAGCGAAGAATAACGAAAAACCAGCGAGAGTCTCCCGCAAAGCGCGCCGGCCAGCCCACTCTCGGGCACGGCAACGATTGTTCAGACCTTCCCTAGACTCCGGCACTGACGACGGTTCCCGGCTGCCCCGTGACCGCGCGACCTGCCAACCGGCGGCGAAACTTCAAGTGACGCCGCCGGCTCAGCTCGATCAGAGGCCGCCACATGTGCGCGGTCAGGCGATAGCGAATCAGCAGATGCCAAATGCGGTTCGATCGCTTGTATAGATACGACATCGCGAAATACGGGACAGCCGCACGCCAGTCCCTCGGGCGCCGGCGCCAGATCGATCGCTGGGAGAACAAGCGCCGGTAGCACCATTGGTACCCGGCATGAAGCTCCTCCGCCGTCATGAGCGCAGGCTCGAATACGACGTGCGCCGTGTCGTAGAGCCGCCAGTCGCGATGCACGATCCGGTGTTGCTCTTCGAGTTGCCTGAACAACGGCGTTTCCGGATACGGCGTGAGCAGATGCAACGTCGCGCATTCGAGCCGATTGGCCTCGATCCACTCGACCGTCTTTTCGAAAACGTCGGGGCCGTCGTGATCGAAGCCGAGGACGAAGCTGCCGTTTACCTGGATCCCGTGGTCGTGCAGAATCTGCACGCGCCGCGCATAGTCTTCCGGCACGGGTGTGCGCTTACCCGCGTCCGCGAGGTTATCGAGGTTCAATGACTCGAAGCCGACGAACACGCCGGTGCAGCCGGCCAGCGCCATGTCGCGCACTAGCGTTGGGTCGTCGGTAACGTCGATCGTCAGCGCCGCGCTCCAGATGATGTCGAGCGGTCGGAGCGCCTGGCACAAAGTGCGCAGGTACTCCGGTTTCGAGCCGAGATTGTTGTCGATGAAGACCGCATATGGTTGGCCGTCCTCCCTAATCTCGGCAACGACTTGCTCGACATCGCGCAGTCGATACGGCATGTGCAGGTCTGCCGTGGACAGATAGCAGAAGCCGCAGCGGTTGTGACAGCCGCGAGTGGCGATCACGCTGGACGTAGTGAGGAATCCGTCGCGCGGCAGCAAATCGCGTCTCGGCATCGGGTCATCGCGGTAGGGCTTGCGGTAGTCGCCGCGATAGACGGGCTCGAGCTTGCCAGCATCGACGTCTCCCAGGATTCGTGGCCACAGCTGCACGCCTTCTCCGATCGCGATCGCGTCGGCGTGCTCGGCCGCTTCCGCGGGAGCGGTCAGCACATGCAGGCCGCCGAGCACGACCTTTGCGCCCCATCGGCGGTACCAACGCGCGAGCTCATAAGCCCGGTCCGCGAAAGTCAGATGAACCGTGATGCCTACGACCTCCGGGAACGGCTCAAGCGGCGGCGGGCCCTGCAGCAGATTCTCGTCCCAGTAGCGGAGCTCCCAATGCTCGGGCGTGGCTGCCGCAGTTGCTGTAAGCGCCAGAGTCGGCGTCAGCACGTGTTTGCCAAAGCTCGCGTTTGGATCTTTGCGGTAGAACGGATTGATCAGCAACGCATAGCGCCGGCGCATCGGTCCCGGGACCGCGCTCGGATCGAGTTGCGGCGCAACCGCCATTTCGCTGGGCAGCCAAGGCGGCCTTTGCAATCGGTTGTGACGACGAAGATTCATCGGGCGTCTCCAACGAGCCGGGCCTGACCCTTGTCGGGCAGACCTCCAAAGCGGCGCTCCCGCCGATCGAACTCCTCGAGTGCCGCATAGAATGCCGATTCCTCGAAGTCCGGCCAGCAGTCGTCGACGAAGACCAGCTCCGCATAGGCGCATTCCCACAACAGGAAATCACTGAGCCGGCGTTCGCCGCCCGTTCGGATCAAAAGATCCACGCTTGACCCACGGATTTGCGAGTGCATGGCGCGGGCGATCCGTTCCGCGAAGCCTTCGATCACAGTACGGGCGGTGTCGCCGAGGTTCCCGCTGCAGCCTCTATCGAGCATGGACGAGCTCGCGGCGCGCACGATCGCCTCTCGTGCCGAGTAGTCGATAGCGAGTTGCAGCGTCAACCGCTCGCCATGGGCGGTGACTCGCTCCGCGTCTTCGATGCTTTGGACCAGGTCGCTGCTCAGTCGATCCCGTTGACCGATCACGTTGACGCGCACGCCGGTATCGATGCAGCGTGCGACCTCGTTCTGCAAATACCGCTTCAATAGCCACATCAGAGTGTCGACTTCCTCTGCCGGTCGGGACCAGTTGTCGGAGGAAAACGCATACAGCGTCAGCACGTCGACCTCGGAACGGACTGCGGCTTCGGCGACACGCCGCACCGCCCGCGCGCCCGCCTCGTGGCCTGCCGTCCGTCTCAGGCCGCGCCGCTCGGCCCAGCGGCCGTTGCCGTCCATGATGATTGCCACATGCATTTCTCTGGTCCTCGGTAACCTACCCGGTGTCGCAGATCCCCAGCCCAAGAGACAGCTATTCGCCCCTAGTTGCTTGAATCAATGCTTCCATGTGTGCCAGGTACCTGGCGAATACGCGCTTGCCTTTGACCGTCAGACTGTATTCGGTCTTCGGCACGCGTTGGGTGAATTTTTTCCTGCACGACAGGTACCCCGCATCCTCGAGCTTGCGCGCATGCTTGCTGAGGTTGCCGTCAGTGGTCTTGAGCAGCTGCTTGAGCTCGGCGAAGCTCATGCTGTGGCTGACGCTTAGCGCGCTCATGATGCCGAGCCGGATGCGCTCGTGGATCAGACGACCGCTATCGCCCGACTCTGACTCGGAGACATATCCGGCAACTGCCCGCAGCCGCCGCTTCGCTGGCGCCTCCGCCGAGGTGGTCCGCTGACGTCTTGTCCCCCCTCTAGCCACCGTGATCCCTCGTGACGAGTGCGCCGAGCACAAGGTGAATGCCGCCGAAGCCGAGCGCCAACATGCCCGGCGCCCAAGCCGCGGGCACCGCGAGCGTGACGGAGCCGAATCCCATGAATGCAAAACCCGCGATCAGCACGACCGGTATCGAGAATGTGCCGCATGCCGCAATGCCGACGCCATACATCAGCAACCAGATTCCGGCGATGACGTCTCGACCCACGCTATCGATCAGCGCCGCCGTCAGAACACCGCCCGCGACGAAGGCCGGCGCGAGCGTCAGGAAGCATCGCAATACGACCGACCGGCGCAGGCTCAATCCCTGCAATCGCGCCTTGGCTTCCATGGAGAAGACAGCCACTGCGCAGGAGACGACGGCCGCCGTCAGCCAGATCGGGAACCAATGAGGCGCAAACGCCGGAATCCACTCGAGAGCAGCAGCGGCCAAGGCCGCGATGCCCATGGCAATGCAGCCTTTACCCGGTACGGTCGTGAACGTGTGAGTGGCCTCGATGGTGTCGCGGATGTAACGCAGGTTCTCGGCGGCGCCTGAGCCGATCGGCGTCGGATCGAAGTTTTTTGCGGATTTCAATTTCGATTGGGCGTGCATCGCAATCTAATTGTAGATTTTTTCACGACAATGTCAAGTACTTTACTTAAGAAAGTAGTTGATAGGGCAGTGCCATGACTGCACCGGCCCGAACAGATTGCGGCCGCTATCGGCAAATCCCGGCAGGCCGCGGTGAAAGTCCTTCGTTCTGGCAGCCCGTGGTGAAAACCGCGCGGCATTCGACCGGTGCTGCGTCCCTCTGGGCCACCTTGCGCATCCCATGCTCCGCAAATGCGAGTCCAAGGGAACTGGGGGCGCTTCACCGTTTGCCAAACTCGGTCAATGCGGCCATGCTGAAACCGGATTGAACAGACCGCCGGCTACGATCCAACGTCGTATAGAGAAGTCAGGTGATGCAGGACAGGGTCGCCCCCGGTCGTCCGAAGTAGACTGCCGGTCCTTGCCGGGGGTTGCGCGTCCGAGGCTTGTGGATGCTCGCCCAGTCGCTTCTGACCCGGCCTGTCCCCCACCCGCCACGACGCCTGAGTCCGACGCGGAACCGGTTGGCGCCGCCCGCTGGACCTCGGGGCAGACCGTACGCCTCGCCGGCAAGATCGAGGCGGTGACCAACGATCTGGCGGCCGAACAGGTAATCGCCCGGCTGGACCAGTTGGAATAGACGCTCGCCCTCAAACGCCCCGCCGTTTACCGCATCCTCGCAATCCGGCGTGACCGCGCCCGGCTTGACGCGGAAAATGTCGAGAGCAACGCTCGCCTCGTAACCGTCACGGCGCCGTTCGCCGGCTTGTCCTGCTCGCCCTCGTACCGCACTTTCCCGACCTAGAGCACGTTCGTGAGGAGCCGGTGCAGTACGTTGTTGGCGAAGGGCCTGCCCCAAACCCGCGGCCCTTGTTGGTGATCCCGTGCTTGGAGGCCTATTCCTGGCGGTCGAGTTCCTGGACGACCGCGATCGCTGCCTGGTGTTCGAGATAGAGCTTGTAGATCGCCTGCACCTGAGCCGCTTCGTCGGGGTTGACGATCGGCCGGCCGCCCAGCTTAGAGCGCTACAGAAACGCCGGTTGCCGAACGAGCGCGGATCGCTACCGGTGGAAGACGGCCGGGATGTGACGGAACAGGACGTCCAGAGCTATGACCTCGTGCTCTGTGGCGATCCGGGCTCGAAGCGCTTCCTCGCAGGGGTCCTAACGACGATGGAAAGGCTTGCAGTTCAGCGGACGAGGGGCTCGATCAGATTCGGCTCCAAGACATTCCCGGCAACATTTCATGCACCGGCGCTCATCCACCCCAATCCTGAATCGCCGGACTGCTATGCCGTCGTCAACGCGATCCTTCCAGGGCGGCGAATCCATGGGAGCCGGTCAACGGCGCAGATGAGTATTGAAGGCCCGATTGGCGACTTCGCTGCAGGAGAGGTTGCTGCGGAAGCCGATAGCAGAAAGTTGCCGGCCTTGGAAGGCTTCTTTAACGAATCCTGGGCATTGGAGATGAGCCAGGAACAGATCTGGTGCTCGGACGCATCCGCCCCGGTTCGCACTTGTGCCGGAATGCCGCGCAGGAGATACAATCGAGCCGTCGAAAAGATGCCGAGGCTGGGCCACACGCGCAGGGAATTGCTCCTGGCAGCCGGATGGGCGGGCGCCGTTGCCAGCGAGGGATGCGGACGGAGCTCGCTCGAGTCCTTGGTCGGCGCTGCTGCCGTGCCCGATCTGGCGCTGCACAACGCCCGCGTCTTCACGGTCGACGAGACCCAGCCTCGCGCCGAAGCGTTGGCAGTCAAGGGGTCGCGATTCGTAGCAGTTGGCCGGAATGACGAGATCCGTCCGCTCGCGGGCCCCAGTACAACGCAGATCGATGCCGAAGGGATGACGGTTACGCCCGGTTTCATCGACGCCCACTCGCACCCCTCCGGGGCCGGCGTCGATGAGCTACTGCAAGTGAATGTCGACCTGCGCAGCGTCAGGGCGATCCAAGCGGCCCTGCGCGAGCGCGTGGAGGCGACGCCGCTGGGCGAGTGGGTCGTCGGCTTCAAGTACGACGATACTAAGCTCGATGAGGGCCGCCCGATCAATCGCCGCGACCTCGACGAGATCGCCCCCAACCATCCCATCGAGGTTCGCCATCGCGGAGGGCACACGGCGGTCTACAACAGCAGGGCGTTCCAACTGGCCGGAATCACCGCGCAGACTCCCGACCCGCGCGGCGGCAGATTTTATCGCGAGGCCGGCGAGCTTGCAGGCCTCGTCGCCGAGCACGCGAGAGCCCCGCTGCGCAGGCTGATTCCCTCGGGCAGCACTCGAGAGCAGCGTCAGGCGGGGGTCAGGCTGATCTCCGAGCTGATGACGGCGGCCGGAATTACCTCCGTACACCAGACCGGCGGCGGAACCGAAGCCTTGATCGCCTACCAATACGCCTATGCCGCCGGAGAGCTTCGCTTCCGGATGTATCTGTTTCCCAACGGCAGCAGCGGATTGTTCCACGGCCTCAAGCAAGCGGGCGTCTCGACCGGTTTTGGCGACGACCGCCTGCGAATCGGGGCTGTCAAGTACGTGGCCGACGGCTCAGCGTCGGAGCGCACCATGCGAATGAGCACTCCATTCGAGGCTCGCCCGGACGACTACGGAATCCTGACCATGTCGCAAGAGGAGATCGACGAGGCCGTTGAAGACGCAGATCGCCACGGCTTCCAAGTGGGCATTCACGCCAACGGCGACGTGACAATCGACATGGTTCTCAACGCCTACCAGCGCATTCAGCAACGCTCCCCGCGTCGCGACCCCCGCAATCGAATCGAGCACTGCTCGCTGGTCAACCCGGCTTTGCTTCAGCGCATCAAAGACCTCGGCGTGATTCCGACCCCGTTCTACACCTACGTTCACTACCACGGCAACAAGTGGGTCGACTACGGCGAGGAAAAGATGCGCTCGATGTTCGCCCACCGTTGGTTCCTCGATTACGGGATTCCCGTCGCCGGCGCTTCTGACTACACCCCGGGACCCTACGAGCCGATGATGGCGATCCAGAGCATGGTGACGCGGAAAGACTTCCAAGGCCGTGAGTGGGGCCCCAACCAGCGCATCAGCGTGGACGAGGCGTTGCGGGTGTGCACGATCAACGGCGCCCACGCATCATTCGAGGAAAACGAGAAGGGGTCGATCGAGGCCGGCAAGCTGGCGGACTTTGTCGTCCTGGCCGAAGACCCGCACGAAGTTGAACCGGATCGCATCAAGGAAATCGAGGTTGTGCGGACCTTTGTGGGCGGAAAGCCGGTTCATTCCAAGGCTTGAATCGAGGGAGGGCTACGCAATGCTTGGAAAAAGTCCAAAATTCTGTTGCAAGGGCATGGTGGTCTTCTTGCTGCTGCTTGGCCTGGTCGCGAACTACGGGTGCCAGTCACCGCCGACGCCGGCCTCCAACGCCGTTGTGTTCGATGGCGCGCGGCTGATCGCTGGTGACGGCAGCCCGCCCATCGAGAACGCCGCCTTCGTCGTCGACGGTGGTCGGTTCGTCCAAGTCGGCCCCGCAGCCGAGCTAGAGGCGCCGGCCGGCGCTCCACGCGTGGACTTGACCGGGACGACGGTCATGCCCGCCATCGTCGACACGCACACTCACCTCAACCAGGAACGCGACGCTCTCATCGAAGATCTGCGCGCCAGGGCGCGGTACGGGGTGAGCGCCGCAATGAGTCTCGGGCGAGATACGCGCGACCTGTCTATTCGCGCGGAAGAGATTCCTGGCGCGGCCCGCTTTCGCTCGGCCGGCGTCGGGATTACCTCGCCTGAACCGGGGCGTTCGGAAACTCCCTACTGGGTGACCACCGAGGACGAAGCCCGTCAGGCTGTGCGGGACCAGGCGGCACGAAAGGTCGACATCGTCAAGATCTGGGTCGACGATCGGAATGGGCGGTACAAGAAGCTGTCACCCGAGCTATACGCAGCAATCATCGACGAGGCCCACGGGCGCGGCATTCGCGTCACGGCCCACATCTTTGCCCTCGAGGACGCAAAGGGGCTCTTGCGCGCCGGCGTCGACGCCTTCGCCCACGGCGTACGAGACACGGATGTTGACGAGGAGGTCATCGAGCTGTTCAAGGAGCGCCGGGATTTCGTATTGGTGCCAAACCTCCCCAATCGCGGAGTGGCGCCGGACTTGAGCTGGCTGGGCGGCTCCCTTCCGCCCGACGAGTTGGAAACGCTGCAAGCGGCGGCCGTCGAAGCCGCCGACGCGCAGGCCGCCTTTGCGATCCAGGCGAGAAACCTAGCGAGACTGAGCGCCGAGGGCGTCACGATCGCGCTAGGGACCGACGGCAACACGCCGTGGGCACCGCACGTCGAGATGGAAGACATGGTGGCCGCCGGCATGACTCCGGCCCAGGTCATCGTGGCCGCGACCCGCAATTCAGCGGATTTGCTGCGCCTCGCGGACGCCGGCACTCTCGAAGTCGGAAAGCGCGCGGACTTCCTGGTGCTCGAGGCCAATCCGCTAGACGACATCACCAACACGCGCCAAATCGTGAGCGTCTACTTGAATGGGGAAGGAGTCGATCGCTCTGCCATGGCCCGATGACGGCTTGACAAGCGTGCCGACGCACGGACCCGAGTCGGATCTGACTCGAAGCGATGTTTGAGCTTCCCCTGAGCACCGCCCTGCTGCTTCTCGGCTTTCCCCTCTTCTGGGTGGTCTACACCGGGATCTTTCTTCTGGCGACCCGGAACTGGAGTCAGACGACCGACCGACCAGAGGATGGTCCGTGAACCCAACGACCGTCGCCTTTCTGGTGCTCTACTACGTCGTCGTACTGGGTGTCGGCTTCTGGGCGGCGCGCAAGGGTGCCGGCACCAACCTCGAGGGCTACCTCCTGGGCGGGCGCAAGCTGGGGCCGCTGGTCACCGCGCTGACACTCCAGAGCACCTCGATGAGCGGCTTCATGTTTCTCGGCGCCGGAGCCCTCGCCTACGCAGAGGGCTACTGGGCGCTTTGGTACGCGGCTGGCGACATTGGCGGCGGCGTCGTCAACCTTTCCGCAATCGGCCGGCGGATGCGGAAGCTCTCGCAGCTCACCGAATCGCTGACGCCGATCGAGTACCTCGAAAAGCGCTATCCTTCGCCCGCCGTCCGACTGTTCGCGGGGGGCCTGACGGTGTTCCTGCTCGGTGCCTACGTAATCGCGCAATTCATCGCCGGCGGCAAGGGGATGGCTTTGGTCACCGGGATGCCCTACTCCCTGGCCCTGATGGCGGCCGTCGGAGTCATTCTCGTCTATACCTTTCTGGGCGGCTATCTGGCGGTGGCCTATACCGATTCCTTTCAGAGCATCGTGATGCTCGTCGGCGTCCTATGGATCTTCATCGCCGCACTGATGGAGGTAGGCGGCCTGTCCGCCGCCAACCGGTCCGTCGCAGATCTGGAGCCGTCCTTGCTTTCGATCTGGGGCCGAGATCTCGGCTACCAAGGCCAATTTGGGATAGCTTTGGGCGCCGTGCTCGTCTTCTCCATCGGCTACATGGGGTGGCCCCACGTGGTCAGCCGCCACATGGCGATGCGACATCCGGCGACAGCGCGATTGGCGGGTGCCTACGCGACCGGCTGGAACTTGCTCTTCGTTCCAGCCCCTTATCTGCTTGGCATCTTGGCGATCGTTATCGTTCCCGAGCTGGCCGATCCGGAGCTGGCGATCTTCCGGGTCGCCCAGAAGCTCCTCCCAGCCGCGGCCACGGGGGTCATCATGGCCGCCATCATGGCCGCCATCATGTCGACAGCGGACTCGCTGCTCTTCCAGACCGGATCGATCGCGGCCCGAGATCTCTACGAGCGCTTCATCAATCCGAGCGCTTCCGAGCGCCAGATGGTCTGGGCGTCTCGCCTGCTGGTACTGGCGATCGGGGTAGTCGGCTACTTCGTCGCCCTCATCCAACCTCCGACGGTCTTCGGGATCGTGGTCTTCGTCACCTCCGTGCTGGGCAGCGCCTTCTTGCCCGCCTATGTCTGCGCAGTATGGTGGCGGCGAGCCAACACCCCTGGAGCGTTCGCATCAATGGTGGCAGGCGCGGGCGTAGCCTTTGTATGGCAGCTGGCTGGTCTGGACGCCGCAACCGGCCTTCACGCCATGCTGGCCGGCCTGCTGAGCTCGACGGCGAGCATGATCGTTGTCAGCCTGGCAACTCAGAAAGCAGCGCCGACGCCGGCGAGAATCATTGCGTTGATGAATGAGGCGGCAAGTTGACATGCTACGACTGCCGCATCGATCGCATACGGGCAGCGCGGGAAGGGCTCCGGCGATGGCATCGCCCGCCCAATCGATCGGCATCCGCTGGGGTTGATGTGAGCTTCGGCCGGGCCCCGAGAACTGCGATTGAGTAAGCTCGGCAGCCCTATCGTTCCCTGCTAGAGGTGCCATTTCTCCTCGTGAATTGGACAGGGTTTGGCGTCGCTCGGCTCGCTTCTGATGCCCAACCGCTTGACTTGCCGAGCTGATTCGTGCGCTTGTCGGGCCGGCTCAAACACGCACTCCAGCTCCGAGCGATCCAATCTGACATTGCGTCCCTTCACGAGAATTCTCGACCAGCAGCGGTTGCGGGGCGATTGCCGCCCCGACATCGGGAATGTCCCCAGCCTCGAGGCCGCCACGAATGACGGCGTCCTTCGGGACATGCGTCAAGGAGTCTAAGAGGAGCGAAGGGTTTCCAGCCAAGTCCCCTTGGGTGGCCAATGCAACCACGTCTTCTTCAAACCGGGCGGTCAGCAGGGAGCGGGTTGCTCCGAGCGGTTCCGAGTGATTGAGGACCGCTTCCCCAGCGCAGCTCGTCCACGAAATGGTTGAGTGGATTGGCGGGCCCGAAGCCGTCGCCTTGAGCCCGCTTCAGCCGGGCGCCTCTCAGGCAGCTTTAGCTGCAACATCGACTTTCAGTCGTAACCCGAAGCCACGGACTCTTAGTCGGTGCCTGTTCACTTGATCGACCAAGCGCCCGTTACCGCAATCATCCTGGTTCAAGGTCATCCTATTGCCGACAACCTCTTCCAGCACACGCACGATCGTTGACTCGCCGATAATTTCCTCCGTTTCACACTCCTCCCGCCAAGCACATCACTCAATGTCAGCCACCGGTCGAGAGCCGTGTGGCGGGCGATTCTGAGGCGGCTCGAGCGCAGCGAGCAGACGCCAAATCAGGTCTGTGCCCCGCAAGACTCGGTGCTCAGAACGTCCTCAACATGTCGGAAAAAGACAACGACCGCTTGGTTTCCGACCGACACTGACCGGCGTTCGGCCTGACGAGCGTTCTCGGGCATTCAGGCGCGCGGCAACATTTCAACGGCCTCGCATAGCAGCACATCGTCTTCACCGCGCAGTTCGTTCACCCGGCCGTAGAGCATCGCGCCCAAAGCTATGCTCGCTTTCCGTGCGATGAATTCGTCGGCTTCGAGCCGGAAGAATCCTGATGGCCAAGCGCGGAAAGTGATGCCCGCGCGAGCCAGGATGTCCCCAAAGGGGCGGACGCCTTCTATAAACTCTGGACGCACCAGCGGCGGGAAGGCATCCAGCGCGATGCGAATGAAGGCCAGCTCCACCACCTGGCGCTCTCCGTCCTCCTCGGTGTACAGCGCGACGTACCGGTAGAGCGAGCGTTCTTTGACAAGCAGGTCGTCCGCTATGAGGTCGACGGCCAGCCGATGGCCCCAGTGAGCCTCAAGGGTGGCCGTCATGCCGGCGTTGTTGACCAAGAGCTTGTGGTAGCTGCCGGGCACTTGCTCTGGTGGCTCGACATGGATTGCTGGCACCTCCATCGACACGTAGCCGCAAAGCCTGCGAACGACCGCTTCCACCTGATCGCGCCCGGCTCTTCTCCAATCGATCACGGCCCCCCCCTTGATTCGTCACGTACGACAAGGCCGACTTGGGCTACCTGGCCGCGCTCACCTTTGCGTGAGCATCCGCTGAATCGAGCCTTCCGGCGTCTCATCGACCGAGAACACGTGCAAGATTCTCTCCAAGTTTCTATCGACGCAGAATAGTCTCTCCTTCTGAGGAGATTTTCTGGTTTGGAACCGAAGAACTGCCAGGGATCGCATCTTGCCACGTGAATCCGACCTTCCCCATCCGCGAAACTCTGCATTAGCCATCTGGGGATTGCATGTTGTTGCGACTTCAGGCTCTCAGCCATTGTAGTGTCCCATGTGTCAACGAATCCCGATCCTCGAATTCCCAAGCCACAAACATCGGCCTCGAACGACCTCATCCGATAGTGACCCGACCTGTGCACCTCCCACAACTACTGCACTTGCGCAACCCTTCCTATAGCCGCTTACCGGTTGGCCCTAGAGAATAATCCGTTAAATTTGAGAGAGCTACGGAATTCTGGTTGTACCGAAGAGGCGGAAGCGCGGTTGTCGCCGATTTTCCTTTTTCCGATCAAGCAAGTCTGAGGCGGAAGGGTCGCCAAGCGCATTTCCGCCCTCTCGGGCACGAAGGCCGCCTCTCCGACATCGGGACGAGGGCCTCCGGACTCCCGGTCACGTTGCGGGCGTCGCAGGCAACCAATTCCCCGACTCGCGCATTGGGCTTATCCGCTCTGGAACAAAGCCGTTTCTCGATCTCTCCGATGTGTTCCAAGGGTGTGTTCTCCGTGCTTCAGATTCTTGAATCCGGTGGTCACGTCGGCCAACGGTTCGGCGGTCCCGGAGGCGAGGATACCCTCTTCAGGGACTTCGAGGACCGGGAAGCTGGGCCCCTTGTAGAAGCAACCCGAATCCGTGCCTCCCGGATCTCCAGCGCGCTCTCGAAAAAGGGGCGGTGGTTCCAGTACCCGCGCTTGAGCATGCCGCCCACGCAGAGCCCCAGCATGCCGGACGCCTTCTCCTTCGGGGCTTCTCTGGGTTCTGTCGGGTTCCTTCTCGGCTTCATCGCGCCTGCTCGGCCGGAGCGTTCTTCCGCCGCCTGGCCTGCGCGACGAACTCAAGTGGCTCGATTGAGAATTCCGCCAGCATCCGGTGGCGGAAGCCCGTCAGATTCCAAAGGCACTGAGGACAACCGGTCTGCGGAGTTTCAAACCGCGCGCAAGCGGAGAGGAAGGGAACGCATGCGGTGCCCCGTCGCGGCGAAGGCGGCGTTCGCCAAAGCTGGCGCCACGGCGATGATCGGGGTCTCGCCGGCACCGGCGGATTCGATGTCGGGCCGATCGAGCAAGACCGTTTCCATGGACGGCACGCCTCGGAAGCGCGGTACGGGGTATTGCGAGAAGGAGCCGTTCAGCAGCTTCCCGCCAGCAAAGCGGATCTCTTCACTCAGTGCCGCCCCCAGACCCTGAATGACGCAGCCTTCCACCTGAGTCTGCAGATTGCGGGGATTCAGGATCGCTCCGCACTCGAACGCCGAAACTAGCCGCTCAACCTCGACGCTTTCGCCCACGACGCGAACCTGCGCGCAGATGGCGATATAGGAGCCTTTCTCGAAGCCCGCGGCGATGCCCGTCCCGCGATTCTGTCCAGGCGATTGGGCCGGCGACCAGCCGAATCGATCGGCCGCCGCCTGGAGAACCTTCGACAGCCGCTCGTCGTTGGAATTTGCCAGCCGAAACTCGACCGGATCGAGGCCGGCAGCGTCTGCAAGTTCGTCCATGAAGACCTCGCGAGCGAAGTTATTGCCGGTCGCCCCGATGCCCCTGTAGGAGCCTTCCCGCAGAGGCGCGTCGCACGGGAAGTACTGCGTGCGGACATTCGGAACGGCATAGGGCGTCTCGATCCCCGCTGTGCCCGGGTTGTAGGCGGTGAAGTCCCAGGCAACGATCTTCTCGCCACTGAGGCCGGCCCGCGCCTCGAAAACCGCTGCCGGTCGAAAGTAGGCCCAGGCGAACTCCTCCGCGCGAGTCCAGCGCAGCGAGACCGGCTTGCCGGCCGCTTTGGCCAATCGCGCAGCCTCGATGGCGACTTCGCCCGTATGCTTGCCGCCGAAGCCGCTGCCGGTGTCGGGCACAATCACGCGCGTCTGCTCGGCCGTCAGGCGGAAAGCCTCCATCAGCTGCTGGCGAACGCCGAACGGCCGCTGCGTGCCGGTCCAGACGGTGAGCCGGGCTTCATCCCACTCCGCGACCGCGGCACGCGGCTCCATCGGCGCGTGTTGGACGTACGGAATCTCGTAGGAAGCCTTGAGGGTCTTTGCCGCCGCGAGCGCGGAGTCGACGCCGCCGCGCTCGCGGCGGCGCGGACCGCGACGTCCCGTGCCGCTGGTCTGCGCACGTCCCTTCAAGTAGGCGCCGAGACCTCCGCTCGACGGATGCGGCGCGGTCCGCCATTTTGCGGTCTTGCCAATCGCCTCCACCGCGTTATGCGCTTCGTAGGACGTCTTGGCGGCGCAGCCGACAAATCCGCCGTCGCGAATCGCTACTACGCCCAGCTCCTTGCCGGGCGTGAGATCCACGCTTTCGAGCTGTGCGCCGTAAGACGGCGGTCGCAGCACTGCTGCGTAGAGCATGTCGGGGCGCACGATGTCCGAGGGATAGCGGTGAGCGCCGGTAACGATCGCGCGCGCTTTGGTCTTCAGCAGTGCCCGGCCCAACACCGTCCAATCGTCGATCTCCGTGAGCGGAACTACTCTCGGCGTGCTTTCGTCGTCAGTTGAGGTCAGCCGCTTCGATCGTGCCAAGTCGGCATAGGCGAACCGCTTGCCCGCGTGGACGACCCCTCCGGATTCAACACGCAATTGAGAAGCATCGAGGTTCCACGCCTCCGCTGCGGTGCGCACGAGCATCTCGCGAGCTGCAGCGCACGCCCGCCGGACTACCGGTACAGTAGATGGCGTCGTTCGGCTGCCCGCGGTCGAGCCGTCGTCGGGCGTTACCGCCGTATCAGCCAGCATCACGCGCAGCGCTCCAGGGGCGACGCGAAGCTCTTCGGCCGCCGCCTGGAGAATCTCGGTTCGCGAGCCCTGGCCGACCTCGACCTTGCCCGTCAGGACGATGATCGATCCGTCCTCGCCCAGGTGCAGCCGCGTCGACGGCGGGATCTCAGCGGCTGCTATGCCGGGGCTGAAGACAACCTTGCCCGCGGCCGTGACGAGCAGTCCGGCGCTTACGACAGCGATCCACTCACGGCGGTCCAAATCGAAGCAGTACGCCGGGCTCTCGGCGAGTTCCTTGCGATCGGGCTCGAACAGATCTTCGCGGAATCGCTCAGGCATCGCTCGCCTCCGAGGTGCGGGCGGCCAGCTCCACCGACGCCAAGATGTTGCGATAGCCGCAACAGCGGCACAGGTGCGGGTTCATGGCGTCGAGGATTTCCGATCCGCTGGGCGTTGGATTCCGTTTGAGCAGAGCCGTAGCTTCGATGATCATTCCGGCCGTGCAGTATCCGCATTGCGCCGCATCCACGTCGATGAAGGCCTGCTGTACTCCCGTGAGCTCATCCCCTGAGGCGAGGCCCTCGACTGTCGTAACGCTCCTGCCGTCCACGCTCGAGACGGGCGTGAGGCAAGAAGCCCTGGGTTGATCGTCGATCAAGACCGTACAGGCACGGCACTGGCCCTCGCCGCAGCCGTATTTCGTCCCGGTAAGACCGAAGTCCTCGCGCAGGACGTCCAGCAAGGGGCGATCCGGCGGCGACTCCGTTGACAGCTCTTTTCGGTTTACGCTAACTGCGAATCGGGCCATTCCATTCCTTCTATGCCGCAGGCACGGCGTTCATCATAGCTGGCATGCAGTCCGTGACCAAGCAATCCCAACCTGTCGTTCCCGAGCTCAAGCGCCTCGCGCAAGCTACGCCTCCAGGACGATACCGCCCCGAAGACAAGGTCCTGGCGTTCTTGAGAATCCTGTGAAAATTCCGAGCTTGGTGCTGCATTTGCCAAGAGATCGCCCGCCTTTAGCCCCCGGCTCGGAACAGTCCGCTGCGCGGAAGGCGCACTCCCTATTCCGCACGCGGAAAAAAGCGGCAAGCGTTCACGTCGCATCTGGTCAAGAAGGGCGCGGATCTCAACTCTGTGCGGGGGCTGTTGAGACACAAGAGCCTGAAGATGACGCTGCACGACGCGCACGTCCCGCTGGCCGATCAAGACCGAGCAATCGGCTTGAGCCACGAAATGTTCGGAGGATTCGGACGCGAAAACCGTGCTTTCGACGTGACACACCCAGTGTCACAGCCGGTTGAGCGGAAAGTCAGAAGGTGTTTTGGTTGTTGAAGGGCTGGCTTCCCTCGCCCAACTCTCTTCATAACTAGCGATCGTAAGGACCTGAAGAATAGGTTCTTATATGTGAATGGCTTGCGGAAATCGCCCTGTTCGGAAGAGGCGGAAGCGTGGTTGCCGCCGATTTCCTCCTTTCGGGCCAAGGGAAACGGAGGCGGAAGCGGTGTCAAGATTGTTTCCGCCCGCACGATCCAAGTAGAGGAACTCGACCACGAAGAGGCGCCGGCGGCAATAGCACGTGCAAAGGGGCGGCTTGGGCCTGCCGCAGCTTCTTTGGCACAGCGGGTTGCAGCGTCAGATCACGTAGTCAAACCGTGCAAACTTGGACATGTAAATGTCAGCTCTGCCGCCTCCGTTGGCGTCGGGCACGATCCGTCATCGGTTCCGAGCGTCAGGGTCAGTGCGCCGCGCGGCCGCGCCTCATCTTCGAAGGCCCCGGCCAGTGCTCGTCCAGCGCCGGCCCTGCCGGGGCTGGGCCCGATCGGCCTCTTCACGGGGCGCAGCATGTTGCGGAAGATGCGAAGCCCTGGGGTACAGCACCGGGGCTGGCCTTGCAGCCGTCTCGGGTGGATCCTCGGCGGCGGCATCGCCTTCCATACCGCGTTCATGGCCTTCGGGGCGCAACGCCTGTGGGCCTACGAGATCGCAGGATCGCTAGCCATGGTCCCATGGATTCTGCCAACCGGCGTCGGCATTCCGGCCATCGTCGTCTGGACGCGGTACTACCGCCGGAAGTTCACCTCGACGGACAGGGGATCGGGCTTACCTTCAAGAAGCAAGGCAATAGGGGGAGGGGCCGGGAGGTGACGTCTGCTCGTTCGTGCTCTGGCGTCCGCCGAGCCGGGCCTGATCGGATCGCGGAGAGAGCGCGCGATCAGGCCCCCTCGCCGAGACATCCAGGTACTTCTCCCGCAGCTGGCCGACGGTCAGCCGGGACAGCTCCTGGATCTCGTAAAATACGTGTCTGCTTCCATCCAGCTCCTCCCGTTCATGGACCAGGGCCCCCTGCGGGCCGTCCATCCGCCTCACCGTTTCCAGGGCGTTAACTCGGCCGTGAATGGACGCCCCTGCGGCAAGAACTATCAAGTTGTTTCTCCGTAGCCAGTTGAGAGCGCTCGGCCTTCTCGGGTCCAAGTCCGGATTCTGACAGAATGCGGCACCTCTTGCGGTGGTGCAGGTAGCCCCGGGCCAGGGTCGAGGCGATCTCCGCGACGACCTCATCGAGAGCGTGGGGGACGGGTGGTTTAGGCGCCATCCGGTCCTCCGTCGTGGCAGGCGCAGAAGAGGCGGCTCGTGGATGCCGTCGAAGTGAACGGTCGTCAGGCACCGTTGGAATCCCCTTCGACATCGATCAAAAAGCCGATGTCGCCGGCACCCAGAACGGCCTCGTTCTCACGGCCACCGCCGCTGTCTGGCGAAGTCGGCCAGGCCCCGGTGGCCCGACTTGTGATACCTATGAGGAAGCTTACGCAAGCACCATCGGCCCGGTATCTCTGAACTCGGCAACCATAACTGCAGCGCTCTCATCGGGATTGGCACATACCTCGAGATCAGGCCAGGAACTCGGGCTCATGCGATCTCCTATGCGGATCTTTTCGCGTTGTCCTCCTCGGCCACTACCAAGGACGAGGGTCGCAACCGCCTGATGCGCTGCCCGATCCGTTCCGCGAGTTGCCTCTCCTCTTGCAGGGTCTTAAGCGTCACCTCAGCGCTCCGCGCACTTTCTTGGACACGTGCCATTTGCTCAACGACGTGATCGACGATCGCTTGTTGCTCCGTAAGCACCTCGAGATTGACCTGCACGTCCCGCAGGACGTTCCCGAGCAGGTTCGTCTTGAGCTGCACCTCGTCGATCAAATCGCTGCGTGATTCGATCTCGGCCATCCGCCGCTCGGCGTCGCCGGCACGCGCAAGTACACCATCGAGCTCCTGGCGCACCGTGTCGATTCGGCTGCGTTGCTTCATGATCTGCTCCAGGTCAGCCTTGCTCCGGCGGCTGGTCTTGTGGACCTCATTGATTTCCTTCCTGATTTCAACGATCACCTCAGCACGCGATGCCAATGCCTGCATCTCCCGCTCAACACTTTCGCTCAACCCATGGAGATCCTGGAACCGCGATTCGACTGCTGTAAGCTTCTTTTCCTCCAAGGCGAGTTCGGAACTCTGCTGGCGGACCTGTTCCAGAATGAGTTGGATACGCTTGGCCCGTTCATCCGCGGTCTTCGATTGCATCCGGAGGTCTCGCTGGCCCGCCTTAGCGCGTCCCAACTCTCGCGTGATCTCGTCCTTGACAGCCGACACCCGTTCCAATTCCTGGACGGCGCCCTTAATTTGTCTTAGGCGCTCATCCACCGCAACCGACAAGTCACGATTGCGATTGCCCACCTCGGTCAGCTGCGCTTGTCGCGCTGCCAGATCTATTTTCTGCTGCTGGCTGTCCTCTAAGGCAACCGAGACGTCGTCGATCTGGGTCTTCAACGTCGCCACCCGGGTCGTTAGCGGCTGTAATTCGTCTTGGAGCGCCGACACCTCCTGAAGCTTATGCTGCGTGTCAACCACCTGCACTGTGACACTGTCACACAGATTCCTGAGCGCCTCGATTTCCTGCTGGCGCTCCAGTTGCTTGGCACCCCGTTCTTCCAGTGCTGCGCTCAACTCGTAGAGCCCGTCCAGGCGCATCTTGATTTTGTCGATCAGTTGCTGATGCTCCGCCACGCGTGACATTCGACTTTCGATGTCGTCCGTGACCCCCAGGAGTCTCGCTGCCGTCTTAGTCCCCTCATCAACCACAGATAGTCTCTCCGTGAGAGCGGTCAGCTTGGCATCGAGATCCGGACTCTGCTGACGGAACTCGTCCATCCGCTCGAGAAACTGCTCCAAGGCGGCACGGTCGGCGCCGATCTGATCCCTTGCTCCTTCGATTTGCGCCCGCATCTCGGCAAAGCCGTCGAGGGTCTTGCGAAGCGCCTCGAGCTCCTTTCGGCCCTCTACCAGTGATTGCTGCTGGCGACCGACCAGCTTCCCAAGCTTTGCTGTCTCCCGCAAGCGCTTTTCCAGGTCATCCAACGTGCTCCGATTCGCGTCAAGCCCGTTCACTCGATTCCCGATCTCGGACAACTGCTTGCCGAGCTCATCACTCTGCTGGCGAATCGTCGCCAAGGCCGATGCCTTCTCGGAAAGATCATCGAATTCATGCTGGAGTCCATCGATCGTGGTTCCCAGCGTCTTTGCGCGCTGGTCAAATACGTCGAACGACGTGCGTTCGATGGTCAGCCGCTCGGTGCAATCCTTAATGCACCCGACCATCTCAAGCCGACGCTTCTCCATGTCAGCCAGGCTGGTTGCGTAGCTCTTCTTGATCTTCTGCGCTTGCTCGAGCTGACCATTGATTTCCTTGGAAACCATTTCGATCCGATTCACGTTCACGTCGAGTTGGCCCATCTGCTTCGATGCCTCGTTGAGCTTGCCGATCTGGACGTCCATGTCCCAGACCATCTCGCTCAATCGTTTCGATTCAACTATGGCGTGCTCCACCGTCCGTTCCTGGTTCTTGAGTGCCTTGACCTTGTTCATTACGTGCCCGGCGAGCACGTTCAGCCTGGAAAGCCGTTCGTCGGTCGTCTTGCTCAAATCGTTAAGCTGGGTGAACGATTTGAGCTTCTCTTCTACCTCGCTGGCCGCCTGGACCGTCTGATTGACGCTTTCTCCGGTGTTCCGTAGAGATTCCGTCACGCGGTCGTGCCCCTGCTGTAGCCGCGTTGTAACAATGCCGAGTTTTTCCTGTTCCGCCTTGAGTGCGCTCACCCTATTTGTCACGCCCTCTATCTCGGTCTGCGCGCTCTGAAGCTCTTCTCGAGCCTCGCCAAGTGCGGCGTGTTCCTTCTTCAGCACGTCGACTCGCGCCGTTGCTTCAATGTGCTGTGCCGCGAGCTGGTCCAGCGCCGTGCGGTGTCTCGCGAGATCTCCGTCTTTAGCGGTCAGTTGCTGCGCCCTCTGCTCAGCCTGACCAACAGAGGACGCGAGCGCCGCAACGCGTTGATCCAATGTGTCGATACTGTTCTTGTTGGTCTCGATTCCCGACAATCTAGTCCCAAGCCTATCGATCTTCTGTGCCGCCGAGTTGGCGCGAGCGTCCACCCGCATGACCGTGGCGCCGATCGCCGCGACTTTCTTTGCATGGGAACCCGACTTTGCCATCACCGCGATTAGTGCTTCCCGTTCCTTCCGCGCCGCGTCGATTAATTCCTGGAGCGAACCCCCCTCCTGCAAGGCCTTGGCCGCCCCGGTAATTTCCTTGACCCTTTTCAACATCTTGCCCTCCTCAATTGACGCCGCGCAGGGGACGAATTCCGCATGGACCATCATGCCATACACGAAACGATAAATCTTGTCCAATGAGACATGAGCTTTCGTGTCCGGTCTCGAGATATTTCTTGCGAAATGTGACAAGAAATCTAGAGCATCCGGTGTTCCGCGCAGCTGAGGTGCGGGCTCGTGGGCGGGGCCACGGGGCAGGCTGCCAGGGCTCGCAACTTCTACACGGCCGGCGTAGATCTCGACAAAAAACGTTGGCCCCGTCAACAAACCAATCGCGGTGCATCACGGCATTCGCGATCGCCTCCAGCAGGGCGTTGGTCGGATACTCGGGGACATTCTCACGCCCGAGTCCCGATAGGCGCTAACCAGTGCGCGTATTGCGCTCCACGAAACGCAAGGCATTCTCGATGCCGGCCACGATCCCGCTCTCGAAACCCCTGCTGTGCAGTATGCGTACCTTTTTCGTGCCGCTTTCCAGCAGGCAGGTGATGCAGGTCCGCGAAAAGAATCGGCGCACGCTGCTGGCAAGGAAAAGCGCTCTCGCATTTCGGATGAGCAATGTGCCATCCGCTCTTTCGGCCGCCTCGATCTTGACAAGCGCGTCCTCGACCTGAGGCCGGCCGGTTATGCCGGAACGACTGACCAACCGTCGAAGTTCTCACGATCAAAATCCTCCGGAAAGCGGAACCGCGAGCAGGGTAATGGATCAAATCGGACAGCCCCTGGGAGCCTGAACAGATCGCGGATTTCGTCGCGACTCAGTTTCTGCGTCACCACACACCGACGCCAGAAAAACCATCGCTGCACTGCACTGGCTTGGCATCGCTTTCTCTCACGCGGACTGCGAACAGGCGGCCAACCGGCTCCGCTCGCACCTGTACCGGCGGGTCGCAGTTACGGGCGATGGCCTGGGTGCGGGCACGAAAAGCGATGGAGGCCCGCACGCCGATCACAGTGCCGTCGTCACGCGCGCCCAGAAGAAACTTGCCGCCGACGGTATTGGCTAGTGCCACCAGTTCGCGTGCCAACGAGGACGAGAGACTTTCCTTAAACGCAAGTGTCGTCCCGTCCCCCTCCCGGATGAGGATGTTGAGGTCATCGCGTGTCATGCAAACACCTCGGATCTGTCCTTCGCGGATGGGTAGTTCAGTGCAACCGATTACGTGGGACCCGGTCTGCATCGGCCCCGAGCAGGACTGAGTTCCGCATCGTTGGGCAGCAAGACAAGACGCGCGTTCGCCAATCGGGATAGTTTCTCCGCGAGTTCCCCGAAAGCATGGAGGGACAGTGCTTCGAAGGCCAAGTCGATCTGATGGCCAGGCGCAAGCCGCGGCTGAATGAGATCGATGACGCGCACGGCCCTGTCAGAAATTACGTGTGTGAGGTCTTAGGATGGTCTGCAAGGAGGACCTCTGATGACGAAGCACAGGCAGCGGATCAGCGACGAGGTATTGGACGAGTTGCTGGCGGGAGAGGACCCGCTAGAGGCGTTTCGCAACGGTGAGTTGCTGGCGGATTTGCGCAAGGCAGTTGCCGAGCGGGCGCTGAACGCGGAGAGGGAGGCGCATTGGGAGGGCGCGCACGAGGCCGGGGCGAGGAACCACCGCAACGGTCACCACCGCAAGCGGGTATTGACGGGCAGCGGGGCGATGGAGGCGGTCGGTTCCGCGGGATCGCCTGGGCCGCTTCGAGCCGCGCCTGATCGAGAAGTACTGCCGGCGCCTGCCAGGTTTTGACGGCAAGGTGATTGCGATGCATGCGCGGGGCTTGAGCACGCGCGAGATGCGCGGGCATGTCGAGGAGCTGTACGGGGTCTCGGTCTCGGCGGAGCTGATTTCCAAGGTGACGGACGCGGTGCATGCGGAGATTCTGGAAGGGCAGTCGCGGCCGCTGGAGGAGGTGTACGCCATCGTGTACTGCGACGCGCTGCGGGTGAAGATTCGCGAGGAGGGCCTCTTATGCAAAAGGGAGTGTGCCGGAGAGATTGTCCCGGTGTGGAACCGGGCATGACTCTTCCCCCGCTGTTGCCGATGCAAGGCACCGTAGCAGCGGGGAATCAGATCCCTTCCGCCCTGGGGTGGAAGGCCGCTGGAGGGGGCTGGCCAGCCCCCTCCAGCGGGCGGCGGGTCGCACCGTATCGGCCTAGGTCTTTCGGACCGTGCACCAGCTTGGTGGACCTGCCGCAGCAGTTCCTGCGCGACCTGTCTACCAGCGCCTGCTCAACAAGGGCCGCCAGCCCAAGGTGGCCCTCGTCGCCGTCATGCGCCAGCTTGTCACGCTGTGCAACGCCCTGCTCCGCGACAACCGCACCTGGCAACCGGAACCCCCTCCCCGCGAGGCACTCGCCTGAATGCCGCCGCCCTCCCGGCCCTCTCTCGCGGCGGCGGCCTGCTGCCGCCCGCCTGTGGCCCGCCAACCGCACTACCCATGATGCACACCGTGTTTTCTCGCCGTTCCCGCTTGACACGCAACACGGAAGCTGGTGCGGAACAAGGCGGTCTACATGGGGATCGGGGTGACCTGCGCGGGGTGCAAGGAGGTGCTGGGGTTCTGGATCGAGCAGACGGAGGGCGCGAAGTTCTGGCTGAAGGTGATGCACGAGTTGAAAGCGCGGGGGATGCAGGACGTGCTGGTGGCGGTGACCGACGGCCTGAAGGGCTTTCCGGAGGTGATTGAAGCGGTGTATCCTCAAACCCTGGTGCAAGCCTGCATCGTGCATTTGATCCGCTACTCCCTGGCGCATGCCTCGTATCAGGAGCGCAAGAAGCTGGCGGCGGCATTGAAGGCCGTTTACCGGGCGCCGGGGGCGGAGCAGGCCGAGGCCGCGCTGGACGCGTTCGAGGCCGGCCCCTGGGGACGGAAGTATCCGGCTATCGCTCGGAGCTGGCGTTCCCGCTGGCCGCAGATCATCCCGTTCCTCGCGTTCTCCGAACCGATACGCCGGGCGATTTACACGACCAACGCGATGGAGAGCTTGCACAGCACGGTGCGCCGCGCAGTGCGCACGCGTGGGCACTTCCCGAATGACCGGGCAGCGGCCAAGCTGCTCTGCCTGGCGTTGCGGAAGGTCGCACGGAAATGGGTGCGGCCGCCCGCGTTCTGGCACCCGGCGCGCACCGAGTTCGCCCTCCAGTTCGGCGAAAGATTTCGGCTGGTGACGCCATGAGAACTCAGCCGCATGGGCATCATAGGCTCCGTCACCGTGGACGGGCAAATCAAGATGCAGCAACCTCACACACGGAAATTCTGACAGTCCTACGCGCTCCGTTCCTGGTTGGGAAACAATCCTCATCGTGGCTTCTCAATCTCCTGGTTTCGCTCTTGCGCCGTCATTGTCCGGTCGCACGCCACCAGCCTGGGTCTTCACCTCCATCCAGGAATCGATAGCTGTTCGACGGAATCGCCACTGGCCGCCGACCTTGAAAGCCGGCAAGTCGCTCTTCTGGGCGATGCCGTCCACCGTCTTGTCCGCGCGTCTCGTAGCTACCGGTTCCGTACTCGCTCACCCTAAGCCGCCGCCCCGGTCCCGATCGTCAATCGCACTTGACACCATGTAAATCCCGGTTGACAGCTATTCCCCCTTCGGCAACAATCCCGCCGCCCCACCCTGCCTGATATACAGCTCCCGCCTGGGATACGGCATCTCCACCCCCGACCCGGCGAAGGCCACCACGGCCTTCTCGGTGATCTCGTCCGCGATCCGGCGGCGCATCCGCGCCTCCAGGATCCACACCCGCAACTGCAGGTTCACCTCCGACGGCCCGCACCCCCGCACGATCACGATCGGCGCGGGATCCAGCTTCACACCCGGCACCTCGTTGGCCACCTCGATCAGCAGCCCCTTGGCGCGCTCGATCTCCGACTCGTAGGCGCAAGAGAACGGGATCCGCAACCGGATGTCGTCGCCCGACATCGTGTAGTTGATGATGTCGCGCCGCATGATCTCGTTGTTCGGCACCACCACCACGAGGTTGTCAGGATTGCGGATCTTGGTCGCCCTCAGGCCGATCTCGATCACGTCGCCCCAGGTGCCGGTCTCGCGGGGGGCGTTCCACAGCTCGATCCTGTCCCCGACCTGGAAGGGCCGGTCCAGGATGAGCAGCACCCCCGCGATCAGATTGGAGAGGGTGTCCTTGGCGGCGAGCGACAGCGCCAGGCCGGCTACGCCGGCGCCCGCGAGGAGGGGAGCGATTTGCAGTCCCAAATGGGTCATCGCGAGCAGGATGCCGATGGCGATCACAATGAAACGGACGAACCGATTAATCATCGGCAGCGCGGTCTCGTCCAGCACCGTTTCCGAATTGCGGGCCATCAGCCTCGTCTCGAAGCGGCGCATCAGATGTCCCACAAAGCGGCTCAAAGGAAAGAAGACGATCGCTATCCAGATGCCCCACACCCAGTCACGCGGCTGGTCTTCGCTCGGCGTGAACGTACCGTCGGGAGCCTCTGTGCCGAGAACGACCCAGAGCCCCATGCTTCGCCAAACCACCCAGGCCACCACCGTGAGCCGAAACGCCTTGCGGATGGCCCGCACAAGCTCGTCGTCGAGGTCGGTTTCGGTCTTGGCGGCGAACCGCCGGTGAACGAGACGCAGAATCCAGTCGCCCACGAAATACGCGAACGCGGCGAGCAAGATGGCGGCCAGGCTCGGCAGAAGGCGTGGTACGGAATAGCCGACCGCGGCATCCCACCACACCAACAGCTTGTCCGGGCTGAAATCGATTCCGAGCATATCCATGCTCAAATGTTCCCGTTTGAACTCCCGCCTGTCAATCGCGGACCGCGCCGGTGTGCATCAACTCCGCGATCTCGTCCACACCGAAACCGTGCTCTGCAAGCACCTCTTCGGTGTGCCTGCCCAACCGCGGCGCCCCGCGTTCCACCGTGGTCGGTGTCTCCGACAGCTTGACCGGCCTCCCCAGCGGATTGCCAGAAGGTTTCAACGAGGCTGGCCTCTTAGAGCGAGGTGTCGACCCGATGCCCTTCTCCGATCCGCTGCCGCGCACGTCGCGGGCGACGGCGGAGACGGAGACCGGGGGCTCGCGGGTGGCCCGCTTGAAAGCGCTCCGCAGGTCGGCATCGTCGCACGCCTGCAACAGTTCGTGCAAACGCTCGATACCGTCGGGCCAGCGGTGCCGGCGAACGTGCACCAGCTCGGCAATGACGCGCTCGGCGTCCGGGCCTAGGTCGATCAGCTGCTGGCGTTTCAAGTACATGCGCCAGCGCCGACTGCTGACGGCGGCCAGCAGCCCAGCGCGGTGTGGGGTTACCAGGCTTTGGTGGACAGCTAGGGTCGCGGCAGGTGCTGAGGCTCGAAAAGTGCCGCACCTTGGTGTCGACGACAGTTCGAGCGGTCAAGTGCCGAGGGCCGGCAGCAACAGACGTATATCCGTGCGCTTTGCCTCGCTGTACATCTCCGCCTCCCGTTCGAAGCAGCCCGTTTACGGGCCCCCGACAACAGAAGTTAGACCGAATCTTGACGCATTGCGAGAATCGGAACCCGCCATGATTTCTGGAATTTGGGACGACAGAATTTTCGGAACTGACACGCTCAAACGCGCTTTCCCGTAAAGATACGGCGCCGACTCCGTGGCAGGACTGCAGCGCCTACACCACCTTGCGTGTATGTTCTTCGACGGACTGCCTGGCGCGCTCGAGCACCTTTTCCGCCTCCCGATACGACCTATATTAGGTACCTTTGTCTGGACTAGATTCCAGTTCCCTGAACCAGCTTCGCACCAGGAGCCGGACGAATCAAGTGGACAGCGGCGCCGGAACCCGATTGCACTGGCTTTGGAGTGGCTAGGGAGTATAGACACCTGCGAAGCTCGATCAAGGGCCGAACTTGTCCGGCAGATCGGTGTCTCCAGGGCTCATGTGGCTCAGGTGCTGAGTCTGCTGCACCTCACCCAAGAGGCTCGAGATGCGGTTCTCGCCTTAGGTGACCCAGTTGATGGCCCAGGCTTGGGAGTCCGCGCCTTGCGGTCTCTGAGCAGGCTCCCGGAAACAGTGCAAGGGCATTGGCTGAGGGCAAATCTGCTCGGATGGCCCAGATGATGGTTCGAGTCCCTCCAGGCGGGCTAACGTGTCCTGTATTCCAAACTCTTCGCTGGGAGGTTCCAATATAGTAAGCGGGTCGAGCGACCCACACAAGCCTCCAAAGTGTATTAGGCACGCAGGGCTGGAGGCTCGGCAGGCACGTTTCCTCCGAGTCTCTGCCCGGCTAGGCCGAGAATTCTACGCCGCGTGCCGCGGCTCATATACGTGCACCGTGCCGCCGATGGAGAGGTGGCAGGATCCCGTGACCCGGTCATGTGGACGATGACGAATCGAACTTCGCAGATTGTCAGAACCCGCGCCAGCCGGGCAGGGCGGCCGCCTGACGGATCCACGTCACCAACTGCTCCTCGTCGAGTCCGTCCTCGAAGATGTTGATCCACCTCACGCCCTCGACCTTGCCTGCGCCGGGCGGAACGGGTCGCAGCGACGCGCCTTGGAAGAACGTCACCTTCACGTAGCGGGTGAAGACGTGGTAACTCAGGAACCAGCCTTGGCCCTCGATGCCATAGAAGGGCGAGTTCCACCTCACGGCCTTGCGCACGGTAGGCACGCTGCACACGATGATCGAGTCGAGGCGGCGTCCGACGTCGCGTTTCCAGCCTGGCATGGCCGCGATGTAGGCCTGCACGGGGGCGTCGCCATCGGCCTTCGCGATCTGAGGGTTGCCGCCTGATAGGAGGACCGGCTTCGCACCGGCCCGCTTGGTGACGGCCTTCTTTGCGACCTTCGTCGACTTCTTGGATGTCTTGCCGGCGATTGTGTTCACTCCAATCCGCACTTCGCGCGGCTGAATCGGTCTATAACAGTTTTTCACGTCCTTGGCTAGGATGGCTTCCATAGGGTGATGGATGGGGCTGAGCCATTGGCCATGGCCGTGATCGTCGTGCTTGGTCGGATGCTGCACCTTCCTATGGAGCTAGACACCCACTCTATTCTTTCGGCCGGCTGTGAATCCACCCGAGAATCCCCCAGAACGTGCCGCTCGCCAGGTCCAAGAGACCCTTGCCAAAGAAGGGCGAGGCAATAGCCGAGTGACGGGGGCCGGCGTACGTTTCGCCGCGCTGAGAGCCGTCAGGGGAGCATGCTTAGTCAGCCGTGGAGCGAGCAACCTAGCCTGAGAGGGCAAGTTCAGGAATTGACGTTCGACGGATCGGATTGCTGGTCGATAAGAGTGGCGGTTAGCAGTTCGAGCCGCTGCACGGCTTGACGGAACCCGATTTGCCCCTGTCCTTTCTGGATCGTCTGCTTGACTTTGTTGAAGACGCGTTCCGCGTGTTTGCCTTCCGCAATGCGCACTTCAATTTCCGGGTCACCGCCTTTTTCTATAACCTCACGGTCGGTTTGTTGCCGACTTAGGTACCAATCCAACAGCGGGGTGCGGATGGGCCCCGATGAATACAGCGTGGAGTTGATCAGTTCCGATGACGACAGATCGGGAGTTTCATCCCCCAGAGCGGCCAGGACGATCGCAGTTTCAAACACAATACCCAACTCTTCGTGTTGCAGGGCCTTCAGGCCAGGGCGACCGAAAATGGCATTGACGACCTCCAAATCGGTGGCCTCGCCGCGGTTGAACCGATGATAAAGGTCGGGGTCTATCGTCCGGAGAATCAACGCGACGGTCGTCACCAACGCGTAGTCAGGTTGGTCGCGTCGCAGTGACGCGTGCAACAGCCCCAGGCGATGAATGGCCTGACCGTTCGTCCGGAGACTGAGATCGGAGGCTCCGAAAAATGCGAACAACATCGCTTGGAGGTTCTCGACCGACTTCCCCCTTTCCACTCCTTTCGGGAAATAAACGGGATAGTAGTCCGCGATCCCGGTAGCCTGGAGCTGCGCGGCGATAAATGCATCTCGGCTGGGCTCGGACAGTCGGAAGTCCACGTCGAAGAAGCGGCGCAGGTATCCTTCGGCGTCGAAGTCACTGCCATACAGGGCTCTGACCGAATGGGCGAGCTGGTCGCGATTGACGGCCAGCACGAAAACGATGCGGTCCACGGAAAAAAAGTGCTTGGCCACTTCCAGGAGTTCGACGGCACAGGACGGACGGCACCGGTCCAGCTCATCGATGGCCACAATGAGAGGGCGGTTCTCGCTGTCTTGCCAAAGCGTATCCGCCATCTCATGCAGAACGTGCCTGAATGCTTTGACAGACTTCTTTGCCTCCTTGACCGTTCCCCTGGATCCGAGCCACCCGGGATGTGGGAAATTCATCATATCAAGCTACTTTCCTGGCGAACACCGAGGGCGGCATTTTGCCCACCGATCGGTGTGGCCGGACATGGTTGTAGTGCGTTCGCCAGCGTTCGATGATGGCGCGTGCCTCAGTCAGGCTGCCGAACCAATGTAAGTCCAGGCAGTACTCCCTAAACTTGCCATTGAAGCTCTCCACGAACGCATTCTGAGTTGGCTTTCCGGGCTGGATAAAGTGCAGCCTCACAGCGGTTCGCCGGGCCCAGAAGAACATGGCCTTGGCAGTGAACTCCGGGCCATTGTCCAGAACCAGGGTCCTGGGCAGTGGCCGGGTTGTGCTGAGCTCATCGAGATACCGAGCCACGCGGGCGCCGGAGATCGACGTGTCGACGATCTGACCGACACACTGGCGGGAGAAGTCATCGATTAGGTTAAGGATCCGGAACCGCCGGCCATTGGCGAGCTGATCGGACATGAAGTCCGCGGACCAGCGCTCGTTGGCCTTCGTCGGCACCGGCATCGGCACTCTGGGCCGCGTGATCTTCTTGCGGCGCTTGGTGCGCACCTGCAGGCCTTCCTCGCGGTAGACCCGATAGGTGCGCTTGCGGTTGATGACCCGACCTTCCTGCTTGAGCATCTCGTGCAGCGTCAGATAGCCGTAGCGGGGATAGCGCTCGGCCAGGACCTTCAGCCGATGGCACAGATCCGCGTCGTCACGGCCCTTGAGCCGATACCAAGCCACCGAACGAGGCAAGCCCACCAGGCGGCAGGCACGTCGCTGACTGTAGCGGCGATCGGTTAGGTGATCCACGGCCGCTCGCCGCTGGGCGGCCGTCACCATTTTCCCTGGACCAGCTCCTTCAGCGCCGCCTTGTCCAGTTCCGCTTCGGCCAACAGCTTCTTGAGCTTCGCGTTCTCCCGCTCGAGCTCACGCAGCCGCCTGGCATCGGATATCTCCATGCCGCCGTACTTCGACTTCCAGCGATAGATCGTGTTCTCGACGACGCCATACCGGCGCGCCAACTCGCCGACCGGCTGGCCGGCTTCGTGCTCCTTGAGGATCGAAATGATCTGTTCGTGCGTATACCGCTTCCGCTTCATCGGGGCACCTCCTTGGGGTCAACATACAAGGAAATCCCACATCCGAAACGGCTCGGATTACGGGGGAACGGTCAGAGGAAAACCGTCTCGTGTGCCTTGGTGGGCCGGTCCCGCACCGACTCGGGATGTGCGTTCGGCTTGTGCCAGATGATCTCCGACCGCAGCCACCACCCGTCCTGTTGGAGCGCCAGGGCGATTCGCCAAGGCACGCCGATAAGGTCTTTCGGCTTCAATCCCTCTGGAGTGGGCGGGCGCGTCGACATCGCCCGCGCGGCGTTCTTCTTATCGGGGGCGCGATACCGCCTGTTACCGGAAGTGTACGAGTCTCCGATGTTTAGCCACAGCGTTCCGTCGGGGCGCAGCGTCCGGCGAACCTTGCGGAATGTCCGGACCAGGCTGCCCGTGTACTCGGACAGCGCGTCGTCGCAGCCGATCTGCCCGCTGGTGCCGTAATCCCGAAGAGACCAGTACGGCGGCGACGTGACCACCGTCTGCACGGACTCGCGCGAAAGCAGGTCCAAGGCATTCTCGGCACTGCCGCAGATCAGCACGGAGCGGTCGAGTGCCCGGACTGGGCTTGCCGCCGGCAGCTCCAGCCGCAGGTGGCTTGCCGCCGGATGACGCTTGCGCGGCCCTCGCACCGGCTGCTGGCGAGCAACGGCTTTGGTCGCGAGCGGCATCGACCCAATTGTAGTCCGCACGCCAGAGCGATCGTCTCACCCGGGGGCCGCCGCCAAGACGATCTCTTCCGCGCGACGTGTGGACGGATCCGTACGCAGGCGGAACCACCTGAATGGCCCGGACCGAGCTGCGCGATCCTCCGGCGGCATGAACGCTGGGAGAGGAGCCCGGCAACTCAGTCATTGCGGTCTTCGGGGTGTACCCGCTCCTTCAACAGATCGATGATCTGAGAAGCTGAGAGCCTACTGTGGTCAAACTTCTTTCTGATTGGACGGTATGCCGCCAGCATCCGCCTGTAAGCATCAACCGTGGGAAGATGAGACTTGACAACCCGCTGCTCGAACCGAGAAAACCGCTCGACGTCACGGACCAGAAAGCTTGTGGCGCTCAAGTGCTCGGATTCTTCGTTAGCGGAGAAGCCCCAGAATTCCGGCCTGCTGCCGGATCCTTCCGACTTGACCCGCTGCTTGTCCTTTTTCGAGAGGCGCGCATAGTCTTCTTCGATGTCGGTCCACATGTTGAGCACTTCGATAATTTCTTCAATCAGTTCGCCACTGTCAACGCGGCGATCGAGCAGCCCAGGATACTTCATGTCCAGTGCCCAATAATGGCCCCCTGAGATCGCACGGTAGATGAATTGCGGATTCATTTCGCGACCTTCCCCTTCCTTTCGGTAGAGGTCGCGAAGCATGAAAAGGATTAGCTTCTCGCCATCGCTGAAGCTCGCCTCCGGGTTCGCCGATTTCGCAATGCCTGCATCAACTAGCCGCCGCACTGCCTCCGCGCGCGAGGGCAGATCTGGCTGTTCCTTCCGCCAGGCATCCAACCGCTTCTGCGTATCGCTGTCCATGCGCATTTCAAATCTTAAGGTCTTCATTTTCGAGACTCCTTTCTAGTGTTTGTACGGCGATTATCGGAATAGCCGTGTCTGATATGTATATTACGGTAAAATGTGAGGTCCTGTCAAGGAGCAGGCCAAAACGAAGAATGGTGGTGCTGGGCGTGGCTGTAAAACAGCGACGCGGATTTCGAGGAGTGCCCCAGTCTGAAGTACCGCCGCAATCCCCGCCATGCGCAACCCGAAGCGCCCCGCCGCCGCCCCGCTGGCCGCTCCCTGCCTCGCCGCCGGTCTCGCCATCCCTGGGCTAGTCACGCTTGGCCAAGCCGGACGTGCAGCCGTCTACGGCGGGGCGTTGCTACAGGTCCTAATCGGCATAGCATGGTTCCGGGCTGAGCTCGGCGAGGCGGGATCCCTGCTCGCGCCTACATCAACGCGTGGGGCTCGTCTTCGCCGGGTTCGCCGAGCAGTTGCTGGGTTGGCTGGGCTAGACATCCGGAGTGAGTGCCATGGATCCACTATGGCTGTATTTGGAGGGCATCCTCGCGATGGCGCTCGACCTTCCCTAGGACGCGTGGCCTGCCCGGCCCCAAGTTCCCGCGCACCCGACCGGGTACTCGAAATCAAGGGCGGCGGCGTACATGACCTGGATAGGGTCGCCCGGAAGCATGGCTGCAGTAAATTCGGCTCGTCACGAAAAGGATCCCTTTCGTGACAGGGCGTTTCAGTTCGGCGGAGAACCTGATCGCTCGGTTCGAGTCGAAGCTGGACGCGCACGCCGCCGCGCGAGAAGGCCACGCAGCCCCTGACCGCCCCGCTAAGGTCCCGTCTCCGCCGCGCGGCGTAGCAGGCTGTGTACGCCGCGGTCGCGCTGACACCGAGCCAGGAATTCCAGGAAGACCTCCGGCGCCTGCAGTAGATGTACCTTGTATTGGGCCGCCGCTCCGGAGCGCCTGAGAAGCCGCGCGCCGCCCTGAACGGCGCCCCCCTCATGCTTCGTATTGACGCGATAGCCAGGCTCGTCGGCCCCAGCCCGCACGCCCGCAACCGGCAAGATGTCGTGGATGGCGGAGATCCGGACCCAGCGCTTCTCGCGCTCAAGAGAGGCATTTTCCTCGGCGGTCCAGAAACCGTCGGCCTCCAGAAATCCTCCGGCGCACCGCAGATCCGGCATCGCGTCGTAGTTGGCCAGCATCTTCTCCTGTCCGAACGCTCCCGCAGCGCTGCAAGCCAGCGCCACGAACACAATAGTAAGTCGCAACATAATTCCTCCTGCGCATCGTCGGCAGTCTCGACACGGATCCTCTCCGGCCCCCCCTGCCATGCCTCCAGCGTACATCCGTCATGGAGACTGATTCGCTCGCAGCGTGGGGAACTGCCCCCAAGCGCGCCCGTCGAGTTCCCGGCCGCCGGCCTTCGCCGTCGCCCCGCCCCATTGCTTGAAGAAGAAGGGTACCCCCGCGATCCCGCACTGATCGCGTAGCGACCGCGCCCAGAAGCGGCTCGGCCGAGAGCCATCGGACCGCGGCGGGCACCTCAAGCAGCACGGGGACCCGCTCGTTGCAGGCCGCCTGGTCTTCGACGCTGGTGCCGAGCCAGACATTCGGGAGCGGCATGAAATCAGCCGACAGGTGATTGCTCCGATACCAATAGGTACCGGTCGCAAGCTTGTCGATTTCGCGGTTGATGTGCTCTTGGCACAAGATCGAGGAGCAGTATTCCCGCATCCTCCTCGGTCGCTTTGTCAGGACCTGAAAGACGTGCATCGGGCAGACGGCCATCATGGCGAACACCTGGTCAATCCACTCGTCCGGCACGGACTCGTGGAACAGGTCGCCGTGGGCGGCGACGAAGATCCGGCGCGGCCGCTGCCAGCGCAGCGGCTGGTCGAGCCATTGCTCGTTGAAGCGGACCTCGCCGGTCCAGCGGCCCCGCGCGTTCGTCAGGCCGACCCTGGACGGATGGTGTCGCAATCGCGTCGCTGCGAGCCGTTCGGCGTAGCAGCCGCAGCAGCCCCCCGAGACCCTTGTGCAGCCGGTAATGACGTTCCAGGTGGCGTCGGACCACTCGATCAGGGTGCGGGAGGCCATGCGGACAGCCTAGCCCCTCATCCCGAAAACGATCCGGCCGGCCACAAGATATGGATTCGATCGCCCTGGTCGAGCGCCACCGACCCCAGTACTCATGGGGCGATTATACGCTGGTAGCGTCACCTTCCTGGACACCGAGCATGAGACCGATTCTCTCCGAAGCGCGCGCGCTCCGCCTGTGGGTCCAAACGGGTTGTCGATGTCGATTCCTGGGCCCAGGATCTCCTCCTCGGTCATCGCGGCCAGCTGTTCGCCGGTTGGGCAAGTCATTGGGGCTCCTCCTGTGTTGCGTCTCTCGCGGCTGCTGTGCCGTCCCAGCCCTCCCCGAGGATCGAGTCGAACAGGCGGCGGTCGGTAGAGCGGTCGAGGAAGCCGCGCAGCCCGTCGCGGAGCTTGCGGGCGGCTGGCTCGGAGAGGGCGGCCTGCTCCAGCACCCACGCCCCGGCCAGCACCTTGCGGCGCGTGTCGTCGCGGCGGGCCTGTCCCCTGAGCTTGGATTCAGCCCGGCGGATGCGCCGGTCGATGGCGCGGACCCGGCTGCGCTCGGTCTCGAGGAGGGCGGCGCGTTTCTCGGCGGCGAGAGTTTTCGCGGCGTCACGCACATTCTCGTTCAGCCAGTCGGCGCTCAAGTGAAGCTCCCGCGCAACCTCGCCAGCGGCCTCAAGCACAGCCGCGCGGTGGTCTATCGTCAGCGCGTCCACATCTACCGTGGTCCGGCTACGGCGGTACGCCATGGTCATCGCAGCCCCCCCCACCACATACATGTGCGCCCGCACGCCCCGCTCCGCCAAGCGCTTCCCGAGGGCCGCGAACGCCCGCGTGAGATCGTCCCGGTCAAGCAGGCGCTCAGACTGGGATCCACTCATGCGTTTCCCCTCCGCGTGCGTCCAAGTCCAGGGGATCGGGCAGCGCCCCGTGGCGGATGAAGGCGCCCGGCGCGTACAGCACCGAGTCGGCGGCGATGGCTGGGTTGCGAGAGATGACCCACGGCCGATCCAGGAAGCGCGCGGGTTCGTCCAGCCAGCCCGGTACCGGATGGCCGTGCAGCCGCGCCAAGTGCTCCACGACGCCGGCCAGGAGAGCATCCCAAGGCGTGCCTGTAAGGGGTGCCGGTTCCGCCAGCGCCGCTTCCTGCTCTGCACGCCCGAGCCCGTGAAAGCGCCGGGGGAGCTGGTGCATCAGCGCGCGGTAGCGCGAGTCGCGGTCGGGGCAGTCCTCGATGATCCGGCTATATGCCCCGAGACTGAATTGCATCACGGCCCCCTCCTCCTAGCGCGCCGCGTCCGCGACAGCGGGCGCTACGCCGCGCGAGTATGTTTGTCCCGAAAACGATCCTTTTGGCACCGTCACGGCAAGCGGCGAGGAGCGCGCCCGGAAACGCCGCGGGGCCGATTCCAATGCGATAACCAAAACACCTCCCCTACAATTGGGGGAGGCAGGGAGTTTGGCCATGCTTGTCGGCTACGCACGCGTCTCGACCGTCGACCAGGACCCGGAATACCAGATCCGGGCGCTGGAGGAGCGGGGCTGCGAGAGGATCTACGCCGACCGCTGCTCGGGCCGCTCCGACTGCCGGCCCCAGTTCCGCGCCGCGCTCGACTTCCTCCGGGAGGGCGACTCGCTCGTGGTGTGGCGGCTCGACCGGCTGGGCCGGTCCGTGCGCCGCCTGATCAACCTGGCAGGCGCGCTCGAGGAGCGCAACTGCCAGCTGGTGTCGCTCACCGAGCAGCTCGACACCGACACGCCCGGCGGCCGCGTCATCTTCCACGTGTTCGCCGCCCTCGCCGCCTTCGAGGCCGACGTGAACAGCGAGCGGACCCGGGAGTCCTACAAGGCCGCGCGCGCGAATGGCCGGCACTGGGGGCGCGGGTCGCAGTTTCACGACCCGCAGCGGGTCCAGGTCGCCAAGGCCTTGCTTGCCGATCCCGCGCTGTCCAAGGCGGAGGTCGCGCGGCAGCTCGGAATCACCAAGACGACGCTCTACCGCTGGTTCCCGGGGGGCGACCCGGAGAGGTTCGGGCAGGGCCGGAACGGAGGCAAGCCATGACGCTGGCGGACGCGTTCGAGGCGTATCTCCGCGACATGCAGGCGCGCAACCTGCGCGAGTCCACTCGAAAAGGGTACGAGTCGCTGTTCCGCCTGCTGACGGCATTCACCCGCGACGCCGGGCTGGAATCGGTTGCAGCGATCAGCAGCGGCGACCTGCGCAAGTGGCGCGAGCAGTGGACTTGCGCCCCGAGCACGCAAGGCCTGCGGCTCGCGAGGCTGAAGGCGTTCTTCTCTCACGCCGCCGCGGAGGGCTGGGTCCCGGAGTCGCCTGCACGGAACATCCGCCCCCCGAAGCCCGACTCCCGGCCGACCATGCCGCTGAGTACCGACGAGGTGGCCGCCCTGCTGGCCGCGGCAGAGCGCAAGCCGAAGGAGCGGGCGTTACTGCTGGTGCTGCGCTACTCGGGCCTGGCAATCCAAGACGCGGTGACGTTGGAACGATCGGCTGTCTGCCGGAACGGAGACCTGGTGCTGCGCCGCGCGAAGAGCGGCGAGCTGGTCACCGTTGCGTTGCCTGCGCAGGTGCTCGCGACGCTGGACGCGCTCGAGGCCCGGGGCCGGCGCCACTACTTCTGGACGGGCGCGGGTCGGCCGGTAACCGCTGCCAAGTACTGGAGGGTGCGCCTCAAGCTCGTGGCAAAGTCGGCCGGGGTCGCAGGATTCCACCCGCACCGCCTACGGGATACATTCGCGGTTGCCCTGCTGATGGCGGGCCTTTCCATGGACGACGTCAGCACCCTGCTCGGGCACAGCAGCGTCCGCACTACCGAGCGCTACTACGCGCCTTGGAATCTCGCTAGGCGCGGGCGTCTCGCCACGCTCGTGCGGGAAGTTCACCAGCAGGATCCGATCCTTCTGGCATTCACACCAAAGAAGCCCGCGGGGGGCGCTGGAACGCCCTCCGCGGAGGCAAGCTTGGCAACGCACAATGCTCCCAAGCCAGCCCGACGACATCAGGGTAGCACATGATATGGCCTCAGTTGCGTCCGGAACGACGTCCCCGGACGGATCGACGACGCGCACGGCCAGGTCGGCCAAGACCGTAGCTGCGAAGCCAAGAAGAAGAATCGACCCTATTGCTCTCACCAAACCTCTTCCTTACACCCTTGCTCGGGACCACCGGGTCACTAAGAGGCACCGGAACAGGGCGTTAGCCGAGCCGGCCCTTCGGTGAGCCCCCGATGCGGTCTGCCGCGCTGAAAATTGTCAGATTATCCAGAGAACGCGGATCTTGGGGGAGGCGGATTTGGCGTTGAGTCGATCCCGGGGCGGTCGCCGAGCGGACGATCAGGCCTAGCACCTAGGATGGCCGGACTTGGGAGACCGGGTGGGAATGGCGGCAAGTACCACGGGTCCGGGATTCCGTGGGCCCCCGCGCCGTGGCCGGTGCAGCGCGCCACCATCTAGCAACGAGGACCAGTTTCCGGTCTGCTAGGAGCTCGGTGGCAGCTAGGCGGTGTTTCGGCGGCCTCGGGACGCGTCGGATTCGAAGCCTTCACAGGGCAGGACGCTCCGCAATGCGCCGTGGAATTTCCACGGTGACAAGAGAAGCTTGAGAACGAATCTCCGGCGACGAACGGCTGCCAGGGTAGCAGCGCGATGGACAATACCAGCCCGGCCGCGCGCGACTGTACAAGCATTGGCACGTTGATCCTGGCTGCCCTCCGCTTTCACTTTCAGCGTAAGCCACTCGTGCGACACGCAAGGACGATGCGGAAGCGACTCGATGACCCCAACCCAGGCAAGCCGCGCGCCCAATCGAGCGATCAGCTACTGTCGACGCGGCCGGCCGAGCGCACCGCAACCGGCACGTGCTGAAGGCATCGACGTCGTGAATGTGCAACACTCGTCCGGTAAGGGAGAACCAGGATTCATGACACGTCGCACTTGGATCGCGGCGGCAGCGGCATCGTGGCTGGCATCGCCGGCCTCGCGGGCGCAGGATTCCGAGCCGTACGCTCTGCTCTTCGGAACTGTGTTCCGCGATTCGTACTTAGCGTTGCCCGGAGCGCGGGTGGTCGCCTACGAAGAAGCCAAGCCGCGCAAGAAGTACAGGGCGGTCACGAACTACCGCGGCGAGTACCGGATCCGAGTGCCCGCGGGAGACGCCTCGTACGTAGTTTCGGCCTCGGCTTCGAAATTCTCGGACGCGCGACGCACCGTGAGAGTCTACGGCATCGAGAAAACGACCGCGAATCTTATTTTGGAGCCGCGGAAGCGGGCCGGGCAAGCGAAGAAGCGGAGCCGATCGAAGTAGGATAAGAGTAGCCATGCATCGCACCCGTCGCAGCCTGTTGATCCTAGCCGTCGCAGGGGCGGCTACCTCCGCCCGGGCTCAGTTCCCGGGCTTCGGCAAGAAAAAGAAGGAAGACCCCACCCGCTCGGTCAAGGGCCAAGTCACCGACGAGCACGAAGAGGGTATCCGCGCAATAGTGCAGCTGAAGAACACGCGGACCCTCGACGTGAAGTCGTTCCACACGAATGATGTCGGCGAATACTACTTTCACGGATTGGATCTGAACGTGGATTACGAGCTCAAGGCGCTGGCGCAGGGCAGGCAGAGCAAGACGCGCACAGTCTCGAGCTTCGACAGCCGCACCGAGCTGATTTACAACTTCCGTCTCAAGCCTGCTAGCTGAGGCGGCAGGCACGGTCCGGGTCCGCAACCTCTAGCTCGCACTGGGTTTCATCGGGTAGACCCGACTAAGGATCGGGTTTACCATAAGTGTGCCTCTGCTCGGCGGATCGCATGTCCGCAAGGCGGGGCAAGCGAGGAGCATCACCATGCACGAACGACGTCAAATCTTCCGCAAGGCGGCCTTGCTGCTGGGAACAGTCGCTTTGCTAGCGCCTGAACTCTCGCTGGCGCAAGGTCCGATCGGTAGCCGGCCGCGGCGGCCTGGACCCGGTGCCGAGCGGCTACCCGGTAACGTTCCCGGCCCCGGACGCACGCCCGGGACACCGGGAGACCTGTCTCCTATAGAGACCCGCGCTCCCCAACGCGTGCCCGAGGAGCAGCCGCTGTTCACTGCCGACACGAACGCAGTGACAGTCGATATCGCGATCCTCGACAACAAAGGCCAGTTCATCGCCAATATTCCGCCCGGCAACTTCCAGATTCTCGAGGAAGGTGTGCCGCAGAAAATCATCAGTGTGGGACAGACCCAAGCGCCAGCCACGGTCGCGCTGCTGATCGAGTTCAGCAACCGCTGGCAGCAGTACTGGTCCGAAACGTGGTACCAGACGCTCACTGCGACTTACGGATTCGTTCAGACGCTCAGGCCGGAAGACTGGGTGGCTGTGATCGCTTACGATTTGAGGCCGGAAATCCTGGCGGATTTCACCCAGGATCGCCGCGAGATCAATAATGCCTTGCAGAGGCTGCGCATCGCGGCTTACAGCGAATCCAATCTATTCGACGCACTCACCGACACTGTGAAGCGCATGTCCGAGATCGAGGGCCGCAAGTCGGTCGTGCTCCTGTCGAGCGGCGAGGACACCTTCAGCCGTCTCAATTTCTCCCAAGCGCGAAAGATTGTTCAGGAGGCGGGCGTCACAGTCCATGCGATCGGGCTGGGCCAGATGCTGAAGGAACTGCTAGATTCCTACGGTCGTGTCGGCGGGGCGACGAGGATTGGATGGCTGCAGGCCGACAACCAGCTGCGCACATTCACGAAGGAGACCGGTGGGTTCTCGTTCTTTCCGCGCTTCTACGGCCAGTTCCCCACGATCTTCCAGAGCCTAAACTACCTGATGCGCAACCAATACACTGCGATCTACCAACCTTCGAACACGAAGCGAGACGGCACGTTTCGCAATATCACCGTGCGCCTGGTAGATCCGAAGACCAACAAGGAACTGAGGATCACGGGCAAGAACAACAAGCGCATCAAGTACCGAATCGTGGCGCGCAAGGGCTACACGGCACCCCGGGAGGTCGAATAGGGGCTTGGGGCTGAATCCGCGGGGCGAGCTGCAAACCGAGAGTTCCACTCCGACGCCTGCCACTAGCTGCATTCGAGGAAGCGAGAGTAATTCCAGCCCGCATTTCCCAGTTCGTTGCGCCTGCCTAAGGCCGACCGACGAGAGCATGGTCTGGGCTGGGTTCCGAGATTGCCGGTGCCAGGGAAGAAGTGGCAAGAAACCGTGTGCTATGTGTCGCGAATCCGGTCAAAGAATATTGGCGACAACCGCTGCCGAGCTGCTGGCTCCTCGCGGGTGCCTCCCAAGCCGAGCGTGCCGACAGCAAGCGGGCAGGGCACTGTGAAGGCCATTCGGAACACCTACCCTGCCTAGGTGCCGAGTGCTGATTGGGTCGCTATCTCTGCCGCCCCGACGCTCTTCCTGATACCAGACCGGCGAACGGCTTTCCAAGCCCGATGACACTTGCGGCTCGAACGGCGGCGGCCAAGTGTCGCATGGTCCTGAGTGCAACCCGCGGTCCTCGACCGATCCCCCGTCTGGATGGAACGGTCCTCCCGGGACGGCAACCTTCCGCCCGCGCCTGTGGGGACGGTCCCTGCTTCAGGCCCTGCGCGCTGGCTGGCGAGAATTGCCGACCGCATTTCCCGCTCTCGCTCTTCGGGGTCGCTTCGGTGGGCCGGACTACCGCGGGATTCGCGTCGTCCCAAGGGCGAGCCAGCGCGTGGCCATTCCGCAATGCAGGCGTATTGGGCCAATCAGACTACAAGTGGCCCCTTGCCGATCCGTAGTACATCGCACAGTGGAAGCGATCCAGGCACGGCGAGTCGGTATGATGTTGCGATGTTGACTCGGATTGACGAGGGCGAGCGCTCGAAATCGCACGATCGCTGTGTCGCCTCCGCCATACTTTCGTCGGCTGGTCCGGAAACCGAGCCGCGGAGATCCCGGGATTTCAACAGCTTACGGCGCGGTCGAAATTCTGGTTGACGAAACGCGCCCGTCGCTGGTAGAGTTCGCTGACAATGAGCAGGGTGGCCGCACGAAGCAAAATCCTGATGATCGACGACAACCGACAAGGGTTGGCCGCTCGCCGGATCATTCTCCAAGGGCTCGGTTACGAAGTGATGACAGCAGAAGGCGGCGAGCAGGGACTGCGTCGCTTCGCGGAAAGTGGGGCCGATAACCCGTTCAGCTTGGTCGTCACGGACTACCGCATGCCGCAGATGCGCGGGGACGAATTCATTCGGAGGCTGCGCGACCTGGGCTCCGACGTGCCGGTCGTCATCCTGTCCGGATACACGTACATGCTGGCACTCACGCCAGAGTCGACGGGAGCGGACGTGGTGCTTTCCAAGGGACCTCGCGAGCAATTCGACCTTGTCGACACTGTGTTGCGGCTTGTGCCCGAGGGCGCGCGGCAGCGCGGCAAGCCTCCGGCTTCTGAGCGCGGTATGTCAACGGCGCGGCGATCGCCCCAGCGGCGTAGGCAAGCTCGCTAGCGATGATACAATCGACACCGCGCCGAAGGCGGACCGGACAGCGATGACGAAGATCACCTGGCTAGGCCACTCCACGTTTCTGGTGGGGGTGGACGATGGCCCGTGGATTCTGATTGACCCTTGGTTCACGGGCAATCCATCCTATCCGGCGGACTTTTCCCTCGAAAGCGTCGATTTGCTCCTGATTACGCACGGGCACCCAGACCATATCGGGGACGCGCTTGCTGTGGCGGAGCGATTCTCTCCGGAAATTGTCTGTAACTACGAGATTTCGCATTGGCTTGGATCCAAGGGCGTAGGCAGGGCGGTGGGCATGAACAAGGGGGGTTGCTACCACACCCAAGGCGTGCGCATTTCGATGACCCAGGCGCAGCATAGTAGTTCAATTGCGGAGGACGGCAAGCTGATCTATGGGGGCGAGCCGGCCGGCTTCGTCGTCAGGCAACCGGACGGACGTGCCTTCTACCACGCGGGGGACACCAATGTTTTCAGCGACATGCAGTTGATTCGACGCCTTTACGGGCCCGCGCTCGCCTTCCTCCCGATCGGCGACCTCTTCACAATGGGACCGAAGGAAGCCGCGCTGGCGTGTGAATTCTTGCAGCCCAGCGTCGTGATCCCGATGCACTACGGAACCTTCCCGGTGCTTTCGGGCACACCTGATAAGCTGCGCGGTGAACTCGGTCCAGATTCCACGGTCGTGGTGCCGCCGCTCGCTCCCGGCGGCAGCTACGCCTGGTAGCGAACTCAACGCTCCCGCCGCTTCGTTAGCGAGTGGAAAGGCCCGAGTAAGTTTCTTCGTCTGCAGCTTCGGTAGTGACCGGGAGTCCGCGCGGCATCCACCCGGGATAGGTCAGCTGCCCCATCCTATCGGTCTCGCCGCGGAATCCGCCACGCATGTCGACTACATTGGCGAAGCCGTTCGCGAGCAGCATCTGCGCCGCGCGCATCGAGCGGCCGCCCATCAGGCAGGCGGTGATGATCTTGGCGTCCTTGCCTAGCGCCCTGTCACAGACCTCCACGAAGTTTTCGTTCGGTCGCATTCCTGCAGGCGTGCTATGGAGCAGGGGGATATTCTTGGATCCGGGTGCGTGGCCGGCCTCGAACTCTGGAACGGATCGCACGTCCAAGTAGATGTACCCCTCTCCAGATTCCAGTAGGTCACGTGCTTGTTCCGGCGATATGCGTTTCAGCTGCATGGCGATTACCTTTCAAGCTCGCCTATCGACGCACCGAATGTCAATCCGGCCCTCGGTTCAGATGCGCGGAATACGCCTCGCCGGCGGCCGTGCCCTTTCGAGTTCTCGCTAGAATCGCCCCGCGCTTCTTACCGCGAATGGTGCACCTTTCTCTCGCACCCGTCCCGGCATATCTGCTGCACCAATCCGCTGTCGGCGCCATTCACCAGCCGAATCTCTGCCGGATCGCATTCAAAGGCATCGGCACCGCCGTGTAGGGCCGCGCCAAGGCCCCGCGCATTGACGAATGCGCCGAGCAATGCATCCTTTTCGCTTGGGCGTTCCCCAGCGGCTGAGCGCGCGCCCAGCCGTTCGACGCTGATGACGAGGATGCGCCCTCCGGCGGTCGGACCGCATCACGTGCTCTCGAGGGATCCCTCCTCCCGAGGTGCGAGGCTTCATCGAATTCCTCCAGATTGCCGAGTAGTTCGAATCCAACCATTCGAAGACCGACCAGAATGGGGTCCGCCCGGCTCGACATGGGACGCGACCAGCTCGGACTGGCGAGAACCAAGCTAGCGGCGACAGGGCGTCAACAACCCTACAGCTGCTCCTGACCGCCGGGACGAGCTCCAAGCATTGCGAGCCCGCAATCGCGCATCGGTGGTCGAACAAAGAGACCTGGGAGGCCAACCGAAGTCTCGGCCGAGGCTACGAGACGCAGGGGACGCCGCCGATGCGTTTGGGATGGATCCGTCGCTCTACCCCTCGACCGCGATTCAGAAACAGGAGGCTAGCGCGGTCTAGGTCCGCGCCGGGCGCGGCAGCAGGAGGCGCTAGCCCGCGCACCCGAGAATCCCTTCGACCCTGTCGCGACGGCTGCCGCCCAAGCGCCGTGCGCTCCGGGAGACCGCAGACGACCCCTTCGCCTGCTTATGCCCAACTCCAGCAAGAGGCCTCTCCGGTGGCGCTCAGCGCCACGAGCGCATCCACCAACTTGGCGCCCTCGCCGGTCCCTTGAGCGACGCACTAGTCGAGTGGCCCAAGCAGTTCGAACGACTCGCCGGCCCGGACTTCTTGCGCAGAGCCGAGTGCCCACAAAGCGTGCTGCGGGCCCTCCTAGACTACGGAGTGCGAAACCGCTTCCCAACTGGAGAGGCTGATTCGCCGGCATCCGCGGACGCTGCACCGGGCACGGGATCAGCTGCCCCGGCTCGACAGTTGCCGCAGCACTGTTGCCCAGCCCGGTTCAACTCGCTATGATCGGCGGTTCTTCGCACATGCCCGCTTCCCCGGAGATTTCCGTCGTCATCCCCGTCCGCAATGAAGAGGCCAGCGTCGAGGAGCTCGCGCGCAGGCTGCAGGAGGTCTTGCCCCTGGACCACGAGATCCTATTCGTCGACGACGGGAGTGCCGACGCGACATGGAGTCGTCTTCTCAGCCTCTACGACCCGAACCGCGTTCGCCTAGTCAAATTCCGCGCGCCCCGCGGAAAGTCCGCCGCGCTGATGGCGGGCTTCGCCCGCTGCCGCGCGCCCGTGATCTTCACGATCGACGGAGACCTGCAGGATGATCCGTCCGAGATACCTTCGTTTCTAGCCAAGTTCCACAAGGGCTACGACCTCGTCTCGGGATGGAAGCGAATCCGGCGCGACCCGCTGCACAAAGTCATCGCCTCGCGCCTGTTCAACTTCGTCATGCGACGAGCGACAGGCCTCTCGCTGCACGATATGAACTGCGGATTCAAGTGCTACCGCGCCGACTTGGCAAAGTCCCTGCGCATATATGGGGACCAGCATCGCTTTATCCCGGTCTTCGCGGAGCATATGGGCTGTCGAGTCGGCGAGGTCGAGGTACGCCATCATCCGCGGCGGCACGGGCGCTCCAAGTACGGGTTCAGCCGCCTCCTCAAGGGATTCCTCGACCTTGGCACGGTCCTGCTGCGAACGCGTTATAGCGACCGGCCCGCGCACGCGTTCGGGCTAGTCGCTCTCGCCCTCTCATTGGCCTCAGTTGCGCTTGTCGCGACCTCCCTGACGCCAGCATTGCATCCTGTCTGGGCATCGGCAGCGTTTGCCGCCGCCATCGCGCTTGGTTTGTCGGCAGCGGCTTTCCTAGCTTGCGGCTGGCTGGCGGAGTTCCTGCTCCAGAGTTCCATGAGCGAGTCGGACTTCCATTCGCTGGGCATCGAGGAAGCCCGTGACTAGGCGGATACTGCCCCTCGTCAAGATCTCCGTTCCCCTGATCGTGGCCTTCTTCATTGGCCGCATGATCTATGGGAACTGGCAGCAGGTCCGCGCGGAGCCTTGGCGCCTCGACGCCGGCCTTCTCGCGCTCTCGTTTCTGCTCGGTGCCGCATGGCACCTAGTTCGCCCGTTGGGATGGGCTCGGCTGATCCGCGGCTTCGGCCATGACCTGCCCTATTGGGACATTTACAGAGTCTACCGGAAGTCGGAGGCGAGCCGTTACGTGCCAGGCGGAGTCTGGCAGTTCGCGAGTCGGATCTACTTGACGAGACGGCACGGCGTCGGAGCCGCGCCGTGTCTTGCGGCGACATTGCTTGACATGGCGCTAGCCGCCCTCGCAGCCATGGTCCCGGCGGCCTGGCTCGCCGGGTCGGCCTCGACGTCTCTCGGCACCTGGCAGCGATCCGTCTTGCTAGCATTTCCGATTGTCGCGTGCGCCTTCGTCTATCCCAAGGTGCTCAACGCCTGGGCGGAGCCCGTCGCACGGTGGCTAGGGCAGCCGTACCAACGCCTCGAGATCGGCGCTCGGCAGATGTTCGCGATCTGGGCAATGTACGTGGGGGCTTCGACGCTGCTCGGCTTCGCGATGGCCTGTTTCGCCCGCGCCCTGCTACCCGCTATCAGCGGCGGGCAATTCGCCTACATCGCGGGCTGCTACGTCTTGGCGTGGGTGGCGGCGCTGCTGACTATGGTGGCACCGGCCGGGATGGGTATACGCGAGGGCATTCTGGGCATCCTGCTCGCTCAGGCCCTTGCCGCCGGCACGGCCATGACGTTGGCGGTCGCCATGCGCCTCTGGGCAGTTTGCATGGAACTTGCTTGGCTGGGCGCCGCCGCTTTGAGGCCGGTCAAGGGCGGCCGAGCGCAAGTCTAGAGTTCCCGTACGGCAATCGTCCGGAAGCGGTGCTCGAGTCCCGGGGAACATCTGTCGCCGCCATGCACCTGGACCGCGATGCTGCCTTCGGTAGCGCCGCCCGGCAACCGATTCGCCGTGTCCTGGAAATCCACGATCTGCGCTCCATTCAACCAAACCTCGATCCGCGGCGCGGCTCCGCGAATACGCACGCGCAGCTCGTTCCAGCCGTCCTTGTTCCAGACCTCTTCCCAGCCTTGGGAAGGCACTTGATCAAGCCCGCGGAGCCCCTCGCCGTAGACTCCTCCCACGTTCCCGCCGGCCAGGTAGTCCAGCATTACTTGGTAGGCTTGCCCGCTTTCGTTCGAGCGCAGGAACAAGCCGCCGTCGCAACCGAAATCCGGCTTGATCTGGAGGTAAGCCTCGAAGTCCCCGAACGCATCGTCGGTCAAGAGGATGCCGCCGTTTCCCTCGCGATCCTGCTTGCCCACCAGCGCGCCCTCGTACACGCGCCACTCGCGCGAGTCCCCGTGGTGGCTGGTCAGGCTCATGTGCCATCCCGCTAGATTCCGGCCGTTGAAAACCGACTGGAACCCATCCGGAACTTGGGCTCCGAGCAGGCACGGAACCAAGGCCAAGAGTACGCATCGAAACCGCATGAATCCGCGAACCGTTCCGGCTAGCGTACCACGCACGAAGCGATGCTCTCGCCGGAGCGCCGGCCGGGCCTTATACTAATGCGGAGGCGCCCGCGCCAGGTGCTTGGGAAGCCACTCTTCAGCCGATGGCCGCATACTACGACGATGGTGACCTCCCCCGCTTCGCGGAGATGGGCGCTGACGCCCCCGCCCTTTGGGAGAAATTCAACGCCTGGTATGGTGCTGTTTTCCAAGCAGGTGCCCTGAGCGAGCGCGAAAAGAGCTTGATCGCCTTAGCGGTGGCGCACGCGGTGCAGTGCCCGTATTGCATCGACGCCTACACCCAGGATTGCTTGGAGAAAGGCTCTAACCTGGAGCAAATGACGGAGGCGGCGCATGTCGCTGCCGCAATCAAGGGCGGAGCGGCACTCGTCCACGGCCTTCAAATGCGCAAGATCGCGGCCAAGATTAGTATGTGATCGTGGAACTGTCCCTCCTGGCGTCTCAGCATCCCCTGGCATTGCCAGAGCAGCAGCTGCAGATTCTCGGCAACGGCAAATGCGGCGTTAAACCTTTCGACGAGGTGCTTTACGAGGCGGGCATGGACCCGCTGGCGGCCACCGGGGTCGGCGTCCTGCAGATCAACGTCGGAAAGCTCTGCAATCAAACCTGCAAGCACTGCCATGTCGACGCGGGACCGGACCGGACCGCGGAGAACATGTCGAGAGAGACGTTCGAACTGTGCCTTAGTGCCGTCCGGCGCATCGGCCGCCCGATCATCGATCTCACGGGTGGCGCTCCCGAGCTGAACCCGCATTTTCGCTGGTTCGTTGAGCAAGTCCGAGAACTCGGCTGCCACGTCATCGACCGCTGCAACCTGACTGTCTTGCTGCTTGCGCCGCAACGCGGTCTGGCCGAGTTCCTAGCCAAGCATGGCGTCGAAGTGATTGCAAGCCTTCCGTATTTTCTGGCGCAGCGCACCGACGCCCAGCGCGGTGACGGCACATTCGAGAAGTCTCTCGCGGCTCTGCGCAAGCTGAACGGTCTAGGCTACGGCCAGCCCGGCAGCGGGCTTGCGCTGAATCTAGTATACAACCCGACCGGAGCTTTCCTGCCACCTGACCAAGCCGCGTTGGAGGCCGACTTCCGGCGCGAGTTGCGGACGCGCTACGGCGTCGAATTCAGCTCGCTCTACACGCTGACCAACATGCCGATCAGTCGCTACTTGGATTTTCTGATTCGCAGTGGGAACTTCCGGCGGTACATGAGAAAACTTGCGGGCGCTTTCAATCCTGTCGCGGCGGAAGGGGTGATGTGCCGGACGACCCTCTCGGTGGGCTGGGACGGCACGCTATACGACTGCGACTTCAACCAGATGTTGGAAATCGGAGTGTCTAAGGAGGTTCCTCGCCATATCCGGGACTTCCGCGAAGTCGAGCTTTCCACGCGCCGCGTTGTAACTGGACAGCACTGCTACGGATGCACAGCTGGCGCCGGCTCGAGCTGTGGCGGGGCGACGGCCTGAACTTGTTCCTAGGCACGCCGCACCATGACGTTTCTCGCCACGCCCGCAAAAACGCGTCCGGCAGGCTCATGTACACTGGAGTCTGCCCGTGATCGCTTCTCGCGAGCCGCAAGCGGAATTCGAGCCATGTCCGTCAAGATCTTCATCCCGCTATTCATCGCTCTCGTCTCATTGCTGCTGACGCATTGCGGCGAAACGGAGGCACCGTCGGAGTCCGCACCCCCGGAACCTCTTGAATCCGCGGAAGCACCGCCTGTAACGGAGCCGGAACCCGAGCCGGAAGCCAAGGCCGAACCCGAGCCGGCCCCCCCGCCCGAACCAACCGGGCCGCCGAAAGTCCGAATGGTGACGAACATGGGCGAGATGGTGCTGGAGCTGTATCCGGACCGTGCGCCGGAAACAGTGGGAAATTTCCTGCAGTATGTCGACGCGAAGTTTTATGACGGCACGATTTTCCACAGAGTGATCCCGAGATTCATGATCCAGGGTGGCGGCTTCACGACTGACATGCAGGAGAAGGGGACACGCGACCCCGTCAAGAACGAAGCGGGCTCTCTTTCGAATCTTCGCTACACCATTGCGATGGCTCGGACAGCTGCCCCGCATAGCGCGACCGCGCAGTTTTTTATCAACCATGTCACGAACCGCGGCCTCGACAGGGACCAAGCTCGCGACGGCTGGGGCTACTGCGTATTCGGCAAGGTGGTCGAGGGTTCCGACGTCATCGAGACCATAGCGGGGGTGGCCACGGGCAACAAGGGCGGACACCAGAATGTGCCTGTCGCGCCAGTGGTGATCGAATCCGTACGACGGGACGGCTGACCCGCCTGGGCGGCGGAACCTTCGAAGCTGGCTCCAGGGGGAGACGGCTCTCATTGGCGGTGCTTGAAAGCGCGACCTCCAGGTGCATCGCTTTCGATCAGCGACTCTCGGGTTTGAGGGCCGGGGTCGCTGCCCCTCAGCGTGTTTGGCGAGCCAGTTCTGGGGATCGGCGTGCGGCATCGTGTGGTGGTGAATCTCGTTCCAATCGCCCGACGTCCGAGACCAGGGGCTAGTGCCCGCAGGGCATGCAACCGAAACTTTCTGTTGATGCCATCGTGCGGCTTCGCGCATCCTTCCAAGCGCTGAAGGGTCTCACTCGGTAGAAGCGGCGCCTGGCACAGGGGTTCGAAGCGCAATTGCATCCCGCCCGCAAAGTCGGCAGCACGAGCGCGACTTCTCTAGCCAGCGGCTGGCCGCGTGATGCGGGAAATCCCAGTCGAGCTGGAACTCTGCCTTTAGCCTTCCGGCGTGGCGCACCGAGAATCACCAGAACGCACTGTCGTAATGACGCTTGGGTCGAGTTGCTGCACCTGAATGCCCCGAGGGCTAGACTGCTCCGCGTAATGGCTTTGACGGCAGACGCCCGCAAGGAGACGGCCGAGAGGGCGGCGGGCGGCGGCATCCGCAACGACCGCGACCGGCCGCGTGAGGGCGGGAGTCGCAGGTCTCGCCAGCCACGGATCCCCGAACCTAGCGCGCCCCCACTTCGCGCAGCGAAGGCGTGCGCTGGTATCCTTTCTCGTTTCGCGGCGAGAACCGGATCAGTCCCGCCGCCCAAACGACGACGCCTCTAGTCCTTGCGATGCCTCGGCAGAAGCGCGATCGCCACCGCTCCCAATGCAGCCAATCCGAAGACTGCCCAAAGCGCCTGGGCGTAGCCGCTTAGGCGGGTCGCCAAGTCGGCGACGATTCGGGGCGTCCAGAACTGCATGATCGTATCGCTCGGCAGGATGGCTGACATGGCCTTGCCCAGCGAACGCAAACCGAACTGGTCCGCCGCCATGAGGGGGATCAGCATGTAGTCCGCACCCATCGCGAAACCGAAAACGACCGCGAACAGGTACACCATGTTGGGTTGCTGCGGGGTGACAAGAAACAGGAGCGGGATCGCCAACGCCACGATGACGTAAGTGGTGAGCATCACGTACTTGCGCGGAAGCTTGTCCGCAAGCCAGCCGGCGATCAGGCGTCCCAAGATGCTTGACATGAGGTAGGTGAAAGAAGCATCCGCCCAGATCTGGTCCCTCGCACCTTGGTCCGTGAACCCCTGCTCTTCGTAGACGAACTTCATTAGGAAGTTCACGGCCGCAATGGAACCGATTGATGCCGCGCTGCCCAGCAGGAGTAGCCAGAAGGCGCTGCGCCCCGCGAGATCCCCGAAACTCTTGGCCGATTCTTGAACGCTGGCCGGTGAGGCCTCGCGCCCAGCTTCGCGCTCCGCCTCGCTCGCAGCCCCGTCGGGTAGCTGGCCCTTGTCTTCGGGCCTGTCGCGGATCACGAAAATCGCCAGCGGCCAAACAATCACCATCAGGAAGCTCAGCAATTGCAGTGCATCTGTGTAGGTCCCTGTGTTCGAGGTGCAGTTCGTCATCAGGAATGCCAGCCAGTCTGGCGCATCTGACGGGTTGCTCGTGCTGGCTGTCAAATATGGCGAGAGCCTGTTGCAGAGTGCGCCGATAACGGCAACGCCGACATATGTGATTCCCATCGCCATCCCGCGCCGTCGCGTGTACCAATTCGAAATGATGATCTGGTGGGGTATCGGACCCGACAAGAAGTAACCTGCCATGTAAACGCACCAAGCGGCGTAGTACTCGAACTCGCTGCCCCCTAGGCGCCCGAACCATTGAAACGACAGGAACGTCAGAAACGTTCCGATCAGGATCAGCTTCCGCGGTGAGACCTTGGGCACGATGACCGGGCCGATCCAAATCGTCAGCAGAACCGCAATTGGGGCTCCTGTCGTGACCAGTACCTGCGTCCATTCGTGTCCGTCTCGAAAATAGTCAAAGAAGAATGCGATGTTGTAGTACGGGAATCCGGTCGACAGCCCGAACGTGACGAAGCAACTGGCTATGATCCAGGGCCCAAAAAACGATTTCTTCGACGAATCCATGTGCGGCTGACCTCCGAGGCGGACTAGCCAGTGTACCCGAAGCGTTGATTGAAACGCTTGAACCGGCCGGGGCGCTATCCTCAATACAAGGGTCGGAATGTCGCGACCACTCGTCGCGGGCACGCAGCGACCTTGCTAGCCTTTCGGCGATGGAACCTCGAAGAACGAGCTTCGGATCGACACTCGTGGTGTTCGCGGCCTTGGCCCTCGTGCTCGCGGGCATCCGCGCCGCCTCGGCTATCGTCGCTCCGTTGCTGATCTCGGTGTTCGTCGCCACGCTTGCCGGGCCGATCGTGTTCTGGCTTCACCGGCACCGTATTCCAAAACTCGTAGCCATCCTCGTCGTCGTGATGGCGATGATGGGCTTTCTGACGCTGATCGTCAATGTGGCCCTATTCACGCTGCAGGACTTTAACGAGAACCTCCCCACCTACCAAGACCGGCTGGAAGACCAGTTGGAATCGATGACCAGGCGGTTTAGCGAAATCGTCGGCCGATTCGGCCTGGTACTGGCCACGGGCGACATCCTGGGAGAACTCAACCTACGCTCATTCGTAAGCTTTGCCGGCAGCACCCTGGTCCAATTCGGCAGCGTGCTCACGAAGTCGGTCCTTGTCGTCCTGACCGTCCTGTTCATGCTGCTGGAAGCGTTCCGACTGCCTTCAAAGCTCGACAAGGCACTTGTGCGGACCGAAAGAACCTGGGCAGGTTTCACGGAATTCGCGGGATCGGTCCAGAAGTACATTGCAATCAAAACCGTGACGAGCCTCGCTACAGGCGTTGCCGCCGGCACGTGGGTGTGGATACTGGACGTTGACTACCCGGTGTTCTGGGGACTGGTGGCATTCCTACTCAATTACATACCGAACATCGGCTCTATCATTGCGGCCTCTCCCGCTGTCCTTATGGCGTTCGTGCAGCACGGAGCTGCCGCCGCCATTGCGACGGCACTCGGGTATCTGGTCATCAACTTGGTCATCGGAAGCGTTGTCGAGCCGCACTTCATGGGCGATGGCGTAGGGCTCTCCCCGTTGGTCGTGCTCATGTCTCTGGTGTTCTGGGGCTGGATGCTCGGCACAGCCGGGGCGCTCCTTTCCACACCCCTGACGATTAGCGTGAGGATTGCCCTCGAGAGCTATCCAGACACAAGGTGGATCGGAACCCTGATCGGTTCTGGCAAGCCCTGAATCCGCTCATTCTGCCACGAGGCCGAAAACGAACGCGAATCCCTCCTCTTCTCCGCTACAATTGTGGCGGGTGGGTGGAGCGATGACGCGTGCTTTGGTGTTGGGCTTGTTGGCGGCGCTTCCGCTGGCACTGTGGGCTGCCGAGTACAGCGAATCGGAGCGCAGCTTCTGGTCGTTTCAGCCCCGCTCATCTGTCGTTTCGGCCGCAGTGAATTCGGAATGGATTCGGACGCCGATCGACGCTTTCATCCTGGAAAGGCTAGCCGGCGAGGGCCTGCGGCCCGCGCCGGCGGCCGAACGCGCCACGTTGGCACGGAGAGTGCACTTCGACGTGACCGGCTTGCCACCGACTCCGTCGACAGTCATGGCCTTTGTCGAAGACGAGGCCCCAGGCGCTTGGGAGCGGCTGGTGGACCGGCTGCTGGCGAGCCCACGTTTCGGGGAGCGAGCGGCGCAGGCCTGGCTTGATGTCGTGCGTTACGCCGAAACTGAAGGATTTGAGTACGACCGCTACTTGCCGGGCCTCTGGCGCTACCGCGACTATGTGATCGATTCGTTCAACCACGACAAGCGTTACGACCTCTTCATTCGGGAACAGTTGGCGGGCGACGAAATGACAGACGGCGGGCCGGAAGAGAAATCGAATCGGGAACGTCTGGCCGCCGCCGGCTTTCACCGCCTCGGCCCCGTCCGGCGCAACGCGGGCAATCAGGAAGTCGCCTCGAGCCGGAACGAAGTCCTCACGGAGCGCACGGATATCATCGGCACCGCATTCCTCGGCTTGACCGTCGGTTGCGCTCGCTGCCACGACCATATGTTCGACCCGATCCGTCAAGTCGATTACTACCGGCTGCAGGCGTACTTCGGGCCCTCCCGCGAAGCGAATGTCGTCTTCTCGGGGGACGCGACAGTGGAGGAGTGGCAGAAGCAGACCAAGGACGTAGCCTCCAAGATGAAGGCCCTGCGTGCGCAAATCAAGCTGGCACAAGGGGAGGAGAGGCAACGCCTCCAGGCGGAACACGACGAGCTTGAGTCCCAGCTGCCGGAGCCGCCACCGACACTGGCCACAGTCCGAAACGATTGGGATAACGCTACGCGGGTGCGCCTGCTAGCGCGTGGGGATCACACCAAGCCGCTGCAGCCAGTGGACCCGCGGCCGCTCGGCGTGCTGCTTCCCGAGGACTCCCCCACACTCCCGCCGGACATCGCGGATCCGCGCTCGCGCCTTTCCGATTGGATAGTCGATCCGGCCCATCCGTTGACCGCGCGGGTCGTGGTCAACCGCATTTGGCAAGGCTACTTCGGACGCGGGATCGTCGATACGCCAAATGATTTCGGCTTCATGGGAGGACGCCCAAGCCATCGGGGCCTGCTCGACTTCCTAGCAATTGAATTGGTTTCCAGCGGCTGGAGCCTGAAGCACGTCCATCGCCTGATTCTTACCAGCGGCACCTATCGCCAAGCTTCGCGAAATCTGGATTGGCAGCATCTGGCGATGGAGAAGGACGCCGAGAACACCCTGCTCTGGCGGGGGCCTCGCCGCCGGTTGAGCGCAGAGGAAGTGCGGGACGCGATGCTGGCTGTCTCGGGCGAGCTAAGCCTTGCTTACGGCGGCAAGAGCGTCATGCTACCGGTCGAGGAAGCCCTCGTGGACTTGCTATACGATCCGACCCAATGGCGCGTCCCAGCCGATCCGGCCCAGCACCGCCGCAGGTCGGTCTACTTGATCGCCAAGCGCAATCTCAGGCTGCCCTTCATGGAGGTATTCGACCAGCCGGCCCTGTTGACGAGTTGTGCCAGTCGCGAGACGAGCACGCACGCACCGCAATCGCTCGAGCTGCTCAACGGCCCGATCTCGAACGATATCGCCGCATTCTTCGCGAGCAGGCTGGAGCGCGAGACCGGAGGCGACCCGTCTGCAATCGCGCGGCACGCGTACCTGCTCGCGTCAGGAAGGCCTCCATCGGAGGTGGAGACGCGTATTGCCCGCGAATTCCTGGCAACCGACGGCGTGCACGAATTTGCACTGGCAATGTTCAACCTCAACGCGTTCCTGTACGTCAACTGAGGGAGAACAGCAGCGTCGCCTGGCCGAATGCGCTGGTACAATCGCTGATCGCTCGGTGTTCCGAAAAATACTCATTGCGAATCGCGGCGAGATCGCGGTGCGCGTGATTCGCACGTGTCGCGAAATGGGAATCCGGACGATCGCCGTCTATTCCGAAGCCGACCGGACTGCGAAGCACGTCCGGGTAGCGGACGAGGCCTTCGCCATCGGTGCCGCTCCCGCGACCGAGAGCTATCTCAGAATCGAAAGGATCCTCGATGTCGCGCGGCGGGCCGGTGCCGAGGCGATCCATCCAGGATACGGCTTCCTCAGCGAGAACCCGGATTTTGCCGAAGCCTGCGCGCGAGGCGGCATCAAGTTCATCGGTCCTCCGGCGCAGGCGATTCGGTCGATGGGTATCAAGACGCGCGCGCGGGAGATCATGGCTGCCGCGGGCGTTCCTGTTGTCCCAGGGACGCCCTCCGCGGCTCGGGACGTCGAAGAAGCCGCCGCTTTTGCAAACAAGACCGGGTACCCCGTCATGCTCAAGGCGGCTGCCGGAGGCGGCGGGAAGGGCATGCGCCTGGTCGAGAGCCCGAAAGATATCGCCGGTGCATGGGCCCAGGCGCAAGGCGAGGCGCGCCAAGCGTTCGGGGACGATGCAGTGTACGTCGAGAAAGCCATCCTGCGCCCGCGCCATGTCGAGGTACAGGTCCTTGCGGACGAGGGTGGCAACTTTGTGCATCTGGGCGAGCGCGAATGCAGCCTGCAGCGACGCCATCAGAAGATCTTGGAAGAAACTCCTTCCCCGCTGGTCGAAGGAAATCCCCGCGTGCGCAGGGATCTGTGTCGCGCGGCAATCAAAGCGGCGCGCGCCGCCGGCTATGCGAACGCGGGAACGGTCGAATTCCTCATGGACGCCGAATGCCGCTTCTATTTCCTCGAGATGAATACCCGCCTCCAAGTCGAGCATCCCGTGACCGAGCTCGTCACCGGAATCGACTTGGTGAAGGAGCAGATTCTGATCGCGGCGGGCAAGAAGCTTCGTTTCGCTCCCGACGGCATCCGTTTCAGCGGCCACGCCATGGAATGCCGAGTGTATGCCGAGGACCCCCGTGCGGGCTTCCTGCCCTCGCCAGGCCGCATCGCTCGGTTGGCACTGCCCGAGGGCCCGGGAATTCGTGTCGACTCTGGAGCCGAGGAAGGCTGGACCGTCCCGCTTGAATACGATCCGCTCATCGCGAAGCTCTGCGCCTGGGCTCCGACGAGGGACGAGGTGATCGCTAGGTTGCGGCGTGCGTTGCAAGAGTTCGTTGTAGGCGGGATCGCGACGACCTTGGGGTTTTTCAAACAGTTGCTGGAGGATCCGCGATTCCAAGCCGGTGATATCGATACCGGTCTGCTGGAGCAGGGATTCTCGATGGGGACAGTCAAGACGGCCTTGCCGCGCGACGAAGCTCGGCTGGCCGCCATGCTCGCGGCGGTCCAGGCATCGCGCGATTCTCAAAGAAATGCTTCGGAGCTGCGAGGCCAGCGCGCCTCGCGCTGGAAAGCTCACGCCCGCCTATCGATCGCCGGACACGGGGGGCCTTCCCGTTGACTCGGTTTGACTTGCTTGTAGACGGTGAGCCGCACAGCCTAGAGGCCGGTCCCGGCTGCTGCGCGTCCCAAGGCCATGAGGTGAAGACCGACGTAGCCGATCTGGGCGCGGGGAATTACTCCGTGATTCTGGACGGAAACCAATACACCGTCCATCTTTCTCCGACCGGAGACGCAGAATACGAGGTTGCCGTTGATGGATGCGTCTTGGCGATCAAGGTTCTCGACCCCAGGTCGCTTGCGCAGCGGCGACCCGGCTCGGCGGATTCCGGCACGCACGAGGTGCGGGCTCCAATGCCCGGAAAGGTGGTGGCCGTCCATGTGTCTGTGGGCGACAATGTCGGCCGTGAACAGGGACTGGTCGTCGTCGAAGCAATGAAGATGCAGAACGAACTTCGCTCGCCTAAGCAAGGCCGCGTGGCGGCGGTGAGGGCAAAGCCCGGCGACTCGGTAACGGCCGGAGAAACCTTGGTCGTGGTCGACTAGGATTAGAAGGAAGGCGTGGGTGAAAAATGGCCTTGAGCGGGCTCTGTCCAGACTGCCAAGGGACCTTTTGGGTCCGAGTCGAGACTCAGCGTGGCACTGCGGCGAAACGATGCCATTGCTACCGGGAAGAGTTGCAGACTGCACGATACCTTGAATGCGGCCTGCCCACTAGGATCGCCCACCTGACATTCGACAACTTCAGTGCAGGCGACTACTTCAAGGAGAGAAAAAAGTACAACACTCTCACCGCCGCGATGAACAAGGCCAAGAGATTCGCGGAATCGTTTCCCATCTGCAAGCGCAAGGGGCTGCTGTTCCACGGCGGACCGACGACGGAAATGACGCACCTCGCGGTCGCAACGCTCAAGCTGTTCATCGACAAAGGCTTGAGCTGCATGTTCTGCGATTACCAAATGCTCTTGGACACGCTTCTGGAGCGTAGTCAGCCCGAAGCAAGCATTGCAGGCGCCAGCAAGGCGCTTGCCCAGCGAATCCGGGATGTCGATGTGCTGCTCATTGACTCGCTTGGAGAGCACCGTCCGAGCCGCTGGACGATCGACACAATCAGCCAGATCATCAAGCGCCGCTACTACAGCGAGCAGTGCCTGCTTGTCACGACGGCGCTGCCTCTCAAGGAAGACCCGCGCGGCTCGCCGGAGGCATCCCAAGAGATGCGCGCCTACTCGCCATTGCACGACGCGCTAGGCGACCGAATCGGCGACGAGAGCGTCCACAGGATCCTCGATCATTGCGAAGGAATATCCATGGCGGTGCCAGCGCCGGGTCACGCCGTCGGAGGCAAGCTCCGGCGCTGAAGCGAGCAGTCGCCGGCCGGAGCACTCGCGGCTGCGCATCTCGAGCGAAGCGCCCCGCCGTGGGCACGCTCGATGAGCTGGGAGGCGTCGCGCGGCACGATGGGCAGGGCCTCGCGAACGAGGCCCACGGCCCGGGCCGCCTCGCCGAGTGCGGTTGCAGGCGTCACGCCGGCCATGCGCAATTCTCTGATCGACGGAGAGCGCTGCTTCTTGCTCAGCTTCACGCCGGCCTTGTCCCGTACCAGCGGATGGTGAAAATACTGCGGCGGTTCGAGTCCGCCAAGCATCCGAGCGAGTCGAAGCTGCCGTCCTGTGGACGGGAGCAGGTCGTCGCCGCGGACGACGAAGTCCACGCCGTGCCGGATGTCGTCGACGGTGACGGCGAACTGGTAGGTCCATTGTCCAAGCCGGTCGCGCAGCAGCAGGTCGCCGCACTGGCGCTCGGGCCTCTGTGCCTGCCGACCCAGGAGGCCGTCCCGGAAGGACTCCGGGGGAGCGTCATGGTCCCAGGCGAGCCGCAAGCCGTGGCTCATCGACTCTGGGTGGCCCGCGTCTCTGCAAAGGCCGGGATATCTCGCCTCGCCTCGGTCCGGCGGGCGCTTGTACCGGGCGAGGGTCCGTCGAGTGCAGACGCATCGGTATACATGCCCGTCGCTCGCAAGTGTCCGTAGCGCCTCGGCGTAGACCTTCCAGCTGTCGCTCTGTCGATACTGGCTGGCGGTTGCCGAAACCTTGTTCGCCGGCTGGAAACCGAGCCACTCCATGTCCTCGAGCAAGGCCGTTTCGTACTCTCGCCTGCAACGCTGGCGGTCGTGATCCTCGATGCGGAGCAGAACTTCCCCGCCCAGAATGTCCGCCAATCCCCACACGTAAAGCATGTGGCTGACATGGCCCATGTGAATGTACCCGGTCGGGCTCGGGGCGAATCGGGTGACCGGCCTCATGGAACGCTGAAACGGGACGTGCCTCCGGCAACAGCATATCCGCTGAATGGCTTCTTCGCGGCCTAGCTACGGGCCAGAGCCCCCCTGGCGGTCCGGTCGCGTGCCGATCAGTTCAGCGAAAGCGAAACAGAATTCGACTGGCCGGACCCGTTGGCCGCCGTAACCGATACGTTGCTCAGGTCTTCGAACACGCCATCGTCCAGCGCGAATTCTACCGTAGCGGTGAACTGGCTGCCGAAGCTGGCGGACTGGTTCCCCGAGTAGTAAGTGCGGAAGCTCTGAGAGACGTCCGCTTCGAGCGCAGGCGTCTGCAGGTCCGATCCCGCGGTGCCGGTGAAGGCGAAGGAAAGCGAGTTCACCTCACGCACCGTCGAGTACCCGGTCACCTGCAGGCTGAACCGGCCTTGGCCGGTCGAACCTAGGGCTACTTGCGAAAGCGCGGGAGCGGCCTCCATCACGTTGAACCGCAACTCCGGAGCCATTTCCGGAGTGATTTCCGCACCGGCTTGAAGCTGTGCCTGTGGGTCGGCGGGCACGTTCTCGAATCCGTCCGGGACCGAGAAGAATCTCGCGGTCACGACAATCTCGCCGGCCACCGTGCCGGTCTGGAACGCTGTCGAGCCAACCCTCCCGGTAAAGATCGCGTCGGTCGAGCCGGCAACAATCAGAAACGCTGCCTGGCGGCCTCCCGTCGACCATTGGATTGCAGGGTCGCTCGCGAAGGAGCGCGTTTCGAACGCCAGTTCGAGGATGCCAACGACATCGGTCGCGTACGCTGCATCCAAGCTCACGTCGAGTTCTACCTGCTCCGCCGAGCCCACCGTCCCCCCTGCATGCGAGAACCGCACTTCGGGCAGGGCCGGGATCTCGACTGCAAACTGCAGCTCCGGGGCCGACTCGGGCGTGATGTCCGCTCCTCCGTCCTCAGTAGCGAACATCGCGGTCACCGTGACCTGTCCCTCGGCAGCCGGGGCCCGGAATCGCGTCACAGGGAAGCCGTCCGCGAACATCGCCGCCGTCTCCCCCGCGGCGATGCGGAACCGGACTTGCTGCCCGCCGCCGCCCCATGGGCCGGCGGCGGCGCCGGCATCCTTCGATTCGAACCCCATTTGCAGCGTTCCCGAAACCGCCTCCGGGTAGGGACCGGCTAAGTTAAGGCCCAGCTCGATCTGCTGGCCCGGTCCGACAGCTCCTCCGTCCCGGGAGAAGGTCACAGCCGGCAACTCCGCAATCTCCACCGAGAACTGCAGTTGCGGTGCACTGGCAGGCGTGATGTCGATTCCCCACGGGTAGGCGGCGAGCCGCGCGGTCACGGTAACGGTGCCGGATACCGACGCGGCATGGAAATCGATCGTCTCCGCGTCTCCGGCAATGACGGCGGCGGTGTCGCCGGCAGGAATCCGGAAGGCCACCTGGCGGCCGCCGGTGCTCCACCGCAACGTCGGATCGCTTGCCGAGTCGACCGATTCCAGATCCAATTGCATGGTGCCGGAGATATCGACCGGGTAGGCGCGACTCAATCTGAGCCCGATCGCCACCTGCTCGCCTGCCCGCAATGCCCGCCCGGACGTCGAGAACCGCACGCTCGGCAGCGAGGGCACGTCGACGGCAAGCGGGAAGATCGCGTCGCCAATCACCAGGTTCCCCGTCAGGTCTCCTCCTGCCGTGGCGGACGGCTCCAGCCGGATGGAGAAACTCTCTCTCGGAGCAAGGCTCTTGGGCAGTTCCGGACCGGACGTTATCACGAATGGCCCGCTGACGCGGATCGAGTCGACCAATTGAGCGTTCTGCCGGATGTTCTGGCCAACTACCTCCACCCTGGCCGCACCCTGGCCGAATACGACAGGGGTGCCCGACTGCACGTCTGCCGAACTGCCGGTCGAGGAATCATGCGCATAGCTGATCACGCGGAACTTCAGCAGATCCCCGCCGACGCCAGCAAGGACGTACTGGCTGTCCATTACACCTAAATCAAACGTGATCTGCCCGCGGTACACCGACGTCGACAGAGGTCGGAACGCAAGCTGCAAGTTGAGAGCCCGGCCCGGCTCCAGCTTGACAGGGAAAGAAGGCGGCGAGGCCAGCGAGTAAGCCGTGGTGCCGGAGACGCTGACGCCTCGAACCGTGCCCGGACCGCTGCCGTTGTTGGTCAGCACTAGAGTCGCCTCGGTCGGTGTGCCCGTCGGCTTGTTCCCGAAGTCCACCAATCCGGCCACGGGCACGCCTCGCGTCGCGCCTCCCGGGAGCACGTAGCTAAGGGTGTACGAAGGAACCCGGCCGACCAGGTTGACCGAGTAGACGGCCAGGGTCGGGTCAATCTCGGAGTCGCCGATCCGGAGGGTCAATTCCAGCACCGCCTGCGCCGGACCTGGGCCGGTCGGATGGTACGAGGCGAAAAGGTTGACTTCTAGCTCGCCTCGAATGAGCGCCGGCAGCCTGGAGACTCCTTCGAGCTCGTGGGTGAATTCCTGGGAGCCCCGGATCCGGGCCTGGTACAGGGTCAGGGAGCGCTCGCCGCCCGGGTCGAATTTCAAGTAAAGCCGCTTGGTCACCCTCTGTCCCACTCCGTCGGAGTCGAAAACCACTGTCTGTCCGACGACGGAAGGATCATTCACGCCTTCAATGGTGATCGTCAGCTGCGCGCCGAGAGGCACCGTCAAAGCCGCTCCGAGTAGGAGCGCTGCGATCGCGGTTGAGAACGTCTTCATGGCTTGGCTTTCGTTGTTGGTCCTGAAACGGCGGAACACTTGGCTCTCGGTTTAGCGCGGCGCTGAAACTGAAACGCTTCCGAGGCGGATTGTCGTGGGCGACGCTGTTTCCGACTGGCCTCGCAACGCGGCCGCCACGATGCCCACTGTCGCTGCGGCGCTGATCGCCGCTATCATCCGCCAGCCGATTCCCCGGCGCTTGGGCCGCGGGTCGCCTGGCGCGACTGCGTTGGATTGCGTGATCGCCGTCGAGGCCGCCATGTTGTTGTACTCGGCTTCCACTTCGATCTGGAAGGAACCTTCCTGGGTGTTCGGCAACATCCCGGAAACTCGAACGCGACCTTGGTCGTCCGTTGTCATGGTGGCCACCCTAGACGCCCCGAAGAACGTCACGCTCGGGCCCGAAGCCGGCGCACGCAGTGTCACCGTGGCTTTCGAAACTGGCTTGCCGGCGGAATCCACAACCTCGATCACCGGTTCCACGGCGACATTGTTGTTGATGTTATTGATCCCCCCGTCACCCGCGAGGACCCGGATCTGGATCGCGGCGTCCAGCCCCTGCGCTGCGGGCGCAGCAATGAGAAGGACGCTTAGCGAAACCGCCAAGACTTGGAAGAAGAGGTGAGCCATGAAGCCTCCACACCAGAATCGCCGCGCCAATACCGCGCGAAGTCAACGGAAACAGTTTTCGACCGGCCTGAACAGGCCTAGCGGTGCTGAATACATAGAGACGATGGGACGCGAAAGTCGGTTACAGCCGGTTAGGCCGGCTTTGGTCATGCGCCGGAGGTCACCCCCTCGCCCACTCGGCTGAATCCGAGTTGCTCGAGCAGCAAGACGATGTCATTATCCGTTAGCCCCTTTCGCGCGTCAGCGAGCCGGGTAAACGCCTTGTAGAGCACGCCGATCTCTTCCCGGCCGAGATCTCCGTAACCTAGATCGGCCGCGCGCTGGTGCAGAGCGTGACGACCGCTATGTTTCCCGAGCACAAGCTTCGATGCCGGTACGCCGACGGACTCCGGCGTCATGATTTCGTAAGTCGTCGGGTGCTTGAGGTAGCCGTCCTGATGAATCCCGGCCTCGTGTGCGAACGCATTCCGCCCTACGATCGCCTTGTTGGGCTGCGGGCCGAACGTGATGCACTGGCTCAGCGTCTGACTGGCCGCGTAAAGCCTTGTGGGGTCGACGCCGCAATGAAACGGCACTCGGTCCGGGCGAACTCTCATGATCGCCACGACCTCCTCCAGCGAGCAGTTCCCGGCCCGCTCGCCTATGCCGTTGATCGCGCACTCGATCTGCCGCGCTCCCGCATGCAGCGCAGCGACCGCGTTTGCTGCCGCCAGGCCCAGATCGTCGTGGGTGTGCACGCTGATTTCGGCCCGGCCTTCCATCGCCTCCACGACCCGGGCGATCCTTTCTGCGTAGTCGTCCGGCGTCATGAAGCCCACGGTGTCAGGAATGTTGACCACCGTCGCTCCCGCGTCCACACTCGCACTGCAGACCTGGCATAGGTAGTCCGTTTCCGTGCGGGTCGCGTCCTCGGCCGAGAACTCGACGTCGTCCACGAAGCGCTTGGCAAGTTCTACGGCCTTCACGGCCTCGTCCAGCACCTGCTGCTGGCTCTTCTTGAACTTGTATTTGAGATGGATCTCGCTTGTGGCGATGAAGCAGTGGATGCGCGGCCGGGAATGGCCGTCGAGCGAGGCCGCGGCCCGCTCTATGTCAACCGGCACGGCCCGCGCCAGCGCCGCGATGTTAGCTTCCGGATGCTCCCGGCAGACCGCCCGCACCGCGTCGAAGTCGCCGTCGGAGGCGATCGGGAACCCCGCCTCGATGATGTCGACTCCCATTTCCACGAGGGCTCGCGCCACGCGCAGCTTCTCGGGCGTCGTCATGCTGCAGCCCGGAGATTGCTCGCCGTCTCGCAGCGTGGTGTCAAAGATATGTACTTGCTCGGACATGGTGACCCGTCCCAAGAGCTTAGTAGAACGCATCGCGCTCAATAAGGCAAATTTATAATATTTCGAAATACGATAATTTCAATATATGGACCTGGCGTTACTGAAACTATTCGAAACCGTGGCAAAGGAGCGGAGCTTCTCGCGGGCGGGGCAGAAGCTCTTCCGCTCGCAGCCGGCGATCTCGCTGGCCGTAAAACGCCTTGAGGCAGACCTCGGGGTGCTCTTGATCGATCGATCGACGCGCACGCTGCACCTCACGGATGCCGGTCGGGAGGTGTCTCACTACGCGAATCAATTCCTGTCTCTCGAGCGCAAGATGCGCCTGGCGCTGTCTGAGCTGCGCGACCTCAGAGCGGGCAAGCTGACCATCGGGGCTAACGAGTCGACAGCCCTGTACCTGCTAGGACACGTCGAAGCCTTCCGTCAACGGCATCCCGGCATCCATGTCGAGTTGCGGCGCAGCCTGTCCAGCCAAATCCCCGAGGCCGTCTTGGAGGGCTCTCTGGAGCTGGGAGCGATCAGCTACGACCCTGGCGATCCCAAGCTGCGGATTTACCGCCTGTACGAAGACCGGCTGACATTCGTGGTTTCCCCGGAGCACCGCCTCGCCGCGCAACGGGAGATCAGCATCGAGGAGCTCGGACAAGAGACATTCATCGCCCACAATGTGGTCTCGCCGTACCGCGCCCGGGTCATCGAGACGTTTCGCCGGCATCAAGTGCCGCTCAACATGGCAATCGAAATGCCGACCATCGAGACGATCCGGCGTCTGGTGCAGCGGAACCTGGGCGTCGCTTTCCTGCCCAAGATGTGCGTCGAGCAGCAAATCCGCTCCAGCGCACTGTGCGAGGTAGGCGTTCGCGAGCTCGGCATGGAACGCACGATCCGGCTCGTGTACCCGGCTCGGCGGTCGCTCTCCCAGGCGGCGCGCGCGTTCCTGCAACTCGTCGGCGATGAGGTGGAAGATGAGGCGGCGGAGAACGCCGAGGCGAGTGGCCGGGGACACCAGCCGCTGTGCTAGTATGAACCGCGAGTCACGCCCGTCGTCCCTGAACTCATCCGACGTGAAAGTCTGCTACTTGGACTGTTTCTCCGGAATCGCCGGAGACATGCTGCTGGGCGCGCTCGTCGACGCTGGACTGGAGCTGGCAGCGCTCCGGGAGGAGATCGGTAGGCTGGGCATCAGCGGGCTCTCGGTCCGCGCCGAATCCGTGAAGCGCGGCGGCCTGGCGGCAACCAAGGTCTACATTGAAGCCGAGCACGATCATTCCCACCGAGCGCTGTCAACGATCGAGCGAATCATCAGCGGCTCGACGCTGGACGTCAAGGTCAAGGATGACAGCTTGCGAGTATTCCGTCGCCTTGGCGAGGTCGAAGCGGCCGCGCACGGCATTTCCGTGGAGAAAGTCCACTTTCACGAGATCGGCGCTTGGGACTCGATCGCGGACATTGTTGGCGCGTGCGCCGGGCTGCGAGCGCTCGGGATCGAGCAAGTCTCGTGCTCTCCGATCAATGTCGGCAGCGGCACGGTGCGAGTCGCTCATGGCACCATGCCAGTTCCGGCTCCTGCAACAGCGCGGCTGCTCGAGGGGGTGCCGACTTACTCCGAAGGCCCCCGTGCGGAACTGACCACGCCAACCGGAGCGGCGCTCGCAGTCAGCCTAAGCAAGGAGTTCGGGCGGCCGCCGCCCATGCGCATCGCGGCGAGCGGATACGGAGCCGGCACCGGGGACTATCCCGAACGCGCCAATCTGCTGCGCGTCCTCATCGGCATGGCCGAACAGGCGGACTCCCCGCCGGAGCAGGTTTGGGTTCTCGAGGCGAGCATCGACGACATGACGCCCGAGATGGCGGGCTTCGCAATGGAGCGGCTGCTCGAGGCCGGCGCCCTCGATGTGACGCTCGCCCCGGTCTACATGAAAAAGAATCGCCCGGCCTTCACCCTGACGGTCCTAGCCGCGCCGGAGGACCGTGCGAGGCTCGGCGACATGATGCTGGCCGAGACGTCCACGATCGGCATCCGCGAACATGCCGTCCGCAGGCGCACGCTGCCCCGATCATGGCAGGAGGTGCTTACGAAGTACGGAATCGTCCGAGTCAAAGTGTCGGGCCATCCCGGCGACGGAGGGAGCATCGCGCCCGAGTACGAGGACTGCCGCAGGCTCGCGAGAGACCACGGCGTCCCTTTCAAGCGGGTCTGGGAACAAGCCCACCAAGAATACCTGCGCAACGCGGGCGCCTGAACCGTACCCCCGGTCGCAAGATCCTCGCCGCGGAAGCCTCCGTGCGAGACTAAGAAAAATCGCGTCCGATGCCCAAGTTCTACCTATCGACGCCGATCTATTACGTGAACGCGGCCCCCCACATAGGCCACGCTTACACGACGATCGCGGCAGACACGATCAAGCGGGTCCGGCGAATGCTCGGCGACGATGCGTACCTGACCACCGGCTCGGACGAGCACGGGCAGAAGGTCGAGCGATCGGCCAGGGCGGCCGGGCTCGAACCAAAGCAGTTCACCGATCGCATTTCGGCCGCCTTCCGCGAGGAGTGGGACGAGCTCGGCTTGGAATATGACTTTTTCCGGAGAACGAGCGATCCCCGTCACGCTCTGGCAGTGCGCAAGATCTTCGAGCGGTGCCTAGCGAACGGGGCGATCTACAAGGACTCCTACACGGGCAAGTACCACCTAGGGGACGAGGCCTTCGTGACCGAGGACGAGGCGCGGCGGGCGGACCCGGAATTGATCACCACGGTCACCGAGGAGAACTACTTCTTCCGCCTCTCCGACTACCAGCAGAGGCTGATAGAACTTTACGAGTCCCAGCCGGACTTCGTCCAGCCCGAAGCCCGGCGCAACGAAGTGCTCGCTTTCGCAAGGGCCGGGCTGAAGGACCTTTCGATCAGCCGCTCGAGCTTGCGCTGGGGCATCCCACTGCCGAACGACCCCGATCATGTCTTCTACGTGTGGTTCGACGCCCTCACCACGTACATGAGCTCCATCGGCTACGGAGAGGAGGACGCCAAGCAAACCGACTACGAGCGCTTGTGGCCGATCGATGTCCATCTGGTCGGCAAGGAGATCGTCCGCTTCCACGCCGTCTACTGGCCTGCATTCCTGATGGCCGCCGGCTTGCCGCTGCCGAAGCAGGTCTGGGCGCACGGCTGGCTGATCTTCCAAGGCGGCAAGATGTCCAAGACGAAGGGCAACATCGTCCGAGCTCTCCCGATCAAGGAAGTCGTCGGCACGGACGGACTGCGCTATTACCTGCTGCGGGAGATTGTGTTCGGGCAGGACGGCAATTTCTCTCACGAGGCGCTCGCCGTGCGCTACAACGCCGACCTTGCCAACGGAATCGGAAACCTCGCCAGCCGTACCACATCGATGCTGTCGCGCTATTGCGACGGAAGGATCCCTTCGCAGGGCAGCGGCCAAAGCGGAGGCCTTCCCGAACTTGCCGCCAAGTGCATCCCGGAGGCCATTCAGCATTACGAGAAATTCGCGTTCTCGCGAGCCTTGGAGGCGGCTTGGACTCTGCTGGCGCGCACCGATAAGTACATCGTCGAGCACAGGCCGTGGGTGCTAGCCAAATCCGGCGAACCGGGGGCCAGGGCACAACTGGAGTCGACCCTTTACAATTCCGCCGAAGCCTTGCGCATCGCTTGCGTCCTGCTGGCACCCGTCATCCCCGACGGGGCGCAAAAGGTGTGGCAGTTGCTCGGACAGGAGGGCAAGGTCGCAGCCCAGCGACTGGACTCGCTCCGCTGGGGCGGGCTTGGAGCAAATACAGTCGTTGGCAAGCAGGCAGCCGTGTACCCCAGGCTTGACGTCGGCAAGGCCGTGGAGCGCATGGAAGCGCTCGAAGCCGAGGCACTGGCACAGCAGGCACGGCTTCTGGGCAAGGAGCCCTCGCGCGAGCCGCTGGAGGTCGACACGCCGGAAATCGAGATCGGAGACTTCGCCAAGGTGGACATCCGGGTGGGACTCGTCCTATCCGCTGAAAGGGTCGAGAATTCGAAAAAGCTCGTGCAGTTGCAAGTGGACCTGGGCGAGCACAAGCCACGGTCGATCCTGGCGGGGATCGCTGAATCCTACCGTCCAGAGGATCTCTTGGGGCGACGGGTCGCCGTCGTCGCTAACCTCAAGCCCCGCAAGATGATGGGGCGAGTGTCGCAGGGCATGATCGTGGCGGCATCGCTGGAGGGCGGAGATCCGCACCTAGCTGGATTTCCTGACGGCACGCCGATCGGGGCCAGGCTGGGATGAAGGCGGCATCTCGCTAGCGCAGAATGCTGGTCGACTCGCATTGCCACCTGGACAGCCGAGCGTTCGACGGCGACCGCGCCGACGTGATTCAGCGCGCCCGCGACGCAGGCGTCTCGCTCATGATGGCAATCGGAACCGGGGACGGCCCTCCCGATCTCGAAGCGGCGATCCGGATCGCAGAGGCCTATCCGGAAATCACCGCCACGGTCGGCGTGCATCCTCACGACGCGGGCAAGTTCGACGAGCGGACTGCTGCGAAGCTCGAGGAGCTCTGCACGCGCCACGAAGTGGTGGCAGTCGGCGAGATCGGACTCGACTACCACTACGAGAACTCACCGCGAGAGATCCAACGCCGAGTATTCGTCACACAGATGGAGATCGCCGCCTCCCAGCGCATGCCGATCGCAATCCATACTCGCGATGCCTGGGACGACACGTTGGAATTGCTCGGCAGTCATTGGGCCGGCACCGGAATCCGCGGCATCATGCACTGCTTCACCGGCACGTCGGAGCAGGCGCGGCGGTGCTTGGACATGGGATTCCTGCTGTCTTATTCGGGCGTGCTGACGTTTCCCCGCTCGGCAGACCTGCGGGCAACGGCGCGCTGGACGCCAATAGACGCCCTGCTCGTCGAGACTGACGCGCCGTACCTGACGCCTGCACCCCACAGAAAGATTCGCCGCAACGAGCCCCGCTTCGTGGAGGTAACGGCTCGGGCGTTGGCCGGAGTGAAGGGAATTGAGTTCGAGGAGCTCGCGCGTCGCACGGGTGAAAACTATCGCAGGCTCGTCGGTCTCGCACCTGAGACGCAGTCACCCGCCGGGGACGCCGGAATCTCGGCGACGTAAACCTGCGTGCAACCCGACATGTCGCTGGCGAAGACCGCCATCTTCTCGTCGCGAGAGAACGACGGATGGGGGTGCGTCCATTGCGGCCCGTAGACCGTGTCGGCCGCCATTTCCATCCAGCTCAGCGAGCGCTTCTTGTCGGCCGCCCGGCGAGCCCGCTCCCAGTCCTCGGCCACTGCGTAGCGCGATAGCCGCCACTGCGTTCCCTGCGAACTCGCTCCCGACCGGCACACCTGGGTTCGCTTGCCGGTCGAGACCTCGACAAGCTGCAATCCCCGGTCGGGATGGACGGTGTCGCAGAGGATCCGTGCTCCGTCCCGGCTCGGCGTGATGTGCCAAGCGTTGAACGCGCTGATCGTCGAGACCTCGCCGGTCCGCCACGCAAGCCGCCGCAGTGAGAACGGCCACACGCAAAAGACGAGATCCTCGGTCAAACCGAGGAAGGTTTCATGGACGATGAACTCGTCATTGCCGTGCTCGTACAGGCACTCCAATCCGGTCCCATCACGCCGAATGCGGTGCATCCGCGGCGCGGGGTCGCCGGCAAACTCGATCCATTCCGGATTGACCGGGTTGAATTGCGGGTGGATCACGGTCCGCGAGAAAGGAATGAAGCCGGTCTCGCGCCCGTCGACGGTGCCGACCAGAAGTCCCCAGCCGTCGCCCCGCTTGCAGGCAGCCACGTACCAGCTTCCCGAGGGATCCAAGGAACATTCCCCGAGCTGCCCCCCGCTGTCAACGACGAGGCTCTCTTCCAGGCTCTCGCGGTCAAGCCGCCAGATCGAGCCCCCCCGAACGAATAGCACCGTCCCATCCGGCGCGATCAGAGCGGAGAACGGGTGAACCGGGTCGTCGCCCGTGAGTTGGCGAATATCGCCGTCCGGGAAGCCCGCATCGAATAGCTGGGCGGAACCGCTGCGATAGCCTGCGAACAGGACGCGGCTCTGATCCGGCGTGAACGAGCACTGCAGGAAGTACGTGGGATGGCTGATCGAGCGATGGCCAGTCAGACGATGCAATGTCGCGCCTGTGTCGGGATCGGAGAACCGCAAATGCTCCGATGGGAAGCTAGCGCCCTTGGCCCAATCTGAGGTCGCCATCAGCGCGGCCCACGCACGAGTGCCTCCCGAAGCACCCGGGAGTCGGGCTCGCGTCGCATCTCGAAGCCGAGAATCGTTGCCAATGTCGGGACGATGTCCTCCGGGCCGGCTTTGCCGGGGTATCGGCCGGAAGCGATCCCAGCTCCCGCCAATAACACTGGCACCTCGCGGTCGTACAAGTGCGCGCTGCCGTGGCCCGTGCCTGTTCCCGTGCCCGTATAGAAGTACTTCCTGAGGTGGAGTTGGATGTGCGGCGAGCGCGGTGCGAAGAATGAGTTCTCAAAGAACTTGGCTGTTCCGCCTCCGCCCCCGGCAGCAAGTCGCTCCGCAGTATGGACGGACTCGACCCCTCTCTGCCGACTCAGCCATGCGGCCAAGCAAGAGCTCGCCTGCGATCGCGTGATGCTGCGATCTCTCAGCGCTCGGTCGTTCCAATAGAGCTGGGCGCCGCTCGCTCGCTCCACCGTTTCGATGGCCGGGCCCGCGCCGCAATTGTCGATTTCTGGCTCCGCGCTCCGCCAGAGCGCGGCGGCGTCGAAGCGTTCCGCGTCGAAGCCCTCCGCCTGCAGGTGCTCGACCAGCGGCACCGCCCCGTGGTCGGCAGTGAGCGCGAACACGGTGTTCTCAAGGCCCACTGCTTCGTCCACGGCTTCGATCAAGCGACCCAGCCCGCGGTCGAGTCGCAGGTGGTTGTCCATCGCCTCTTGACTGAAAGGGCCGTAACGGTGGCCTACCCCATCGGTGGCGGAAAGGCCGAGGGCCAACAGGTCCGGGCCCTCGTGTGCGCCGATTGCACCGGCACGCAACGCCGCGAGCGCCGCGGCCAGGGTGATCTCATCCGAAAAGGGCGTAGCCGCGAGAGTGTCCTCAAAGCCGTGCTCGGGACGACCGTGCGGGAAGACCGTCTCGCCGCCTTCTCCTCGAAAGCGATCCGCGCGGGACATCCGCTCGTAGAGCTCATCATCGTCCACGAGCTTGTTCCAGTCCCTGCCACCATAGACCGCTGCCGGGCGGGCACCGTTGAACTCCGTCAGCCATGCGGGCAATGAGTCGCCGTAGTAACTCGACGAGACCAAGCAGCCGCAATCAGGCTCGTACCAGAAAGCGCCATCGGCGTCGCGGCCCGCTAGCAAGATCGCCGAGCGGTCCTTCGTCGAGAACGAGTACACTCGCGAAGACCTGTGATGGGCCTTGAGCCTGTCGCCGAGCGTGTCGTACAGCAGATTTAGCGGTGACGCCCCATCGCCGGGGCCTCCGACGGCCAAGTATCGCTCGTCCTCGACGCAGTAGACCGCACCACGCCCGGACTCGCGCCAGGAGTTGCCCACGATGCCGTGGTTGGAAGGGTGCAAGCCGGTCGAAATGGTTGCGTGGCCCGCTCCGGTGACAGTGGAAGCGTGGCGGTAGGCAGCGTTCGGAAAATGCGCTCCGTTTTCAAGCAGCCAGCGAAAGCCGCCTTGATACTGATCGCGGAACCTCTCCAAGTAGTCGGCGCGCAGCTGGTCGACCGCGAGGAGGACCACCAGTTTGGGTGCGCGGAAACGGCCGGCGGGCTGGAATACCGCCGCGAGCGCCAAAGCTGCCAGCAGAGCCAGCCAGGCGAGCCAATGTGCGCGGGGGCTCATGGTTGATTCGAGCCGGAGACCGTTTCGGCTTCCTTCAACAGCGCCCGGGCGTCGGATGCCTGCGACTCCAGCACCTTCACAAGCACATTGCCGATAGGCTGCTGCACAACGTTCTCGCGCGCCAGCCAGCATCGAATGCCAGCTGACTTGAGAAGCGATTGGATGACCTCCGCCTCGACATTGGCCAGATGAGTGCGGGACGAGAACACAGTGACAAGGCTCTCTTCGCTTCGCCGGGGCCGCATAGGCTGCTGCGCAGTCTAGCAGACCGGGCGTGGAGCGCCGCTCCAACACTGGTCCTGTGGAATACTGGAAGCTGAAAGGAATGCTTGATGATTCGTTGCGCACTATCGGCCATGCTCTTGGCGCTATTGACGATTGCGCCATGCGGCGCTGATGACCGCGTCGAGTACCCGACCGGCTACACCGACACACCCTTCCTTCCAGGCGACCGCTGGCGAGTGCATGACGACGCGCGGCCCCGTCCGCGCATTGTGGAGCCAGGAACGGCCGGTATTTCGGCTCAGCCAGGCGCACCTCCATCGGACGCGATCATCCTCTTTGACGGCAAGGATCTTTCGCGGTGGGTCCAGCGAGGTCGTGGAGGCAAGATACTGGCCCCCGCCTGGAAGGTGGAGAACGGGTACATGGAAGTCGTGCCCGGCACGGGCAGTCACAAGACCAAGGAAGCATTCGGAGACGTGCAGCTGCACATCGAATGGGCAACGCCAGCGTATGTGAAGGGAGCGAGCCAAGCCCGCGGCAACAGCGGCGTGCTGATCATGGAATTGTACGAGATCCAGATCTTGGATTCCTACGAGAACATCAGCTACGCGGACGGCCAAGCGGGCGCGATCTACGGACAGTACCCGCCTCTTGCAAACGCCTCCCGCAAGCCTGGCGAGTGGCAGACCTACGACATCGTCTTCGAGGCGCCGCGCTTCGACGGGAACCAGCTTGCGCAGCCCGCCTTCGTCACGGTCTTCCACAACGGGGTCTTGCTGCACCACCGCAGGCAGATGATGGGACCCATGCGTCACAAGGCGCCGAGCGAGTACGCGTCCCACGCGCCGGAATTGCCGCTCCTGCTGCAAGCGCACGGCAACCCCGTCCGCTTTCGGAACATCTGGGCGCGGCGTCTGGACCTAAGTGACCCGTAGGGCAAGCACCGCCAGCGGCAGCGCCAAGCCCAGTGCCAAGTCCCGAGGGCGGGGCGTGGCGGATCGTAGCCTAGGGAACTCCCCGCGAAAGCCGCGCGCCAGCATTGCATTGCCGACGCGCTCGGCCCGCTCCCACCCTCGGACGAACACCATCGCAGCTTGATTCGCCCAGATGCGGATGCGCCCCCGGGCGACGCGGCCCCCCGTGCGGCACTCGCGCGCTCGCGCTATCCGCCGCCACTCCTCGAGCAGTACAAACAGGTACCGATGCATCAGCGTGGCGACAAGCGCCAGTCCGCGGGGCGCTCCCAAGCGCCGCATGGACTCGACAATTCCCTCGACCGGCGTCGTAGCCGCGAGCATCGAAAGCAGCAGTATCGCCGAGTAAGCCTTCCAAACGATCGCAAGCGCAAGTCGGGAGCCGTCCGGAACGGCCGACGCCAAGGGCAGCACCGCCGCCATGGCGATAAACGGTGTCGCGGCAAGAAGCCGCCGCAGCAGATAGCGACCGGGAAGGCGAGCCAGCACCCAGAGAACGCAGAGAAGGGCGAGCACGGCTGGATAGCGCCATCCGGCGTGCACGGGAAACGTCGAAATTCCCAAAACCGTGCACAGCGCGGCGCAGAACTTGACCATGGCGTCCATCCGGGCAAGCGGCGAGGCCGGCGCGGGCACTCCAGTGTCAACTTCAGTCACGCCCGCTGCTCCCAACTTCATCGGGTTCTCGGCCTGCGTGCGAACGCTGCTGAATTGCCGCCAGCCACCAAGTCATGCTCTGCTGTCTCGCGCACGCGCCGAATCCGCATCATACTCCAGCCCGTAACCTTGAAGAGGAATTGGTCCCTCGTGCCGTTCGAATTCGGCGAGAACGCCTGCCAAGCAGCCGATTCCCGAGACGTCAGCGCTGCCGGAGTGCAGAATGAGCGGCCTTGCCCTCCCGACGACTCCACCAGACCGCAAGCGGGAGGGCCGCCGCGAGGAGTAGGAGGAACGCGACGGGCCACCTCGGTTTCCGGGTGCCGGTCATGGATACGGCACCATCCTCGACAGCCAGCTCCAATTCCGTCCGGTGTCCCATCCCGTCGTCGGCCACGACTCGCCACGTCCCGGCCGAGTCCGGAACGAAACTGACGAGACCTCGAATGTCGGTGCGCAGCCGCTGAAAGATCCGGCCTGCCTCGGTCGGCGAGTAGACGAGCACCTCGGCGTCAACCGGGTCGCCGTTCGAGTAAGCGCACGCCACCACCACGGCGTCGGTCGACGCCTTCACCTCGGCCGACATGCCATGGGCGTGAGCAACCGCCGCAACGCATAGCCAGATGAGAGTGCTGGCGAACAGCGACGCTGTCATCCGGCGCTCGGCACGAGTATCTCCGGCTTCGTACGCTGCAGGAAGGACACCGTTAGGAGCGTGACTGCGGCCTCCACGGCCGCGACCGCCGAATACAGCGACGCGATCAAGTAGAACCCACGGCCGTAGTCCGCCAGTTCGAACTCCCACGCAAGAAGCATCGCCGGCAAGAGTGCCCCGACAAGCCCGGCCGCCGGTGCCCGCACCCCAGGCGGGGCCGGCAGCAGCAGCCAGAGCCACCACCCGACGGAGGCCCCGAGCCCCATATTCAGAGAATTCACGCCCAGGGAGAGCAAACCGCCGTGCTGCAGAAGCAAGGATTGAAACAGCAAGCATACGTACAGGACCGGAAACGCCCGTCTGCCCAGAACAATTCCAAGCAGCCCGTACAGCCCTAGATGCGCAGGCAACCCGGCAATCGGAAACTGGACAGTCGATACGACGAAGGCCGCAGCTGCCGCCAACCCCATCTTCGAAGCTTCCGCGACATGCACATTGCGGCAGGCGGAATAAAGCCACGCGGAACTCGCTACATGCGCGGCGACGCAGCCTGACACGGGGAGGATGCCGTCTGCGACATGCACCGGAGATTGGAGTATATCACGCGAGCATGCCCACAAACTTGCAGTCTCAATCGCGGATTCCGTGCTCCGTCGCGATTTCCTCTGCCAGATGGTTGCGGATCGTGGCCCGGCTGCGCTCCACTTCGTAAAAGGCCAGGCGCAACAGCTGTTCCTTGCGGTTGGCTAGCACTTCACGGATCGATTCGCGAACGCTCGGATTGTCAAAATCCCGCTGGCCGGCGGGCTCGATGCCGATCAAATGCAGAATCCGGTACTCGCCGTCGGTCTCCACCACTTGCGAGAATTCGCCCGGCTGCATCGAGACCAGCGCGCGACGCAACCGCACGTCCGTGTTCTCGAGAGCCGACTGCGGAATGAAACCCATGTCGCCGCCATTGGCGGCGTAGGTCGGGTCTTCCGAGTAATGCAGCGCGAGCTGCTCGAATTCGGCTCCGTCCTCGAGTTCCTCTCGGATTCTATGGATCTTGCGGCGTGCGGATGCCGGATCGGTAGCGTCGTCGTTTCGAAGGTTGGGGATGGGAGTTACCGGCGCGTCGGTGACGAGGATCTGAGCCAAGTGCAGTTGCAGCTCAGGCACCGAGAAGGCCGCGAGGTTGCTGTCATAGTACTTGCGCATCTCGCTTGCGCTGACTCGCACGCGCGAAGACACCTCCCTGTTCAGGAGCCTCTCGACGGTCAATTGGTGTCGCAGCTCCGTCCTGAGCGCCTCCGGCTCGATGCCAGCCCCCAGAAGGAACTCGCGGAATTCCGCGGGAGTCCCGTACGCCACCCGGTGGCGCTCCAGCGCCGCCTCGACCTCTCTGTCCGCAGCCACCAGCCCCTGGGCGTCCGCCCTCTGCAGCAGTAGCCGTTGATCGATCAGCTCCCGAAGCAATCCCAGGCGCTGCAACTGATCCTGGTGCGAATTCGCCGGCACTCCAGCGCCGGGAGAATTCAGGAACCGGGAAACTTCGTAACTCGCTAGGTCCCCGTAGGTGATGCGATCTCCGTTGACCGACGCCGCCAGCCTCTCGGTTTCCGGCTTTCCGCAAGCGCTCCAGGCCAGCGCCGAGGCCAGCGCCCAAGCCAGCGCGCGCACCGAACAGACCGCCCTCGGCCGGAAAGGAATGTCCCAACGCCGCAAGTTCGCTCCGCCTACCGTCTGCGAGAACTATGACAGGCTTTCGGAATCAGCCTGTGTCTCGTCGCTCTGCTTCTGCATGCGGGCTTCCCGGCGCTTCTTCTTGTCCTCGGCTTTCTTTTCGAGCCGGGTTCCCAGTAATTCCAGAATTGCCGTTTCCGCCCCGTCGCCTTGCCGCGGGCCGAGGCGCACGATGCGCGTGTATCCCCCGGCACGGTCCGCGAAACGCGGGCCGATGCTGTCGAACAGCTTCTTGACCGCCCGTGGCTCGAACAGGTAGGCGGCAGCCTGCCGACGGGCGTGGAGGGTGTCTCGCTTCGCGAGGGTGATCACGCGCTCGACCCGCGGGCGAACCGCCTTCGCCCTCGTGACTGTTGTCCGGACCCGCTCGTGTAGGATCACGCTGGTAGTCAGGCCCCGCAAAAGGGCTCGGCGTGCGGACGGATCTCGCTGCAGCTTGTAGCCGCCTTTTCTGTGCCTCATTGCAGTGCTTCCCCCGCTAGACCTACTCGCTGCCGGACTTGCGAGGGACGAGCCGTCCGTGCTCGTCCCGGAGCATCCCGAACTGCAGCCCCATCGACTCCAGAATGTCCTTGATCTCCAGCAGCGACTTCCTTCCGAAGTTCTTCGTCTTCAGCATGTCGTTCTCGGTTCGCACAACCAAGTCACCGATTGTCTGGATATTGGCGTTCTTGAGGCAATTGTACGATCGCACCGACAGCTCGAGTTCCTCCACCGACTTGTTGAGGTGCTCGGTATAGCGGTCGCCGCGCAATTCCGTGGTCGCTTCCTCCGCCCCGATGTCTTCCTCGAAGTTGATGAAGATCTGCATGTGATCCTTGAGCAGCTTCGCAGCCAGTCCGATCGCGTCCTGAGGCGTGACGGCGCCGTTGGTCCACAATTCCAGATTCAGCTTCTCGTAGTCGGTCATCTGCCCTAGGCGCGCCGATTCCACGCCGTACTTGACCTTGTGGACAGGCGAATGAACTGAGTCGATGGGTATGTAACCCAAGGCCAGGTCTTCGTCGAAATTCTTCTCGGCCGAAACGTACCCGCGCCCCAACTTGACGCGCATCTCGATGTCAAGAATCCCATCGTCGCTGACCGTCGCTATGTATACGTCAGGATTCAAGATCACGACATCAGAGTCAACCTCGATCGCCGCGCTGTAGACCTCGCCCGGCTCTGTGACGCGCAGGCGGATCGTCCGGGTCCCGTCGCCGTGCAACTGCAGCGGAATCTGCTTCAGGTTCAGAATAATGTCTGTCGCGTCCTCGACGACGCCGGGAATCGGGCTGAACTCGTGGGAAATACCCTCGATCCGCACCGCGCTGATCGCGGCCCCCTCAATGGAACTCAACAGCGCGCGACGCAGTGAATTGCCGATGGTAGTGCCGAATCCTCGTTCGAACGGCTGAGCGCTAAAGCTGCCGTACGTATCCACCAAGGAACTCGAATTGACCGCCAGCCGCTTGGGCTTCTGGAATCCTCTCCACATGCGATATGTGCCTCTTTTCTCTTTTTTGGAGCCAGCCGCCCCGTCCGCGAAACCTAACGCGAGTACAGTTCCACGATCAACTGGGCGTTGATCTGCGAGCTTTCCAAGTCCTCTTTGGACGGGGTGCTCAGCACACGCCCGCGCAGGTCCTCGGTCGACCGATCCAGCCATCCCGGAGTCGCCGGCAGGACCGGCGCTTCCAAAGCCAGCCGGACGCCGCCGTGCGAGCGACTCTTCTCCCGGACTTCCACGACGTCCCCGGGCTGTACCAAGTAGGAAGGAATATCCACTTTCGCGCCATTGACCTGCACATGACCGTGGTTAACGATCTGCCGCGACTGCCGCCGAGACACGGCGAACCCCAGCCGAAAGACTACGTTGTCGAGACGCCGCTCCAGGAGGGTCAGCAGGTTGTCTCCCACCACGCCCGGCATCCGAGCTGCCCGCTTGTAATAGTTGCGAAACTGACGCTCAAGAACATCATACATGAACCGGGCGCGCTGCTTTTCCTGAACTTGGAGTGCGTAGCCGAGCATCTTCCTGGGCCGGCGGGTCCTGCCGTGCTGGCCCGGGGCGTACGGCCGCTTGTCGAGCAGTCGCTCCGACTTCGGGTCGAGCGCCATGCCCAGGCGACGAGAGCGCCGCACTAACGGTCCGCGGTTTCTTGCCATATATTCCCCCTGCCCCTCAGACGCGTCGCTTCTTCGGCGGACGGCAGCCGTTGTGCGGAATGGGCGTGACGTCCCGGATGTGCGTCACCTGAATTCCCGCTGCGGCGAGCGCCCGGATGGCGGACTCGCGACCGCCGCCGGGCCCCTTGACTCGCACCGCCACTCGCCGCACGCCGTGCTCCTTGGCGCGGTTCGCCGCCGTTAGGCTCGCTTGCTGCGCCGCGAACGGCGTGCCTTTCTGCGAGCCCCGGAAGCCCAGCGACCCCGCACTCGACCAAGCAATCGTCCGACCTTCCAAGTCGGTGATCGTGACCATCGTGTTGTTGAACGTCGCCTTCACATGCACGATCGCGACCGGCACGTTCTTCTTCTGGCGGCTCTTGAACCGCTTCTTGGTCTTGCCCTTAGGATTTGCCATCGCTCGACTCCCTGTCGCTTACTTGGACGTTTTCTTCTTGTTTGCAATCTGGCCGCGACGCGCGCCCTTGCGGCTGCGGGCGTTGGTGTGCGTCCGCTGGCCCCGGACAGGCAGTCCGCGACGGTGCCGCACACCGCGGTAGCAGCCGATCTCCATCAAGCGGCGAATGTTCATGGCGACCTCCTTGCGCAGGTCGCCCTCCACCGCACGCTCCTCGTCAAGCAATTTGCGGAGCGCGGTGATTTCGTGATCATCCAAGTCGCCCATCCGCTTGCCGAAGTCGATGCCGGCTCGGTATAGCAGCGACCGCGACCGCGTAACGCCGATGCCGTATAGGTATGTCAGCGACACTTCCGCCCGCTTGTTGTTGGGTATGTCGACGCCTTCAAATCTCGCCATGATGCCCTTTCCGCAGCCCTTAGCCCTGCCGCTGCTTGTGCTTGGGATTGATGCAAATCACCCGCACCACGCCGTGCCGCCGAATGATCTTGCAATGATTGCAAAGCCTCTTAACCGATGCCCGTACTTTCATGAATCCGCCCGTCCTAGAATTCGCGCGCGCGTCGCATCTCGCGACGACACCCGCACCCGCACTCGGTCGCCCGGCAGCAGCCGCAAGAAACCCAGCTTGTGCCGTCCCGTGACGGCCGCTCCCACAATATGCCCGCTCTCGAGCCGCACGCGGAAGAGCAGGCTCGGAAGCTCCTCGACCACCGTGCCGGTGGCCTCCTCGGCTCCCGTGCGACCGCCCGCAGAGCCCATGACCGTTCCCCGTCCATCCATCAGACCGCCGTCAGCAAGCGCGGACCGTTCCGCGTGACCGCTACGCAGTGCTCGAAGTGCGCGGCGTTCGAGCCGTCCACCGTGACCGCCGTGAAGCGGTCCCTCAGGATCCGCGTGCGGGAGTCACCGGCGGCAACCATCGGCTCGATTGCCAGCACCATGCCCACCCGCAGTCGCACGTTGCGGACGCCGGGGTCGATATGATTCGGCACCTGCGGTTCCTCGTGCAACTGCCGGCCGATTCCGTGACCCACGAACTCCTTCACAATCGAAAACCCGTTGCCCTCGACGTGCCGCTGCACGGCCCCGCTGACGTCGAACAGGCGACGGCCTCCCACCATTTGCTGGATGGCGAGATCTAACGCCTCGCGGGTCACGCGCAGCAGCCGCTCCGTCTCCGCAGGAATCTGGCCGACCGGGATAGTCGTCGCGGAATCGCCGTAATAGCCGTCCAGCAGAACGCCGCAATCTACCTTGACGATGTCACCCTCGCGCAGGACGCGCCGTCGAGACGGGATGCCATGGACGACTTCGTCGTTCACGGACGTGCAAAGCGCCGCCGGGAACTTCTTTCCAACGGCCGCAACATAGTAGCCTTTGAAGGCCGGCTGCGCCCCCGCCGCCCGGATCATCGCCAGAGCCTGCCTCTCGAGATCCATAGTCGTGGTGCCAGGCTTCACGGCCTCGTGCAGAGCGGCCAAGATGCGTCCGACCAGCTGCCCGCTGGCATGCATCCTCTCGATTTCCATCGGACTCTTGCGCACGATCATGTAGCTAGCCGCCGGCCGCCCCGGAGGGTCGGCTCCTTACGCGAGGGAGCGGCGCCCCCGAATCCTGCCCGAGCGCGGCGTGAAGCCCTCGTAGTGACGCATGAGCAATTGCGACTCGACCTGATTGGCGAAGTCCATGGCCACGCCGACCACGATGAGTAGCGACGTGCCGCCGAAATAGAATCGGACATTGAGTCCGTCGAGCAGCCAGCGTGGCATGTTCGCGTCGGCCCAGTCTCCGATCAGGGGCAAGTGATGGATTTTCGCCCCGCTGATCATCAGGTCCGGGATCAGCGAGATGGTGGCCAGGTACAGGCCGCCCACAAGAGTCAGCTTCGTCAGAATGTCGTTGATGTGCTCGGCGCTCGGCTTGCCCGAGCGGATACCCGGGATGAAACCCCCATACTTCCGCATGTTGTCGGCCACCTCGTTGGGGTTGAAGATGATGGACACGTAGAAGAAGCAGAAGAAAACAATTCCCAGCACGTAGATCAGCTCGTAGAGCGGCTCCCCGGGGCGCACCGTCTCCAGCAAACGCGAGAGAAACGGGCTGTCGGCGAACATCAGAGTCAGCGTCTGCGGCAGGGAAAGGATCGACGACGCGAAGATCACTGGAATCACGCCGCCGGCATTGACTTTTAGCGGCAGGTGGGTCGACTGGCCGCCCATCATGCGGCGCCCGACCACCCGGCGCGCGTATTGGACCGGTATCCGCCGCTCGCCGCGCTCCACGAACACGATAAAGCCCACGATCGAGACCATCGCGACGATGATCACGATCGCGGCCAGGACGTTCCACTGGCCCGTCACAAAGACATTCTCGTAGACGTTCTGGATCGCGCCCGGCAGGCCCACGACGATTCCCGCGAAAATGATCAGCGACATGCCGTTGCCGATGCCGCGCTCCGTGATCTGCTCGCCGAGCCACATAATGAACGCGGTCCCCGTGGTCAGCGTCAGGATCATCATCAGGCGGAAGCCCCAGCCCGGGTTGTAGGCCAGCCCCTGCTGCACGACCAGTTGCGCAAAAGCGAACGACTGCACGATGCTGATCCCGATCGTCAGGTAGCGCGTCCATTGCGTGATCTTGCGTCGGCCAAGCTCGCCCTCCTTCTGCAGGCGCTCCAGCGTCGGCACGGCGACCGTGAGCAGCTGCAGGATGATCGAGGCCGTGATGTACGGCATGATCCCCAAGGCGAAGATAGTAAGCTGGCTCAGCTGCCCGCCCGAAAACAGGTCGAGGAACCCGAGAGTGGTGCCGCGCGCCGCCTCGAAGATGCGCTGAAGCTCCTCGGTGTTGACTCCCGGCGTCGGGATGTGCCCGCCAACGCGGTAGACCGCCAGCATCGAAAGCGTGAACAGCAGCCGCTTGCGCAGGTCCGGCACGCGGAAGGCGTTGGCGCAGGCTTCCAGCCACTTCATGATTGCGCGTCAGCCTCCCCAGCCCCCACGAGCAGGGCCTTGCCGCCCGCGCGCTCGATCTTCTCCCGCGCCGAAGCCGAGAACTTGTGCGCCGTCACGGTGACCGGTCGAGTAATCTCGCCATTTCCCAGAATCTTCAATCCGTTCCGAAGCTTGCTCAGCGCCCCGCTTCGGAGCAGTCCCTCCGGCGTGAACTCGTCGCCGCCGAGCTCTTCCAACCGCGCCACGTTGAGCACCGCGTACACCTTTCGCCCCGGGTTGTGGAAGCCGCGCTTCGGCACGCGCCGGATCAGCGGCATCTGGCCACCCTCGAAGCCCCGCCGGCGCTTGTAGCCGGACCGCGACTTCTGTCCCTTTTCGCCGCGACCGGCAGTCACCCCCAAGCCGGAACCTGGCCCGCGCCCGCGTCGCTTGCGCGGACGGCGCGACCCCGGCGCCGGATGCAATTCACTGAGATTCATCGCTGTTTCCGCCTACTCGACGATTTCCACCAGATGCGGCACCTTGGCCACCATGCCCCGGGTGGCCGGCCCGTCCGGACGCCGGACCACCTGGCCGATGCGGCGCAGGCCGAGGCCCCGCACGACCTTCCTGAGCTTAGACGGCGCGCCAATCGTGCTCCGCTTCAGCCGGATCCGTATCGTCCCGTCCGTCATGCACCACTCCGTATCTCTTGCGCGTCCTTGCCCCGGAGCTGCGCGACCTCTTCATAATGGCGCAACTGCCTCAGCCCGTCAAAGGTCGCCTTGATGACATTGTGAGGATTCTTCGACCCGATCGACTTCGTCAGCACGTTCTGGATCCCGGCAGCCTCGACAACGGCACGCACCGCGCCGCCGGCGATCATGCCCTTGCCCTCGCGGGCGGGCTTCAGCAGCACGCGCCCGGCCCCGAACACGCCCAACACCTCGTGGGGAATTGTCGGCCCGAGGACATGCACTTGGATCAGGTTCTTCTTGGCCTTCTCGACCGCCTTCCGAATGGCCGACGGCACTTCCTTGGCCTTGCCCTTGGCAAACCCGACGACATGCCGCTCCGCGTCCCCTACAACAACCAGTGCCGTGAAACTCAGGTTCTTGCCGCCCTTTACGACCTTTGTCACGCGATTGATCGATACCACCTGATCGGTGAGTTGCAATTCCGACTGATCGATGCTCTGTCTGGATGCCATGCCTCGCTACCCCTTCTTCCCGCGACGGCCGCGCAGCCGCGACGGCGCCAGGAGGCCGGCCTGCTGCACGGCTTCCGCCAGCGCGCGAACGCGGCCCTGATAATTGTGCCCGCCCCGGTCGAAGACCATTCGATCGACACCGGCAGCCCGCGCCTGCTCCGCGATCATGGCACCCACCTTCCCAGCCGCGACGACATTGCCTCCGTATTCCCCGAAGGCGGCGCCAGCTGTCGAAACAGCCGCGAGTGTGCGTCGCGCGTCGTCGTCGATCACCTGGGCATAAATATGCTTCAGCGAACGGAACACCGCAAGGCGCGGGCGCGCGGCCGTGCCATGCAGCCTCTTGCGGATGCGGGCATGCACATGCCGTCGCCGTACGTTCCGATTGGGTCGTGAAACCATCGTGAATTCGCTCCCTATCTCCGGCGGCTAGCTCACGCCGCTCTTGCCTTCCTTGCTTCGCAGGCGCTCGCCAGCGTAGCGGACGCCCTTCTGCTTGTAAGGGTCGGGCTTGCGCAACGCGCGGATGTTGGCCGCCGTCTGGCCGACTACCTGCTTGTCGATGCCCCAGAGCGAGATCCTGTTGTTGTTGCCCTCGATGGCGGCTTCGACACCGTCGGGCAGCAACACCTCGATCGGATGCGAATAGCCCAGCTGCAGCACGAGGACGCGACCCGCCTTCTGTACGCGATAGCCGACGCCCACGATCTCCAAGCGCTTGCTAAACCCTTTCGTCACTCCGATCAGGCTGTTGTTAGCCAGCGCCCTGGTCAGTCCCTGAAGAGCAGTGCGCGTCCCGGGCTCACACCTGATGCGCAACGTCGCCCCGTCCATTTCCGCCCCGATTCCGTCTGGCACGGGAACGTTCAGCTCTCCCTTCGGGCCACGCACGGTCAGCCGGCCGGGGTCAATGCGCACGGTCGCCCCGTGCGGAACCTGGATCGGCAAGTCTCCAATTCTCGACATCGTGTTTCTCTCGTCTGGCGCGGCCGGCTCAATAGACCGTGCACAGCACCTCGCCACCCACGCCCTGCTTGCGGGCCTGCTTTCCCGTCATCACGCCTCTCGATGTCGTCAGGACGCAGACTCCCATGCCTCCGATTACCTTCGGAATGTTGTGCGAGTCTACGTAGACGCGCCGGCTTGGCTTGGAGATCCGCGTCAAGCGAGTGATCACCGGCTTGCGATCCGGACGGTACTTCAAGTACACCTTCAGGATCTGCTTCTTGCTGTCATTCGCTACGCGGTAATTGGCGACGTAGCCCTCCTGCTTGAGAATCCGAGCCAGCTCGATCTTCACTTTCGAGCCGGGAACGTCTACTTTCGGGAGCCGCGCCGCCATCCCGTTACGGATGCGGGTCAGCATGTCGGCGATCGGGTCGCTGTGCATCGTGCCCTCCTACCAGCTGCTCTTCACGACGCCCGGCAGCTCGCCGCTGAGCGCCAAGTTGCGAAAGCAGATGCGGCACAGCTCGAACTTGCGCATGTAGCCGCGCGGCCGCCCGCAGCGCCTGCAGCGGTTGCGGTAGCGCACTCGGAACGGCAGCTTCTTGCGTTCCCGAGCCCTCTTCGCTTTCGTCGCCATGATTCTCCTCGCTCTCCTTAGCCCGCGCCTATGCCGCGGTGCGGAACGGCATGCCCAGCAGCCTGAGCAGCTCGTAACCCTCTCGATCCGTGCGGGCTGTCGTGATCACGGTCACGTTCATGCCCTTGATCACATCGACCTTCGTGTAGTCGATCTCCGGGAAGATCGTATGCTCCTGGATCCCCAGCGTGTAGTTGCCGCGCCCGTCGAGTTTCGGCGAGACGCCCTGGAAGTCGCGGACTCGCGGCAGCGAGATTGCAATCAAGCGGTCGAGGAACTCCCACATTCTCGTGCCACGGAGCGTCACCGTGCAGCCGACCGGCATTCCGGCACGCAGATTGAAGCCGGCAATGGGACGCTTGGCGCGCGAAACAACCGGCCTCTGGCCCGTGATCGCGGCCAGTTCCTCCAATGCGCTGTCCACGATGCGCTGGTTGACCGCCGTCTTTTTGCCCGAGCTCTTCTTGGCCGGCCCTTTGCCGGCCCCTTTGCTGACGCCCCTTCGCGGGCCGGCAGCCGGCCTTTGCAGGATCTGCTTGCCAATGCCCATGTTCAGCTTCACGGCGACGATCCTAGGCACCGCCATCGGCGAGCCATAGCCGAACTCGGTCCGGAGCGCCGGCACCACGTCCGCTACGTATTTTTCCTTTAATCGCAACGCCGCCATCAGTCGCCTACCAATCTCACGTTGGAAAGGTCTAGCATCGATTCTCTGTCTGCAATGCCGCCCTTGACCTGCTTCTGCGGGTTCGGGCGGACATGCTTCTTGACCATGTTGGCCCCTTCGACGAGCAGCCGACCGCGCTTCCGGTCGACCTGCAGCACCCGCCCGCGGAGCCCCTTGCTGCTACCGGCCAGCACCACCACGGTGTCGTTCTTCTTGATCTTGGTCTTGCGCATCGCCGCCGGCTTGCGTTGCCTCCGCATCACCGGCATCAAAGCACCTCCGGAGCGAGCGAGACGATCTTCATGAAGCGCTTGTCGCGCAGTTCGCGGGCGACCGGGCCGAAGACCCGGGTGCCGACCGGCTCCCCGATGTCGCTGACCAGGACCGCCGCGTTCTCATCAAATCGAATGTAGGTGCCGTCCCTGCGACGCGTCTCCTTCCGCATGCGGACGATCACGGCTCGCACGACGGAGCCCTTCTTGACGTTCGAATCCGGGACAGCCTCTTTCACGGACGCCATCACGATATCGCCCAGCCCCGCCTTGCGGCCAGTCGAGCCGCCGCGCGGCATGATACACATCAGGCGCCGGGCGCCCGAGTTGTCGGCCACCGCCAGCTTGGTCTGCATGCCGATCATGCTGTATGCCTCCCCTTCGCCGCGCGCTAGGCGGCCTTCCTGTCGCGCCTGCGGCGGACCTTGATCTCAACCTGCATTGACTTCAGGACGACTTCCTCGAGCTGCCAGCGCTTCCGCTTCGAGAGAGGGCGGCATTCGACGATGCGAACGCGGTCGCCCTTCTTCGCCACACCTTCCTCGTCATGCGCCATGAACTTCTTCTTGCGCGTGATGTACCGGCGGTACAGGCGGTGCGGCACCTTCCGGCTAACCTCGACCACGATGGTCTTCCGGGCCTTGGTCGAAACCACGACGCCGACCTTGCGGTTCTTGTGGCCCTGCTTGTCAGCCATCACGACCTCCGTCGCCCGCGGCCTTCGCCGCGAGACGCTTCTCTCCCGCCACCGTCAGGATGCGGGCGAGATCCTTGCGGGTTGCCCGGTACTTGCGAATCCCCTCGGCTTGGCCCATCGAAATCTGGAAGCGCAGCTTGAACATCTGCTCGCGCGCATCGGCCTCCTTGCGCTCCAGCTCCGCCAGCGATAGTTCGCGGTACTCGTGGGCGTTCATAGCAACTCTCCGCTGAAGCGGCTGACGAACCGAACCGGAATTGGCAGCTTTTGCGCGGCGAGTTCCATCGCGCGGCGAGCCACGTGCTCCTCGACGCCTTCGACCTCGAACATCATGCGGCCCGGCTTGACGACCGCTACCCATTGCTCGGGAGCCCCCTTGCCCTTGCCCATGCGCGTTTCGGCTGGCTTCTTGCTGATCGCCTTGTCCGGGAACACACGGATCCAGAGCTTCCCACCGCGCTTCACGCGGCGGCTGATGGCGATGCGGGCGGCCTCGATCTGGCGGTCGGTAATCCAGGCCGGCTCAAGAGCCATCAGCCCGAAATCGCCGAAATCAAGGCCAGAGCCGCGCCACGCCTTGCCACGGCGCCGACCGCGCTGCATCTTGCGGTATCGGGTCTTCTTGGGCATCAGCATGGGACTACTCCTCCTTGTCCCCGGGCGGCGGCGGCGCGCCTGATTGCGCTATGGGGGGCCGGAACGCGGCTTCTCCCTCGGGAGGCTGCTCGGCGGCGGGTGGCTTCGCACTCGGGGCTGGCGGCGCAGCCGCGGGGGGGCGCCGCAATCTCGCGCGCTCCCGCTCGGCCTGCGAGCGCGCCTCGCGCCGCCGGGCGGGCTCGAGTTTCTCGCGGCCTGTCTTGCGAATCGCCGCGCCACGCGGGTCGATGATCTCGCCCTTGTAGATCCAGCACTTCACGCCGAGCACGCCGTAGGTGGTATGCGCCTCGCTGAAGCCGTAATCGATGTCAGCGCGCAACGTCTGCAATGGCAGGCGGCCGTGCAAATGCCACTCGCTGCGGGCAATCATCTTGCCGTTCAGGCGTCCGGCAACCCAGATCTTGATGCCCTTGCAGCCGAAGCGCTGGGCAAATTCCACAGCCTTGCGCATCGCGCGGCGGAAGCTTACCCGCTTCTCAATCTGAATTGCCACCGACTCCGACACCAGCTGCGCATCGAGTTCTGGCCGGTGGACCTCCTGAATGTCGATATAGATGTCGCGCTTGGTCTTCGCCTGGAGCTCGGCCTTGAGCTTCTCGATCTCTGACCCCCGCTTGCCGATAATGATCCCGGGACGGGACGCGCGGATCGCTATCCGCAGCTTGTTGCCGGGCCGGTCCAGCTCGATCGAGCTAATGCCGGCCGACTTCAGGCGCTTGCGCAACTGCTCCTTAAGTTCAATGTCCTCGTTGATTAGGTCGGCATAGCCCTTCTGGGCGTACCAGCGCGAGCGCCAGACCTTCGTGTAGCCGAGGCGAAAGCCGTAGGGGTGAACCTTTTGACCCATGCCGTGTCCTCCGCGGTCTCCTTCCAGAACCTAGCCCTTGCCCGGCTCTAGAACCCGTCCTCTCCGTCTTCGTCGCTGTCGTCCGCCACCGTGATGACGATGTGCGCCAAACGGTGGACGTAGGGCGCGGCCCGACCGCGCGCGGCCGCCCGCATGCGCTTCATGCGCGGCCCTTCGTTGACAACGATCGACTTGACCACCAGCTCGTCGACATCGCCCCCTAGGTCGTCAGCATTCGCCACCGCCGACTGCAGCACCTTGCGGATCAGCCCCGCGGCGCGCTTGTTCGTGCGTTCCAGCACCGCCAGCGCCTCCTCGGCGTAAAGCCCGCGCACCAAGTCCGCGACCAAGCGGGCCTTCTGAGGCGAGACCCGCACATAATTCCACTTCGCGACGGCCTGCATGACGCTAACCTCTCCGCCCCGACTTGGCCCTGCCGGCGTGGCCCCGGAAGGTGCGCGTCATGGCGAACTCGCCCAGCTTGTGTCCCACCATGTTCTCGGTGATGAACACCGGAATGAACTTGCGGCCGTTATGGACGGCGATGGTGTGGCTCACCCACTCCGGCAGCACCGTGGAACGGCGCGACCAAGTCTTGATCACGCGCTTCCGGCCGGACTCGTTCATGGCCTCCACCTTGCGGTGCAAATGTTCGTCGTAGAACGGCCCTTTCCTAATCGAACGACCCATCTCGATGCCCCCTAGCCTCTTCTCTTGCTACCGCGTCGAGACACGATGTAGCGGTCGGTACGCGGGTTGCGACGGGTCTTGTAGCCCCGTGTGGGCTTGCCCCAAGGCGTGACCGGATGGCGCCCCCCCGAGCTCTTGCCTTCGCCGCCCCCGTGCGGATGGTCCACGGGGTTCATCGTCACGCCACGATTGTGCGGGCGCCGTCCCAGCCAGCGACGACGTCCGGCCTTGCCTAGGTCCACGTTGCCGTGGTCAACGTTGCCGACTCGTCCGACCGTCGCCATGCACTCTTCGAGAACCCTCCGCAGCTCGCCCGAGGGCAGCCGCAGCAAGGCGTACCCGCCCTCGCGGGAAATCAACCGCACCTCGGCGCCGGCAGCGCGCGCCATCTGGCCGCCCTTGCCGGGACGCAGCTCGACGTTATGCACGAGCGTGCCCGGCGGAATGCGCCTCAACGGCAGGGCATTGCCCACCAAAATATCCGCGTCCTCTCCCGAGATCACTTGCATGCCGACCGCAAGCCCGACCGGCTGGAGAATGTAGCGCTTGTCGCCGTCGGCGTAATGCAGCAAAGCGATGTTCGCCGACCGGTTCGGATCGTACTCCACGGAGGCAACCTTGGCGGGAACGCCGTGCTTTTGCCGCTTGAAGTCGATCTCCCTGTACTTGCGCTTCGCGCCCCCGCCGCGGAACCGGACGCAAATGCGGCCTTTGTTGTTGCGGCCTCCGTGCTTGTGCTTGCCTCTGGCCAGCGATTTCTCCGGCCGCGAGCGTGTGAGCTCGTGACGTGTGGTCACGGTCTGAAAGCGCCGCGTCGGCGTGGTTGGCCTGTATGTCTTGATCGGCATGGCTTGCTGTTCCGGGATCGCGCACCGCTAGATCTGGGTGTACTCCACCGTTTTCTCGCCTTCCTTGAGTTTCACGTAAGCCTTCTTCCAATCCGGACGCCGACCGCGGAAGCGGCCCTGCCGACGCATCTTGCCGACGTACCGCGCCGTCCGGACGCTGTCAACCTCGACTTGGAAGATCGCGTGAACCGCGTTCTTGACGTCGGTCTTGGTGGCCTTGGGATGCACGCGAAAGCAAAGGGTCTGCTCGTTGACGCGCCCCTGCTCGGCCTTCTCCGTGACGAGCGGGCCGACGATCACTTGGTAGGGACTCATGCGAGCACCTCGCAGCACTTGCGGGCGGCTTGGGCCGAGATCAAGATGCGCCGGTACTTCAGCACCACATAGGGATGCAGCTGGGCGCTAGATATCAGCTCCACCTCGGGAAGGTTGCGGCTGGACCGCGCTAGATTCTCGTTGGCCCCGTTACTGACGACCAGGACGCTGCGCGCTGTGCCGAGCGTCTCGAGCACGCCGCGGAACTCCTTGGTCTTGTGGCTCGGAAGGTCGAAATCACGGACCACGGTGACGCATTCGTCGCTCAAGCGAGCCGACAGCGCCGAGCGCAGGGCCGAGCGCAGCATTTTCCGCGGAAGCCTCTTGGCGTGTGAGCGCGGCCGCGGCCCGTGGGCCGTGCCTCCGCCTCTCCACAGGGGCGAGCGTCGCGAGCCGATCCGTGCGCGCCCCGTGCCCTTCTGGCGCCAGGGCTTGCGTCCCGAACCCGCCACCTCGCCGCGACCCTTGGTCTTGTGCGTGCCAGCGCGAATGTTGGCCCGATAGGCAACGACCGCCTGATGGATCAGAGCCTCGTTGACCGGCGCGCCGAAGACGCTGTCCGCCAAGTCGAGCTCCTCCACCTTGCGGTTCTGGAGATCGAATACGTCCACAGTAGGCATGGCTCCCTACCTCGCTCTGCGGATCGCAACGAATCCGCCTCTAGCCCCGGGCACCGCGCCCCGTACGAGAATGACGTTGGCATCGGCCTGCACATCGACGATCTCGAGGCCTCGGACCGTAACGCGCTTGCCGCCCATTTGGCCGGGCAGCCGCACACCCTTGAAAACGCGCGAGGGATAGGCGCTCTGGCCGATCGAGCCCGGCGCGCGATGGAACATCGAGCCGTGCGTGGCTCGGCCGCCGCGGAAGTTGTGGCGTTTGACAACGCCCTGGAAGCCCTTGCCCTTGCTGATTCCGATCACGTCGACCTTTTGCTTCGGGCGGAACTCCTCGGCCAGGACGCGGTCACCTGGCTGGAGACCCTCGGTCCCGTCTTCAAGGCGAAACTCGCGCAAGAATCGGGCGGGCTCCACGCCGGCCTTTGCAAAGTGCCCGCGGGCCGGCTTGTTGACCAGCTTCTCCCGCCGAAAATCCACCAAGCCCAGCTGCACGGCCTCGTAGCCGTCCTTGCCCGCGCTCTTGCGCTGGACGACAACGCACGGTCCGGCTTGCAGCACCGTCACCGGCACGACGCGACCGTCCGCGTCGAATAACTGCGTCATCCCGATCTTCTTTCCTAGGATTCCCGGCGCCATGTCGTCCCACTCTCCTGCGTCTGTCGTACTCACGTCTACGCGTCGCTACGCTCCGAAGGCCTTGATCTCGACATCGACCCCGGCGGGCAGGTCGAGGCGCATGAGCGCGTCAACCGTGTCCTGCGTCGGCTCCAAGATGTCCAAGAGCCTCTTGTGGGTGCGGATTTCGAACTGCTCCCGGGAGCGCTTGTCCGCGTGAACCGAGCGCAGCACCGTGTACTTGTTCTTTACCGTAGGCAGCGGGATCGGGCCGGCGATCTGGGCGCCAGTGCGCTGGGCCGTGCTCACGATCTCGCTCGTCGACTGGTCGAGCACGCGGTAATCGTACGCCTTCAGGCGGATCCGGATTCTTTCCTTCGGCATCGCTGTCGGTGTCCTTTCGATTCCCGCGGACCAAATCCACTCATTCCACGATGGAGGAGACGGTGCCCGCGCCGATGGTGCGGCCGCCCTCGCGGATGGCGAAGCGCAGGCCCTGCTCCATGGCGATCGGCACGATCAGGTCCACTTCCAGCTCCACGTTGTCGCCCGGCATCACCATCTCGGTCCCCTGTGGCAGCCGCGCCACGCCCGTCACGTCCGTCGTGCGGAAGTAGAACTGCGGCCGGTAGCCGCTGAAGAACGGCGTGTGCCGCCCGCCCTCGTCCTTCTTCAGCACGTACACCTGGCCCTTGAAGCGCGTGTGCGGCGTGATGCTCCCCGGCTGCGCCACCACCTGCCCGCGCTCCACCGCCGTCTTGTCCAGCCCGCGCACCAGCAGCCCCACGTTGTCGCCCGCCTCGCCCCGGTCCAGCAGCTTCTTGAACATCTCCACGCCCGTGATCACCTTGCTGTGCGTCGGCCGGATCCCCAAAAACTCCATCTCCGTCCCCACCTTCACCGTGCCCCGCTCGACGCGCCCCGTCACCACCGTCCCGCGCCCCGATATCGAGAAGATGTCCTCGATCGGCATCAGGAACGGCCGGTCCACGTCGCGCTCCGGCGTCGGTATGTAGGCGTCCACCGCCTCCATCAGCTCGTCCACCCCCGGCTCCGCCGCCGGGTCCCCGTCCAGCGCCTGCAGCGCCGACACGCGCACCACCGGCACGTCGTCGCCCGGGAAGTCGTACTCCGTCAGCAGCTCGCGCACCTCCAGCTCCACCAGCTCCAGCAGCTCCTCGTCGTCCACCATGTCCACCTTGTTCAAGGCCACCACGATGTACGGCACCCCCACCTGCCGCGCCAGCAGGATGTGCTCGCGCGTCTGCGGCATCGGCCCGTCCGTCGCCGCCACCACCAGGATCGCGCCGTCCATCTGCGCCGCCCCCGTGATCATGTTCTTGATGTAGTCCGCGTGCCCCGGGCAGTCCACGTGCGCGTAGTGCCGGTTCGCCGTCTGGTACTCCACGTGCGCCGTGGCGATCGTGATCCCCCGCTCGCGCTCCTCCGGCGCGTTGTCGATCGAGTCGAACGAACGCACCTCGTTGGTCGGGTCGTGCTTCGACAGCACCCGCGTGATGGCCGCCGTCAGCGTCGTCTTGCCGTGGTCGATGTGCCCGATCGTGCCCACGTTCACGTGCGGCTTCGAGCGGTCAAACTTCTGCTTCGCCATTGTCTTGTATCCTCTTGCGTTGCTTGCCCCGGCGGCCTCAACGGACCACCTTGCCGCGCATGCGGCTCACGATTTCCCGCTGCACGGCAGACGGCGCCTGCTCGTACCCGTGAAGATGCATTGTGTAGCTGCCACGCCCCTGCGTGCACGACCTAAGATCCGTCGCGTAACCGAACATCTCGGCCAGCGGGACGAAGCCCTTGATCACCTGGGTCGAGCCCCGCAGCTTCATGCCCTCGATACGCCCGCGCCGCATGCCGATATCCGCGAGGACATCGCCCATGTACTCTTCGGGCACGACGACTTCGATCGCCATGACCGGTTCGAGCAGCGCCGGACGGGCGCGAGTCGCCGCGTCCCTCCAAGCCATTGATCCGGCTACCTTGAACGCAATCTCGGAGCTATCGACCTCGTGGTGGGTGCCGTCGTAAACGGTGATCCGCACGCCGACGGTCTCGTAGCCGGCCAGCGCGCCGTTGGCCAAGGCCTCGCGGACCCCTTTCTCGACGGCCTTCACGAACTCCTTGGGTATGGCGCCGCCAAATATCTCGTCGACGAACTCCACATCGCCGTTCTCCGAGGGCTCTACGCGGATCTTGCAATGACCGTACTGGCCGCGGCCGCCCGATTGCCTTACGAAGCGGCCCTCCCCCTCTGCAGGTCTGAGAATCGTCTCGCGGTAGGCGACCTGCGGGCGCCCGATATCAGCCGCCACCTGGAATTCACGCAGCAGGCGGTCGACAAGGATCTCGAGATGCAGCTCCCCCATGCCCGACAGGATCGTCTGGCCCGTCTCGGAATCCGACTCCACGCGGAAGGTGGGGTCCTCCTGCGACAGCTTTGTCAGGGCCATGCCGATTTTCTGCTGGTCGGCCTTGGTCTTGGGCTCGATCGCCAAGGAGAGAACGGGGTTCGGGAAGTCGATCTGCTCCAGCACAATCGGATCCGCCGGGTCGCAAATCGTATCGCCAGTCTGGACCGTCTTAAGACCGACCACCGCCACGATTTCCCCAGCCATCGCCTCGCGGACGTCCTCGCGCTTGGCGGCGTGCATGCGCAGCAGACGGCCGATCCGCTCGGTGCGTCCCTTGGACACGTTGAACACCCTGCCGCCCGCGCGGAACGAGCCGGAATACACCCTTAGGAATGCCAGCTGCCCGACGTACGGATCCGTAAGGATCTTGAAGACCAACGCCGAGAACGGGGCGCTGTCGACCGCGTCGCGCGCCAGCGATCGCCCGCCAGCCAGGTCGGTGCCTTGCACGGGCGGGACGTCTCGCGGCGACGGAAGGTAGTCAACGACTGCGTCAAGCAGCCGCTGGACACCCTTGTACTTGAAGGCCGACCCGCACAGCACAGGCGTGACACGCATGGCGATTGTCGCGCGCCGGATGGCGGCTTGGAGCTCCGCGACACCGATTTCGCCGCCGTCGACATAGAGCTCGAAAAGGGCCTCGTCCTCCTCCGCGACCTTCTCGATCATCTTCTCGCGCCGGTCAAGCGCTATGTCGAGCAAGTCGTCGGGAATGTCGTCTATCTCGTATTCGGCGCCGAGGGTCTCGTCCTTCCAGAATATGCCGCGCATTTCGACGAGATCCACGACCCCGCGGAGGCGGTCCTCGGTGCCGATCGGCAGCTGGATCGGCACTGGATTGGCCTTGAGGCGGTCGACGAGGGTCTGGACGGCGTAGTCGAAGTTCGCGCCGACCCGATCCATCTTGTTAATGAAGGCCAGACGCGGGACACGGTACTTGTCAGCCTGCCGCCACACGGTTTCCGACTGAGGCTGGACTCCCGCGACGGCGTCGAACAGAGCGATCGCGCCGTCCAGCACCCGCAGCGAGCGCTCCACCTCGGCCGTGAAATCGACGTGGCCGGGCGTGTCGATGATATTGATCTGGTGATCTCGCCAGAAGCAGGTCGTAGCGGCCGAGGTGATCGTGATGCCGCGCTCCTGCTCCTGCTCCATGTAGTCCATGGTCGCGGTGCCGTCATGCACCTCGCCCATCCGGTGCAGGCGCCCGGTGTAGTAGAGAATGCGCTCCGTCGTCGTAGTCTTGCCTGCGTCTATGTGCGCGGCAATACCAATGTTCCGGTAGCTCGCTAGCGGGACTGTGCGGGGCATGGGAATGTTCCTTGGAACCGTCTCTGGGCCGCTACCAGCGGAAATGCGCGAAAGCCTTGTTGGCTTCCGCCATGCGGTGGACGTCGTCCTTCTTCTTGATCGTCGTGCCGCGGCCCTGGGCCGCCTCCAGCAACTCGGTGCCGAGGCGCTGCTCCATGCGGTTCTCGCTTCGATTGCGCGCGTTGCGGATCAGCCAGCGAAGAGCCAGCGACTGGCGGCGATTCGTCCGCACCTCGATCGGAACCTGGTAGTTGGCTCCGCCCACCCTTCGCGACTTCACTTCGACCACTGGCTTGGCGTTCTCAACGGCCTTCTTGAAGATCGGCAGCGGATCCTCTCCGGTGCGCTCACGGATCCTCTCCATGGCACGGTAAAAGATCCTCTCCGACACAGACTTCTTGCCGTCCCACATCATGCAATTGATGAACTTCGAGACGAGCGTGGAACTATAGACGGGGTCTGGGGCGGGCACCCTGACGGGCACTTCTCGTCTGCGAGGCATGGTCTTTCCTAGGCTCCCTACTTCTTCGGTCGCTTGGCCCCGTACTTGCTGCGCGACTGCCGACGGTCCTCGACGCCCGCAGCGTCCAAGGCGCCCCGCACGACGTGATAGCGGACTCCCGGAAGGTCCTTGACGCGGCCGCCCCGAATCAAGACGATCGAGTGCTCCTGGAGGTTGTGTCCAACGCCGGGTATGTATGTGGTGACCTCGATGCTGTTGGTCAAACGGACGCGCGCCACCTTGCGCAGTGCCGAATTCGGTTTCTTGGGAGTCACGGTGTAGACGCGGGTACAGACGCCGCGCTTTTGAGGGCACTTCTGCAGGGCTGGCGAGGATGTCTTGTACTTCGGCACCTTGCGTCCCTTGCGAACGAGCTGGCTGAATGTAGGCACGATCCTTCTTCCACTCCCTGCGACCGATAACGCGCGCCACAGGCGCGCGCTACCCCCAATCTCCCAAGTCTCCTCGTAGCCCCGCGCCCCGGCCATAGCGACCCCGCGAAGGAGCCTTGTCAGCTTCGGTTCCGACGCGGCCTCAACCCCAGGGACCCCCTTGCGGATCCCCACTTCCGATTCCAGGCCCCTGGCAGCGAAACAAGCAATCCCCGCAGGGCCCGGAATAAAGCAAGAGCCGGCCCCGGTCCCCGCCCCAACCTAGAGACAGACAGCGGAACAGACTCTCGAACCAACTCTTCAATCAATCATAGGCTATCAGTTGCCGTTCGTCAAGCGCCACGCATCCCAGTCATGAAATCGCAGCGCCAAGCTGCCCGCGCGAACACCTCGCGCTGAACTGGCCCGTCGACCCGCCAGCTGCAAGCCGACCGCCGGAACGCTTCCAGCGGCGTGCGACAGCTCGCTAGCGCGGCTTGTTCAAGTTAGCAAATGGTCGGGTCCGGGCGCCGTCGCGGCAGCGCGCCTGACCTATTCGTCTGCATGGCCCTCCACCACGATCCCTACGACCGTGTCGGCCACCGGCAGGTCGAGCACCCAATGCTCGTAGTCGTTCTCCCACAGATGAGGACCTTCGTTGCCCTCGGGCAGCTCCAGCCGCGCCACTGTCGGGTGCGGGTTGCCGACCTTGGCGCTCAATTCCACGATGCCGTCGAAGTCGAAGTTCTCAGCAATCTCCAAGTCCTGGTCCACTGGCGAGAGCAGGGCAAAGTCCCGGCTGGGCGCGACGCCCATGTGGTTACCGTCCTCGGGATGCAGCCCGAAGCGGATGGTGTAAATGCCCGGCGGCACAGACTGCTCGCGGAAGTCCGAGCCTTTCTCCGGGAATTCCAGCACGCCTAGAAACGCCCCCTCCGGAACGTTGTCGAAGCGCACCCCGAATCCGCCGGCCGGATCGCCCTCGAACGGGGCGCTGCGCATCCAGAAGCTGACCACGGCCACGTCTCCGGCCTTCACGGTCACGCCCTCGCTCGCAATCATTTGCCGGGTGGCCTCTGGAACCGCCTCGGGGGCCGGCGCGCCCGGTACGGCCGTGAAATTCTCGGCGACAGCTTGAGGCAGCAGTGCGAGCGCCCCGACAACCGTCCAAGTCGCGCAGAAAAGTCGCATTCGATTCTCCTCTTCCGCAAGCACCCGCTCCTGCGGACAGTCAGGTTCCCCGACCGAAGCCCAGGGCCTATGACAAAAAAGGCGCCGCCGGAGCCGCGACGGGCGGCTCCGGCGAAGCAACACGTGACGCCGCTCGATTCACCGACTGCCGGCGTTCAGCTGGCGCGAAGCTCAGCCTCCGCGAACGGTGAACGTACCCAGGTAGGCGCTCGAACGCCGGTACTCGCGCATCTTGTGGCCCAGTCCGTCGCCACGGAAGGATTGCTCGACCGCAAAGGCAGGCATGGCGTGGTCCAAGGTCACCAGCGGCTGGTAGTAGATGTCGTCAAGGTGGCAAAGCGAATCGCTGCCGCGGATCTCGCGGGTCTCCAGCGACACGATCTCTCCGGCGCGCAGGGTCGCCACTCGGTCGTGGAGGTTGCCGTGAAAGTCGATCTCGATCGGGGCGGTATCCGTGTGAACTACATTCGCGGTCAGTGCACCGCCCTGTTCCTTCACGAAGCCTGCCAGCGCGCCGCGCTGGAGCACCGAAGTCGACTCGTCGAAGATCAGCATCGCCTTGGCCGGCAGCGGGTCCCCAAACGGGTTCCCGATCGTGGAGGTGGCGTTCACGACCGCGACAACCTTCGCGCCCGCCAGCGGGACGCCCTTGTAGCTGCCTTCCTTGATGTCCCATGCCATGACCGCGAGGTCGCCAGTGATCCCTACTTCACTATTGGCGAAGCAGTGGGACGCGTAAATCTCTGCGTTGCGGGACTCGATGTAGGTGCCGCGGATCTCAGGGCCGGCCAGTGTGGCAGCTGTCGCCGCACCCGCCGCCAGCGCGACGCATAGAAGCGTGAAGCTCGCCAAACGGATGATGTTCATGATCTGTTCTCCTTCAATCAGTGTTCAAGACCGGCGCGAGCCAGTCGCATACCATTCTACATAACGCCGTCAGCTGAGGGATGCCACGGAGCGAAAGAATGGCCGAATCTTGCTGCTTTCGCGTTCTGGAACCAGATGCGCGCACTCCGAGAACGGCCTAGTCGCCCTCGACCGGCCGTAAGGGCTTGCTCAAGATGCCCTTGCGGCGACCAGCCCAGCGCTCCGCCAGCTCTTCGAGAGACGCGTACACGACCGGGATGAAGACTAGGGTGATGAGCGTCGAAGTCAGCAGCCCTCCGATCACCACGCGCGCCATCGGCACCTGCAGCTCGGATCCCTCGCCCAAGCCGAGCGCCATCGGTGTCAAGCCGAGGACGGTCGTCACAGTGGTCATCAGGATCGGACGCAGGCGGCGGCCTCCCGCTGTGATGACCGAATCGAAAATGCCGTACCCGTGGTCGCGACGCAGCTGATTCGTGTAATCGATCAGGACAATGGCGTTGTTCACGACGATTCCAACCAGCACGATCACTCCGAGAAATCCTTGCATGTTGAATGTCGTCTCGGTGATCACCAGCATGGTCACGACACCGATCGCCGCCAGCGGGACGGAGAAGAGAATGATGAACGGGTCGCGCAAGGACTCGAACTGCGCTGCCATGACCATGTAGACCAAGAGCAGCGCCAAGATCGCGGCAAAGGTGAGCTCGCGGAAGGATTCCTGCTGGTCCTCCCATTCGCCGCCGAAGCGGAACTCGTAGCCATCGGGACGGTTGATCTTGGCCAGCTCGACGCGAAGGTCCGCAATGATGCTGCCCAAGTCCCGGTCGGCGATGGTGCCCGACACGTAGACGATCCGCTCCTGATCGACGCGGCTGATTTCGATGGGGCCTTCCTGGCGGTCCAGCCGGACTACGTCGTCGGCATAGATCAACTCTCCCCGCGGAGTCCGCAAGGGGATGCGCCCGACTTGGGACAGCTCGAGGCGGTCCTCCTCGCGCAAGCGGACAACGATGTCGTACTCGTCGCCCTCCTCCCGGTAGAACGTGGAGCGGCGACCGCCGACGGCGGTCTCCAGGGTGTCGGCCACCTCCGCCACCGACATGCCCATGCTGGCCGCCTTGAGGCGATCCACTCGCACGACCATCTCGGGGGAGCCGGGACGTCGGCTCACCTCGGCCTCCGCCACGCCGTCCACGCTGAACATGGCGTCCCTCACCTCCAACGCAAGCCGCTGCGTCGTGGCCGGCGAATAGCCGCGGATGGTCACCTGCAGCCTGTCGTCGGAATTCCCGCCGCCCCGCCGCCGCCCGAAGTTGCCGCTCGAGATGCGGGTGCGCAGCTGCACGCCCGGGGCCACAGCCATCAGCAGAGGCCTCAGCATGTTGGTGATTTCGCGCGCGGTGCGCGTCCGATCGGCCTGATCGGCGAGCGTGATTCGAAGTTCGCCGATATGCGTCGCGATGGACCGGAACGGACTGTCGCTGCCCGCCTCGGTCATGATGTACTCCACTTCGGGAACCTTGTCCATCACGATCGCCTCCATGCGGTCGACGATCTCCTTGGTCACCTCGGCCCGCGTGCCTGGCTCCGACTCGAGATTGATGCGGATCTGGCCCTCGTCCACCTGGGGCTCCAGTTCCACGCCGACATAGCCTGTCAGCCAGATCGCGCAGACGAACAGCCCGGCAGCGACAGCGGTGACGATGAACCGGTTGCGAAGGGACCAGCGGATGGCGCCCGAGTAGTTCGCGGCCATCGTGTCCATGGCGCTCTCCGCGTACCGCAGAATCCGCAAGCTTCCCGAGCCTGTGCCGGAACGCTTCGCGCACAGCGCCGGAACCACCGTCAGGGCCACGATCAGCGAGCAAAGCAGGGAGAAGCTGACCACATAGGCTAGCTGCTGGAATGTCTGCGCCGCGTAACCGCCGATGAACATCACCGGCACGAACACCGCGATAGTGGTCAATGTGGAGGCGGTGATGGCAGTCGCGACCTCGCGACTGCCAACAAGCGCGGCGGCGCCAGGTGCGGCCCCTTCCTCGCGATGCCGATAAATGTTCTCCAGTACGACGATTGCGTTGTCGACGAGCATCCCGACGCCGAGAGCGAGGCCCCCGAACGAAACGATGTTCAGCGTAAAGCCGTTGAAGTACATCAGGGCGAATGTCGAGATTACCGAAATCGGAATTGCCACCCCGATAATGAGCGTGCTCGAGAGACTGCGAAGGAACAGAACGAGCACGAACACGGCAAGTACTGCACCGACTCCAGCGGCCGCTTGGACGTTCTGGATCGCTGCGTTAATGAAATCCGCGGTGTCCATGGTCTTCTGGATCCGGACATGCGGATAGTCCCTGTGGATGTACCCGACCTCCTCCCAGACGGCCTCCGAGACCTTGACAGTATTCGAACCCGACTGCTTGAACATGATCAAGCGCAAGGCTTCCTTGCCGTTCACGCCGACGTAGTGCCGGATGTCCGGGTGCGAGTCCTCGACTTCGGCTATGTCCCGCACGTAGATGGGAATCCCGTCGCGCGACGCCAGGGCCACGTTCAGGATCTGGTTGACGTTGTCGAATTCGCCGCTGGTGCGCAGAAGCACGTCGAAGCGCCCTTCCTTGACAGGGCCGACCGGACGGTTGAGATTCTCGTTGCGCACCGTGCTGACGACTTGAGCGACCGAGAGGTCGAGCGCCCGCAGCTTCTCCAAGTTCAGGTCGACATGGATTTCCCGTCGCAGCCCGCCTCCGACTCGCACCTGGCCCACGCCCTGGATGCGTTCGAACCGATACAGGATGTTCTTTTCCGTGAACATCCTGAGCTCTCTCGGGTCCATCTCTGCGGTCGCGACCGTGAGGAACATAATCGGGAACTGGGTCACGTCGAACTTGAAGATGGTGGGAGGCTCGATTTCGTCCGGCAGCGTCCGCCGGCCCCTGTCCAATCGCGAGCGAACCTCGTCTGCCGCGACTTCGATGTCCATGCCGTAGACGAACTCGACGCGGACGGAGGAGCGGCCTTCGCTCGACGTGGAGGTCACCCGCTCGACACCGGGCGCAGCCGCGACGATTTGCTCCATGGGCCGGCTGATCAGCGTCTCGATCTCTTCCGGCCCGACACCTTCATAGTCCGTCGTAATGCTAAGCGTCGGGTAGTTCACCTCCGGCATTAGATCGACGGGTATCTCCAAGAATGCAATGAAGCCTAGGAGAAGGCACACCATCACGGCCATTAACACCGTGACCGGTCTCTTGATCGAGAATTCAGGAAGACTCATTCGTTAATCACCCAGCGCGAGATGCCCCGGTGCCCAGCCTCTCCCCGCAGGCGCAGGGGCGCGAGCACCAAACAGGAAGGCGTATTTTAGGGGCCGGGCGGTTACGCGCTCACCGAAGGCCACCGCAATCAGTCGCCTGTTACCGGGGCAAGGGCGTCGGGAGCGGCCTGTCGCAAGCTGCGAGGCGCGCGCAATTCCTCGAATAGAACGTACATCACCGGGATAAAGACCAAAGTGATCATGGTCGATGCGGCCAAGCCGCCGATAACGACACGAGCCATCGGGGCCTGCAGTTCCGATCCTTCGCCGAGCCCCAATGCCATCGGCGCCAGACCCAGCACCGTCGTAATGGTCGTCATGAGGATAGGACGCATGCGGCGCATTCCAGCGGTCACGACTGCCCGGTGAAGCCCGAGCCCGTGCTCTCGACGCAGCAGGTTTGTATAGTCCACCAGGACGATCGCGTTGTTCACCACAATGCCGAGCAGCACGATGATTCCCAGAAAGGCCTGCTGATTGAACGTCGTTTCCGTCAGAAGCAGGATTAGCACAACGCCAATCGCCGCGAGCGGCACGGAGAACAGGATGAGGAAAGGGTCTCTCAGGGACTCGAACTGCGCGGCCATGACCATGTAGACAAGCACCAGGGCGAGAATCGCCGCCAAGAACAGGCTGCGGAACGTCTCCTGCTGCTCCTCGTATTCCCCGCCGTACTCGATCGAAAAGCCCTCGGGCATGGCCAGCTCGGAGAGCTCCGCATCCAAGTCCCGCACGACGCTGCCCAGATCGCGATCCGCTATCGCGCCGCTGACGAAAAGCCGCCGCTCCTGGTCCACGCGACTGATATATGTCGGACCTTCCTGGCGCCGCAGCTCGATGACGCTCTCGGCGGGTATGGTTCTCCCAAGCGGTGTCGCGAGGGGGATCCGGCCGACATTCCGGAGATCCAGGCGATCTTCCTCCCTCAGGCGCACCAAGATGTTGTACTCGTCCCCCTCTTTGCGATACATCGAACTGCGTGTCCCGCCAATCGCGGTTTCCAGCGTAGTGGCAACCTCGGAAACGTTGAGCCCCATGTTGGCCGCCCGCACGCGGTCGACCTCGACCAGCATTTCCGGCATCCCGGGCCGCTGACTGATCGTCGGCTCCGCGATTCCGGGCACGCGCAGCATCGTTTCGCGAATCGTTTCTGCAAGCTGCGCCGCCGTGTCGATATTATGCCCGCGGATCTCGACGGAGAGCCGGTCGTCGTCGTCATCCCTGCCCCAGCTTCTGAACATGCTGCCGGACACGCGGGTCCTCACCAGCATGCCGGGCTGAACCTGGAGCAGTTCCCTCAATTCGTTGGCCACCTCGCGGGCCGAGCGGCTCCGCTCCGCCTTCGGCACCAAGGTAAGTCGCAACTCGCCAAGATGCGTGCCCGACCCGCTGCTGCGAGAGCTGCCTCCCGCGGTAGCCATGGCCGAGACGATTTCCGGAACGTTCTCGGCCGCAGTGCGACGCAATTCCTGCACGACTCCGTCCGTGATCTCCAGCCGCGTGCCGGGCTCGAGTTCGATGTTGACTCGGACCTCACCCTCGTCGACCTCGGGCTGCAGCTCGATGCCGAGATAAGGAACCAAGTACAAGGCAGTTCCGAAGAGCAAGGCTGCCAGTCCGATGACGACCGGCTTGTGGGCCAGGGACCATTGCAGCGAGCCCCCGTAGCCTGCGGCTAGGTTGCGCTGCCACGCACGAGCGACGTCGTTGAGTTTCGCAATCCGCGTTCCCGCATTGCCGCCTTGGCTCAACTTTGCGCACAGCCCCGGCACCACCGTAAGGGCCACCGCGAGCGAGCACAGCAGCGCGAAGCTGACGACGTAGGCTAGCTGCTTGAACGTTTGCGCCGCGATGCCTCCAATGAACAGCACCGGCACAAACACGGCCACCGTGGTCAAGGTCGAGGCTGAAATCGCCATCGACACCTCTCGGCTGCCAACCACCGCGGCGTCAAAGTTGCTCTTGCCCTCCTCTCGGTGCCGGTAGACGTTCTCGAGCACGACGATCGCGTTGTCAACGAGCATGCCCACACCGAGAGCCAGGCCGCCGAACGAAACCGTGTTCAGCGTGAAGCCGTTGAAGAACATCAGCGCGAAGGTCGCGATCACCGATATCGGGATCGCGATGCCAATAATGACGGTGCTCGAGACACTGCGGAGGAAGAACAGAAGGACTAGGACAGCAAGGCCCGCCCCTTGCAGCATCGCCCGCCGTACGTTGTTGATCGAAGCCCGGATGAAATCGGCGCTGTCCCGGGTCTTCTCGATGCGGATGTGGGGCAGCGCCTTGTGAATCCGGTCCACTTCCTCCCACAAGCCGTCCGATACTTCAACCGTGTTCGCTCCTGCCTGCTTGTAGACGTACATCCGCACGCCGGGCCGACCATCGAGGCTGACCATGTAGTCGGTGTCCTCGTGGCTGTCCGCGACCGATGCGATGTCGCGCACGTGGACGGGAACACCGTTGCGGGTGGTGAGCACGACGTTCCGAATCTCCTCCAAGCTCTGGAACTCGCCTCGCGTGCGCAAGAGCACCTCGAACCGTCCCTCCTCAACCGGGCCGACGGGACGGTTCATGTTCTCCTGGCGCAGGATCTGCACGACCTGGGGTATCGACAGCTCCAGCGCGCGGAGCTTCTTCAGATCGAGGTCAACGTGGATCTCGCGTCGCAAGCCGCCCCGCACGGAGAACGCCGCCACGCCGGGAACCCGTTCCAAGCGATACTGCAGCTGCTTCTCCACGTAATGCCGCAACTCCTTGGCGTCCAAGTTGTCAGCGGATACCGCGAGATAGAGGATCGGATACTGCGAGGAGTCGTACTTGTACATGCTCGGGGCGTCCATGTCCTCCGGCAGGTACCGACGGCGGCGGTCCAGGCGCGTGCGAAGCTCGTTCGCCGCCTCGTCGATATCGACGCCGTAGTCGAAGCCCACGCGCACGTAGCAGAGCCCTTCGTAAACCGAACTCGATATCCGCTTCACCCGCGGCGCGGCGGAGAAGGCCTCCTCGAGCGGCCGGACCACCAGTGTTTCCATCTCCTCCGGTGCGACGCCTTCGTACTCAGCGCGGATACTGATCGTCGGATAAACGATCTCCGGCATCAAATCGACCGGAATATTGACAAACGCCACCGCGCCCAGCAAAATGGCGACCAAACACGCCATCAGAACCGTTACGGGTCGATGGATGGATAAGGTCGAGAGATTCATCGGCAGCGCACGGGACGGGCGGCTTCACCTGAAACTGCCCCCCTATAGAACAATGTAGCGCCTTTCGAAACCGCTGGGAATCAGCAACTTCTACATTTAGGGCCTCATTCCGGCACCTTGGACCATCGTCTTGGAGCTTGCTCGAGCAGGCAAGGGGATCAATGCAGCCCACGAATCGCGAAGGGCAAGTGAGCGAGGGTCCGAATGTTCGTCTCGAAGACAGGAAAACATTGGTGGCCCAATCGACTGAATCGCCCCCCCTATGGACACCTCGCGGGCGATTCGCAAAGCGGCCCCGTAACCGTTGCAAGCGAAGCGGCCACGCAGATGCCGCGGTCGCACCGGCTGTGATCGGTGATCGGTCCGCGCACGGGGGCAGCCCTCAAGCCTAGCCCTTTTGGCAACAAGAGCGGAATCGTCCAGCGGAGCTGTGCTTCGCCGCGCGCACACATATAGTAAGGTGCGTCTGGCGTCGATCTTCCGGCATCTGATCGGCAATCGAAAGGGGATTATATACATAAGTGGCGCAGCCCCAACATCTAGGGCTTGCGCTTTCATCGATGCGCAGGCCCATCAGCAGAGGGGATTTGGCGTAGCCAAGTTCTTGGTAGAATTCGACGGAAAGATGCTCTAAGTGATTGAAAAATAGAATTGTAGACTGACTTTTCGCTTGACATGAACGCCACTTTCCTGTAAGGTAAAGGCATGGCAGGAATGAAGAAGGCTCCGGGCAAGGCGTATCGCAAGGGACTCAGTTTCAAGGCGATCTTGCGGCGGTTCCCGGACGACGCGACGGCCGAAACGTGGTTCATCAAGCAGCGTTGGCCGAAGGGGACCTGTTGCCCGTATTGCGGCTCCCTGAACGTTCAGACTGGCTGCAAGCACAAGACGATGCCGTTCCGTTGTCGCGAGAGGGTTTGCGCCAAGAAGTTCAGTGTCAGGACGAATTCGGTCATGGAGAGCTCGAAGATCGGCTATCAGGACTGGCTGGTTGCCATGTTCCTGGTGACCACGAATCTCAAGAGCGTGTCCTCGATGAAACTGCACCGGGACTTGGAGATCACACAGAAGTCAGCTTGGTTCCTGGCTCAGCGGTTGCGCAAGGCTCTCGCGGAGGACGGCCAGCTGTTCCGGGGGCCGGTCGAGGTCGATGAAACCTACTTCGGGGGCAAGCGGAAGAACATGCCGAAGCACAAGCGGGAGGAACTGAGCGGACGCGGCGCGGTAGGCAAGACTGCCGTGGTGGGCGCCAAGGATCGCGCCACCAAACAGGTTGCCGCGAAGGTCGTCGCGTCCACCGATGCCGCAACCTTGCAGGAGTTCGTCAAGGACAACGCCGATCCCGAGGCCACCGTGTACACGGACGATGCGACCGCATATGAGACGCTGCCGTTCGATCACGACACGGTCAAGCACTCGCTCCAGGAGTACGTCAAGGGAGACGGGCACACCAATGGCATCGAGTCCCTCTGGTCGATGCTCAAGAGGGCGCACAAGGGCACGTTCCACAAGATCAGCTCAAAGCACCTGGATCGGTACGTGCAGGAGTTCGCCGGCCGCCATAACCTGCGCGAGCAGGATACGATCGATCAGCTGCGGTCCCTGCGCTCCGGGATGGAGAGCAAGCGGCTGACCTACAAGGCCCTGATTAAGGACAACGGCTTGAAGTCCGGGGCCAGGGCGACTGCGTAATGGCAACGCTCAACGTCAAGAACCGTACGCTGTTCACCGGTGACAACCGCGACGTGCTCCGGGGCAATCGGCTCCGAGGCGGCGGGCGCGGCGTTCAAGGACACCTGGACGCTCGTCACGCTGCAGGACATCTGGGCCGATATCGGACCGATCTCATCACGGTCGAAGGAGAGGATCGGCTATCCCACGCAGAAGCCGCTAGCGCTGCTGGAGCGGATCATCAAGGCGAGTTCGAACGAGGGTGATGTCGTACTGGACCCGTTCTGCGGATGTGCCACCGCTCTGGTAGCGGCGGAGACGCTCAACCGCCACTGGATCGGGATCGACCTGTCCAGTCTCGCGGTCCAGCTGGTCCTGTCGAGACTTCAGAAGGCCGCCGATGACGGAGCATTACTCGCAAGCGGGTGGTTGCCAGAGGTATTGCCGCTGTGGCCCTCCTCGGCCCGGCATTGGGTCAGACCCGGCCGGCGGGGGACTTCCGCGATGGCAGCGAGCTCGCGTTCCCCCTGCCTCCGCCCGACGCCGCCAGATCGCACGCAGGACTCACTCCGCGGCAGATTGCCCACTCGGGCCCGACCCTCGCAATCCCGGCGGTCGCGTCCGGCCAGCACTCCGTATACGGCAAGCTGAGCAGCGTCTTCGATTAGAATGAATCCTGGGTTCCCGGAACCTTGCTCGGGTCCCCGAAAGGCGCGAATAACGAAATCATGAGATTCCCTGAAATCCATTGTCGACGGAATTGCTCCCAGATCACACCGGATCCGTTTGATCCGCCAAGGCCAGGATCCTTCGCATGGGGAGCTCGAACAGTTGTCTTCGTGGCCATCTTCGCGATGGCCACCGCTGGTTCGGTGTCAGCGCAAGACGATCTAGAACCGCTTTGGACGCTGCATCCGAGCTACTGGCAGGGGGCGCGATTCATCCACAAGGCATGTGATTCCTATACTCGCGATATGTGGCATCGCGAGTTCACGGGCGCTCCCAGTCCGATTTCTGACTATAGTTCGCGCTACAGGGAAGCGGCGGAGAGGCTCGGGCTGGACGGTGTTGGATTCGGGGACCTGCCGTTCTCTCCCTACACCTTTACCCCAAATCTTCCCGGGGGCATTGTCTACCCGGCGGTTATTGCGAGGTTGGAGAAGAATCACGCCGCGATCAGCCAACTGGAAAGCCTCTGGAATCGAGCGGAAAACTCCGTACAGCACCAGCTGGACACGATATTCCTGGCAATTTACAACCCCTACGGCTTCAGCCGTTCGATCGGGTCTGGCCATGGAAAGCCGGCGGAGACCGTAGACGGATTGACTGATGTCGACAGAACCACCTATCCCGCTTTTGTTAGAAAATTGAGTGGTAACCAGGAGATCGATGAGCACGATGAGCAAATACGGGATTTGCTTTCCCAACATTTCGAAAACGTTTCCCTGCGCGCCGCACAGGTACGAATAGCTATTCTCGCCATCGCTTTTTCCATGTGTTCCGGGGCAGATCCCACGGGAGCGCTCCGGCAACACCTACTCATTACGCGAGAATACGTCGACGATGTGGTTAATCTCATGCAATCGGCCCTTCAGCCCGGGTCTGGGGGTTGGATTGTGGTCAAATGACTCAAGCGGGAGCAAGGAGCCTGCGCCGCATGAGATCTGCGCAACCACGCGGGCTGTCGATTCTTGCTTCGACCGGCCGTGCCAAGAAAAATCTTCCGGCCGGCAGGACAGATTGACACCGAGGGCCCACGATATCGACGGGAAAGCCGGTTTGGACTCGGCCTGACCGTGGCAACGGACTCCTTAGGGGGAGCGCAGAAATAACTTGTCAGTTTGGACAGGGAGAGATGCTGTAGTTCCACCTTGGGGATGGGCTCGTTGTTGCGGGTGATGTTGAGTGCTTCCATTTGCTCGTCGCTGATCTGGATGCCAGCGGGGTATTCGTTCCTGTTGAGCCGGGAGGTCACCACCAATCCGGTACGGGTGGTAGTGGAGGCGATGTAGTTGAGGATCAGATCGAAGGACTCCAGCGGGCAGCCCGACCAATTGCGGCTGATCTCGCTGAAGAGGCGATGTTCGATCGGGTTCCATTTGGAGCATCCTGCAGGATAGCGGGCCACGGTGACGGGGAGCTGGTGGACATTGTAGAAACGGTGCTGGAGGGCGTACTTCCAGGCGCGGGCGCGGTAGGAGTTGCTGCCGCCGCAATCGGCGAGGAGGATGAGTTGGGAGGCATCGGGATAGCGGGAGCTGCCTTCGCTGCGCCACCTAGGCGGTCCCGGCAAGGACATCGGGGACCTCGCAGGGACGGGAACCGTGACGGAATTCCAAGAATCCAGTCGACGCCCCTAGGCGAGATTGAACTCATCGAACAGGATTCTTTGCATCGGACGACCGAGCAATGGGACGGGGTTCTTGCTTGGCTTGCGAGCAGGGCCTTGCGAAATACTCTCGAGCCTCGCTAGCACTGCCTTTCCAGTCGTCGCTGCGCTTTCGGGGGGATGCCTTCCGGCGCCGGGCCCCGTGCCGTAGCAACCGTCGCGCGCTGGTGAAGAATGGCTAGGCCCGCTGAGGCGCTAGGCATCAGTATCTCGCTGGGCCAGCCAATCCGCCAGGGCAGCAATATCCTCCGGGCCGATTCCGCAGCAGCCGCCTAGAAGGGTGGCGCCGGACTCAGCGCAACCGGCGGCGGCCCGCACGAACTGCGCGGTCTCGAAGCCAACTCGGTGCTCGACAGAAATCGCACCGTCGAGCGTCCAACCACCGGGAACGTCAAAACGATTGGGATAACCGCCCACCGGCTTGTCTGTTAGGCCGACGATTTCCTTGACGCCGGACTCGATCGCGTCGGGGTGCGTGCAGTTGAACAAGAATCCGCCCAGTTCGAGGTCCTCCAGCGCGTGGAATGCATCCGAAATGCTCTCGCCGCTGCGCAACCCTGTTCCCGGCTGCTCGTTCAGAGTCCAAGAAACGAATACCGGAAGACCGTGCTTGGCGCCGACGGCGCGCGCTGCCGCGGTGGCGTTCCGCGATTCGCGGATGCTGGACATGGTCTCGCACAGAAAGAGATCCACGTAAGGCGCCAGGGCCTGAGCCAGCGCCGAATAGATTGGCCGCGCTTCGTCGTCGTCGATGACCAAATCAGACCGGTAGCTCTCCTCAAGCGGCGGCAAGCTTCCCGCCACTCTTACTGCCACCCCAGTGCCGCCGACAGCTTCGCGGGCAAGGCGCCCAGCAAGCGCCGCAAGCTCGACGTAGCGGTCTGCAATACCCGCTTTGCCGAGGTAGGCCGGCACGCACGAGTAACTATTGGTCGTCACGATTCGAGCGCCCGCTGCGATGTAGTCTCGGTGCGTTTCGATCACCGCACTCGGCGCTTCGAGCAGGGCTTTCGCGGACCAAAGCCCCGTCGGCGACGCCGCACCGCGGCGGATGAGCTCCCTGCCCATGCCACCGTCCATCAGAGTCACCATGAAATGCCGCCTTGGCCTTGGCCTTCGTCAATTGGCTAGGTGCCGCGTCGGCGAGACACTGCACCAAGTCTCGCTCGCGACCGCGCGCGTAAGGAGAAACGCGACGAGCGCCAAGCCCCGTTATAGCGCATATCCGCTCGTTTGAACCGGCGGGCAACCGACTAGCCGAAGGCGGTCTAGCTAGGGGCTACCGGCCCTGCGCTCCGACGGCGTATCAAAGGAACCGACCGGCATGCCACAGTCGCTGCAACTAGGCGTCGCGGCACTGGGAGCGACCGGGCCGAAAAGCACCGCCGGCGTGCAACGGCCGCTTGTCGAAAACACGGCCCACAGTGACGGGAGGCTAGCTCGCGTCCTTGGTCCGCGCCGTCGGCGCGGCCCCCGCGCCGACTTTCGCTGGCGCTGCGCCTCCGCGGGAAGCGCCGCCGCCGGCACCGCCCATCGGCCCCCCGCGGCCGGGGTTGATGCGGTCGCCATCACGCAGCATGGTCGCTCCGCGACCGACGATGCGCGTCCCGGCGTCCAAGTTCGCCAGGACTTCTACTTGGTCTTCCCTGGTCATGCCCGTCTCGATCACGCGAAACACCGGGCGCTGCGACTCCGCTTCGACGATGAACACGCCCGGCTGCTGGCCCCGGTAAACGAGCCCGTCCCGGGGAATCAGCGTGGCGGCACGCATCGTACCTAGATCCAGCGTGATCCGTGCGAACATCTCGGCCTTGAGAACCATTTCGGGATTCAGGATGTCAATCTCGATGATCGCGCTCCTCGTGGCGGCATCCAGCACAGGCGCGATGCGGGCCACTCGCCCTAGAAACTCACGGTCGGGAATGGCGTCAACGATCACCGAAGCGGAGTTGCCAATCGCCAGCTTCCCTATATTCCGCTCGGGCACATTGCCTTGCGTGACCATGGTCATGAGGTTGACGATCTGCAGAATCGAGTTGTTCGTAGAAACGAGGGCACCGGGGTCGACGTAGCGCACGGAGATGACCCCGCTCATCGGCGCGTAGATCTTCGAGTTCGCAAGCCGGATGCGGAATTCGCGCACTTCGGCCAGAGCCTGCTGGGCCTGGGCCTCGGCAAGCTGGAGCTGCGCCTCCATAACCTCTAGCGAAGTCTGCTGCTGCTGGTACTCCTGCGGGGAAAGAAGGTCCTCGTCGAACAGGAGCTTGGCACGATCGAGATCGGCCATGGTCCTCGCCAGTTCCGCTTTGCGGGAGGAGATGTTGGCCTCGCTGACGGCGAAGGAGGCTTCCGATCGCTTGACCTGCTGCTGAAGCTCTTCGTCCTCCATCTCCGCAACGAGCGCCCCCGACTCTACCCAGTCGCCCACTAGGAAGTGGATCCTCTCGATGCGGCCGGTGCTCTTGGGATTGACGTCGACGATTTCCTTTGGCTTGAGCGATCCGGTGAGCAGCAGTTCCTCCCGGATCTCCCCGATCCGGGCCTGTGTCAGATCGACATTGACGATGCGACCCCCCGCTTTCTTTTTCGCGGGAGCGTTGGCCTGCTGGTCCGCCTCGTATACCCGGCTTCCCACAAGGTATACGAGCACTGCGCCGACCAGCACGGCCAAAATCTTCTTCTTCGACATTCTCTCCTAGCGCGATCGCACACGGACCCTTACTGCTGAAGGCGCGATTGAACCAACTCCGGTTACTCTAGAAGGCAAGCTGGTCACCTAGGCGGAGACCCCGGGCCTCAGCCTGGCCGGCGGCTAATTCCAGCACGTACACGGAGTTCACCGTTCCGCCGTACGACGGGCACTGCTGAGGATCGGATTCCCGGCAAGGTGGCGCATTCCGGACGATCTCGACGATTCGGTGAGCGCCGTCAAGCCAGAGCATGTCGAGAGGGATTAGGCACTGGTACATCCAAAAGGTCCGTCGCGATGCCCTGTCTCCGACGAAGAGCATGCCCCGGTCTGGCGGCAAGTGCGAGCGGAACATGAGGCCGCGGGCCTGCTCTGCCGGGGTAACCGCCAATTCCGCAGTGATCCGGCCGCCTCCGGGCAGGACGACTTTTCTGGTTGGCAGCTGCGGTCCGGGATCGGCGTGCGGAGCCGGCTCTGGCCCGGCGCATGAAGCCAGGACGGCAAGCGCAAGCGCGGCCGAGAGCGCTTGGGTCCGGATCGGCGGGATCCTCCAGGAAACAGTCGCACGCGTCGGTTCCGCCATCGCCCACACAGATTCCCAATATTTGAACAAGCTTTGCAACGCGAATCGAATCGCAGCCTCGTCAAGCAGGAGCTGGAGCTCGAAACCAGCCTGGACGGGCCGGAGCTATCGTGGGTTCCGGACCGAGCGTCGGGTCGGTCGAGGTTTCCGAAGCGTTGCGGCAAGTTCTTCGCGGTCATCTCCGTGCCGAAGCCTATCGCAAGCTTGTGCACGCGGGCAACGGCTGGACGGCAGGCCATCCCTCGCTTTCGAGGGCGACCTGCTTGTGCCAGCGACCGGTCGAGCGCCCGCCGATAATTCTTACGGGCCCATCCGCTTGCACCCGCCAAGCGGTTGGATGCTGACGTGGCCGCCTGCAACGACGACCCCTGCGCAACGTCCGCGCCGTCAGTCCCGAAAGGGCGGCCGGGCTCCTTGGAAGGCGATCGGCCCGCCCCGTTCGGCGGTGATGCCAGGGTCGACACGGCGCATCAAAGGCTGATTCGCCCCAAGAACACGACCGCATCCCGGAAACGGGCGGCGGCCTTGGCCAACGACTGTGCTTGCCGGTCTCAGGACCGCCATGCGCTGGCTAAGGACCACCTTGACAGGGCGGCAAAGCATTTCTCGCCGTAGCCTCCAAGAATGGCGCGGCCCATTATCAGCCGACCCCCTGTGCCGGGGCTGCGCTCGTAACATTGGCAAGATCTTGTAGCGTTCATGGATGAAGGCAAACTGTTGCCGTCGGCGAGCGACGCCTCGACGAGCGGTGTTTTGCTGGCCGAGCCCACGCTCTGGGGCATATGGAGCCAGGGCGCATGCGGGAGGGAGCGATGTTGCCGAGCACCCCGCCGTGGTATCTCGGGCGGACTCTAGCTACTTGCGTGTCGGAGTCCCGCCGCAACGCCATCCGTCCGATCAACTCTCCGATCTCGACGCAGCCGGCCCACTAGTGACGAATTCGCAGTTCGCGGCCGGGCAATCTGCCTGTGCCTCCCTAAGGGCGTGGCTTGGGCGCAGCTGACGAAGGCGTATTCCAAGCACGACGTTCGGAACTCGGAACGAGATTCGTAACCCGAGGAAGGTCCTGAAGCTAACCGAGATTCATGGCGAGCTCACTCAGATAGCAGCCTCCGGCTGCATTCGGCAGGCGGAGATCCCAAGCCCGGGCAGCCCCCTATGCATTCGCGGGCGACCCTCGTTGTGAAAGCAGAAATGCGTGCGCCCACGAGAGACAGACAATCCGCCGCGATCGAAGGGCTATCGGGGGATTCGGGGACACGCTCGCCGACAGCCTGCACTACACTGAATTCATGAAAATGCCAACGTGCCGCAGCGGAGTGCGCTCCGGCATCCTCGGAGTCGCCGTGACATTAATCGCAGCCACTGCGACGGGCGCTTCGGGCTCCACTGCACCAGGCCCTGATCGAGGAACGCTCGCACCGTCGTTCGAAGCCGTTGATCAAGAAGGAAATAGACGAGACTTTGGGAGCCTCACGGGCGACAATGGGCTCTTGCTACTGTTCTTCCGCTCCGCGGACTGGTGACCGTTTTGCAAGGGCCAGCTCGTGCAGTTGGAACGCAAGCGGAAGCAATTCGAGGACCGTGGCGTCCGGGTGGCGGCGATCAGCAACGATACGGCCGCTGCCCTAAGCAATTTCGCCGGACGAGTAGGTATCGGTTTCCCGCTTCTCTCAGACGCGGATTCGGCAATCATCCGCGCTTTCGGTGTCCTCAACGAGGAAGTCCCGAAAGACCACGCCTTCTTCGGCATCCCGCACCCTGTCGAGTTCCTACTCGACCCCGACCGCCTCGTTCGGGAGAAGTTCTTCGAGGAGAACTACAGGGACAGGTTCACAGCCGGCCGGGTCCTTGTGCGCCAGCTGGGGAGCAAATCCGGAGCCGCGAGGACAAGTGCGAGCACGGCGCACCTCAAACTCACATCGTGGGCTAGCGACGCCATTGTGCGCGGCGGCAACCGGTTCGCCCTCGTGCTAGACATTGAGCTCAACGAGAAGATGCATGTCTACTCCCCGGCAGTGACCGGCTACATCCCGATCGACTGGCGCATGGACGACGCCGAAGGGCTGACCCATTACGAGGCCGAGTATCCGCAGGGCAAGACACTGCACCTGCCGGCAATCGACGAATCTGTGCCCGTCTACGAGGGTTCGATCCGCCTGGTGCGCGACGTGATGGTCGGTCAGGCCAGCGCGCTTGGCGACCTCCTGCAAGACGGGAAGCTGACGATCCGCGGCAGCCTGCGCTACCAGGCTTGCGACGACAGAATGTGCTACCTGCCTTCGACCGTGCCCGTCGAGTGGACGATCAACTTCGAGCAGCATGACCGGACCAGAGTCCCGGAAGCGCTGCGACGCTGAGGGGACGGTCGAGCCATGGGGAGTGAGCCGACGCGAAGGCGGTTTCTCGCCTCGTCGATTCCCGCCGCTTCGCTTGCTGCCTGCGCCGATGCCCTAGAAACAGCCAACCCGACGGCTGCTGCTCTGGACGCCGCCGCCGCGGCCCCCGTGCTGGACGTCTCGAGTCTCGACCGCCCTCTGGTCATCGACTCGATCCGCCTGCTCGAAACGGCGGGAGAGCAGTTTATCCACGTCCAGTCCGCGGACGGCGCTGAAGGCCTGTCGGTCACAAATGGGCGTCGGTACCTCGCTGGCATTCTCGCGGAACTCATCGTCCCGTTTTTCCTTGGCAAGGACGCTAGGAAGCTGGAATCGGAACTTCTCCATGAACTCTACCGCTACCGCAGCAACTACAAGCTGCAGGGTCTCGCGTTTTGGTCGGCCCAGGCTTGGGTCGAGTTCGCACTGCTCGACATGCTGGGCCGAGCGACCGGCCGCTCGATCGGTGAAATGCTCGGCGGGACGCTGCGGGAAGAGGTTGACTTCTACGTAGCAAGCGGTCGTCGGGACTCGACCCCGGAAGAAGAGGTTGCATACCTGCAATCCCTCGTCAGCGAGACGGGCGCGAACGCGGTGAAATTCCGGCTCGGGGGGCGCATGAGCAGGAACCGTGACGCCTCGCCGGAACGTTCCGAGACCCTCATACCGCTCGCTCGCAAGACCCTCGGCGACGGCATCGACTTGCATGGCGACGCGAACAGCTCGTACGACCCTGCCTACGCGATCCCAATCGGACGCCTGCTGGAAGAAGTCGGCGCCGTGTATTTCGAGGAGCCGTGCCCATTCGACCACCTCGAAGACACCAAGGCCGTGACGGACGCCCTGGCAATCCCCGTTTCGGGCGGGGAGCAGGAATACAGCGAGCGCCGGTTCCGCTGGATGATTGCAAACCGCGGAGTGGACATCGTGCAGCCCGACCTGCACTATTACGGGGGGATGATCCGCTCGGCACGCGTGGCAAACATGGCCGAGCTGGCCCGGATGCCCACGACTGTCCATATTTCAGGCGGATTCGGCTTCGTGTACATGCTGCATTTCGCGTCGCGTACGAAGAACGTTGGTCGCTACCAGGAATACAAGCGCAGCGTCGAGCGTTACAGCAGCTGGTTCGACCCGCCGTTGCGGGCCTCGGAGGGCAAGCTGCGGGTCCCTTCCGGGCCCGGCGTGGGGATCCGCGACATTGGGGGAGTGATCCGCGACGCTCGCAGGATCGTATGATCCAGTGCGGACAAACGGACCCGAACTGACGAAGAGCCGCCCCGGACGTACCCGCAATTCCGGAGATCCCCGAGCCGCCCTGTTGCCGGCGTTTAGATCGCGTCGCCCAATCCCGGCTCCGTCAAGGACTAAGTGCGGAGCGATTCGCCCGCAGCTCGATGGATTTCGCTTCGCACGTCCCCGCCGTATTGCGGCCGCCGCATGCGACCCGATGCGCGTCAGGCTGGCCGAGTCACGTCGCCAAGCCAGCGGGCTACGCTGTGGCGATTGTGGATTCGATACGATTGGAATAGGTAGTTAGCACTCGTGCCTTCCCCGGAACCTGCAACGATCGAAGGCGGCCTAAGCGCCGAAGGGCTGCGGATGGGTTGCGTGGTGTCTAGATTCAACAGCTTCATAACGGATCGCCTGCTAGCCGGTGCACTCGACGCGATCAGGCGGCACGGAGGGTCGGCCGAGCACGTACGGATCGTTCGAGTGCCGGGTTCTCTCGAACTCGCAACTGCCGCGAAGGCAATGGCGGCAAGCGGAAAATTTGACGCGGTCATCTGCCTTGGCGCCGTCATCCGGGGCGAGACCGATCACTACGAACGTGTCGCTAGCGGCGCAGCCAGCAGCATCGCGAGAATCGGACCGGAGACCGGAGTTCCCGCGATTTTCGGAGTGCTTACCTGCGACGAGCTGGAACAGGCCATTAACCGCGCTGGTGCAAAGAACGGCAACGCCGGATTCCAGGCCGCGGTCGCGGCGATCGAAATGGCGAATGTGCTCAAGAAGCTCGCTAGAGAATAGCCGCTTCCGAGCCGTTAACATCCCTGATGCCTTCCCGTCGCCGATCCCGCGAGAGCGCCCTTCAAATGGTCTACCAATGGCAGGCGGGGGGCGGGCCGCCTGAAAAAGTCGTGGAAGACTATTTCGGGGGCCTTGCCCAAGACGGGCCGTCAGATGTTGACCCCTTCGCCGTGCAGCTATTCCGCAGCGTGACGGACGATGCCCATGAGTTGGATCAAATCATCCGGCGCCACGCCAGCCACTGGTCGCTCGAGCGCATGTCGCTGGTGGTGCGCCACCTGTTAAGGCTTGGCATAGCGGAACTGCGATCGAGGCAAACTCCCGCCACGGTGATTATCGACGAGGCCTTGGAGATCGGCAAGCGGTTTGCCGGGGACGAATCCACTGCGTTCTTGAACGGAGTGCTGGAGGCGGCGCGGAAGGAATTCGCTGAAGTGCCGAAGCCCACGCAAGCAGTTTCCTAGAAGAGGGCGAGCGAAGGGCCTGTCTGTGCCTTCACGGGCCGCTCCCGCCTTCGTCTTGGACGGTGGCCGCATCGCTCCGAGCATGGCATTGCAAAGCCGGTCGGCATCCACATCCGACGGTTCGGCCGAGACGGCAGAAACGATCCGCCGACTGCCAGGCCTGCACGAACTCGGAATCATGCATTCCATCGGCCCCGCGGTTCGCGGCAGGTGCCGGGAGTTCGAGCAACAGAGCTGCACTGCACGAATAGCCTGCCTCTCGAGAGAACTGAGGCGGTCTAGCAGGGCGAGGGCGACGGACGTGCGGGAATGGTCCGTCGAAACCCTTCGCGAGGCAGTTGCTGGGGGAATGAAGTCTCGCTACTCCAGTTCAGCAGCCCCTATTTTGGGTGGATCACTGCGAATCCATCGTAGTCGGTCTCTTGCGAGTGAGAAGACAAGGCTGGCCAAGCTCGCTGGTGCTTGTCCGAGGCAACCCATTCCATGCGCTGTTCCTCGGTGTCGAAGCTGAGGCGCACGGTAAACTCGTCGGTCGACGGCTTGCGCATCAATAGCGCGTCACGAAATCCGGGCATGCTGCTGACGGCCGGATAGAACACCTCGGTGAATGTCTTCACCAACGCGTCGGAATGGCCGGCCTTGGCGGTCATCCAAATGTGCAACTCGACCGGACCGTCGATGTCAAAGTCCCGCTGGGCCGCCACCGGCACGGCAAGGCAGCCGGCCAGCAAGGCAAGTAAAGTTCCGCGCATCATGCTTCTCCTCCGGCAGGCGCGCCCGCCTGTCGTCGCCACCATGGTTCTCGCCCGCAAGGCGTCACGGGCGCAGCACCCGGACGCGGTGGTTCTCGCTGTCGCCAATGTACACATTGCCGGCCCGGTCGACATACACGCCGTGAGGCCTAGCCAGGCCACAATGCAGCGGGTCGCCGTCGGGGCCGTCGTGTCGGGACCCGTCGCCCGCGACGGTCGAGATTATGCCTGTGTCCGCATCAATCCGGCGAATCACGTGGTTCTCGGTGTCCGCCAGGTAGATTGCCGAGTCCGGCCCGACCTCGATTCCCTTCGGGCCCGAGAGAGTCGACGACTTCGCCGGGCCGTCATCGCCCGTGTAACCCTTCTCGCCGGTGCCGGCTACATGGTGCAGGCGCTTCGCCCGCATGTCGAGCCGGTAAACCGCGTTGCCCTCGCGGAGCGCGATGTACATGTCGCCGTTGGGAGCAAAGGCGAGCGCACGCGGGCCGTTCAGCGGCGTGCCCTCAAGCGGCGCGCCATCGGGGGTCGGCTCGCGCGCGCCGGTACCGGCGAACGTAGTGACGATTCCCGTGGCCAAGTCCAATCGACGGATCCGGTGATTGCCGATGTCCGCAATGTACATGGAACCTTTTCCATCCAAGGCTATAGAGTGCGGACGATTGAAGGTAGCTCGGACGGCCGGGCCTCCGTCCCCGGAGAATCCGCGTTCTCCAGTTCCGGCGATCGTCGAGATCGTCCCGGTGCCGGCGTCAACCCGGCGCACGATTGCGTTCAGCATTTCGACGAAGTACATGTTGCCCGCCGCGTCGAATCGGATCTCGTATGGATCATTAAGCTTCGCCTCGCTTGCCGGGCCGCCGTCCCCCGAATAGCCTACTTCGCCGGTGCCGGCAACTGTCGAGATCGTCCCGTCCGCCATGTCTATGCGACGCACGCGTTCGGTATCGACTTCGCAGACGTACAGCGCGCCGTCGGGTCCTAGCGTCAGGCCGTATGGATTCCCGACCTGCCCTGCTTTGGCGGAACCTCCGTCTCCGGACGCGCCGGACACGCCCGTTCCAGCGAGTGTTTCCGTTGTGCCCGCGAGCAGGCAAGGCGCGACAAGCAAGGCGGCGAGGAGCAAGCGCATGCGGTCAGGGTATCGCAAGCGAGAGCAACTTCGCGCTTCGCGTTGGACGATTCGGGCTTGGATTCGCCTGTAGGGCGCGGTGCATCTCCGGGCGAGGCCGAAGGGCCTCCCCCTGCCGACCGGCGGCGAACACGCGTTCGCGGAAGAGGCCCCAGTCCCCGTTTCGATCAGGAGACTCCGGCTACGCCCCCGCCTTGAGCGCCTCTCGCAGTCCCTTCGACGCCTCCACGGAATCAAGGCTTGGAGCGTAAACAGCCTTGGCAAGACCCAGTTTCTCCAGCAGGCGGATCTGCAGGTAGCTGATGTCCAGTTCGTACCAAGCCATCCCGTGCCTCGCTGAGACGGGATGGGCGTGATGGTTGTTGTGCCAGCCCTCTCCGAATGTAATGAGGGCCACCCACCAGAGGTTTCGCGAATCGTCCGTGGTTTCAAACCGGCGGCCGCCCCACATGTGCGTGGCGGAATTAACCAGCCAGGTTGTATGCAATCCAATGACAATGCGCAAAGGGACGACCCAGAGCAGCATGCCGAAACCGCCGAAGAACCAGGTCAGCGCGCCAAGTACAGCCAGCGGAACCCAATGCCACTCGCTGAGCACACGGTAGAAACGGTCCTTGTTTAGATCCGGAGCGTACTTTCCAGCCAGCGAAGTGTCACTGTGCATGGAATCCCCGAAGATGATCCAGCCCATGTGCGCCCAGAATCCTCCGTGGCGCGGCGTGTGCGGGTCGAGATCGGTGTCGGAGTGCTGATGATGGCAGCGATGCGCCGCGACCCAGTAGATCGGGCCGCCTTCCAAGGCCAGCGTGCCGCAGAAAGCGAGAAAGTACTCCAGCCACTTCGGCACTTGGTAACCCCGGTGGGTGTGCAAGCGGTGATAGCCCATGCCGATTCCCCACGAAACCGCCATCCAGTAGATGACGGCAGCGACGATCAGGTTCGTCCAAGTGAAGTAGAACGGGGCGGCGACCGCGCCTACATGCAAGAGCAAGATCGCACTGAACGTGAGAGTGTTCAGCTTGGTTCGGTCTCCGAAGTCCAGTCCCGTGTCTCTAATGGCGCCCACTGAGGCTATTCCCTTCCCAAAAATGATCTCTAGTCCTCGGCGTTCCGGACAGGCTGCGTCCGTCGGGCTCGGTCCGAGAAAGCCCACGATATCAGCGGAGATAGCTTGGGGAGAGCCCCCAATGTAATAGTTGGGTAACAATCCAGTCGGAGACGGGCAGAGCCCCTATCGGAGCAGTGATTTCGCCAGCGCCGTGTTCCCCGCTCGGTCGCGGACCCGCAGCACGACCAAGTGCTCTCCAGGGTCCAGGTCGCCCGGACGCAGCGTGAACTCCTCCCTCAGCGCGTCAAGAATCCCGTCATCGGACAGCACGGGTCGCCACTTGCCCGCGTCAACCGCGTACTCGGCCAGCCGGATTTCGGAAACTTCGTCCTCGGCCTCGAAGCGCAGCTCTCCCGCGGCCCCGGACGGCAGCGCCCGCACGCGTGGCGGCGTTTGGTCCACCAGGACGGGCTTGCTGATTCGCTCCGCGCTGAGCGCCCGGTCATCCGGGTTCGCCTTGCCGTCGTCTACCCGCACGCGGAACTGGTAGCGCCCGTCGGCAAGCGCATCGCTCTCGATCGAGAAGCGCGGCCCGGAAAGATCGTCGCGGATCTTCTTCCACTCGCTCTCCCCCTCGCCGCGGAAGGACAGCTCCGCGCGAAGTTCGTCTCCGTCGGGGTCTTCCGCTCCCCAGACAATCGCGAGCTTGCGCGCGGGGGCGGTCTTGGGCTCCTCTCCTCCCGTCGGCTGGGGCGGCGACGAGGATCCGGATGCCGACACCGTGATGCTGTAGCTACTCGCGGTGTTGGCAGACCCGGCGCCTGAAGACCCGCTCGGCTTGGGAGCCTCTGGCACGATGTTCAGCGACTTCACGACAGGAGCAGAGTTCTGGGGAAGGTAATGCACCCGCACGGCATCCAAGCGGGCCTCCCCGCGAAGCGTGGCCCGCCACTGGAGGAAGCGAGCCGGGGGCGAGGAAACCGGAGAGCCACCGCTTTCGGAAGGCACCTCCGACCAGTCGCTCCAGCTCAGGTCCGGACGGTAGGTGTTGCCGCTGCGCGTGCTGATTTCGATCGCGGCGCCTTCCGGCACCCGGCCCTTCCACGTGAGCCTGCCCCACTGCGAGACGCCGTTCGTGTCGCGCGGGGCTGTCTCGAACACGCCCTCGTCCGCGGGCTCGGCACTAAGTCGGAAGAGCGCTCCGCCATGGGCCGAGCCGACGAGAACGCCGTCGGTGGCGCGCAGCATCGAAGTCATTTGCGCCTTGCCCGTCTGGGACAGCAGGCTGAGCCGTCGGTCGGAGCCGGCTCGATAGACTCGGCCCTCTCGGTCCGTGGCGAAAAGCACGCCGGGCGGCGCACTGTTCTCGACCGTCAAGCCAAGTATGTTTTCCTCGTTGGACGACCAGATTTTCTCGACCGCCTGCCCCTCAACGAGTCGCATCAGCGCGGCGCGCTCGCCGGCGTACACCACTTGCGGTTGCGCATAAGTCACGGTTGAGGCGACTTGCGGACGGCTAACCTGCACACCTGCTTGGGTGGCCGCGGCAGAGGCCTGCACCTGCACGCCGGCCTGCTGGCTTGGAATCGCCCGGAGCAGGCGGTCCATGCCCCCGCCCATCGCGGCGAAATAGACCGCACCGTCAGAGGCCACCGCGACGGAGCGCACCTCGGGCAGGTCGGAGTCGTATAGCGCAAAAGCCCCGCCTTCCTGCACGCGGTATAGAATGCCTTCCGGGTCGGTGCCCGCAAGCACCCTGCCGCCTTGGTCGAGGCACAGGCTGATCACGTGCCGCTGCCCCGATTCGAACCAAGCCTCTCCCTTGCCATCGCGGGTCACGCGGTAGATCTTCCCACCATCGCCCGTACCGACGATCAATCGTCCGTCGCGGTCGAACAGCAGGGACCAAATGTACTTCTCCCCGGGGTCGAAGAACTCGGTCCCTTCACCGTCCTCCGAGATCTTGTAGACCTTGCCATGCGGCGAGGTGCCGGCATAAAGCTGGCCGCCCGGACCTACCGCCACGGCGAAGACCTCGATCTCGGGTGCATTCCACAGCAGCTTCCCGTCCCCGCTCGGGGAGACAAGAAACACGGCGCCTTGGTGGCCGGTGCCGTAGTAGACAGTTCCGTCCTCGGCGCGGGCAAGTGACCAGACGACGGCCTGATCGGACTCGTGGACGGTGTCGAGCGAGGGAGCAACCCCCAAGTTCCCTTCGCGGTCCAAGGCCACGTTCTTGAAGGTTCCCCCAAGGAAGTCCCCGTAACTCGACAGTTCCCAGCTGCGAGTTCCCGCGGCAGGCGCTGCGGCCGGCAGGGCGGCCGCCAGAAGGATTGCGTACCGTCGCATTAGCAAATCGATCAGCTCCCCGTGACCACGAATCGCAGATTGAGCCGGCCCCGCACGACACCACGTAGCCCGTCGACCTTGAGATCGGCCAGCGTCGTGGAAAGTTCAGCAAGCGCTCCGGCCCCGCGGCCGGCCGGCGTGGACAAGACCGCGTGCAACGAGGCCGGCGGGGAAGGCAGCTTGTCCGAATGCAACCAAAGCGACCTCTTGCGCTGCCAGACTCGCACGTAAGCGCGGTCACTGCCACGCAATCCATTGAGAAACCGGATCGTCGCCGCGGCGTCCCGCGCCTTGCGGCCAGCGAGCAGGCCGCGCCACTGCTGGAGATTGGCGGTCAGGGCATCCCCTATCGTGACCTCCACGGAGCCGGCCGGCAGCGAAACGGGCACCCGGAAGGGGACCGAGTGCATCTGCTCCCGACCGCCAGGCCCCTTGGCCGCGAATCGAATCTCGATCGTCTCCCCGGGCCTGACTTGCGTCTTGGAAAGCCACGCCCGCACCAAATCGGTGTATTCGTCGGCAGCCTGTGCCTCCACCTCGAGATCGACCGCCTTGATGGCAACGCCCGAGTGACGCGTTCGCAGCAGGTAGGAAAGCGGCGCGGCCGTCGACAGCGCCGCGGCCTGGCCCACGCCGCCAGTGCCCGTGTACATATCGTCCAAGACAAGGCGCGGCAGGCCTTGCTCGAACTCGACGCCGCCGCGAACTCGCACGGTGAGAGGCCCCAATGACGGCTCGGAAACGCTGATCGCGGAGAAAAGAGCGATTTGCAGCAGGAACGGCGTCAGCTGAGCGTCACGCACGAGTTCCATCGAATAGGACGCCGCCACGCCGTCGGCCTGCTTGACGCGAATCGCGCAGGGCACCATGGGCGGCCCCGGCCCCAGCTCGCCCGAGATCCCTGCCTCCCTGTCGAGGGAGATCTTTCCGATCAGCGGGCCGGTGCCGCTGAGCTTGAACGACGCATTGAGATTCGGGACCAGGGTCATCACCGACGCCCGCATCATCGGCATGGCTGTGTTGCCGCTCGACAGGAAGCGGTGTCCGAACGCGAACACCCGGTCGCCGTCCACGTGCGTGACGGTGCCGGACGCGGTGAAGGTCATGTCGCCCCGTATGAGTCCGACGCTGATCATCGAGCCCGGCACCAGATCCCCTCCTGGGTCTTGGCGAAGCCCGCCGCCCGAGCCTTGCAGCGGCCGCAACCCAAGACGCCGGAGATCCTCCCCAAAGACTTCCAGTGTCTGTTCGGAAAACCCGCCGAGCGACACGGGCGTGGCAATGGGGTGAAACTGCCCCTGCGGCCCGTTTGCAGATGGCGGCCGCTGACGGGGCATGCCCGCGATCTCGCGCCAGTCCTCCAAGGGGTCGGCAGCTAAGGGGGACCGCCCTCCTGCACCGGTCTCGAAGCCTCCGATCATCTCTCCGATCGGACGGATTCCCGCGAGAGGCTCTTTGGAAAACGGGTACATGAACGCCACGGCACCGGCAAGCTTCCCGTCGATATAGACAGGGCTGCCACTCATGCCTGACATGACTCCCGTCCGGTCCAGAGGTCCACCGGATAGTCGTGCGAAGATGATCGACGACTTGGGCCCGGAATAGTTCTCGAGCACGCCGAGGATCTCCGCGTCGAATTCCTCGACCTCGGTGCCCGAAAAAACTGTGCGGCCGGTTCCTCGCTGCCCTGCGCGGATATCATCGATGGGGTAAAAGCCCTGGCCGGACAGCGTACCGGCAAGGACAAGCGAGAAAGCGATCAGGCGCAACAACGCCCATTCTAGCCGTCCCGCCTGCTGGGTTCGCGAACGGGAGGTGGAACTGATCCCGGCCTGTGGGCTAACCTTTCTCCGGAGCGTTCGCCATATCTATCGAGGAATGCAACGCAATAGACGATTGAGACTCGCGGGCGGCTTGCTCGCCTTGGTGGTCGGGACGTCGGCGAGTACCGCGCAGCAGATTGACGCGCGCATACACGGCCGGGTCGTCGACCAAAGCGGGGCCGCCTTGGTCGACGCCCGGGTTACGGTGCGCCGCGTGGAGACCGGGACAGTGCGCCGCGCCTCGAGCGGCTCGGGCGGATTCTACGCCGTGCCCGCACTAGCGCCCGGGGACTACTCCGTTGGCGTCGAGGCAGAGGGCTTCCGGCCGGCTTCCGGGGAGACCATCCAGCTAGCGCTCGGCAGCAAGGCCCGGGCCGATTTCGCCCTGGAGGTTGGATCGGCAAGCGACGCGATAACCGTGAGCGCGGCACCCTCGGTGCTCGAGACGGCGAATGCCGCGACCGGAAACGTGATCCCCAACCGCTTCATCGTCAGCCTTCCGCTGAACGGTCGAAACTTCCTGCAGCTATCGCTTCTGTCGCCGGGCACGGTGCCTGCGGCAGTCGGCTCGCCAGGGAGCGAGCGCGGGCGGTTCGCGCTCCAGGCGAACGGCGCGCGGGAATCCGCCAACTCGTTCGTCTACGACGGCGTCTACGCAATCGATCCGATCCTCAACAGCTTCAGTTTCGCCCCTCCCGTCGACGCTGTGCGGGAATTCCGCATCCAGACTTCCAATTCCGAGGCCGGCTTGGGACGCAACAGCGGGGGCCAGATCGCGGTCGCCATCAAGCAGGGCACGAACGAGCTGCACGGCACGGCGTACGAGTTTCTTCGCAACGACCGGCTGGACGCCCGCAACTTCTTCAGCCATCCGGACGATCCGGTGCCAACCCTGCGCAGAAATCAGTTCGGCGCATCGCTCGGCGGGCCAATGGTCGCGAACACCGCGTTCTTCTTCGCGAACTTCGAAAGCCTGCTAGAAGACCGCGCATCGACGCGCACCACCAATGTCCCAACCGAGGCCGAGCGCCAAGGCGACTTCTCGGCAAGCGCGAGCCAAGCGCCTATCAACTTCTATACGCAACAGCCGTTTCCAAATGCGCGGTTACCGTTCGCGCACCCAATCGGGCAGGCCGTGACGGGGCTGTACCCGCTTGCCAACAGCGGGGTCGCCGGGCAGAACTTCGTGTCGGCGCCGGTGGGGACGGACCGAACCGGTAAGTTCGACGTAAAGCTCGACGCCCATTTGGGCGAGGGCGGCCAGCTATCAGGTCGCTTCAGCTTTTCCGACAGCGACCGGAGCGAGCCCTTTGCCGCGCAGCAGTTCTCCTCGGTTCCCGGCTACGGCAACGATCTCGACGAGCGCGGCCAGAACGTTATGGTGGCGGAAACCCACGCGCTGGGGTCGAACTGGATCAACGAAGCGCGCTTCGGCTTCAGCCACCTGTCGAACCGCACGATTCACGAAAACAGCGGGACGAGCCTCAACAGCCAAATCGGCCTGCCGGACTTCGCCGCGAGAGAACTCGACCTCGGCCTGAGCTTCTTCCAGGTCACGGGCTTTTCCTCGCTGGGCGGCGAATTCAACAACCCCCAAGTCAGCACGGTGAAATCCTGGCAGGTCTCAGACACCCTGAGCTACTCGAGGGGCGGCCACTTGGTGCAAGTCGGGTTCGAGCAGCGCGGGATCGGCCAGGACGGCTTTCGCAACGTACTTTCGCGAGGGAGCCTTTACTTCACGAACCGGGCCTACACTCAGAACTCTCTCGCCGACCTCCTGCTCGGACTGCCCACCTACACGCTCGCGGCACGTAGCGACACTCTCCAAGCCGCGCGCACCGGAGCCACCAATGCCTTCGCGACCGATACCTGGCGGATCTCGCGCAACCTGACGCTATCGCTCGGTTTCCGCTACGAGAACAACCAGCCCGCATACGACGCAAACGACGCGGCATCGATCTACGACGCAAGCAGCATGCAGATCGTGCGCCTTGGCGAGAGCGGGATACCGCGCAGCGGGTTTTATCCCGATCGAAACAACGTGGCGCCTCGCCTGAGCCTGGCGTTGCGGCCATTGGGAACTGATCGGGTGGTAGTGCGCACGGGCTGGGGACTGTACTACAACTTCTCCGATCTCGCAGCGGGACAAGGGATATACTTCAACCCGCCCTTCTTCCGAGCCTTCCTGTTCTTCCCGTCGCGATTCGCGCCCCTGACAATCGACCAACCGTGGCCGGAAGGGCAGGCCGCCCCGGTGCCGCCGAGCGTAACGACGTACGACCTGAACCTGCGCACCACCTACGCCCAGCAGTGGAATTTCACAGTGCAGTCCGAACTGTTCGAGGACACGGTGCTGAGCGTGGGGTACAGCGGGTCGCGGGGCACCAAGCTGGTGGGAGCCCGCGACATCAACCAGCCGGCACCGTCGCCCGCACAGCCCAATTACCGCCCCCTGCCAACTTTCTCGGACATCAATTTGATCGCTTCGGCTTTCGATTCCGTCTATCACAGCCTCCAGGCGCAATTCCAGTGCCGTTTCCAGACGGGGCTGACGGGGCTTTTCTCGTACACCTGGTCCAAGTCGATCGACAATGCTTCGAATTTCTTCGCGTCGGCGGGCGACGCCAACTACCCGCAGGACAGCAACAACATTGCCGCCGAGCGGGCACGCTCAAGCTTCGACGTGCCGCACCGGTTCACGGGCAGCTTCGTCTACGAATTGCCGTTCGGGCCGGGAAAGACCTGGGGCAGCGGCTGGCGCGGCGGCACGGCGAAGCTACTTGGGAACTGGCAGTTGAACGGTGTCGTCGCCCTGCAGACCGGGCAGCCCTACACGGTCGCCCTGCCGGGAGAGTTCGACAACTCGAACACCGGCCAGTCTAGCTACGGGTTCGGCGCGGGCGACCGCCCGGATCTCGTGGGAGATCCGAACCTGTCCAGCCCGGATCCCCAGCGCTGGTTTGACACGGCCGCCTTCGCTCTGCCCGCGTTTGGCAGCTTCGGGAGCGCGGGTCGCAACATCGTGCGCGGGCCCGGCCTGGCCAACCTTGATTTCTCTGTTCTGAAGAACCTCGGCCTCGGGGAAACGGCAACTCTGCAATTGCGCGTCGAGCTGTTCAACATGCTCAACACGCCGAACTTCCTGAACCCCAATGTCTTCTTCGGCACACAAGGCTTCGGCCGGATACTGGCAGCGCGGGACGGGCGCGAGATGCAGTTCGGCGTGAAGCTGATCTTCTGAGCGGGGGACAGCCCTCAGTCGAGACGGTCCCAGATCCTGGAGAACTCAAAGACGCCCTTCCTGTCCATGATCCACCGCGCCGCCTTGAGCGCGCCGTGGGCGAAGCCCGAGCGGTTCCTCGCCGCGTGGCTCACTCTGATGGTGTCGGCCTCCGAGTCAAATCCGATTTCATGGATCCCCGGGAATTGACCGCTGCGTTGCGTGGCGACATCGACCGGGCGCGAGTAGCCCGCCTCCCGCATCGCATCGAGCAGTCGCAAGGCAGTTCCGGACGGCGCGTCCTTTTTGTACTTATGATGCGCTTCGTACATGAAGGCGTCATATTCCCGCTGGGCGGCCAAGGCTTTAGAGGCGGCCTCAACGACGCGGTAGAAGGCGTTCACTCCGATTGAGAAGTTCGCCCCGTACACCACGGCCGAATCGTTGCGCTCGACCGCTTCGCGCACGCGGTCCAACTGGTCCAGCCAGCCCGTGGTGCCGATCGCTAGCGGGACGCCGAGCTCGGCCAGCCGGACAGCGTTGTCCGCTACGACCTCGGGGATCGAGAAGTCGACCGCGACATTGATCCCGTCGAAGTTCTCCGGAGTCAGGCCGACGCCGTCAGGGTTGTTGAACTCGTCGAGACGCAACGCGACCGCGAAGCCGTGGGACGGCGCTAGCTGCTCGATGAGGCGGCCCATGCGGCCGTACCCCACCAGGGCCAACTTGTCAGGGATGTCACTCAACAGCCTTGTCCTTCCGGCGAGAGGACGACGGGAAGAAAGTCGCGTGCAGGCGACGGACAGCAGCCTCTAGGTCCTCTTCGTCGATGACGAAGCCGACGTTCACGCGAGACGCTCCGAGCGAAATCATCCGGATGCGGATACCCTCCAACGCGTTGAACACCTTGGCAGCGATTCCCGGAGTATACCGGATGCCCTCCCCGACCACGCAAACGATCGCTTTCCCTGACGAAGCTTGCGCGCGAGAGAAGCTCGCAAGGTCGCCCAGGATTCGGTCAACCGTTACGGGGTTATCCACGGTCATCGAAACGCTCACCTCCGATGTGGACACCATATCGACGGCTGTCTCGTGCCGCTCGAAAACCGCGAAGATCCTAGCCAAGAAGCCGTGGGCCATCAGCATGCGAGTGGAATGAATGTCGATCAGCGTGATGTTTTCCTTGTACACAACGGACTTGACGACATTGGGGGACTCGGGAGGGTCCCGAACGATCAATGTCCCCTCGGCGCCCGGTCGCATCGAGTTGAGGACGCGAATCGGGATCCGATGCTCGATCGCCGGTAGCAGCGTCGACGGATGCAGCACTCGGCCTCCGAAGTAGGCCAGTTCGGACGCCTCGAGCAACGAAAGCACGCGCAGGCTCCGAGCCGATTCGACCACGCTGGGGTCGGCTGTCATCACGCCATCAACATCTGTCCATATCTGGACCTCGTCCACGCCCAGCGCTGCACCGGCCAAGGATGCGGTGTAATCGGAGCCGCCGCGACCGAGCGTCGTCGGGACACCCTGGATGTTCCTGGCGATGAACCCTCCCATGACGGGCGTGGAACCGGCCTCGAGGAGGGGCAGGGCAACTTCGCGGACCCTTCTCCAGGTAAGGTCGAGCTTCGCGGCTGCCCCGCCGTGACGCGATTCAGTGACAATAAGCGCCCTTGCGTCTAAGTGGACGGCAGCCAGTCCTTGCGCGCGCAGGGCAAGACTGAAAAACCGGCTCGAAATGCGCTCGCCGCACGCCAGCAGGGCGTCGAGGTCGGCGGACGGGGCAAGTCTTTCAGCTCTCTGCGAGAGTCGCTCCAGCAACCGGGAGGCGTCTGAGAAAACTCCGTCCAAGAAAGCGCTGAACTCGTGCTCAGCCGCTTGCGAAACGGTTGCTGCGGCCGCTTCCAGCGCCAAACGGCGCAGGTCGGATAGGACCGCGCAGGCACCGTCCGATTCCTCCGCGACTGCCTCTAACAGACGGTCCGTCGTATTGCCCATGGCCGAGACCACGACAAGCGGACTTCGAGCGATGCTGGCCTCGACGATCCGGCAAGCGCGGCGAATCGCCGCGGGTTCCTCGAGGGAGGTCCCGCCGAATTTCATTACAAGCATGGTTTCCTTAAGAACTCCGGCGCTGCGAGGCTATTGCCGGACGGGCCGCGCGCCCTGCCACCTCTAGAGACTGATTTCATTATGCTGCGGTCGGGAACGCCTGCCTGCAGCCAGATGGATTTACGGGATCAAAGCCGCACAATTCGGGCCGGGAGGGGTCGCCGGATTGGCGGAACGAGGCAAGCGGCAGCAGCCGCGTCGGCAGGGCGGCGTCGCACTGGCGCCAAAACAAGCGGGTACCGTCCGGAACTAGCCGTAGGGGAAGGCTAGGAACAGGTCTGAGAAAACGTGTCAAGAATTGATTCTCGAACTGGCATTGTCGCGGAGTTTTGGGGTTTGGCCTGCGGCGCAGCTTGCGGGAAATGGCGGAATCGATGAACGCCGGCCCGAAACCAGAACCGAGAGCGTTCCCGGCGCGGGTTCTTTCGATGATACTGCGAGGGCAAGCGGCGATTCTGAAGACAGCGGCCGCCTTTCCGAAGAGCTGCCGGAGCGATCGTGGCCGGGCAGATCAGCACATCGAATCGCCGCAGAAGGAAGACTAAGTTCGGCGTCATGCACCTGGCTGGGTCGCCCAAGGAATGCGCTTCTCAGGTCGGCGCGGTGGCTTGAACCCGAGCCCTGGAGCGGCCGAGTGACTGGCTCTGGCACGTAGCGGGAGCGCGTCGACGTGTGCTACTTTGACAAAAGGAGAGGTGGCCGAGCGGCTTAAGGCAGCGGTTTGCTAAACCGTCGTAGGGTTATAGAGCTCTACCGAGGGTTCGAATCCCTCCCTCTCCGCCAGCCTTCGAGGTCAGACCGCCCAGCCAGGGGGCCATTTGGTGGCCCTGCTTTAGTGCTGGGAGAGCGGGAAGATCGCGTCGACCTCACCGATCGCCTGTCCGCATTGCGGAGGTTGCTTGGGTTGGCTAACGCCGCCGCTGGTGTCGCTTGCCACGGGCACGTGCCTCCGCGATTCGGAGGACTACTCGGCTTGCACGGGCTCGTCCTACGTTGAGGCTGAGGAACCGAGCGATCTGGCCTGCGCGGATTCCTGGGAAGAGGCGCGTTATCAAACTCCGCAGGAGCCTGGGAGGAGGAAGTTTGTCATCGCGACAGGCACCCTATTCTTCGTGGGGCGAGTCCCGCGCTAACTGCCAGCGGACAGGGAGCTGCCTTTCACGCCCCTTCTCCCCGGGCAGAGATCTGGGGGATTGCTTTTGGGATGTGTTCGATCGTTCCAGACTCCGCCTTCGTCTCCAGTCTGGTTGTTGAGCAGGGCCCGCTTGCCCGGTTCAATAGTCGAGAACAATGCGGGAAAGCACCTCCTTCGGCAACCCAGAGCAAGGGTTCTTCGTCATAATCGGGGTGGAATTGGCTTTCGTGATCGCAAACGTCCCGGCCATGGCCCTAGCCCTACTAGCATGGGCTCTCTCGCGGCCTCGGCTCCGGGAATGCCGGAGCGCGCCCCAGGGCATGACCCCGATCGCAGCTGGCCGCCACTTCCGACCTGCAAGCGCGGGTAGGAGCTTGCCGTGAGGGGTTTAGATCGCTGGCCAGGCTCGAGAATCACGCGCCTAGCCGCCATCGTCTCGGCCTTTGGCTGCTGCCTGCCGCTGGCCGGACAGAGAGGTCCTGTCTTCACGGCGGAGACCGAGCTGGTACAAGTCGAAGTCCGTGTGACGGACCGCAACAGCCGAGTGGTTCCGGACCTGCAGAAGGACGATTTCGAACTAATCGAGAACGGTCGACCGCAGGCCATCGCGACATTCGAGTACGTAACGCGTCCCGAGGCAACTAGCGTCGCGGTTGACTCGTTCCGGGGCGAAGACCGTCCCGAGCCGACCCCCGCCGAAGCCGCGAGCGAATTGAGACGCAGCACGTTTATCTATGTCGCCACTCGCGGTCGTCGCGAAGATCGGCTGAGGATATACGAGGCTGTCAAAGACTTTGTCGACAAGAGCCTCGTCCCGGGAGTGCTCGTCTCAATCGAGGGATCCCCTTTCACTTCGCGCCGCAGCGAGCTGCACGAGCGGCTGCAAGGAATGCTCTCAAGGGCGTCGGGAGGACGCGGGGGCGCCAGCTTCGTCGACACGCTGGCGGTCGACCTTGCGCGCGACGACATCGACTACAGCGCCGAATTGGACGCTCTGATCGAAGATACGAACGACGAGTTCTCGGAGGAGCTCGAGGAGATTGCCGACCGCGCGGCCCTCTACCGCCGCGTGCGGATGTATGAATACATCGATCTAATTCGCGCTCTGAGCATCTATCCCGGGAGGAAGATCGTGGTCCTCTTCTCTACCGGACTGCCGGTCGACGAGGACAACATCGACATTATGAAGGTGCTGGAGGACGAGGCGACCAAGGCCCGCGTCCGTTTCTTCGTCTCCGATGTCAGCCGGCTTTCCGCTAGTGCCCCGTACGGCGACGCGGAGGTGAGCGGAGGGCTCGAAGCGCTTCTCGGCGATGTCGAGAACAACGGATTCGTGACCCAGGCGGAGAGGCGACAGGACAATCAGGACGGCCTCTATGCGCTGGCGGAAAGAACGGGAGGGCGCGCGGTCCTGAACAGCAACGATTTCGGGGAGGTCTTCGACGTCGTCAGTCGAGAGACGGGAGACTACTACTTGCTCGGCTACTATCCAAAAGACAAAGAGCAGCGCGGGAGGCTCCGCCGCCTTCAAGTCCGCGTCCGCCTAAAGGGCCTGCGGGTCAGACACCAGCGCGGCTACTACGAGCAACGTCCGTTTCGACTCATGAGCCGCTCGGAGCGGAACCTGCGCATGCACCAGGCCCTGACCTTTGACACGCCCTACTCAGACCTGCCACTGCGAGCGGACCACGAGTTCTTTCTGGACTCCAAGGGTTCTCCGACCTTGGTCTACGCCGTCGGCCTGCACACCAAGGATATTCCGTCCGAATCGGTGAGTAAGGGGGAGACGGTCAAGCTGACGGTAATCGCGCAAGCAACCGCGAGACGAGCGGAGAACGCCCCGCCATCGGTGCCCGTCATCGACGATCGGCGCTTCGAGATGACAGTCGACAGCGCCGCGCTCGAGCGGCTGAGTAGCGATCCCAGCTCGTGGCTCCACTACAGTTCTCAAATGCCGCTAAGACCGGGAGACTACGACTGGAAGGTGGTCGTCCGGGACGATCTATCCGGTACTCTCGGGAGCTACCAGACGCAGCTGCGCATCCCGCCAAGCGGGTCGGGGGTCGCCGCCAGTTCATTGCTTCTGACAACCCGGATCGACAATATCGGCGACAGAGTTTCGGCCAAAGCATCGCGAAAGGCACCGGAGAACGTCCTGCAGGTCGAAGGAAGCCGCTTCTTCGCGACCTCGGTCAAGTCGTTCAGCAAAGGCGATTCGATCTTCCTGCTGTACGACATCTACAATCCGGATCCGGATCTGCTTGCGAATCCGCCCGCCCCGAGGCTGGCCCTGTACCGGGGACAGGAGCCGGTGCAGGTATTGCCGGTCAGCGCCCACCAGACCGTGGCGCAACCCGAGTCGGGCCGCATCCGTCACTTGGCCGCCCTGTCCACAGTGGACTTAGCCGCGGGAGGCTACACGGTCGCTGCTATGGTCCCAAACGATGGCAAGGACAAGACGGTGATTTTCCGGGACTTCCAACTTGTCGACACCGCGTCCCAGTCACCGTCGACGGGATTCCCGCAGGCCGGCGGACCTCAGCCGTCCAAGCAGGCGAAGACCTCCCGGTAGAACTCAGGATGCGACTCCCAGGTCTGGGCGCTGACGATGTTCCCGTCGCGAACCGCTTGCTCGGTCGAGTATGTTGCGCCGGCCCGTTCCGCCTCGGAGCGGACATGCTCGTAACAAGTCACCGTGCGGCCCGCCACCAAGTCGGCAGCTACCAGGATCTGGATGCCGTGGCAGATCGACAAGATAGGCTTTCGTTGTTCGGCGAACTGCTGCACGATCTGGACGACACGAGGTAAGTGGCGCAGGAACTCGGGGGCCCTGCCGCCGAGCAGCAGCACAGCGGCGTGCTCCTCGACGACTACGTCGTCAAAGGCAATGTCCGCTTCGAGCCCGTAGCCCTGCCGTTCGATGTAGGTATCCCAGCCCGGCTCGAAGTCGTGCATGACCAAATGCAGCCGACGCGCCGAGGGGGCGGCTACCACGGCCTCGTATCCCGCCTCTTGGAAGCGGTGCAGTGCGTATAGCGCCTCGTAGCTCTCGCCCGAATCGCCAGTGACAAGCAGGATTCTCTTCGCCATCAGTGACGATTCTAGCGACCGTGCGGGTCGGCCTCCCCGCCGAGGCGCTACAGGCCGCGCAAGAACACGTTCAGGGCGCGTTCCCGTCCGATCGTCGTGCTCGGGCCGTGGCCGCAAACCACCTCGACTCGATCGTCGAGGGCCAAGAGCTTGGTCTTGATCGAGCTCAGTATTTGACGATAGTCCCCCCCGGGTAGGTCGGTCCTCCCGATCGAGTCCCGGAATAGCGTGTCACCGGCCAGGAGCTTGTTCTCCGAATCGATCAGCAGGCTCACGCTGCCCTGGGTGTGCCCGGGAGTATGCAGAACGTCGAAGGTGCGCCCCGCGAACTCCAGTGCGTCCCCATCACGCAGCTTCACGTCAATCTCGACACCTTCCGGTTCAGGCATGCCGAGCCACGACGCCTGATCGTCCAGCCTTCGAAAAAGACCGAAGTCGTCTTGATTCATGTACACGGGCGCCCCCGTCCGCGAGCGCAGCTTGCCTGCCCCGCCGATGTGGTCGATGTGAGCGTGGGTGATTACGATCCACTTGACCGCCAATCCGAGATTCGAGACGACTCCCTCTATGCGGTCAATCTCGTCGCCGGGGTCCACGACAACCGCTTCGCGGGTGGTTTCGTCGCCGATGATCGAGCAGTTGCACTGCAAGGGGCCGACCGGCATTATCTGGTGGATCATCGCTGGTATGCTAACAGTTCTCTCGTGCGGGGCTACGAGGCACTGCGGCGAGCCGCCGCGTGGCAAGACCTGTCCTACCGGGGCAGGCTGCGGGCAACCGGCGAGGATAGGGCGCGCCTCATCCATGCAATCTCGAGCAACACCGTAGAGGGCCTGCCTCCCGGCCACGGAACGTACGCCTTCTTCCTGAGCGCGCAGGGTCGAATCCAAGCCGACAGCCTCATTTTCATCGACCGGGACCATCTCCTGATTGACTGCGAGGCCAAGGCTGCCGCCGCCCTGCGCGAGCACATCGAGAGCTACATCATCATGGATGACGTGACGCTGGAGGATATCGCGCCGAAAACCGCGCTCTTGGCCTTGGCGGGCCCCAGGGCCAGCGACATCGCCTCTGCTCTACGGCTGAGCACGACCGAGAAGGAATTGACATTCGCGCAGTCGGGCGACACCAGAGTGTTCCGCTCGCCCATGCCGGGCGTCAGCTACTGGATCATGGTCCCTTCCGCCGAAATGCCGGGGCTGGTGGCCGCGATGCGCGCGCGAGGCGCAATCGAGGCATCAGAGCGCGAGTGGGAGGCCCATCGCGTGCTGAATTGGGTCCCTCGATTCGGGGTGGACTTCGGCTCCGGGAACATCCCCCACGAGACCGGGCAGTTCAATGCGGTGTCGTTCAGCAAGGGCTGCTACACAGGCCAAGAGATCGTCGAACGCGTTCGCTCGCGGGGCAGGGTGCGCCGCCAGCTCGTGGGGGTCGAGTTGGAGACAGCCGACATTCCCGTCGAACTGACGATTCGCCACAAGGGCAAAGAGGTCGGCGAATTGACTTCCCCGACACCCGCGCTGGCTCCTGCCACCAAGGCGCGCGGGTTTGCCATCGTGCGCAGCGCCGCGGCGGCCGCTGGAACCGCTGTCGAAGTTGGCGGGACCCCGGGACGCATCCGAGACGTGTCGAGAAGTTGAGGCGACCCCAGCACTCCTCGAACGTATGCTACGCTCAACCCGCCCGCAATGATGGATTCCTGGGGAGCGTCCCATGTCGGGCATGTGCGGCCGAACAACGAGGATGCGTTCGACTCGGTGCCGGAGCTCGGTTTTTACATGGTCGCTGACGGACTCGGCGGCGCGGCTGCGGGCGAGAGGGCGTCGAAGATTGCGGTCGAGACTCTGATTTCCGAGGTCCGCACGGCTGGGGAGTCCGTGACCATCGAGGGCATTGTGCAAGCCGTCGAACTGGCGAATCGGAGAATCCGCTGGGAGGCTGAGAATGACCTGTCTTTGCGGGGCATGGGCACAACGGTGACAGCGGCGATCGTCCGCGGGGCCAGGCTCGAAATCGTAAATGTCGGCGACAGCAGGGCCTACCGGTTTCGGGAGGGCGTGCTGGAGTGCCTGACCGAAGATCACACTTGGATCCGCGACCTCGTCAAAGACAGGGGTATCAGCCCGGAGCAGCTCAAACGCCACCCCTACCGCAACATGCTGACGAAGGCGGTCGGTGCCGAGACTGTAGTAGGCGCCGACAAAGTGGAATCGGAATTTGGCGCCGCGGACATTTTGCTGCTGTGCAGCGATGGACTTCACGGTGTCTTGGCGGAAGAGGAGATTTCGAGCGCGCTCGCGGTCGGCGACTCGTTGAAGGAAAAGGCCCGAGAGCTAATCGAGGCAACGCTGGCGCACGGGGCACCGGACAATGTGACTGTCCTGCTAGTGAGGAACGCCGGTGGCGGAACCGAAGCTTGAGTGCCGGTCCGGGCCGGCGTTCCGGTCAGGTCAGATCTTCCTGCCGCTCGGACAAGGCCTCGATTCGGTCCAGGTCCAAGCGATAGCCGAAGCCAGGATCTTCGCGCACCGTGATCGTGCCCCGGCGCGTGACTTCGACCGGAGGGTCGATGACATCGCGCGTCCAGTAGCGCTTCGATGCCGAGACGTCGCCTGGCAGCACGAAGTTCTCCAACGTGGAAAGGGCGATGTTATGCGCACGCCCGATGCCTGATTCCAGCATTCCGCCGCACCATACCGGGACTCCCGCGTCACGGCAAGCGTCGTGAACCCGGAGCGCTTCGGCGAATCCCCCAACCCGACCGAGCTTGATGTTGATGACACGGCATGCGCCGAGTCGTATCGCCTGCTCGGCGTGATGCGCGGTCCGGATGCACTCGTCGAGGCAGATAGGGGTGCGCATGGCGCGCTGCATCTCGGCATGGTCGATCAGCTCGTCATGGCCTAGCGGCTGCTCAAGCATCATCAGCTTGAATTCGTCAAGTTCGGCAAGCCGCCCAGCATCGCCTAGGGTATAGGCCGAGTTCGCGTCCGCCATAAGCCGAATATCGGGAAAACGCTCTCGCACGGCCCGGACGACGTCAACGTCCCAGCCAGGCTTGATTTTGATCTTGACGCGCCGATAGCCGGCCGCCACCTCGACGGCGATCAATTCCAGCAGTTCGTCGACGGAGTCTTGGATGCCAATGGAGACCCCGCATGCGATCTCGCGCCGCCCGCCGCCGATGTGCTTCCAAAGCGGCGAGCGCTGCTTGCGCGCCTCCAGATCCCAGCAGGCGGCTTCCAGTCCTCCCAGAGCCATTCGGTGGCCTCGGACGGCTGCCGTCACTTCGCCCATCCCCTTGGCAGAAGCGATCTCACGGCCCAGCACCATGGGCGCCGCGAAGTCGCGCAAGACCAGCCATGCGGCACCGACCCATTCCTCGTTGTAGAACGGACGCTCCCCGCAAGTAACCTCCCCCCAGCCAATAGCGCCGTCCGCGTCTTCGACCTCCACGAGGAGGATCCGGCGCTCGTGAGTCCGTCCAAAGCTGGTCTCGAAGGGACGCACCAAGGGCATGTGGATCTGTCGCAATCGAATTCTTGTCAACCGCATAAGGAAAGATACCGCTAGCGCCTCTGGCAGCGGGGACAGAAGTGCGTGCTCCTTTGCGCCACCAGGATCCGTCGCAAGGGCGTGGCGCATCGCGAGCAAGGCTTGCCAGTCTTGCCGTAGGCCTGGGTCTGCAGCTGGAAATACCCTTGCGAACCCTTGCTGTCGACGTAGTTGTTGATGCTGGTTCCCCCAGCCGCGATCGCGTCGCTCAGCACCGACTGAATCGCAGAGTGAAGGTCCCGCGCCTTGCGCGCGCTGACCGTCCGCGCGCTGCGCTGCGGGTGAAGTCGCGCGCGAAAGAGCGCCTCGTCGGCGTAGATATTCCCGAGACCGCGCACGAACTCCTGGTTCAGCAACAGCGCCTTCAGCCTCATTGCGCGGGAAGAGAGTCGGGCAGCGAAATCCTCCGGGGAGATTTCCAACGGCTCCGGGCCCAGTTCCGATAGCCGTGGCGGCAGGGCCTCGGACCACTGCCAGCGACCGAATTTGCGGATGTCGTGGAACACCAGGCGCGGACCGCCGTCAAGGAACATCTGGGCCCGGGTGTAAGGTCCGGGCTCTCCGTTGAGCAGCAAGTTTCCGGTCATTCGCAAGTGGATGGTCAGCATGGAGTCGCGCCCGCTCTTGCTGAGCCGGAACACCAGGTACTTGCCATGACGCTCGAGCCTGTGTATTCGCTGCCCGGCCAGTCGGGCGGCGGTCTCTTCCGCGTCTCCGACACAAGTTCGGCGCCAGTGAAACAAGACGGCCTCGATGTCCCGCCCCTCGACATGTGGGGCGAGCGTGCGCCGGATCGTCTCGACTTCGGGAAGTTCAGGCATTCCGTCCTTGGGAACCGGCGGCGATCGAGAATCAACCGGCTCGAGTGGCGGGACCCACCATGGCGGGCAGCACCGTGCCAATTTCTCCCCGTACGATCAGATCCGCCATGCCATCCAGAGGCGTGCGCTCGCGGTTAACGATTACCAGTCGCGCTCCGGCTCTCTTCGCGAGGCGCGGAATCGACGCCGCCGGCTCGACAACCAGCGACGAGCCGACCGCAATGAGCAGATCGCAATTCTCGGCGGCGGCCCGCGCCATCTCCATGACGTCAATCGGCATGGACTGTCCGAAAGAGATCGTCGCCGGCTTGAGCAATCCGCCGCACAGGCGGCAACGCGGCGCCTTCTCGCCGCTCTCGACTCGCCGGCAGGCCTCGTCCGATGTGATGCGGTCCCCGCAGGAAAGGCAGACGGCCTCGGTTGTAGTCCCGTGAAGCTCGTAGACCATCTCGGAGGGCAAGCCGGATCGCTGATGCAGGCCCTCGATGTTCTGGGTGACCAACGCCAAGAGCTTGCCCTGCTCGTGCAGTTCGGCGAACGCGTAGTGGCCGGCGTTCGGCCGAGCCGCCCGCATCGCCGGCCAATTCGCCAGCTTTTGCCGCCAGTACTCGATCCGGCCCTCTTCGCTGGCCAAGAATTCCTGGAAGTCGACGATCCGGTTCCGCGCCCAAACGCCATCCGGGCTGCGAAAGTCCGGAATTCCCGACTCGGTCGAGATCCCCGCGCCGGTGAACCCGACAATCCGCGACGCTGCGACGATCCACTCTCGCGCGACCTGCAATTCCATTTCGCGCATCCTAGCACGCACTCCACGGCCAGGGCCCAGCCCGCGCTACCATGGGCGACTCGGAGGTGCAAATGTTCGAGTTTCGCGGCGTCGACTTCATGGACTTCGACTCGCTCTTAAGCGAAGAGGAGCTACTGGTCCGACAAACGGCCCGCCAGTTTGTCGAAGACCGGTTCATGCCACTGATAAAGCGGCACTTCCGAGACGGAACGTTCCCCAACGAGCTGACTGCTCCGATCGCCGAGCTCGGCTTCTTCGGGGCGAACCTGCACGGCTACGGCTGCGCGGGGCTGACCGATGTCGAGTACGGTCTCGTCATGCAGGAGATGGAGCGCGGCGACACCGCGCTGCGCAGCTTCGTTTCGGTGCAGAGCAGCCTCTCGATGTACGCGATCTACTCCTACGGCAGCGAGGACCAGAAGGATCGCTGGCTGCCCAAGATGCAGCAAGGCAAAGCGATGGGCTGCTTCGCGCTCACCGAGCCGAATTTCGGTTCCAACCCGTCGGGCATGCTGACACGGGCGGTCAAGGACAGGGACGGATACGTAATCAACGGCGAGAAGACCTGGATCACAAACGGCAGCGTGGCGGACATCGCGGTCGTCTGGGCCAAGATTGGTGACAGCGACAAGATCCAGGGCTACTTGGTGGAAACGGACCGGCCGGGGTTTATCGCGGTGGACTTGCACAACAAGCTCTCCATGCGCGCCTCTACGACTTCGAGCGTAGGGCTCACGAATGTCCGCATACCGGCAGAAAACGTGCTGCCCGGGGCAAGAGGCCTCAAGGCCGCTCTAGGATGCCTGACCAACGCCCGGCTGGGGATCGCCTGGGGAGCGATAGGCGCCGCGATGGCCTGCTACGACTGCGCCTTGCAGTACACAATCCTGCGGAAACAATTCGGCGACCGCCCGATCGCTTCGCACCAGCTGGTCCAGAACGAACTGGCTTGGATGATCACCGAGATCACCAAGGCGCAGTTCGTCACCCTGCACGCGACCCGCCTAAAGGACCAGGGCAGGTTGAGCCATGTGCATGTGTCGATGATCAAGCGCAATAACGCGCAGATGGCGCTGGAAGTCGCCCGTCGTGCCCGCGACCTACTTGGTGCGAACGGGATCATCGACGAATACCCGATCTTCCGGCATATGTGCAACCTTGAGACGGTAAAGACGTACGAGGGCACGCACAACATCCACACGCTGATCTTGGGCTCGCACGTCACGGGTATTTCAGCGTTCAGCTGACGGGAACGCGCTTGCGAACGGGCACGTCCCAGGCTGACCTGAATCGTCAGAACCGGCGGAAGACTAGCGTCGCGGATTCGATTGTTGAATAGGCCTCGGGCTCCGGCTACGGCCATCTGCCCGGCGGTGCAGACGAGCAAGGCTCGCGGGCCCGCCTAGACAGGGCTTGCAAGCGCCGATCAGATGAGCCGGCAGTCGGCCAGGCACTTGTCGTCGGCGAGCAGTCAGGGCCGGACGAACGCAACGCCTCCTGCCGCCTATTGCCTCGCACGCAATCTCGCGGCGGAAGCGACCTTCATCCCGATCACGCCGGTCGGTGCCCAGCGGCCGCGGACAAGGGCCTCGGCGGAGATGTCGTAAGTGCCTGCGGGCGCCGTTAGCGCCGCCTTTAGGGTCACAATGACCTGGTCTCCTTGGTGACTTGCGCTGAAGGCGACATTCGGGGGCAGTCCCTCGACTCGCACGCTGGAATCCTCGGGGACGTTGCTGGCAGTCAACTCCAGCCTTGCCTCGCCACCCTGCACAACGGTGACTGACTTCGTGCTGCTCGAAAGCCGCGCCTCCAGCGGATCCAGCGCCGTCAGCTCGATGCTCGGGAGCGGCCGACGGACGAAATTCCAAAGATCAAGCAGCGGGCCCATGATGAGCGTGGACCGCGCTTCCACGACGCGACGATCGGGGCTTGACTCCTCGCCGGCCGGGGTGCCGAAAACACGGATCGGGTAAGTGCCGGGCGGCAGCGAGTCGGGTACGCCGATGCGGAATGCGATCTCCGGAATGATCATGTCCGCGCCGTCGGCGTTAGGCACGAACAACTGGTCGGCCCTGAACCTGGCCCGGGGGGCCTCGACCGCAGGCGGCATGCCTTCGAACCACACCGAAACAGGCCCTTCGAACCCTTCCTCTCGGACAAGATGGACCTTGATCTCGGCTTCCCCGCCTCGCTCGACGGCGAAGTTCTCGGGCGTGGTGAACAGTTGAAAGCCGGGGAGCTCGCTGCGAACCTTGAGGCGGTATTGATAGCTGGGGCCCCCGCGCTTGGTGCGGTCCTCGAGGGTCAAGAAGAGCACGCCGTCTTGCTCCGGGGTGTAGAACAGACTGCTGTCAGGATTTCCCAGAAGAGTTCCTTGTCCGGCGACTACGTCGTCGTTCTCCGCGACGCGCTTGCCCTCCCTGTCCCGAAGCGACAGCACCGGGTCCAGGTGCGGCACGCCAAGCTGAGTTGCCAAGGTCCAGAAATGTAGTGGCTCCCCTGCGACGACATGTATTGCAAAGACATCTCTTTCTCCGGGCTTCTCCAACGCTCCATTGATCGCGTAGCCGCCGTCCCGCCAATCGGCTTCCGGCGCCGCTGACTCGCTGAAATCGGGATGCCGGGACAGCTCGATGATCGGGCCTTCCGCAACCCCGTTCGTTCCACTCGCCCGGATCCGCCAAAGCCCTGCGTCGGAATCCTCCGGGATGGCGAATTCCGCCTCAACGGCTTCCGAGCTCCTGCGCACGATCGTGCCTTCAATCCTCGGTATTCGATCACTGCGCGGAGGATCCGGCCGAAAATGGACGGGCATCGTGTAGGGGAAGGTCATCCGCGCGTACTCCGCTCCCCGCAAGGCCGTCAGGTGGACCTGGCTCACATCATCCAGGGCCTTTCCGTAGAGGGCAATCCTAGCGTTGCGGCCGACCTCGGCACCCAACGGGGATGCAAAATGAATCGTCGGCAGGGCCGAGATGCCCAGCGTGTAGGTGGAGCTCTTGCCAAAGTTGAATCCGCGCGGGCCCCGGTACTGATCGATCTTTATGAGGTACTTGCCATCCCGTGCAAAGGTGTGTTCGATAAAGGGCGACTCGAGGTAGTCGTTGCGGTCATCGTTGAAAGCCACCCGACGGCCTTCCGTGGTAAGCAGGAACATCTTCGCTTCAACGGCCGAGCCATGCTCGATCGATCGCAGGTCGATGCTCCAGCGCTGGCCCGCGCGCGCTTCGATCGCGTAGACGTCGACGTCTGCCGCTCCCTCTAACGCTCCTTGGACTTCGACCGGCAAGTCTGGGACCGCCTGCGCCTGTCCAGGCCGGTCGTTGGGCTCGACCTCGCGGAGATCTGGGAACTGCCCGACATTGAATAACGCTGACTTCGAGAATCCTTCGGGGGTCCGAACCCTTAGCAGATGCGTCCCGAGGGGTGCGCCAGGAGCGATTGCTAGCGAACCGCCGAGCTTGCCCGAACTGGCATAAGTCGTCCCGGCCCACGCGATGTCAGCGCAATCGAACTCGACGGTCGTCGCGTTCGACAAGTATTCACCGAGGATTTCCAAGTCGAGAGTCGTGCCCCTCTGCCCGCCCAAGGGGAACACGCGGCTGATGGCCGGGCTGAGCAAGTCGCTCCCTGGGGCCTCGAGCCCGAGACCGCAAATCAGCAGCAAAAGCAGGGAGCGCACGGGTCAACTCCACAGTTCATTGACTGGGTGGCCTTCCTTGTTGATGGCGACCGGACGGCCGTTGGCGTGATAGTTCTTGCGGTAATCGATTCCGAGCGCCTTGTAGACCGTCGCGCCGAGATCCTCGATCGAAACCGGACGGTCGACCGGATGCGCTGCGTGATCGTCCGTCTCGCCGACGACTACACCGCCTTGGATCCCGGCACCAGCGAGCGCCACGGAAAAAGCACCGGGCCAATGGTCCCTGCCTCCCGAAAAGTTGATTTTCGGGGTCCGCCCGAAATCCCCGACCACAAGCACCAGAGTCGTGTCGAGCATGCCGCGCTGCTCGAGGTCGTCAAGCAACGCCGTGAATGCTTGGTCGAAGGCCGGTACGATTTCCTTGCACCGTGGCTCGTTCTCGACGTGCGTATCGTACCCGCCGTGGAATATGGTCGCCAGGCGCACGCCGGCCTCGACCAAGCGGCGGGCGAGCAGCGCGCCTTGCCCTACGGTCGTGCGACCGTAGGCGTCACGCAGCTTGGCGGGTTCTGCGCCGATATCGAAGGCTTGCTTGGCCTCCGGAGACGATATGAGGTCGAATGCCTTCTGGTAGAACTCGTCAATTGACTCGATTAGCGGGGACTGCTCGACTCTCTTGAACTCGCTATCAAGCGCGGCAAGCAATGCAGCCCGCGAGCTGGCTTCCTGCAGTCCGATGCCTCCGGGCAAAGTGAGATCCTTGACGGAGAAATCCTTGGCGCTGGGATCTCCGCTGATGAACGGGTCGTAGGTCGGGCCCAAGAACCCTGCCTCGAATGCCAAGTCGGCCATCGGGATCGCCACAAAGGGGGGAAGACCGTTCTTCGGGCCCCATTCCTTGGCCAAGATCGCCCCGTAGCTCGGCTGGAGCAGTTCGTTTCTAGGCTTGGTGCCGCTGAATACGTACTGGCGAGCGCGCTCGTGGATCGCCTCGTCTGAATGCATCGAGCGGATGACCGAGAACTTCCTGTTCGCCTTGGCCGAGCGCGGTAGAAGCTCGGAGAACCTGACGCCCGGAACCGCCGTCGGAATCGCTTTGAAGCTGCCTCGGATGTCAGCGACCGCTTCCGGCTTGGGATCGAACGTGTCCAGCTGGCTCGCGCCGCCGTGCTGGAAGATGACGATGCATGATCGCGCGCTTCCTCGACTCTCGCTGGCCAGCAGCTTGGGCAGGTGGATGCCGGAAAAGGCGAGACCGCCGACCTTGAGGAAATCGCGTCGATTCGAGTGGCCGGAGGAAAACGGAGGTCGGACGTGCAGCATGGTTGCCTCCCTTCAGTGGTTGAGCTGGAATTCCTTGGAATTCAGAACAGCCCAGAGAACGTGTTCGAACGCTCGACGACGGCTTCGCCCAGCAGAGCGCTCGCTCGCCATGAAGCCGGCAATCCGGGCCAGGTCAGCGGGGCTTGGCGATCGAGCGTACGCACGCTCGTAGATGCTTGCCGTGACCTGCTCGTCGCTTAGGCCTTGCCCGAGAAGTTCGCCGAGAATGTTGTCCTCCGCCTCGACCTTCTCTCGCACGGCCTCGCCGTTCATCAAGTGCAGCGCTTGGCTCAGCGTAGGAGCCTGGACTCTGTCCCTCAGAATGTCGCGCCGCGGCAAACCGAAGGTGACAAGGAAATAGTCCGGGCCGTCGGGCACGTAGATGTCCTTGGCAAGCGTGCCGGGCGGATACCCTTCGAAAGAGTGCAGCATTCCTGTCACTTGACCCAGCGCGTCAAGGAGCACCTCCGCTTGCAGCTTGCGCGGCATATAGCGAGCGAACAAGTTCCGATCCAGCGGGCCCGCATGGTCAGTTCTGGAGGAAAGCTGATACGTCCGCGAGTTCAGAATCAGGCGGTGCAACGGCTTGAGCCGGAAGCCGCTGCTCGAAAAGAACTCGGCCAGCCGATCCAATAGCTCGGGATTGGAGGGGCGGTTGGTGGATCGGAAGTCGTCGTAGGGCTCTACGATGCCGGTCCCGAAGTACTGCTGCCAGACACGGTTGACAGTGGCCCGGGCGAAGTAGGGGTTTTCTGGAGAGACAATCCACTCGGCTAGGATCGCTCGCCTGTCGGCGCTTTCGGGGATCGTCGGCGTTGACCCGCCTAGAAACTTCGGCGCCACCTGGCTCTTGGTAATGGGATGCTCGACCTCTCCCTGCTCGTCTAGATACCAGGTGCGACGATACTCGCCGTATCCGTGCTTGACCTGCATTCGGGCAAAAAACGCCGCGAGGCCATAGAAATCGTCCTGCGTGAAGTTCTCCAGCGGGTGGTTGTGGCACTCGGCGCATTCCATCCGCACTCCCAGAAACAACCGCGAAACAGTTGGGGTCACCTTTGCCACGCTGAATTCCTTCAGCATGAAGTCGGTGGCGGGATGCCAGAAGTTCGCACCGGGGTTCAGGATGGTGTCGCCGGTACTGGTTAGGAGCGCGCGCACGAAATCGTCGTACGGGCGGTCGGCTTCGAGCCATTCCCGCACCCAATCCTTGAACACCCCCATGGAGCGCCCCTGCATGTGCAGCTGGCAATTGCGGAACCAGTCCTCGAACTTCACCGTCCAGTGGGAAGCGTGTTCCACTCGCTCAAGCAGGCGGTCGACGAGACGAGACCTCTTTTCGGCGCGGGGATCGTCGAGGAACTCGCGCAATTCCTGCGGTGTCGGGAGAAGGCCGATGGCATCCAAGTAGACCCGTCGCGCAAACTCCCGATCGGACGAAAGTTCGGACGGGCGGACATTCATCCGCCGCAGCTTGGCGAAGACTTCCTCGTCGACCAAGTTGCGCGGCTCGGGAGTTGGGTATTCGGAATTCGCGAGCCCGTCGATCACGCCGAATTGAGAAGTCGCGACCTTGCCCATCGCTCGCGCCATAACCGTGGTCAGGCCGGGCCCGGCGGCTGCGAGCAAACCGGTCGAATCGACCTCCGCTACGGCGTCGTCGCCCGCAAAGTACCGAACTTCATGGGTCATGTCGCGACTGCTGCCATCGGACAGGCGTCCGACCGCGACAAGACGCTGCGCTGCACCTGTGCCGACTAGAGTGCGCTCGGTCGGGTAGAGTTCCAGCCGTTCCAGCTGCACCCCGCGAGTATCGAACGGCGCGCCCTGCCGGAGCCAACTGAGAATCGCGTCGTATTCCTCCGAATCGGCTTCCGTCAGCCGACCGCCGCCATGCGCGACCTGGAAAGCGGGCTTGCGAAGCAACAGGCTTTGCTCGGGATGTTCAAGGTCGACACGACGACCGTCGTGCTCGGCAACGATCATTTGATGATCGGCTGCGATGTCGTAGCCGAACAAGGAGAGCTTGAATCCGCTCTGACCAGCCGGCGAACCGTGGCAAGAGGAGCCGTTGCACCCCTTCAAAGTGAGGATCGAGACGATATCCGGCGAGAAGCTCACAGCCATCTCGCTCGCCCGTGCACCGACTCGGACATCGGTCTTGATCGCTAGGGCGCCAAATCTGACGCGAATCTCGGCGAGCCCGGCAGCTCGCCCCGAAAGGCGGCCTTCCCCGGCATCCACCTCCACGACCCCCGGATTCGACGAGGTGATCTCGGATTGCAGCGTGACGTCCGACTCGTTGCCGTCGGCGTCGACGGCGGTGACAAGGAAGGCTTGTGACAGGCCTGGACCGGCGAGAACGATGCCCTCGGGATCAAAGCGGAGCGACTCCCAGTTTCCCGGGCGGGCGTATCCGGCACCATGAAACCCGAAGATCGCAAGCGCCACCGGGAGCAAGCGAACAACGCTCCGGACACCAAGTTCGCGGCCCGTCGATTGGCGCACAAAGAGCTCCGCCGCTTTCCAGCGTCTCAATCGATTCGAGAAGCGGTGGCCAAACCCGATCCAGTGGCACGCCATGCCACCTAGGATTCTACCTTGCCATCAACCCATTCCACGCCCCAGACGGCGGCACCGCGCGCTGCGTACGCGCTTGTTTCAACGGAATGCCACATTTGCAGCGCACCTCCGCCTGCGGGAGCATCACAAAGCAATGATCGAACTGCCGGATTCCAACCGGCTTCCTTGTTTACGATTCCTGACGGGAAATCGGCGGAACGATCGACCGACGCGATCCAATGTCCCGGCGCTCAACTTCGCGCAAGGGATGAGGGAGTGCGCGACGGCCCTCACTTCGGCGTGCGTTCGCGGGCTGGCCCAGCCAAGGAAAGCGCCCCGTCGGCGCTATCTTGGAATCGCTTTGATCCGCGTTGAACTTCAAGACGGGCCACAAGCTCCCGCATGTCCCCAACCAAGATGTCCGGGGGGTGCCGTGCGAAGTCCTCGGGGCGAAGTCCATAGCTGACGCCAGCACAGGCAATGCCGGCGTTGCGGGCCGTGTGGACGTCCACGGAGCTATCGCCGATCATCAAGGTTCGCTCCGGACCGAAGCCCAGCTCTCGCATGATAACGCGCAGCCCGTAAGGGTTGGGCTTCTTTGTGGTGAAACTGTTGCCGCCGTAAATCCGCGCGAAGAAGGCCCTCAAACCCAGACCCGCGATCAACTCTGCGCTAAAGCGTTCCGGCTTGTTGGTCAGCACTGCCATTCCCGCGCCTGCCGCGCGCCACGCTTCGAGCGCCTCGCGGACTCCCGGGTAAAGGCTGGTGTTGTCGAGCATGTGCTCGCGGTAGTACCTCAGGAAGAATCCCAAGCCTTGGCGAACCGCCTCGGCCGAAGGTTCTGGTCCAAGCGACCGGCGAATCAGCGTTTCCGCCCCGTTTCCGACATAGGAGGAGATCTGCGGGATCGGAAGCGGCGGAAGGCCCTCTTGCGCCCGGGCGGCATTCACCGCAAGTGCAAGATCCAACGTGGAGTCGATCAGGGTCCCGTCTAGATCGAAAACGAGCAAGTCGAAGTTGAGCTTCACGAAGAGACCTTTCGCTAGTCGATTAGCAACTGCTCGATTTGCAGCCGCAACTCTCGAAAGATCTCATCTGGCGGCCGGTTCGCGTCTACCACTGCGAAGCCGTAGGGCTCGGCCATCGAGTCGAGGACTTCGACAAGCTTCCCCTGGTACCTGATGAAGCTCTCGTAGAGCCCGCGGCCGTATGGTACGTCCATGCCACTCTCCCAGTAGTTGAAGTAGCTCTGTCCCCGCACGACACGCGCCAGGATCTCTTCCACGGGCGCACGGAGGTAGAAAGTGACGTGGGGAACGAGCGCGAATCCGGCGACGCGCTCGAGCCATTCGGCATCTTGTCGACGAGCCACGGCCCGAGCGATCACCGAAAAGAAATAGCGGTCGGTCAGCACCACGAATCCGGCCCTCAGGGACGGAATGATGATGTTCTCAAGCCGGTCGGCGAAATCGGCCATGTAGAACAGGCCCATCGTCAGAGGGCCCAGTGTGTGCCCGTTCATCGCCTCGCGAATTCCCTTCTTGGTCAACGGGGACCGGGCCATGCCGGTGTCGACAACGGCGTAGCCCCGCTCCTCCAGCCACGCGCGCAATCGCTGCACCTGCGTGCTGCGCCCCACCGAGTCCGGACCCTCGATCACAATGAGCTTGCCCTGAAGGTCTCCGATGCTCACTCCGGGCAGCGGATACTCATAAAACTCGAGCGGTGTGGCGTTGATCAGCATGGGAGGCTCTGTCAGGGTTGCCGAATTACGTCGCGTCCGAGGGCCTCGCCGATGTGGTCCATTACTATTCCCCGAATCAGCTTCTGCTGCTCCTGGATGGTTCCAGTCGCATCGATCACATGAAAGCCCATTTCCTCGGCCATGGAGTCGTATTCCTCGAGGATGCGTTTCTGAAACCGGGCGAAGCTCGTCTCGATGTCTCGACTCAGGTTAAGGTCCATTCCCGCCTCGTAATACTTGAGCGCCGCTCGCCCGCCTAAGATCCGTTTGAGGGCGACATCGAGCGGGACTCGGAACAGGAAAGCCAGATCGGGCTGGACAGCCATGCGATACAGGTTTCGCACCCACGCGCGACGGACGCCGCGAGCCACGTCTCGGGCGAACGCGGTGTAAGCGTATCGGTCGGCACATACCACGGCCCCCGCCTCGAGCATCGGCAAAATGTGGCGCTCCAACCTATCCGCAAAGTCCGTCGCGTGAATAAGGCTGAAGGTCGTGGGTGTGAACATCTGCTTCTTCTTGCCCTGTCGCGTTGTGCCTTTGACGATCGGCGAGGAATTCCATTCGCTGAACGAGACGACCAAGCGGCGAGAACGCAGCCATTGGCTCAGGAGCGAGAGCTGAGTCGACTTGCCGGAGCCATCGATGCCCTCGACAATGATCAATTTCCCGGGAAAGGTGTTGGGGCGGAATTGCACCATAGGCCCGTCAGACCTACGACTTTAGCACCGCGATGGACGGCCATCTCGCCCAGAGCCGATTGCCCCCTCGGTCAGAGTCGCAAGCTACGCCAAGCTGCATAGCCCGGGGCGAATCGGCGAGAAGGCCACCGCGGGCAAGCAACGTCGCAAGACCGTGCCCCCTCCAATATCAGGAAACGGGTGGCTCGGGGCGATCACCTTCAGGAAGTAAGTCCCGAGCCGACTTGGGTGCTCTGTGGTCCGCCGGAACGAGCTGCCCTGTCGAAGTCTCGGCTGCCTGGTTTCCCCGGGGGGAGTGTCCAACTGCGGCGTGTTCGTGAATGTGCAGGCCGCGAAGGCTGTGGTCTTGGGTGACTGAACAGTTCCGGAGCGCGTCTGCGTAAACAGGCGAAGTGGTGGGGCGGTTTGCGCAACCTAGGGGCGTTGCCGGACCCTCCAAGCCGACGATGGCCTAGATTGAAGGTCACGACGCATCACTCAACAGCTTCGGTGTTTCTTGGCAAGTGGAGAACTTAGGAAACTGCGACTGCAGTAGCGATTTTGGGGGTTCCCGCACCGCAAGCTGAAGGGCGCCAGGGGCCGTCCCGGCCGATCACCGCCTTCATAGAAAACTGCTCTCGGGGCCCGTTTCTCGCATAGACGACCACGATGCAGAATATTGAATGAATTTCCGCCGTGCCAAGCTATTTTGTTGTTACGCTTGCCGATGCGTCGACATCTAGCGTCTTTTCCGGCATCACTCTGACAATCGCGCCGAACTTATACGGTGCCTCGATTGCTCGCAACCGCAAGGTCATTGCCGCCTAGGCAGTCGGTGTTGTCGGACAGCCTTACCGCCCTGCACCCCCAGGTAGGTCCATGCCCTTGGGCATCCGCTGTCCGCAGTCCTAGTACGATTGGGTGAATGCTGGAAGCGCGCATCAATGCCCTCTTCAAACAGAACCCCGAATCGTACTCGCACCAGGACCTCCAGACCTTTCGCGAATTCAAGGCAGGACTGAACAGCGGCCGAATTCGGGCCGCCGAGCCAGACTCGTCGTGCTCCCCGCACGGCTGGCGCGTCAACCCGTGGGTCAAGCGCGGCATTCTGCTCGGGTTCCGCATGGGCAAGAGCGCCGACATGTCCGATCCCGGCAGCCGGTTCCGGTTCATCGACAAGTCCACCTATCCCCCTCGCAACGTGACAATCGAGGAAAGCGTTCGCGTGGTGCCCGGCGGCTCCAGCTTGCGGGATGGCTGCTACGTAGGCCGGAGCGTGACCTGCATGCCTCCTATGTACATCAATGTCGGTGCCTACGTGGACGCCGGATCGATGGTCGACTCGCATGCCTTGGTGGGCAGTTGCGCGCAAATCGGCAGGAACTGCCACTTGAGCGCGGCCGCTCAGATAGGCGGGGTGCTCGAGCCGGTCGGGGCCCTGCCGGTCATCGTCGAGGACAACGTCTTGGTCGGCGGCAACACGGGGGTGTACGAAGGCACAATAGTCAAGCAATCCGCTGTCTTGGGTGCAGGCACCGTGCTAACGCGCTCGACCCCGGTTTATGACATTGTGCACGGCACTGTGCATCGCGCCGAAGGCCAACTCCCCCTGGTCATCCCGGAAGGTGCCGTCGTCGTGCCCGGCTCGCGACCGGTTACATCGGGCCAGGGCAAAGAGATGGGCCTCTCGCTTTACGCTCCGGTGATTGTCAAGTACCGGGACGCACGCACCGACGCGAGAGTGGAACTGGAGTCCCTGCTGCGCTAAGCCCGGCTCGACAGCCTAACGGAAGCCAGCCTGCCGCGATGCCGCTCATTACCTCAACCTCGGCACCCGAAAGTAGTCCCGTGCGAACGCGCGAGGAACTCCAGGATCTAGTCCGCGAGCGGGTTGGGGGACGTCTGTTCGTGAGCGTCTCCAATCGCGAGCCGTTCGTGCATTCGCGCGGGGCCGATGGCTCCGTCCAAGTCCGCGCGGCCGTCGGCGGCCTGACGCTCGCGCTGAACTCTGCGATGCGGGCCGTCGGAGGAGTGTGGGTCGCGCACGGGTCGGGAGATGCGGACCGGGAGGGTGCTGACGAACGAGGGCGTCTCAGGGTGCCTCCCGGAGACCCAGCCTATGTCTTGCAACGGGTCTGGCTGGGCCGTGCCGAGCACGACGGCTATTACAACGGCTTCGCCAACCAGGCGCTTTGGCCGCTCTGCCATACGGCATACACGAAGCCCGTCTTCCGGAACGCCCACTGGGACGCCTACCGCAGCGTCAATGCCAAGTTCGCGGACGCCGTCTCCGAGGTCGTCGGCGACCGGGAGGCGATCGTCTTCATCCAGGACTACCACTTCGGCCTGCTGCCGGCGATGGTCCGTGCGCGCTGCCCGCGAGCGATCTGCCTTCATTTCTGGCACATCCCCTGGCCGCTTGCGGACATTTTCTCGATCTGCCCATGGGCGGGGGAGCTATTGGACGGACTCCTAGGCAATGACGTGCTGGGCGTTCACACGCCGCAGTACGCCCAGCGCTTCCTCGAAGCCGCGCGAACCCGTCCGGGCTGGAAGCTGGCCGACGATCGCACGTTAGAGAACGGCGAGCGTCGCACGCTCGTGCGGGAGTTTCCGATCTCGGTGGATTTCGACGCGATCTCGGCGAGCGCGTCCAGCGCCGAGTGCGACGCCGCTGTCGAGCGGCTGCGCGAGCGCTACGGCCTCGCCGGCAAATTCGTAGTTCTCGGATTGGACCGCATTGACTACACAAAGGGAGTGCTGGAACGTCTTGAAGCCATAGAATGCCTCTTGGAACGGCACCCCGCCATGCGGGGCCGGCTCGCGTACCTGCATGCCGGTGCGCCAAGTCGGACGGACATTCCGACCTACCGCGCATTGCACAATGCCATGGACCGCGCGGAAGCCCGCATCAACGGAAAATATGCGACCGCCGAAGCGAATCCCGTCGTGACAATCAAGCGGCACCTGCACGTTAGCGAGGTGATGGCTCTGTACCGGCTTGCCGATGTGTGCGTGGTGAGTTCCCTCGAAGACGGGATGAACCTCGTAGCCAAGGAATTCCTGGCGGCCCGCGACGACGGGGGCGGCCGACTGCTTCTGAGCGAGTTCACAGGCGCGGCTTGGGAACTGCGCGAGGCGGAGACCTTCAACCCGTTCGCAACGGACGAATTCGCCGACCGCCTCTTCGCCATGAGCCGGGCGGGCACGGCGTTGGACAGCGAGCGGATGCAGCGTCTGCGGGCTCAAGTGCGCGCGAACAACATCTACGGCTGGATCGGCAAGATTCTCGAGACCGTGCCGCCGCGTCGGGATGGCAATTGACACACCTGTTCGACAACTGGCCATCAATTTCCGAGCAACTGGGGCGGGCGGACAAGCTGCTGCTAATGCTGGACTTCGACGGGACGCTGGCGCCGATCGTGCCGCACCCTCCAGACGCCCGCATTCCCCCGGCAGCGATGTCATCCCTGAGGGCGCTGCGAGCTTGCCCCGGCGTCGAGATGGCTATTGTGAGCGGTCGCGCCGCGAGCGATGTTCGCTCCTTGGTCGGTCTGTCCGGCATTCACTACTTCGGGAGCCACGGCAGGGAGCGAATACGCCCGGAGGGCGGGCCGGCCGAAGCGGACTACAGCGAGCGGGCGGCGATACAGGCCATCTGCGAGCAACTGGCTGCCGAGCTTGGCGGCGTGGCCGGCTTTGCCATCGAGGACAAGGGCGTGACGGCGGCCGCCCACTTCCGCAACGCGGACGCTCGCGACCGCGGACGGATCGCACAAATCGTGCGTCACGCAGTCGAGGCGGCCGGCCAGCTTAAGGTCAGCCCGGGCAAGATGGTCTGCGACATCACGCCGACGGACGGAGTGGACAAAGGCTCGGCCGCGCTGGCGCTGCTGCGCGAGCTAGGCGGGGTTCCGCTCTACTTCGGCGATGACGCCACCGACGAAAGCGTGTTCCGCGCGCTTCCTTCAGCGGCCATCACGGTGTTCGTCGGGCCTCCGAGTTCGGACTCCCCAGCGCGCTTCAGGGTCGCGGGCCCTGGCGAAGTCTCGGAAGCACTGGCCAGGATCCTGCGCATCGCCCGACGCCGATCATGAAGCGCGCGCAGCGCTCGCTGGCGCGGTGCCGGGTCCGAACCCGCCACGCATTCGAAGATCAAAGTTCGGCCGCGCCCTCTGGCCGCCACTAAAACACTGCGGCCACGCCACGCCAGTCGCGTGCCGCGGTTCATTTCTTCCGGATACCTACGTTTGGTACCATGGGTCTGGAGAGAGAAGTCAGCCAGCCGCAACGTGCTTCGTCGACTAGACGCTAGGAGATCTGGGTGAAACGTAGTGCTCCGGACCGAGTCCTGCGGTGCTCCTTCTGTCGCAAGAGTCAAGACATTGTCGCCAAGCTGATTGCTACGCCCGGCGATTACCCGAAATCCTACATTTGCGACGCTTGCGTCGTGATTTGCAACGCGATCCTCGACGAAGAGCGATCCGGCAAGAGCCAGCCGCAAGGCTTCACCCTGCTCAAGCCGCGCGAGATCAAGCAAAAGCTAGACGAATACGTGATCGGGCAGCACGCTGCCAAGAAGCGTCTTTCCGTCGCAGTCTACAACCATTACAAGCGGGTTTTGATGCCCCGGCACCCGGCACCCGGGGTCGTTCCAGACTCGGAGGTCGAGGTCCAAAAGTCCAATATCCTCCTGATCGGGCCGACCGGCACGGGCAAAACCCTGCTGGCACAGACGATGGCAAAGATTCTTGACGTTCCCTTTGCCATTACGGACGCGACCACGCTGACGGAGGCCGGCTACGTCGGCGAGGATGTCGAGAATATCGTCCTCAAGCTGCTGCAAGCAGCTAACGGCGACATCAAGCGGGCCCAGAAGGGCATCATTTATATTGACGAGATCGACAAGCTGAGCCGTCGCGACGAGAACCCTTCGATCACGCGCGATGTATCAGGCGAGGGTGTTCAGCAAGCGTTACTCAAGATCCTCGAGGGCAGCATCGCAAACGTGCCGCCGCAAGGGGGTCGCAAGCACCCTCACCAGGAATTCACGCCAGTCGACACGACGAATATACTCTTCATCTGCGGAGGCGCCTTCGTCGGGCTTGAGAAGGTCGTGGCGCGTCGCATCGACACCCGCGTGGTGGGCTTCCGAAATATCGGGATCGCGAATCAGGCGGCGCCCGGGCACACTCCCGTTGCTAGCGATGCCCGTGCCGATCTGGGTCTGCTTGGCCAGGTGCAGCCGCAGGACCTGATCAAGTTTGGCTTCATTCCTGAGTTCGTCGGCCGACTGCCAGTCACCGCGACGCTCGGGTCCCTCGACGAGAAAGCGCTAGTCGAGATCCTGACCAAGCCTAAGAACTCGCTGGTCAAGCAGTACCAGAAGCTCTTCGAGTACGAGAAAATCGAATTCACCCTCGAACCGCCGGCCATGAAGGCCATCGCCAGGCTCGCGCTCGAGCGAAACGTAGGCGCGCGAGGGCTGCGCATGATCATGGAAGAGCTGATGCTGGACCTGATGTACTACCTGCCCTCTCAACCGAGGCGCGTGACGAATTTCGTAGTCACCGAGCAAATGGTCTTGGAGGACCAGCGGGCGTTCCGTTCGCGCCTGCTCGAGAAGGCCGGCTGATTCCGGGCCATCCTCTCCCGCACGCGTCGCGCACCCTGGGACGGCACGCTGTCCTAGCGAACCATCAAGCATCGTAAGATAAGGGTATGCCTAGTTCCACTGGTGCCCGGGCAAGTTTGCGGCTGCCGATGATGCCCATTCGGGACGTGGTGATCTTTCCCCACATGATGTCCCCGTTCGTGGTAGGGCGCGTCGCCAGCGTGAAGGCGTTGGAGGCTGCGCTGGCCCACGACAAGAAAATATTCCTGACCACCCAGCACGACGCATCGAACGACGATCCCAAACCCGAGGAAGTCTACGCGGTCGGGACCGTCGTCAGCATCGTGCAAAGCCTGAAGCTTCCGGACGGAAACGTCAAGGTTCTCGTAGAAGGGCTGCAGCGCGCGAAGCTCCGGAGCGTGCGAATCGAAGGCGGGTACATGCAGGCTTTGGTCGAGACCGTGCATCTGGCTGCGGCTCCTCACCCGGACCTCGACCAGCTAATGAGCCGCGTCACGACAACTTTCGAGCAATTCGTGAAGCAGAGCCAGAGCCTCAATTACGAGACGATGATGGCGGCCGTAAAGGTCGAGGAACCGGGCAAGCTAGCCGACACCATCGGCACCAACCTGCAGCTCAGCGTACCCGAGAAGCAGGACCTGCTGGAGATATTCGATCCCATATCGCGGCTGACTCGCATCGCTGACCTACTGGACATTGAGATCGAAAAGCTTTCCGTGGACCGAAGGATCACGGGTCGCGTCAAGAAACAGATGGAAAAGGCTCAGAAGGAGTACTACCTCAACGAGAAAATCAAGGCCATTCAAAAGGAACTGGGCCGAGGAGAGAAAAGCGAGTTCGAAAAGTACCGCAAGCGGATCCAAGCCGCGGGCATGCCCAAGGATGCTCGCAAGAAAGCGCTCGGAGAGGTGCAGAAGCTCGAGAACATGCCGCCGATGTCGGCCGAGGCGACAGTCTCGCACAACTACATAGACTGGCTGCTCTCAGTGCCGTGGAAGGCAAAGAGCCGGGAGCTTCGGGACCTAGGGAACGCGGAAGAGGTGCTCGACAAGGATCATTACGGCCTGCGGAAGGTGAAGGAAAGGATTCTCGAGTTTCTTGCCGTGCGACGGCTCGTCAGCCGCCCGCAGGGATCGATCCTTTGCTTCGTCGGCCCGCCCGGGGTGGGCAAGACCTCGCTGGGCAGGTCCATCGCCAAGGCCACCGGGCGCCAGTTCGTGCGCCTTTCGCTGGGCGGCGTGCGCGACGAGGCAGAGATCAGGGGGCACCGGCGCACCTACATCGGCGCCCTGCCCGGCCAGATTATCCAGATGATGAAGAAGGCCGGAACGCGCAATCCGGTATTCATGCTGGACGAGGTCGACAAGATGTCGGCCGATTTCAGGGGGGACCCCTCCGCGGCATTGATGGAAGTTCTCGACCCGGAACAGAACTCAGGCTTCCAAGACCATTATCTGGACGTGGAATTCGACCTTAGCCAAGTGTTCTTCATCGCGACAGCCAACGTCCTGCACACTCTCCCTCCCGCGCTTCTGGACCGCATGGAAGTGATCCGTATCAGCGGATACACCGAGCAAGAAAAAACCGAGATCGCCAAGCGTCACCTGGTCGGGAAGCAGATCGCCAAGGTAGGGCTGGCCGAGGGAAAGAACATCGAGTTCACGGACGATGGAATTCGGACGATCATCGAGCAGTACACCCGCGAAGCCGGCGTCCGCAACCTGGAGCGCGAGATCGGCAACATCTGCCGCAAGATAGCACTCAAGGTCGTGCGGAGCAGCAACGGCAAGCGTGGCGGCAAGACGACGGTCACGGCAGACAACGTGAAGGACTTCCTGCGAGTGCCCAAGCATCGCAGGCCCGGAGCGGAGCTAAAGAGCGAAATCGGCACCGCCGTCGGCTTGGCGTGGACCGAAGTCGGCGGCACCCTGCTCAGCATCGAGGCCACGCTGATGGACGGCCAGGGCAAGCTGACGTTGACCGGCAAGCTCGGCGACGTCATGCAGGAGTCGGCCCGCGCCGCCATGAGCTACATCCGTTCGCGATCAGGTGCCTTCGGACTGCCCAAGAACTTTTACCAGAACCTCGACGTGCATATCCACGTGCCGGAGGGCGCGATCCCCAAGGACGGCCCCTCCGCGGGCATTACCTTGACCACGACCCTCGCCAGCGCTCTGACGAAGATCAAGGTGCGCGGAGACGTGGCCATGACGGGCGAAGTGACGCTGCGAGGGAAGGTCCTGGCCATCGGAGGGCTGAAGGAGAAGCTGCTGGCCGCCACCCGCCACGGCATCAAGGAAGTGATACTCCCGAAGGAAAATGAGAAGGACTTGCCGGAGGTCCCGAAGAATGTCCTGCAAGATCTCAAGCTGCACTTCGTGGCCACCATGGATGACGTGCTTCCGCTGGCCTTGGAGGAGCCCCTCGACGAGTTGGCCAAGCATCCGTTCACGCCGGGCGGGATCGACGTGATCAGTCGCGAGGGGGTGCCTGCAAACTAGGCTTTCGGCGGGCGGGCGCAGGCGATGGCGGTCGAGTTCGTCCTCAGCGCTCACGGCGCGAAGCAGTTCCCGGCGGACCGCCTGCCGGAAGTAGCTTTCGTCGGGCGGAGCAATGTGGGGAAGTCGAGCTTGCTGAACGCGCTTGCGCTGCGAAGAGGCGGTCGCGCCAAGCGAGGGGAAGCGGTCAGCCGGAAGGCGCTGGCCAAGACCAGCCAGACACCAGGACGCACGCGCGCGATCAATTTTTTCCGAATTGATCGGCGCTTCTACTTCGTCGACCTGCCCGGCTACGGCTATGCCAAGGTTTCAGCTGGCGAGCAGCGTCGCTGGAAGCGCCTCATCGAAGCCTACTTCGAGAGGCGCGAGACGCTAAAGCTTGTGATCCTTATCGTTGACATCCGCCACGGGCCGACCGTGCTAGACTGCCAGATGAGAGAGTGGCTGACCGCTAACGGCCTGGCGTTCTGCGTCGCCGCCGCCAAATCGGATAAGCTGAAGCGGGCGGCGCGGTTGCGCTCTATTGTCTCCATCCGCGAGACCTTTGCCTCCCCCATCCCGTTTTCCGCAGTGACCGGGGAAGGCACCAAGCAACTTTGGCGAGCCATCGATACGGCTCTAGCCGCATAGTATCGGCCGCGAGCCCTAGCGGGCGCTGAGTGCCGCAAGCGAGATGAACCATGCCTTCTGAGTCTACGGACAGCCCGAGCGAAGCCCCCGTCGCTACCGCGTCCGGCGAAACTAGCCAAGCACCGAAGAAGAAGGGGGATGGGAAAGAGTCTTCCCGCCACGGGCGGAGGTTCCGGCGGCGACCTGAAGATACTCTCGGAGGAGACGGGCCGGAGGCTCGCAAGGCATCCGGGGCAGCAGCCTCTAGCGCAGGCAAAGCCGCGGCAGGCGCCACCGGCAAGGGCGCCGAGAAACCTTCCGCGAGGGCTCGGCGAAAAAGTCGGTTCCGGAATGGACCGCCGTCAGGCGGTTCCCGTGACGACCGCCGCGCCAAGGATCGCGAGGCCAAGTCGGAACCGAGTGACGGAGAACGACGTCAGCGCAAGTCTCAGCGCAAGCCGCGCTACCGGCGCGACCGCGGCAAACGGCGCGCACCGGACTCCGAGCGACATCCCGAAGTCGACGAGGAAGCGGCATTCGGGGCCATTTCCGAGGGAATGGTTCGAAAGGGCGTGGAACCGCTGGATCTGTCATCGCTCAAGGCAATGAGCATCACCGATCTGCACCGGAGGGCACGCGAGCTCGACCTCGACACCTCGGCCGGGGTGCGCAAGCAGGACCTCGTCTTCAGGATCCTGCAGGCGCTTTGCGAAGGCCCGACGCTGGTCCGCGTTGAAGGTGTAGTGGAACTCATGCAGGAGGGATATGGGTTCCTGCGATTCTCGGAATACAACTACCTTGCCGCGCCACACGACATCTACGTCTCGCCCAACCTGATCCGGCGCTGCAAGCTCCGTGCTGGCGATACGGTGACCGGCTTTGCGCGCCCCCCTCGCGAAAGCGAGCGGTATTTCACGCTGGTCAAGGTCCAAGCCGTCAACTTCGAGCCTCCGGAAGTGGCCAAGACCAAGATTCTGTTCGACAACCTCACACCGCTATATCCCGAGGGCCGGTTCAAGCTCGAAACCGGCAAGCACAATCTCAGCGGTCGCGTCATGGACCTGCTCGTTCCCGTCGGCAAGGGGCAGCGCGGACTCATCGTTTCTCCGCCGCGGACTGGCAAGACAATGCTGCTCCAGGCGCTTGCCAACTCGATCACGACGAACCAGCCGGAAGTCTACCTGATCGTCCTGCTGATCGACGAGCGGCCCGAGGAAGTCACCGACATGAAACGCTCCGTGCGAGGGGAGGTGATCAGCTCGACATTCGACGAGCCAGCCTCGAAGCACGTCCATATCGCCGAAGTGGTCATCGAGAAAGCGAAGCGTCTCACCGAGCACAAGCGCGACGTCGTAATTCTGCTCGACTCCATTACTCGCCTGGCGAGGGCCTATAACACCGTTGCCCCGCCGTCGGGGAAGGTGCTTTCCGGCGGCGTCGACTCGAACGCCCTACAGCGGCCGAAGCGGTTCTTCGGCGCGGCCAGGAACATCGAGGAAGGCGGCTCGCTGACGATCGTCGCGACGGCGCTGATCGAGACAGGCAGCCGCATGGACGAGGTGATCTTCGAAGAGTTCAAGGGGACTGGCAACATGGAGACCCACCTCGACCGGAAGCTGGTCGACAAGCGGATCTTCCCGGCAATAGACACCAACCGCAGCGGGACCCGAAAGGAAGAGCTGCTGCTGCCGCGCGAGACGTTGAACAAGGTCTGGGTGCTGCGCCGCGTCCTGAGCAGCCTGCAGACGGTCGAAGCTGCCGAGCTCCTGCTGGACCGCATGGCGAAGACGCGCGACAACGACGAGTTCCTCGCGTCGATGTCAAACTGACGCGGCCTCTGTCGAAGCCGCGTCTCAAAGGGGTATCGGGCAGTGCGGTCGCTTCATGCGCCCGTAACGGCGGCCTGCGCGGCCGCCAGCCGTGCGATGGGCACGCGGTACGGTGAGCAGCTGACGTAGTTCAGCCCGGCTCGCACACAGAATGTCACCGACTTGGGCTCCCCGCCGTGCTCGCCGCAGATCCCGACCTCAAGACCTGGGCGTGTCCTGCGCCCCTTCTCCAACGCAATCTCGATGAGTTGGCCCACGCCGTTGCTGTCGAGCACTTGGAACGGGTCAGCCTCGAGGATGCCAGCGTCTAGGTAGGGCTTGATGAAGTTCCCGGAATCGTCGCGACTGAACCCGAATGTGGTCTGCGTCAAGTCATTGGTGCCGAAGCTAAAGAATTCCGCATGCTTGGCGACTTCGTCGGCGGTCAGCGCGCCGCGCGGCACCTCGATCATCGTCCCCACCTTGTAGTGAACCGTCCGGCCCGCCTCGGCGAATACCTGCTCTGCCGTGTCCACAACAACCTTCTTCTGGTTCTCCAACTCCCTGTGATTGCCGACTAGCGGGATCATCACTTCAGGAATGGCGTGGACACCCTTCTCGGCGCATTGCACGGCAGCTTCAAAGATGGCCCTGGCCTGCATGGCGGTGATTTCGGGGAACGTAATGCCCAGCCGGCAGCCGCGATGGCCCAGCATGGGGTTGAACTCGTGCAGCTCCTCCACTCGTTCGAGCAGCGCGGCGACTTCCGCCTGCTTCGCCGCGTCCCCGTTGGTCGCTCGCAGCTCGGCGAGTTCCACCATCAGTTCCTCCCGTTTCGGCAGGAACTCGTGAAGAGGAGGATCCAAGGTGCGGACGATCACCGGATAGCCGTCCATTACCTCGAACAGCTCAACGAAGTCCTGCCTTTGCATGGGCAGCAGCTTGCTCAGCGCTTCGGCGCGGGTCTCGGAATCCTCGGCGAGGATCATCCGGCGCACGTGCGCGATCCTCTCGGGCTCGAAGAACATGTGCTCGGTGCGGCACAGGCCGATTCCCTCGGCACCGAAAATGCGCGCCATGCGGGCGTCGCGGGGCGTCTCGGCGTTGGCGCGGACCCTCGCCACGCGGTGCTTGTCCACGTAGTCCATGAACCGCGCGAAATCGGCCGAGGCGGGGTCGGGTTCGATGGTCTTCGCCTGCCCCGCGAACACCTCGCCCGTCGAGCCGTCGATCGAAATCCAATCACCCTCGTTGAGAGTGGTGCCGTTGCAGACGATACGGCCGGCCTTGGCGTCCACGTTGACGTCGCCGGCCCCGGCGACGCATGGCGAGCCCATGCCGCGCGCGACGACGGCAGCGTGAGACGTCATCCCGCCGCGCGACGTAAGGATGCCCTTGGCCGCTTCCATGCCGTGGATATCTTCCGGTGTCGTCTCGGCGCGCACCAGCAATACGTGATTGCCCTTCTCGGCCTGTTCGACCGCGGAGTCGGCCGAGAACACGATCCGGCCAACGGCCGCGCCCGGAGACGCGGGCAAGCCGGTGGTCAGCGTCGTGAGCTTGCCCTTGGACGAGGGCTCGATCACAGGGTGGAGCAATTGGTCCAGATGCTGCGGTTCGACGCGCATCACCGCTTCCCTGTCGTCGATCAGGCCTTCGTCCACCATGTCGACCGCGAACTTGACTGCCGCCGCGCCCGTGCGCTTCCCGTTGCGCGTCTGCAGCATGTAGAGCCTTCCCTCTTGAATGGTGAACTCGAAGTCCTGCACATCGCGGTAGTGGCGTTCCAGCTGGGCTGTGATGGAACGCAGCTCTTCGTAGGCCTGGGGCAGGACAGCTTTGAGTTCCTCGATCTGCCGCGGAGTGCGGATGCCGGCCACGACATCCTCGCCTTGGGCGTTCACTAGAAACTCTCCGTAGAATCTGTTCTCGCCGGTGGCGGGATCGCGTGTGAAGCCGACTCCTGTTGCCGAAGTGTCGCCGAGATTCCCGAACACCATGGCCTGCACGTTCACGGCCGTGCCGAGATCGTTCGGAATGTCGTTCATGCGACGGTAGTGGTTGGCGCGGGGATTGTCCCACGAACGAAACACGGCGTCTCGCGCCAGCTTGAGCTGATGGTGGGGATCCTGGGGGAAGTCCTCTCCCAGCGAGTTCTTGTAGTGCGCCTTGAACGCCTCGACGACATGGCGCAGCTGCGAGGTGTCGAGTTCCATGTCGTTCTCTACTCCGGCCGCTTCCTTGATGCCCTCGAGGATCTCCTCGAACTGCCTCTTCGAGACGCCCATGACAACGTCGGCAAACATCATGATGAAGCGCCGATAGCAGTCGAGAGCGAAGGTCTCCTTGCCGCTAAGCGCGACGAGACCCTTAGTGGATTCGTCGTTCAATCCGAGATTCAGGACCGTGTCCATCATTCCGGGCATGGAGAATTTCGCGCCGGAACGAACCGAGACCAAGAGGGGGTCGACGGGATCGCCGAGCTTCTTGCCCATGTCGGATTCCAGACGCTCGAGGGCAACAACCATCTCCTCCTCGACGCTGTCGGGAACACGGTTCCCGCCCGCTAGGTATAAGTTGCAGGCCTGTGTCGAGACCGTGAAGCCCGGGGGAACCGGCACGCCCGCTAGGGCCATCTCCGCCAAGTTGGCGCCCTTGCCGCCGAGCGTGTCGCGCATCGACTTGTCGCCCTCGGTCTGAGAACCGCCGAATGAGTACACGTGCTTTGCCATCGTGGTGTTGAACCTCTGTGTTGAATCGCCTTCCGTATCGCTCGGGGCGCATAGCGCGCGCCACGCGGGCACGAACCTAGTGCTGCCGTGTTTGGGGACGCCGCTTCAGGGCGCTCGCGGGCCGGTGCCGCCGCGGAGCCACGAGACTTGGAGGCGGAAATCCCATTCTAGCGGACTGCCCGGGCGGCTAGGCATGCGTCACTAGACAACGTTCTCCCCGAGGTATGCCCGAACTCGCTTCGAGAACGTAGAGACGCCGCATATTCCGGGTACAATCCCCGTTTCCGCACTGCGGCATGCGAGATGCCGGAATCGGCTAGTCTCGGGGCTGGGTGCGCTATCGACCCAGTCCAGTCGCCTTGTGCGGAACCTAAGCGCGACCCAACTTTGCCTCCTGCACCTGTTTCGCGGGCGCGAAGTCGGGAAACGAGGGCCCACCTGCTGCAGTTTGCACTGGTCTCAGGTGGTCCCTGTTCCGACTCTGGCCAGAATTGACGGCTACTTCCTCGGTGCCGGCGCGGAGATAGCGGCAAGCTGCGATCGTCGTGCGGGGTCCCTGAGAGCGAGATTCGGCATGCCCGAAGTGCGAGTTGGGGTCCCGATGGTGATCGAGGTGGCTCTGCTTCCTCGCCTAGTTGGCTGGTGTCGGGCGCGCGAACTGTTGCTGACGGGCAATATCATCGACGCCAAATCAGCGCACGCGATGGGCCTCGTCCAAAGGCTGGTGCCGTCTACCGACCTGGATGGCACGATCAATGCCTGGCTCGATTCGATTCTGGCAGCCGGACCGGCGGCGCTCCGCGACCAGAAGGAGCTGCTGAATGCGTGGGTGCAGCTTGACCTCGAGACGGCGATTGAAACCAGCGCCTGCGGCGTGGCCAACGCCTACCGAACTGAGGAGCCTCGCCGCATGACAAGCAAGTTCCTGAGCGCGAAGCCGAAGGCGTGGTGACGGCTAGGCTGGGTAGTTCCCGGGAATCGGTGAAGTGCAGCGAAAATCTCGCCACGGCAGCTTGCGCATTGTGCGGCAGGACTGTCGTGACGGCAGCACCGTGACCAGCATGACTGATTTGCCTGTCGATCCAACGTTCTTCTTGCATCGATTCCCCGTCGAGATTTGGAAAGCAAGGCGTTAGGCCCCATGGATGCAGGCGGCTGAACAAGAACGATGGTCGGAACTCCAACGTCAGAATCATCGTCCCAAGCCCCATAGTCAATCTCGCGAATCAGCAGTCGGCGCAACGGGACGACGCTCGCTCCTATCGAGGCGCAAGAAAATTACGACCGGTGATTCCTTTCCCTTCGGTGACCTCGATGAATTGATTCGCTGAAACGTCCTGCAAAGTCTCGCGCGAATCGGGGTAAGGCCACCGCACCTCGATCCTCTCCACACTCTTGTTGACTCCCAAACCGAAGTGGAGTCGGAAGTCACTTTGAGACATGAAGCTTGAGCCGGAGCGAACCTCTTGCACGATCATCCGGTCGCCCGCGTAAACCTCCACCCTGGCACCGATTGCATTCCGGTTTGACTGCACGCCCACCAATCGAATCGAAAGGAAGCCCCCTAAGCGGTCCGAGTCGTTTCGCAGAAGGCTCGGTATCTCATTCATGTTGTTAATGAATACGTCTACGTCACCGTCATTGTCGAAGTCGCCTAGCGCGAGGCCTCGGCTCGAATGCCGCTTCATGACTCCGCCGTTCGCCAACTCGCTGACATCCTCAAGTCTCTGTCCCTTGCCGCTGCGATAAAGGATTCGCCTTTGCTTGTAGGGATTCTTGGGAAGCACGGGTTCGATTTCGGGATATACGTGACCATTCACCATGAAAATATCCGGCCACGTGTCATGATCGAAATCCAGGAATCCAACTCCCCACCCCATGAAGTCGCGGTTCTTTCCCATGCCGCTTCGGTGAACGAATTCATCGAATGTCTCGTCCCCGTTGTTTCGATACAGATTGGCCGTGTCGTCTATGAAATTGGTCTTGACCAGGTCCAGGTGGCCGTCGCCGTCAAAATCGCCAGCGGCCGAGCCCATGCCGGCTTGCTCGATGCCGTTATCGCTAAAGGCGACGCTCGCCATCAGCGCCACATCTTCGAAGGTCCCGTCACCGTTGTTGCGGAAAAGAATGCTGGCCTTCGTGTCAACTGCGACATAAATATCCGGCCACGAGTCCTGGTTGTAGTCCAGGGTCGTCGCAGAGAGCGAATACCGGCCGGGCACCAAGGCGATGCCAGATTCTTGCGTAACCTCCTTGAAGCGGCCGTCGCCGACGTTGCGAAACAGCTGGTTCGTTTCGCCCGGCAGGCCGCGTGGCCCGCACATGACCAGCTCGCCCTTCCATCGGCAATCGGGCGAGACACCCCTGGGCGGGACCTTGACCTTGTCAAAAACAAGATAGTTGACGATGAACAGGTCGAGCCTACCATCGAGATCGTAGTCGAGAAACGCGCATCCCGTCGACCAGCGGGGAGGGTCGTTCAGGCCGGTCGTGTCCGTGACATCTTCGAAAAGAGCCTCTCCTCGATTCCGATAGAGTCGGTTCTTTCCAAAGTACGTGACGAAGAGATCGTCAAATCCGTCGTTGTCGTAATCGCCCACGCATGCCCCCTGGCCCCACCCCGACAGCAGCAAGCCGGCTTGCTCGGTCATCCGCGTGAACGTTCCGTCCCGGTTGTTCACGTAAAGGTGGTTGGTGGGTTCTTCCGGTTCCAAGAACCCGCCCAATCGGCTGCCTGTGACAAAGAAGGCGTCAAGATACTCATCCCGGTTGAAGTCAAACAAGGCAACCCCGCCGCCCAGGCTTTCGAGAATATAGTTTTTCTCCTTGTCGATGCCGCAGTAGAAAACATCGTTCAGGCCAGCTTCCGAGGCCACGTCCGGAAAGCTGATCGGGCCAGCCCAGAACTTCGTGCCAAGCGACAGCACGCAAATGCACAGTCCGAGCCTCAACGGAACAGCCACTTCCGACATGCGTTGAGGTCCAGCCTCCTGATCACGCATTTTCAGGAAGAAAGCAACTTCGTCAAGCGGACGCATCAGGGGCGATCACTAGGCACGGATTCGCGTTTCCGCAGACGCTGGATCCTGTCGACGTGCTCTTCGTGTGTCCGGGATTCATTTTCCCGGAACAGCCTGTACTGCTCCCTTGCCAGCTCTGGCTCACCGAGCTGCCGGTAGATTCTGCCCAAGACATAGTGGACACGATTCATGGCGGGATCCAGCTCGAGAGCACGCTTGTACTGCTCGACCGCCTTCTCCCATTCCTCAGTCAGTTCGTAGCCCCGTCCAAGATCCATGCGGGCGTTGGCATCCTCGGGGTCGGCGGCCAGGGCTTCGATGAGGACGGGAATGCCATTGGCCGCATCCCGCAATTGAATGTAAATCCGCCCGATATGCTTCTTCACGGAGCTGGAGTAGGGGTTGAGTTCCAGTTCCTTCAGGCATTGGTCGAGCGCCTCGTCGAACCGTGAATTGGCCAGGTAATGCTCGATCAAGGCAATTCGAATCTGGGTCTTGCCGGGACATTTCGCAATCGCGGCCTTGAATTCCTCTTCCGCCTCGCGCTTTTCCTGCGCTGCGAGGCTCTCCCCTCGCACAAAATCCGAAAGACAGGAGTCGGGATGCTCTGCGAGCAGTCGTTGCAAGTGTCGCAACGCCAGCGTGTGGTAGATCTCAGCCCTCAGCATCTGCACGAACTGCACCGGGCTGTCCTTAAGGCTGGGTCGATCCGCGGCTTTTTCGGCCGCCTCGTAGTCCTCGAGCCAATCGCTCACTACGGCATCCAGGTAGTCTTTCAGCCAATGGTGCTGGTTGCCGTCCATCGAGTCCAGCACCGAACGAGCCTCTCTGTACCTGCCCGCCGCAAGGTGCGACACGGTTCTGTTCCATTGCCCCGTGGCATCCCCTGCGAGCACTTGGCGCAGCGCATTGTTCGCGTCGCTGCCAAGCATGGGGACGGGCGGCGCGGACTCTGCAGTCACCGGCGGCAGGGAATGCAGGATCCCGGCAAAGTCCACCTCGGTGCCGATCTTTGCCACCGCCTGCTTTGGCAGCGATTGCTCGTCGATGGAGGCCGTTTGGAGGAGGGGCGCGAGCTGGTGGTACCTGTCGAGCGCCAGCTGCGAGGCCTCGTCGAGGTCCAGGATCGCGAGCATCCTAGCCAAGGGATAGAAGATAGAGGCGTTCATGGGGTCGAGTTCGGCCGCCTCCAGGTACTTTATAGCGGCCACTTGATAGCCGTCACGAAGGTCGAACATCTTGGCGGCGGCGAGATGGGTGTCCTTGGATTCGGGGTGCAGCCTGGTATGCAGATTGACAATCTCCTCGTTCCTCTTCAGATAGGACTTGCCGATCAAGTAGATGATGTTGTCTTGCTGGTCCTTGCCTGCCAGCGCGAGCGCCTCTCGGTAGTAATCGGCTGCCCGCTCGTAGTCTGCCTGCGTGCTGTATGCCTGTCCCAGATATGTAGCGCCTTCCAGCGTGGGTTGCCGGCGGTGGGCTTGCAGCAGGTGGGGCAGCGCGTTCTCCGGCTGCTCCATGACTAGGTAAGACCGCCCCAGCAGAAGGCGCGCCCCGAGCATCCCCGGCTCCATCTCCAGGCCCTTCTCGAATGTCTTCACCGCATCCTCGTACCTTCTTTGCAGGTAGTAGGAAAGGCCCAGGTTCTGATAGACCCTGGGAACCGCGTGCGGGTACCGTTCCAGAATGAGTTCGTACTCGTTCGCGGCCTGATCGTACCGCTGCGAAGCTTCGAAGCTCTTGGCCGCCAGAAAGTGCCCTTCGATGAAGGATCTGTCGGACTGGCTCAAGCCGGAGGTTTGCGCCGCAGCGCCCTCCGCGATCCAGTTCAGGGCCGCGATCGCGCCAAGCGCAGCCAGCAGGCGCGCTCCACTGTATCGGGCCGGGACCGGCCTCCGGTATTTGATGGACCTAATTCTGCCCACTGCGCATCACCCGAATCCAGTGATCAGTGAAGAGAGAGTGACTCATCACTCGTTCGCGAGGCATGTGGCAGGAAGCGCAATCGTCCGCCGCCACCGGGCAACTGCTCCCCTCGTTGGCACCCTCCCGCACATGGCACGACAGACACGGACGGTCACGAGTCTCTCGCTCCGCGGCGGCGTTCGTGTGCGGGTCGTGACAAGTAGTGCATTTTAGCCCCGCCATGCTTTCGTTGAAACATCGGCTCAGCACCAACCGCTGGCTTGGGAATCGCACTGTCTTTAGCGTCGTTTCAACGTAGCGGATGGCGTCGAAGTCGTTGTCCTGAGGCGGTGGACCGTGACAGGCTCCGCACATCTGCACCTGGGCAAACGGTTCAAGCTTTCCCGGGTGAAAGATCGAGTCCGAGGCGGAACCCGACGCGGCGGCGCTTATGTGCTCCGCACCTGGGCCATGACAGCGCTCGCACCGCACTCCCATCTCTTTGCGAGCCGGGGTCTCGCGCTGCTTGTCGTAACCCGTAGTGTGGCAGCCGAAACACTCACCAACTTCCCTTTCGCTGAGACGCCTGCCCAGGCTATCCTCGACCGTACGGCGCTCGTACTGGGTCGCGCCCGTCGTCAGGTCAAACGATGCCACGCTGGCGTACCAAGTCAACGAGCTCTCGATGAACGTCCCCGCGTCGTTGCGTCCGACCGCTGTAATGCCCTTCAGGCCGCTCCCGAATGCCCAATCAAGCGTTATCGAGGCACTTTCCTCGCCGCGTCGGGACCTTAGATACACCCTTCCTTCTCCGTTCCGTTCGATCGTGAGTCTTGCTTGGGAGACTGGGTCCACTTTTTCAGACTGCGTACCGGCGGAAATTTGCGGCATCTCCCGCGCCGGGTGCAGCGAACGCGCATGGTTGCTTTGTTCCTGCTCTCGATATATGTCCGCGTGACACGCCATGCACGCCTGCGCACCCCCATATTCTGACTTATGCTGCCAAAAGTGAGTTGGATCTTCGAGAAACCGTTGTGCAGCGATTGGAGCAGCAAACAAAGAAGCCGCCAAGCACAGTGCAACGACGGTTCCCTGGCATGGGAGCGTCGCAGGCTTCCTCGCCAACATCGAACTCCTGCCAAGTCGCAGCACTGACCTGAAGGCCGCCTTGACGCACGTCAAGGCTCCTGGTCCCTCAGTTCATTCAAGCGCTCCTCAGCCGACCGTCGCACATCTTCCGGCCCCAACTCGATTGCGCGTTCGAACGCCTCGCTGGCTTTCCGAGCGAATCCGCTGAATTGATAAGCCACTCCGGCGCGATAGAAGTATTCCCCGGCCGGCTCCAGTGATGCAGCTAGTTCCAGTTCAAACGCGGCCTTTTCGAATTCCCCCTCCTTCAGGTGAACGTAGCCTAGCATGGCGTGGGCGCGGGCCAGCAGTTCTTTCTTCGCCGCGAGCCAATCTCGACTCCGCGCCCCCTGGGGCATCGCCAAGCTGTCTAGTACGGAGACGGCTCTCCGTGTATGCCGCACTGCACGTTCCCGGTTCCGCTCGGAGTTCGCAGGCCCACTCAGGTAGGTCTCGGCGAGCGAGACCAACGCGAGGGGATTCTCGGGATTCAGTTGCAACACATCCGTTGCCGCCGAAACCAAGTCGGCTCTTCGCCCGAGCTCGCGATAGGCGTGCATCCTGGTGAGCCCGACGGCCTCTAGAAAGTCAGAAGTCGGATAGGACTCGGCGAATCTCTCGGCCCGGTCCAGGATCGTGCGAGCGTCCGACGCGTCGAAAACCAAGCCAGCCTGGTCCAGCTCGTCGCGCGTCTCCGCTTGCGGTCCCGCCCCAGCAGTCGCCAGCAGGCTGACCTGGCCCATCGCAGTCGGGGCGACGAGCGCGCAGAATACAGCCATGAAAGCTGCGGCCTCCGAGCACGTGGAGAATCGCTTACCGCGCGCGGCCATAGAGCCTCTCCAGTTCACGGAAGCTTGCCAGCTCTTGCCTGGCTCTCCGGCGCTGACCGGTACTCAACAGAACTTGCCCCAATAGGTATCTGGGCTCCGGATAACTATCGTCCAAATGGATAGCTCGTTCGAAAGCGCCAATCGCCCTTTCCGAACGCTTCAGCATCCATGCCGCCTTACCGAGGAGGAACTGCGCCTTCGTCGATCCAGGGTTGATTTCCACCGCCCTGCTCGCTTGCGAATACGCCTTCTCGGCCTGTTGCATCTCGATGTACAGCTCTGCCAGCAACTCGTGGACGAGCAAATCGGCGCTGCCTCTCGCGCGCGCGATCGCGATTGCCTGCAGCAAGGCTCCTTCCGCCTCCGCTTTCCGCTCCCCGGCGCTCAAGCACAGCGCCAAGTAACACAGGGACGGAACGTGGTCCGGTCGAAGCTCAAGGGCCCTGCGAATCGCTCGCTCCGCCAAGTCGATCCGACTCTCTTTCTGGTAGAAATACTTGCCTTCCACGAAATACACGGAAGGGTCCGTCGGCTGCATGCTCTTCGCTTGCTCGAACTCTTCGCGGGCGAACCTCTTCTGGTCCAATTCAGAGTAAGCTTGGGCCAACGCTAGGTGTGTGCGTCCGTTCGGTTCGATCTGCAGCGACGTTCGCAGCGAACGGACTGCCGCAAAAAACCGTCCCGAGTTGAAGCGGGCCACTCCCTGCCAGTAGTGGCCTCTTGGAGACGAGGGGCAGGCCTGGATAGTTTCGTCTCCGAGCTGAAGGAGAGCGCCCCAATCGTGTCGCGCAACAGTATCGGAGAAACGCTGAAGCAGGGAAGGCCAATCTTGTGGCCGTTCACACTCCGAGGCAAGGCCGGAACCGGCGGATGCAAGCGCAAGCAGAACGAGGAGCCTTGCCCTGACACTCAATCCCCCCGCGACGCGGCCTTCGCACCGGGCCGAGGGGTGCCGGACCGAACCGACCTTCACGTCACCACTGTACCCTCGCTCTGAGTTGTATGACGCGTGGCCCGAATGGCTGGTCAGGTTGGATTTCCCCGAATGACGTGCCCGAGTTCGATTGACCGAATTTGAATGTGATGAATCGATGCCGGTTGAAACAGTTGAAGCAGTCGGCCCCGATTCGAATCTGGATCCGTTCCGTCACCGGTATCACCTTGAGAAGGCTGAAGTTCTCATTCAAGTTCCCGCACTGGCGAGCCGACTGATCCCTGATCGGGGCATTGCCAATTTGATAGTCCCCTTCGGGTTCGAACGGCAGTGGCCGGCCTGTCCTGGCCGCCTGCCCAGGGTTGCCCGCATTGAGAAGGTAATTCCTCTGTGGATTCCCGAATTCCAGGTCCGCACAACTAATGTTGCTGCGGATCGGCACGCCCTGAACGCGATTGGGTCTACCGCCGGGTCCGCCAGGTATGCCAATCGAGAGCCCACCGCCCATCGCGACAGGGTACCCGCTCATGTACTCGTGTACGCCCGCAACTGACCAGCCGCCTAGCAGGTATTTGCTAACGCCGCTATTGCCGCCCCATTTCTTTTCAGGGCCGAAGGGCAGTTCATAAGAGTAATTGAGGACTAGCCGCTGCGGCGTGTCGAAACGCTCCACCGACTTGTCGAGCTTCCGGTTATATTGATGCCGGGGCCAGCTTCCGAACGCGCCCGGTCTCCAGTCAGTGTCCCCAAGGTGCTTCGAGATCGTCCAGTGGGCTAGGAACGACAGCCCGTTGGAGTACCGCTTCTGGGCCTTGAACATCACGGCGTGGTAGTTGGCCTTGGTTCGAATCGAGGCATCGTTGGTAATGCTGGCAAACTGGGGGAACGGCCGCAGAGCCCGGGACAGGGTCAGGTCGCCGGGGAACTCCGGATAAGGCTTCGAGAAGCCGGCAGCCGCCACGTCGGGGTGCGTAATCGGAAGATTGAGCAACGGACCCAAGTGAAAATAATCTGGATGTAACTGGTTTACGGGATCGTGGTCGCTCCCGTGGCGCATGAGGTTCGCGAAGAACGTAGTTTCCAGAAGAAGGTCACGTCCGACCTGCCGCTGGAAGCCGGCGCTGATGTTGTAGAGTTCGGTGGATTTTCCGATTTCCGTGCCTCTCATCCAATTCTGGAAGTTCTGGTTGTTCCGGAAGGCGGGGTCGGTATTGGGGATCTCTCCAAGGACATCGCTAGGGAAAGGATTATCCCATTCGAAGTACACGCCGAACGGATCGGGGTTGGGCAACGGGCTCCCAGAGGCCGCGTGCCCCGTACGGTTGATGAAACGAGCGTTTCCGTTGGTAACTCCGATCTGCAAAACGCCTGCAAATCCTCGGAAGACGGTCTTGTCGTCGATTTGATAGGCAAGACCGAGCCGCGGGCCGAAGTCGTTGTAATTGATCACACCTGGCCGATGGATGCCGTTTCGGCCCGGTCCCTCGCCGTAATAGGTGAGTGCCCCGGGGTGCCCGGACGCGCCCGGATTCGGAAGCAGCGGATCAAGCCCCGTGTATTGAGCGCTCTCTTCGCTGAATGGTACGTTGATGTCCCATCGCAGACCCAAGTTCAATGTCAGCTTCGGAGTGACTTTCCAGTCGTCCTGCACGAAGAATCCGTGATACTGCTCACGCTCTCGCAACTCAAGCGCGCTCACGGTTCCGACAAATGTAGGCAATCCTAGGAAAAAGTCCGCCAGGTGAAAACCGCCTTGTCCATTGGTATCTCGGGTGTTTCCGCCTCTGTTGAAAAAGTACGTTCCCGCGGCGCTTACCGTTATGCCGCCGGAAACGCCGCCCAAGTCGGTTCGATCCGCACGCCAATTCTGCATCTGGTAACCGAACTTGATCGTATGGTTGCCTTTGTTCCAGAGCATCGTGTTGCTCAAGTTCGTGATCGTGTTGTTGTCAGTTTGTGCAGGGGCCCTGCCGCAGATATCGACTTGGCCGCGACCGGCGCGGTTCAAGAGAATTTCGGGACAATTAGGATCCGGCATGCCTAGAATGCCGAACTGCCGCCCGATGTCCTGTCCGAAATTGGCCCGTTCTCTCCCGAAACTGTTTTTGTTCATACCGAACAGAAACGTGTTGATCAGACTGGGCTTGATCATCCAAGTGTAGTCGAGTCGCATGCGATTGATCGTATTGAAATTGGTTTCGCCGAATTCCGGTCCAAGCACGCGGTCCGTGCTGAGACGGGGTTGGATCCCGCGTTGGTAGAAACCCGAGATCCGGTGCTCGACGTTGAAGTTGTGGTCAATTTTCACAGTCACGTCCCAAGGCTTGTACGAGCCGGTGGACTGGCCGACATAATTCAATTCCGGATCGTCACCCCTGTTCGGAAGCGGCAGCAGCGACATGACGTTCGCCGTGACCTGACTCAAGCGGCTCATCGGAATCGTGTTGTTCTGGAAAGGCCGACGTCGAACCGTGCCGTCCGCATCGTTGAACCGGTCCTTTATGTCGTAAAGGAGGTTCCCAATGGCAGAAAAATCTCCTTGTCTCATAGCTGAGGTGGGCACGGACTGCAGGCCCCCGGGAGCCCCGGTAGCCCCTTGACGGTAGGCGTTCAAAGTGGTCCAGAAGAACGTTCGGTTACGGCCGCTGTATCCGGGGAACACTACCGGGCCACCGGTGGCTACTCCAAATTCGTTGGAGCGGCTATTGCCGCGGTTCGCCGCGCTCCAAGGCCGCGCTGTCAACACCGAATTATTGTGGTAGTTCCACGTCGATCCGTGAAACTCGTTCGAGCCGGACTTGGTGGCGTAGGTAAGCACCGCCCCGGACGTGCGCCCGTATTCGGCGGCGGTTGCATTGAGCAAGATCTTGTACTCGCCAATCGCCTCGACGGTTGGCTCGTTGTTCGCCGCGTCCTCTCCGAAGCCCTGATTGCCGATGTCGGTTCCCAAGCCATCCAGCAGAATCACGTTGGTGTTGACTCGACTGCCTGCTATCTGATTGAAGCCATTGGTATTGACCGTCGGAGAGAGGGCAATGTACTGATAAGGGCGTCGCTTGTTTCCCGCCACGGGTACAGGGACATCGCGCAAGAGCCTCTCTTCGACATTCACTCCGACGGAAGTGTCCGAGGTCTCCAGCGTCGCGAGTGTCGCACTCACCTGAACCTCTTCCGCTACAGCCTCCACTTGCAGTTCCGTGTTGATCGTTGTCGTAGAGGCTGCCGAGATCAAGACTCCGCTGATCGCCTGCGACGCAAATCCAGGGGAGGAAACACGCATGTCGTACGTTGCGACGGGCAAGTAGATTACGAACTGACCCGCCTCGTTCGCGACAGTTTGAAATTGCACGCCCGTCGCGAGATTGGCGGTTGAAATCTGAGCCCCTGGAATAACGGCTCCCGAGATATCCGTGACCCGACCGTTCAACTGTCCCTGCGTAGTTTGGGACACGCCCGGCGGCACGCAGAGCAGTGCCGCACAGACGAGACAACTCGTGACTAGAATTCTTGTCATGATTTTGCGCCCTTCCGGTGAGTGGCTGGGGCTTCATGGAGCCGCACTTTGCGGACTCTAGAAGTCACTTGAACCCCCCTCCACAACACTCGGGTCCATTGCAACACAAAGGGATTAATTGTCAAGTGAAATTCCGGCTGTTCTGCAATGTTTATCCTGATTCGCTAGTAACTGCATCCTGGTTTGAGACGCAATCGGCTTTAGGTCGAAGCACAAGCGGATGACCGCTGTCGTCGTGAGCGGAGCCGGCTACCTCCAGACAGGCCAGCCAATTCGAGAGCCGGAATCGTCGCGGAGAAGGCTGCGGCCTGGCTCTCTGCCGGGCCGGGTTGTCGCTTGCCCTGGATTATCCGAGCGCGCGCACAGGCCGCCAGATCGTAGCGGCGATTGAAGCGGTATTGGAATCTCGCCGAATAACGCGCCAGATACTTCGGCTCGATCAAGTGGTAGAAGCGGTCCAGGGAGCGCTTCAGGTTTCCCAGCAGGGTGTTCACCTACGTCAGCCCCGGCGGTCTCGCAGCTGCCAGGCCCCCGTGCGTCACGGTCGCTTCGTGCCGGCAGCCTCGACGCCCCGAAAGCAAGCCAGTCCGTCCGACATGACGCTGGTCCCCGGCTCGAGATACTCCCTATCCCGGCGCGCCAACTCGACGCTCGGCCCCTTGGAAATGGATGCATTTGCTAGGGAATCAGGATGTTTATTGAGTTGGGAAATGAGCCCCAATTGAAGGTGATGGGAAAGGGATAGTCGCGAAGCACAGGCCCGTCTTCGCGATGCTAATGCCCGCAGTGGGGACGGTGCGCCCGGGCATTGCTCGGGGCTCTTCCGGAGCGCGGACTGACAACCGGATGTCTGCATCATTGCAGGGCGGATTCGAGGTGCGCACTCGATTGCCGATGCCGTCGTTAGACAGCGGGCGCATAGTCCGGTGTGAACGCCCGGCGGCCAGAGTGAAATCTACATCGAATCGTCGGGACCCGTCGCCGCGCGACAAGTCCTACAGAGCGTTGGCTTCCCTCAAAACAACGCACCGAGTGCTCGCCGAGATCGGATCCGACGGGAGCCGCAAATACCTCTCCAATTAGATCTAATGCCGTAACCCCGAATTGTGCCGCGCAGCTTCTTGGATGCCTGCGCAAGGCTTCTAGCGGCAGCGGCCAGGATCCTGACGAATGCCCTCGTGAACCTGCAGTCTGCCACGAGGGCGTGCTCGCACACGACGATCGTTGCCCGTTCAGAGGTGTCAGATGTTGTTGCAGTACGCTGAACGGGTATGGAACTGGGATTCGTTAGCGCCATCCTTCCCGAGTTATCGTTCGACGAAGTCTGCAGCATTGGGGCCGGGGAAGGATATGACTGCATCGAGGTCATGTGTTGGCCGCCAGGCAAGGCCGAACGCCGATACGCGGGGGTCACCCACATCGACGTCGCCGCAATGGACTCCGCGGCCGCTGAATCCGTTCGCGAAGCACTGCACCGCCACGGCGTCGGGATCAGCGGTCTGGGCTACTACCCGAATCCGCTCTCGCACGACCCCGAGGAAGCCACTGTCGCGCAAGAGCACCTCCGCCGTGTCATCCAAGCGGCGCAGACGCTGGGCCTATCGACTGTCAATACTTTCGTCGGGAGGGACTGGACGCAATCCGTCGAAGCAAACTGGCCACGCTTCCTCGATATCTGGCGTCCGCTGGTTGCCTTCGCGGAGGGACGCGGTGTTCGCATCGGCATCGAGAACTGCCCCATGATCTTCACGCGGGACGAGTGGCCGGGCGGCAAGAATCTCGCCTGCTCGCCAGCGATTTGGAGGCGCATGTTCGACGACATCCCGAGTGCCTCGTTCGGACTCAACTACGACCCTTCGCATCCGACTTGGATGCAGATGGACGCAATCGCGCCCTTGCGGGACTTTCGCGAGCGGATATTCCATGTGCATGCCAAAGACGTGCGCGTCGACCGGCACCTGCTAAACGACGTGGGAATACTGGCCTACCCGCTGGAATTCCACACGCCCAAGCTGCCCGGGCTAGGGGATGTCGATTGGAGGCAGTTCTTCTCGGTCCTCACGTCGACCGGCTACGACGGGCCTGTTTGCGTGGAGGTGGAGGACCGATCCTACGAAGGCTCTCTGCAAGCCCGCATGCTGTCGCTACGACAGAGCGCCCGCTTCCTGCGCCAGTTCATCCCGGAAAGCGACGGGCTCTAACTGCCGATCCTAGCGCCGCTTCTTCCCGGCCGGATCCGGCGCGATTATTGCGAAATCCGCGATCGTCGAGAGTTTCACCAGGAGCCCGGCGAGGAATGCCAGCCGATTCCGACGCACCGCCTCGTCGTCGGTCATGACGAGCACATCGTCAAAATAGCGATCCAGCGCGGGCCGAAGCACGGCGATCTCTCGAAGTGACGCTTCATAGTCTTGGCGGGCGTTGTGTTCGGCAATCCGGATGGCCACGGATTGCAGGGCGGCATGCAACTCGGCTTCCGCCCCCTGTTCAAGCAAATCTGTATCCAGTTCGTGAGCGCCGATTGAGCCCGCTACTTCGGCGTGCTCGAGGATATTGCGAATCCTCTTGAAACTTACCGCGAGGGATTCGAAGTCTGGCGTCGTCCGCACGGCGGCCAGCGCCCTCGCACGCGACAGGACATCGACTGGCACTGCGTCAGACGCCGCCAAGACCGCCTGCACCACGTCGGCGGAAAATCCACCGCGTGTCTGGAGCCAGTGCCGCAGGCGCTCCAAAAGATAGCTATGCAGGTGAGTCTCGTGCTTGCCGGCGCGTGAGATCTCAACCAAGCGGTTCAGAGAAACGGGCATCGCGCTTTCCACGACGATTCGAATGACTCCGAAGGCCGCCCGGCGCAACGCAAGGGGATCTTTAGAACTGGTCGGTATCAGCCCCAGCCCGAACATGCCTCCGAGCGTTGAGAGCTTGTCGGCTAGCGACGCCACGCAGCCCGCGGTCGAGCGCGGGACAGGGCCTGCCGCACCCAAGGGAAGATAGTGGTCGTAGATCGCGTGCGCAACGTGTCCGCCTTCTCCTTGAGCGGTTGCGTAAAGCCCGCCGATCTTGCCTTGCAACTCGGGGAACTCCCCCACCATCTCTGTGGTCAGGTCGCATTTGGCTAGGCGGACGGCACGTTGCGCCCTTTCCGCAACCTCGGTGTTCAGGCCCAGGGCTATCGCAAGCGCTCGAGCAGCCTCCAGGTTGCTCTCGGTCTTGTCCCAGTAGCTGCCGAGCGCGGCTTGGAACGTGACGGCCTTTAGATCCTCCACACGCTCCAAGAGCGTGCTCCGCTGGTCAAAGTCCCAGAAGAATCGCGCGTCGTTGAACCGAGCTCGCAGCACCCGCTCATGGCCCCTCTGGATTTCCCCGGTCGCGTCGCCGCCGGAATTTGCGACCGCCACGAAGCGGTTCGTCATTGCCCCGCTGCCATCCTCGACGGCGAAGTACTTTTGATGCACTAGCATCACAGTCTCGAGCACTTCCTCGGGAAGGGAAAGGTACCCGGGATCGAAGCTCCCGAGGATGGCTGTTGGGAACTCAGTTTCGTTGACCAACGTCTCGAGGAGCCTCGAGTTCTTCCGAAGCCGGCAGCCCGCAGGGAGAATCGCTTCGGCTTCGCAAAGGATCTTTCTGCTCCGCTCTTCCGAAGAGAGGATCACTGCGTTGTCGCCAAGCGCCCTGCGGTAGCTCTCCGCTCCGCTAACCGCAAGCGGCCCCGACCCCAGCCTGCGATGCCCCCAAGTAGAGTGTCCCGAGACGACGCCGGCAAGTTCGAACGGTAGGACCTCCCCGTCAAGCAGCGCGACGACCCAGCGGATCGGGCGAATGAAGCGCGGGCTGCCCTTGCCCTCCCAGTACATGCTGCGCGGAAAGCGCACGGCCAGGACAACCTGCGCTAGCCGCTCGGCCAGCAGGCCCCCCGTACCGCGCCCGGCGATCCGGCGCCGGAGCATCAGCCTGCCGTCCGCCCCTGACTCCAGCTCGCCCACCGGCACACCGGCCTTTCGCGCAAACCCGAGCGCGGCGCGGGTAGGATTGCCGTCAGCGTCGAAGCCGACCTTGCGAGAAGGCCCTCTGAGAGTTACGACCCGATCCTCCTGTTTCCGCGGCAGGCCATCCGCGAAGAGGGCGAGCCGTCTTGGCGTCGCTTCGACCGAGACTCGCGCGCCGCCTTCCAGGCCCAAGTCACGCAAGCAGTCAATGAACCGGCGCTTCAGGTCGCGTCGAGCACCGGAAATCATCCTGGCCGGGATTTCCTCGGTGCCAACTTCCAGAAGAAGATCGCTCATGCCGCCTCGTCGCGGGCCGCTCGCTGCTGGTGCACCCAAGCAGTGGCAACTCCGACCGCGAGGTTGCGCACCCGTTGGATCACTTGAGCCCGCTCGGTTACGCTGATCGCGCCGCGAGCTTGCAATGTGTTGAAAAGATGGGAGCACTTCAGCGTCTGATCAAAGGCAGCGAGTAGCGGGAATCGGCGCCGATCGACGGGATCGGAACTATCTCCGTACCGTCCCAAGAGCCGTCGGCATTCGGCCTCGTGCAGGTCGAATTCCTTCCAGACGAATTCCACGTCAGCCTCCTCGAAGTTGTACGTGGAGTACTGCTCCTCGTCAGCGAGTCTCACATCGGCGTAAGTCCAGCGGTCGTTCCAGCGGATTTCGTAGATGCTGTCGACATTCTGGATGAACGCCGCCAGTCGCTCGAGTCCGTAAGTGAGCTCGGCGGGCACTACATCAAGGTCAAGCCCGCCGCATTGCTGGAAGTACGTGAATTGCGTAATCTCGAGGCCATCGAGCATGACTTGCCAGCCCACGCCCCACGCGCCGAGAGTCGGCGATTCCCAGTTGTCCTCCTCCAGCTTGCAGTCGTGCCGGGAGAGATCGATCCCGATCTCCTCCAAGCTCTTCAAGTAGAGTTCCACCACGTCTTCGGGCGCCGGCTTGAGAATCACTTGCAACTGCATGTGCTTGTAGAGCCGGTTGGGATTCTCTCCGTAGCGCCCGTCCGCTGGGCGACGGCTGGGCTGCACGTACGCGACGCGGTAGGGGTCCGGGCCCAGCACGCGCAGGAAGGTCTCCGGGCACATCGTCCCGGCGCCGACCTCGCAGTCGAACGGCTCTTGTACAATGCAGCCCTGGCGCGCCCAATACACCTTGAGGCGCATCACGATGTCCTGAAACGTCAGCATAGGCACGCAGAAAACCCCCTTGTCATGCGTCAAAAGAGGCTAAAGAGCCTAGTTGGGAACGGGAGCGAACCCAAGCTTTGACAATAGCACCGCCCCCGGCGACGCTTATTGAAGCATCAGATCCAACCGTGCCGAATAACCGAGTCGGCCACCCGGGTCCGCGTGGCGGGTTAACACTTCCGGCGCCATTCCCAAGGCCGCCGCGAGCGCGGGCCGGACCTGACGGTCGGCTTGATCGGTATTGGGAAAGCGCAGGCGGTCGTTGACGAACACCTCCCACGCATGGTCGATGCACTGGAACTCGGGCGGGAATTCGGGCTCGGCCGCCACGGCCGCGTTGAATTCGCGCGCCCGGCGAAACGCTTCGCGAAACCTATCGGCCAAAGTGCCCTCCAGACCCCCGCGAACACTGGTGAGCAGTCCTGGCCCCGGAGGATTGAGATTGATTGAGAACGTGTCCCGCTTGCCGGCGATCAGGATTCCCGGCCCGCCTGGCATGTGCGCGTAGTCGGCGAGGTCAACCCAATCGGAGGGGTGATCCGTCTGCTTGCGCCAGCGGTTGAAAATGACAAGGAACGGGTCAAGGTCGGGATTCCGCGGCGAGTCGAGCAGTTGCTTGACATCGACCCGTTGCAGATTGTCGTCCATTCAGCGGATGCGGTCCTAGAATTCCGTGCTCTGGGAATAGACGCCTTGGGCAGCCTCGATGAACAGGATCGCCTCCTCGACGCGCAGCCGCGCTCGCTCGGGATCCGCACTAGGCTCCTCGCGCGCGGTGCGCAGGAAGTTGTCCGCGAACGGCTTGTAGAAGACCCCCGTGTCGTGGAAGTGCCTGCGGAACTCGTCAACCGTGTCGTACTTGTCGGAAAGCCACAGGCCCTTCGTAAATAGGAGCGCATCGGCAGCCTTCTTACAAGCTTGAAACGCCTTCGCCGAAGCGTCCCCGAAACGGTTCTGCTCCAGGTCGAGCGTGGACTCAAAGTGGATTCGGTCGGCGTCCTCGAGCAAGAATTCCGCCTGATCCACGACCTCGCCTGCGCACTCCCCGACACCGATCGAGCGCTTGTATTGCCACGGCTGCCGAGTGTCTTGATAGAATCCCGGAGACTCCTCGTATGTAGGCAACACCATGAACTCCTTGAGTTCGGCCTTGATACGCATCTTGCCTACCCGAGACACGACATCGCTGAGCGTCTCGTCACCGCGCTTCTCGCGGTTGTAGAACTCGCTGACCTTGACGATTGCCTTGTCTACGTTCTGCGCCGGAATCTTACCGACCGCCAAGCCGTAGGACTGGGCGTTGCTGCGAGTCGAACCCCCTAATGTCACCTGGAAGACCGGCGCGGTGTCCCTCTTCTTGCGCTGCACTGAACCGAAAAAACCGATGTCCGCGATATGGTGCTGGCCGCAAGAGTTGAAACATCCGCTGATCTTGATCTTGAGATCCGAGCGCCGGGCGATCCCGCTCATTCCGTTGGCGAATCTCTTTTGCAGATGCGCCGCCAACCCCCGCGACGAGGTGATCCCCAGCTTGCAAGAGTCCGTGCCAGGGCAGGCCACAACGTCCTTCATCCTGCCTACTCCGGCCTCGGCAAGTCCGATCGCCTTGAGGTCCCGGTACAGATCGGGCAAGTCGGCATTGGAGACCCACTGCAGCATCAGGTTCTGATCGACCGTCGTGCGCAGTGTGTCACTGACATAGCGGCGCGAGATTTCCGCGAACTTCCGCGCCTCTTCCGAAGTGATGTCACCTAAGGGGAGAAAGACATCCACCATCGAATACCCGTCCTGCCGCTGCGGGCGGACGTTCATGTCAAGCCATTCGCTTAGACCGGGCTCCGGGTTAGCAGGCATCGCAAGACGTGACGGAGGCTTGAGCGGCACGTCGCTCAACTTGCCGACGGCGTCCCAGCGCTCCACCTCCCATCGCGCATCCAGAGAGAGGCGGGTTCGCTCCTCCTCGACCAGCCGACGGAACTCGTCGATGCCCTGCTTGGCGATCAGGAACTTCATCCGCGCCTTGGCGCGGTTCTTCTTCTCTCCAAGCCGCGCGAAGACTCTGGAAATCGCCTGGGCCAAGGGCAGCATCTCGTCGGCTGGCACGAACTCGCTGTAAACCTTCGCTTGGTGCGGCAGCGCCCCGAGTCCGCCGCCGACAAGCACTTGGAACCCTTCGACGCCATCCTGGACCCGGGCGACAGCCCCGATGTCATGCATGCGGCCGAGTCCGCAAGAATGGCTTTCGCAGCCCGAGAAGGAGATCTTGAACTTGCGCCCGAAATTCTGAGCGTCCGGATGGCGCAGCATGAAGTGAGCCATGGCGTGCGCGTGCGGCGACACATCGAAGGTCTCGTCCTGGCAGACGCCGGCGTGAGGGCAGCAGGTCACATTGCGGATGACATTGCCGCAGGCCTCTCTCGTCGTGATCCCAACCTCGGCGAGCCGACGCATCAGATTCGGGGTGTCATTGATATCGATGAAGTGGCACTGAAAGTCCTGCCTGGTCGTCACGTGGAGCACGCCAACCGCATACTCCTCGGCGATGTCGGCCAGGGCCTTGAACTGGTCCACGCTGACCCGCCCCATGGGAATCTTGATCCGCTGCATCTGGACTCGGTCCTGACGCTGGCCGTAAACTCCGTGGCGCAAGCGGAATTCTATGAAAAGCTTGTCGTCGATCAAGCCCGCCTGAACCCGTCGTAGCTCGGTCTCGAAAATATCGATTTCCTCTCGAACCTCCGGAGGCAGGTGTCCCCATTCCGAACTCGTGTTTACCGGTACCAAGTGTGATGGGGACATAAGACGAACCTCCCGAGCGCACTTTGGGGTCGCTCACCCCATCCGGGGGAAGGCTTACCCATCAATGGCCTAGTGCGATATTAACACCATGCATCCAAGGCACTCCTGATCAGGCCAGCCGTTTTCCCTCCGCGACGCTCCTTGCCCGGCGTGAAAAGCTGCGTCTTATGAGTGACCGCCGACCGAAAGCAATTGCCTGGGGGAGGCGAGCGGACGCTTGCGAGGGTCTGCCCGCCAAAGAGGCATCGGCACATGCCTTGCCATAATCCGGGCACTGCCGTGCGGAAGCTCGTGCCGGCAGCAATAAAGGCTTGGCAATCGTCACCCTCGCCAGATTGATGGATCAAGGCAGGTCACCATCGCGCACCAGATCCGATTCAGCCGGAGGCAGGCGGAACTTGGCCGCAGCCTCTGCGGACAGGGCGAAGAACAGCGGTCCGGAATCGGTAGTTGCAAAGTCCAGCCGCTCGAGAGCCGAGATGCAGTAGCGGCGCTGCTGCACAACCAGTCCCTCGGAGTTGAAGAACCGCACGGCGGCGCAAGTGTCACACGTCGCTCGGCAATATTATTTCGGCAGCGGCGGAAGGCGGGGATGATGGGCTTGTCGGCTGCGCAGCCCGCGGGGCTCTTCAGTGTTTGGAAAAGGCCACCATGTGCGGGCGCTCACGGGGTAAAGTCGATCTTGGGACGGGCGAGAGCCTCACAACATCCCGCCGCCCGTCTGCTAGAAGACGTGCGACCCGCTGCGGGACGGTTTCGACCCAGAACTCGGATTGAAGCGGCCCGACAGCCGCGGGGCCTGCTGCGCTACAAGCACGGGCAAGGAGGCAGGGTCGCGATCCCTGAACGCCTCCGCTTGGAGTAGAGCAAGCAAGGTGGCAACGATCGCCGGCATCGTTCACTTCCAGGGCCTGCGGCACGGCGCGGACGCGTGGTCGCCGCTAGTGCTGGAGCGTTGCTAGGGGACTGCCGATCAGCCTCCGCGAGCCGAAGCAGCCTGCGACCTACAAGGCTCGAAGGCGGGCGGCCGCGCGTAGCGCCTAATGTCCAGACCGTCCGGCTTGCGGGCGTTCGCTGGCCTCACTGACCGAGCTCGCAAGGTGCTTGCTCGGGTCGCTGCGCGGTCTCCGGCTCAGGCTCCCTCCTCCCTCTTGAGCCCGCTACGGGCCTATGGAGTCGATGGTGCCCAGGCGCTAGGGATTGGCCAGAAACCCTTGGGTCGTGTACAGTATTTGGCGAGGTTGAAATCATGCAACGCACCGTCTTCACCGCGCTCTTCGTGGCCCTGCTAGCTTTGGCGTGGAACGCCGGCTTCGCCCCCACACCCATCGAAGCGGACAGCCATGCGACCAGCGGTCAAGGAAATTACAAGTTCAAGGTCGCCTACAAGGGCAGCCACCTGCCGTCGGAAGCGCAGGCGGTGCTGGAGAAGGCCCACGGCGGATTCGCGATCGACCGCAGGGACGGCAAGGGCGAAGTCTACTTCGCGCTGCCTGGAGCCGGGATCATCCAAGTCAGCGCGGATCTGAGCGAGACGCGCATGCTGGAGACCGACGAGGCGATGAAGCCGCACAACATGCACAACGCCACGATCTGGTACGACTCCGACGACAAGGCGCACCTGTCGTTCCCCGGAAACGGGAACGCAACTGTGTTCACGACGGATCTTGACGGCAAGCTCGAACACGAGTTGACGTCGCCTGACGGGACCAGCGATCTGGGCTTCCCGACAGCAACGCAGTATTTCTACGGTCGCGGCAACTTTGTGCCCACTGACGTGGAGCAACTCGGGAGCCTGCTTTACGTCGCGACTGGCTATTCGTCACTTGACTACGTCATCACGGCGAAGATCGAGAGCACCAGCCCATTCAAGGTCTCGTGGTACGACCTCGCCTTCGGGGGAAAGGGCAGCGGGCCGGGGCAATTCGGCACAGGACACGGAATCACGGTGCCTTCGGGCACGCAGCGAGTCGACGTGGCTGACCGTCCGAACGCCGAGATCGACCGATTCACGCGTCACGGGCAGTACATTTCCACGCTCAAGCTCCCGCTCGGGTCGTACCCCTGCGATGTCGACTATCTCGACAATCTTGGCGTAGTGGGGGCCCTTCATGGACCGGATCGCCCGATGGGGGCGCCGATTTACATCCTCGAGAACGACAGGCTCGTATCAACGATCCTGCCGAAGGCCGAACTCGGGCTCGAGAATTTCCAGCACGTGCATAACGCGGTCCTGCACAAGGCGAATGGCAAGTTGTACGTGATCGCGCAAGCCTGGAATCCGGGCGACTTCGCAATCTTCGAACAGGTAATGTAAGCATCCTACGTTTGCCAGAAAGCGCGCTTGCAGCCAGCCCCCCCGGGTGCGTCGTGGCGCGGTAGGGCGGAGAGCGAGCCCTTGGATTAGCCCATGCCTGAATCGCTAGAGCCGGCTACTGCGGAAGAATTGCGCGATGCGCTGCGGGGCTGCAGCGACGAGCAGGCCAGCATCGAGACCGGCGGCGGCTTCTCGAAGCGCCTCGCGGGCGGCCCGATCGCCAGGGCGAGGTATCGATTGGGCACAAGCCGTCTCAACCGGCTTCTCGCCTACGAGCCGGCCGATTTGACTGTCAGCGTCGAGGCGGGGATGCGGCTCGCGGAACTGAACCGCATCCTCGAGAACTCCAATCAATTCCTGCCCCTTGACCCGCCGTTCGCCGAGCAGGCCACAGTAGGGGGCGTGCTGGCCACGAACTCGAGCGGCTATCGTCGGAGGCGCTACGGAACGGCTCGCGACATGGTCATCGGCATGCGCTTCGCGACGCTGGACGGCAAGCTCGTCAGTTCTGGAGGCATGGTCGTCAAGAACGTCACGGGACTCGACATGGGCAAGCTGATGATCGGCTCTTTCGGGACATTGGCGGTCATGGCGTCAGTTAATTTCAAGGTGTTCCCCAAGCCCGAGTCTTCCGCGTCGTTTCAGTTTCGGTCAGCCTCTCTCGAAACGCTCTTGGGTGTTCGGCGCGAAATCCTCAGCGGCGTTCTTCAACCGGCCGCCATTGACTGGCTCGATCCAAGAGCAGCCAAGTTCGTAGGATTGTCCGATTCGCATTCCCTATTGATCGAGGCTTCCGGCACCGCCGCGGTCACGAGGCGGTTCAGCGAAGCGTTTGCGCACCTCGCGGCGAGAGCGGGTGTCGAATTCGCCACAGTTCAGCCCGAGGCATGGCGAGACGTGCAGGAGTGCGGCCCCAAATGGCTCGCAGAACATCCGGACGGTGCCGTTATCCGGGTCTCGACCGTTCACTCAAGACTGGGGGAGTTACTGCAGCTTGCAGGAGACTCCGGTTGCGCCACGTTGCTTCGAGCGGGGAACTCGACAGGGGTAGTACTTGCTCCCGAGCACGAAACTGCCTGCCGAGTGCTCGACGCGCTTCGCCTCCACAGGATCCACGGCAGGCTGGAGGCAGCGTCGGAAAACGTGAAAGGCGACATACAGCAGTGGGACGCAGGCGGAAGTGAGCTGGATCTGATGCAGCGGATCAAGGCCGACTTCGATCCGCTTCTGCTGCTGAACCGGGGGCGGCTCTACGGAGTGCTCTAGCTTCAAAGTGTTGCATATTCGACACATTACAGTGTGTCGAGTCCTTGAATTTTCAACTACTTGGAAAACTTCGGGCAACCTGCTATCAAGAAAGAGGCAGCGGTCCGGCGCATGGCTTTTCCTACCTATGAAGGTGCTTCCCGGTACGAGTGTACGATAAGGCGTCCGGTGACAGCCAGCGGCGTCGGGCTGCATAGCGGCGTCCAGGTCTCCATTAGGCTGACACCGTCCGTCGCAGGCAAGGGCGTCGTTTTCGTCCGGACAGACCTAGACGGGTTCGAGATCCCGGCCAGCTGGCAGCATGTAGCCAAGGTCAGCTATGCGACCAGCCTGATGCGTCAGGGAGTTCTGCTGTCCACCACCGAGCACCTGTTGAGCGTTCTGCGGGCACTGGGCATCGACAACGTGCGGGTCGAGATCGACAATCTCGAGGTGCCGATCCTAGACGGCAGCGCGCGGCCCTTCGCTGAACTCTTGGCACGCGCCGGCGTCAAACGCCAGCGTCGGCGAAGACGGTACATGCGCATCCTGAAGCACGTTGACGTCCGCGACGGCAACAAGCGCATCTCCATCGAGCCAGGAGACGCCTTTGAGGTGGTTTGCGAGACGCTCTATCCCCATCCTCTAGTGGGGGCGCAGCGGCTTGAGATGGCGGTCACGCCGGAGGCGTACCTGGCCGGGATCGCCCCCGCGCGCACGTTCGGCTTCGAACGCGACCTCGATGCCATGCGCGACCTGGGCCTAATCCGGGGAGCCACGCTGGACAGTGCCGTGTGCTTCACCGACAACGGCGTGCTGAACGAACAGGGGCTGCGATTCCCGGACGAGCCGTGCAGGCACAAACTGCTGGACCTGATCGGCGATCTCGCGCTGCTAGGCCACGCCGTGATTGGGAGAGTCGTCGCGGAACGCGCCGGGCACGCGATGCATGTGGCTGTAGTGGACCGCATAGTGAACGACCCTGGGAGCTACGAGATCGTGACGAAGGGCTAATTGGAACTGGCGCCGCCCGGGCCGACGGCTTTGTCCACGGATTGCTCCCGGATTCGCTGCAAGGTCAGCATCGCCTGCTGCGCTACCTGGGGCGACAATTCCTCCCGCGGCCTCTGGAAGGGCCGAATCAGCTCGACATCCTCGCTCGTGCCCACCAAGTAAAGCCCGAGCAGCGCCTGCATCACGTGTGTTGATTCGGGCCGAATTACAGTCACCTCGTCTCCGCTGCCGATTCGGTCGCCATCGGCGAAGAGCTGCCGGTCCACAATGCCGGGTAGCGGTGCCCTCACGTCAAGCGATTCCCCTTCGCCGTCGCCATGAACCCTCACCAACAGCGCGCCCGCGTCAAAGCTGTCACCCGGTTGCAACCGGTTCGTCACGGTCCCGGCGTGCTCACTCGCGAGGCGGTACGGCTGGAGCATGCCGCGCATTTCGGCGCGACCAATCGAGTCACCGAATTTCGCCAAGGCCAGGGCGGCGTTCCGCCGCACCATCGGATTCGGGTCCCTGACCAGAACCCGCAGCGCTTCGTGGAACGCATCGCTCGACGGGTCATCACCCATCAGCCAAGCCACGGTCACGCGCAATTCGGGCAGCTCGTGGCGGGCGAGTTCCAGAAGGTGCGGGTACCACACCTTCACCGACTCGTCGCCCCCAGTGAGACGCTCGGAAATCTGAGCCATCGCGTGCTGCGCTTTGCGAGGGCGTTCGGCGTCGGTCAGGTACTCCTCAATCTGCTCTTCCGTGAGGGACTTCCCGAACCAAGTGTCCATCCAGAACCAGAAAGGGATCGCGACGCTGGCAATCGCGAGCGCCGTAGCGAAGAGGGTCGCCTTCCGGGATGCGTAGACGTCGCGGGACTGGCTCTCCGCAGGCATGCTCTCTATTGTCCTACGCGGGGCGGCAAGACGCAGACAGCCTGACGAGAGGTGCCAACCTCGCTACCTGCAGGTGCTGGGCGGTCCGAGCATCCGTCTATTGGCTCGTCCAATCCATCGCGTTGAGTCCACACCAAGGACAAGATTCTTCACCGGAGGGTGCCAAGAGTACCCGACAGGCGGATTTACCGTCGAACAGTGCAGCGAAGGGAGTGGGAATCTGCTACCCGGCCCGGCCGGCTAGCGCCGTCTCCAAGAGCACGAACATGCCCCGCCAGCCGGCGAGTGTCGCTTCCTCGAAACCAGGCCGTAGGCCGTCTTGCGTGAAGGACAGCTCCGTGCCCCCGTCAGCTGGCGTGAGTTCTACTTTGACGGTGTCGACGTCAGCAGCGAATTGCGGCATGCCGAATGTGAAGGTCAAGCGACGTGGCGGGTCTACCTGCAGGTACTCGCCAACGGCAACATACCGCTGGCCATCCTGGATTCTGGTGATCTCGTAAGACCCACCGCTTCGGGCGTCCAACTCACACAACGACCGGCTAGACTCTGTAGCGAACAGCCATTTGCTGGCGGTCTCCGGTTTGATCCATGCGTCGAACACAGCGGCAGGCGCCGCTTCGAAATGCCATGAGAGAGTTACTTGGGTCCGAGGTCCTTCGTAGTCTTCGTGGTGCATTTCGCCAATCATAGCGAGGAGGGCGCGGCGCACGCTCGCCATTTCAAAGCCTTTGTATGGCGCTAGCCGCCACCCGGCCAAATTGCCTTGCGATCGCCAGGCTCTGACTGCCATGAAGCACCGCCAACGGCTGGGAGTCGTTCAGCCTCACAGCTGCGAAATACGCTCAGCTGCGAACGGATTTGCCGGCAGCTTGCCTCAGCGATTGGGAGCTCCGTTGGGAATGACAGGACCATTTGAAGCCGGAGGCATCGTCAGTGGGCGGACAAACCCACGGCGAGTCGAACCTCTTGCCGTACCGGACGGGATGCCTAGAGCGGAGTGCAGCGTCTCGCGCCCGCCGAATCATGCAGGACTGCTGTGGCTCTCACAGGCCACGACGCTTACTCCCTCGACAGGAACTCGTCAAGGTTCATTGCAACGCTCGCGACTGCGGCCAGCGCCGCGGCGCTGGCCCCGTCGCCTTCGAGCGGAAGGTCCGGCATGAAGTCCTCAGCCTCGTCCATTGCGAGAGCAAAGATGGACCGCTGGTGGTGATAGTAGGCTCTGAGATGGTCGAGTTCTCGCGCACCGGGTTCGCGAGCTAGGCTCAGCCGGAAGACGTATCGGAGTCTCTCGTCCAAGTCGGCGCCCGAAGCTCGTACGGCGCGCGCAGCCAAGGCGCGCGCGGCCTCGATGAAGACTGGATCGTTCAGCAGGTTGAGAGCTTGGAGCGGCGTGTTCGACCGTTCCCGCGAACAGATGGAAGAATTCCGATCCGGCATATCGAAATTGACGAGCTGGGGGTACGGGGTTGAGCGCTGGAAGAATGTGTAGATCCCACGGCGGTAGCGGTCCTCGCCGGGACTGGTTTGCCATTTGATCGAATCGGCATAGCCTAGGTCGGTGACGCCCTCCGGCTGAAACGGCCGCACGCTGGGCCCCCCGATCCTCGAAAAGAGCAGGCCGCTTGCATGCAGCGCCGAGTCACGAACCACCTCGGCCGGCAGCCGAATGCGCCGCTGGCGCCCAAGGAATGCGTTCCCGGGATCGCGTCCAGCCAGAACCGGCCGAGCATCGGACGATTGGCGGTAGGTGGCCGAGCTTACGATCCTCCGGTGAATGTGCTTCAAGCTCCAACCGCTTTCGACAAACTCGGAGGCCAGCCAGTCGAGCAACTCCGGATGACTCGGTCCTGCACTGCGGGTTCCGAAGTCATCGGCGGTAGGCACGATGCCCCGTCCGAAATACTCCTGCCAGACGCGGTTAACGGTCACGCGGGGAGTGAGCGGGTTGTCGGGCGAGACGAGCCACTCGGCCAGCGCCAGGCGGGGATGCCTGCCATCCAACCGGATCGGGGGCAGCACGTCCAGCCCGCCGGGCTCAACCAGCCGCCCAGTCTCGTTCCATAGGCCCCTCAGATGAATCCGTGTCTCGCGTGGCACCGCGGCATCGGTCACCGTTCGGGCGTACGCGATGTCAGGAGTGGCCCTACGCAGGTCTCCAAGCTTGTTGTACAACCCAATCCAGTCAAGCTCTTCCGCGGATTCCTTGGGGATGACCCGCCGATAGTTCTCTACGAAATGGCCCTCAAGCTTGGTCCGCTCGCGAGGGGTGCGTTGCTCCGGAGCCTTGCGGAGAATCGCTTCCCCGTTGTCCAGCGTCTTCTGAAGCGCGTCAAACGCGTGGTCCCAGTCGGTCCACCGTCCAGGATGCTCGGCGGCAAGAAGCATCTTTGCCTCCCAAGCCGGCTGCAGTCTGTAAACCCCGTACTCCCGCAAGAGCTCGTACCGCCGCGCTCTGTAGGCGGGGAGCGCCTGCAAGTAGGGTTCTACCTCGCCTGGCATCGGCGCAGCGGTCTCGGCTTCCTCGATTCCGTTCATGAATGCGAACAACCGGTAGTATTCCTCCTGGCTGATTGGGTCGTACTTGTGGTCGTGACACTGGGCACAACCCAGCGTCAGGCCCAGCCACACCGTTCCCATAGTGTTCGCCCGGTCGACCGTTTCCTCGAAACGGAACTGCTCGAGCTTTACTCCGCCCTCGCGGTTCTTCAGGCTGTTTCGCAGAAATCCTGTGGCCACGAATTGGTCGGTCCGAGCATTGCGCAACAGGTCCCCGGCCAATTGCTCGATTGTGAACTGATCGAATGGCATGTCCCTGTTCAGCGCTTCGATCACCCACTGGCGCCACCGCCACGCATATGGCCGCTCCCAGTCCTTCTCGTAGCCGTCCGAATCGGCGTAGCGGGCCAAGTCCAGCCAGGGAATCGCCCAGCGCTCGCCGTAATGCGGCGAATTCAGCAGCCGGTCCACAAGCCTCTCGTATGCGCCCGGTTCGTCGTCGGACAAGAAATCCTCGACTTGGGCAGGTGTCGGCGGCAGTCCGGTCAGGTCTAGGCTCACTCTTCGCATGAGCGTGGTCCCGTCAGCGACGGGAGCAGGCGAGACGCCCTCGGACTCCAACCGGGAAAGGACGAAATGGTCGATCGGATTCCGAACTGAGGGATCGAGGAAAGCCGAAGGCACTAGCGGCCGCGCGACGGGCCGCAAGGCCCAATGACGCGATGCCTCCTGGCTTGGGTCGGGGCCTGGCACGCCGCCCTCGACCGGCCAATCCGCACCTTCATCGATCCAAGCGCTAACTAGTGCAATCTCCTGAGGATCCAGTCCGTGGCCGGCGGGGGGCATGCGAATTCCCCCTGCTTTGCCTGAGATCAACTGCACCAGTCGGCTGCTTGCAGCATCGCCGGGGATGATCGCAAGCCCACTGTATCCGCCGCGCAGCGCGGCATCCCGCCGGTCCAGTCGGAGACCGTTCATCGTCTGCGATGCGCCATGGCAGGCAATGCAGTGCTTGCCGAAGAGCGGAGCGATTTCCCGCTCGAAATCGACATGTCGTCCGAGACTGGCGGATCGCTCGGCTCTCCATCCGGACCCGCAACCAGCTGCAAGAAGCACTGAACTCGCTACCAGCAGAATCTTGTTGCGCCGGAGGTGATGCTGTGCCTCGTACGGCCGCGCAGATTCAAACCCCATCCGTAATCGAACCAGCATCCCCTGGGTGCCGATTCCCATCACTATCGTAGGTTTCGCACGGATTGCGGGCAAGGCCGGGCCTGACGGCCATCCACGGCCTGCTCAGCCGTTATGCGAGAATCTTCGTTGCCATGAATCGGAGACTTTTCTTCCTGTCATCCGCCGGCGCGGCTCTCGCCCAGTCTCCGAACGAAACGGTTCGCCTGGCACTGATTGGCGCCGGAGGGCGCGGGCGGCGCGTGATGTCGGAGTTCATGCGCGACCCGAACCTAGAGGTTCACGGTGTCTGCGACGTCTACGAACCCAACCTAGAACAGGGCTTATCCGCTGCGGGTCCGGGAACGAAGGCCTTCCGCGACTATCAGAGGGTCCTCGACGACCCGGACGTGGATGCGGTCTTGATCGCGACACCGGAGCACTGGCACCACCGCATGACGCTCGACGCAATGGACGCGGGCAAGGACGTATACGTGGAAAAGCCCCTCTGCCACACGCCGCAGGAGGGCAAGGAACTCGTCGAAGCGCAGCGCAACTCGGACCGCATTGTCCAAGTCGGCATGCAGCGACGCAGCTACAACCTCTATCTCGAGGCCCGCGACATGCGGCGCGACGGCAAGCTAGGCACTGTGCGCATGGTGCGGACATACTGGCTCAACTCGCGCACCGAGCCGCGACGAGCGCCGTTCCAAGGGCCGATCAACTGGGAGGCTTGGGTCGGACCGTCCCCGAGTGTCCCCAAGGACCCGCTGGCCTTTTTCAACTGGCGGAGCCTAGCAGCCTATTCCGGAGGCATCGCCCAAGACCAAGGCTGCCATATCTTCGATTCGATCCACCTGGTCATGGACGCGGGCTATCCGATCTCGGTCAACGCGACGGCGTTGCGGCCGCATGTCGAAGGCATGGATCTTCCGGAGTCAGTCGTTGTCGCTGCGGAATACCCTGAAGGGTTCCTAGCGATCTTCACGATCAACTACAACGCGATGCGCTATGCCGCGCGGGCGGACCAGCTCAACGCCTACGACGGCACGCTGGCGCGGATGGACATCGGACGCGAATTCCTGCGCGTCTACGATCGCGATTCGCCCGAGACCGCCTCATTCGCCAAGGACCAGCCCGGAGGCTTTGCCCAAGCGACCATCGATCACGTCATGAACTTCCTGCACTGCGTGCGGACTCGGGACACGCCGCGGGCCACAATGGACAAGGGCTTCCAAGCCGCGCTGATCGTCCAGCTCGCCAACATCTCTATCCGCGAGGGGCGCAAGGTCGGCTGGAACGCCAAGACTCTTTCGGTGGTCTGATCCTCGGCGAGACTCCAGCCGCGCCGCAACATTCGTCCGGCACAGCACCCGCTCATGTCCAAGAACGCGCAGCCGAGCGGGATGCCAGATCTGCCGCGCTTGGCGGGGGTGGTCGCCATAGGGCTCGCGGTCTACTGGCTCTTGCCCAGGCCGGACAGCGTTACCGAGGAAGGCTGGAGGCTCCTCGGCGTCTTTTCTTCGGCCATAGCCGGATTGGTGCTGCGCCCGCTGGCCGGCGGGGCCGTGCTCTTTTTAGCCTTGGTGGCCGCCGTCTGGACGGGCACGATGACTCTCGAGCGTGCCCTCTCCGGTTTCGCGACGCCGTCGGTATGGCTGGTCGTTGGCGCTCTGCTGATCGCGCATGTGCTGATCGAGACCTCGCTGGCGCGCCGAGTGGCTCTGCTGTTCGTTCGCTATTTCGGCGCGAGTTCCAGCGGCGTCGCCTACGCTCTGATCCTCAGCGATCTCTCCCTCGCGACGATGATCCCCTCGAACACATCGCGCGCCGGAGGAGTGATCATGCCGATCACCCGCAGCATGGCGGAACTCTATGGCTCCCATCCGGGCTCGACCGCCAAGCTGCTGGGCACCTTTCTAATGGTCGCGGTCTACCAAGGCGAGATCGTGGCAACAGCCACATTCCTCACGGGGCAGGCCGGAAATTTCATCGCTGTCGAACTTGCTCAGAGCCTGGCAGGCTACGAATTGACATGGTCCCGCTGGGCTGCGGCCGGGATCGTCCCCGGGTTCGTCAGCGTGGCGGGCTTGGTCTGGATCGTCTCGAAGCTGCTCCCTCCCGAAATCCGACGCACGCCGCACGCCAAGGAATTCGCAGCAGAGGAATTGCGCAAGCTCGGGAAGATGGGGATTCGCGAGTGGATCACCATCGCACTAGTGGGGACTGTCTGCGCTCTCTGGATCACCTCCGGCCTGCATTCCATTCCTGTGGCTCTGGCGTCGGTCTCCGGAACTTGCGTCCTGCTGCTGGTCGGCATCCTGCGCTGGCGCGACGCGATTCGCCAGCATGCGGTCTGGGACATCATGATCTGGTACGGCGGAGTGATCACGCTGGGCAGGGCGCTCAGCGATGCCGGCGTGCCCAGTGCACTGACGGACGTGATAGGAGCGGCTCTCGGCGAAATGCCGTGGCTGCCGATGCTGTTCATCGCGCTCCCGATCTACTTCTTCGCGCATTACGGCCTGGCCAGCATCACGATGCACTACCTGACGCTTTTCCCTGTCTTCCTGCTGCTGCTGCTCGATCAGGGAGCGCCGGTCGGGCTGACCGTTTACCTGCTGACCTGCTTGGCGAACCTGTCGGCGGGCCTCACGCACTATGGCACGGTACCCTCTCCGATCTTCTACTCGCAGGGCTACGCTAGCTTCCAGCAGTGGTGGAAGGTCGGATTCGCAGTCGCGCTGTGGAACATCCTCGTTTGGTGCTCGGTCGGCAGCCTTTGGTGGAAGGTGCTGGGCATCTGGTAGTTGCCGGAACCCGAGACTGCGTTACTCTTTGACCCGTGCCGATCCCCCTCACAGCGTTCGACATTTTCATCTTCCTTGCCAGTATCCTCGTCGTTCTGGCCATTGGACTCTGGGCTGGCCGCAAGGAAGAAAGCACGAAGGACTTCTACCTAGCCGGCAAGGACATTCCTTGGTGGGGAGTAGCCGGCTCGATATTCGGCACGAATGTCAGCGCGGAGCACTTGGTCGGCATGCTGGGCATCGGCTACTCAATCGGCTTCGCACAGGCCCACTTCGAATACGGGGCGATCGTCGGCCTGCTGATCCTAGCATTCGTATTCCTGCCGCTGTATCGCGGCATGGGGCTGTACACGCTCTCGGAGTACCTAGCCGAGCGCTACGACGAACGCAGCAGCGTCCTGTACTCGGCCTTCAACATTCTCACAATTGTGATCGTGCGGATGGCTTTGGGCTTCTACATCGGAGCCCGGGCCCTGAGCTACCTGCTGGACGGAACGGCGCTCGAGATCGGCTACAGCGCGGGAATCCTGATCTTCGCCGCCGTCACAGCCGCCTACACAGTCGTGGGCGGTCTCAAGGCGGTCATCTGGACGGATTTCATGCAATCGGTCCTTCTGCTGCTCGCGGGGATCTTCGTGGCGGCGCTGGTCTTTTCCCAACCGGAGATCGGGGGACTGGGCGGCCTGCTCGCGAAGGATGGCGCCCTGCCTGCCGGGGAGCAGAAATTCCACCTTTACCTGCCGCCCGACCATCCGCAATTGCCCTGGACAGGAGTGTTCACCGGCCTGCTGATTATCCATATCTTCTACTGGTCGACTAACCAGTTCATCGCCCAGCGCGCATTGGCCGCTCGAAGCGAATTCGACGCCCGCATGGGAATCATCGCCGCCGGCTTCCTCAAGCTCCTGATCCCGTTCGTCTCGATCGCCACGGGCGTCGCCGCGGGATTCCTGTTCGAGTCTCGGCTGGCGGCTGGAGAGCTTTCCGGTCTGCCGTTGCCGGACGACGCGTTCCCCCTGCTGGTGCAGATGATCGTCCCCGCCGGCTACGGCTTGGTCGGCATAATAACCGCCGGACTGATCGGGGCCATCCTGTCGAGCATCGACTCGATGATGAACTCCGGCGCGACACTGTTCACGTTTGATTTCTACAAGCGCTACATCGATCCGTCCGCTTCCGAGCGAAAACTGATTTTCGTGGGCCGCGTCGCGATCCTGGGATTCGTCGCGGTCGCGGCCTGTATCGCTGCCGTCATCTACACGGAAGACGCTGCCGACAACTTCTTCCTCAAGGTGCCGGCCCAAATCGGGCATGTCGTCCCGGGCATGGCGGTGGCTTTCTTGGCCGGAGTGCTCTGGCGGCGGGCCTCGGCGTCCGGCTCCTTCTGGGCGATGCTGGCTTCCCCCGCGTTCTCCTTCATGATCGAGTGGGCCTACGGGATATGGGCCGGCGGCACCTCGCCGTTCGCTGTGATCCTGCGGGACGCTCTGGGGCCGCAGTTGAACTTCCTGCACCGCACGGCCCTCACTGCGGCGTTCGCATTGGTGCTGCTGGTGGCCGTCAGCTTGCGCGCCGACCCGCCGACACCAGCGGTCGACCGGTACACGCGGCGGCGGCGCCGCATGGGCACGAGGCGTCCGTCGCGCAGGTTCTGGAGGAGCGAACGGCCTTGGGCGTGGCTGCTCGCCGCCGCCACGCTATTCATGCTGGTGTACTTCGCCTAGACTAAATAGTGCCTGTGCCAAAACCGCTGATTCGGGCCGAGAAGGGCCCTAGGCAGACCAGTATATGGGTGGGAATGGCGGCAAGTCGGGGCTGATTCTGTCCCGTTCAAAACCGTCAAGTCACGTGCATTCAGCCGGAATCGGTCGATATTCGCCCTGGGAAAACAAACCTAAACCTTTGAAAATCAATCAGATACAGGTTTCTGTCACAGGCACTGGCTGGCGCGTCCCAGGTCATCCTGCCCCCTGATCCTTGACCCTGGGACCTTGGGACCCCGCGCCAGGCCCCGCCCGAACAGCCGGGGCCTGGCGCAGCGGCTGCCCCGTCGATGAATGGGTTTCGCCCAAGCCATGGTGGCCGCAACCGTGGCGTTGCACCGGCATCGACCACTCCTCCGCAGGCAGTGACTCCGCCGAAATGATCGACCGGGGTTGATTCCCCGGCAGGCTGGCGCTGACGGCGCTGGGGCGCGCATCAATCCAAGCGAAGGGCTGCGCGCTTCTTTGATAAGTTAATAGCGGTTCGGCTGGTGCATGCACATCGTGGCTGGTGACGATCCTGCAACGGAAAAGGGCCCGGCCGAGGAGGTCGGGAACGCACGCGGATGGCTAGTGCTCGTGCACCTCGCCGCGTTCGCGGGGATCTTCGTCCCCGTTGGCCAAATATTCGGGCCACTCCTGGTGTGGCTAGTGAAGAGATCCACCTCCCCGGCGGTGGACCGACACGGCAAGGCCGCCCTGAATTTCCAGATCAGCATGACAATCTACATGATTGCCGTTCTGGCGCCGGGCCTCGTCGTGATCGCCCCGCTTGCCGCTGAGCTTATCGCTATTGTTGAGCTTATCGATACTGAATTTGACCCCGATACAACCACTCGATTATGGGAACACTTGGCAATCGTCGTGGAAAAAGCCACGGACCCTCGATCATGGGAACACTTGGCAATCGTCGTGTCGGTGACGGCGGGCATGATGGTGTACGGGTTGGTCATGGCGGTCATGGCCGCCGCCCGGGCTGCCCGCGGCAAGGACCCCGGCTACCACCTAAGCATCCAGTTGCTCAAGTAGGCGGTGCCTGAGGCCTGTGATCCACAATGGCGATTCCCCTGGATCGGTGCTAACTAGAGTTCCACGGTAGCCTTGCCCGCATAGATCGAATTCGCGGGAGGTTTCAAGCAGATCTCGAGGCAGTCGACTCTCAGAACTCAATCTGCCGTCAAGAGACCGTCACAGGCCGCCAAATCCTGACGGAATAACGAGCCCGCACCAGTGGTCGAGTTAGGCAACCTCCGACTGCTGGGAAAGCGGAAGGGATGGCAGGCACGTTTCGGTATCTCACCCGACGAATAGCCTCCCCACCGCCCCCAGCGAGTTTTCGCTCGGCCCGCGGAAAGAAAATCAAGAGAGATTCTTCCTGCAGAAGCCGTCCCAACAGACTGATTTCGGAGGCTCTACCTGCCCTTGCGCCCCCACCCCCCGGGGCTTCCCGCGTCCTTCATCGAGATTTCGCCATTGCGGGGTGAAGGCTCCGCCGAGAGCGCTGCCCCCGACGGCTCGGCCCGGGAAATCAGGGAACCGCCCCCTGGGAGGAGCCTTCGCCGGACCCGCCGCCCCGGGGAGCGATCTTGTTGATCCGCCGAAGCGCGAGGATGGAGGTCCAGAACGACTGATGTGAACAAGGCGCCCGAGGCTCCTGCCCAATGACAGGCTGCCCGTCCTCATGACCGTGGCGGACGCGATCCGGATCAGAGTCCGGGTCCGGCAGAAACAGCACGGTCCAGACACCGGACACCAGGCTGGCCGCACGAGGCGGAGGTCCTTATGGGTTGCGCCGAAAGCGGGGTTGTGCAGCGCTTCCGTCTTCTCGTCTCGGAAGCGGTCGCACCGGCACAGGTCGACACCCGCGCGAGCTCCCCCTGGGCTCCGAGGAGGCTCCGTCGAACACGACAACCAGTTCCACGGCATCAACGCGTAGGCCGTCGGGCTCGTCGAATTCAAAGCGAGGCAACTGATAGGACGGGCAGAGTTTACCGCATCGGAGCGCGACGATCTGGAGCAGGAGATGATTCTCGACCTGCTGCGTCGGCTGCCGAGGGACAGCCCCAAGCGCGCGCAGCTCAAAGCATTCATCGCCCGGGTGGTCGAGCACAAGATCGCCACGCTTATGGAGGCGCAGAAAGCGGGCATTCGGGACTAGCGGCTCTGCGGCTGCTCCCTGAACGGCCGCGGTTCGAGGACGAGGAGGGCCGCTCGTTCGAGCGTGTGTAGACTCTCGATCCGAAGGACTCCGTGCTGCGCACGGGCGCCCAGCCGGGGCCCTCGGACGAGCTAAGCGCGCTCTTCATCGACGTGGATGTCGTCCTCGAAGCCCTCCCACCCGGGCTGCGGGAGCTATGCCGCCGTCTGAAGGACGAACCGGTCACGGGGATCTCCTGCGACACGGGCGTTCCGCGTGGAACGAGCCAAGAATCGATCAAGAAGATCCGCGAGATCTTCGACGACCCCAGCTTGAAGGAATACCTGTGACGCCCCGCCGGTCCCGGCCCGCCTCCGGTAGGTAATCACCGGGCCGGACGTCCGCCGCGGCGGTTTGAGCCGCATAAGCTCCCGCCCAGGAGTACCCCCCTGACGGAAGACGACCCGCGGAGGCAAAGGCAAATGAATCGAGAACTCTACCGCAACAACTGCCACGCGACAGTGCCGTTGCGGGACGTCGAGGAATCCCTGCTCCCGGCCGCGCCGGCAACCGAAATCCTGAGCGGCCGGATAGGCCTCCGCGCCGCGTACGCTCGTCCACCCGACTGCGTCGATTGCCTTACTCGGCTCACCTCGGCCTACGGAAGGTTGACCGTGTATTCTGTTGAGGCTTCGCCTATGAGCAATTGGAGTCGAATCTACGAATCGCCATCCTACAAGCGGATGGTCGCCCAGAAGACCCGGGCAGTCACCGCGATGATGGTGTTTTTTATTGCCTACTACTTCGCCCTGCCGGTGCTTGTGGCGTATTGGCCGGACGTGATGGCCCGACAGGTCTGGGGATACGTGAACTGGGCCTACTTGTTCGCGTTTTCGCAGTTCTTGATGGCGTGGGGCGTCGCGTATGTCTATATGCGTTACGCCAGCCGCTTCGACTCGATGGCGGCAAGCATTCTGTCCGAAGCAGATGGCAGGCCGGTCCCCGGCGGCGAGGGCGAGTGAAATGTCGCTTCCGCTGATCATGTTCCTGGCGTTCATCGCGGCCACCCTCGGGATCACCTATTGGGCTGCCGGAAAGTCTGCCGGCGAGAGTGCTTTCTTCGCCGCTGGAAGGCGTATCACCGGATGGCAAAACGGCCTCGCTATTTCGGGCGACTACATGAGCGCGGCATCTTTCCTAGGCATCGCAGGCCTCATTGCCTTCTACGGCTACGACGGATTCATGTACTCAGTAGGCTTCCTAGTGGCTTATCTGACGGTATTGCTCGTTGTTGCGGAGCCGCTGCGCAACACCGGCAAGTACACGATGGCTGACGTCCTTGCCTACCGCCTCCGACAACGGCCCGTCAGGGCCTGGGCGGCGCTCAGCACCCTAACGGTCTCGACCTTCTACATGATTGCCCAGATGGTCGGGGCAGGAGCGCTAGTGAGCCTGCTCCTCGCGGGTTCAGGTATTGGCTACGCCGGAGCCGTGACGGGGGTAGGAATCCTGATGATCGTCTACGTGGTCTTCGGCGGCATGCTGGCCACCACTTGGGTCCAAATCGTCAAGGCGGTGCTGCTGATGAGCGGCACCTTCCTTCTCAGCGTCCTCGTCCTCGCGCACTTCGGGTTCAACCTCGGAGCTCTCTTCGATGCCGCGGGGAGCGTCACCTTCCAGTCGGACGGCGTGGCGGTCACGCAGAACTTCATGACCCCGGGCCTTTACTACAAGCCCCCGTACGGCGCGCTGGATCTGATCTCGCTGGGCATGGCGTTGATTTTCGGCACGGCGGGACTGCCTCACATTCTCATCCGCTTCTATACCGTGCCGGACGCCAAGACGGCCCGGGTGAGCGTCTTCTGGGCAATGCTGCTGATCGGCGCGTTCTACATCATGACGACATTCCTAGGGTTCGGAGCGGCGACGATCGTCGGGCCGGACGAGATCTCGGCCAACGGCGGCACGAACATGAGCGCGCCGCTGCTAGCGCAAGCGCTGGCAGGCGATGTTTTCTTCGCATTCATCTCGGCCGTCGCATTCGCGACGATCCTTGCGGTGGTAGCCGGCTTGACCATCAGCGCCTCAACATCGTTCGCCCACGACTTCTATTCGAACGTGCTGCACCAAGGCAAGGAGCGGGTTCCCGGGGAAGAAGTGCGCGTAGCGCGGTGGACCGCATTCGTGGTCGGCGCGGTGTCGATCCTGATCGCGATCGGCTTGGGACCGAATGCCAACGTGGCGTTCTTGGTGGGACTCGCGTTCGCCGTGGCAGCCTCGGCCAACCTCCCGGTCATCCTGTTTTCCCTGTACTGGAGGAAGTTCACGACGCGCGGCGCGGTTTGGGGCATGGCCGCCGGTCTGCTCTCCTCGGTAGGGCTGATCTTGGTTAGCCCGAGCTTCATGGGGATCGATGGGCCCGAAGTGGCCGAGGGCGCTCGGCGGTTGATTCAGCAGCATGCTATCTATCCGCTCAAGAACCCTGGCATCGTCAGCATTCCCCTCGGATTCCTAGCGGCGTACATCGGTTCACGGCTCTCGAGCGAGCCCTCGGCCGAAAGCAAGTACGTCGAACTTGCCGTCCGAGCGAACACGGGCCTCGGCGCCGAGAAAGCCACCTAGGCAGGAGATCAACCCGCCGTCATCGCTTGAGCGCTCGCGAGCCGCACTGCCTACACCACCAAGCAACAGAGCTACCCATGACCAAATCCGCTGTTCGTCGTCCCAGACTGCTCTCTTCCGAGGACTGGATTTCGTGCTGGCTTGGCTTCGCCCTGATTCTGCTCGCCCTAGTTGGCGTGCAGCCTCCAGTCCCCGGCTTCTCATGGGACGGCGCATCGTTGGAAGCCGTATTGGCTTCCGAGAACCTTCTGGCCAGTTGCGCGCTCGGCGCGCTGTTCATGGTGCTTGCCACTGCTGGAATCCGGTTGATGGGAGGGAATCTAAGGGCATTCGTCGTCGGGTTTCCGGCGGTGTTCCTGCTGGGCTGGCTGTCGCAATTCGTGGCGGGCAACGCCGCGATGAAGTCGTGGGGACTCACGTATGTCATCACGGGCTTGTTCATCGGGCTGCTCATCTCGAACGTGCTGGCAGTGCCCCAATGGATGCGCGAGGCGGTTCGCACCGAGTACTACATCAAGACCGGTCTCGTGATCCTGGGCTCGAACATCCTCATCGGCGAGATCCTGCAGGCAGGCATGCTCGGTGTCGCGCAGGCTTTCTTGGTCATTCTCGTGATCTGGTACGTCTGCTTCTGGATCGCTCAGAAGATGCGGGTGGACGACGAATTCTCCGCCATGCTCGCCACAGCGGTGTCGATTTGCGGGGTATCGGCGGCAATCGCGGCCTGTGGCGCCGTGCAAGGCGATCGCAAGAAGCTCTCGTACGTCACGTCCCTAGTGCTAATCGTCGCCATCCCCATGATGCTCGTCATGCCCTGGGTGATCAGCCAGTTCGATATTCCGCCCGTCGTGGGGGGAGCCTGGCTCGGCGGCACCATCGACACCTCGGGAGCCGTGGTCGCCGCCGGGGAAATCGTGGGCGATTCGGCCATGAGTGCCGCCGTGATCGTGAAATTCTCGCAGAACGCCATGCTGGGCTTGGCAGCCTTCGCGCTTTCGGTCTGGTGGACCTTCCGAACTGGCTCGGACACCGGAGAGAAGCCCTCCGCTTCGATCATCTGGGAACGCTTCCCTAAGTTCGTACTCGGTTTTATCGTCGCCTCCTTGCTGTTCTCGTTCGCGCTAAGCGCGGATTTCGTCGACTCGACCAAGAGCCTGATGAAGGGTCTCCGAACGTGGTGGTTCGCGCTGGCGTTCGTTTGCATCGGCTTGGAGACCCGGTTTCGGGACCTCGTTTCCATGGACGAGGGCCGGCCGGCCATCGCGTTCCTCGCCGCGCAAGGAGTCAACATCTTCTGGACGCTGATCGTCGCTTGGCTACTCTTCGGCGGAGTCCTTTTCGAGGTTCCGGCGCTGTAGGTTACCGGGGTGGCATTTGGCGGTCCCCACGGCTGTGCTGATCCGGCCGGCCCGTCACTGCGACAAGCCTTGGCATCTCGCCTGGAACGACATCATCCGAGCGACCTTAGACTCGGAAACAACAGGACCAACCGGGTCAGGGCTACGAAGGCTAGAGGGTGCGCAAACCCTCCCTTGAAGCCGCTTGTCGAAGGCGATGAAGTCGAGGCCGATCGGACGGAGCGTTAGAGTCGAGGCTAGCTGAATGGCATTCAGGCTTCGCAAGTCGGGCGGTTCCAGCCGTGAAGCCAGATCCAGGATCACGCGGTTCGCAGCGATGATTTCGAGGCGATTGAAGAGTCGGCGCAATTGCGCCGCTAGGGAGGGATCCTTTCGACGGACCGCCCGTGACACTTCCACCAAGGCCAGCCCGCTGGTCGCCAGGTTCGAGCAGGTCTCCAACACTGTCACCAGCGCCTGGGATTCCGGCTCCGCCACAATCAGCTTCACCAGCGCCGAACAATCACAGATGGCCTGCCTCATATGCGGTCTTCGCGCAGCTCCTGAAGGTATTTCGAAACGGTCCTTGCAGAATCAACCCGGCCCGCGGGTGCTTTGAGTGTCGGGAACGGAACCTTGGCAGGAAGGACTCGACCTTGGTCAATCAGTTGCTGCCAAGCATCATCTTCAGCCGAAACGGGCTTGAGTAGCGCCACCGGCTTTTCCCTATCAGTTACTGAAAAGGAGCTGCCAGACCGAACCTTGGCGATGTAGACGCCGAGATTCTGACGGAGTTCGCGGATTCCGGCAGCCGTTATACTAATAAGGACTGGCGCGAGCCAGGAGGAGACCAACCATGATCCAGATGACCGAGACGGCTGTCTCGAAAGTGAACGAGATTCTCTCCCAGCAGGAGCCCCCGCCGAAGGGACTTCGGCTTTCCGTGGTCGGCGGCGGCTGTTCCGGGTTCCAGTACTCGATGGCATTCGAGAACAACCAGCTGCCCCTCGACAAGGTATACAACTACGACGGCCTGCAAGTGTACGTGGACCAGGCCAGCCTGCTCTACCTCGATAACTGCCGCGTGGACTATGTAGAGACCATGGAGGGCGCCGGCTTCAAGTTCGATAACCCGAACGTGACTTCGACGTGCGGCTGCGGCAGCTCGTTCAACGCGTAGCCCGCATGCGTCGTGAGTCCGGCATCAGTCGTGGTGGCAAACCAGCGTGCTTTCCGTCGGAGACGGCTGACGGACTGATACGGAAATCCGCTTGGCAGACAGATCGGGCTGGGAGGCGAAGTACAGGTCGGCCGCGAGGTCGATACCCGATCCCGACACGTTCCTCTGCGAGGCTCGCTCTTACCTTCCAAGACACGGTGTCGGAGCGGCCGCGGATGTTGCGTCCGGAGGCGGGCGACACGCTCTGCGATTGGCAAGGTGGGGATTCCGGGTTCAGGCTATCGACTACTCCGACGAGGCTCTTCGGCTGTGCTCTGAGCGTGCGGCTGCGTCAGGCCTGAAGATCGAGACCGCTTGCGTTGATCTAGAGTCGCCCGTGGTGGATCTTGGGATAGATCGCTTCGACGTAGTCTCGGTGTTCAATTACCTTCATCGCCCCCTGATCCCGATCCTGAAGCAAAGCTTGCGTCCGGGCGGCATCGTCATCTACAAGACCTACACTCGAAAGCAGTTGCAGTTCGGAACGGGCCCGAAAAATCCGGATTTCCTGCTGGACGAGAACGAACTTCCACAACTGTTCGCCGGGTTCCGGCACCTGCTATACCGGGAAACATGCGCATCCGAGGCCGCAGCCGCTCTTATCGCCCAGCGGCCCTGATCGCCGCAAGCCTCCTCGGCGCGCTGACAGGGCCCCAGGCGACCGACGCGCAGAGCCGGCCGGGTCGGCAGTCGGACGCTAGCGTTGTCCTGCCCAACGGGCAACGCATCACTCCCGCCGGCACGCAAATAGTCGTCAGCAGCATGCCTCTCGCAGCGGAGCTATCGCCCGACGGGCGCTACCTGCTCGTCCTTCAGGCCGGGTACGAAACACCGTCGGTCAGCGTCATCGATACAGCTTCTGGCAAACCCGTGCATCGCGTCGAATTGCCCGACGCCTGGCTCGGATTGACCTTTAACAGGAGCGGCGACAGGGTGTTCGTGGGCGGCGGCGGCCGCAGCAGCGTATGGGATCTGTCATTCCGGGACGGGTCGCTGACTGTCGAGCGGGAATTCCCCATTCGCCCACAGTGCGCGAAAAACTGCTCCACATTGATCGGAGACGTGCGGCTAGACGCCGACGACCGGATGCTGTACGCCTTGGACGTGTTCCGCGACCGGGCGGTCGTCATCAACACGCAGTCGGGACTGGTCCTCGAAGAGTTCAAGACGGGCGCCGCCCCCTATCGGGCGCGGCTCACCCCGGATCTCGGACACTTGGTGATCAGCCATTGGGGCGAGGCCTCACTTGGTCTCTACCGGATTTCCGACCGCCAGCTTGTCGAACGAATTCCGGTTGGCGAGCACCCGACCGACCTGCTGGTGGTCCATGGCGAAGTCCAAGCCCCGGGGAACGGGATCGACGGCGACGAGGAACGCGCCTACGCGGCCCGCCTCTTCACCGCGTGCGCCCACGCCGACAACCTTTGGACGCATGGAATCACGGAGCAGGGCCGTTACGAACTGCTCGACGTTCGAAGCGTCGCGCCGCTTCCGGCATCCCCGGTCGGCTCGCTGCCATCGGCCTTGGGCGTTTCCGAGGACCGGCGCACCCTGTTTGTCGCGAACGCCGGCAACAACACGATCCTAGTCGTCGACTTGGAGGAAGTTCTGCCGGAACCGGCAGGAGCCGTGCCAACCGCGTGGTTCCCCACGGCAGTTGTCGGGCTTGGCAACGGAGGGATGGCATATCTGAGCGGCAAGGGGGATGGACTGAACCAAGGCTTGGTCTCGATTCTTCCTCCGCTGAACTCCGACCAGCTCGAATTCCTGAGTTCCGCGGCTGTCGCGAACCTATCGGGACCTACGTCCGCAACCGAAACGCCTCCGAGCGCCGTTCGGCATGTCGCCCTCGTCCTGACTGATGCGAGGGGGGCTGCCTGGGAGCGGCTGCTCGACGAGGCTGCGTCCTTGCCCGGCTACGTTTCTCCGGCGCGCGGCCAACTCTCGCAAGTCGCGTGGCTTACAGGGGGGATGGAGACCGACTTCTTTGCGAAGCTGTCGCCCTCGGTCGTCGCAGGACGGCTCACGGCGCGGGATCTCGCCGCCGCGGGCCGGGCCGCACTGCCAGCGGCAGGCACCTTGTGGTCCAACGCTGTCAACGCATCCTTGGCGGTCGAGACCTACGGGATTGCGAGAGGACGGCCTCTGAGCGCATGGCTTGCCAAGCTGCGGGCGAGTTCCCAGCTTGCCCGTCTCACGGTCGTCCGATTGACGGGCGCAGCGGCCGACCAAGACGAGGAGCTCGGGACCGCGATGGCGGCCTTGCGGGAACACCCCTCGTACAGCTCGACAGTCCTGTTTGTTGTGCCAACCGACGGCGCTCGGAGCGCAGCCCTAGCCGGCGGGCCGGTGCTCTCCAAGTCTGTCCATGAAGGGTTCGTCACATCCTCGTCCGTCCTGCGCACGATCGAGTGGCTCTTGGGACTCCGTCCTATGACGCAATTCGACGCGGCTGCGCGCGTACTAGCGATACCGTTTGCGAGCGAGAATTGACGCCATAGCGATCGCGAAACACGCGGTCGATTGCGTTTCGGACGACGTCACGGGCGTATCGAATCACCTTCCGCCAGCCCGGTCGCTCCGGGGCTGCCGGGGAGCGGATGGAATGGAATTTACGCGAACGCTAGGGGCGTTACGATGAAGAGGGCTTGCACGGCGACTCCGCCTAGGCCGCGATTCGCTCGTCGATGCTCTGCTGGGTGGGTAACGCTCTCGATTTTGTCCGGCAGATCGAAAGATCCCCTCGCCTGAAGCGTTGAATTGTCATGGCCGATCCCAGATTCCAACGCGCGAAGCCGATCGTCGACTTTTCCGCCACCGAGCACGAGATCAGCCGGTTCTGGGACGAGAACAGCATCTTCGAGAAGAGCCTGGCTTTGCGCGAGGGCGCGCAACGCTTCATCTTCAACGAGGGCCCACCAACTGCCAACGGCCTACCGCACAACGGCCACGTTCTGACTAGGGTCTTCAAGGACGTGTTTCTGCGCTACCGCACCATGGCGGGGCGCTACGTGCCGCGCAAGGCGGGCTGGGACACGCACGGTCTTCCCGTAGAAGTGGAGGTGGAGAAGGAACTCGGCATCCACGGCAAGGAGGCCATCGAGGAGTACGGGGTCGAGCGGTTCATTCGCAAGTGCATGGACTCGGTCTTCAGCTACACAGAGGAATGGGAGAAGATGACCCGCCGAGTAGGCTTCTGGGTCGACCTGTCCGACGCGTATGTCACCTACCACAAGACCTATGTCGAGAGCGTCTGGTGGGCTTTGGCTCGGCTGTTCCGCCAGGGCCTGCTATACCGGGGCCACAAGATCGTGTGGTGGTGGCCGCAGGGCGGCACCGCGCTGTCCGCCGGCGAGGTCGGCCTCGGGTACAAGAGCGTCGAGGATCCCTCGGTTTACGTCGCCCTTCGACTAGCCGACGATCCGGGCGTTTCCTTGCTGGTTTGGACCACCACGCCTTGGACATTGCCGGCCAATCAATACGTCGCAGTCAGGCCGGATTTCGAATATGTTCAAGTGCGGGCCGGCGATCGCTCGCTGATTATCGCGGGGGCCCTCCGGGAGACGCTGCAGCAGAAGCTCGGCTCAGACCTGCCGGTCGAGACGGAGTTCGCAGGGGAGGCCCTGCTCGGTCGACGCTACTACCCGCCCTTTGACCATTTCAGGAAAGAGTACTGGGCGGCCGATGGCGAACTCCGATCGGGGAGCCGAGAGGCCTACATGTGGAAGGTGGTAGCCGGGGATTTCGTCACCCTGGATAGCGGTACCGGCTTAGTCCACGAAGCACCAGCTTTTGGCGAGGTGGACTACGACCTGCATCGGTCGATCGCGGACCGCTACGTCGAGCCGGGATCCGTCCCGCTGCTGTGCCCCGTGCGCCCTGACGGCACGTTCGACTCCAGCGTCCAGGAGGTCGCGGGCCAATGGGTGAAAGACGCGGACAAGCTCCTTGTCCAACTGCTCAAAAAGAGCGGCGCGCTGATCCGGCGTGAAAACTACCGTCACGACTATCCGTTCTGCTGGCGGGCCGACGACGACCCGCTGATCCAGTACGCGCGGCCCGCTTGGTTCGTCAGGACCACCGCCCGCAATCGCGAGGTGCTGGCGAACAACGACAAGATCCACTGGCTGCCGGAGCATATCGGCACGGGCCGATTCGGCGACTTCTTGCGCAACAACGTCGACTGGGCGCTGTCCAGGGAGCGCTATTGGGGAACGCCGCTCAACGTATGGATCAACGACGCAACCGGGGCACTGGCGGTGCCGTCATCGTGCACCGAGATCCTTGAGAAGAACCCGGCGGCATTCGACCACTTTCACCGCGCCAAGGAGGCGGATCCGTCCCTGTCGGAGCACCTCATGGTGCATAAGCCTTGGATTGACCAAGTGGCTTGGACCGAACCGGGCGAGGAAGGCGTTTACAGACGCGTACCGGAAGTCATCGACTGCTGGTTCGACTCCGGCTGCATGCCGTTCGCGCAGTACGGATACCCGCACCAAGGCAAACAGCAGTTCGAGTCCCGTTTTCCTGCGGACTACATCACCGAGGCTATCGACCAGACGCGCGGATGGTTCTACTCGCAGCTGATGGTCTCGACTCTGGTATTCGACCGCGAGTGCAGCCGCGAACTGGGAATCGAGCCTCCAGCCTTCCCGCACCCGTTCCGGAATTGCATCGTTCTCGGGCACGTCGCCGATCCAAGCGGCAAGAAAGAGTCGAAGTCGCTAGGCAACTACACTCCGCCCGAAGTGATCTTCGACCTGGTCGCCCAGGACTTCGCAGTTCTGGGCAGCGCTGGCGGAACGCGATTTCCAGAGCCGGGCCGGGTCTTCATCTCGAAACCGGATCTGCAAGCGCTGGACCTCAAGCCCGGCGGGACCGTGCTGGCTTCGATGCCGGGCCGCGAGGGACCGACATTGCGGTTGGCGGTCGAGCCGTCCAAGGCCGTCCCCCGACGGGGAGCGCTGCTTTCCGAAGCCGACAGGGAAGGGCTTGGCGTCACCATCGCCGGCGGCGGCGGCCAAGTTCCGCCGATCGAGGTGCCGCGGCTGCCCGCCCAGGAGCGGGTCAATCTCGAGGTGCCGTCCCCGGCCCCAGGGGCCGACGCGTTCCGCTGGTTCTTCCTGGCAGGCAATCCGCCTTGGTCGCCCACGCGCCACTCCTTGGGGAATGTGCGCACAATCCAGAAGGAATTCCCGCTCAAGCTTCGAAACGTCTACTCGTTCTTCACGATCTATGCCGAAATCGATGGCTTCGATCCGACATCGGTACAAGGCCGGCCATTCGCGGAGCGCGGGCTGCTAGACCGCTGGATCCTATCTGAGCTCGACATCCTGGCGGACCGGGTCCGCACCTGCATGGATGCGTTTCTCGCGTACGAGGCGACAGGGGAACTGAGCAGGTTCGTCGAGGGACTCTCGAACTGGTACCTGCGCCGCAGTCGCAGCAGGTTCTGGAAAAGCGGGATCGACGCGGACAAGCTAGATGCCTACGCCACGCTATACGAATGTCTCGTGGGTGTGGCGAAGCTCAGCGCCGCGTTCACGCCGTTCATGGCCGAGGAGATCTACCAGAACGTGGTGCGCGGCGCGGGAGTGGCCGGGCCGGAAAGCGTTCACCTTTGCAACCTGCCAAGAAGCCGCAACCGCGTCGACCGTGGACTGTCCGAAGAGATGGGCGCGGTGCGCGGGATCGTCTCGCTAGGGCTGCGCGTACGGACAGAGCATCAATTGAAGGTCCGCCAGCCGCTGCGACGCGCCGAGATCGTAATTGCCGACCCTGGCCTGCGCGAACGGGTGGCACCCTACGCCGCGCTGATCGAGGATGAGCTGAATGTCCACGAGTCATTGTTCGTCGCCGGGGAGCGGGCTCACGTGCGCTATGTCGTCAAACCCAACTTCCGGCGGCTCGGCCCCCGGCTCGGAAAGAAAATGAAGCAGGCAAAGCGGGTATTCGGCGGGCTCGATGCAGGCAAGCTCCGGACTGCCCTCTTGGAGACGGGCTGCGCATTGATCGACTTCGCCGGCGACGAAGTGAAGCTCGACAGCGAGGACGTGCAAATCAGCGTCGAGGCCGAGAAGCATTTCGCGGCTGCAGGGGACTCGTCCACCGTCGTGGTGCTGAGCACGGAACTCGATGACGAGCTCCGGGACGAAGGGTTCTACCGCGATCTCTTGCATCGCATCCAGAACCTGCGCAAGGAGACCGACATCGAATACACGCGCCGCATTGAGCTGTACCTAGAGGGATCGGACCGGACGGCGCGGATCATCGGCCGAAACCGCGAGCACCTGATGTCCGAGACATTGTGCGTCAAGCTCCGAGACGACGACAACCACGGAGGGGAAGGTACGGACCGCGCCTTCGAGATCGACGGGGAGCGGGTGCGTGTCGTCATGGAGCCTGTCTGAGCAACTCCTCGGCGTGGCTGGCATTCGTGCGAGTCCTAGCTGAGCGAACGGAATCCGATGCGGCGCCCATTGATCGGCCAGGAGTTGGGGGAATTGGTCGAGCTGGCCCTCTCGAGGGGCGAGCCGGGCTACCGCGGCCGGCAGCTCTATCAAGGCCTTTACCGAGATCAACACGGAGGCCCCGAGGGAATATCAACTCTGCCGCGAGCGTTCCGCGCCGTCTTGGAACGGGACCACGGCGGCGGATTGCCGAGCGTTCAAAACCGGTTCGCCTCCTCGGATGGAACCTTGCGGTACCTGCTGCGGCTTGCCGATCGCAAGTCCGTCGAATCGATCTTCATCCCGGAAGTTGAGCGCGACACACTTTGCATTTCCACACAAGTCGGCTGTGCGGTCGACTGCAAGTTCTGCCTGACCGCTCTCCTCGGCCTGGAGCGAAATCTTACAGCGGGCGAGATCGTGGGCCAAGTGCTGGCCCTGTCGAGGGACCAGAACCTCGACACGCGGCGACGCAGGCTCAACATCGTGATGATGGGCATGGGCGAGCCACTGCTCAACTTGGCGGCCGTGATGAAGGCGACGAGGCTGCTGGCAGATCCGGAGGGAATCGCGATTCCGCAACGTCGGATCACTGTCTCGACTGCGGGAATCGTTCCGAAGATTGCCGAATTCGGAAGCCACGAAGTGCGGGGTAAGCTGGCCGTTTCTTTGAACGCATCCAATGAGAGGCAGCGCACGAAGCTCATGCCGGTCACCGCGAGGTTTCGGCTGGGAGACTTGCTCGACGCCTGCCGCCGCTACCCTCTCCGCCCTTGGGAACGCCTGACTTTCGAGTATGTGCTGCTGCGAGGAGTCAACGATTCCAATGCCGACGCTCGCGACGTTCGCCGGCTGCTTTCCAACCTGAAGTGCTCCGTAAACCTGATTGCGCTCAACCCCGGGCCAGGAATCCCGTACAGCACGCCGGAGCCCGGCCGCGTGGAGGCGTTCCGGACAATCGTGCATCGCGGAATCCCCTGCTTCGTTCGCAAGCCGCGCGGACGCGACATATTCGCGGCATGCGGTCAATTGCAACGTACCGAAGCAGCTTCGACACCGTAGGTCGGGATCGGTACGGATCGCCTTTCTATGTCGGGGAGAGCGAGGTGAGAAAGGGTCGGCGCCACAAGGTTGGCGGCTTGGGAACGTCAAGGCGAAGCCATGCTTGTATTCGCTTCGCTTTCAGCCGCAACCGCAGGTTGACCGGCGGCGGCGAATCGGGTCATTGGGGCGGTGCCAGCTGAAACTCTGGATCTCCGCCGCTCGCGGTGAATTAGGAGAACACGTTCTACGAAACCAGTTGCTCGTTGACGCCGCGCCGCGAGCCCGAGAAGCGGATGGCGGCCCCTTCGCGACTGCGCCTTTCGAAGCAAGGGCGGGTCCGTATAATTCCCGTATGGGCATTCAAACCACTGTTGTGGGCAGCTACCCGATCCCAAGGTGGCTATACGGAGACAGCTCAAGAGGCACGCTTCGAGACGCTGTCTCGGTAGTCCTGCACACGCAGGAGCGGGCCGGTATCGACGTGGTGTCTGACGGAGAGCTGAACCGGTTCGACCCGTCGCATCCGGAAACCAACGGCATGATCGATTACTTCGTCAGCCAGTTGTCAGGCGTCCGCACGAAGTACTCGGTCAGCGACCTGGACCTCTTCCAAGCCGATCAGGGAATGGCATTCCGAAGCGCGCCGGCCGGCGTGGTGATTGACGAGATCGGCGAAGGCACGCTCAACTTGCCAGCTGACTTCGAATTCGTGCGGGATCTCACCGCAAAGCCGCTGAAATTCACCTGCACCGGCCCTCACATGCTTACGAAAACGCTGACCGACCGCTTCTATCGGGACCGGGTGGAACTAGGCATGGCGGTCGCCGACGTGTTGCGGAGACAGTTGGAGCGGATTCCCGCGGACGTCATCCAGCTCGACGAAGCGAATATCACCGGGCATCCAGACGAGGGTGAATGGGCAGCAGCCTCAATGAATCGCGTGCTGGAGGGCATCAAGACCGCCAAGGGCGTGCATCTATGCTTTGGCAACTACGGGGGCCAGCGCATCCAGTCCGGGATCTGGAAGGACTTGCTGCCGTATCTCAACGCGATACGCTGCGATTTCTTCCTTCTTGAATTTGCACGGCGCGGCTACGAAGAGCTCGATCATCTGAAGGACCTCAACCCGAGAGTTCAGCTCGGACTGAGCGTCGTGGACATCAAAGACAACGAGGTCGAGAGCCCCGAACTGATCGCTCACCGAATCGAGCATGCGGCCAAGACGCTAGGCGAGGAGCGAATTCGCTTCGTGAACCCTGATTGCGGATTCTGGATGCTGTCTCGCAACGTGGCAGATCGCAAGATGCGGTCTCTTGTCGCAGGGCGCGACCTTTACCGAGGTTCGCATTGATGAAATCAGATTCGCAGACGATGCCTGATCCCCGTGTGTCGTGATTCGCCGCTTGCGAGCCGAAGTGGTCTTGACATTGAAATCCTAGCAATTAACAGGACTGAATTAGGTTGAATCTAACGTCCTCCCTGCTGTTGTAACGTCCATCGTACATTGCATCCGCTTCTGCGGATTCCGATTGGAGAGGAAGAGTGGGTCCTGCCAGATTCGACACAGAAACGGCACCCACGAGAGGTCAATTCAGCGACTCAAGCGCTGCAAGCCAGGACGGGATTCCGCTGTTTCACAGATTCTGGAGAGGTTGCGGTTTCGATCAGCGCGGGATGGATGATGATACTGCCGATGACAGCCCGGCCTGACGAGCCGCCGCTCCATGGATGAGGGCCATGAACCCTGTTAGATTAGTGGTTTAGGCGGGGAGCGGCGCATGAACACGGCCGACGACCAACCTCGGAAGGCAGTGGTGCTCGCGGCAGGCCGCGGCACCCGCATGAAGTCGCTGACAGACGACTGCCCCAAGCCGATGCTGCCGCTGGCTGGGCGGCCGATGCTGGCACACCTGATGGATCGTCTCGCGGCAGCGGGAATTCGCCAGGTTTGCGTGGTCATCGGCTACCACGGCGAGATGATCCGCGAGTACTTTGCCGCGAACCCCCCTTCGGGCGTGGAGTTGCATTACGTAGTTCAAGCCGACCCGACTGGCACGGGGAGTGCAGCTCTGCTCGCCAAGGAGTTCGCTGCGGGAGACCCGTTTCTACTGACCTTCGGCGACATTCTCGTGGACCCACAGGTCTACACCGAGCTATTCGCGCTCAAGCACGGGGCGGAAATGGTCCTTGCGCTGACTCATGTCGACGATCCCTACCGCGGCGGGGCCGTGTACGTGGAGGACGGGCAGGTAGTGAGGATTGTCGAGAAGCCTCCCAAAGGCACTTCGACAACGAACTTGCTGTGCGCAGGCGTCTACGTTTTTGAGGAGCGGTTGTTCGGCGCACTCGCCGACTTGAGGCTATCCGCCCGGGGCGAGTACGACCTCACGGATGCGATTTCGGACGCGGTGCATGGAGGACGAACCGTGCGCTACTTCGAAGTGCCCGGATTCTGGCGCGACGTTGGGCGACCCGAAGATCTTCAGCCAGCAAGCGATTACATAAGGCAATCATGAGCTTCAATCCAGCGCAGCTGCTGGGAGAGGCACGACGCGGCGTCGAGCCGCTCGACCTTCCCGGCGAAATCAAGGCTTCCGCGATAGTGCATCTCGAGGACTGGCTGGCGACCGACAAACTTGCCGGGCTGGTTCCGCGAAGCGACTACACCCAGATCCTTCGGTGGATGGTGGAATCGCACAGATTCGATCTTCTGGTCGACAGCTTCTACCAGGTGATTCCATTCGGCACCGGGGGCCGTCGCGGACCGGTCGGCATCGGCCCGAATCGCATCAACCCGTACACGATCGGGTCCTCTGTGCAAGGGCACGTCGAGTACCTGCGCATGCGATTCCCGGACACCGCGCGTCTCAAGGTCGTCGTCGCGTACGACGTCCGCAAGTTTCACAACTTGCGCGAGACATACCCTCGCGCGATCGAGAATCCGCTGCTCGGTCTGACTTCAAGAGATCTAGCGGGCATAGCGGCTTCAGTGTATGCGGCAGCCGGCGTGGAGGTCTACACGCTGGCCGAAGGTAGCACCGATTTCATCTCCACGCCCGAGCTATCGTTCCTGATCCGCCAAATCGGGGCCCAAGGCGGGGTGAACGTCAGCGCCTCGCACAATCACCCAGACGATAACGGCAGCAAGTTCTACAACAGCGAGGGCGGCCAGGAGATCCCGCCCGATGACGAGGAACTTGCATCGATTGTGGACCGCGTCAAGGAGATACGCATCGACACCAACGGCGACGCGAGGAGCTCCGGGCTTGTGCTGGAAGTTCCCGAAGATGCGAGACAGGGGTTTATCGACATGAATCTCGACCTCCGGCTCCGGCACGGTCCCGGAGTCGGCCGATTCGTCTTCACAGGGCTTCACGGAACCGGAACTCGAACAGTGGGCCGCTGCCTGGAGGAAATGGGCTTCGCCAAGGACCGACAGCTCTTCTACGTTGACGAGCAGTGCGAGATTCGGAGCGATTTCAGGAACGTGACATTTCGGAGCCCGAATCCAGAGGTTCCAGAGTCGCTGGAACTGGGTGTGCGACGCGCCGAGGAAGTCGGTGCCGACCTAGTGCTGGCGACGGACCCGGACGCCGACCGACTGGGCGGCGCCGCCCGGGACGGCGATAGGTACCGGTTTGTCAGTGGAAACGAATTCGCTTCCATCATCACGCGCTACAGGCTGGAGTCTCTGCAGGCGGCGGGCGAGCTGTCGGCGTGCCCACTGGGGATCAAGACCGTGGTAACAACGGACCTGGTGCGAAAGCTGGTCGAGTCGAAGAACGGGATCGTGGTCGGCGACCTTCTGGTGGGCTTCAAGTACATCGCAGCGGTCCTAGGCTCACTGGAACGATCAGGGCAGTTCCGCGGCCTGGCCTCGTCGGTTGACGACTTCGTGATCGCAGCGGAGGAAAGCCACGGCTTCATGCTCACGCCGGCCGTGCGAGACAAGGATGCCGCGGGCGCCGCGGTCGTACTAGCGGAGCTGACCTCGGAGCTGGCTGCCCGCGGGGAGACCCTCTACGACTACCTGATCGACACGTACAAGCGCTACGGCTACCACGCCAACACGGTGCGGTCAACCGTCATGCAGGGTGCCGCTGGAACGGCTAACATCCGCAAGATCCAGCAAGAGCTGCGCAACACTCCCCCCCGCTCGATCGGAGGCCGCCGGGTGCTAGAGGTTAACGACTACTGGGACCAGTCGAAGTACGGGTCATTCCTTTCGGAAACCGACAGGAGCTCGCGAAATCTTGTAAGTTTCTCCGTCGAGGGAGGCATCAAGGCGACAATTCGGCCTTCGGGCACTGAGCCTAAGAACAAGATCTACCTGGAATTGGCGGCCCCACCGTTGGGCCCTGACGCAACTCGGAGCGAGTTCGATGTGCATCGAAAGCAGGTTGACCAACAAGTCAAGGAATTCTCGAACCGCTTTCTTGCGCAGATGCTCTCGCTGATCGGAGTCACCCTGCCCGTGTACGCGTTCGCCATTTCGGACTTGGTGGCCTTACAGCACAAAGTAGACTTCTGCGATCGGTTCCTGCCAGAATTCGCGCGCCGGGCCGATGAGGCGCTTGCAGGCCGAGTCGAGGAAACGTCCGTAGGCGCTTGGGTGGACGAGACACTACGCCCTTACGGACCGGATGCGAGAGCCTTGGTGCACCGGGCGTTTGATGCTTACGCGGCGGACATACCGCAGTCGGACCGCCTTCGAATCCAGAGCCGAGTTTTCCGTCAGTAGCCACATCGGCCATTCGGAACATTACGAGAAACCCCGACGCAGATCAAATCCGATCGCGTGTGCCGACCAGTCCGCTCCAAAGCGCAAGCACTGGCGTTTACAATGAAGAAGCCGTCCGAATCGCTGTCCAGAAAATGACTGTGGAGAGGTGGCCGAGCGGCTTAAGGCGCACGCTTGGAAAGCGTGTTTAGGGGAAACTCTAACGAGGGTTCGAATCCCTCCCTCTCCGCCACGCATTTTCAATAGGGCCAATCAGTTACCGCATCAGCGTGGCAACCCAAGTACTTTGACCGTAAACGGCACGGTGTTGACTTTCTTTCGACGCTGCACTTGCACCCAGACGCGGTACAGACCGGGTTCCGGGAAGATCACGTTCATCTGAATCAGCTTGTCCCCGTCCGCGATGGTCGGATGCCCATGGATCAATGTCACTAGATCGTTCTTGACTGCAAGCATGTGCGCCCATGCGCCGAGGAATTTCTGCAGTCCGCGAGCGGTGTTTAATTCAAAGAACAACAACGTCAGCAGCCCGGCCACCGGCTCGGCAGGTTCCGTTCGCAGCGAGATGGTGATGTTCTTGTCCTTCTTGGCGGCCAAATCTGGCAGGATTGCCGGCCTGAGCGTTTCCAGAGGCTCCTCGAAGCCACTGGTCGTCAACGTCATTGGGTACATTTGCGGCGTTCCCCCTCTTGGATAGAAATCGCCAATCAGTCGATAGGTCCCAGGACGCTCGAACGTGGCCTCGATCCGGAAAACGCCGTCGGCGCCCAGCGCTGGATGCTCGTGGCGGAACACCCGAAGGTCGTGACTCACCCAAAACAGGTGGAAAAGCTTCTCGTGAATTGTCTCGAAGTCCGTCTGGCGCTCACCACTTTCCGGTTGCAACACCTCGAATTCGAGTTGAACCGGTATTCCCGGCACGATCCCGCGGGACTCGGTGCGCAGCAGTACGGGATACTCAGCGGGAGTCGGAAGCCCAAGTACCAGCTTCATTCCGCAGCGCGAACAGACTCCTGGTGATTCCGCGCGGATCTCAGGGTCCGTAGGGCAGACGAAAGGGAGCCGGCCCAAGGAAGTCTCTTGGCTTTCCAATGCGATTTCGATTCGCTGCCCGACCAGCGTCGAAGGCGTCGCCCACCCCAGGAGCAGGAGCAAGCTGCTCGCGACAACAGGGAACCACGTCCGAGCCGCCAGCCTAGTCCGGACGGCGCTATACAGTGGGGGACCGTCGCACGATATTTCGCGCTGGCGCAACCATTGATGCATTCGATCGGGGGACGCCGCCTTGATCGGGCGCTCGATTCTCCAAGCCGTCTCTCGCCTAAGGCTGATACTACCAGCGACAGGCGGCGGCCCGACCTTTGCGGGAAGGGCCTTAAACTCTGCTCGCGGAAGTCTCGAACAGAGTTCTACCTGGCCTCGCCGAAGCGGGCTTGGTGCCTGCCTAGACCGTTCGGACTCATGGGATGCCGAACGCAAGTGCCGGATCAGGGCGCTTCACACTCGACAAAGAAGCCACCCATTTTGCGAAACTTCTTGTAGCGGTCCTCCTCAAGCTGCTCGGGAGACCTCGTCCTGAGCGCATTCAGGTGCTGCTCCAAAGCGTCGCCGAGCAAGCTCGCCGCTTCGTCCATATCCTCGTGTGCACCTCCGGGAGGCTCAGTGATGATGGCGTCCACCAAGCCCAGCCGCATGAGATCGTCTGCCGTGAGCTTCAACGCTTCCGCCGCCAATTCAGCCTTCCCGGAATCCCGCCAGACGATCGCGGCGCAACTCTCGGGAGAAATCACGCTGTAGACAGCGTTCTCCAGCATCAGCACGCTGTTTCCGACACCCAAGGCCAAAGCGCCCCCGCTCCCGCCTTCGCCGATGCACACAGCGATCAGAGGCACGGACAGCTGGGCCATTTCGTATAGGTTTCGAGCGATGGCCTCCGCTTGGCCCCGCTCCTCGGCATCCATGCCGGGGTAGGCCCCGGGCGTATCCAAGAGGGTTACGATCGGGCGGCCGAACTTCTCGGCCAGCTTCATGGCACGCAAAGCCTTGCGGTAGCCTTCCGGTCGCGGCATGCCGAAGTTCCGGTGCAACTTCTCCTCGGTCCGCCTTCCCTTCTGCTGCCCGATCGCCATCACGGGCCGGCCTCTAAAGAAACAGAATCCGCACACGACGGCCGGATCGTCCCCGAACGCGCGGTCGCCGTGAATCTCGTGGAACCGATCAAACAAGCGGCCAATGTAGTCCAAAGCATGAGGTCTCTGGGGATGCCGTGCCAGCTGGACGCAATCCCACGAGGTGGTGGGTACGGCCCGGCGCAAGGAGGACCTGCGATGGTCGGGACTCGGTTGGCCGTTACCGCTTTGCAATGCCTGCTCCCGCATAAAGGCGAATCCACCTATTGTAATGGCTGGGATGGTGGAACTTTCTCCCGAAGTTGTCCGCAATATGGTACGCGAACCGGGTTGGTGGCCTTTTGGGCAGGCTAGCGCGAGTGCGAACGACCCACGGCACGTCCTTCAGTTCCATCGAAGTCGGCACCCCTGCCGGGCACATGGCGAGATTAGGCACGCCGCTAGGAACGGCGAATTGCTCGAACTACACTGAGAACTGTGATCTTCCGCGCTATCTGCATCATGGGGATCCTTGCGGCGCTTCGAGTTCCCGCACTCGCCCAGCCCGAAGACCAGCTCGTAGCAGATCTGAGGATGTTCACGGTTATGGCCGCGATCAACGTCGCAGGCTACGACGACGGCTTGAGCGCCGAGGCGGCCAGTCCAGTGCGAGCGGCCTTGCGGGAGGACCTGAAGGCCATGGATCCGGGTATGAGGTCACGCCTGCGAACGTTTTACGAGCAGCACGAGCAAGGTGATCCGGAACTTGATCTGTCACAGTACATCTCTTTCGCCCTGCTGTGCGGCGAGCCTCCGTACTTCGACTTGAAGGCAGAGGTCCCTACGGACCTGCCGGTGGACATCCGCGCCATCCGGGGCATGTCGGCGCTGCTACGGGAATTCTACGGGACAGCCGACATCGAAAACCTGTGGCAGAAGTACCGCCCGGCATACGAAGAGGAAATGTTGCGCTACCAAGACGCCCTGATCGAAGCGGTCTTTGAGATCAACGGCTACTTGAGGATGCCCGCGTCAAGTCGCGAGACTCGCGGCTTCCGCGTGTACTTCGACCTGCTGGCCGCCTCGGGAAACATCAACATGCGGGCCTACGGGGGAGACGTGAAGGTCGTGATCCACACTTCGTCGGAAATGCACGAAGAGGAAATTCGCGCTGCCTACCTGCTGCATCAGCTCGACCGGCTGTCGATCCGCTACTCGGATGCCGTCTCCAAGAAGGAGGCCCTGTCGCGCTTCGCGATGTTTGCGCCCGCACTGGACAACACCTACAAGACCAACTTCCAGCTGCTCGTCACGAAATCGCTCGCCCACGCGGTGCAGACTCGGATGCGCTACGAACCGGAAGAGCGCAAGAGGCAGCGGATCGCAGAGCAATTGCGCCAAGGGTTCATCCTCGCCCCGTACTTTTACGAAAAGCTGGGGGAGTACGAAAAGCAGCCCCAGACGTTCCGGCGTTACTACGAGACGATGATTGGCGAGATCAACCTGCGCCAGGAGGCGGCGCGCATCCAAGACGTCAAATTCGCCGAAAGGCCGCAGGCCAAGCCGCGTGCACCGCGCCGCGTGGCCAAGCCGCAGGTTTCCGAGGAAGCAAGCCTGCTGTCGCAAGCGGAAGGGCTGTTGCAACTGAACGACCCGGATGGCGCGCGCAAGCTGTACGAGCAGGTGCTGAACCGGAATGGAAAGGGCAAGGGCCAAGCCAATTACGGGCTGGGGCGGATCGCTCTGGACGAAGCCGACCCGGACTTGGCAATAGAGCATTTCGAGGAGGCGGCCGAGCAGGCCGAGGACACCCGCATTCGGGCGATGTCGCATATCTACGTGGGCAGGATCCAAGACATCCTGGGCAACCGGGACCTAGCGGTATGGCATTATCAAAGCGCCTTGGACTCCGGGGACACTTCGCCGATCATCCGGCAATTCGGCGAGCAAGGGCTGGAACGACCCTTCACGGGCATTGAGGAAGACGAGGGCGCAGAGCCCTGAAGCCAGTTCAGAGGCGGTGCTGCGCATTGCGGCTGGCGGCAGGTCCACTCCCTTTTTGCAGCTCCTCTAGAGCATAGCTTCGCTGATGACCTAAGGGAACCTCCACCGCTATTGCGGAGTTCAAGCCAAAGTCCGCTCGCGTTCCTCTGGCGTCCCAGTTGATCTCCGACGCCACCCGAGCGCAGTCGCCCGCTAACTTGAACATCGCCTAGGGCGTCCGCCACAACAGCATCGCTAGCGGAATCCACCAGTCAAGGCTGGGGCTTGCACTGCGGTGGGGCGGCCGGTCGCGGCGCGCAGCACGGCTAGCCCGGATTTCTCACGAGGGGTAGGGTATAAGGCCGTGTCTTGTGGTATAATTGGTTTATTATGAACAACTTACCACGTAGCAGAACGACGGCCTTATGACGACAGAGTGTAGCACAGCACGCTTGGAGTTCGCAGGCTTGCGAAGGCAGCGTGTAGTCGGGCGGTTTGACGGCGGGGAACTGGGGTCGGATGGCGGCGGGCTGCTGCTGCGCGAGCTGGCGCTGCGGACGGGGCTGTTCCGGCGGTTGAGTGCGTGTTTCCGGGATCACCGCGACCCGCGACGGACGCAGCATGCGCTGGAAGTGCTGCTGGCAGCGCGCGTGCTGGGGCTGGCGCTGGGCTATGAGGACCTGAACGATCACGACACGTTGCGCCAGAGCAGGCTGTGGTCGCTGCTGTGCGGGGCGGCGGGCCGCGGGCGGCGCGGGGCGAGCTGGGAGGGCTGGCCGCCGGGCAAGAGCACGCTGAATCGCCTGGAGCTGACGGGGGCGGCGCTGGGTCCCGGGGAACGCTGCAAGAAGATCGTGGCCGACACCGCGCGGCTGGACGCCCTGCTGGTGGACCTGTTCCTGGACTGGCACGGCGCGCAGCCGGGGCGCATCGTGCTGGACGTGGACGCGACGGATGACCCGCTGCATGGCCGGCAGGAAGGCCGCTTCTTCCATGGGTACTACCGCAGCTACTGTTACTTGCCGCTGTACATCTTCTGCGGCCAGCAGCTGCTGGGGGCGCGCCTGCGGACGGCGGACCGCGACGCGGCGGAGGGCACGGTGCAGGAGCTGGAACGCATCGCGGGGCGCATCCGGGAGCGCTGGCCGGGGGTGGAGATCCGGCTGCGCGGGGACAGCGGGTTCTGCCGCGAGGAATTGCTGGCTTGGTGCGAGGCGCAGGGAGTGGAGCATGTGCTGGGAATCGCGCAGAATGCGCGCTTGAAGCGGAGCCTGGCCCCGGCGATGGAGCGCGCCCGGCAGGCATGCGAGCGGACGGGGCAGGCGGCGCGGGTGTTCCAGGACTTCCGCTACCGGACGCTGGACAGCTGGAGCCGCGAGCGGCGCCTGATCGGCAAGGCAGAGCATTTGCCGCGGGGGGCCAGCCCGCGTTTCGTGGTGACGTCGCTGGGGGCCGGGCGGATGGCGGCGCGCACGCTGTACGAGCAGGTGTACTGCGCGCGGGGCGACATGGAGAACCGCATCAAGGAACAGCAGCTGGCGCTGTTCGCGGATCGCACCTCGGCGCACACCATGCGGGCCAACCAGCTGCGCCTGTATTTCGCCTCGTTCGCTTATGCGCTGCTGGAGTTGCTGCGACGCCGGGGCCTGCGGGGCACGCGGCTGGCGCGGGCGCAATGCGGCACGATCCGCCTGAAGCTGCTCAAGATCGGCGTGCGGATCCGGGTCAGCGTGCGGGCCGTGCGGCTGTCGTTCGACGAGGGCTTCCCGGAAGCGGGCCTCTTCGGGCAGGTGCTGGCCCGTCTCCAGAGCCTGCCCCTGCGCTGCTAGCCGCGGCACTCCAGCCATCGTCTCGAGCCCCGTCGGAGGTCAGCGGGACCACTGCGTCGCCAGGGCGGGAGGCAAGACAAAACGGACCCCGGCAACCGCGGATCTGGCGACCCTTGCCCGGCCTCTGCCCGGATCCAGCACCCCACGCAACATTGCCAGGCTATCCAACCACCCCAAATGGACAAAACGCCTCCAAATCCAAAACTCTTGAGAAGGTCGGGCTAGGCGCTGAGCTTCGGTGCCATTCGTCCAGCTTGAATTCAGCAAGAGTTGGCTCTGAACGGTTCTTGCTGAGTTTCCTAGGTGCGGGAGAGTACGACAACGTGCAGCGACCGGAGCATGGAGCGGCACAGCCCTCCGGCAAGTCCGTGCTTGGGTATAGGTCCGTTAGGCGGGCGCCAAGCCCGGCGCAGAGACGGAAGCGCAGTGGGCCGCGGAGACGCTGGCCCCTGGCTTGACGGGCTGTCACGCTACAGCCTGGGCGCGAGGAGCTGAGGACGGTGATTTAGGTCGAACCAATATGCGGCCGGATCCGTCACTGGGAGACACGAGGCCGGCAAGAATATTCAGGAACGCAGGCTTGCCCGATCCGTTGCGTCCCAGCAGTCCGGACACTACGTCTTTCAGGAGTACTGATTGTCACACCTGACAGGGCGTGTGTCACCCCGTATCGCTTCGAGAGATTCTCGGTGGGTACGGCGAACTCGATCGGCAATGGCGAACAGACTCGCTGACGACTTGGAGGTGCCACCGAGAGGACTCTCAGAGCTAGCGCTAGACAAGGCTGTAGAGGTCGTTTTGGCGCTCGGGAGCCACGCAATTGGAGCTAGCCAACCCATTCAGCGGCGGTTTGGGGACCAGCTTCGTGGGCGATTGGGCGCTTTGCTAGGATGAATTTTGGGGCATATCCCCCTGACCAGCAATGGCGGATTCGGACACACTCGAGATCGATCGCGAAGCTGCGGAACAGGAGTCCGCAATCGATGCCGAGCATTCCCCCGGCACACGCGGCAATGGCAGTGAAGGCGGGGATGCGGACACCGCCGAATCGGCTCTGGAAGCCTTACAAGCGGATTTGGAGTCTTCGAACCAGGAACTCCTGGCTTTGCAGGACAAGTTCTTGCGCGCCCAGGCGGAGTTCCAGAACACCCGCAAGCGCCTCCAGAAGGAAAAGCAAGATGTCATCCGGTACGCGGCCTTCGACACGATCAAGTCGCTGCTACCTGTAGTGGACGATATCGAGAAGGCGATCGGATCGGAGCACGTCACCGCTGAAGTGAAGAAGGGGCTGGAGCAGATTCACCAAAAGATGTTTGCCGTCTTTGAGAGGGCCGGCCTGAAGGAGGTGGATCAGCACGAAACGTTTGACCCGCACTGGCACGAGGCGCTAGCCCGGGCCCCCGCCACGGACGAGCAGTCCGACCAGCAAATCCTTGAAGTCTGGCGGAAGGGCTACCGATTCAAGGATCGCCTGCTGCGCGCCTCTTGGGTCAAGGTCGCAGTCAAGGAATAGACCCTAGCCTCTCTGGGGGCAAGCAGGCCGTCATGCCTCAGAAACGCGACTACTACGAAGTGCTCGGTGTCAGCCGCGGCGCCGAGGGCTCGGAGTGCAAGCGCGCGTACCGCAAGCTCGCGATGAAGTACCATCCGGATCGCAACCCGAATTCCAAGGAGGCCGAGGAGAAATTCAAGGAGGCTTCCGAGGCGTACAGCGTTCTCAGCGACCCCGAGAAGCGCCAGATTTACGACCAATTCGGACACGACGGACTTTCGGCTCGAACCGGCGGATTCAATACCAGCGACTTCCCGGACATCTTCGGAGACATCTTCGGAGACATCTTCGGCATGAGGGGAGGCGGCCGCTCGGGAGCACGTCGCGGAGACGACCTAGAGTACGAGCTTGAGATCGACTTCGAAGACGCCGTTTTTGGCTGCTCCAAGGAAATCCGGATTCCACGAACCGAATCCTGCGAACGCTGCGAGGGATCAGGTTGCGAGCCCGGTACGCGGCGGGTCATGTGCGGTACATGCGGAGGCCGCGGACAGGTCTACACGCAGCAGGGATTCTTCACCATGAGTCGGACGTGCTCGCGCTGTCGCGGGACCGGCCAGATGATTCAGCAGCCATGCACGTCGTGCCGCGGTAGCGGCTTTCAGCATGTCCAGCGCAACCGGAGGATCGATATCCCGCCCGGCGTAGACACCGGCAATCGGATTCGCATCGCCGGCGAAGGAAACGCGGGCAGCAAAGGCGGTCCGCGGGGCGCCCTGTATGTGTTGATCCGCGTACGGGACCACGAGATCTTTCGCCGGGAAGAAGCGGACCTCCATTGCCGGGTGAAGATCAATGTCGCCGAGGCCGCTTTGGGCGCAAAGATTAGCGTGCCTACCCTCGAGGGCGAGGAGACCCACAGCGTTAGGCCGGGAACGCAGTCGGGCTCGCGCCTCTTGCTCCGCGGCAAGGGCGTTCCCAAGTTGCGTGGACGTCGACGAGGAGATCTTTACGCCCATGTCGATGTGGACATTCCCAAAAGACTTAATCGCGACCAACGGGAATTGTTCGAACGGCTCGACAGGGCTCTCAAGGCGGACCCGCAGCGTCCAGACGGCGGATTTTTCGGGAAACTCCGTGATGGCCTGCGCTGATAGCCCTGCGAGGGATGGCTCAGGGAGCCGCTCCGAACGGCTGATCCGCTAATATCAAGTCGTGTCAGCCCGGCGTCTCTCAGTCAGCGCCGCGCTCTTGCTGCTCGGGGGGACGGCCCTCGCCCTGGCTCAGAGCCCTCGCGAGCGTTTGAACGTTCAGATAGAGCAGTTGATAGCCGGCCAAAGAGGCATGCGAGTCTACGACTGGGTGGGCTTCGTTGTCGCAGCCGACGAAGTCAGATTAGAAGGGGTGGTCACCCGACCGGCGCTCAAGACGCGCATAGAGCGTTCCGTGCTAGCGCTAGAGGCAGTCCGGTCGGTGACGAACGAATTAGAGTTGCTGCCGCACGACGGAGACGACATCGGCATTCGGATGAACGCGTATTGGCGCATCTATGGGCACCCCGAGATCCGACGCTACGGAGCCCGGGAATCTGAGTTCCGCGTGCGCCTTCGGCGTGGGGCGAACGACACGCAACGCGTGCTTCTTCAGCCCATTCATATCGTAGTGCGGAACGGGCACCTGATCCTCGAGGGCGAGTTGGAGCAGCAGCGTGAAAAGCGCGTGGCCGAAGAGCAGGCTTACAAGGTAATGGGAATTCGATCAGTCACGAACAATATCGTCGTGACAGGAGCAGACACGGAGGAGTTCGAGCGCATCGACTTCGAAGCGGATCCGTGGTGGGTGGACTCCGAGTCTGTAGCCGAGCCGGTGCTGCGCGTCGACAACCCGGCCGGCGCTGTGCGTGTCCGAATCGTGAATACCGATCGTGTCCGCGTCCGTCGGGCGAGCCGGAGCAGGCCTGTCAGAGCGGGAGACACCAAGACGACTCATCTCGGCCGCAAGACGAGGATCCGTGCCCAGCCGGCAGACGGGGCAAGGATTGACCTTGAGATTGACTTGCCTTACGGCCATAGGCTCGAAGTCGAGACCATCGACGGCCCGATCTCGCTTACGGGGCTGGTGAGACGTGCCGAACTGAGAACGGCCATAGGGAGAGTCGAACTTTCCGTGCCTTGGCAAGGGGTGCGATTGGACGTGAAGAGCGCCCGCAGACCTTTCAAAGTGGATATCCCGCACGAATTGCGGGCATCTTTGCGCAGCCCGCCCCCTAACTCGGAACCCGTCGCCTGGACCCTCAAGGACGTAAGGGACCCCCGTGACAATCTTTACGGGTCAATTCGCCTCAATGCCAATCACCCCGACGCGCTCGTGCTTCGCGAAACCCCTATCGCCGACGAATCGCCCGTGAGGATGCATTGGCAAGCTCCCAAGGCTCTCACTTCCATGCTTCGCAGACCTTTCCGGATGCGGCTGATTCGCCCGGGGGGCGATGACTCGCAGCCGGGATTGGAATCAGCCGGGATTTCCGGCAAGGTTGCCCAGTTCAACTCGGACGTGAGGCTTGTGCAGCTGTCCGCAGCAGTCGTTGACTCCATGAACCGCCCGGTACCCGGACTCGGGCCCGCGGAGTTCAAGATTCTGGAGGACGGTGTCGAGCAGCAGATCGGCATTGTCCAGGACTCCGAGGCTGATTTCAACCTGATCTTGCTTCTGGATTGCAGCACCAGCACTCTCGTAGACCGCAAGGCAGTGATGGAAGCGGCCCGGCAATTCGTGCTGACGGCGCGCCCGATGGACCGCGTGGGGATTTACGTGCTCTCGGGTGCCTACCTCCACGTGGTCAGCCCGTTGACCCCGGATCGCGAAGCCTTGCTGCGGACAATCGAGCGGATCCCGCGGCTCTCGGGCGGGACTCCGCTCTACGATGCGATTACACTCTCGTATGCACAAGAGCTGGCAAGAAGACGCTGGGAACGCAACGCGCTGATTGTGATCAGTGACGGCATGGACAACGATCTGCTGCCGCAGTGGAGCCGCTCCATCCCGTCCCGAGTGCCGTTCGATGACCTGCTCCGTGCGGCAGCCGAGATCAACAGCGCCATCTACCCGGTCTTCCTGGAGCCGGAGTCGCCAGGCGTCCGCACAGAGCGTCGTTGGCGCGAACAGCTGCGACGGTCCACGGACCAAGCTCGCGATCGTATGCGACAGCTCGCCGAAGCGACGGGAGGGCGAATCTTTCATGCCGAGTCGATTCGCGATCTGGACGCGGTCTACGGCCAAGTCGCCCAGGAGCTGCGGAGCGTCTACACACTTGGATACTACCCTTCGAATCAGGAGTTCGATGGCGAATGGCGCCGAATACGCGTACTAGTCGAGCAAGCGGATACGCGGGTCCGAGCCAGACCCGGATACTACGGCTGGTGATGGCTCAACATGGACCTTGGACGGGAGATCATTCGGTTCGCATTCACATCGAACCGATCATTGGATTCAAGGCAGTTCTCGGCTTCTGGCATCAACTGGCAAACGCACTCGGGCAGTCCAATCAGCCGAAAAACGTCCGCATCAAACGCGCAGGGATTGGTGCATCAGCAAGTGCGCCAGCGTGTCGGCTGGCGTGTGCGCATCCCCGCGCACGACGCAAGTTAGCGCGCACCCTGCGCTATCTCGAAACGCAAAGGGGAGCAGGCCCGGGCGAAACCCCGGCCGGTGTGCTTGCCGCCTTGTCACGCCGGCGCGGAAGCCGCGCCATGGCCGTCTGGTCAGTTGACGACGCGGCGAGGCTTGCGCGGCCTTCTCCTAATGGGACGCCTGACGGGTCGCCTGACGGGACGCTCAGGCATCGCAGCGAGGACACGCTCGTCGAGGAGTTCCGCCCCGCGGGCGAACAGTTCCTCCTTCGAGAGCTTCCCTGAATCGACTTCGGCCAAGATGGCCCGCTGCGCCTCGTACTCCAGGTTCTTGATCGGAATCTTGCTCTGGAGCAGCCGCCATGCCTTACGACGCTCGACGCAGAAAAGCACGAGCTGACGCGAGATCTTCCTCAGCAAGGGCTTGTCGCCCTTGGCCGGCAGCGTCTTGATGTAGACGCCGAAGTCGGGCACGTATGCGCGATGATCAGGATCCAAGTGGTGCCGATGCACGACATCGTTCTGGGTCAGCCGCACGAGAATATTCTCGAGCGGGATGAGCCGCTCGACCTCGTCCTTCGAGACCTTCTTGAAGTGATTGCGGAACCGCGCCTCGGTCGCGCACCAGTGCGCCACGGTGTAGCGGTACGGCTCGCGGGTCGCCTTGAACCTCGTCTTGTACCAATCCCCTTGCATGTTGGGATTGCCTTTCAGATCAAGGGCCTCCTTGTAGGTCTCGCCCATTTTCGGATTGAAAACGAATTCAGGAGCGCCGCGAGAGTCTCGCACTCGCTGCGCTTGGTCGAGCGCCATGTCGTCGCCCACGCCGTGCTCCGGCTGGCAGGTGGTGAAGCACTGCAGGAAGGCCGTGCCGCGGTACTCCAGCGCATCAAGGATGGCGCGGAAAAGCTTCGGAGCGTTGGCGATCGACACCTGCGCGACAAAGGGCGAACCGTGACCGGCGAGGAACGTCTCGGCCACCGTCTTCTTCTCGACGCACTTGCCTTGGCTCGCCGCGCCGAACGAGTTCATGTCACCGCCGCCGAGCATCGGCGTCGAGTCCGAATTCTGCCCGCCGGTGTTGGAGTACACCTGAGTGTCGAGCATCAGCGCCTTCACATTCGGTCGGTTTTGCAGAACCATCTTCGACACGTTCTGGTATCCGATGTCCCCCATGCCGCCGTCTCCGCCGACAATCCAGACCCGCGGCATTTCGTTGATCTCCGCGGCCGTCATCAGGTTGTCCGAGAAGTGCGTGAAGTCGTAGTAGCCCTGCTGGTCGATGACGTCGTCATTCTCGAGGATGCCGGTTGCGAGCCGCTCTGGGATGACCGACCGGCGGCCGTGATCCATGATGAAGCTCTCGCCAATCAGCCAGCCGATTGTCGACCCGTCCTGGAAGAGCGAGTTCATCCACGGGTAGGGGTGCGGGTTGTTCGGCGGCGTCGATCCGTACACCGTGTTGCAGCCGGTATGAGCGGCCATCGCCATGACCGACTGCCCGTTCGGAAGGCGTCCGTCTAGCGCCTGCAAGTGCTGGTGGTTGAACGCCTCCTGGCGCATCACTGCCGTCAGGGCGCCAACCGCTTCTTCGTTCGAGATCGGGCCATGGGCCTCCAGACGCGCCGTCGTATCTTCGTCGGTGTCGCCGCCCAGACCCATCACGGTGTGGGCAATAGTGCGAAGGGCCAGCGCGTGCTGGGCGGGGTCGCGCGCCGCCAGCCACTCCAACCGGGCGGGCCCATCGGCATCAAGCGCATCCGCAAGCCGCCGCAGCCGATCCGCCTTGGCGTGGAAGATCGGCCTAAGGTAGGCTTCCGTCACGCCGGCGATCGCCCGGAGCACGCTCTTCTCGCCGCAGCCCGCGCAGGCGCCGTCGCCCGAAACAAGCGCGTCGTAATTGCGCCGCACCATCATCAGGTTGCGTAGCGTGGCGGTCTTCGAATCGGACGGGTGCTCGTGGTTGTAAAGGCCGAGGAACTTCTGCGACGTGTCGGGCAGGAGGTCGAGGAACGCCGTGCCGGTTTCGTGGTCGGCGTTCACCTCCTCGGTCTCCTGCACCATCTTGAGTGCCTCATGGCTGCCGCACGCTGTCACGCAGGCCGCGCATCCCTTGCAGAGGTCGGAGACGAAGATCGAGAAGATCCCGCCGCTGCCAGGGTTCTTGCGCTCGGCCGACTTGAAGATCGCGTTGGTCTTCGTGTACGCGAGCGGCTGCTTTTCGATGACTTCGAAGAACTCGTTTTTCGCGGCCTCTGAGAAGCCGTTCACGTTGCTAGTGACGTCACGGATGATCGACAGGAGGGGCACTTTCTCCTTCGCGGCTACGGCTTCGTTCATCGCCGCGCGCGTCCGTCGTTCCATCTCGGGCACGGTTGCGAGCATCTTGCCCCGCTCGACGTCGTCGCTCACGTAATTGAGAATCGCGGCCCTCAGGATCGTTTCAATGTCTTGGGAGCAATTCGGGAGCGCCGTGTCCGGGCAAACCGAGATGCAGTCCATGCACTGGGTGCAGTTCTCGGCAATGAAGAGCGGCGTCTCGCGCCGGGCAACGTACTTCGACGCTGTGTCGCCGCTGCCGGCCGCCATCACGCCCATCGCGGCGAGTGGTGACGCCGGCTGGTCGTAACCGAAGTCCGAACGGAATTCGTTATCGAAGCTGGCGATTTGCGTCACGGGTGTGCGCGCGTCCTGCCCCGAGGGGACCGCATGCGAGCGGCATGTCCCGCACCCCTCGCCGGAGCCGTTCGTCGGCATCGACGTGGGGAGGATCGGCAGGCCGCGGAGCGACGACCGGTCGGCCGCGTCGAGATCGCCGACGAAGATCTCGCGCACCCGGCTGAAGCCCTGGGTCATGACCTGCATGTTCGATTGCACGACCGCGTCGCCGTATTTCCCGAACTTCTTGTTGTACTGGCTGAGAACTACTTGCTCGAACTGCTCGCGACTGATCTCGAAGTCCTGGAGAAGCGGCGAAACGGAGAAGAATGCGCCAAGGAAGGCATTGCCCTGCATCCTCAGTTGCAGGTCCGGTCGGTTGGTCGCCTTGCGGGCGATGTCGAAGCCGGGCAGCGTGAACATGCGGATGTTTCGCTGGAGGATCTGCGACCTCGCCCAGATCGGTAGCCGTTCCCACGCGTCTTTCGGCTCCTCGTCGGACTCCCAGATTAAGGCGCCGCCTTCGGACATGCCCTCCAGCGGATTCGTGTGCGTGAACGCTTTCGGATCGCAGCAGAGCACGACGTCGACATGGCGCAGATCGCAATTTACGCGGATGCGCTCGGGTGCGATGACCAAGAAGTAAGCAGTCGGAGCGCCCTTCTTTTCCGAGCCGTACTTGGGATTCGCGCTGACGTGGATGACTTCCTCGGGCCGACCGAACTCGTCGACGTCGGGGCTGCGCTCCGAAAGGAAATCATTGAAGTCGCCGATGATGGCGCCAAGGTTCTTGCCGGTCGTGATGGCTCCCCAGCCGCCGATGGAGTGGAACCGCACGGCGATCGCCCCGTCGGGAAGCAGGGACGGTGTCTCGTCGGACTTCACCTCGTACGGATGCGGCACGCCGAGCACCATGAAGGACTCGCCGTCCGCAGCCAGCCGCCCGTCAGTCCGGGCCCGCTCGCCCATAACGTACTCGTACGCTCCGATAATCTGCTCGGGGCGGAAGTCCCGGGAGCCGAGGCCATAAATTCCGTTGAACAGCCGGGGCATCCGGTCTGGGGTCACTTCCGGAAAGCCTCGCTCGACCGGCTGCCCGTTCAACTTGAGCGCCTTGTTCAGCGCGGTGCGGGTGTCGCGCCCCATGGGGTTGTCGCCGGCGAGCGGTTCGTCGGTCCGCTCGAGGATGATCACGTTGCGCTTTCCGGCCAGCGCCTCGACTACCGCCCGTTCCGGGAACGGCCGGAAGACGTTCAGGTGGACGGATCCGATACTGGCGCCGCGCGTTTCCCGAAGGTAGTCGACCGCGGCCTCGCAGTTCTCGGCGGCAGAGCCAAGCGACAGGAACACCGTGTCAGCGTCCTCGGTCTTGTATTCCGTTACCAGTCCGTAATACCGTCCGGTCAGCCGCCCGAACTCCTCGTGGGCTTCCTCAAGGAATTCCAGGATCGGCTCAATGAAGTTGTTGCGCCGGGCGACCACGCCCTGCATGTAGTGCTCTTGGTTCTGTACCGGACCGAGAAGGACGGGGTTGGTCAAATCGATCATCCGCGGCACTCGCCGGCGGGTCGGGCCGAACAGCGTGCGCTGCGACTCGGTCGGGCACTCGATGATGTCCTCCGGCGCCCCGAGATACTCGCGGAGGAGATCGGATTCGTGCCTGTAGAAAGTCCGTTCCAAATGCGACGTCAGGAACCCGTCCTGCACGTTCATTCCCGGAGTGAGGCTCAATTCAGTGACGCGGCGGAGGATCAGCGCTTGGTCGGCCGCCTGCTGGGCGTCCTTGGCGAACAGGATGATCCATCCGACATCGAGCGCCCCATATACGTCGTCGTGGCCGCAATGCACGTTCAATGCATGCTTGGTCAATGCTCGGGCAACTACCTCGACCACCATGGTCGAAGCCTTGCCAGGAGCGTGGTAGTACTGCTCGATGCCGTAGACGATGCCCTGGCCCGAGGTGAAGTTGACCACGCGGCGGCCGCAAACCGAATAGGCGATGGCACCGCCCTGGGCGGCGTGCTCGCCTTCGGCTTCCACCGCTAGGGTGCTCCGCCCGAATACGTTCAGACGGCCCTCAGCGAAGGACTGCTGGTACAGCTCGCCCCCTTCGGTCGATGGGGTGATTGGATAGAAGATTCCAGCGTCAGTGATCCGCGCTTCGGTGTGGTAAGCGACCAGTTGGTTGCCATTCGCGGTAATACGCTCACCCGGGTACTTGGGAAGGTTACTCATGCGATGTCCTCCACGCAATTACAAGCCCGGTCACAAAGACACCCCCGCCGCCAGACCCTCCGAAAGAGGCCCGCGACTTGGGGGCTGCAAGAAACCGGTGTCCGCTCCTATTGTAGGCGATGTCGAGCCGGCGGGCAAAGACGGAGCGGTCCAGAACTTCTTTCTCAACCATCCTCTCACCTGACGTGGTTCGACACTGGCTGTGGCGCCGCAGCCCGAAGGACCAATCTGCTTCTTGAGCTAGAGCAAGGAGCCAGGCCCGCTGGAATCGACGCCCTTTGAACCGAAAAAGCTCCGCGGCGGCTGCTGGAAAATCACCCTGGCCTGCTGGCTGCCAAGCAGATCAATCCCAGCGATTCGCGACGGTGGCTCCTCATCGGTCGCGAGTTAGGCGTGCCCGACGACAAGGGCAGCGACCGCTGCTCCCTTGACCATCTGTTTCTATAGGCCGAGAAGGGAGGCCCACCCTGTTGGAGGTAAAGCGTAGTTCCGACTCTCGCATCCGGCAGAATGGCGTCGGCCAGATGCTAGGCGAAATCGTTCACGTCCGGGCCATCCCGGGCGAAGACGGCGATTGCGGCCTAAGGAGAGTCGCCTCCGTCCTGGATCGTGACGCCGGGCCCTGGTCGGCCCGTTGGACGTGCGCCATGCACCGGATGAGAATTTCGCGGAACGCGGTCCACGGATCGGATTTGCCAAGGCCATGATAGGCTAGCCGTTTCGTTTTGTCGGGCATGAGGTGGACGCGGCGCCAATGGCTCAGCCTAGCCGGCTCTCCGCTGGCGGCGCAGGGACCGGCAGTCCGCAAAGTGCGTCCGCAACGGCGCGCCAAGCCGTCCGGAGTCCCTTTCGAGTCCAGGCTCACCGATGTGGCATCCCAGGCGGGCTTGACTGAACCGGTAGTCTACGGCGGCTCGGCCAAGGCCACGTTCATTCTCGAAGCGATCGGATGCGGCTGCGCGTTCCTCGACTACGACAACGACGGCTGGCTGGACGTGCTTCTCCTGTCGGGCGCACGCCTCGAAGGAAACGCTGGGGACGCGACGGTCCGCCTGTACAAGAACAACAGGGACGGGACGTTCCGCGAAGTGACCGAGGAAGCGGGCCTGCGACGGACCGGTTGGGCATCCGCCGTAACAGTCGGCGACTACGACAACGACGGCTTCGACGACCTCTTTATTACCTACTGGGGCCAAAACGTTCTCTACCGCAACAACGGCGAGGGAGGATTCGAAGACGTAACCGAGCGTGCCGGATTGCTCGAGCCTGCTCGCAGGTGGGGATCCGGCTGCACTTGGGTCGACTACGATCGCGATGGCAACCTCGATTTGTTCGTGGCGAATTACTTGGAGTTCGACCCGGAGACGACTCCGAAGCCCGGCGAGAAGGACTTTTGCTATTACGAGAACGTGCCGGTGAACTGCGGCCCTCGGGGGCTGCCTCCTGCCCGCTGCTACCTGTATCGCAACCAAGGCAACGGAACGTTCACCGACGTTAGCGAGGATTCGGGGATCGCCGGTGCTGCGGGCTCCTACGGCATGACCGCGGTGACGACCGATTTCGACGAAGACGGGTGGCCGGACATCTACGTCGCTTGCGACTCGTCTCCAAGCTTCTACTTCCAAAACAACCGCGACGGGACCTTCACGGAGGACGCGCTGGTTCGCGGCGTGGCGATGAACGAGGATGGACGCGAACAGGCCGGCATGGGCTTGGGAGTGGGCGACTTCGATCTCGACGGAGACTTGGATATCTTCAAGACTCACTTTTCCGACGACACGGACGTGCTCTACCGCAATGACGGCGGGGGTTCGTTCTTCGACGTCACCCTCGCTGCCAGAATCGGCGTCGAAACCCGCTTCACGGCTTGGGGTGCCGGCATCGTTGACCTAGACAACGACGGTCTGCCGGATATCTTTCTTGTCACGGGGAGCGTCTACCCGGAACTCGAGCGGCAACTGCCAAGGTACCCCTACCTGACTCCAAGATGCGTCTTCCGAAACCTAGGAGAGGGCAAGTTTGAGCAGCTGATCGAAGAGGCCGGACCGGGCGTGTCCTCGCGGCATTCCTCGCGCGGATGCGCTTTCGGGGACTTTGATAACGATGGCGATGTCGACGTGTTGATTGTCAACCTGAATGAGCCGCCTTCGTTGCTGCGGAACGACGTGAGCAAGGATCGCCGCTGGCTTAAGGTCCTCCTCGTCGGAACGTCGTCCAACCGCTCCGCGATCGGGGCGAGAGTGACGGCTCGCTACGCTGGCAAGGTCCAGGTCCAATCGGTGCAAGCCCAGTCCAGCTTCTACTCCGTGAACGACCGGCGCTTGCACTTCGGTCTCGGAGACGCCGACAGCGCGGAGATCGAAGTGCATTGGCCGAATGGCCTTACCGAGGCGGTAGCCCCGGTCGCGGCCGACCGCCTAGTGATCATCCGGGAGGGCGAAGGTGTCGTGAGAACCGAAGAGTTCAGATAACGCGACCGCCTCCGTTTCTTGGCGCAGGATGGCCGCCTCGTGGCAACGGAACGAAAGGCGAACTCTGGTAGGTTGGCCGGAGGCCTCATTGGTTGAGGACCCGCAATCCCTGATTGGGATGCGTTTTGAATAGAGTAATCTCCGCGGCATGCCGCGCGAGTCTTTTCGGAGGCAATACCCCATTAGGGCGAACCGTTTTCTAATTACAGTGCTATCTGCCGCGGCACTCTTCGCAGGCGTGTTGAGTGCCCAGACATCGATCGGCCAGATCAATGGCACGATCACCGACGCCAGCGGCGCCATCGTGCCCGGCGTCGGAATCACGGTGACCAACCAGGAAACCGGCCTGCCACGAGTGACGTCGGCGAACGAAAGCGGTGACTACACATTTCCCTCTGTGCCAGTCGGCCTCTACACGGCGCACGCCAACTCCGATGGATTTGAGCAGGCCAGGAGAACTGACATCCGCCTCAATGTCAATCAGACGCTGCGCGTCGACTTCGACATGATCATTGGCGAGCTCACCGAGGCGATCGAGGTGGCCGCAATCGCCGCCGCGATCGACACGGAGACCGCTTCCGTCCGCCAGACGGTGAGCCAGAAGCAGGTTACCCAGCTTCCACTGAAGGGCCGCAGTTTCTTGCAGCTTCTCTTCCTCGGCAATGGCGCGGTCGAGACCAATGGCGAGCAGAGCGGGATGCGACGTGACGCCGCTGGTGCCATCAGTATCAACGGCGCAAGGCCGACATCGAACAACTACCTGCTCGACGGCACGTCGAGCACTGACACGGCGCTCGTCACGCCGGCCGCGATCCTCTCCGGCGACGCCATCCAAGAGTTCAAGGAGCAGACCGCCACGTACTCGGCTGAGTACGACTTCAGCGCGAATCAAGTGAATACCGTCAGCAAGACCGGCACTAACGAGTTGCACGCCGCCCTGTTCCATTTCTTGCGCAACGACGCGCTCGACGCGCGCACCTTCTTCAACAACTTGTCGGACACTCCGAAGAACCCATTGCGCCAGAATCAATTCGGTTTTGTCGCCGGCGGGCCAGTAATCAAGAACCGGACGTTCTGGCTGGCCAATTTGGAGGGCCGTCGCACGCGCAACGCCTCGCTTTCGTTCCTCAACGTACCTACGGAGGACCAACTGGGCGGGATCGTCACCGGCTACCAGGGTCCGAACCGGCCGGCGAACCCGTTGCCGGTGCTCGACCCGCTGAGCGGACCGGTTGGCGCGCCGACAGTGCCGTTCCCAGACAACCGGGTGCCGCAGAGCCGGAATTCGCGCCTGGCGAACATGGCGGTGGCCAAGTTTATCCCGGCGCCCAATTCCAATTCCGATCGCGGCAACTACCTCCGGCAGCGGTCGCTTCGCACGGACGTGGACCAATACACGATTCGCGTGGACCAGAATCTCGGCAAGCACGGCAACTTATTCGGGCGCTACACGTCTACGGACTACACGGCCATCACTCTCGGCAACACAACCCCCCTGGGCGACGTGTTCTTCATTCAGCAGACCGAGAACTGGCAGATTTCCCACACCGTGCCGATCGGCGCCAGCTTCATCAACGAGTTCCGCTTTGGCTGCGTCCGGGCACTGGCAAACCAGCACGGAGCCACTGCCGACCAAGCGGATATCGACGCCTTGGCCATTTCCGGGGTGTTCGCGAATCTCGAATACGACTAGCGCTCGTATCCCGCGGTCGGTTTCGGCGGCAACGGCGCCGGCTTGTCGGGAGGCGGCAGCGCGGTCAACGATCACCAGACAAGCAATCAGCCCATGTGGGCATCTCGAACGGTTCCACTTGGATTCGAGGCGACCATACGTTCAAGTTCGGAGCTAGTTTCCGGCAGTGGTCGCTGCAGCGCGATCTCGCCAACTACTTTCTCGGCCAGTTCACTTTCCCGGGATTCTTCACCGGCGACGCGAACTGCGACCACGCCGTGGCAGACATGCTGCTCGGGTACTACAGCAATGCCAGCGTCTCCCAGCCGGGCGGATTCGCCGTAGGCGACCAAGCAGGCAATCCGCGCGACTTCAACTTCCTGTATTTCGCCCCGTATTTCCAAGACGACTGGAAGATCAACTCGCGGCTGGCGCTAAACCTTGGCCTTCGCTACGACTTCCGCACGATCCCCAACGAGACGAATGACCGCATGGGCTGGCGCGACCTAACGAACCCGCAGGGGGGGATGCTTGTCGCCGACCAGACCCTCGTGGACTCGGGGATTGTCGGAGATCAGAGCTATTACCGCTTCGCTAACCGTCCCAATTCGCATGACGCTTCGCGTCGAGTGCTGGCCCCCCGCTTCGGCTTCGCATTCCGGCCATTCAATGACGAGAAGACAGTAGTTCGGGGCGGCTTCGGCATTTTCTTCGACTTGGCCGAGGGCCGCGAGATCGATGGCGCTTCCGACATAAATCCCTACGTCAGCCGCGGCCTCTACCAGCAGACGGTCGGCGGCGGGAAGGGCCCGGGGAACACGTTGCGTTCGACCAACGAAATGTTCCCGCCCATCCGCGTGGGAGACCCCGCGGACCCGGCGTTCAACACCTTCCTGGCGGAAAGCATGTCGCCGGAGCCGCGCAATCCTTACGTCACCCAGTGGACGTTCGGCATTCAGCGGGCGCTGGATCAAACCACGAAGATTGACTTCAGCTATGTCGGCACGAAAGGCACTCACCTTCTGATGCGGCGCAACATCGGGCAAGCCCTGCAAATGCAAGATCCGGCGTTCTGCGGCACGCCGGGCAACGAAGGGCTCCGCGACTGCCCGAGGCTGGCGCGCAATCACCCGCAGACCTCCTGAGGAAGCACTTTGAGGATGGCCAGCGAGCGATCATCGAGAATCGCTACGCCGACGCTTCGCGGGCGCTCGAGAAGGCTGTCGAAGTCGGACCGGGCATCCCGGAGCTGCTAGCCAGCCTGGGCTTCAGCTACTTCCAGCAGGGCCGGTTCGTCGATGCTGCCCCCATCTTGAGAAGGGCCGTGGGACTGAAGCCCGGGCTGCCCAACGTGGGCCTCCTCCTAGCGGCGTCGCTTAGCGAACTAGGACGCTTTCACGATGCTGTCCCGGAACTCGAGCGCGCCTTTCCCAGCGTGTCCGATCCGGCGCTCAAGCGCCTCGCGGGTCTCCAGCTGCAGCGCTCCTATAGCGGCCTCGGGCGAGATCGAGAGGCGGTCGAGACAGCGCTGCGAATGACGCGGCTCTACCCCGACGATCCAGAAGTGCTCCACCACGCCGGGCGCCTCCTCGGACACCTCGCCTACGTGACAGTCAGCCGACTCTCGAAGGCGGCGCCGGACTCGGCGTGGACCCGCCAAGCAGCAGGGGAAGCATTCGAGAGTGACGGGCAGTACGAGCGGGCAGCAGCGGAGTATCGCAAGGCGCTTGTCATCAACCCGCAGCAGCGTGGCGTCCATTACCGGCTGGGAAGGGCACTGCTGAGGGGCTCCCGCGACGGGGGTGCGGTAGAGCAGGCAATCAAGGAATTCGAACTCGAGCTGCGTGCGGACCCTACCAATGCCAACGCGGCCTACGAGCTGGGAGAAATATGTCGCCAAGACGGCGAATTGGAGCGAGCTCGCGGCCTGTTTGCACAGGCTGTCGAGTCCTATCCGGGCTTCGAGCAGGCGCAGATCGCCCTGGGCGGCGTCCTGACCAGCCTCGGACAGCCGGAACTCGCTTTGGCCCATCTGCGAACCGCCGTCTCCATCAATGGCGGCAACGAGGTCTCGCACTATCGGCTAGCGCAGGCGTATCGCGCGTTGGGCCGGACTGCCCAGATGCGAGAGTCGTTGGACGCCTACCAGCAGCTCCGGTCGTCCCAAGCCCCCCAGACGGCTGCGGGCGCCTCTCACGAACCGGTCACAGCGCAGCAGGTAGGGCCTGCAACGGCCCGCTAGCAGCGCTGCCGTTTGTGGCGGTCGGCGAACCCGTGCGTTTCGCTTGCGCTGTTGGTCCAGTTCGCGAGGATGCGAAATCGGACTCTGTCCCAGACAATCAGCAGGGGCGGGTCTTCCCAATCCAGGGCAAATTGCCTGGGCTGATCGAGAGCGGCGTCAAGCTTCGCATGCCTTCCCTTGCGCACCCAGGCGAAGCCATGCGGCTTCCATACGTCGAACCGGCCCTCTCCGCTGGTGTCCCTGCGCGCCCCGCGCTCGAAGCAGCAGCTCTCGCCAGTCGGCTCGCCAAGAAGTCTGCGCAGATCGATGCATTGCCCCTCGCTGCCCGACCGGTCCTTCAGCGCAGCCGCTCGCCACTTCTCGATGAACACCCAGGGGGCCGTGGCTAAGAACTTTCGCCAAGGGGCTCGACCGCGGCACGGACGAGGGATTGCATTGAAATCAAAGCTCCTGCTTCCCGAATCCTTGGTTCGAAACTAAGCCCCGGTCCAGCCCAGGTAGCGCATTGCCGCCGCCCGTTTCCAGCCGGGCTTGACCGCCGCCCCATAGTGGAATGCTTCGCTAGCGAAGCGATTGGAAGTCCACCGAGCAATCGCGTCGGTGGAATCTAGACTGTTAATGTATACTAAATCGTATAGATTAGCTGCCACCACCTTGTGGTGTCAGCCCGCCTTTGGAACATGAGCAGCGCAATTGACCAACTCGAGGGCCTGACGACCCAGGAATACAAGTACGGTTTCGTCACCGACATCGACCAGGAGACACTGCCTCCCGGCTTGAACGAGGACACCGTGCGCTTCATCTCAGCCAGGAAGGAAGAGCCGCAATGGCTGCTGGAGTGGCGGCTGAAGGCGTTTCGCAACTGGCAGCGCATGAAGGAGCCTGACTGGCCGAACGTCCACTATCCTCCCATCGACTACCAAGCGATTTCCTACTACGCGGCTCCCAAGAGCGCCGACGACCGGCCCAAAAGCTTGGACGAGGTCGACCCGGAGCTGCTAGCCACCTACGAAAAGCTTGGCATCCCCCTCGAGGAGCGCGCTGCCCTAGCGGGCGTCGCCGTGGACGCGGTGTTCGACAGCGTGTCCGTCGCCACCACCTTCCGCGAGAAGCTGGCCGACGCGGGCGTGATCTTCATGTCGATCTCCGAGGCTGTGCGCGAGCACCCGGAACTTGTCCGGAAGTACCTGGGATCCGTGGTCCCTCCGACCGACAACTTCTTCGCCTCGCTGAACTCGGCCGTCTACTCCGACGGGTCGTTCGTGTTCATCCCGAAAGGGGTGAGATGCCCAATGGAACTCTCTACTTACTTCCGCATCAACGCGATGAACACGGGCCAGTTTGAGCGCACTCTGATCGTCGCCGAGGAAGGCAGTTACGTCAGCTACCTGGAGGGTTGCACCGCTCCGATGCGGGACCAGAACCAGCTGCACGCCGCGGTCGTCGAACTTGTGGCTCTCGACAACGCGCGCATCAAGTACTCGACAGTGCAGAACTGGTATCCGGGCGACAAGGACGGCAACGGTGGCATCTACAACTTCGTCACCAAGCGAGGCGCCTGCCGCGGCCGGAACTCGAAGATTTCGTGGACCCAGGTGGAAACGGGTTCGGCCATTACTTGGAAATACCCCAGCTGCATCCTGATCGGCGACAACTCGGTCGGCGAGTTCTACTCCGTCGCCGTTACCAACAACCATCAGCAGGCCGACACCGGCACGAAGATGATCCACATCGGCAGGAACACAACCTCGACGATCGTCTCCAAGGGCATCTCCGCCGGCGTGTCGAACAACTCCTACCGCGGCTTGGTAAAGATCATGCCCAAGGCGGAGGGAGCGCGGAACTTCTCGCAATGCGACTCGATGCTGATGGGGGACCGCTGCGGAGCGCACACCTTCCCTTACCTGGAAGTCCGGAACAAGTCGGCCCAGGTGGAGCACGAGGCAACAACTTCGAAAATCGGCGAGGACCAGATCTTCTACCTGAATCAGAGAGGCATCGAGACCGAGGATGCGGTGTCGATGATCGTCAACGGATTCTGCAAGGAGGTCTTTCGCGAACTGCCGATGGAATTCGCGGTCGAGGCGCAGAAACTGCTGGGAGTGAGTCTTGAGGGAAGCGTCGGCTAGGCGCCGTCGCGAGTTCGGCCAAACGGAAATGCTGCAAATACGAAACCTGCGCGTCAGCGTTGACGGCCAGAAAATCCTGCGCGGTGTCAACCTGGACATCCAGCCCGGAAGCTTGCATGCCATCATGGGCCCGAACGGCTCGGGCAAGAGCACGCTGGCCTCGATCCTAGCCGGTCGAGACGGGTACGAGATCGAAGCCGGCTCCATTACCTACCACGGCCAGGACCTGCTCGAGATGGATCCGGAAATCCGCGCCCGGGAAGGCATTTTCCTCGCGTTCCAGTATCCCGTCGAGGTGCCTGGCGTAACCACGATGTACTTCATGCGCGAGGCCTTGAACGCCGTGCGCAAGCATCGCGGCAAAGAGGAGCTTTCTGCAGGCGATTTCTTGCGGCTGGCGCGCCAGAAGATCAAGCCGCTCGGCATGGAGGCCGGCATGCTGAAGCGGGCCGTCAACGAGGGCTTCTCGGGCGGCGAGAAGAAACGCAGCGAGATCTTCCAGATGTCGATGCTGGAACCGACTCTAGGCATTCTCGACGAGACGGACTCCGGCTTGGATATCGACGCGCTACAGGTTGTCGCTGACGGCGTCAACGCCCTGCGCAGCCCCGACCGCGCGTTTGTCGTGATCACCCACTACCAGCGGCTGCTGAACCACATTGTCCCGGACTACGTCCACGTGCTAGGCGATGGCCGGATCGTGCGTTCCGGGGACAAGACCTTGGCGCTGGAGCTCGAGAGACGCGGCTACAGCTGGATCGTCCCGGCCTCCGGGCAAGCGGCCGCCGCGGGAGCGTAGGCATGCCGGCCGGAATCGCAAGCGCCAGCCTCTACCTCGAACGGTTCAGCGACTTGCTGGACCGTACGGCGGGAGAGCCCTCATGGCTGCGACAGCGGCGCGAACGCGCCATGGAGCGGTTTCTGTCGATGGGCGTGCCAACCGCTCGGAACGAAGAGTACAAGTACACGGACCTGTCGGCCTTGGCGGGCGGCGAACGCCTCTTGGGCCTCCAACAGCCGGGCCTTGCTGCGATCCCGCCAGCGTACGTTGGAGACGACGCCAAGGCGGTTTGGTTCGGCGAAGGACTGGCGGTTGCGGGATTCGCGCAGGCCGGCGTGCGCGTGATGTCGCTGCGAGAGGCGCTGCTGGCGGAGCCGAGCCTGTTAGAGGAACACCTTGGAACCATCGCCGTGCCGGATCAGCACGCTCTGTGCGCCCTCAACACGGCGTTCTTTCCAGAAGCGGCCGTAGTGATGGTGGAGCCGGGCACCTTGGCCAAGGAGCCGGTTCACTTGATGTTCGGAGATGGCATGGGCGGGAGGCATCCCCGCGTGCTCATCGTGGCCGGACGAAGCTCCTCTGTCAGAATCGTCGAGACCTATTCGGGTGCGGGGTCCTTCTGGCGTAACGCCGTGACCGAGATCCGCGCGACCGCGAATGCCCGGGTCGAGCACTGCCGAGCCCAATTCGAGTCCACCAACGCCTACCACACGGGCGTGCTGCAGGGGCTGCAAGACCGCGACAGCTACATCGGGTCTTTCTCTTTCAGCTTCGGTGCGAAGGTAGCGCGAAACGACATCGGGACCCGCCTCGATGGCACTGGCTGCGAATGCTCTCTCGACGGGCTCTACGCGGTTCGCGACAGCCAGCATGTCGACCACCACACGGCCATCGACCATGCCGCCGCCCATTGCAATTCGCACCAGTTGTACAAAGGCGTGCTCGACGGAAACACGAGGGGAGTCTTCAACGGGAAGATTTTCGTCCGTCGCGACGCCCAGAAGACCGACGCGGTGCAGAGCAACAAGAACTTGCTGCTTTCCGACAAGGCCGAGGTCAACACGAAGCCGCAGCTGGAGATCGACGCCAACGACGTGCGCTGCACCCACGGGGCCACGATCGGCCAGCTCGACGCGACCGCCGCATTCTATCTCCGTTCGCGCGGCATCAGCGCCGCTGACGCGCGCAACATGCTGACCTATGCATTCGCGGCCGACGCCCTGGATCGCGTCCGAGTCAAGCCGGTGAGGCACCACTTCAAGTCCCTGCTGCTCGCCCGCTTCGCGAGGGAGGACGGTTGATGCCCGTTTCGCTAGGAGCGCGATCGTGAGCGTGACCGTCGCCGCGACCCCTCCCGGGCTGGACGCCCGGACCCTGCGAAGGGACTTCCCTGCCCTGAGCCAGAAGGTCCACGGGAGGCAGCTCGTGTACCTCGACAACGCGGCTTCCTCACAGACCCCGAGACCGGTGATCGACGCTCTCGTCCGCTACTACGAGCACGACCGCTCCAACGTGCATCGGGGCGTCCACGAGCTAAGCCAGCGAGCTACGGACAAGTACGAGTCGGCCCGGATCCGCCTGCAGCGGTTCCTCAACGCCTCCCAGCCGGAAGAGATCGTTTGGACGAAGGGAGCGACCGAGAGCATCAATCTAGTCGCGTCGAGCTGGGGTCGGACCCATGTGGGGGCTGGCGACGACGTGATCGTCTCGGCCATGGAGCACCACTCCAACATCGTGCCGTGGCAGATCCTCTGCCAAGACAGGGGCGCCAACCTGCGCGTGATTCCGATGAACGAAGCCGGCGAGCTGCAACTGGACAGACTCGACGGCTTGCTTTCCCCGCGCGCCCGGATCGTGGCTGTGACGCAAGTCTCGAACGCTCTCGGCACTGTCAATCCGGTTCGCGAGATCGCGGCTCGGGCGCATGCCGCGGGCGCAGTGTGCTTGGTGGACGGCGCCCAGGCCGCCCCGCACATGCCGGTGGACGTGCAGGACTTGGGCTGCGATTTCTTCGCCTTGTCCGGGCATAAGATGTGCGGCCCCACAGGCATCGGCGCGCTTTTCGCCCGCCGGGCGCTGCTGGAGGAGATGCCGCCCTACCAAAGCGGGGGCGACATGATTTCGTCGGTGAGCTTCGAGAAGACCGAATACAACGAACTTCCGTACAAGTTCGAGGCAGGCACGCCGATGATCGCCGGGGCGATCGGCATGGGAGCCGCGGTCGACTACCTTCAGTCCATCGGCATGGACCGCATCGCCTCGTACGAAAGCGAGCTGCTCTTGTACGCTGTTGAGCGGCTGGATGCCATCCAGGGCCTGCGGCCAATCGGAACCGCGAGGTCGAGGGCCGGGGTTGTGTCGTTCGAGATCGAGAGCATCCATCCGGCCGACCTCGGTACGATCCTTGACCGCCAGGGGATCGCCCTGCGAGTCGGCCATCATTGCGCGGAACCGGTAATGCGGTTCTACGGCGTGTCGGCGACTACGCGCGCTTCGCTGGCCTTCTACAACACGCGCGCCGATTTCGACGCGCTGGCAGACGCCATCGAAATCGCTAAGGAGATATTCGCCTGATGTCCCTTCTGAAGCTCGGCTTGAATGAATTCCCCGCAGAGAGGACCAAGAAGCGCCCGGAGATCGATGACCAGGAGGTCAGCGGGACCCGCATCAACACAGGCGCGCTGTCTTCGGCGCCGTCATACAGCGACTACGTACCGAGCATGCACTCGAACATGACGATGACGTCGCCGCTGCCGCCCGTCGAGCCGGAATACGATCCCGACGCCACGCTGGAGGAAAAGGTGGTCGCCGTGCTCAAGACGTGCTACGACCCCGAGATCCCGGTCGATATCTACCAGCTCGGCCTAATCTACAACGTCTTCGCTCCGCGCGCGGAAGACGAGCCCGGCAAGGTCAAGATCCTGATGACCCTCACCTCGCCGAACTGCCCGGCAGCACAGACGCTCCCGGCGGAAGCGAAATACAAGATCGAGCGGCTCGACGAGGTCGAAGACGCTGAGATCGAGATCACTTTCGATCCGCCCTGGACGCCGGAGAAGATGAGCGAAGAAGCGAAGCTCGTCTTGAACCTTATCTGAGGTCAGAACATGCAACTTAGTGCCCAGGAAGAATACGGCCTGCGCTGCCTGCTGCGAATCGCTCAGGCGGGCCCGGGCGCGTTACTCAGCATTCAGGAGATCGCGCAGGCAGAGGGCATTTCCGTACCGTACGCCGCCAAGCTTATGCGGGTCCTGCGAGAGGGCGGGCTCGTCGTCAGCGAGCGCGGGCAGGCGGGCGGGTACCACCTGACCCGTTCGCCGGAAGCGATCACCGCGAAGCAGACTATCCAAGTGCTCGGAGGCGACTTCTACGGAGGGGAGTTTTGCGGGCGGTTCTCGGGTCACGAGGATCACTGCACGCATTCGATCGACTGCTCGATTCGCTCGCTGTGGAAAGCGATCCAGGCGGTCGTCGACCAGCTGCTGAGCCGCACAAGCCTGCGCGACCTGATGTGCGGGGAGCAGGAGATGGATCGATTCGTGGGGGATCTTGTTGTTCTGACGGGTGCGATCGGCTCAGCGACGGCGGGAGCGAATCATGGCTGACCAGCAACGAATCCAAAATGCGCTCCGGAGCGTGATCCATCCGGACTACGGCAAGAACATCGTTGACCTGGGACTGGTCCAGGACTTTTCGGCGAACGGCGGTGCGGTGCACTTCAAGATACAGAACACCGTGCCGGGCGGTGGCAGCACGGAAGCTGTGCTCGAAGACGCGATCGCGGCCGTGCAGACGCTCGAGCCCTTGGCCCGGGTCGAAGCCGGACTGACCGGCCGGGCCCGGGCGAATCCGGCCGGCAGCACCGGAAAGGGGGCGATCCCCGGCGTCCGGAACGTGATTCCCGTAGCGTCGGGAAAGGGCGGCGTAGGCAAGTCGACGGTCTCGGCCAATCTTGCACTGGCGCTAGCGGCCACGGGAGCCAAGGTGGGCCTTCTGGACGCCGATGTCTACGGGCCGAGCATCCCTCTCATCATGGGCGCGATCGTCGGCCCGCAGCAAGGCGGTCGAGGCATTATCCCGCCTGTGACGCACGACATCCCGATCATATCGACGGGCTTCTTCGTTCGGAAGGATCAAGCCGTGGTCTGGCGGGGACCGATGCTGGCCAAGATGGTCGAGCAGCTCACCAACCAAGTGGAATGGGGCGAGCTGGACTACCTGGTGATCGACTTGCCGCCGGGCACGGGCGACGTGCAGCTCAGTCTTTGCCAGCGGCTCGCGCTCACGGGCGCGGTCGTGGTGACGACCCCGCAGCCCATGGCGGTGAATGTCGCCGAGAAAGCGATCATCATGTTCCAGCAGCTTAAGACACCATTGCTGGGCGTCGTGGAGAACATGAGCTATTTCGAATCTAGATCGACCGGCGAGCGCGAATACATCTTCGGATCCGGCGGAGCGAAGCGGATCTCCGAACGGTGGAGCATCCCCGTGCTCGGACAAATCCCGCTCGCCACCACCGTCCGACAGACATCGGACCGCGGCACGCCGATCGTGCTCGCGGACCCGGACGCACCGGCGGCTCGGGCCTTCCAAGAAGTCGCCATGCAGCTCGCAGCCGAGGTTTCGATGCATAACCTCAAGGCCGAGAGCGAGTCGGTGGTCCAAATCAATTTCTGAGAGGCTCCCAACCCAATCGCTAGAGGTGGTTCGCCCCGGTGCTGGCGACGAGCTTCGACGCCCGCAGCAGGCCTTTCACGGTTCCAGCGTCGGTCCACCAGCCGTCAAGCACCTCCCAGGTCATTGAGCCCTCGCCGATGTATTGATTGTTGACATCGGTGATTTCGAGCTCGCCGCGGTCGGAGCGCTCGAGATTCGCGATCTTGTCGAACACGGTGCCGTCGAACATGTAGATGCCCGTCACAGCGTAATCTGACCCGGGCACGGCGGGCTTCTCCTCGATAGCGACGATGCGGCCTTCCTTGAATCTCGGCACGCCGTACCGCGCCGGGTCGGGAACGTCCTTGAGCAGTATCCTTGCACCGCGCGGCTGGCGGCGAAACGCTTTCACCGCCGCGACGACATTGCGTTCGATGATGTTGTCGCCGAGCATGACGCACAGCTTCTCGCCTCGCGAGAAATGGCGAGCTAGGTCTAGGGCCTCGGCGATGCCGCCCTCTCCTTCCTGATAGGTGTAGTCGAGGTGCTTCAGCCCAAACTCTCTGCCGTTGCCGAGCAAGCGCAGGAAATCACCGGCATTACGGCCTCCAGTGACAATCAAGATGTCCTCGATTCCGGCGTTGACGAGCGTCTGAATCGGGTAGTAGATCATCGGCTTGTCATAGACGGGCAGCAGGTGCTTGTTGATTATCCGAGTGATCGGGTCCAAGCGTGTCCCGAGGCCGCCCGCTAGGACTACACCGCGCACAAGCCTCGATTGTAAATGAGAGTTCGCGGACAGTGTGCCCAAGGGCTAGCCCCGCATCGCAGCTGCAACGGGCAACAGTTCGGCGAGTCGACCGCCTTGTAGATTTCTGGACTGGCTGCTAGACAGGCAAAGCGAGAGCGTATTCGGCCCCGTGGACGCTCCGGACCTACCCGCCGAGCTTCAAGCTGTGGGGACCGGAGCGCTTGGCGAATTGAGCGCCAGCCGGGCTGCACGAGCCACCCACGGGCGGGTTCCGCAGCGGAGGATTCGCGCGGGACCCGAGGCTTAAGGGGAGAATCCCATGCCAATTGATTTCATCGATAATCCGACCGATCCTCTGTGTGCTCTGCCGGACGATCGCGAATCATGAACTCTCCATGGATCGCTTCGGCTCGTGGCAAGCCAATCACGGTTTGGGGCACGAGAGCTTCGTGCGAATGACCCCGGAATGCTGGCGGCGTGCTTGGGATTTCGGGCGCAACGCGTGTTGCCGGTTTGTTTGAATACGTCGACGCACGCCAAGGGCCTCGCGGGTTCTGCACGACACGGATTCCCTTTCCGCGGCTCCAGCCAGAGTCGGCTGACCGTCTCCGGCCTTGACGACCCTTTCGGTGCCTGCAGGAGTGCAGATCAAAAGGTTTACAGCTGCCGACATTAGGTTTGAGCGCTCTGCCCGCGCGTCTTCACCCGTGAAGTCGGAAGAACTCGCTCATGCGCCGTCGCAGGAGGCCGACCGAGCCAAGCACCGCAACAAGATTGGGCACGGCCATGAGTGCGTTCAGCGTGTCCGATATTGACCAGACAGCTTCCAATCCGCCGACGGCGCCAACAAATACGGCGCCGACCCACGCGACGCGGTAGGCAAGATTGGTCCGGGCACCGAATAGATAAGTGAATCCCGTCTCACCGTAATAAGACCAACCGATAATCGTCGAAAACCCGAAGAGCGCAACCGAGATCGTCACGATCTGCCCGCCCCATTCGCCCGGAAGGCCCTGCGCGAACGCACGGCTCGTCAGTTCCGCTCCGGTCATGCCGGACGACCAAAGCCCAGTCGAAATGACGGTGCCTGCCGTGAGCATGCAGACAACGATCGTGTCGACGAAGACCCCGAAAATCCCGAACGTGCCCTGGCGCACCGGGTGGTCGGTGACCGCTGCTGCATGCACCATGGGAGCGCTTCCTAGACCGGCTTCGCTGGAGAACAGGCCGCGGGCGATTCCAGTCTGCATGGCGCTGCGCACGGATGCCCCGACAAAACCGCCTAGCGCGGCGTGGCCGGTAAATGCCGAGCGCAAGACGAGTTCGATGGCCCCCGGCAGGGCGCTCAGGTGCGTCAGCAGGACAAAGACCGCGCCCGCCACGTATACGGCGCACATGAAAGGGACGAGCACCGCAGCAACGTCAGCTATGCGGCGTATCCCGCCCAAAACCACCAGGGCCGTGACTGCGGCCAGCCCCAGGCCTGTAACCCACTTCGGGATCCCGTACGGAGCCAGCACCGTCGCGACAGTGTTCGCCTGCGTCATGTTGCCAATGCCGAATGCGGCCAGAGCGCAGAATATGGCGAACAGGACGCCGAGCCAGGGCAGGCGGAAGCCCTTGGACAGCACGTACATCGCGCCTCCACGGGGGGACCCGCTCTCATCCTTCTGGCGGTACTCGAGAGCAACCGCAATCTCGGCGAACTTCGTCGCCATCCCGACGACTCCAGTTACAAACATCCAGAAGACGGCACCAGGCCCCCCCGTGGCGATCGCGATCGACACGCCGGCGATGTTTCCCACGCCGACTGTCGCCGACAAGGAGGTTGCGAGAGCCTTGAACGGCGCGACTGTGCCGTCTCCTCCCTCGGCTCCGCCGCGGCCCAAAACCTGTCTGATGGCAAACGAGAAACGGCGGAACTGCACGCCCTTGGTCGCGATCGTCAGAAAAACCCCCGACCCGATCAGGATGACTATCATGGGAGTGCCCCAGACGACTGAATTGACGCTACTATTGAAATCAAGAAGCCAGTTCATCGGATTGCCAGTCCCGACATTCTAAGGCATTCTCGAAAAACCACTTACCGGCCTTCGCCGGTGCCGGAGCAAGAGCAATGGAAATACAGTTGGCGTTCGGCCGAGACGGAGCAGCGGTGAAGCTGCCCGACAATCTCAACGCGCAGGTACTTCGACCGCGGTTCGCGGCCGGCTTGCCGGACGAAGACGCCGCGGTTGCGACTGCGTTAGACAACCCGATCGGAAGCCCCAGCTTGCGGCAGATCGCCCGAGGCAGGCGAAGCGCCGCGATCGCGGTTTGCGACATCACGCGGCCCGCGCCGAACAGGGTCGTGCTGCCGCACGTCATCCAAGCGCTGGAGGACGGCGGCATCGCTGCGGAGCACATCACGATTCTGATTGCGACGGGCCTGCACCGCGAGGCAACTCCCGATGAACTGATCGAAATCGTCGGAGCCGAGGTCCTCGGCCGGCATCCGGTGCATTCCCACAGGGCCCGGGAAATCGACGAGCAGGTGTTCCTTGGAGAGACGGCCGGAGGGACGCAGGCTTTCGTGGATCAGCGTTTCATCAACGCGGACATCCATATCACGCTGGGCTTCATCGAGCCGCACCTGATGGCGGGGTTCTCGGGAGGACGGAAGCTGATCTCGATCGGCCTTGCGGGCGAGCGGACAATCAAGCGGCTCCACAGTCCGCTCTTCATGCGGGATGCCAAAGCGACCGAGGGCTCGTTCCCGGACAACCCGCTCCACCGGGAACTACTCGAGATCTCTGCCCTAGCTGGGCATGATTTCATGGTCGACGTGGCGTTGACGGACACGCGCTCTATCGCTGCGGTCTTCGCGGGGGAGCCGGTGGGGGCCCACGCTCAAGGCGTCGAGTTCGTGCGACAGTCGACGCTGGCACAAGTCAGCGAACCGGCAGACGCGGTGATCACCACTTCCGGGGGCTATCCGCTCGACCTGACCTTCTATCAAGCCGTGAAAGGCTTGACAGCGGCATCGCACATCGTGAGGGATGGAGGCCAGATCCTCCTGGCGGCGGCTTGCCGGGAAGGTCTGGGCGGGCCTGAATTCAGCAGCTTGGTCCGCGCGTCGCGTGACTCGGCGGAGTTGCTCGAAGCGCTCGCTAGGCGCACTGTCCAGGTTGACCAATGGCAGGCCGAGAAACTTGCCATGGTTGCCGAGAAGGCCCGGCTCTCGTTTTGCGTGCCCGGTCTCTCCACACACGACCGGGCCAAGCTCTGGGGCCCGGCCCACGCGGACCCGCAGGAAGCCGTGGATGGCGTGGTCACCCGCCTAAAGGATGGGGAACGGGTGGTTGTAATTCCCGAGGGGCCCTACGTGTTTTCGCAGTTGGAAACGAGGGCCGCCCGCTAAGGCTTAAGGGGAATGGTGGACGACATGGGACTTGAACCCACAACCTCCGCATTGCGAACGCGGCGCTCTCCCGATTGAGCTAGTCGCCCAGATTCATCCTGATAATAACACCAATGCTCAGTAATAGATGTGAGCCTTGAGCGCCGGTGCGAACAGACGGTTCGATGGTCCGCCAACAGCAGACGGTCGATCGCGTGATTCAAGGCGATTGAGGCGCCGTTCGCGAACATCAGGTCCTGGAGCAGTGCAAGAGAGCTGCAGATTGCATCGAAACGATGAAGTTTCGAGAATTGGCGCACACTCGCTGGCATCCAAGCCCCAAGTGGCGGAGACCTCCCTATATCTTGAAACTATGGGGCACATCAAGGTACCTGATCCGGAGGTCGGGAGTCGCGCGAATTTCAGAGCTATCTTGACTGCACGTCAGATCGTCCAGAGTTCGTTGAACAAATTCTAACTAGGTCCGCAAAGTCTGATTGCATGATGCTGATCATCAGCAGGCTCCGCCAACGCGGTCGCCGTGGACGTTCCAATGATCTTGTCATTCGCGACGAGGAGCCTTGGGCCTAGGGTCTAGCGGACGGGCAACGATCCGACGGAATCGGCACAAATGGATAGAAGAGCTTGACCGGGCCGCAGGACACTGACCGGCCCAATTCCGTGCGGGCCTATGCTGCCCCCGGCAATCCTCGCGAGGTTCCCGCAAATGGACGGTCCAGATACTTTCGTCAGGGTTCTCAAACCAGGGGACGGGGTGACCTGGTGCCGCCGGAGTTCACGTACTTCCTCGGGGACGAGATGGCGGCATGGCCCGCTTGGGCAATACATTGACGGCGAAGGACCGGAGGGACGTCGTTTGAAAGCGGGGTCTGTGATACTGTTACTTTGCGGGAAGCAGGGGCCGATCGAGGCTCCCTCGATCCGCTCAGCGAGGCCTGTCCTAGCGCAGGGCACAACATGAAAAGACGATCCTTCTTCGGGGCTGCCGCGGCTGCCGGGCTAGCAGCTGCCCAAACTAACCCCGTATCGGCCAGCGACAAGGTCAATATCGGGATGATCGGCGTCGGCGGGCGGGGGCGGGGGCTGCTGGGCACGTTCAGCGGCCTTCCCGACGTGAATGTCTCTTATCTCTGCGACGCGGACCAAGCGTCGCTCGAGCGAGCAGCCCAGGTCTTGGAACGGGCGGGCAAGTCGGTTCCGCAAACCACGAACGATATGCGCCGGCTGTTCGACTCCAAAGACCTTGACGCTGTGGTTGTCGCGACACCGGATCACTGGCACGCACCCGCCACGATCCTAGCTTGCGACGCTGGCAAGGATGTCTACGTCGAGAAGCCTGCCTCCCACAACATCCGGGAAGGCCGGCTGATGGTCGATGCCGCCCGGCGAAACTCCCGCATCGTGCAGGTCGGAACCCAGTCGCGCAGCCGTCCATCCAGCCTCAAGGCGATCGAGATCGCCAAGTCAGGCGCGATTGGCGAAGTGCTAATGGCCAAAGCATGGAACGTGCAGTTGCGCGACGACATCGGGCGCAAGCCGAACACTGCCGTCCCCCAGGGAGTCGACTATGACACATGGCTCGGCCCGGCCCCTTGGATCCCGTTCAACGAGAATCGATTCCACTACAACTGGCACTGGCACTGGCATTTCGGCACCGGGGATGCCGGCAACGATGGTGCCCACCAGATCGATATAGCGAGATGGGCGCTCGGCGCGGACTACCCCGAGACTGCAAGCGGCATGGGAGGAAAAGTCTTTTTTGACGACGACCAGCAGACTCCCGACACGATGAACGTGACGTTCCGGTACGGCAGGAAGGCGCTTATCTGGGAAATGCGCATCTGGAACCCGTACGGAATGGACGGTCAGGAGAACGGTGTCGCCATCTACGGCACTGAAGCGTCAGTCCAGATCGGCCGTTGGGATCGGCGCTGGGGCTACAAGCTCTTCGACAACAAGGGGAAGCTGGTGCAACACAACGATGCGGACGACGAGTCGGACGACCACATGCGCAACTTCGTCGACTGCATCCGCACGCGCAAGCTGCCCAACGCCGACATCTCGATCGGGCATCTCTCGGCCGTGCATTGCCACTTAGCGAACATCGTCTCCCGGACGGGGCGCACGCTGGCGTTCGACCATGAGACGGAGACGATCATCGATGATCCTCACGCGAACCTTTACGTGAAACGCAGATACCGCACTCACTGGAGCACACCGGAGGGCGCTTAACGCAGGGCGTCAGCCGACGATGCCAGACGATTCGGATCCCGACCATCAACGCATCTCAAGACGAGTTGCCAGTACGTGCCGGTCGGCGGGCTCCACCGATGGACTGCACTTTGGGCGCGTCTTGGTCAATTGGGAGCAATCACCCGAGGATGAAAGGGGCGCAAGACCTTAGGTGACACTCCTAATCGCCGTTGCGGTGCTGACAGTCTTGATCTCGGGCCTATGCTCGCTGTTCGAGGCAACCCTCTACTCGGCCAGAATCGGTGCGCTGGAGGCAGAGAAATCCGAAGGCGAGCACAGTGGCCTAGCCGAGAGACTGATCGCGATGAAGACCAACATCGCGCAGCCGACCTCCGCCATCCTGGTGCTGAACACCATCGCCAATACGGCTGGCGCGACCATCTGCGGGATTTACGCCACGACCGTGCTCGGGCGGGAATGGGTGCCGGTCTTCTCGGGGGCCCTCGTCGTAGGGATCCTGTTCATCGGAGAGATCCTCCCCAAGACCTACGGCGCGACCCACTGGCGCGCCATCTGGCATTGGATCGTTTGGCCGCTGTCGATCCTGCAGAAAGGGCTGAAGCCTGCGGTTTGGGTCACCCAATCCTTCGCCAACTTGTTCTCGGGCGGCAAGGGCGCCCCGACGGTCACGGAAGACGAGATCCAAGCCAGCATCCAGCTAGGCAGCAAGTCGGGCGAGCTGACTCAGTCGGAATTTCAGCTGCTCAACGCTGTCTTCCGATTCGACGACATGCTCACACGACAAGTCATGGTGCCGCGCGTGGATGTGGTGTTCCTCGACACCAGATGGTCCATTGAAAAGGGAATCGACATTGCGAGGCGCTCTCGCCACACGCGGTTTCCCTTGTGCGAGGGGTCGCTGGACACAGTGATCGGTCTCGTTCACATTAAGGACCTGCTTGGATTGGAAGCGGATCGCGATGTCGACCTGAAATCGGTCTCGCGGCCGCTCCGGCATATCCCTGAAACCTTGCCCATCAGCAATCTGTTGCGCGAAATGCAGAGAACCCACCAGCACATGGCGCTGGTCGACGACGAGCACGGGTCGGTGGTGGGCATCGTCACGATGGAGAATGTCGTTGAGCAAATCGTCGGCGAAGTGCAGGACGAGTTTGACTCTGAACCGCCCGAAATCGTGCGCGAGGGCCGAGGGGTGTTCAAGGTGAACGGGCACTTGCCGCTCGAGCGCTTGAATCGAGAGCTGAATCTCAGCCTGTCGTCACCCGACGTGGACACGCTTTCGGGCCTGCTTGTGAGCCACTTGAACCGCCTCGCCAGGGCGGGCGACCAAGTGGAATTCAATGGCGCGATAGCCCGGGTTCTCGAAGAGCAGGGCGGCCGGGCCACGCAAGTCAGGATTCTGGTTCGCGGAGCGGACGGCTGACTCCCAGTTCAATGAACCTCTCGATCACGGTTGTCGTGCGATCATCCGATCCTGGGGGCCACCCCTAAAACACTACCGCCAATCCGCTAACTATGCCGTAATCGTTCCTCGCCACCATCTCGGCGGGCCGAGTGTCGTACCGGTCAAAAAGTCGCAAAGAGTACTTGAATGGGCCGGCTATGGGAACTCTCAGCGTTCCGTCGTATTCGACGCGCGCCCGCCTCCGATCCATCTGGTTGCTGTGGACCGTGAGTTCCATCTCGTACTCGACCGCCTTGAACAGCTTGGTCCGCCACTCGACCCCGACGAACGCCTCGGCTGCTACCCGATTGCTCTGCTGCCGGAACTGCTCGTGAATATAAGCGAAGCCCCCTAAGGCAGAAACCTTTGTTTCTTTGCGGTCCCGGAGCCGCCAGCCAATCCCCCCTCCGAGCCGACTGCGAAGATCAAGTCGCCGGCGCTCGTTACGCTCGAATCCGGACAGCCCGTAGGCGAAGAGGCGAGCGTTGACGAAGCGATCCAACCGTGCGTTCAGCGCGTGCCGGCTTTGCGAGCGCGCCCCGTCCTGCCGTGCAAACAGCGAATCCAAGCGCCCAAGGAAACTGTACTGCGCGGACGAATAGCCGGCCGTGGCCCCAAGAGAAGATTGCGTTTGATTCTGGTTGCCCCTGGTGAGGCCGTAGCCGATGTCGGCAGAGCCGTCCAGTGCTGACACGATCTTGCGCACACCCATCCTGCCTCCTCCGCGCACGACCCGCGCAATCGAGTCCGACGGCACAATCAACTCTGGCGACCCGTCCGCGGACACCTCTGTCCTAGGTCCATGACGAGTTAGCTGGCCGTCGTGGCGCTCGCCGCCTGCAGTTAGGATCGAGAAGCTAGCATCGGTCTCGATCGAGAGGATATCCGACCACTTGACGTTTACTGCTCCGAGATACTTGGACTGCAAGACAAGGGTGCCCTCCTCGAGCCGCTTGACCGTCCCGGTCAGCCGGTCGCCGTTGACTAACACGACAGTGTCGCCGGACAAGACGGCTGCACCAAAAATCAAAGCAAGAATTACGAGAAGCAAGCGGAAGACTCGCATAGTGTCCACCTTGGTGGAACGCAGGGATGCGGTCCAGCCGGCTACTCTAACTGTAAGTCCATCGATTGAGTCGTCGATGCGGATTACAGCCGACAGAACCGCGAGCTGGCCGAACCTGACGCACCGCGTGTTGCGACGCGCCGTCGAAGCGAACCCAGGAGATGGTGCACACTTAGATTGACCGGGGATCAATGACCGTCGCCCTGCCAGCCGCATTGGCCGCGCTAGTGTTTCTGCAGATTTCGCCCGGCGCGCTCAGACTGCAGGAACTGGTTCGTCGGGGTGATTGGTCAGCGGCGCTGGATGCTGGCAACGATCTCGTCAGGCGAGATCCGGGAGACCCGCATGCGCATTACCTTCTCGGAGTGGCGTTGTGGCAAGGCGAGGACAAGGTTCGCGCGATCCAGGCGTTCCGCTCCGCCGAGCGCTTGGACTTGGATTCCTCGTATCTGCACCTAGCCTTGGGCTTGGCTTACTACGAGGCAAGTCAATTCCTGCTCTTCAAACGTCAGATGCAGAAAGCGATATCCAGCGACCCGAGCGATGCACGGCCGTTCATCCATTTGGGAAGGTACTACGAGAGTGCGGTCAACGACTTCGAACGTGCACTCAACTACTTCGACAAGGCCCTGCAGCTGGACCCGGCGAGCCCGGACGGCCTGTTCTTTCGTGCATATTGCTTAGAGGGACTGCGCCGCACTGAAGCAGCTCAGCAGGCGTATGCCGTGGCTGCAGGCGCAGGCTCGCCTCGTGCAAGCCTCGGCATGGCACGGCTTTTAACCGAGACAGATCCCAACGCGGCGCTCAGCTGGGCAACGCGAGCTGTCCGAGACAATCCGAGCGTCCCGGAAGCCGCCTATATCCGGGCCCGCGTCCTCCTAGCCTTGGAGCGGAACGATGACGCGCTCGCGGACGTCAAGCTTGCGATCGAGCGTGACCCGGATCATCCGGAGGCACACTTCCTGTTGTACCGGATCCTCCGCTCGATGGGGCGTACCGGGGACGCGGCCGAAGTCCTCGCCAAGTTCAAGGAACTCCGCGTAACGTATGGGGACTATTAGCAGGATCGCGCTGTTCGCTCTGTTAGCAGCTTGCGAATCATCGGGGCAGTTCGGCGTCTTCCAGAATCTAGGCCATACCCCCCAGGCCAAGACGCCCGAGGAATTCGACGCGTACCTCGAGATACTGGCCGAAACCGATGCCAGTCGGCGAGCAGACATCGTCGCGGCATTCGCGCGACGATTCACTGAGTCCGAGCTACTGGGCAACGCGTACCAACATCAGCTGACGGCCTTTGTCGAACTCGACAATCTTGCAGGCGTAATTGCCGCGGGCCGGATTGTGCTCTCGAGAATTCCCGACAATTTGAGCGCGCTGCTGACACTCGCCTCGTCGATACCGAACGGAACTGCCGGACGAGCAGACGCTGCCGAGCTGTTGGACGAGGCCGAGCGATACGCGAAGACGGCTTTGGAGGTTCTCAAGAGAAAGCAGATCCCCCGGTCGATTCCGTTCGCGGAATGGCGGGACTTGCGATCCGAAATGGTGAGTCAATCTCACGAGTCCCTAGGCCATATTCACGCCAAGCGAGGCGATGTGGCGAAAGCCGTGCGGCAATTCGAGCAAGCCCGCGACTCAAGTCCCAGCCCCGTGGGCCGGCAGCTGTTCCGGCTAGGCGTCGCTTACACCTGGGTCGGACGGCTGGAGGAAGCGACGGCTGCCTTCGAGACAGCGGTACGGCTAGGCCCCGATCCCATTCGTCGACTGGCGGAAGACGAACTGACGAAACTCAGGGCGCCTCCTTAGATGGCCAACCGAAAAGGCCACCGTTAACCAATCCCTGCATCGTTTGGCCAAGCCAATGCCGCGCATCAACGAAGCGTCGCAGAGCAGGTCGAGCCGACGTTCCACCGCTGTCGAAAGGCCAGCGAGAGCCGGCACGGAGCAGTGTGTTCGACACGTTGAAGGCGGCTGCTGGATTCTCTCCGAGAGGTCCGGGCGTGCCACCCGCTGGATCCTTTACATGCGATCGGGCGAAGCTGCCGTCGGAAATCTCGGCTAGTGATCCCTCAAGTCGATCACCTGATTGGCAACGACATCCTGAATCAGGCGGGTCTTGGCGGAGGGCCACCGAATCTCGATCTCTGCAACGGTCGAGTGGTCGCCTAGCCCGAAATGCAATGGCACTGACGACGAGGACGCATAGCCGACACTTGGCGCGACGTGGTTGAACTGGGTTCCGCCTGCGGTCTCGATGCGCACCTCGGTTCCCGGAATTGAGAGGATCAGCTCAATCCAATGTTGGTCCCCGGGGCTGCGGTTGAACCAAAGCTCGGCGGGTGCACCCAGCGCCGTCACTACAACGTCCAGCCGGCCATCTCTGTCGAAATCTCCGTATGCCGCGCCTCGATGCCTCGCTGGCGGCTGGGCCGCGAGCCCTGACTCCTTGACCAGCGACCTGAGCGTGCCGTTCGGGAGCGTCTTGAACACAGCGTTGTGCTGCTTTACATTTAGCACTCCTCCAAATTCCCTGGTGGACTGCACATGCCCGCAGGAGACAAACAAGTCCTTCCACCCGTCATTGTCAAAGTCAGCCAAGATTGGCGCGTAGCCCGCCATGCTCTTCGATTCAGCCGTCAGCCCGCTCGATCGGGTGACTTCCTCGAAGTCTCCGTTCCCGGTGTTTCGAAATAGCGGAAACGTCTCGTACTCCAGCGCCGCGAAAACGATGTCTGCAAGCCCGTCATTATCCCAGTCCCGAAAATCCCCGCCCATGCCGGAGATGTACATTCCTGATTCCGGAAGCGCTACCGCCGCTTCAAACGCAATTTCCCGGTAGGCGGCTCCTTCTGAGTTCAGAAACAAGAAGTTGAACATCTTGTCATTCGGAACAAAAATGTCCGGGTCGCCGTCGAGATCAAAGTCGGCGACCGCGGCAGCCATGCCCTTGCCTATGTGTTGCGATATCCCGACACTTGCCGAGACGTCGCTGAAGGTTCCGTCGCCGTTGTTGCGATACAAGCTGTTCGGCGTACCGTCATACATCTTGGGATGGCAGTAGTCGTCACAAACTCTCTCGGTTGCCGGATCCCAAGCCAAGTAGTTGACGATGAACAGGTCCAGATGGCCATCGCCATCGAAATCGAGCCATGCAGAATCGACGGCCCAAAGCGGTCCGTGCTCTGGGTCCGTCCAATTGAGACCTGCTTCCTCTGTGACATCGGTGAAGCGCCCGTCACCCCGGTTGCGGTACAGCGTGTACCTGTGGACGCCGCCAACGAAAAGGTCTTCGTAGCCGTCGTTGTTGTAGTCCGCGGCCGAGACACCCGTCGCAAATCCTATGCCGGCCAGCCCGGCAGCCTCGGTGACATCGGTGAAGCTGCCTGTACCATCATTCGAAAAAAGCCGGTTCCAATAGCGTTCGTCGGTCTTTTCAAGCGACGGCATATCGGCTCCGTTGGCGAAGAATATGTCCGAGTCGAGATCGCTGTCGAAGTCAAATACCGCCACACCGCCTGCCATCGTTTCGGGGGCATGCTTGCGGGTAGTCTCGCCATGCTCTAAGACGAAATCGATTCTCCCGTGCTCAAAGCGGATCGGGCTTTCCGCACCGTTGGAATCCAGACGATTCTGGGCGGCCAAGACAAAGCAGTGAACGGTCGGGAATCCAAGAAGCGCCATGGTCAGGGCCAGCCTGCAGAGCGCCCTTGCGATTCCAGCCGCGCGTCGGATCGCGCTAGCTAGACGCACCCCCGTAATCGACTTCCCATCTCTCGCGCCAACGCCGAAACTATGAAGCGGTACATTTCCGGGCGGCCTGCGAGGCCTTGCCTGATGCACTGCTGGGCAATTCACTGGTACTCCATGACGAACGGTTGCTGCCCTGGCATCTCCGTCTATCGCCCGGCATTCATGTCCAAAAGATGCTTGTACCTGATGGAATTGAAGTCTCTGGGAGCGATCCGGAGTGGTTGGCCGCTGGATGCCTGCGCTCCTGCAGGCATTCCATCTTGCCGTCTGCCGCCTTGAGGCCATGATAAGCGTCGCGACAGTCCGCATCGATCCGCCGCACGGCCGGGAACTTCACATCCGCCGCGTTGAACTCGCGATTCAGAGTGCCCTCACACGGTCGGCTAGTCCGATCCGTCCACCCCGCTGGGCCGGGCGCACCGGCCGAGGGGTCGGGAGTCGCGACTGGAAGCCCCAATTCTCTTGGCTGTTCATTATCAACGCGAAGCGGACCGTTCCGTGTGGGTGCGCCCCCCGGCTCTTTTCCCGAAACGCTTCCTGCTCCAGGCATTCAGCGCCGGGCCGCCGAACATTCCGCAGTTGACAAGATTGAAGCACTCGACAATTGGCTGTTCGCTGATCGATATTTGCGAATCGGGTTAGCAAGCTGTCCGAGCGGCACGACGAAGTGCGGCCAACGAAGAACCGAGTCGTCTCCCCCCGGGACGAGGCAGGCGTGGCAAGTCTATCGAGAGCTGGTCGACGCCGGTTTGGTCGGATCGGCAGGTTGCGGAAGTCGCGGCGGGGGGGGGATAAGCCCGTGGGGGTCGAATAGCCTGCCGGGGAGGTAATCGCTGACGCGTGGGCCTTCGAGAGTCCGGATCTTGACATTGCGGTACCAAACAGGATGGTTGTGATGCGTCAGGGCGATATGGCCCGGCCCTTTGTAGCCGAATCCCGGCACGCGCTTGAACTTGGTTTGCTCAACACGCATCAGGAGTTCCGGCGAGTTGAACTCGTACTCCAAGACCTTCGCACCGTTCAGCCAATGCTCGCCATGCGTGCCTCGCACGACTATCCGAGAGGTGTTCCACTCTCCAGCCGGGCGCACCGGCTTGTCCGAGGCCGGCTTGTACAGCAAATAGAGCGACCCGCAACTTGAGTACTCCCATCCGCTCCTGCGGCGGTTGAGGTTATCGTCGTCGAGCAGCTGGTATTCCGGTCCGGTAGCCCGCAGCATGGAGCGCCGCTTGGCCTCGGAGCCCAAATGAGGCCGGTATCCGGGGCTCGCCCACGCCTGCTGGACGAGGTATTTCACGCCGCTGTTTCCGCCCTTCACCAGTTTCCAGTCGAATACGAGTTCGAAGTTCTCGAATTCGCTCGCCGTGACGATATCCCCGCCGCTGTTATCGGCCAAGGTGCGAATCGTGCCGTCCTCAATGGACCAAGAGCGCGTAGGGAACGGCGTGTCCTGGAAGCCCTCCCAACCTGTCGGCGTCGAGCCGTCGAACAGCAGCTGCCATCCGGCAAGCTTCTCCGCTTCGGAAAGGCGATTGTGCCCCTGTTCGGCTAGCCCGAGGCCAGTGACCAAGATAGAAACGAATAGGATTCGTAACATATACAGCCCTGCTGCTTAAGGATAGCCGATCTCTGGGCCGTTCTCGCTCTCAAGTCTTGCAAGAATCAGGAGACGCACTGGCGTCAGTCCAGGCGAGTCGCTCGGCCCAGGAGTCTCCCAGCCGATCCAGCCGGAAAGGACTAGTTCACGGTTGGGCCTTCGACAGGGAGCGACATGCCGGTAGCCCCGGCGGCATAGTGCGCCTATGGCGCGCCACCGCGGCACAGTCGGATGCAAGGGATCCCCGCGGCAAGTTCGCGCCGCAGTGCGCACCTAGCGCTTGCGTGGGGACCTGAGATCGCCGGGAGCCGTGCGTCGCCGAGTTCCGCCAAGTCGCATGTACAGTTCAGCAACCACGGCCGATAAGCTCTGATGATGCTCTGGCCGAGTACCTGCATCCCCGGGGGCTGTTTTGGAAGACTACGCTCGCTCGAACCGATGATCGGAGCTGCCTTGTCGCCCGCGCGAATGAGGGCGGGCCATCCTGCCCGGGCTACCGGACAAACAGGAATTCCGCCGTGTTGAAGATGGCGTGAGCGAAATCGGTCCAAACAACGGGGTCATCAGAGCTGGAAGCGCCGCGCGCGCCGGCCTGCTGGTTCAGGAACCGCCCGATCTCCTCGAGTTCGCTACCGACAGGAGGACGGCCGTACGCTTCCAAATACATGCTGCGGATCCGATCCGTCGTGGCCTCGTGGGCCTTCAAGGTGCGATCGGCCCACAGCACAGCCTGACCGTTGATGAATTCGTTGTTCAACATCAGGAGAGCTTGCGAGGCCACCGCAGACACGCCGCGCCGTCCAGCGGTCGAGATCGGAAGCGGGTAATCGAAAGCCAGGAACAGCGGGGGCAAGAAATTCCTTCGCACCTGCAGATATACGCTTCGCCTGCCCAAGCCGTCGAGGGGGCCGGACTCCGGCTTCCCTCGCCCGTCCTGATAGACACTGATATGCGGCGCTACGCCCGGTCCGCCGACGGATAGATCCATCGACCCGGATACCGCGAGCACGGAGTCGCGAATAGCCTCGGCTTCCAAGCGCCGAACCGGGAAATGTGACAGTAAACGGTTCGCGGGATCAAGCTCGCGGGCCTCCGCAGACCCCTCACTGCTAGCTCGGTACGTGCTCGAAAGGACAATATCCCTGTGCAGGTCTTTGACCGACCAGCCGGCATCCATGAAACGCCGCGCCAGGTAGTCGAGTAAAGCCGGATGGCTTGGCTCCTCGCCCATGCGGCCAAAATTATCCGAGGTCGGCACGATGCCGCGACCGAAGTGGTGCTGCCACACGCGATTGACCATCACCCTGGCCGTGAGCGGATTCGCATCGCTGGCGACCCAGTTCGCGAGTTCCAATCGCCCCGAACCGATCCGGAATGGCTGCTGAGATGTACCGGCGATGACTTGCAAGAACTGCCGGGGCGCGATGTCACCGGGATTCTTGTGATTGCCGCGCAGGTGGATCGCGGAATCGCTCGGCCTCCAGTCCTGGCTGGACATCGCAAACGCGGAGGCCGGGACGCTTGCATCCATCTGGCTCCGGCGGGCGACCAGAGCACTCAATTCCTGCTCTTCGGCCCCGGCCAAGTGTTCGGCGGCGTCCTCGAGCTTGACGTACCCGAGAAGTCCGGACAGCAGCGCTTCGTCCGCTGGAGAACGATCCGAAACCGCGGACAAGTTCGCAACCAGTTCTTGGTACGCGCGAGCAAGGTCGTCCAAGGACTGGATCGAATCGGAATCCAGCAGTGCTAGGACGCGAGAGTTGACCGGACCGGAAATCGGAGGGGGCTTCGGGTCCGACGAGAATACGATCTGGTCCACCGCGATCGAGCCGGCGCGGTCCCTGTCGATGATTTCGATTGAGCAAATCCGGCCGCGCTCCTTGGTCATGGCGATCGAATGCCACTGCAGGCGACCGGTGCCATCGGGCATGGCGTGACCCGACTTGTGCTCGTCGGCGATCACCGTCAGGCGGACCGGAGCGTTTTCCCTTAAGGCCCGCGAGTATTCGGGGCCCGCTAAGCGCACATGGACATGCCGCGCGGGCATGCGGAACTTCTCGGTCGTCAGCGTCCCGACGAGCGCTTCCGCGCCACTGCCGAAGGAAGCCGCAACGGACTGGCCGGCGTGGCCGCCCAACGCCTGGCCGGGGGGCACCGAGCGCACGGGGCTTTCGCCGAACGCCGCCCCGGTCGATGTCCATCTTGCAAAGCCTTGCTCGAAATCCTCGTAGATCTCGTCGCCGCGCTCCGCCCAAATCGGATGCGAGCGGTCGCCCTTGGCAGCCCACTCGGCCATTTCCTGCCGCAGTTGACCCATCCATTCCGTGAAATCCGGGTCGTCCGCGGCCGCTTGCGCCATCGCGCTGCGAGCGAAGGGATAGAGCGGATGGCTGGGCTCGGTCAGCGCGTACTGCAATTCCGCCCCTAGTCGAGTCTGGCCCTCGGGACCCACTTCCATCCCCGCTTCCATTAGCCCTCCGGCGAGCGCCGCAGCGCCTCGAACCAGCGCCGGCTGCAACAAGGTATCGATCTCTTCATTGACGGTGGCAAGATCGCTGGCTGTCCGTTGGATCTCCGCCGCGCGAGCGGGCGAGTCGATACAGACCTCGTTCATGTGAGTCGAGTTCAGGATTCCGAACAGAGAGTAGTAATCCGCTGTCGGAATCGGGTCAAACTTGTGGTCGTGGCAGCGAGCGCAGGCGACGGTCATGCCCTGTGTCGCCTTGGTGAGGACATCGATCTGGTTGTCGATCTGGTCCGCCCTCGCCTTCACCGAGTCGGTGGGAGAATTCAGGACCTCCCACAGCCAGTACATGCCCGAGGCAATTGGATTGACGTAGTGCGTGCCGTCGGCAGACAGCCTGGGAGGCAGGAGGTCGCCTGCGATCTGCTCCTGAAGGAAGCGATTGTAGGGCAGGTCCGAGTTGAAGGATTCAATCACGTAGTCCCGATACCTCCAAGCATCAAGCTTGTTGTTGTCGAATTCGTGCCCATTCGTCTCGGCCCAGCGCACGAGGTCCAGCCAATGGCGCCCCCAACGCTCGCCATAGTGCGGGGATCCTAGGAGCCTCTCGACAACACGCTGATACGAGGCGGGATCGGAATCGGAAACGAAAGCCTCGATTTCGGCTGGCGTGGGCGGCAATCCGGTCAGGTCGAACGACACGCGCCGGATGAGCTTGAGTCGGTCGGCTTCGGGGCTGGGGCTCAGCCGTTCGGCCTCCATCCGAGCCAGCACGAAGCGATCCAACTCGGCTCGCGCCCAAGAACTGTCGATGACCGCGGGAGGTTCCGGGGTTCCCACCGGGCGGAAGCTCCAGAACTGCCGCCCTGCCGCTAGATCGATGCCTTCTTGCACGGCTTCCGTCACAGTCTTGGAGCGCGGGTCCGGTGAGCCCGCGCGAATCCACGCCTCGATATTGGCGATCTCCTGATCGGACAGCCTCCCGGTTGGCGGCATCCTTAGGTCAAGCAAGAGGTAAGAGACCGCCTTCAGGAGCAGGCTGCCCGCTGGATCGCCGGGGACGATCGCGGCTCCGCGACTGCCTCCGCGCAACATCGCTTCCTTCGAATCAAGCCTCAATTCGCCCATAGCCATCGTGTCGGCGCTGTGGCAGGCGTAGCACTTCTCAGCTAGAAGCGGACGAATGTGCCGCTCGAAGTGATCGAACGACTCCGCTTGCTGCGCCAAGGCCGCGGGAAGGAAGGCGACCGTCGCGAGCCACGGCACACTGAAGCGAATCATCAGGTAATACCCCTTACGAATCATAATCCCACTCGACCCCCACGGGCATGCCGAGGAGCGGGCAGACTTGCGCTGTTCGCTCCGGTATGGCGACGGCGACGCGCTCGAAGGAGGAGTCTCGCTTGCCAAGGGCGCCGACTCCTTCGTTCCGGACGCCCGCCCGACCTGGGGCGCGACACTTGCCGTGCGGGTGACGGCAACACCGTTCTCCGACGGCATTCTAGAAGCGGCTCGCCTTGAAGGCACACGTTGACGTCGCCTAGTCCACTGCCTCCGGGATCGAGCCGCAGTCGCTGGGCAAGCAACTCGTCGAAATTCGAGCACTCTAGGACGGCGCGAATCTTCGAGACCGCCCGCTCGGCTATGACCCTGTGGGGGTTGACTTCAACCCCGCTATGTCGGCAGGGCATGGGCCTGCTCCGCAAGCGGAGCAAGAAACGCGGAGCGCTTCTGTACTATTGAAGCAGTGCCTTCGCTTCGAGCCTCAGTGCTTGCAATTACCCTCGCGTTCGCGGCATTCGCCCAGCAGGAGGGCATGATCCCACGCTGGCAGGTCGAGGAACTAACGCAGGGAATCGTCCAGAACGTGGAAACGGCTGCCAAAGTGGTAGTCGTGTTGCAGCCCCAAGAATGGGGCGAGAACGGCGGCCCCGACGCCTATGTGCAGCAGCACCAGACTCTCTTGGAGGAGATGGAGCAAGTCAAGCTTGCAGCGCTGGCCTTGGGGCGGGATCCGGAACGGCTGACCTACGCCGTGGACACCTTTCTTTGGCTGGAGCGCGTTGACGCTCTCCTTTCATCGGTCTCGGCTGGAGTTCGCCGCTACTACAATGGCGCGGTGGCGGACTTGCTTGATTCGGCAAGGAACCGGAACACGGACGGCATCGCGACAATCAAGCTGTACATGCGCCAGGTGGCCGCTCACGTCGAGGGATCGATGGAGGTCGCGCACCGCGAAGCGCAACGCTGCCGGGAGCAGACTGTCGCGAGACCGGAGCCTCGTTGATCGTGACTGGCTCCGCCCTTTCAGAACGTCCCGCCGCGCTCCTCGAAATGGGTGGGCTTGCCTAGGCCCGGGCCGTTACCAAGCACCCACCGCGCTACCTGAACAATCATCTCGTCGATGTTGACCGTTGGCGGTCCGAACAGTGACTGGCATAGGGAAGCGTCGCTTAGAAGCGCTGTTGCTTCCTCGCGGCCGTGAAACTCTGGGTGGACACCGAACACCTCGCCGAAACGCTCGGCGAGCCGTCGCACCCGCAGGGGACGGGCCCCGGTGACGTTGAGGACGAAGGGAGGCGCCGCACAGCGCTCAAGAAGGCGGAGCGCGACCGAATTGGCGTCCCGCTGCCAGATCACATTGACGTGTCCCATGGCCAACTCGACGGGCCGGCGGCCAAGCACTTTGTCCGCAATGTCACGGAGGACCCCGTATCGCGGCTCGACGGCGTAGTTGAGGCGCAAGATGGCCACCGGGGTGCCGTTGCGTTCGCTGAAGTGTTCGAAGAGTCGCTCGCGGGCGAGAACCGACTGCGCATACTCGCCTATGGGGCCGACCGGTCCGGCCTCGCTGGGACCAAGTCCATCCGTGTCGCTCATGGGGTAGACGTTTCCGCTGGAGAAGACGACGACGCGGGAGGCGGCGAACCGCTCTGCAACCAACGTCGGTGCGTAGGCGTTCGCGGCCCAAGTCAGGCTCGGGTTTCCGCTCGTGCCGAACTTGTGGCCCGCCATGAAAATCACGTTGGGAGCTTCCGGCAGCGCCTCGACTGCGTTCCGATTCAGAAAGTCGGCAGCCACGGTCTCAATCCCCCAATTGTCTAGCTTCCGGCGGACGCTCGGGTCGCTGAAGCGAGACACGCCGATCACGTGCGTCCGCTTTCCTGCCATGTCCGAGGCCCGTCGCGCAAGGAGGGCTAGTGTGGGCCCCATCTTTCCGGCGACGCCCAGAATCAAGACATTCCCGTTAAGCCGCCGCATCAGCGCGACGTCGGCTTCCGTGGGCCGCGAAAGGAATTCTTCGAGTCTGCCGACATCGGGAGCAGCACTCGTCATCGGCTACGAGTCGGGCAATTCTTCCGGGAAAAGCGCGACGCCCTCTGGAGGCGGCAGTTGGGCCTTCAGCAGGAGCAGCCTCTTGCGGATGTATTTGCTAGCCAGCTGCTTCGGCCCGGCCTCCAATTCCAGGTCACAGCAAAGACCGTGCAGGTACAAGGTCAGGGTGTCTTCGAGCGCCTGCTTTCGGTATTTCGCCTGCATAGCGAGCCTGGCGGGGCGGTCGCCTTTGAAGCTCAACAGCTCCTGCTTGAACCGCCACGCCTTCTCATGGACTTCGCCGTGGGTGCGAGCGCCCAGCTCGGAGTCGATCAAATCGTAGAACGGCTCGGCAAAGTTGTCCCCTGCCAAATCGACAAGCTTTTGCGCGAGCGTGCGGTAGAGAAGAATGTGAGCATCGAAGAGTTCTTCGTCGCGCACCGCGATGAAGAGGTAGTGCGCGCCGTTCCATGTCTCGAATTCGGCATACTTCCTAGCCGAATCCGCAGGGGGTTGGAACGCGATGCGGACGCCAGTCCCGGCCTCGCGCTGACCGGGATCGGCTTCCAAGTACGGCACGAGCACGAGGCGCAGCTTCGGAATGATTTTCGAGACTCGCGGCGGGAAGGCACTGGTGGGATCGAAGACGAGCCTTTCGCTTTCCTTCTCGTCGAGGGGGACAACAGAGAAGTAAGCCAGCGAGCCGGGCAGTGGAATCATCATGTCGCTGCACTTGGCAATGAATTCCGCAGTCGTCAGGGATGTCGATTCGGTAGAAATGTGCTCCATGGCCAGTATGAAATCCCAATTTTACCAAAGGGTCCGGTTTGCTCTTGCGTGATGCTGGGAGCAGAAGGCACTGCCCTGGCGCGATCTCCGGGAAGCGAAAATCTTTCTGGGCGAGCGACTCTTCAGACGAGATCCCAACGGACCGAATCCCCATGGGACGACACCTAGCGCAGGGAATGGCCTGGGAAGTCAGCGGTCCGCGAAACGGAGTGCGACGGTCTGGTAGGCTTTGCAAAACCAAGCGCGAAGCGATGCCTCCGCGCCAGATGCCCGTGAGCGAACAACCCGAAATGACCGCCTCCTCCCCGGAGGAGCAGATCTACACGCCCCGTCCGAATGAGCGTCAGATGACGACTCGGGCCGTAGTGGCCGGCTGCCTCCTCGGCGGCGTCGTGTCCTGCATGAACATCTACATGGGGCTCAAGATAGGCTGGTCGTTCGGGGGATCCCTCATAGCCGCCATCCTTGGATTTGGTTTATTCATGGCGCTGGGGCGCTCCCTTTCGGTGCTCGAATGCAATATCACGCAGACTTCGGGATCCGCTGCCGGCACCATGGCCTCCGCCGCCGGCCTGCTGGCCGCAGTGCCGGCGATGAACCTGCTGGGATTCGAGATCCCTTTGGCCGGATTGTTCGTGTGGGGCCTGTCGGTCGCCTACCTCGGCGTATTTTTCGCCGTACCGCTGCGCAGGCAGATGATCGAGGTTGACAAGCTCAGATTCCCGACCGGCACCGCCACAGCGGAAACGATCCTAGCCATGTTCGCCAAGGCGCAGGAAGCGTTGGACAAGGCGCGCGCTTTGCTATGGGCAGGAGCAGCGGCCGGGGCTTTCACGCTCCTGACGTACTTCGTTCCGGCACTTGAGATGCCCCCCGCTGAGTTGTTCGGGGTCTCCGCGCTGACCGCGGCCGCGGCATGGGGCTTCCGGCTCTACTTCGGCCCGATGCTCTTCGGAGCAGGCATTCTGATCGGACCACGAGTGAGCGCAAGCCTCGCGCTTGGCGCGGTCTTCGCGTGGGCAGCCCTCGGGCCTTGGGTGCAAGGCAGTGGCTGGAGCCCCGGCGCCATCATGAGTTACACCGACGGACCTCGTGGCTGGCTGCTGTGGCCCGGCGTCGCGATCATGGTTTCCGAGGCGCTGACGGCGCTGGCTCTCAATTGGCGCACGTTCGTGCGCACCTTCCAGGGAGGAAGGATCGTCGGCACGAGCGAAGTCGACGGCCATCGCATCCCGACAAGCTGGTGGCGCAACGGCCTCGCCGCGGCGGCATTGGGGACAACCGTAGCTGCTTGGTTCCTCTTCGAGATCCCGCCGCATCTCACGGTGTTGGCACTGGTCCTGTCCTTCGCGCTAGCCGCAGTCGCCGTGCGGTCCACAGGCGAAACGGACATCAATCCGGTCGGCGGGATGGGCAAGGTCACGCAACTTGTCTACGGAGGGCTGGCCCCGGGCAGCATCGGCACGAATCTAATGGCCGCCGCTGTGACCGGAGCCGGGGCATCCCAGTCGGCCGACATGATGCAGGACCTCAAGACCGGGCGCTTGCTCGGCGCTTCACCCCGCCGCCAGTTCATCGCGCAACTGTGGGGCATCGCTGCCGGCGTGCTGTTCTGCATTCCGGCCTATCTCCTGGTCACAAGCGCCTATCCGCTGGGCGGCGAGCAGTTGCCCGCTCCTGCAGCATTCGCGTGGAAGGCGATGGCGGAGTTGTTGACGCAAGGGCTTGGCGCGTTGCCGCCGAACGCGGAGGTCGCCGTGGCGGCTGGTGCGGCGTTCGGGGCCTTCCTGCCAATCCTGCGGCGCGTCCCGGCTCTTGCGCCGTTCCTTCCGAGCGGCCTCGCCATCGGTATCGCGTTCATCGTCCAAGCGTTCTACTCCCTCGTGATCTTCTTTGGCGCGGTCGCTCTTGTGGTCTGGCAGCGCGTCAGCCCATCCAGCGCCAAGAAGCTCAGCTTCGCTGTCGCTTCCGGGCTTATAGCAGGCGAAGGACTCTTCGGAATCTTCAAGGCAGCGATGACACTCCTGGGCGTACCCAATCTGTAGCATTGCCGGATAGCATCACGAAGTCGGCTTGCTTTCTCGAACGCGGCCTAATCGAGGGAACTTCAGGTCTGTTTCGTGATACGGTATCGCGAGCATGAGATCCTTGATATCCTTCGCCCTGATTGGCTGCGCCACGGTGTTAGGCCAAACCGGCCTCAAGATGGAGGCTCCGACTCGCGAGCTGAGCCCGTACGTGCTCGAGCGTCTTGGCGAGTCCGACCGCGACCTGTTCCAGAAGCTGGCCCGGGCCCCGCTGGAGGCCGTATGGTCTCAGTTAGTGTCCAAAGGCTACGAGCATTGCTTCATCAACGAGTTGGAAGCGCTGCACACGCGCCGGCGGCTCGTGGGCCGCGCCAGGACGATTCGGTACTTGCCCACTCGCCCCGACCTCCGAGAGGAGATCTATTCCAAGCGGAAGCAACTGAACTACGTCTCGGCAGAGGAGGCTCAGCCGGGCGACGTGCTGGTATTCGACGCCGGAAGCGACACGCGCTCCGCCGTCTCCGGGGAGATCACAACGGTCCGCTTTCTAGCGCGGGGCGGAACAGGACTTGTCGTGGACGGTGCGCTGCGGGACGTTCCCGAAATCGCCGGGATGCCGTTGCAGGTGTACCAGAGACGGGGCCAGGCCGCGGCCGTGCGCCCGCACCTGATGAGCGTGGACTACCAAGTCCCGGTGCGGATTGGAAACGTGACGGTCCGGCCAGGTGACTTGCTGATCGGCGAGCGTCACGGCATTCTAGTCATCCCGGCCGCGCTCGCCGACGAGGTCTTGGACGCAGCGCTCGCCAAAGAAGACCTTGAGAGCTTCCAGCGCAAGCTTCTGCTCGAGGGGCGCTCGATCTACGGAGTGTACCCGCCGGACGAAAAAACGCGGGAAGAGTACGAGGCGTCGCGCGGACGCTGAACGGGCGGCTCGAGCCGAAACCGCACCGCCAAAGGGACTCGACTCGCGACGACTGTTTCGGGTTCGGAATCCCAACTTATTGGAGCGGTGGTACCGACGGATGGATTTGAACCATCGACCTCCTGATCCACAATCAGGCGCTCTAACCAGCTGAGCTACGTCGGCATCGGGATGGCAGCGCGAATTCGCCAGTGTTCCGAGGTGCGCTTGCGGCGCGCCGAAGAACTCTTTGATTCAGAATACACGACGGGAAACGCTTCCGGTGCTGCACAATGGTCTAGTGATTGGCAGGCGGCGGTTCCTGAAGGTCAGCGCTGCGGCCCCGGCCGCATTCCGCAGCGTTGTCGCGGCGGAAGAGGCGCCGAGCGGACTGACGCTCGAGTACGAGATCGCGGCACCGCCTCCGATCCCCCCGGCCCTCCGACTCGACGCGCCTGCCCGCGCCTTCATCGAGTTCTCTAAGTCAGGCGCCTCAGCGCACTGCAGCTTGGGCGTGCGGGTCACCTTGGAAGGCGAGCCGTGCGTGCTCCCGCTCGCCGTGTGGACCGGCAACCGTCACGCATACTGGCGGTTCCGCGAGGCCCTTCGACTGCCAGCCTTCCGGGGAGACGTCACTTCGAACGGAATCCAATGGTCACTGGCGATCGCGGGCCGCCAGACGTTCTTGGCGCGGCCTGGCCCCGCGGCGAGCGGAACGTCCGGCGGTGAGCCGATCCCGCCTTGGCTGGCCTACAAATTCGCACTGGCCGCGGACTGGGCGAACGGCCCGCTCGGAGAGGGCCCGGTCGAACTGTGGAGTGTTCGATCCGAGTCTTCCGCTGCCGTGGCCACGCTGTCGGCCGAGGCATGCGAAACCGAGGGCGACGTGGACGGCTGGCTCACGAAGCTAGGCGCGTCCCGGCCCGTCGCAGCGTGGTCCGGAGGCACTCGCGCGGCCCCGAAGGAGCAGTTCGAGCGGGATGTGGACCGTGTTGCGCTCGAGCCGTTCGCCTTCCGAAACTATCAGGGCGGTCCGTTCGGAGTGCCGTCCGACACTGCATTCGCAACGCCCAAAGCTCTCGAAGCGTACCGCCGCCGCAGCGAAATCCGCCTCTCCGGTTTGGTCATTGTCTGCGTTGACTGCTTCGCGAACCCCGCGGTGATCGAGGAGCTGCTCCCGCCGCCATGCATCCCTAGCCAGAACCCGGCCCTGCGGGTCCTAGCTTTGCGCGGCCTGGCGGACCCCAGCCTGGACGAGGCCTGGCTGCTTGCGGAATGCACGCTGGAAGGCGACAGAGTGTGGTACGCGATCTCGCACGTGCGACGTTCCCTTGGAGGAATCGAGTACGGGCGGGAGGTTCTGGGCTACCCCACAAAGGGCGGCATCGTGCAGGCGCTGCTGGGAGGCAACCGCTTCTCCGCCTCTGTCTCGCGACGCGGGAAGACTGCATACCAAGCCCGTGGAAGTTACGGTGGGTTCTCGACCGGCACGACCCTGGCCGAAATGACTGTCGCCACGATGCGCCTCCGCCCGGCATCCGGCGGCGGCTCGCGCGCCGGCGAGATCGTGACCCAGCCTTGGTTCTACCAAGGCTTGAGGAAGCCCGTTAACCGGGCAGGCTTGGACGTTTCATTCTCCGTCGCGGACCGCAGCGACGCTTGGAATGGAATGGGACCGGTCCACGCCTATGCCGCGATGGTCATGGACGGCGCGGGCATGCAGCGCCTTCCCGGCAAGCCCGTGGCGGCGGTCAAGGATGCCGGACCCTACTACCGGGACAGGTGCGACGGGCGCCTTCCGTGGGAATCGCCGCCAAGCGAAGGGCCGCAAACTCAGTCCGACTAGGCGAACTCTCCACGTGCCCGGCCGAGCCGTTCGTCAAGCGGCACCAATTCGGTCTCGTCGGGGCCCAGATAAAGCTGGCGGGGCCGCGCGATGCGCTTTTCGGGATCGCGCATGAACTCCTCCCAGTGGGCCAGCCACCCGGCCGACCGGCCGATTGCGAAAAGCACGGTGAACATTTCCGGAGGGAAGCCCATCGCTTCGTAGATGATGCCGGAATAGAAGTCGACATTCGGATAGAGCCGTCGCTTGACGAAGTAGTCGTCATCCAACGCAATTCGCTCTAGTTCCATCGCGAGATCGATCTTGGAGTTTCGTCCCGTGACTTCGAATACATTCGAAGCGATCTCCCGCACGATGCGCGCCCTTGGGTCATAGTTCTTGTACACGCGATGCCCGAAGCCCATGAGACGCTGCTCCCCGGCCTTCACGCGCCGCATGAAGTCGGGAATTCGCCGCGACGATGCGATCTCGTCCAGCATGGTCAGAACTGCCTCGTTGGCCCCTCCGTGCAGCGGTCCGGAGAGCGCCGAGATGGCCGACGCCACGCTCACGTACGGGTCGGCGTTGGAGCTAGCCACCTGCCTCAAAGTGGATGTCGAGCAGTTCTGCTCGTGCTCGGCGTGCAGAACAAGCAACGTGTCCAGAGCCTTGGCGAGCACCTTGGACTCTTTTCGACCGGGCTGGCGCCGCGTTCCGCTCCATAGAATATGGATCAGGTTCTCGCTGTAGTTGAGATCCCAGTCAGGATCCGGAAAGGAAAGGCCCTGGCTCTTGCGATACACATAGGCGGCAATCGTGGGGATCTTGCTGAACAACCGCACCTGCTGGCGATAGCGGTTGCTGCGGCTATCGATTTGCTTGGCGTCCGGATAGAAGGTCGACAGGGCGGCGATCGTGCTCACCAGCACGCCCATAGGGTGCGCGTCGTAGAGAAAGCCGTCCATGAACTTCTTGACGTTCTCGTGGACGCTGGAATTCTCGAGGACCTCCTGGTCCCACGTCTCGAGCTCGTGCTGGGTCGGGAGGTCACCGTGCAGCAGCAGGTATGCAACCTCGGTGTAGCTGCTCTGCTCCGCAAGCCGCTCGATGGGATAGCCACGATACCGCAGTATGCCCTTTTCGCCGTCGATGAAAGCGATCCGACTCTTGCACGAAGCGGTGTTGGTATAGCCAGGGTCATAGCTGAGCATTCCGAACTCACCCGGATCCTCGCGGATCTGGCGGAGGTCGATGGCTCGAACCGAGGAATCCCTAATTGGAAGCGTGTACTCTTGTCCTGTCCGGGAGTCGATGATCTTCAGCTTTCCCTCGTCCAAACCCATCCCCCCGGCGCACGGCGCTCGCTTCCTAAAGAATCCAGAATATCAAATGCCCAGTCCGCCGGTAGATTGATCTTCGAAGGCGGCTTTTCGGGATCGTGGCTCTACTTCGCAAAGCCTGGTCGCATCGCCACCCAGATCCTCTGGCTAGCAAGAAAGCGGGCATGCACTTGGACCTGCGGATCGAAGCGGCGCGAGTTCCCGCGCGGAGCTGCCACGCCGTGGATACGGACGGCTGAGAATCGGCCAATGCGGATCGCAACTGACTTTTCTCGAGACCGGGCGAGCGCCCCGCCCGCAGGGTCGCTCCTATGCTGTCAGGGCAGGCCGGACATGCTAGACGAGGCCGTGAATTAGCGGTCACGGCGGGCAGCCCGACCCCTATTCACAGAGGAGGATCGGGAACAGCCGAGCGAATGTCCAGAGCGGCCGTTGCGCCGGGTCAAGCCTGTCGGGTATCCCGGGATGGCTATACTCGGTCCGGAGGGAATCGCAAATGAAAGCAGGATCATTCACAAGGCGCGGGTTGATGCGCTCGGCCGCCGTCGTTCCGTTCTCCGCCGTGGCGGCCACGAATGCGAACTCCGCAGTCACTGTTGGAATCATCGGGTTCGGCGGACGCGGCAGCAGTCACGGCCGCCATCTGGCGAACCTGCCACAGGCCCAGCTTGTCTCCGTCGCAGAGGTCTCGGATGCCTCGATCGAGCGTGGGAAGCAGAAGGTCTCGCTGGACGGCGTCAAGATTCACAAGGATATGAACGAGGTCCTGGCGAGCGATGTCGATGCCGTCATCATCGCCACGCCTGTGTACATGCATCCGGATCACTTCGAGGCCGCGATCAAGGCTGGCAAGCACATATACATTGAGAAGCCCGCGGCAGCCGACATCGCCGGAGCCAAGAAAGTCATGCGGCTTGCCGACGCGGCTCCGAGGGAGCTCAACATCACATTCGGCTACCAGCAGCGCCACGGAGATGTCTACCAAGCCGCGAAAAAGCTGATCGACTCGGGCGAGATCGGCAAGATCAACCTTGTCCACTCCCATTTCCTCAAGAGCGGCATGACGGGGAACGAGCCGGTGTTGCCGTCTCCCCGGAACGAGAGCGAGAAGCTCGCTCAGTGGAAGCGCTGGCGCTCGACCTACGGCGAGATCATCACCGAGACGTTTTGCCACAACATCGACGCGATGAACTGGTTCGTGGGGGCCCACCCCGTCAAGGCCATCGGCACGGGCGGGCGCTCGGTGATGAAGGTCGGCGATCTCCTGGATCACCTGAACGTCACCTATGACTATCCAGGCAATGTCCAAGGGAACATGGTTGGGTCCTACCTCTCGCCATCGTTTTATCGGGAAGTCTATGAGCGTTACTTCTGCCAAGACGGTGTGGTCGAGACGGCGCGCGGCTACTGGAAGCACTTCCGCGCCCGGAACGACATAGTCGAGGAGAGGTCGCCGCACGACATCACGATCGACGCGCTGGAGGAGTTCTTCGGACGGATCCTCGACGGCAAGCCGGCGAACACCGGAGTTCGGGGTGCAGAGAGCACTCTCACGGCGCTGCTCGGTCAGTTGGCGATCGACCGCAGAACGGAAGTGACCTGGGACGAGATGATGAGTTCCTAGTCGGCAATCGACCCTAGGGCCGGGTCCCTGCGCGGCGGACTCGTCGGCTGTTCGCGAGTTCTCGCGGGCGCGGACCCGTCGGCTAGAGAGGTCGGTCGTCACCGGAGGAGCGAGTCGGCTGAACGAACACGTACGTGTTTCCCCGAGACCGAGCGCAGCATGGGCCGACACTCCGAGCCTGGGCCCGTGCCGGCCTCGCTTAGTTGGCAGCGATGGCGGCCAAGCGGTCGATGTCGAAGTGCCGCAGCAACCCGAAGCAGAAGAGGTCCGGGGCATCCGGGTGCCGAACGGGAGCATCCAGGAGATCGGCCAGCGCGTCTATCCCGTCATGGCTGACGACATCGGAGAAAGAGGCGGGCGACAGTGCCGCGGCCGCCAGCGCCGCGACTTGGCTCCGCAGCCCGTACGTTTCCAGCCTCGCGCCCTCCCCGACCCAGTGCGCCAGTGCAAGCAGCTGCGCCACCTCAATGCCCAAAGGACGCTCCCCTAAGGCCGCAAGCACTTGGATGTTGCGCTCCGGGGCTCGTCCGGGCAGGGTGGCGTCACCGGTGAAGATCAAGTCCGCGGCGAGCACTCGTTCGCCTCGGTTCACTCTTTCCGAGACGGCCTCGGCGACAGCCGACTTGCCTTTGTCGTGGAGGATTATTGAGGTCGGCCGGACGCCGACGCTTGCGTCTATCGCCTGGAGCAGGACGCCCGTCGCGCTGAGCCCGTTTCCGAAATCGAACCGGAACGAGCGCGTGTCGAGTCCCTTCATCCTCGTGCCGGCCAGGAACCAAGCGCGATCCAGCTCGAGAGGCTCGTAACGCAAGGTCTCCCTAAGGACGCGGCGCTGTGCGCCGGCCCAAGACCGGAGCGCCTCTTGCTCCGTAGGGATCTTCTCACGCTCGATTCGGTCGGCGAGCTTCTTGGCGATTCGAAGAATCGTCAGATTGTCCGCGGGCAGGCCGACCTCCAGATCGGCGGCACTTTGCAACTCCGCCCCGACCGCGAACTCGCGCTGCACGCTAGGCATGCCGAAGCGCTTCGCGAAGAACTGGTACGCCTTCAGCCTGTTGTCGAGCTGATAGTTGTGGTCAGCCGGATCGAAATTCTCGTGGAACTCGAAATGCCCCGCCGCGCCGTACAGATCCCATATCGGGGCCAGGGCATCAAAGTTTCCGTGCTTGACCCGATGCGACCGGAATATGTCCTCTGCATTGTGGATTTGCAGGAGCGGCCTGGGTGCGATCAATGCCGTCAAGTGCGGGTACTCGAATTCAGACAGCACATCCGTCCCCTTCTGCTCCCAATCCCCGATATCACCGGGCCCGAAGTCCTCGATACGCGACACGAGAGACGAGTGGCCCGCCACGGGCACGGCAACTCGGACACGTTCATCGAGGGCACTCAGCAAGACCGTCTGCCACCCGCCTCCCGAAAGTCCGGTCATCCCTATCCGATCGCGATCAATCCGTGGATGCTCGTACAAGTAATCGAGGCCTTTCTTCATTGCCAAGTAGAACAGACCAATTCCGTTGGCCCCTACAAGATCGAGATGCGCCCCGAACCAATGCTGGTTCTCCGGATGTGTCAGCTCGCCAAAGTAGAGCCAATCCAGATTGAGGGCGTAGATGCCCTGCTTAGCCTGGTTGATGCAGCGCTTCTGCTTGTACTCGATTTCCTTGCCTTGGCCGTAGATGTGGCCGTTGACATTGAGAATCGCGGGCGCGTGATGTTGAACCCCCTCTGGTTCGTACAGCAGAGCCGCAATGTAGAAGCCCGGAACGACCTCGAGCCGCAGCTTGCGGATCCTATATCCCTCGCCGCCTTCTCCCGCGAATCCCCGCTCCTCCGCATTCAGGGGAAAGTCCGTCCACTCGCTCGGCCAGCCGCGCAGAACCGTATTCAGGACGCGTTCGCGGATGGTCTTCGCAGCGCGGGTCCATTCTGGCTCGCTCGCCGGGGAAGGCGATGCCGGCACCCTCTCCATCAGATAACGGCTCAACTGGAATCCGACCACTTCCTGCGAGATCAATGGCGCGTCAAGGATCGGCTGTAGTTGCGAGGCACGCGTCTGGGCGGGGGCTTGAACCGAAAGGAGAAACGCAGCGATGGCCGCGTAAAGCAAACTTCTTACCCGCTTTCCTGCGAACCTACGCCGGGGCCTCCCGGAAATGCAGCGTCGCACCATGACCACACGCCACTATACCGAGACTCAAGCGCTGACAGGCTTGGCTCACGGCTATAATCTGACGGGAACAGGCTGTTCCCTAGGAGGTGTCCCTTGACTCGAGTTCCGATTTCCCGCGCGCTGCTACTGGCGCTGTTCTTTCTCGCAGCGGCCGCCGCCTATCAGGCGGCCAAGACAGAGGCTCTGATGGCCGATGCCGCCAACCGCCTTCTCGAGTCCCTCAATCGAATGCAGCGCATGGGCACTGTCTTCCCGATGGACGCGCCCGAACGCACGAACTGGCACTACTTCCCCGAGACCGGTTTCGCCAGCGAGTACGGCTACGTGCGCAACGGAATCACCTTCAAGGACATGGACCCCAAGCAGCGCCACCTAGCCTACGGGCTTCTCAGTACCGGTCTAGGCCGCGCTGGCTTCGTCAAGACCATGAATGTCATGGCTCTCGAAGACATCGTGAGGGCGATCGAGGACGACACCACCGGCTATCGCGACACCGAGCGATTCCACTTCACTGTGTTCGGCACCCCGTCCATGACGGGCGACTGGGGATGGCGGGTTGAGGGGCATCACGTCTCGCTGCATTACGTGATTCGCAACGGCGAGCTCGTCGCGGCGAGCCCGACTTTCCTCGGCGCGAACCCGCACGAGGTGCCTCAAGGCCTGCACAAGGGAATGCGCGCGCTTGAACGCGAGGAGGACCTCGCCCGCGCGCTGCTGCAGTCGCTGGAGCCCGCCATGCAGAAGAAGGCCATCTTCAACAAGCAGGCACCTTACGACATCGTGACGATGGCCGACAAGCGGGCGGAGCTGGCAGGAGAGCCGCAGGGCCTGCCGGCCTCGGCCATGAACGAGCCCCAGTACGAAGGCCTCCTTGGCCTTGTCGCGGAGTACGCCAACACAATGCCGCCCGAGATCGCAGCCCGTCGCATGAAAGCCGCGCGGGACGCCCCTCGGGACAAGCTGTTCTTCGGCTGGGCCGGAGACATCGATCGCCCGGCGGCCAAGCCGATCGAGATCGGAAGCAAGACGACGGAAAACCGACATTTGGCTGGCAACTACTACCGGATCCAGTCACCAACGTTCCTGATCGAGTTCGCAAACACCCAGAATCAGAGCAACCACAGCCACGCAGTGTGGCGCGAGTTCGAGGGTGACTTCGGATACGACGTGCTCGCGGCCCACTTCCGAGGGAACGGACACCGTTCCCTGTACGAAGCCGCCGATTGAACCGGACTTGAACGAACTGAGAGCCGAGGGGCCGAGCACCGACGCGCGGAGCGCCGGAAGGCTCGGCGGAGCGACTCGATCGCTAATGCCGCATCGGCGCTCGTTCAAGCTGGTCCGCATCCGAGACAGAGATGGTCAAATCCTCTCCGTGAAGCACCGTTCGGCAGAAACCTAAGCAGAGAGCGGTACTGCCAGTCGCGACTTGGAGTTCCATCGGCTTGGATTGACGGACGCCGTGCTCCTGGAGGAAGAATCGGCGGACAAGCCCCTGATCGCAGTCGAATTGGATCTCTAATGCGCCGAATACACCGGAGGGGGTCATCTTGATCCGATTGACAGAGGCGTGCAAGAAGCGGGAAACCCTTATCCGCACTTGTGCGAAACTCTCATAGGTTTCCGCCTCGATTCGGAGAGCCTCCCCGCGACCATGTCTCTGCTGCGCTTTGAAGAAGCCCGAGCCACCGTCTTCGAACGGGTTCGCGAGACCGCCCGCCGTCCCGCCGTCGAGCATGTGCCGCTGGATTCTTCCCTCGGGCGCGTCTTGGCTCAAGACATCCATGCGGATCGGAACTACCCGCCCTTCAACCGTTCGGCACGGGATGGTTTCGCAGTCATTTCCTCGGACGTTGCGAATGTTCCTGCAACGCTTGAAGTACTTGGCGAGACCCGAGCCGGCGAGCCATCGCGCTTTAGCCTCCAAGCGGGGCAGACCGTCGAAATCATGACGGGCGCCCCCGGACCGGAGAACTCGGACGCCGTCGTGATGGTAGAGTACTCCGAGCGAACCGGCGAGTCGGTGACGCTGCACAGGTCGATCGCCCCGGGCCGTAACCTGATTCCGGCAGGCACGGAAGTGCAGCAGGGAGACCGAGTCCTGGTGTCAGGCACGAGGATCGGCTACCCTGCTATCGCCCTGCTCGGGACCGTCGGATGCGCGGACGTTCCTGTGTTCCGACGTCCGGAGGTGGCTATTCTTTCCACAGGGGACGAAGTCCTGCCGGTAGACGCGCAGCCGGAGAGCTACCAGATCCGCAATTCCAACGCCCACTCCCTGGCAGCCCAAGTCAGACGGAGGGGCGGCGTCCCTCGGATCCTGCCAGTCGCAAAGGATCAGCTTGACGAAACGCGCCGCCTGGTCGAGGACGGCCTGCGAAGCGACCTCCTGCTGTTATCAGGAGGCGTCTCGATGGGCAAGCATGACTTGGTGGAGGGAGTGCTTGGCGGGCTCGGGGCCGAAATATTCTTCACCAGAGTGCGCATCCAGCCCGGCAAGCCACTGGTCTTCTGCCGCGTCGGCGACACCCCCGTGTTCGGCTTGCCCGGCAACCCTCTTTCGACAATGGTCACGTTCGAAGTCTTCGCGTCCATCGCCGTGGACCTTCTGGGCGGGGCAAGAAGCTCGAACCTGCGGTTCCAGAAAGCGACACTGGCGTCCGCCTACCGGCACAAGCCGGTCCTGACCCGCTTTCTCGGCGCTCGCCTTCACGGGGAGTATTCCAACGCCCTCGTCCGCCTGCACAAGGGAGAGGGGTCGGGCGACGTGACCGCGTTCGCTCAAGCGGACTGCCTGATGGTCGCCACCGAAGGACGCGCGAAGTGGAGCGCGGGCGACCTGATCGACGTGATGCGCCTATGAGCGGCCTAACCCATTTCGACGAATCCGGCTCGGCTTCGATGGTGGACGTCGGATCCAAGTCGGCCACGCGACGATCCGCGACAGCAAGCGCGTTTGTCAAGATGCGGCCGGAAATACTGGCCGCGCTGCCAGACAACCCCAAGGGCAATCCTTTGGAGGTGGCGCGCATCGCCGGGATCCAGGCGGCCAAGAGAACATCCGACCTGATTCCGCTGTGTCACCCGTTGCCTCTCACCCACGCGGATGTGAAGGCGGAGATAGGCCCTGAAGGGGTTTCGATCACCGCAACCGCCTCGACTTTCGCCGTTACGGGCGTCGAAATGGAAGCGATGTCGGCGGCCGCGGTTGCGGCACTCACCGTGTACGACATGTGCAAGGCGCTCGACAAGGGCATTGAGATCCGGGAGATCGTGCTTCTAGAAAAGACAGGTGGGAAAAGCGGCAAGTACATCCGGAATTGAGCGGGGAGCAGGACCCGCCCCGGTCGCCGATAGGCGAGAATCGGAATGGCAGTAGCAATGCGGGGATCTCTCAATCGAATGAAACTGAGGCCAGCACGTCTTGCCGCGTTTGCAGTCGTGTCGGCCATTGCAGCGCTGGGACAGGAAGACGCTGACTTGTTCGACCCGGAAACGCTTTTCGAGTCGGACCAGCCTGCGATCTTCCTCGAGGAAATCGAGGAGGTCACGGTCCCGGTTACGGTTCGTGCCCCGAACGGCGCGTACATCCACGACATGATCAAGGAGGATTTCACGATCTTCGATAACGACGTCGAGCAGGAGATCGTCGGCTTCGACGTGAGCTTCCTGCCGATCTCGATGGTCATTTGCGTGCAGACAAGCGACCGAGTCGAGGGCGTTCTCGGCGACATTCGCAAGACGGCCTACCTCTTCACGGAATTGGTCCTGGGCGAGTACGGCGAGGCGGCCCTGATGACTTTCGACAGCCGCGTCAAGCTGTTGGTGGATTTCACTAACGACACGAAAAAGATCGACAAGGGACTGAAGGCTATGCGTATCGGGACCTCGGCAGTAGCCATGGCGGATGTCACCTACAGCGCGATACGGATGCTGTTGAAGCGCCCCGAGAACCACCGCAAGATCATCGTCCTGATTTCGGAATCGCAGAACAATGGCAGCCGTATCGGCCTTGGCGAAAGCCTGCGCACCGCGCAGCTCAATAACATGGCGGTCTACGCGGTCCGGCTGTCAACGCTGTCTGCGCGCCTGCGCCGCAAGCCGGACGTAAGGCCTCCGAACATCCCGGCGGGCGTGGTGGTGCGGCCGACCATGCCTGGCACCCCTAACACGCCGACCGCACAGCAGCAAAGCGGCTACAGCGTGACTCCGAACATGATTCCCATCATCATCGACTTGGTGCGAGGCGTGAAGAACCTGGTCTTCGACAACCCGCTAGAAGTGCTGGCAAGGGGTACCGGCGGTCGAGACTTCAGCCCGCGCACAACGAGCGGCGTCCAGGAGTCAATTATCAAGATCGGCGAGGACATCCGCAGCCAGTATCGGCTCAACTACCGGCCCAACAACTTGAACGAGCGCGGGATCTACCATCGCATCGAAGTAAGGGTGCTGTACCAGAAGCTAAGGGTGCGCCATCGCGTGGGTTACTTCCACGGACCGACCGCCGTGCCGGACGGCGAGCCCGCCGAGCCCGCCGGCGAGTCGGACGGCAGCTAGGGCCGGCGGCAATCGGTACTCGAAGAGGGGCACCCCGGCGGAGAATCCTGCTGTATCGGGAGCCGCTGCGCTCGCAAGGCATTGCCAAGGCCCGCGCGTCCGGGCGGCAACCAATTGGGGCGCAGGGGAGTTGGTATGATGAGGCTAGCGCAGCCATGGGCGTACCGAACACTAGGAAATACTCGATCTACCATCCGCAGACGGGCGACCGCGCGACGATCGTTGCGGTGCTTCCGAAAGGCTCGGATGTGAAGGCCTATCTCGCCGACGCCACCAAGCGATTCGACTGGAAATCTTGGGAGGGCCAAAAGGCGTCGGTGAAGAAGGTCCGCATCGGCCAGCAGAAGCAGATAAGGCGCTAGGACTGACCGCTTAGGCGACAAGCGCCTGCACCTTTGCGAGGGAGCTGGCGCGCCCCGCAACCAATTGGGCGGTGCGAACGCCATCTCTTCTTGGGAGTATCTGGATGAACGTACCGAACCTTTGCAAAGCCTTGGGCCTCCCGCTCGCTATCGTTGTTCCGCTAGCGGGGCAGCCAAGCGAAGCGACGAAGCGTTTGCGGGAACGCAACAAGATGTTCGAGCCGGGGGTCATACAGGTCGCCGAGAACGTCTATACCGCCATCGGGTACCAGGTTTCCGCCAACTCGATGATCGTGGGCAGCGACGGGGTGATCATCGTCGACCCCGGCCAGATGCCGTCCGCGGCCAGCAAAGTTCGCGCCGCCTTCGAGAAGATGAGCCCTCTACCCGTCCGGGCGATTATCTACACGCACGGGCACGGCGACCATACCAACGGCGCTCCAGCGTTCTTCGAGCCCGGCAAGGGCATCGAAGTGTGGGCGCGCGACAACTACGGTTCTGAAGCGGCATCCGTCCGTCGCAAGGGGCTCACGGCGGGCCTTCGCCCTTCCAACTCGCAAGGATTCGACCTGCTGCCCGAGCAGCGCCTTGGAATCGGGATCGCGATCCCTCCGGAGCGGCGACCCGCCGGGAACATGATGCGAGACGGAACACAGCGCCGAGAGACGCAGCCGCCAGCCCGGCAGCCTGCCCGAGTCCAGCCTACGCACCTGTTCTCGGAGGGTCGCAAGGCGCTCACCGTCGCAGGCGTCGAATTGGAGCTGGTGGCTGCCCCGGGCGAAACCGCCGACCAGCTCTACGTCTGGTATCCCGACCGCCGGGTCGTTTTCGCCGGGGACAACTTCTATCAGTCCTGGCCCAACGTTTACCCTCTTCGGGGAACTGCCAGGCGGTCGCTCCGGGATTGGATCGCCAGCATCGACAAAATGGTCAGGCAAGACCCACTGCACGTGGTCGGCGGCCATACTGCACCGATCCTCAGCGACGCCAAGGAGGTGCTTAGCAACTACCGCGACGCAATGCAGTGGGTGCTCGACCGGACTCTGGACGGAATGCGGCAGTTCATGACGCCCGACGAGTTAGTCGAACATGCGAGGTTGCCTGAGCGCTTTGCCAAGCTCGACTATCTTGGCGACTACTACGGGACAGTCGAGGGCACGGTGCGCGATCTCTACGCCCAGGATCTCGGCTGGTTCGACAGCGATCCGCTGTCACTCCATCGCGAGGCTCCCCGCAAGCAGTCCGAACGGATTGCGGATCTCGCCGGGGGCGTCGACGTGCTGAAACAGAAAGCGCGACAGGCGATCGCCGGCGACGACCCGCTCGGAGCCGCGCAGTTGCTCCGGCACGTCATCCGCCTGTCTCCCGGCGACCGGGAAGCGAAGCTGCTAATGGCGGACGCGCTTGCAGTGGTAGGCGAGAGGACGTTCAACGGCCCCGTCAGAAATTACACGCTCTCGTCATCGAACCGCTACCGCCAGCAAGCCCAAGCAGGTCAGTAGCCTACAGCCGCGATCTGAGCACCCTGAGAGCTTCGATCGCGGCGCTGGCGACCGCGCCATTGGTGTCGTTGGTGAGATTCTCCAGGTGAGGCAAGCTCGCCTCGTTGCCGCTTTGCGACAGCACGAATGCCAAGTGCCGCCTTTGCGCCACGGTCCCTGTCGAGAGCGGGACATAAAGCCGCTTCAACACCTCCTCTTGACGGGAAAGCTCCACTAGGAACGGGCGGGCCTCGAGGCGGTGCACTTTCGAATTGAGCCCTTCCACCAAGTCGTTGAGCCGGACGAAGTTGCCAAGACAAGCGGCGGCGAACGCCAGCGAAAGCCTGGTGCTGCCCGCCTTTTCCATCTGGAAATGATGTTCGATCAGGCGCGCGTCTCCAGGGTCGCCAACGCGGCCGACACCCTCTGCCGCCGCCGCTCGCATTCCCTTGTCCTGGTCGACGAGATAGCGCAGGAAAAGTTCGCGCTGCCCGTTGTCGGGAATCTTGGCAAGTGCAATGAGCGCTTGCACGCGAACTCGAACTTTGTGGACGCCATTGACGACCTCCACCAATCCCGGCACCGCCTCGCGGGTCCGAAGCTGTCCGACAGCCTGGATCACAGCCTTCCGGATTTCGGGATCCGGATCGTCTAGCAGGAACACGATTTCCGGCCCGGCCGAAATTACTTGCAGCTTCTTGATCGCGAGAACGCTCTCAAGTATGATCATCGAATTGCGAGACCTGACTCCTGCCAAGAGATCGTCCAAGGCCTCGCGCCCCAGAAGCACCCCGACCGCGCGGGCGGCGTTCGCGCGGGCCTCATCGCTCCGGCCCGCACGAAGGACGGCGCCGATCGCCCCGAGCGTCTCTGGGTTGACCTTGATGTATTCGGAAACAGTCAGCGGACTCGGCTTGGAGAAGCGCCCTTTCAGCGACGCACCGAAGGCCGAGATTGACGAGAGCACGCCGAGCTTCACATAATTCGGCAAGTAGAAATCCACCAAGCCGTCTACGGCTAGCGACTGCACGCGCGGGGAAAGGTCGGAGGTCGCTCGGATCAGCAGTTGCTGCGCATCAACCGTGCGAACCTTGATCAAGGTCGCGACGACCGTCGCGCGGACTTCCTCGGACCCGTCATCCAGCAGCGGGGCGAGGCGGGTCAGGTGGCGGAATCCTTCTTCCGATTCGCCTAGACTGCGAACCGCCCTGGCGCGCACGCGCGCTTTGGGATCTGATAATCCCGCCTCCCAAGGCTCCTGGGCGCTCGCTGCAATCGCCACGAGCACCACACTGGCGATTCGTTGCCTAGTGCTCATCGTGTCCTCGTCGGGCGGCACTGAACGGGCCGCCTCCGCCGTTGAGTTAAACGTACTCCAAGCGGACACTTCGCGGGATCAATCCCGCGGAGAATCCCATGTCCAGCAACCGCTGGCCCGCCTCCAGCACCTCCGGCGCCATGTCCGTCGTGTGGTCGTTCACGTACATTCCGACGAAGCGATCCGCCAAGCCGGTTTCCAAGCCCCGCGAGAATTGCAAGGCATATTCCAACGCTTCTTCCCTATGATCCAGAGAGTACTGGATCGTTTCGGACAGCTTGCGACGGGCCTCCCGCTGGACTTCTCTCGGGAGGCTTCGCAGAATGCAGTTGCAGCCGAGCGGCAGGGGCAGTCCTTGCGTCCGCTTCCACCACTCGCCTAGGTCGACCACGCTGCGCAGTCCGGACGCCGCGAATGTCAGCTGACCTTCGTGGATGACGACCCCAGCGTCCGCCTCGCCTTGCTGCACGACGTCGAGAATCGTGTCGAAATCATGCACGACCGGATCGACGTCCGGCTCGTAGAGCTTCAACGCCAGATACGCCGTGGTCAGCATGCCCGGAATCGCGACCCTCTTGCCGGCAAGACCGCCAGCGCCTAGATCCGCCAAGGAAACCACGATCGGCCCGTACCCGTCACCCACGCTGCTTCCCGCTGCCGTCAGCATGTACTTGTCGGAGACATAGGGATATGCGTGATAGGAGATCGCTGTCATGTCGTACCGACCGGAGTGCGCATCTTGGTTCAGGGACTGGATGTCCTTGAGGACGTGCTTGAACTCCAGCAGCTCCGACTCGATCTTCCCCTTTGCGAGCGCATAAAACATGAACGCGTCATCTGCGTCCGGACTATGGGCAATTGAGAATTCGCGTCTTTCCGCCATGGCGGTTGCTAAACTCAGAGTAACAGACCTCCCGGAGACTATCCTTGGTCGAAACCCCAACCCCCAAGCGCGTTTTGGCTGCCATTCCGGATCTGTTCTTCGGCTCGAAGGTGGCGGGCGCGGCCGGCCGGCTAGGCATCCAAGTTCAGTTCGCTTCCTCCCGGAAGGCGCTGCTAGACGGTGCGGCATCGGAACCCGATCTGATCATTGTGGACTTGGATGCCCAGGCACTCGATCCTCTCGGAGCGATCCCTGAAATCCTTGCGCGGGACCGGGCGAGTCGCCCTCGGCTAGTCGCTTTCGGGAGCCATGTCCATGGCGCAATGCTTGACCAGGCGCGGCAGGCGGGATGCGACCAGGTGCTCACCAAAGGAGCCTTGGCGTCCGGCCTGCCGGCACTCCTCAGTGAGATTTGAGGGCACGCCCCTCAGATGGCAACGGGATTGATCGGGATGGCGGTTCGCGACCCCTCCACCACGACGATGCCCGTCTCCGACACGTGGTAATTCTTGCGGTCTATGCTCTTCTCGTGCCCGATGAGCGCGCCGGCGGGAATGCGGGCGTTCTTGTCGATGATGGCGTGACGGATCATGGCTCCCGCCCCGATGTGGCACCGGGCCATGACGATCGAATCCTCGACATACGCCCCCCTGTCGATGAAGACGCTCCGGCCGAGGATTGAGCGGCGCACGGCCGAGCCGTGAAGGATGCAGCCTTCGGAAACGACCGAGTCGATGGCCTCCCCGTGGCGTCCGCTCTCGTCCGTGCAGTAGCGCGAGGGCGCGGCGGGATACTCCGCTGTCCGCAAAGGCCATGCTGGATTGTGAAGGTTCAGCGCAGGCTTGATCGTGCGCAGGTCCATGTTCGCGTCGTAGTAGGCCTCGATCGTGCCCACGTCCCGCCAGTAGCCGTGATTGTAGGAGCTCTCGCCAGGCACCTCGTTCGTCAGGTAGTCGTATGCGAAAATCGGCAGCTCGTTCACCATCTCCGGCAGCATGTTGCGTCCGAAGTCGTGCTGGCTATGCGGATTCGCAGCATCGCGTCGCAACTCGCTGACAAGGACATTGGGGTCGAAAATATAGTTGCCCATCGAAGCGAGGCACCAGCCGGGCCGGCCCGGTATCTCGGGCGGATTGCTGACCTTCTCGTAGAAGCGCAAGATGCGCCAGTCCGAGTCGACTTCCATCGTGCCGAAGCGGGCCGCCTGCTCGACCGGTATCGGCAAAGCCGCCACCGTGCCCTTCGCATGCTTGTCCCGGTGGTACTCGATCATCTGGCGCAGGTCCATGTAGTAGATGTGGTCCGCGCCGAAGACAGCCACGATTTCCGGCTGGGAAAGCTCGATTAGGTGAACGTTCTGGTAGATTGCGTCCGAAGTGCCTTGGTACCACTGCTCGCCCTTGCGCATCTGGGCGGGCACGGGCAGGATGAACTGGCTGGTCAGCAGTTCCGAGAATTGCCACGCGTTGCGCATATGCTGCAAGAGCGACTGGCTCTTGAACTGGGTCAGTACGTAAATCGAGTAGATGCCCGAGTTGATGAAGTTGCTCAGGACGAAGTCGACGATACGGTACTTGCCTGCGAACGGGACAGCGGGCTTGCTGCGCTCCTTGGTCAGCGGGAACAGCCGCGTCCCCTTGCCACCAGCAAGGATGAGACCTAGAACCCTAGCGTTCTCCATGGGATTGCACCTCCGCGCGCGACCGGTTGTCCTGCAGCCGACCTAGGCTTGCCGCTCCAAGCGGCCGTCCACTAATTCGGCGCGCTCGGGAAAGCGCCCCGCAAAGTCCAAGCTGTGCGTTACGGCGATCAGCAGGATGTTCTGCTCGCGCTGCAACTCCAAGAGCAGAGAACCGACCCGCCCGGCACTCCGCCGGTCCAGGTTGCCCGTCGGTTCGTCAGCAAGGACGACCGGCGGGCTGTTGATGAGCGCGCGCGCAATGGCGACTCGCTGTCGCTCGCCACCGGACAGCTCGGAGGGCAGCCGGTCCATGCGTTCCGCCAGCCCGACCCTACGAAGCAGGTCTCTCGCCCGAGTAGCGGCTTCCGTCGAGGCGTCTCCGCCAGCCAGTGTCGGTACCAGAACGTTTTCCAAGCTCGTACATTGCGGAAGCAGGTGATGGTCCTGGAACACGAACCCGACGGTCCGGTTGCGAAACCGTGCCAAGGCAGCTCGGTCCAGAGAGAACGGGTTCTGTCCGCAGATCTCGACGCTCCCCCCGGTAGGCTCCTCCAGGGAGCCCAGAATGTATAGCAGCGTGCTCTTGCCCGAGCCTGACGGTCCCATCACGGCTAGAGCCTCGCCACGCGACATCGCAAGATGTAGGCGATCCAGCACCACTAGTGACCCCGCAGGGTAGCGGTATTCCTTGCGAAGCGCTCGGACAGCCAAATCGGCGGGCATGGCCAGGACAGCGACAAGGGTACGTCGCGTCTTCTCTTTGATTGTTCCACAACGAGAGCAAGCTGCTAGAATCGCGCCAATCGCCAGCTGACCTCGGCGGGCGGCGGCGGGCGCCGGCTCGAAGCGTTCTGGACAGGCCAGCCTTGGGCGGTCCAACTGCATGACGCTGCGACCGATTCCCGTTCCGGCCGCCGCCCCTCTGCAACAGACGAAGCTCCCGTGCTACTTATCGGCCCTCCCCGCAGCGGCAAGACCACCCTCGTACTGAGCGGCCTGGAGAGGGCGTTGCGAGCCGACCGCAGCGACCAGGTCCAGTTGCTCGTGCCAACCGCGAGCATGAAGCACCATCTGCTTAGCGTCCTCGCTCGCAGGGGCCTGATGGTGCCCTCGCGGCTCATATCGACGATGTCGGAACTGGTGCGCGACACCACCCCTGACGTCACGCAAGCCGACGGCGCCGTCGCGGACAGACTGCTTCGGGATGCTATCGAACGCTCGGCGAGCAACGAGCTGGGAATGCGATCTGGGTCTCCCGGATTGCGGAATCGCATCGCTGCCGCAATGAGCGAATTCTGGGCTGCGGGCGCGGACAGCTTCCAGCTCGAGGCCGCAATTCGAACTCGACAGCAGCGCGGTTTCCTAGAGGTGTTCCTGGCATACGAGGAATCCTTGAGGAGAGCGGGATTCGTGCATCACAACCAGCGAATCGCACTAGCGGCGGCCCGGATCCGTCAAGAGGGCCTGGGCAGGGTCAGGAAAGTCTACGTCGACGGTTTCGACCGCTTCACCAAGCAGCAGGAGGAATTGCTGGAAGCGCTCGCCGAGCAGGCGGAAGAAATCCTGGTCGCAATGCCGGCCGGTCTGCCGCGCTACCCGCTGCGAGCGAGCGCGGTCGAATCGCTGCCGCCGCGAGAGCCTGCCGGCCTTGTCGTCAAGACGATGCAGGCAGCGTCGCCGCGGGCGGAAATCCTGGAGATCGCCCGGCGGATCCTCGCGAGCAAGCGGCCCTTGCGCGATCACGGCATTATCCTGCGCTCGCCCGAGCAGTACGGTCATCTCATTCGCGAGGTGTTCGAGACCCTGCGCATACCGCACCGGTCATGGGACGCGCGGAGACTGGCGGACCATGGCGTGGCTCGGCATTTCGTTCGCTGGCTGCGAGTGATCGATCGCCAGTTCCCAGCCGCTCAGGCAATCGAAGCGATCGGATCGCCCCTCACCCCCGCGGGCGCCGAGCCGGAAGTGGACGCCTACGACTTCGAGGTTCGCAAGCGGTTGCCGAATTCGGGCCTCGATTTTCTCCGGCGAGCGGCGGCGCGATACGGGGGCCCGAAGCACTTTCTGGAGGGCCTGAGACCGGCCCAGGACCTGCATCGGAAGCGCTGCGGGGCGAAGCGGTGGGCAATGGAGTGCCTGGGCCTGCTGCCGCGGGTGCAAGCACTCCGGTTGCCTGCCGTCGGCACATCGTTCCGCCGAACGTCCGAGTGGCGCGCAGCGATTCAGGCACAAAGGGCGCTCCGCAAGGCGATTGAGGACACAGCCAAGCTACCCGAGTTCCAAGTCCGGCGGCAGCTATCCCTTGGAGATTTCGCGGACGCTCTGGAAGATGTGCTTCGATACACGTCGTTGAACGAGCCTGGCCAGCCAGACGGCGTCGTGCATGTCCTGCCCGTCCTGGAATCCCGGCAGTGGTCGCTGCCGGTCGCCTTCGTCTGCGGGCTGGCGGAGGGATGGTTCCCCCGTCGCTTCTCCGAGGACGCCCTCTTCGACGACGAGGACCGCCGCCAGATGAAACGCCGGGGGATCGAATTGCGAACGACCGCCGACCGGGTCCGCGAAGAGCGCTATCTCTTCCGCGTGTCGGCCACCCGCGCGACTGAGCAGTTGGTGCTCAGCTACCCCGCCCATGACGGCACGGGCAAACCGGTCATGAGATCGCACCTGCTGGACTCGGCCCCTGACGCGCGCCAAGCCCCGTGGGCGACGCTCGGGGACCGAGAGACGGCCGAGGCGCCTGTCGCGAGCCCAGCCCTGCCGCCGGAACTGCTCACCGTCGTCAAGGAGTGCAACGAGGGCTTCAGCGCCTCGGGAATTGCCAACTTTCGCCAGTGCCCGTACCTGTACTTCGGCGGCAACACGCTCGGGCTGCGGGGCAGGCCGCAACTGCCGGAACATCGGCTGGACGGTGCAGCGCTCGGCAGCATCGTGCATACCGCGTTGTTGCGCTGGAACCGCGAGAAGCGTTCCATCGGTGCGATCCTCGACGAGTCGTTCGGCGCCGCCCTGAAGGACCTCCACCTGCCCCAGAGCTTCCGGACAGAGCAGCTTAGGCGGGCGCTTCGAGCCGACCTCGTGCGCTTTGCACACGAGCAAGGAGCGTCAATGGGGGTCTCTGAAAGGGGCCGTGCGTATTTCGAGAATGACAGGGAATACCGCATCGAGGAGCTGGCGTCCCGTCCGATAGTGCGATGCCGCATCGACCGCTATGACATTGACGATGTCCAGCGGTGCTATGTGACCGACTACAAGTACGCACGGCCCGGGCGAGTCAGGGAATTGCTGCAGCAACACCTCAAGGGGGAGCAGCTCCAGCTGCTGATCTACCTAGCGGCACTGGAGCAGCAGTTGCATTGCGAACCTTCCGGAATGGCACTGTGCGGTCTGCGCGGGGAAACAAGCTGCGCAGGTGTCTCCGTCGGTGACGCAGGCGGTCGGGAGACCCTGACCGAGGACGAAATGAGCCGCCTGCTGAACATCGCGCGAACCGAGACGGCCGAGGCAGTCGGCGAGATACTAGACGGCTCGATCGCTGTCCGCCCGCGGGACCCGGGCTACTGCGGAAGGCTCTGCGAGTTCGGGAGCGTGTGCCGCGTGAACTGGCCGACATCCGCCGTCCCGGACAAGCCTCGCGAGGACTCGGCCTCGTGAGGCTGACACAAGACCAGGAACGGGCAGTCCGCAGCTGGCAGCGCGGCGACATTTGCGTGGTCGCTGGGCCCGGTGCCGGAAAGACCCGCGTCCTGGTGGAGCGAATCAAGTGGCTGATCCTCGACCGCGATGTGCCGCCCGAGCATGTCCTCGCCATAACCTTCACCGAGAAGGCCGCCCACGAGATGCGATCGCGTCTTGTCTCCGAAGGCAGCCCTTCCCCTGAGACGAGGAGAAGGCTAGAAGCCGCAAGCGTCTCGACGATCGATGCATTTTGCAACCGCCTGCTGAAGGAGAACGCGCTGGAAGCGGGAGTCGATCCCGGATTCGAGATCCTCGACGAGAACGAGGCCCGCGAGCTGTTGCGGACGGCGATCGAGCACGTGCTTGACGAGGCGTTTGTCCTGGGCGGGGATCCGCTGCGGGCTTTCCTGGATTCGTACGGAGGCTCCGCATCGCGCTTTCCCCGCGCGGATTCGCTCACGCTCCTAGAGGATCTATCGGGCTTGGTGTCCAGCATTCGAAGCTACGGCAGCGAGCCGTTCCTACGCGAGCCGGAAATGCCGCGGATGGAGCTCGCGAGCGCGTTGCGTGCGCTCGCGAATGCCAAGAAGCTCGATCCGCTTGCCGATTTGGCCGGTCGTCTGGAGGACGCGCCCCGGGACGATCCCGACGCTGTGCCGGCACTTCTTGCCGAAGCCAGCGTGGCTACGGCCCGGATCCACAAGCGAGGGAAGGTCAAAGCCCTGGTCAGCGAGATCAAGGACAGATTGCTGCCCTCGTGCATGGCCGCCGCGGCCTCCGAAGCGAACCGCTCCCCCCGCCAATGGCTGCTTGAGACCGTGCGCCGGATCCTCGCGGAGATGCAGGCGGCAAAGCTCGCTGCCGGACGCATGGACTTCGACGACGTCCTCGCCAAGGCAGCCGACCTCTTGGGATCCGGCCACGCCCCCAAGCTGCATTTCGAGCACATTCTCATTGACGAGTTCCAGGACACGAACCCATTGCAGATTCGGCTTGTCGAACGCCTGCTGGACGCGCACGGGCCGAACCGCCCGGTGCGATTCGTCGTGGGCGACATCAACCAATCGATCTACGGCTTCCGGCACGCCGATCAGAATGTTTTTCGAGAGTACCGGGCACGAGTCGAGAAGAACAAAGGCGAAGTCATTCGTCTCATGGAAAACTTCCGAAGCCGCTCGGAAGTCCTCGGTGCCGTGCATCGCGTGCTACCGGGCGGCCCCCCGAGCGGGGTGGAGACGCACCGGCTGCAAAGCGCCAGCATCTTCCCGGAAAGCCGCGAGCCCCGCGTCGAAGTCCGGATCGTCACGCATGGGGATGCGAACGCGTTCGATCGCGAAGCGCGCTGGCTGGCTCGACGCCTTCACGAGCTCAAGGCGGGCCTGCATCTCGCTGACCGTCGCGGGGGCGCCGTAGGGGCCCGGGCGCTGCAGTGGGGCGATGTGGCGGTCTTGGCCCGGACCCGAGACCGTGTGTCCAAACTGGCCGCAGTGCTTCGCCAAGCCGGCGTGCCGTGCGAAATTAGCTCGGGCCAGAGGCTGTTCGAAGCGCCCGAATGCATCGAACTGGCCGCGTTCCTGCGCGTCGTGCGCAACCCGAGAGACGAGATCAGCCTGGCCGCAGTCCTGAAATCGCCGCTGTGCGGAATCGACGACGCCGACCTTCTTCGGCTGAGGCGCGACCATGCAAACATCGCCGAAGCTCTCACGAGCCCCTGTCCCGGTCGCTCCGGCCTCGGCAAGGACGCCGAACAGCGCCTGCAGCGCTTCGCAAAGATTCTCTCCGAGTGCCGCGCAGACCGTGCGACGCTGCCGGTCCGGTTCCTGCTTGCGCGGGCGGTATCCTCTTGCGGGTACCGGTCATTCCTGTCGAGAAGCGACGACGGCCCGCGCGCCCTCGCTAACCTCGACCGCCTCCTCGATTGGATCGGGCGGCGAGAGGAACAAGGCGCGGCCGGTATGGACGCGGTGTCCGAGGCGCTCGACAGGGCGTCCGTGACAGGTTCCACGGCGACGGAAGCCCCGCATGGCGCTCAAGACCTCCAAGCCGTCAAAGTCCTGACCATGCACGGAGCCAAGGGCTTGGAATTCCCCGTCGTCGCGCTGGCTTCTTTGCAGAGCAATCCAAGCGGCTCTCCCCGGGGACTACTATTCTCGGAGGATCACGGCATCGGCGCGCGCTGGCGCGAGCCGTTCGATGGCGGTCCTTGCGCCGACAGCGCCTACCGGGCCGCGGCCGCCGAAGGCAAGCGTCGGGAGCGCGAGGAAGCGGACCGCCTGCTATACGTGGCGATGACCCGCGCCGAGGAACACCTCGTCCTTAGCGCCTCGTTCGCCGGAACTGCCCAGAAAAGACATTGGTGCAAGCTGGTTTTCCAGCGCCTGGGACTCAACCCGAAAGAGGACCCCAACGGGGAGCCCGCGTACCGTCTGGCGGGAGACGTGCGCTTTCTCTACCACAAGACGTGGGTCGACCCGCCCGGCGGCGAAGCGCCGAGCGCCGCGCCTGAGTCACCCGAACCGGAAATCCTGCTGCCGCTGCCCCCTTCCGCGCAAGCCGACTATGTCGCGGCAGTCACCGCCGTGGCAACATTCGCGCAGTGCCCTCGCAGGTATTTTCTGTCGCGCTACCTGAAACTGGAGCAAGCGGGACCCGCACCAAGCTTGGTCGGCCTGGCGGCGGCAGGCGGATCGAGCGCGCGAGACGGCACCGACCCCTCCCACTTCGGCGAAGAGGTTCACCGGCATCTTGCTGGCCAGCTGAACGATGCCCGGCCTTCTGTGCGCCGCATGGCAGCGAGTTTCCTTCAGCACGAACTTGGCAAGCGGGCAGCGTCGGCATCGCGGATGGAGAGGGAGATGGCTTTTGTTTTCACCGTTGGCGACCATCTCCTGCGAGGCACGATCGACCTGCTCTTCGAAGAAGGCGGCGAACGGATCCTGCTCGACTACAAGACCGATCGAGTCCCGCGGCACGGCGTGCAGCGCGCGGCGCAGCGATACGCGCCCCAGATCCAACTCTACGCGGCCGGCTTGGCCAAGTCAGGAAGGCCCGCGGACCGGGCGGTCCTGTTTTACTTGCGACACGCCAAGCCGATCGATATTGACATCGGCGCGGACTCACTCGCGAGCGCCCGAAACCTTGTAGGGAGTTTCTTCGAGGCGCAAGAGCGGCAGGAATACCCCCTGAAAACCGGAAAGCACTGCCTGCGCTGCCCGCATTACAGGGCCGAATGCCCCGCGCAATTCCAGTAAGCTCAAGCGCGTCTAGGCTGCCATGCTCCTTGCGGCGTCCGCAATGTGGCGCGCGGAAATGCCAAAGCGGTCGAGCAGCTCGGCCGCCTTGCCGCTGCGTGCGATGCCTCGGACAGCGAGCTGTCGCACCCTAGCTTCTTCTTCGGCCAATGCCGACAGCACCGCGCTCCCAATGCCGCCATGGACGTAGTGGTCCTCCACCGCGATGATGTTGCCCCCGCATTCCGCAGCCGCGGCCAGCAGCGTGTCGCGGTCGATCGGCTGCACGCTGAACAAGTCGATCACGCGCGCCCGAATTCCCTCGGAAGCAAGCTGGTCGGCTGCCTCCAGCGCCTCGTACAGAGTCACTCCCGCCGCCACAATCGCGACACGGTCCTCCGCGCTCCTCCGCAGCACTTTCGCCTTGCCAGTCTCGAACACCTCGTCCGGGCCGTATAGGATCGGTGTCTTCGGACGGCTCGTCCGAACATAGACCGGCCCTTCAATGCCAGCTGCCAATTCAATGGCGCGCCATGCGCTTGTCGCGTCGGTCGGGTAATAGACGGTGTAGTTCGGCTCGGCGCAGGTCATAGCCAAGTCTTCCAGACCCATCTGCGAGGGGCCGTCCTCCCCGATCGAAATCCCGGCGTGCGTGCCGACTAGCTTCACATTTGTGGAACTGATCGCTGCCAGCCGCATGAAGTCGTAGCCCCGCGCTAGGAAGCAAGCGAAGCTCGATGCGAATGGGATCTTCCTGCGGCAGGCCAGACCCATCGCGACACCGACCAAGTTCTGCTCGGCGATGTAGCACTGCAACAGGCGACTCGGATCTGTCTTGACGATGTCGGTGGTAAAGGTCGAATTGCCGACGTCTCCATCGACGCCAACGATGCGGGAATCGACTTCCGCAAGCGCCGCGAGAGCCGCCCCGTAGGCGTTGCGCGTCGCCACGAACGGCCCGCCGACACGGTAAGGCGGCTCGGGAGCGACACCCGCCGACGCCGGCCTTGAATCGATTGCCGGCGGCAGATTCGGCTTCCACTCAAAGGCGGTGCCAGTCAATTCCGCCTCGAGCGCCTGGATTGTCTGCTCCTCCAACTCGCCGGCAGGAATCGGCTTGCCATGCCACCCGTCCTTGTCCTCGGCGCAGGGAATGCCGCGCCCTTTGAAGGTTTTCGCGAGAATCACGGTCGGGGTGAAGAGGGAATTACGCGCCTGCTCGTAGGCGTCGACCAGCTCTTGGATGTCATGACCGTCCACGATCAGCGTTTCCCACCCGAACGCTTCCCATCGGATCTTGTAGGCTTCCATGTCGTGCTGGAGCATGGTCGGAGCGCTTTGGCCGAGGCGATTGACGTCGACAGTGGCGATCAGGTTGCCGAGGCCGTCGTTGGCCGCCATGGACGCCGCTTCCCAGACAGCGCCCTCGGCGGCTTCGCCGTCGCCGAGCAGCACCCAGACGCGACGGTCGTTCCCATCGAGGCGGCATGCGTGCGCCATGCCCACGCCGACACTCAGGCCCTGGCCAAGCGAGCCCGTGGCCACATCGACAAACGGCAGCGTGGTCGGGGGATGGCCCTCCAAGTCGGAGTCAATGTTCCGCAGGTTGAGAAGTTCGCTCTCATCCAAGTAGCCCGCTTCCGCCCAAGCAGCGTAAAGCACCGGTGCGGCGTGGCCCTTCGACAGGATGAATACGTCGTTCGCCTCGCTAGCGGGATCCCGCGGGTTGTATCGCATGGCGTCGAAAAAGAGCGCTGCCATGATTTCGGCAGCCGAAGCGCAGGTGGTTGGGTGGCCGCTGGCCGCCTTGCTGGTGGACCGAACGGAACTGATCCGCATCTTCGTGGCCTTGTCTCGCAGGCCCGCGAGCTTGTCTTGTTCGAGTGCTAATGGCATGTCCGTTGCGTAGAAACCTTTCAGGTGTGGCTCGCAGCGCCGACCCCTCGGGTCAGCCTAGGCACATGTGAATTCACTGCACGTGTCGAGCGCTGCGAGATCGATTTGGCCCGGCCAAGGCCCCCGGCGGCTGCCCTGCGAGCCGAAACTCCATCATACTCTGATGCTGCCGAACTCGAATGGCCGGGGAGCGCAGCCTATAGTGGGAGAGAGCGGGATGAGCGTCACGACATCTATCGTGCAATTCGACTCCTTGGAACTCGATTGCGGCCAGACACTGGGTCCTGTCGACGTCGCCTGCCAGACCTATGGCGAGCTGAATGCGGAGAGGTCGAACGCCATCTTGGTCCTCCACGCCTTTTCCGGCAACGCACACGCCGCAGGGATCAGCGACGAGACCGGCAAGCCGGGCTGGTGGGACAGCATGATCGGTCCGCGCAAGGCGTTCGACACGAGCCTGTACTTCGTCATCTCGTCCAACGTGCTGGGAGGGTGCAGCGGCACGACCGGGCCGAGTTCGATCGACCCAGCCACGGGGCGGCCTTACGGTTCACGCTTCCCTCCGATCTCAATTGCGGACATGGTCCGCCTGCAAAAGATGCTCACCGATTCGATGGGTATCGGGCGGCTGCTTTGCGTCACCGGCGGCTCCATGGGCGGCATGCAGGCCCTCCAGTGGGCAGCTTCCTACCCGCAGAGCGTCGCGTCCGTGATCCCGATCGCCTCCACGCATCGTCACTCCGCCCAGCAAATCGCATTCAACGAGGTGGGCCGCCAGGCGATCCTGGCTGATCCCGACTTCAACGGGGGCGACTACTACCACGGCAAGTACCCAGAGCGCGGCTTGGCGGTGGCCCGGATGGTAGGCCACATCACGTACATGAGCGACGAGTCGATGCACCTCAAGTTCGGGCGGCGCCGGCGCAAGTCACCGGGCGACAGCGACCTGTTCGAGGTGGAAAGCTACCTTCGCTACCGCGGCGTGCAATTCGTCAGCCGGTTCGACGCAAATTCGTACATAGTGATCACGCGCGCGATGGACACGTTCGACGTGACTGTGGCGCGCGACTCGCTGGAAGACTCCTTCCGGCCGGGCGAGACGCGCTTCCTAGTGCTCAGCTTCACGTCGGACTGGCTTTATCCAAGCTACCAGTCGCAGGAGATTGTGCGCGCGCTCCGGTCGCGCAATCGGGATGTCGCCTACATCGAGCTCGTGTCGAACTACGGCCACGACGCCTTCCTTCTGGAAGCAGGCGAGCAGACGCCCCTGGTCAAGGGCTTTCTCGAGAACACCTATCAGCGCCTGGCTGCTTGAGAGACGCCCGGCGGCACGGCGCCGGGCCGGCGGATGTAGTTGGCCTCCACCGTTTCGGGCAGGCTGCCTCGCCCGGCCTCGATCTCACGAGCTGCAAGCAGCGCGACTTGCCCCGCCAGCACCGCCGGACCCATGTGACGAGGCAGGCCCGAGCCCTCCGCGACAGGCCCGCCAGCCTCGAAGAGCGAGGGCTCGTTCGCGACGAGGAGCAGGCCTAGATCGTGGATTCGCGGTGCGAGATCCTCCCACCTGCCGACAGTCTCGGGAAGCAGCGGCCGCCCCGCGGGGTCATAGAATCCTGCGAAGACCTCCCCCCGTCGCGCATCGAGCAGCGACGCCCGCAACGGCGAATCCGCCGGAGCGGAGCGGGCTAGGGCTCGCAGGCTCGACACGCCCACCAAAGGCTTCCGTTGGGCCTCTGCCAGTGCCTTCGCCGCGACCAGCCCCACTCGGATGCCGGTGAACGAGCCCGGTCCGTTCGACGCCGCGAACCCGTCCATGTCGTCCAATGCGACGCCGTGATCGGCCAGTAGCCGCTCGATCGCTCCGAAGAGCACCTCCCCGTACCCCGGAGCGGACCCTAGGGACGCGACTCCGGAGAGGGCCCCATCACGCATCAGAGCCACGCCGCCCTCGCTGCGCGCCGTGTCGATCGCCAGGACATTCATCGGGCGGCCGCGCCGTCAGGCGTCAGGACTTTCTCTTCCGTGTCCTGCGCTTGCGGCCCCCTCCCGCCGCGATACGGGCAGCACGGGCCCGCAGCAGGTTCACAGCCAGCTCCACGGTGAGCTCTTCCGGGCGGGAACCGCGCGGCAGGGAGGCATTGATCTCGCCATCTGTCACGTACGGCCCGTAGCGGCCCGAGAGAACCGTCAGCTCCTTGCCCGTAACAGGATGGTTGCCGACCGCCTTGAGTGGCGCGGCCCGCGCCGAGGGCCGCCGCTTCGACTTTTCCTGCGCGAGCAGCGCGAGAGCCCGCACGAGCGTGATCTCCAGCGGGCTCGTGCCGTCCGGGATGGATCGGATCTCCTGCCCGCACTTGACAAAAGGCCCGAAGCGGCCGTTGGCAGCGACTACGTCCTCACCGCTCCTGGGATCCCGGCCCAAGGGACGCGGCAGCGACAGCAGCTTGAGCGCGGTTTCGAGGTTGACCGCGTCGGGCTCCATGCCGCGCAGCAAGGAAGCCCGCTTGACCGTTGCCTCGTCTCCCGAGTTGCCCAGCTGAACGAACGGGCCATAGCGGCCTTGCTTTAGATAGACCGGCTTGCCAGATTCGGAATCGTGCCCTAGAGGCGCCGGGCCCTTGCTGGCAATCTGCAGCATCTCGCTCGCCTTCTCCACGTCCAGCTCGTCGGGGGCCAACTCGTCGGGAACGCTGCATCGCGAGGTTCCGTCGGAGAGGAACGGACCGTAGCGGCCGATACGCACCTCTATCTCTGCGCCGTCCTTGGCTTTCCCGATCGGGAGGCTGCAAACCTTGCGCGGATCGATCTCCTTCACGCCGGCCTCGATCAGCGGCTGCAGGCCCTTGTGGCCGTTGCCGTAGTAGAAGCCCCTCAGATAGTCCAAGCGCTGCAGCTCGCCCCGCGCGATCGCGTCTAGCTGGTCCTCGAGCTTCGCCGTGAACGCGTAATCAGTCAGGTGGGTGAAGTGCTCCTCGAGCAGGCCCACTACCGCCATCGCCGTGAATGTCGGTATCAATGTCCCGCCCCGCCGAAACGCGTAAGCCCTTGCCTGCACCAGATCGACGATCGTGGCCCAAGTGCTGGGGCGCCCTATGCCGAGCCGCTCCAGCTCTCGGATCAGGGTGCCTTCTGTGAACCGCTGCGGCGGCTGCGTGCGGCGTTCCGAGGCCTCGGCGGATCGCACCTCCAAATGGTCGCCGGCTGCCATCCTCGGCAAGAGGCGCTCCCTGGCGGCTTCGACCCGCGAGTCGCCGGTCGCGGCTTGGGCGGTATACGCTTTCAGGTAACCCGCGAACTCGATCGTTCGACCGGTCGCGCGGAACCGGGCGTCGCCCGACTCCACCACGACGGTTGAATTGGTGCCCCGGGCGTCCCGCATTTGGCTAGCGAGAGTGCGCCGCCAAATCATTCCGTACAGTTTGGCTGCTTCGGAGCCCAGCCTGTGGCGGACCTCCTCGATCGCGCGGAACTGCCCCCCGGCCGGTCGGATCGCTTCGTGCGCCTCCTGGGTATTCTTCACCTTGTTGCGGTAGTAGCGGACCGACTCCGGGAGATATTCCTGGCCAAACTTCTCCACAATCATGACCCGAGCAGCCGATTTGGCCTCTTGGGACAGCACGGTGGAATCAGTGCGCATGTATGTGATGAAGCCGCTCTCGTAAAGCTGCTGGGCCAGGCGCATGGTGTGGCGCGCCTGGAAGCGCAGCCTCCTGTTGGCCGCCTGCTGGAGCGTGCTTGTGACGTAGGGGGCTTGCGGGGACGCCGAAAACGGCTTCTCCTCGACTGAGGCGACAATCGCCCGCCCGCACCGCACCGCACCCTCAAGCCGCCTGGCAGCGTCCGCGCCGAGCAGGGCGGGCACGTCCCTTGCCTTGCCGCGGGAAACCTTGAGGCTTCCGGTGTCGGGGTCGAAATCCTTTCGAGTCGCTACCCTCTTGCCTGCGAACCGGACCAAGTCCGCCTCGAATTCCGAGCCACCCTTCGAGAACCGAGCCTTCATTCCCCAGTAGGTGGCTTCGGTGAAGCGTATGCGGGCGCGCTCGCGTTCCGCGAGCAGCCGCACCGCGACGCTTTGCACCCGTCCCGCGCTCAGTCGCGGGACCATTTTCTTCCAAAGCAGCGGGCTGACTTCGTATCCGAAGAGCCTGTCGACGATGCGACGGGTCTCTTGCGCTCGGACGAGGTCGTGGTTGATGCCGCGCGGCATTTCGAGAGACTTGCGGATCGCATCCCTGGTGATCTCGTGAAAAACGAGCCTCTCGAACGGCACGCGTGGCCCGAGCAACTCGAGCAGGTGCCAGCTGATTGACTCCCCTTCCCGATCTTCGTCGGTCGCGAAGTAGATCCGATCGGACTTCGCCACCGCCGCCCTCATTTCCTTGACAAGGTCTTTCTTGTCCTTGGGAACGATGTAAAGAGGCTCGAAGCCGCCTTCGATGTTGACCCCCAGTCGGGACCAAGGAAGCTTCTTGTACTTGGCAGGGATGTCCTTGGCGCTGTTGGGGAGGTCGCGGACATGGCCGACAGAGGCCTTGACCGTGTACCCCTTGGGCAGGAACTTGGTGATCGTGCGCGCCTTGGTGGGCGACTCGACGATGACGAGGACTCTCGAAGGGGATGGCGCCGCCATAGTGCTCATTCTTTTCTATAGCACTCGCGGAACGAATGCGCGATACGGGCAAGTCGCCGCTCCGCCGCGCGGCGCGCGGAAACCCGTCGTGACCGGCTCAGTTGTGCAAGCCCACCCTGTACAAAAAGATAGGCTGCTCGGAACCGCTAACCGGCACTGTAACGGTCTTCGAAGGATTCCACCCGGGAATCTCCCACTTGTAGCATGCGATGCGGGTCCCGGGGCGCAACTCCTCTAGAAGCTTCGGCCGCAGGCGGCGGTGAGCCGAAGTCATGAGGAAGAGCGTCACGACAGTGGCCCGCGACAAGTCGGCCTCAAATATGTCCCCCTGGCGGATTTCCACCTGATGCGAGACTCCCGCTGCAGCTACGGCGGATCGCGCCTCCTCGACCAAGTCGGGGTTGATCTCGTAACCCACCCCGCGTGCGCCGCGATCCTTGGCGGCTCGCATCAGGATGCGGCCGTCGCCAGAGCCCAGATCGAACACGATATCGTCTTCGGTGACGTCGGCCTCGACGAGCATTCGCTCGACTACATGCCAAGGAGTGGGCACGTACGGTGCGACGCTTCGCGGATCGACGAGGGGCACCTGCACCTGGGAACGCACGACCGGAGCGACCGCCGTCAGAACCGCGAAAGCGGCCGCTGCCGCACGCGCCGCCGAGCCCGTCGAAAGTCGTTTCGCTAGCTCGTGGGCCTGCCTCGCAATCATCTCCGTCTCTCCAGACTTACTATAGCGCCCCGCGCGCTGGCGGGGCGGGCGGGAGTGCACCGGCAAGGCACCCAAGCGATCATTTCCAAGGAGATCCTACGTCCGCATTGACTTGATTTCCGACAACATCTGCCCGCGCGGCCCAACCCGCACGAAACTTCCTGGCGCCGAACTGCGTCCTAATCGAGGTAAGAGCGATGACAAGCTTGTCGGGAGGGCTGTATCACCGTCGCCGCAGCCCCGTCTCGCGGAAGGGATGGATCTGGGAATCCCGGATCGCAGGACCCAAGACCGTCGGACGCACTATAATCGCGAGGGGGATGTTCCGTTGAAGCGGCAACCAATAGCGAATTTCGATCCAGGACTCGCTGTGAAGCTCCTGCTGGCCGCCTTGCTGGTGGGGGGCGCTGCCACGGCCGCCGACGACCTCGGCTGGGAGGCGGCGGACGGCTCGTTTCCGGATCATGGCGGTTGCACCTTTTTCGGCCCGCGCGAGGGTGTTGATCCTGTCCAGACAGCGGCCGACGACTACAGTGCGATGAAAATGCGAGCTTGGGACACTCGCCGCGTACTGGCGATGATCCCGCAGCCCCGGCGCGGGGGAATCCCAGTGCGGGCAGCAACCGGTACCTCGACCAATTCAGGGGCTTGCGACGGCATCGACGACTGCATTCAGAAGACAGCGGACGCGGTCGGCGTGCCGCTCACATACCTGACGACTGATACGGAATTCCTCCGCCGCGTCCGTCTCGACCTGACAGGCCGCATTCCCACCAAGGACGAGGTGCTCGAGTTCCTCGCCGACACTTCCGCCGACAAGCGGGAGCGCCTGGTTGACAAGCTCCTAAGAACGCCGGAATGGGCGGACCGCTGGACGATGCACTTCGGCGACCTCTTCCGGAACACGATTCGCACCGCGCAGGTCAACCGCTATCAGTGGGGGCGCGACTCCCTGCACCTTTTCCTGCTGGAGTCGCTGCAGCAGAACAAGCCATACGACCAGATGGCGCGGGAGATGCTGGCGGCGCAGGGAACGAGCGACGGGCGCACCTACCCTAGTCGCTACACGGACTTCCAGCATTACCAGCGCACGTATCAGAACTTCGTCGATAATCCGGTCCGGGCTTCCGCCGTTGGGTATGTCGTCGGGGGGCGGACGATCGGCGGCCCGATCCAAGACACCTACGACACGCTGGCCTTCATCACCGCGCGGGACTTCCTGGGCATCTCGCTGATGGACTGCGTCCTGTGCCATGACGGGGCGGGTCATCTTGACGCGCTCAGCGTGTGGGGCACCAAGGCCAAGCGCCTGGACGGATGGAAGCTGGCAGCCTTCTTCTCGGACGTACCGCGCTACCAAGCCTGGCGGTATCCCGCACGCCAACTGCCGAACAACCCGCAGAATGGACGACGGGTCAATGCCAACTACTACTTCATCCATGACCTCCCAAAAGGGGTCAAGCGCGTTACCGGCGGAGGCGACACGGCGGGCGAATACCTAGCCCAAACCGCGGGCGGAAACCGTCCAGACCGCTTGCATGACGAGCGCTATGTAACACCGTCGTATCCGTTCGCAGGGAATGCGAACGTGCATTCGGGCATGAGGCTCCGGCAGCAGCTGGGACTGCACCTGACGGCGGACCCGCAATTCGCCCGAGCCGCGGTGAACTACATATGGCGGAAGTTCTTCTCGAGGGGGATTGTGGAGCCGCCGGACCAGTTCGACCTGGCCCGGCTGGACCCCGGAGCGCCGCCGGCGACTGGCTGGGACATCCAGCCTTCGCACCCGCACCTTCTCGAGTGGCTGGCTGACGGATTCCGGGAGAGCGGGTTCGATCTCAAGTGGCTGATGCGGCAGATCGCCACATCGCAGGCGTACCAGCTGTCGTCGCGGTACGACGGCGTCTTCAACCCGCTCTACGACAAATACTTCGTGCGCCACCAAGTGAAGCGCCTGACAGCCGAGCAGGTGCATGACGCTCTCATCGTGGCATCCAAGCGGCACATGGCCTACAACGCCTCGAATCGCACGCCCAGCCTGCGCGGAATTCAATACGCGATGCAGTTCCCCGACGTCACCGGGGTCCCGCTAGGTCGCGGGCAGTCGGCGAACGTGCGAAGGCTGCTGCAGTCTTTCACGCCAGGAGACCGCGAGGAAACAGCTCGAAGCGGCGAGGGCAGCCCGCTGCAGGCATTGAACCTGATGAACAACCCCTTCGTGCTGAGCAGGTTCGCGGTCAACGCGCCGACGGGAACCCTGGCGGAATCCCTGGAAATGGCGGACGACGCCTTGGTTGCCAACCTCTACCTGAGCGTGCTGAGCAGGCGGCCCACAGACGAGGAAACCAAATTCGCCGTGGACTACTTGCAGGACGGCGCACGCACGAGGAGAGCCGCCAATCTCATGTGGGCGCTATTCAACAAGACGGACTTCTATTTCAATTACTGACGGGAGATAGCGAAGACAGCCATGAGCGAGCGGGAACGATTCAACAAGCTTGTACGGAAGTGGCAGCCGGAGCATCGCAGCTTTTTCGAGAGGCCGCACCTCACTCGACGCTGTTTTTTCCGTGACGCGCTAACCGGCGTGGGAGGGTTCGTCCTGGCGGATCGCCTAGCCCAGGGGGCGACCGAATCCGCGGGCGCCGTCGAGACCAAGAACACGGCGAAGAGCGTCATTTTCATATTCATGCGCGGCGCCCCGAGTCACGTCGACACGTTCGACTTCAAGGAGATTCCGGGAGTCACGCCCAAGGATTTCGCGCCGGAATCCTTCGGAGGGATCACGCTGCCCACCAAATTGCTGGGCAATACAGCCCGTGTGATCGACAAGATCGCGATCATCCGCTCGGGTCTCGCGTGGGCCCGAGCGCACCCCCTCGCGCAGACGTGGATGCAGATCGGGCGCAACCCGACCTCGGCAACGGGGCGGATAGCCCCGCACATCGGAAGCGTCGTGGCAATCGAGAAGGATCCGCAGCGGCGGCCGGACCAAGCCTTCCCGACCTTCATTTCGCTGCAGGCGAGCAACATTTCGGGAGCGGGCTATTTCCCGGTCGAGTACGGGCCATTCCAGACATACGCCTCGGCCAACGGCCTCGCCAGCGCGAACCACCGCCCGGGCCGGGAGGTGTTTCAACAACGCTGGGACCTGCTGCAGGAAATGGACAACGAATTGCGCGGCAAGGCCTCGCCATTTGGCTCGCAGGCTGCCGGCATGGGCGAGCTCTACCAAAACGCACGCCGCCTGATGTTCAATCCGGCAGTCGAAGCTGGATTCACCTTCACGCCAGAGGAAAGCGACCGGTACGGCAGCTCCGGCTTCGGAAATGCGGTCCTGACGGCGCGCAAGATCATCGAGCAAGACCAAGGCACTCGGTTCATTCAGATCGACTCGGGCGGGTGGGACCATCACGGCGACATCTACAATCTTGCCGGCAACCAGGCCCAGAACGTCAGGAGCATCTACAGACAGACGGCCCAGTTCGACCCCGCGTTCGCCGCGCTGATCGAGGACCTAGATGCTTCGGGCAAGCTCTCCGAGACCCTGATCGTGGCGTGCGGGGAATTCGGAAGGACACCCGGTCAGCTCTCCTCCTCGCGCAACGGTCGCGATCATTACCTCCAAATGTTCTTCGTCCTAGCCGGCGGAGGCGTTAAGGGCGGCACGGTAATCGGAGAGACGAATGACCGAGGCGGCAGAGGTCCCGGCGCGTTCACGACGGAGCCAGGCTGGTATCGCGACCGCGACATCCGTCCCGAGGACATCGAGGCGACGATGTATTCGGCAATGGGCATCGACTGGACAACCATTCGTTACGATGACCCGCTGGATCGCGGATTCTACTACGTGCCGCTGGCCAAGGACGACGCCTACGCCCCGGTTGACGAACTGTGGGGCTGAGCCGTTCGCTCAACTAGCCCGGTCGACGGCCCAGTGGGTCGCCGCGTCCACCAGAGCGCGCTTATAGCGCGTGTCTGGCAGCGTTTCTAAACCTTCCAGCGCGTCCTCGCAAAACCGCAAGGCGCGAAGGCGGACCTTGGCGATGCTACCGTAGCGGTCCAGAATCTCGAGAATGGTCGAGAACGACACCGATCCGTAGCCGCCCTCCACGACGACCGCCTCGACCTGCGACCTCTCCGCCCGGGTGCATGACTGCAGCGCGAGAATCATCGGCAGCGTGACCTTCCCTTCCTTCAGGTCGTTGCCGACCGGCTTGCCTAGCACCGCCTCGCTGGCCTCAAAATCGAGCACGTCGTCGATGAGTTGAAAAGCCATGCCGAGGTTCCAGCCGTAAGAACGAAGTCGCTCCTCGGTCGGCTCGTCCTGGCGGGCGATCAGCGCACCGAGGCGGGTGCAGGCCGAAAGCAAGCAAGCGGTCTTGCGGTGGATCAGGTCGTGGTTCTGCCGCTCGGTGATATCGAGGCGCCCGAGCAGGTCGGCTTGCATCAGTTCCCCTTCGACCATCATCTTGGTAAGGTCGGTCAGGATGTCGAGCATGCCGAATTGCCGCTCGCGCAAGGCTAGGTTGAACGCCTGCATGTAGAGCCAGTCACCTGCCAGCACGCTCACTTGGTTGCCCCAAACGGAATTAGTGGACGGGGTCCCGCGACGCACTTCGGCGCTGTCGATCACGTCGTCATGCACGAGGGTGGCGGTGTGGATGATTTCCATAACCGCTGCCATCCGAATGGGAGCGTCGCCCAGTTCCCCGCAAGCCCGCGCGGATAGCAGCAGCAAGGCGGGGCGCAGGCGCTTCCCCCCGCTTGCGTTCAGGTGCCGACTGATCTGCGTGACCACATCCTTGCAGCAGACGGTGTCGACGGCGATCACCTTGTCAATCCGCCGCAGGTCGGGTACAACCAGCGAGAACAATTGCGCTTTGGAAAGCGGCGCAGGTCTTACCGTTGCCATGGAAGGAGCCGAGACAGTGCCTTCAGTCTATCGAGTCCCGGGCGCTGATACGGTCCACGCCTACCGTGCCGGGCGCATTCCCGGACCACGCTCTTGCGAGGCGTCGAGAGCGAGGTGCTGGAACGCGACATAGGAGCGAGTGCAAATCGTCAGGCAGCCGCCGCGATCTGAATACTGCCGACGATCTGGCCGGCCCGGTCGAAGCCGATGGGCGCGGCCGTCCCGCGTGCCTCGACACCGGGATTCCCGCGCAGCCGCTCGTAGAGATTCTCGCTAACCCGCATTTGACCGAGTTCCATGGTGTTGCGGATCCAAACGACACTGCAGGCGGATAAGTCAGCTCGGCCACAAGTCGCCAGGATTCGCTCGATGCACTCGCGGTCGGTGGAAAAGTGCGGGGGACACATGCAGCCCACAGTGCTGGAGGCTGTGAACGAGTTGATCCAAGTCTTGGCGAAGTCCACAGCGTCGAACAGCCGGTCATGGACAATGTCGCAAAGACCGATTCCGACGGCGTTACCGCCGCCATGAGGTGTCAGGCTGCGGGCATAAATCCGCTCAATGCGTGCAAGTCCAGGCCAACAATTCCGGCCCAATGCCGACCGGTTGATCACTTTTGTGTCCATGCCCGAACCGGAAATGTTCTTGCCGATTTCGTCGACAATCAGCAAGTCGAACGCCTCGAACGGGATATCGGCCTTCCATTGCTTCACCCGTGACAGCAGTTCCTCCTCCCGTGGGACCATGTTCGCCGCTCCGATTGCGTGGACCTCTGCGGTGCTGTGGTTCGCATCTTCAAGAATCGCCAAGCCGCCCAGCATGCGTCCTGTTGCCAGCATGATTCTGCCGACCTCGCGAATGACGTGTTCCAAGCCGAGGCGCACCGCCCACATGTGATACCGCTTGGCTCCTTCCCATTTCCCGAGACCTATCGCCATCATCTTGTGGACGCCGCTCTCGATCTTCCCGTTAAAGCCGGTATGCCACTTCACACGGCTGCAAAGCATGATTCCGTCGGCTTCCCAGGCTTCCTTGTCCATCGACACGGCAATGCCTTGCGGGGTCTCGCCGATCTCCACGACATCCAGCGAACTGACCACGGGGGCCCCCATCGACTCCTCGGTGATGCCGTAGTGAGCGAGCACTTCGCGCTGGCCTCGGGCCGTGCCTCCACCGTGACTACCCATGACGGGAATAATGAACGGCTTGACACCCCGATCAAGCCACGAGTCGATAACGCCCCGGACAATGGTTCCAATGTTGGCGATTCCCCGGCTCCCGACCCCGACCGCAATGCGGCTGCCGGCGGGCACCGCCGACACCCAAGGCGCCGTGGCCATCTCCTCGCGAACGGCTCGATAGACGTCGGGCAGCGAGCGGTCCGGGAATTTCCGGCGAATCTCGATCAGTCGTGGAAGGTCCACTGAAAAAAATTATACCGATGGCACCAGGCGATAATGTTGGCGAATGCGACGCATCGGGAGCAAAGGGGTTCGGAGACGTCAAGTCCTGCAGTTGGCGGGGACCCTTGCGTCATCTACCCTAGCGTCGTTCGCGGAAACCGCAATGAACGCCACTTTGACAGCCGTGCCAGGAATCCGGGTCGGACATTGGACCCACGAAAGCGGGTCGACCGGATGCACGGTCGTCCTTGCGGACGGAGGCGCCGTGGCCGGCGTCGATGTTCGAGGAGGAGGTCCGGGAACAAGGGAGACCGACCTGCTGCGGCCCGACATGAGCGTGGAATCCATCCATGCGGTCGTCTTGTCGGGGGGCAGTGCGTACGGATTGGCAACGGCCGACGGCGTGATGCGGTACCTCGAGAGCCAAGGCGTGGGCTTTCCCGTCAGAGGGGGCGTCGTTCCAATCGTTCCGGCCTCCATACTCTTCGACCTCGGCGTCGGCGATCCGGCCGTGCGGCCCGGAGCGGAGGCGGGCTTCCAAGCGGCCAAGTCCGCTTCGCGGGACCCGGTGGCGATGGGAAGCGTGGGGGCGGGAGCCGGGGCGACCGTGGGGAAAATGTTCGGCTTGGAGAGGGCGATGCGGGGCGGTCTGGGCTCGGCAGCTATTTCGCTCGGTGACGGGCTGGTAGTCGGCGCGCTAGCAGCAGTCAACGCACTGGGAGATGTCATCGATCCCTCGACGGGAAGAATCCTGGCCGGCGCGCGGGCCAAGGATGGTGACGGGTTCGCCGACAGCATGGCAATGCTTCGATCCGGCAGGTGGCGCGCGGATTCAAAGACCCTCGGTAACACGACACTCGGCGTGGTCGCGGCAAACTTGAAATGGTCCAAGGCCCAGGCCACAAAAGTCGCCCAAATGGCCCACGACGGCCTAGCTAGGTCGATTCGCCCGGCACACATGCCTTTCGACGGAGACACGGTCTTCGCTCTGGGCACGGGAGGGCAGGCGGCGAATCCGAGACTACTAGGGGTTGTGGGTGCCCTAGCCGCAGACGCGTTGGCGGTCGCTGTGGTCGCCGCCGTGCAGTCTGCCATCAGCGGATTCGAGTTGCCGGCTGCTTCACCCGCTTAGCTGGATCGCACGGCCTCGCATGCCCGGATGGCGCCGATCGCTCTCTCACAGCTGCGGAATCTCGACTCCGTGCCATCGCAATTAGCGAAGCAGAGAAGGGACGCATCTTCGAGCGGCTGATCAAAACCCATTTCACCGGGGACCCGTCTTAGTAGGACCGGTGGTCGAATGTCTGGCTCTTGTCGGAGCGGGCAAACATAGAGCCGGAATTCGATGCCGACGGCGCGGGGATCGACTTGGCCGGCAAGGAGCGCGAAGGCGGCAACTGCGCGGTCCGGTGCAAGTGCTACGCCCTGGGCACGCAAATTTCGAAGCCTCGCCTCGATTCGTTCATCTGGGCTTCGCAGAAAGATGCGTTCTCAGCTTGCATCGTCGTCGACACCGGTGACAGCTGGGGGCCGAATGCTCGAAAGACCATCGTCCGAATACGCCTCGCGTGTGGGGTCGTCCGTTTGGAAGATCTACCTCATTCGTGGCCTGACCTGACCCGCGGCAAGCCGGAAGACTTGGCCTATCGGGAAGAGCCGTTCACGCTACGACGGCATCAAGAGTCTGCCCTAAACGATGTCATTTGCGGCTTCGAAGTGCATGACCGTGGCAAGTTGATCATGGCCTGCGGCACGAGAAAACCTTCGCCGCGCTCAGGACTGCGGAGGCTGTCGCTGGTGGTAGCGTACTCTAGCTCATGCCTTCTGTCGCTCTGTGCTCACAATCTATTCTTAGATGGGCAATGCCGCGGCAGTTGCGGCACACGTAAGATTCTCACGGTCGGTGACTTGGCCTAATCTGTGGTTGGCTGCGAAAGCCGTTTGGATGCGCGTGGCCGCGTTGAAAGCGAGGCGGCGGTCGCCGAGCCAGGTGATGGACTGGAGCGGGATTTTGGCCAAGGCTTCGAGCAGCGCTGGCAGGCTGCGCTTCTTGTTCAGCGAGACGATACAGAGGTCAGGCTGGAGGCGGATGTCGGCACCGGCGGCGAGCATGGACTCGAAGATCGTGGGGGCGCTGCAGTGGCGGTAGCCCGGGGGCAGGTCGAGAGCGAGGAGGCGGTACAGGTTACAAGCGAGGAACGCCAGGGCGAGTTCAAAGTCGACCTAGATGGCCATGCCGCCCTAGGATGAGCCCACACCGTGTATTCGACGGGCAGACACAGCTCAGGGAGTCGTCTATGCGTTCGCTCGACGCTGCAGTGCGCGGTGGACATGATGATGACTGTCGGCTTGCGTCGACCTCGACGTGCCCCTTATATGCTCCCTGCCTGCACCCCACCTTGCGCGGCACGACCGAAACGTCAAATCGACGCGAGCTAGACTTGATCGACTACTCCAAGGGGGAGTAGCGCAATTGCTGGGTTGGCTTGCCTTTGATGCGCGTCCCTCACCTCCTCAAACACAATGGTCTCCACGTCCAAGACCCAGTGAGTCGAGCGCCGCCTTCAATCTCAAGCCACAAATCCGCGAACGCTCCTCGCATATCCACACATCCCGCCATGTCTCACGAATCCGCGAATATGAGACACAATGCACCCCGTCTCTCGCCCGTGAGACAGATATATGGATCGCTCCCGAGTTGTCTACCGGAGCCGGCGCGATGAACGGTGGTCAGTGCCAATACATCCGACCTCTGAGTGCAACGGTGCCGGTTCCGGGCCGCGATGGACTCCGCGCGCCTCGGTCCCCATAACGCACACGACCTCTGAGGGCCATTGGGGCTGACAGGTTTGCGAAACGCGGGTGCGACCTTTTATTCCATCGATTGGGCTTGGCAGACGAAATCTAACACCCTTTCCGTGTTTGGGCGCCGGCGCGGTCTCAGGCCGCCACCAGCTCGCGGTCGATGGCAGCGATCGACTCCTGCAGCTCCTCCCATTCGGCCAGCAGGCCTCCATGCCGATGCGGCAGAGACTCGTCTTCGCGGTGACTTCCAGGAGCTTCCCTTCCGAGTGCTGGCGGCGCGTGAGCACCCGCCCGCTCGCGTCCAAGCCCGCGAAGTGGACGGATGTCTTGGCGAAATCGAGGCCGATCGTGGCGACGTCCTTGAGTACGCTCTTGCGGGATGGCTGTCTGGTCGATGCCGCGTTGGTTCTCCTCGCGTGTCTTCGGCAGCGGCCACTGGAAGCCGCTCGCTCCAGCATTGCCGAGCTGGCCGACGCGGCTGAACGGGAGCGAACCATCCCATAATGTATATAGGCATCCACAGATGTTCGAGAGCCCCTTTCTGCCACAAGGCTCCGCTACGTCCTCTAGCTTCGAAGTCCAGGTACGCTCCGGGACCAGCGCGGAGAGACGAGAACGCGACGTGCCATCCAACTGCCGGTGCGCCACTTAGAAGTGCACGAGCAGGACCCTATGCATAATGCCGATCAAAAGACACTGGCGTTCAAAACGGAGGTAGATGGAGAATGGCAGCGGTTCGCTAGCACGAAGGGCGGTTCCCGCCCGAAGAGCATCTCAATTGGAAAAGGCTGATTCCACTGCTTGGCCCCGCGGCGAGCGAGGTGGCTCGATACGACGGTATGCTCGCTGCTGTACCCGATCCGGGCGTTCTGCTGGCGCCGCTGACAACCCGTGAAGCAGTGCTCTCTTCACGTATCGAGGGCACTCAAGCGACCATAGGCGATGTGTTGCGGTTCGAGGCAGGGCACCGGCGAACCTTGCCGGAACGATACGACGATATACAGGAGATTCTCAATTACCGCGCCGCTATACGCAGGGCGGAGGAAATGCTGGAGCATCTGCCGCTTTCTGGACGGGTAGTCCTTGAAGCGCACAAGGTTCTGCTCTCGGGAGCGCGAGGAAGGCACAGGGCGCCAGGAGAATATCGGCGCAGCCAAAACTGGATCGGCCCTCGCGGATGCACCGTCGAGGAGGCCCGGTACGTGCCTATCGGCTCGGAGAGGCTCGACGATGCCATGAGCAACTGGGAACGCTATATCCACCAAGACACGCTTGATCTGCTCGTGCAGACCGCCAACCTCCACGCCGAGTTTGAATCGGTACACCCGTTCCTAGCCGGAAACGGACGGCTGGGCCGCATGCTGGTCCCCCTGTTCCTCTGGCAGCGCGGCCTCATCAAGCGGCCGGTGTGCTACATCAGCGCCTTTTTTGAGGCCAACCGAGATGCCTATTACGAACGGCTGCTAGCCGTGTCCCGAGACGATGACTGGACAGGCTGGTGCCTCTTCTTCTTGGAAGCCGTGCGAGCCCAGGCCCGTGACAACCTCGTCAAAGCACAAGGCATTCTTGAACCCTACGAGGATTTGAAGCACCGTGTTGCGGACGCAACGAGGTCTCGATACGCCGTGAGGGCCTTGGATTGGATTTTCAAGCGGCCGGTTTTCGCTAGTGCCAGATTTTCGGAAGGTGCAGGCATTCACAAGCAGTCCGCCCATCGGATCCTTGCTGCGTTGCGACGGCACGAGATCCTGACCGAAATTCTGGTCGCAAGCGGCAACCGGTCGGCTGTTCTCATGTTTCCCGCTCTCTTGGACATCGTAGAAGAGTAATGGCAGCACCAGATATAACTCGGGAATCAAAGCATTGCTTTGCCCATCGGGCTCGAGCTAATAGCGACCAGGAGCCGAACGGCTCCACCGAGGCTCGCTCCTCGCCGTGGTCATGCGGGCGTCGCTCGCCTAAGCGGCAGTTCGGAAGCCGTTTGGAACTTCGTTTGTAGCCGAATGCACCCCCCCGCAGCCGCGGCGGCACACCCGGAGCGAACGAACGCTAGGGCGGATCCAGCCTCGGCACCGGGGATTTTCGGACCGACAATGAACTCCAGATGCTCTGATACAATCCATGCCAGTAGGAACCATGTCGGACGCGAAATCAATCAACCGTCGCAAGTTTATTCAAGGCGCTACCGCCACAGCCGGTGCGGTGGCAGCGGCCATCCCTGCGAAGGCCCAAGACGCGGCATCGAACCGACGCGTCGTCGGGGCCAACGATCGCATCAACGTCGCCCAGATCGGGGTCGGCGGGCGCGGCAGCAGCCTGCAGCGGCTCATGCTGCGGATGATCGAGGACGGCCAGAATTTCAAGATCGCGGCGGTCTGCGATGTCTACGAGAAGAGGCGGAGGCTGGCCCAGGAGAACAGCAAAGCGGAATTCTCCACGCTCGACTATCGAGAGGTCCTCGCCCGTCCAGACGTCGACGCGGTGGTGATCGCAACTCCCGACCACTGGCACGGCACCATGGCTCTCGCGGCCATCGACGCGGGCAAGGATGTCTACCTCGAGAAGCCGATGACCCATACGATTGAGGAGGCCAAGGCGGTCGCGCGCAAAGTGAGGGAGACCGGAGCTGTCCTGCAGGTCGGTTCCCAGACGACCTCGGCCGACCAGTGGTGGAAGGCCCGCGAGGCGATTCAAGGCGGCATGATTGGCAAGCTGATCTCAAGCCAAGGGTCCTACCACCGCAATTCCTTGCGCGGTGAATGGAACTGGACGCCCGAGCGGGGTCGAGGCTGGGTGATCGAGCCCGACGCCGGCCCTCACGGCCAGGGCGTCAACTATGTGGATTGGAACATGTGGCTGGGACCGGCTCAGAATCGCGAGTGGGATCCGCATCGCTTCTTCCGGTTCCGCAAGTACTGGGACTACTCCGGCGGGATCGCGACCGACCTGTTCTATCACGTGGTGGCTCCTCTGAATATCTGCTGGGGCGAGCCGCAGTTCCCCTACCGCGTCACGGCAACCGGGGGAAAGTATGTGTTCAATGCACCCGGTGACCGCGAAGTGCCCGACACCATGAACCTGCTCGCCGATTTCGCGAAGGGCCATTCCCTGGTGCTAAGCGCGACGATGGCCAACTCGCGCCATATCCCTGGCTTGATTCGCGGGCACGAGGGCACCATCGTGATGGTCGAGCACGGGCGATTCGAGGGCAGGACCGACTACATCACCGTGGAGTCGGAACCGATCTACCGCGACGCCTTCGTTGGGAAGTACGGCACGGAGAACGTGCAGATCAAGGTCGAGGACCGTGGCAGGGATGCCCACATGAAGAACTTCCTCGAATGCATCCGCACCCGTGACAAGCCCCGGCTTGATGCCGACACCGCCTACCGAGCCCAGGTCACGATTTCTATGGGGGTGATGGCGCTTCGCCAAGGCAAGGTCCTGTATTTCGATCCAGACTTGGAAGAGGTCACTGACAGGGCGCCCCGACTAGGCTGACGATGCCTTGTCTGAGGGGCGGCAAGGATTTGAGGCGCGCGGCGACCGCCATCGCGGCTCTGGTTGCAGGACTCGGTTGCAGCGGCCAGCCTGACCCACAGGGTTTCCCGAATATACTGCTGATCCTCGCGGACGATCTAGGCTATGGCGACGTTAGCGCGTACAACGACGAAGCGAAGGTCGAAACCAAGCATCTAGACGCTCTTGCGCGACAGGGATTGCGATTCACAGACGCCCACAGTCCCTCGACGGTCTGCACGCCGACCCGTTACGGCATCCTCACCGGGAGGATGCCCTTCCGCAACGGAATGCGCGGGGTCTTCACTGGAGTCGAAGGTCCGTGCCTTATCGAGAAGGGGCGCCTCACGCTACCGCAGATGCTGCGCGAGGTGGGTTACGCCACGGCTATGGTCGGCAAATGGCATCTGGGCATGACCTTCGCCGATGCCGAGGGCGATCCGGTGCACGAGATCGAGCTGCCTGCGGCTACGAGGGAGGGGAGGGCAGCCGCGGGAGTCGAGCGGGTAAGACGCGTCGACTTCGCTCGCCGCGTCCCGGACGGACCGCTCGACAGGGGCTTCGATCAGTTCTTCGGATCGGTCGCATGCCCCACGACCGATTGGATTTATGCGTGGGTCGAAGGGGATCGCGTCCCAGTCCCTCCGCAGACATTGCTGGACCGAGACCCTCTGCCAAAGCATCCGTACGCCAACGACAATCGACGGGGCTTGATCGCCCCCGACTACGATCTCGAACAGGTCGACTTGGTGTTTTTGGAACGGAGCGTGCGATTCCTAGAAGAACACACGGCACGCGCGCCCGAACGGCCGTTTTTCCTCTTTCACTCCATGCAAGCGGTGCATCTACCGTCATTCGCGGCGCCGGAATTCCGAGGCAAGAGCGGAGCCGGGCCCCACGGGGACTTCCTTCTCGAGATGGATGCCGTCGTCGGAGAGCTGCTGGCGGCTCTCGAGCGATTGGAACTCGCAGAGAGCACGTTGGTGATTTTCACGAGCGACAACGGTCCCGAGATTGCCTCGGCCTACCACATGCGCAGGGATCATGGGCACGATGGGGCTCGCCCGTGGCGCGGCTTGAAGCGTGACCAGTGGGAAGGGGGCCATCGCGTTCCCACGATTGCTCGCTGGCCGGGAAAGATCAAGGCCGGCTCTACCACCGACCAGACATTCAACCTGACCGACATCATGGCGACACTCGCCTCTGTGACAGGGTACTCGCTGCCAAACGATGCAGCGGAAGACAGCTTCGATTTCGCCCCTGTACTGCTCGGTGCTCGCGACGTTTCGCCCGTCCGCGAATTCACGTTGCATCAGACCAACCGCCTTGAACTGGCGATCCGGCATGGCCAATGGAAGTACCTGGACCACGCCGGTTCCGGTGGCAACGATTACAGCCGCCCGCTCCTTGCCGGACTTGCCATTGACAACGGTGTCCCGGAAGCGCCCGGACAGTTGTATGATCTCGCAAGCGATCCCGGAGAAACCAGGAATCTCTACTTTGACGAGTCGGAGACGGCGATGCGGTTGAAGGCAGATCTTGACAGGCTCGTGGCGGCGGGTCGAAGTGCGCCCCGGCGCTAGACGGTCGGAAGGGGCTAATGAAGGAACGCGGCCAGAGCCGGAATTCCGTAGAACAGTACGAGCAAATACGAAATTGCGAGCAGCTTCGAGCGTGTGGCTAGGCTGGCGAATCGGGTCACCGTGCCGAGAACGAAATTGCGCACCGGAGCCCACGGGTAGATAAGCAGCGTCCCGGCAAGATTGAAGCTTAGGTGCGTCAGGGCGATCTCAACCCCCGCCTGAGCGTTCGGGCCCGACACGGCTAGAGATGCCATTAGCGCCGTCATGGTGGTTCCCAGATTGGCCCCGATGGTAACGGGGAACGCCTTGTCCAAGGTCAGCAGCCCCACCCCCGCCAGCGGCACGAGCAAGGAAGTGGTGATTGAACTTGACTGGACCATCGCCGTAATCAGGCATCCAAGCGCCATCGCGACGATCGCCGAGCGACCGAGCGCGACTTCAACCAACTGCTCCGCTTTGGAAAGAAGCCTAGAGTGCAGGACGCGGACAATCAGCATCAGCGACCCGAAAATAAGTGCGCCGCTGGCAACCACGAGCAGTGTCCCTCGGGCGTGCGGCGAATCGAAGAGGGCCTCGCCAAGGGTTTGCAACGGGATGACGGCGGCTTTCAGAAGAGTCGAAACAGGACTGTCATACGTGGTTCCCCCCATCACTTGGAGGTGACTGGCAAGGGCGGAGGCTGTCTTGGCTAGGATTCCCGTCGTGATTTCGAGTGGCAGCAGCACCAGCACGCTCAAAAAATTGAAAAAGTCATGGCACGTCGCGACCGAGAACGCACGACGAAATTCGGCTGGCCGGCCCATGTGTGCAATCGCGACGATGGTGTTGGTCGCTGTGGTTCCGATGTTGGCCCCCATGATCATCGGTACCGCGTTCGCCAGCGGAAGGGGGTTCTCGGGGGCGGCAACCAAGCCGACTACCATCGAAGTCGTGACGGAGGAACTTTGGACGAGCGTGGTTGCGAGGATGCCGACCATCAGCGCCACGAACGGATTTGCCGTCGCGCTGAAGAAAGCGTCGAGAAGGTCGCGGCCGAGCAGCTTGAATCCGTCCCCGAGGCCGCGGATGCCTGCTAGAAACGCCAGCAACAGCAGGAAGACTAAGACGCTCGCGACAAGCGTGCTCCGGCCGGAAGGCGTTTCGGCTGCGTTCGCCGGACCTAAGCTCATCGTTCCCGGGTAAGACCTCTAGCAGAATCGGCCTGGAAGCGGCAGCCTAGTCGGACAGGGAAAGCGTGAACCCGACAACGAGGATTCGCGCGTTCACCGCTCTTCTCGCCAAGCAGTCTACAACTCTTGGATCCGTGTGTCGCCAAGGGCACCTGGCGGGCACCTGGCGAGGAGGCCGGACGCTTCAACACTACATTTATTATATCCTGCCGCGCATCTTCCGAGGCAGGTCTCGAGGGAAGGAATCGAGTATCGAGAAGGCGTGCCGAATCAATACGCCCCATGGACGCGAGAAGGTTCTCGAGGACATGCGGGTTATCCCGCCGCAAATCGGCTAGGAATCCACGCAGTTTCTCCCGAACCGTCCCCGACTTGAACGAGCAGACACACGGCGTGACAGGCATGCCTGCCGCCTCGGCATATGCCCGAGTCACTTCCTCGAACACGTAGACCAAAGGCCTGATCAGCCGAAAATCCCCGGAACGCGACCATGTCACTGGGGGCAGCGCGCTGAGCCTGCCCGTGAAGAGCGCATTGCGCAACAGCGCCTCGCATAGGTCGTCCGCCGTATGGCCGAGGGCGACTACGTTGCAACCGAGCTTAGAAGCCACATCGTAAACCGCCCGTCGTCGAAAACGGCTGCACGTGTCGCACCCATGACTGGGCTGCTCGGTCAACAGCTGGAACGAGGGCTCGTCGCGGTAATAGGTCCACGGGATCCCCCGCTCCTCGAGCGCTTCACCAACGGGCTCCACCGGCCGGACGAACTTTCCCTGCTCAATCGTAAACGCTTGCAGCGAGAACTTGACGGGAGACCGCCGCGAGAGCAGGCTGAGGGCATGTGCTAAGGCAAGGGAGTCCTTGCCTCCCGACACCCCGACCGCTATGCGGTCGCCTTCGCGGATCATGTCGAAGTCCGCAATGGCCTTGCCCGCCTTGCGGAGTAGTGTCTTTCGTGCGTTCACAGGTCGCCGCGAACAGGCACTGTCATTGTATGCGACGGCCGATCATCCGAATTCCTCGACGCGCCGTCGAATCGACACTGCCCGTCCGGTTCTCTCATCAACGTCTACGACGACCGCATTGAGGCGCACCGGGCCGGAAGCAGGCTTGAATCTCACTGGCAACGCGGTAAGAAACCGCTTCAGAGATGCCTCCTGTTGCATGCCGATTACCGAGTTCAGCGGACCTGTCATGCCGACATCGCTGATAAAGGCTGTCCCGGATGGAAGGACGCGCTCGTCGGCCGTGGCCACGTGTGTGTGAGTCCCGACAACTGCGCTGGCACGTCCGTCCAAGTACAAGCCGAAAGCTGTCTTCTCGCTGGTGACCTCGGCATGGAAATCCACGAAACGCACGCGGATGTCGGGATCAAGTCGGGCCAGGACCAGGTCAGCGTGACGGAACGGGCAGTCAATTGACGGCATGTAGACTCGCCCCTGAAGGTTCAGCACGGCATACGGGACGGCGGAATGCGTGTGCCCGACAAAGAGTCCTGAGCCCGGGGCGTCGGGATAGTTGTCCGGCCGCAATAGCCTGGGCTGATGGTCCAGGTATGGAAGAATCTCCTTCTTGTCCCAAATGTGGTTGCCGGACGTCAGGACGTGTATGCCCGCCGCAAGCAGCTGCTCGGCGATCTTCCGGGTCACTCCGAAGCCGGCGGCGCAATTCTCGCAATTGGCAATCACGAGATCCACATCGTCCTTGGCGGCGATCCGTTCCAAAGCCAAGAAGACGGCCCGGCGGCCGGAACGACCGACAATGTCTCCTATGAAGAGAATCCTCACGGTGAAGAAGCTCAGTCTATCGTGAGTACGGACGACGATCGCGCCACCCTGTTCTTAGGGCGCACCGGCAACAAGTGGGTCACCGACGCGCAGGGTCTTTCCCGCCTGGCCGTGAGGCAGACGCGTATTGACGGCGAGCCTGTAGTAGCCGCGATAACGACCGATTTCGGAATTGCGCAGTCGATGCCGCTCCCGCAGCACCGCGAAACGCTTTGCGCTCAGGGGTCCGGTAGCGGTGCCATCGAAAGAATCCAGCGTCGGGACCGCGCATCGGGCGCAGGGATTCGTTCCGAGGAACTCCACGTCGCCGATTCGGAACCGGCGGGGCATTCCCGGCGGACCGAACAAAAGGTCCTCCTCGAAGGAGTCGAGACCCGTGATTTCCAGATTGGCGCGGAACCGGCGGCGCACCTCCTCTGCCGGCATCCTAAACCATCCGGCCACGGTGTCAATTGATGCGGAGCCCAACAAGGTTGGCCCCGAAGCCTCGTCGTCATCGGGAAATCCGGCATGTTTGTTCCCTTGCAGCGAAACGGCTCGACCGAGAGCGCTCGCGAACCACACCTCAATCTCCGATCGACTCTCCTCTATGTCGAATTCCGCACATTCCGAACCTGCCCGCAGCTTGACCACCCGCCTTCCGTCTGAGTAAGCCGCCCGAATGGAGAGGATTGCAATGCCCAGCCGCTTGGCGTTCAGCACCCGGCCGCCCGAATCGAAGAGCGCGTAATCCCTGTCACCGGCAAGATGCCCGCCCGAGGAGACCTCCACCCGGTCGAGTTCGAGCGGATCGAGCGACTTGATCGGGAAGATTCGGATACGTGCCAAGTACGGTGTCATGCTGCCCGGCCGCTACCTGCCTCCGCTCATCTTCGCACTGGTGGCCGCGCAACGAGAACAAGTCACGATGTCGGCACGATACGCTAGTGGTTTCCGATGACTGCAGGCGAATTGCAAAGTCGCAAGGAGGTCAGAGCGGCGGTTCTAAACACGGTCCGAACCCTGCTTCGCGAGCTGGGATCGTCGCAGGCGGCGGACCGGGCAACGCTTGGATCGTCGCTTGACAGGGATCTGGGGCTGGGCAGCCTCGAACGCGTCGAGCTGCTAGTGCGGCTCGAGCGCGTTCTGGACGTGCAGATGCCTGAAGCAGCGGCGCAGACCGCGGAAACGCCTGGAGACTGGGTTCGCATCGCCCTGAAGGCGAATTGCGGACCGACCGGCAACGCGCGCTGGCCGATCAGGCAGCCGTCTAGGGAAGCCTACAGGCCACCGACCGAAGCGGCGTCGTTCGGGGAGGTCCTGCGCGCACAAGTCGAGCGGGACCCAGCCAGGGTCCAAATCCACCTGCTGGATCAGGACAGCGGGCGCGACATCAGCCATGGGCAGCTGTATGAAGGGGCGTCTCGGATCGCGGCCGGGCTCGTAGCTTGCGGATTGCATCCGGGAGAGACCGTAGCTATCATGCTGCCGACTTGCGCGGACTTCTTTAGCAGCTTTCTGGGAGTCATGCTTGCCGGCGGCATCGCGGTGCCTGTCTACCCGCCTACCCGTCCTAACCAGATCGAGGCGTATATCGAGCGCCAAGCTCTAATCTTGCGAAACGCGGGAGTGCGATTCCTGATATCTTTCGATCGGATCCGAGCGGTCGCGAACGTGCTGGATGGCCGGCTGCCCGCGTTGCGAGAGGTTGTCAGCGCCGGAGAGCTCGCGAGCAGGGGCCAGCACCTGCCCACACCCGACAGAAATCCCTCCTACACGTTCTTCATCCAGTACACGTCTGGCAGCACGGGCGACCCGAAAGGCGTCACCTTGACGCACTCGAACGTGCTGTCCAACATCCGGGGAATTGGCTTCGCCGTGGAGGCCAGGCCGTCCGACACCGTCGTTACCTGGCTTCCGCTCTACCATGACATGGGGCTGATCGGATCCTGGCTGTTCAGCCTCTACTACGGCTTCCCAATCACGGTACTCTCCCCCCTTGACTTCTTGGTTCGACCCGAGCGCTGGCTTTGGGCTCTGAGCGATTCGGGCGGAACACTGTGCCCTGCTCCGAACTTCGCGTTCGAACTGTGCTTGAGAAAGATCCGTGACGAAGCCCTCGAGGGCGTCGACCTTTCTCCGTGGCGTGTCGCGATCAACGCAGGCGAGCCAGTCCTGCCTGCCACCCTGAAGCGGTTCGCAGAACGTTTCAGGCAATGGGGCTTCGACTCGCGGAGCTTCATGCCCTTTTACGGACTCGCGGAGTCCTCGGTGGCCCTGACTTACCCTCTCGCATGGCGCGGGCCCGTCGTGGACAGAATCGAGCGCGTCGCGTTTGAATCCCACGGACGCGCGATAGCGACCGGCGACACGGCCGAGGGCTCAAGCGATTTCCTCGAGTTTGTCGGGAACGGGAAGCCGCTACCAGACCATGAGATTCGGATCGTCGGCGAAGATGGCGAGCTCCTGCCTGATCGCACCCGCGGTAGGATTCATTTCCGCGGGCCGTCAAGGACGAACGGGTATTTCCAAAACCCGGAAGCGACGGCTGCAGCGCTGGACTCGGACGGCTGGATGGACTCGGGAGACCTAGGTTACGTTGCGGACGGCGAGCTGTACGTCACCGGAAGACTGAAGGATTGCATTATCAAGGGCGGGCGCAACATTATCCCGCAGGATGTCGAGATGGCGGCCTGGGAAGTGGATGGAGTGCGGAAGGGCTGCGTGGCCGCCTTCGGCTGCATCGACTCCACCCTCGGAACGGAATTGCTTGTTGTGGTCGCCGAGACCCGCGTCACCGACCCTGCGACACGCAAGCGAATCCGAGCGCAGGTGACCGAGACGGTCGCGACCAAGCTGGGCATTCCTCCGGACGACGTGGCGCTCGCGCATCCCGGGTTTGTTCCGAAGACCTCTAGCGGGAAAATCCAGCGGCTGGCGACCCGCAAGCTTTACGAGGACGGCGAGGCTACTGTTCGCGCGCGGACATCCGTTCCGGTTCAATTGGCAAAGGTCTGGATGACCGGCATGCTCCATTCGTCCAAGCGCCTCGCCGTCGACGTTTGTGGACGGTCCCGCCGCGTGACAGCGGCCGCCATCAGAAGCTCGGTGGCGGCGGTCTTCGGATTGGTCGCCCGGCTAACGCCGACAGCGGCGTTGGCGCGCCGCGTGATTTCCCCGGGCGCTCGGCTCGTGGTATGGCTTGCCGGCGCTCGTTCGCCTGTCAAGTTCAGCGGAGCGGGTGCCAGGGTCGTTCTTGTCAACCGGGCAGATCGGCTCGACCCGTTGGTGCTGGCAGCCGGATACCACAGCCCATTCGTCTTCGCAGACCGCGTAGCGTTTCGCGACCTCGATTCCGCGCAGGCGTTCCTTCTCGAGCCACTAGTGGCGGCACCAAGCGGCAACGGTTCCGAGCGGGGCGACGGTACGCTTCTTGACCGCATGGAGGCTGCCATTGATTCGGGGTTGGCGGTGGTGAGCTTCTCGGACAGCCCGATTGGGGAGCCTCCCGCGCGGACGCGGTTTCGCGCCGAGAATTTTGCGGCCGCGGCTCGTTCGGGAATCCCGGTCGTCCCGATTCTCCTGCGCGGCTGGCGCGGCGAATCAACGAGGGCACTCGAGGGCCCTTTCGCGGCTAGCGCCACGCCGGACACGACCCTCGCCGCAAGCCGTCAGGAGGTGCGCGCATTCTTCGAGCAAGCGGCCGCGAAGTCGCGCGGGTAAAATGGGGTTCATGCCGATTTACGAATACCAGTGCGGGGACTGTGAATCCCGCTTCGAGGTCCTAGTCATGGGGTCGAACCCCGAGCCGACCAACTGCGACTGCGGCAGTCCTTCGATCGAGAAGGTTTACTCGACTTTCTCGGCGCAGGCCGGGAACGGAACTCCCGAAGCCTGTGCCACTCCAGCTGAGGAACGCTGCGGCGCACCGGCTTGCATGGGCGGTATGTGCGGCATGAGCTAGCGAGTCGCGCACCGCGCTTGTCCAGGGTCTAGAGTTTCAATGGCCGGCCAGGGCGCCGACCGCCGGGTAATCGCGTCGGCCCGCCCATCGTGCAGCCGAAGTGCTTACCGCTCCGACGGTGATCAATTCGCGCTCTCGGTTGCAAGCGCCGAACGAGAATGAAGCGGCCTTCTCGGATAGTCCCATGTGAGGGGACGCTGTTAGGCTACGTCGCTCCCTCCCGCGCCCGGAATCGCTTGGGCAGCCGGGAATGCGCCCTCGGGCAAAGGCAGTTCCATCACTGCGCCCGTCGCGATGTCCCAAGCCAAGATGGCCGAGGTGCCGGGGTTTCCGGGACCGGAGTGCGGGTCGATAGCCGGGCCGAATGCGCGGCTAAGCGGTAAGACTCCGCAAATCACGCTCCGCGACGGTTACGGCCCGACGACTCCAACCGAGATCATTTCGCCCGATTGGTTGTAGACGCCGAACGCGAAGGACGCGGCCCCAGGCTTGTAATCCCAGATGTACGGTGTCTGCGCTCCGCCGCCTCCTTGGCCGCCACCGCCGCCTGCCACCTGGGCTTGAACAACCGCGAAGCCTCCCTCGGGCATTGGGATTTTAGCGGCCGCGCCAGACGCCACGTCCCAAGTGATCATGGACGATCCGCCGGGCTGCCCCGGACCGGCGTTCCGCCTTCTGGCATGAGCGAATGCGCGCTCGATCAATGGGATGACGCCGTAAACGCGACGGCCTTGACGAACCAGTTGGGCTGTACCTGGAACGACCCTCTGGAATTCCTCCGGCAACGCTAGGTGCATCGCCGTGGCGCTCGGCAGATCGACGACTAGCAGGCCCTGATTGCCCGGAATCTGAGGACGAGAGGCTCCCGTTCTCGGGTTCGCGCGGAGCGGCCCGCCTGTGGCAAGGGCAACCAAGCGCGCCCGGTCGGGCAGCCGCTGCGTGGTGAAGTTGATCGACACTCCAATGCCCTCGGGAAGGGCGATCTGGCTGAATGTCTCCGACGTGCCGTCGAAGACGTGAATCTCTTGCGGAACCGCGAGCGCTACCTCACGGTCGCCGTCGCCGAAGTAGAGATAGCTCCGCACGGAGCCTTTCAGCAATACGTCGAGCTTGTTCGGGCAAGAGAAGGTCTTGATGCTGGAGGATTCGGTGTGGAAAAGAATGAGGCGGTCGGCGGCGCAAATCTGGTTCGCGAGCGGGTCCGCGAATTCATTGAATTTCTCCGCAGAACCGGCGATAGCAAGGGTCCGCGTCAGGGGAATTGGCTGCCAGCGGACTTGGTTCGTGCAGTTGGCCGCGAAGCTTGCCCGAGGAAACGGTGTGACCGTCGCGGTCAAAGTGACCGATTCGGGCGGGGAGGCTTGGAGATCTTCGGGCAACGCGGCGCTGAACGCCACGACGGCGTCACCGGTCCCGTCGATCGCTCGAGCCACTACATACGCTGTGGCTTGGCCGCCGAAGCCGGTCTGGACCGGGGCAAGGGAATTCCCGACTTGGACACCTTGATTGTTGACTCGCCTAGGCGGAGCGATCGGCGCCCAGCCATCCGGGAAAGGCACATTAGCCACGACGCTTGCATGGCGGTCGAAAAGGACGGCTCTGGCCTGGCCCAAGTCTGTGGACACCTCGGGCGCGAGAAACCGCATCCGGTACCCTCCGGCGAAGTTCGCCGTCGATTGCGCCACCTCGCGCGTGTAGCCCTCGAAGTCCAGGGGATCGGGCAGCGGGACGTTGCCGGAAATTTCGGCTATCTTGACGCCTTCCAAGTTCACGACAGACTGCTGAGACGCACTGTCAGCCTGCAAGAGCCTCAGGTTCCTGCTCGGCCCGAACGCCGATTGGAGGCGGTCCGCCCCGCCGTCCAACGAAACCTCCGTGACGCTTCCGGCTGCGCCGTCGATCAGCAGCAACCTGTCGGTCACTCCGGCAGTGTGCTCCGCGGACGGCTCCGCGAGCGCCGCGAGCACCGGGCTATTCTTGGAAACTTCGAAGGGACGATACTGCGCTTCGTTGTCGGCTAGCGGGTAGGAGGGGAGCACGCAATGCGGCAGGGTCTCGGATTTGTCGCGCCGGAAATCGAGCAGCCGTACGTCCTTGTAGCAGAAGTCCGATTCATCGAGCGCTCCGCTTGCGGCGACGAAATAAGGGTTCAGATCGGTCATTTCGATCCGGTGCACAGCAACGGCGCCAATGGGAACCGCCATGAAACGCGCGGTCGGCACGCCCGGCGCTCCAAGCACGCCGGCGCCTGCTAGGTCGCCTGAATACCAGCGGAAGACCTCTCCGCTTCCCGAACCTTCCGGAACAACGAATCTCAGCTCGTAAACCCCCACCAGATCGGTGGAAAGCTCGCTTGACACGATCGAAACCGGATTGCCCCCGAGATATGCCCGTTGGGGAGCGTTCGGCGTTGCCCCGTCCTCTGAGCCGACATCGCCTGTCAAGGCTGCCGGAGTCGTCTCGCCCACGCCGGCGGCAAAGACCGCGAGCGTCTGTCCCTCGGAAACGTCGGCCGTTGGGTCGAGCACCTCGCCGGCGGGCGTGAGCGACGAGTCGGGCCCTCCAAGCGCCAGCGGCGTCGAGTCGCTGGCAAGCCCGGCTGACGGGGTTGAAGCGTCGGCAACGGTTTGAACGATGAGGGCATTCGAGCCGTCGTGCGCGAACAGGTCCGGATTCGCCGGCTGCACTATCACGGGCATCTCGATGCTCTGCTCGCCGCCCCGCCGGACCATGACCTGCGCCGGGCCCGGCGCGGTGTCCCACGGGACCTGGGCATTGATCTGGCCCGGCGAAACGAAGAACAGGGGTGCCGCGACTCCGTTGATTAGGACCTCCACCGCGGGATCTTCGAGAAACACCGGCAGGGGGGTCTTCTCCGGCTTCGTGTGAGCGGCCGCCAGGTCCGAGCCGACCACGGCTAGGATTCCGCCCCGGGCGACCGAGGCGGGGGCGGACCCCATCGTCACCCCGTTCAGCACGCCTCGCACTGTCGTCTCGGGCTTTTGGGCCGTCGCGACGCCGAGCGTTACGGCGAGAAAAAGAGTCAATCTGTAGCCGTGCATTTCTGAATTCCTCTGCGTGGTTTAAGGCCCGCCGATCGCGCGCCTGCCAAGCCCTAGAAACTATACGACAGCGACGCTTGCAGGATTCGGGGTGGCCGGGCATTGATGATGAGGCCCCCCCAGATGGAATCGAACTGGGAGCGCGGACGGCCCAATTGGGTCGTGTTCGGAGCGTTGAAGGCGTCCATGCGCACTTGCAGCCTCCGGCGCCCCTCGAGCCGGAAGTTCTTCTGCAGGCTGACATTGAGATTGAACCTGCCCGGACCGTCCAGTATGTTGCGCCCCGAGTTGCCGACTTGGAACGGCTGGAAGCCGTGCGCGCTCTCAATGCATTCGATTCCGTTGCGATTCTGTGCGCCGATGCAGGGAACCCGCTCGAAAGCGGACAGGTCGAACCACGGGAAGTCCACGCCTTTCAGGCCGGGGAATGCATCCGGCTGCAGATAGCCCCGGGCGAGGCGGTTGGGGCGTTGCGACTCGCCTGCGTTCACGTCGACGTTCGCCGCGGTTACAGTGAACGGCTGGCCGGAATAGGCAGTGAGCGTCGACGCCAGCTGCCATCCACCGAACACGGCTTCCGCTGGGCCGCTGAGATTGCGGAAGAACTGCCGGCCCCTGCCGAACGGCAGCTGGTAGCGGCCCGCGAAGGTGAGGGCATGGCGCTGGTCAAAGTTCGAGCGGCTGCGCTCAAGGCGCAGGTTGGTCGTGTCAAGTGCACCGCCGAAGATGGACGAAGCGTCGTCGATCACCTTGCTGAACGTGTAGTTGATGCGGTAGAAGACTCCGCTTCGGCTCCGGCGCCTCAGCGACGCCTGCAGTGCGTGGTATGCGGAGTTGGAGCCGAAGGAAGTGTATGTCAGGCGATTGAATCCGTCAATCGGCCGCGGAAACGTCAGAGTGCCGTTGGCGGCCTCGACCGCGAGGTCGAGCTTCCGAATGGGCTGGTTGAGGTCGTAGCTGCGTTGGAGATGGCTGCCCTTCGAGCCAACGTAGCCGATCTCGAGGGCCTGGCCGCCGCCGAGGTCGCGCTCGATCGTGAGGTTCCACGACTGCAGGTACGCCGTAGGGGGATCGGGATCGAATCCGTTGACATTCTGAATCCCGGCCCCGCCGGTCCTTTCCCGGCCCTGGGGAAACGGGTTTTGGAGCGTTGGCGACGGCACGTTCCCTCGGCCGCTGGAACTGAAGGTCTGGTTGAACGTGAACGGGAAGACACCGGCAAGCATCCATCGCACGGGACCCAATAGGTAGCCTTGATAGAAGATGCCGTAGCCGCCACGGAACACGTTGCGATTGTTCCCGAACGGGCGCCACGCAAATCCAAGCCGCGGCGCGACGTTGTTGAAATCCGCATCGATGAGGCCGCGGCCCATGCCGACCTCGCTAGCCAGCCTAGTTCGATCGGCAAGGCCCTGCTCGGCAAGGATCTCGGCTAGGTTCGGCACCGACTTGTCCCCGGCAAGAACGACTTTGTTGAGACCTGGAACGTATGTAGACAGCCGGTCGTTGTTGTCGAAAGGAGGCAACTCGACCTCGTAGCGAACGCCCAAGTTCAGGGTCAGGTTGCGCGTAACCTTCCAGTCGTCATTGAGGAACATGCCGAAGCCGGCGGAACGCAATTCGCTGAACGTCGTCTGGACTCGTCGATTGACGCTCTGCAGGCGTCCCAGCAGCAGGTCACCGACCGAGTGCCTGGTGAACCGCCTGCCGAACCGGAAAGACCCGCGCACATTGCTGACCTGTGGTTGGTCGTAGTAGGCCCGCGAGAAATCCAGCCCGGCCTTGATCGTGTGGGTGCTCTTGATCCACGAGACCCGCCCGGAAGTCTGTACGTCCCACACCTGGTGCTCGCGGGGCGTGTTCGGTCCCTGTCCCAGGGGGAAATAGTTCTGGACCGTGACGCGCGGCAAGCCGCGCAGGCTCGGGTCGAGGTCGTCCGGGAGCGGCAGCCCTAGCGTGTCGGGGTCGAAATCCGCCGCGATCGAATTGGCGTAGTTGTCGCGGCGGCTGAATCCGCCCGACAGCTCCAGCACCAGCGTGGACGAGAACGTGTGGGTGTGCCGCAGCGAGATGAGGTCGCGGCGGTCGCGCGTCTCGTCTCCCCAAATTGCCAGGGCGCTGCCCGCGAAGGGGTTCTCAAGATTGTTGAAGCGCTTCTGGTAGCTGGCAGAAAAATTGTCCTTCGGGGAGAAATTCTGGTCGAACTTAAGGACCATTTGGTACCAGTCGTCATCGTCGGTCGCGGTCGAAATGCTATTGAGCCGGATGTTGTCCCGGTTCGGCAGCGGATAGAAGTCGATCAGGCCGAGCGCGGCCGGGTCCATGCGCGAGGCGGGGATCAACATGTTCGGGAAGCAGCCTCGCTTGACACGCTGGTTGCAGGCGCCCTGACGATCCGGGTCATTCAGGAAGACGTTCCGCAACGCACCGGAAGCCGAGCCCGTCGCGATGTCCAGCGACTGCGAGAAGTCCCCAGCCCGCTCCATTGCGGTGGGAACGTTTCCGAGCCTCGTGCGAGCGATCGATTGGATGCGGCCTTCAAAGCTCACCAAGAAAAAGCTCTTGTTGCGCACGACAGGGCCACCGAGGGTGCCGCCGAACTGGTTGCGACGCAGCCGAAGACGCTCCTCGTCGAAGAATCCTCGGGCGTCAACTGCTTCGTTGCGCATGTACTCGAAAATAGACCCGTGGAACTGGTTGGTGCCGGCACGCATCGTGACGCCGATGATGCCGCCGGAGAAGCCCCCGTATTCGGCGGAGAAGCCGGATGTCTCGACGCGGAACTCTTCCACCGCATCAAGCGGCGGACGAACCTGTGCCCCGCCGTTAACGGGATTGCGGTTGCTGACGCCGTCCACGTAGAAGTTGGTCTGGTCGGAGCGAGCGCCGTTGACCGAGGCGAAGGAGCCCATTCCGCGCCCGCGCGGCATGACGCCCGGGACAAGAAACGCGAGGTTCGTGAAATCCCGCCCCTCAAGCGGCAGGTCCTGGATCTCCTCGTTGACGATCACATCGCCCTTGACGGCCCCGCGCTCCAAGTTAATGGAAGGTGCAGCCGAGGTAACGGTTACGGACTCCGTTATAGCGCCGATTTCAAGCTGGACATCGATTCGCAGGTTTTGGCCCGTCTCGAGTTCAAGGCCGGCCCCCACGAACCGGCGGAAGCCATCGGAAGAGACCTCTAGCTCATAAGTGCCCGGAACGAGGCTGAGCAGCGTGAAGTAGCCGGACTCGTTAGTCTCGACAGCCGTTTCGATTCCAGTATCCACATTCTTAATGGCAACGCTGGCAGCGGGAATCACGGCCTCCGCCGAATCCGCGACGACACCGGTGACGCTGGCGAAACTGACCTGCGCCGCCGCCGGCACGCCGGTCAACAGGAGAACCAAGAGCGCGAACACGCCATAACGCTGTCGATGCATGAGTTCAAACCCCTCTTCGAATTCCGACGTCCGGCGAGATTTGCAGCTTTTGAGCGAGACTGCCACAATCCCCATCTAACCCTAGGGCGGAATGTAGCACGTGGTCGCGGGAAATGCCCCTTCGGAGCGTTAAGAAACGGAAAAACCTTGGCGCGGGAAGCGTGTGCGGGCCAATTCGCAAGATCAAGTGAGAAAACTGACAAATCACTGGATTCCGTATTCCCGTGGCGGCGGTGTCAGCCAAGAGCAAGCCACCAGCGAGAAAGTAGCCGCTGGCACGATGACCGCGACCGGCATGAGGCCGGTTCCTCCGATGCTGTAGGCTCCCTCGACTGAAAGCGAATCCCAGAAGAACCACACCCACAGCCCAACAACGGTCAGGATCGAACTCGCCGCCCCGAAGGCCGTCGCGCGGGGCCAGAACAGCGTGGCAGCGAACATCGGCAGCAACCCGGCGAAGCCGGTTAGCGCCCAAGTCCCTAAGGCGAAGATCGACTGCGAGGCTACCAGCGAGCAAGCGAACGCCAGCGCTAGGAACGCGAGGACGAAGAGCCTGCCGAACCAAACTTGCCGGTCTTCCCGCAACGTGCCTTGGAAGCCGTAGTGGCGCACAATGTCATGCGTGAACATCGCTCCCAAGGCAAGGATCTGCGAATCGAGCGAGGACATGATCGCGGCGAACACGCCGGCTGCGAGGCAGCCTGCGAGGATTTCGCCCGTATTCGCGACGATCATCTTCACTAGGATCGGCCCGTCTAGCGGGGGCGGGAATTGAAGTCGGCCCGCAGCTCCCAGGGTGACGCTCGGGAACCAGATCGCGGCAATGAGGACCGGGTAGGCCACGACCGCCAGGCGGAAGGAGCGGGCACTGCGGGCGGACAGCCAATGGCTGTACAGATGAGGGAATGCCCCGGTGCAGAGGGGCAGGATCACGAACGAGCCCATCTGCAGCACCGTGAAGCGGTCGGAGCCGAAGGCAACCATGGCCCTGTGCTCCTCCCGAAGGCGGTCCATCGCCGCAGCGAGGCCCCCCTGCTCCGACATCACAGCAACGTAGGCAGCGACGCCAAAAAAAACGAAGACAGTGGTTTGAAGCGCGTTGACCCAAGCGCTGCTGCGCATGCCGCCATAGCTGACGTAGACGTAGGTCACGGCACATACGAGGAGGCTTCCGGTCCACGCGGGTAGCCCAACTCCGGGACCGCCTGTCAAAGCATTGAGCGCATCCCCCCCGCCTTTCACGCCGATCAACAGGTAGGGCAGCATGAGCGCCACGACGACCGCGAAGAGCAAGGCGCCCAGAGCGTCCGAACCGTAGCGGTGCCGCACGAGCTGCACCTGGGTGACATGCCCGTGGCGCTTGCCCTGCTTCCAAGCCTCAATCCCTAGGTAATAGATCAGGAACGGGACCAGTACGGCGGTGCTGGATCCCATCAGTGCGAACACGACGACGCCCCGCCGGTAGGCCTCGCCCGAAGCCCCGAGGATCGTGAATGCGGTCATATTCGTCCCGAACACCGTCAGCAGCAAGACCAACGGGCCGATCGTCCGGCTGGCGAGGAAGAAGTCCTCCCCGGTGCCTCGGAACAAGCGGTGGCCGAACAGCCCAATGCCCAGAACGAGCGCAAGATAGGAAGCGAGGACTGAGAGGACCATTGCAAATGCCTATTCGTCGGCGTCGTCGGGCCAACCCCATCGCACGACCGCGGCGAGCACGAATGTCGTCGCTACACAGAGGCCGACATGGTAAGCCAAGTTCACTGGGACGCCGAGCACCAGCCGGTCGTCCGCCCACATCCAGAAATTCTCGAAAGCCGCAGCTAGAGCCAAAAGGGCCAGTAGGGGCCAGCGAGGATACGAGCTTTCCATGGACCCGCCCTCTAGATCCGGATCGGCAGTGCCGCGAAGCCGCGAAAATTGGGAGTAGTCACCCGTCGGGCGTGCTGCAGATCAACTTCCCACGCGCTGCTGGCCGCGACTAGCGCGGCGAAGAGGGAATGTGCCATTTGCCGGGCAAGCGGCGCCCCGACACAGAAATGAATGCCCTTCCCGAGGCCTAGGTGCCGCTTGTTTCGACGGCTGAGGTCGAACCGGTCGGGTTGGGGAAAAGCGCGCTCGTCCCGGTTGGCAGCACCGATCTGCAGCAGCACCTGCGCTCCCCGGGGAATCGTCTTGCCGTGGAGAGCCACGTCGTGGGTCGGACTTCGCACGAACCCTTGCGCGGCCGCGTCCCAACGCATCCCCTCCTCTACAAAGCTCGACATCAGTGCGGAGTTTCCCTTGACTTCTCGGTACACGCTGGGGTGCAGTGCCAGGGAGTAGGCCAAGTTCGTGAACAAGTTGTTGGTGGACTCGAATCCGGCAGTCAGGAATGTCATGGTCGTGACCACAACTTGGTCCCGGCTAAGCTTGCGACCGCGTTCCTCGGCGCCGAGCATGGTGCTCATCAAATCGTCAGACGGTCGCGCCAGTCGTTCGCTCGCCAAGCGATCGAGGTACTCGTGCAGCCGCTGCATCGCCACATCCTGCCTCGATTCCTCGCCTGCGGCTGCGTCCTCGCGAAGGAAGAAGTCGTCAAGCCAGCGGCGCAGGCGCAGAAAGTCCTCGTCCGGCACGCCGAACAGCGCTCCCAAGATGGACGCGTTGAACGGCGCTGAGACATCCTCAACCAACTCCGCTGAACCTCGTTCTCGAGCCGAATCGGCCAAGTCGGCTGCGAGGGAGTCGATGCGGGTCGAGAGCCGCTCGACCGTGCTGCGGAAAAAGGCCTTTTCCACCAAGCTCCGCGCGAACCGATGGTCGGGAGGGTCCGTCGTTCCCAGTGTCCGCCCGATTCGCTGCGGCATGTCGTTGAGCAGGTTGCCACGGCGGGCGGATGACCAAGTGCGCCAATCCCGGAACGCGTCGGCAACGTCCTTGTATCGAGTCAGCACCCAGATGTTCTCCGGTTTCGAGCGGTGTGCGGGATCGTAGTCACGCAACTCCCGGTAGTAGGGATAGGGATCGTTTACGGCCACGACCGATAGCCGGTAAGGGGCCACGGCGGGGAATTTGCGCTTGCCAGATCGTTCCATGGCATTCACGATGCGGTCTAAGGTGTCGAAGAGGGCACGCTCCTCGTCCGCGTTCCGAGGCACGCCCCATAAGTCGCGATGAAAGCTGTTGCCAGCCGCTTCCCAAAGTCGCTTCTGAAGCTGCCGTCCGTCCCGGGTGAGATGCACCCTGCGCGTGCGAAGGTCCCGAGGGTCGGTATCGCGGCTCACCCAGCCCCGCCCCTGCATCAGTCGGACCAAAGCGCCAGTTGTGCTGGGGTCGGAGTAGCAACGATTGCAAAGCTCCTGCTGGCTGACTCCGTCTCGCTCGGCCAACAGGCTCAGCACGACGAACTGGTCCGCCGTGACCCCGAACTGCCGGCGCAGTTCGGCGTTGGCGCGCCGGTGCAGGGACTGATAGGCCCGCCGCAACCGGATTCCAAGCGATTCCGCGAATCCCATGGTCATGGCCAGCAAACTTGACTAGTGTTGCGTATGCGCAATATCTTGTGCAACAGAGGGACTTGGAGAACGATGCCTTTTGCAGAGCTGGCGGGACTGACGATGCACTACCGCGCGGCCCGTCCAGCGGGCGCGCCACGCGTGGTCTTCTTGAACTCGCTCGGTACCGACTGCCGCATTTGGGATGCTGTCTCGTTCGCTCTCGGCGACCGCATTTGCTCCCTGCGCTACGACGAGCGTGGCCAGGGGCTGACGGACAGCCCGCAAGGGCCGTACTCCATGAGCGAACACGCCGACGACCTGCTGGCGTTGCTCGATCACTTGGCCTGGGGGCCGACCGTCCTATGCGGGCTCTCGATTGGCGGGATGATTGCTATGGAGGCCTGCAGGCGGCGGCCTGGCACGGTGCAAGGCATGGTGCTTTCGGACACCTCCGACGTGATCGGCCCGACTGAGTTCTGGGACGGGCGCATGCGAGAGGTCCGCGAAAGGGGACTTGCGGCGATCGCCGGGCCCGTTATGGAACGCTGGTTCGGCGCGTCGTTCCGGAGCGACCGCCCGGTGGAGGCGAGAGGCTGGGCAAACCTGCTCGCCCGGGCGCCGATCGAGGGCTATCTGGGCTCGTGCGCCGCTTTGCGCGACGCGGACTTGGGCGAGCATCTGGCGGAGCTTCGGGTTCCTGCGGTCTGCGTGTGCGGCTCAGAAGATGCCTCGACGACGCCGTCCTCGGTTCGAAGCCTTGCGTCGCGGCTCCCGGACGCCGAGTATGTGGAGATCCACGGCGCGGGTCACCTAGTTCCCGTCGAGCGGCCGGTTGCGTTCGCGGACATCATCAAACGGTTCCTGGAGGAGCGGCTTGGAGTCTGACAATCGCCACGTGGCGGGCATGCGTGTTCGTCGGCAAGTTCTGGGCGACGAACCCGTGGACCGCGCCGAAGCTAGCAAGACCGACTTTGACCAAGCGTTCCAACGCTATATCACCGAGTCCGCCTGGGGCACGGTCTGGTCCCGTCCCCAGCTGGATCCGCGCACACGCAGCCTCGTGACCATTGCGCTGCTCGCCGCATTGGGACATTACGAGGAGCTCGAGATGCACGTGAAGGCGGCTCGCAACACTGGCGCCGATCAATCCGAGATCGCAGAGGCCCTGCTGCACGTGGCGGTCTACGCGGGCGTCCCGGCCGCTAACCGGGCGTTCGCGGCCGCGAAGCGGGCTCTGGAGTCTTCCTCAGGGCAGGAGGTGACGAAGTGACGAGCAACCGAAAGCTCAGTCCGCGCGACTGGCCCTCGCATCCGAGCCAATCGGATGCATCCTACAAGTCGACTCTCCTCCGGGCTCACCAGCGTCCCTTGGTACCGCTGGAACAGTCGCTGTCCGAGCTGACCGCGCCCGTCTTCGGGCACGACGCCGTCTCCGCATTGGACAACGACCTGACGCGGAACGCGACGCAGGACGGAGAGCCGATTGGCGAGCGGATCATTGTTGCAGGCCGGATTCTAGACGAAAGCGGCAGCCCGGTTCAAGGCGCGCTCGTCGAGATTTGGCAAGCGAACGCTGCGGGCCGCTACACCCACCTGAGCGACGAGCACGACGCCCCGCTCGATCCTAACTTTCTCGGCGCGGGGCGGACATTAACGGATGCCGACGGAAGCTATCGGTTCACGACGATCCGACCCGGAGCGTACCCCTGGCGCAATCACAGCAACGCTTGGAGGCCTGCGCACATTCATTTCTCGGTCTTCGGATCAGCGTTTGTCCAGCGGCTGGTAACGCAGATGTATTTCCCCGAGGATCCGCTGCTGCGGTTTGACCCGATTTTCGAATCCGTGCGGGATCCTGTCGCCCGGAACAGGCTGGTGTCGAGGTTCTCTATGGGCTTGACCGAGCCTGAGCGGGCGCTGGGATTCGCATTCGACATCGTATTGCGGGGACCGCAAGCGACGCCCATGGAACGGTGAACGAATGCCTGCCCAGACTCCCTCACAGACAGTAGGGCCGTTCTTTTCGCACGCCTTGACGCCCGGCCAGTCCGGTTATCGTGCGGTCGTGGGAAATCAGCTGGCGGACGAAAAGACTGCCGGGACAGCGATCCGGATCGAGGGTCGCGTGGCGGATGGCGCCGGCGCCCCCGTCCCGGACGCCATGATCGAGATCTGGCAAGCGGACCACCGCGGGCGCTATCCGGACGGGTCGGAAGGATTCCTCGGCTTTGGCAGGGCGAGCACCGATACGGAAGGAGCGTACTGGTTCCGGACTGTTAAGCCGGGGACTCCGACGGCTGCGGCGGCACCGCACATTTCCGTCGCCATCTTCGCACGGGGAATGCTAAACCATCTGTTCACGCGAATTTACTTCGCCGACGAAACGGCGGCCAACGCAGCGGACCCGCTGCTGTCCAGCCTCGAACGCGACCGGCGCGCAACTCTTGTAGCGTCCCCGATCAACGGACGTGCCATCGTTACGTATGAGTTCAGCATCCGCTTGCAGGGCGAACGCGAGACGGTGTTCCTAGACGGGTAACTATCTGGGGCGGATTCTCCTGCAAAGCGCACCAACGGAAGTGACTGTTTCACCACTCGATTCGGCCATCCTAGGGCCGCTGGTGTCAGACTCGGCAACAGCCGAGCTATTTTCCGACGAGGCAGCGATCAAGTCGATGCTCGAATTCGAGGCTGCTCTCGCAGTGGTGCAAGAGCGCCTGCAATTGATTCCCTGTGGGGCGGCCGAGAAAATCGTCGCGGCCGCAGCATCGCTTGAGCCGGACTGCAAGCTACTCGGTGCCGGCTCGATCGCTGCGGGGCACCCGGTGGCAGCGCTGGTCAGCCAGCTTCGCGGAGCGGCTGTTCCCGCTGGGGACTATGTGCATTGGGGAGCGACGGCGCAAGACACTGTCGACACGGCGCTCGTAATGCGCCTGGCCGTAGCGCTCGATCGGTTCGACGCCCGCCTGAAGGGACTCATCGAGGTTCTCTCGGGCCAAGCCAACCGCTGTCGGGAGTACATCATGGCGGGCCGGACGCGCACCCAGCACGCGGTTCCTCTTTCGTTTGGTCTCAAGGTCGCGGGATGGCTGCTGCCGCTTGCGCGACATCGCAGAAGGCTGGCCGAACTGGGGCCCCGGGCTCTGACCGTGCAGTTTGGCGGAGCCGCCGGCACGTTGAGCGTTTTCGGTTCGCGAGGTGTGGAGGTGATGGAGGGGCTGGCTGCGGAACTGGGTCTCGAGACCCCGCCCGCACCGTGGCACTCGCAACGCGACGGCCTAATAGAGCTCGCGAGTTGGCTGTCTCTGGTGACAGGCACGCTGGCCAAGATGGGACAGGACTTGGCCCTGCTCGCCCAAACTGAGCTCGGGGAGGCTAGCGATGGCAGCGCAGGGCATTCGAGCACGATGCCCCACAAGTCCAATCCGGTGCACTCGGAGATCTTAGTGGCGGTCGGCCGAGCCAACGCGAACCTGCTCTCGTCGATGCACCAGGCCGCGATTCACGAGCACGAGCGAAGCGGAAGCGCGTGGACACTAGAATGGCTCACGCTGCCGCAGATGGCGGTCCTGACCGGAGCATCGCTTCGCCTGGGAACTTCCGTGGCGCAGTCTCTGAAAGCCGACCGCGGTAGGATGCAGCGCAACATCGAGCGCTCCCGCGGGGTACTAACCGCTGAAGCCGCGGCGGTCTCGCTGGCCAAGCGCCTGCCGTTGGCGGAGTCACGCCGGATCGTGGCTGATGCGAGTCGACGCGCCAGGGAGTCCGGCGAAGAACTCACTGCGATCCTGGAGCGGGAACTCGGGACGGACCTCGATTGGACGGCCCTGCGGGACCCTGCGAATTGGCTCGGTTCTGCCGCAGCGTTCATCGAGCGAACCATCGAAGCAGCCAGTGCAAGGCAAGAACGAGCTTTGCGGCTCCCTCGACTCGAGTGGACGCGCGGTCGAGAGTGACTACAATATGGCCAGCAACGCTACCGAGCCGCCAGCTCGCTACCTCGACGACGATGGTGAAGATCCTCGGCAACCGCCAGTACCTTGAGATTCCAGGCGAGTCGTCTTTCGAACTGCCCCCGCTGATGCTGAGGTCGGGCCCCGATCTCAGAGCAACCTCGAAGCTCGTTCGCAGCGCGCGAGACATCGTCGATTCCGACGACTTGATCCCGGGGCCGACGCAAGACGCGCTGGACGCAGACGACAGGCTGGCGCAAGTTCGCTTCGGGCTAGCCGCAAACCTAGTCGACCACTACCGCAGCTTCGTCCTGCACTGGACCTGGGGCGAATCGGTCTTGGACTGGATCCAGCAGTGCGAAACCAGCTTTGAGACGCAACCGAATCTCCGAGCGCTGCTCAGGCCGGACGTATGGCCGCACGCGGGACGCGCCAGCTTCGTCACCTTGCTAGAGGACAAGCAGGCGACTGACGCACACATCGTGCTGGAGAACGCGATGGGGTACCGCCTGACTTTCCGGAAGCCGCCGCCAATCAAGTTCTTTTCCGAGAAATTCCTGTTTTTCCTGAACTCGTCGCTGGGCGCGACCGCGTACCGCGCCTGGGCGGCCGCCGCGGGCGGGGACGAGGCATCGCTCCCCCCCGAGCGTTTCCAGTTCTACGTGATGACGGACAGAATCCGTGAAGTCTGAGCCTCCGGCCCCCTGATCGCGCTGGGAAGTCGGCCAGCTGCGCCGTTTTCGACTGGCGGCCCGGAGATTTCAGCTAATGAGCTCGCCCGGCCTGCGCGGGGCAGAATTCGAAAGACCGGCTTCTTGTGTCCGCCCGATCCGGAGGGCGACCGATACGATCCAATCAGAGGTTCGGCGTGCACTGGTATGCTGAGCGCGCGGGCTGCCACCATTTTGGCCCCGAGATGCTAGCCTAGGACTTCCTTGCGCTGCATCGCCGGAATTCGAGCCGCGCGCCATAAAGCTGAGAAGGAACAATACGCATGCCAGAGCAAGAAAGCACGCCTTCGGCCTCTGAAGCCGAGCTCACGCGCCGTAACTTCATGACGGGATCCGCTCGAACCGCCGCGGCGACAGCCGCCGGCTTCCAGATAGTCCGGCCTCAGACGCTCCGCGGCGATAACCACGAGAAACTTTCGATCGGCATTGTGGGCTGCGGGGGACGTGGCACTCGCGGGGTCGCGGAGGCGATTCGCGGCAACCCGAATTACGAGCTCAAAGTGATGGGCGACCTGTTCGAGGACCAGCTCGAGCGATCGCTCCGAAGGCTGCGTGACTCCGATGAGTTCGAGCCCGACGTGAAGAAGCAGATCCAAGTCGCCCCGGAGAACCGCTTCCTCGGCTACGATGCCTACAAGAAGGTCGTCGATTCGGGCGTAGACGTCGTCTTCCTGCACACGCCACCGGGGTGGCGGCCGCTGCATCTCGAGTACGCCATCAACGCCAACAAGCACGTATTTGCAGAGAAACCCCTAGCCACAGACTGCATGGGAGCGCAAAAGGTGATTCGCCTCGCGAAGGAATCGGAGAGGAAGAAGCTCACCGTCATGATCGGCGCGCAACGCCGCTCTCAGAAAGAGTACGTGGAGTCCGTGCAACGCATTCGCGACGGCGAGATTGGCGATGTGGTCGCAACCTACGCCAACTGGATCTCGGGGCCCGTCATCAAGGGGGCGGACTTCGCAGACAAGCTTGACCAAGAGTCGCTGGCTTGGCAGCAGCGCGCTTGGTACTCCCACGTTTGGATCTGCGGGGACCAGATCGTCGAGCAGCACTTGCACAACATCGACGTCATCAACTGGGTGATGGGAGACACCCATCCGGTCAGCGTGGTGGCATCGGGCGGGGCTGTATGGCGTCCCCGGGAGAAGCTGTACGGCAACATCTACGATCACGTGCACGCGGACTTCGAGTACGCAAACGGTGTCCGCATGTCGAGCCACTGCCGCCAGTATCCCGAGCGCAAGGTACGCCGCGTGAACGAGCTGGTGGTGGGCACTCGCGGTCGCTCCACTGTGCGGGACCTCGGCACGCCATCCAAGACCAGCCCCTACGTGCAGGAGCACATCGACATGGTGGCATCGATCAACGGCACGGGCCCTTACAAGAACCAGGCGCTCGCGGTCGGGTATTCGACGATGACGGCGATCATGGGGCGCGAGTCGGCCTATGCGGGCATCGAGATCACTTGGGACATGGCGATGAACTCGAAGCAGAACCTGATCCCGGACAATCCTTCGCTCGAACGAGCGCACGAAGTGCCCGAACTGCCGCGACCCGGGGAGTACGAATTCATTTAGGCGAGGGCTGGCGCAGGCACTCCACCTGTAGCCCTCGAGATTGAAGGGGGATCCTCCATGGACCGTCGCAGCTTTCTGCGCGCAGGCGCAGCCGCGCCGCTGCTGCAATGGGCTTGCGGGAAGCATGAGACGGCAGAGCCCGTCGCAAGTGCGCCGCGCTTGATGGCACAGGACAGAGGTCAGGTCGCAATCGTCAACTCAGACAGTTCCGTGGACTGGTCTTGGGAGAACGGCACGGGCGCGCACGACATGCACCTGCTCAAGAACGGCAACGTGCTAGTCCCGACAGCCCACGATGCTCTCGCGGAAGTCACGCCGGAAAAGGAGACCGTCTGGAATTGGAAATCTAAGCCCGCGTCAGACGAAGTCGACAAGATCGAGATTCATGGCTTCGAGCGACTCGACAACGGCCACACGATGATCGCCGAGACGGGCAACCGACGCATCATCGAGGTGGACCGCGAGGGCGAGGTGCATCACGAGATCAAGCTGCGGGTCGACAATCCGGATTCGCATAGGGACACGAGACTCGTGCGATCGACCGCCGAAGGGACGTACTTGGTCGCTCACGAGAAGGACGGCGCGGTCCGCGAATACGATCGCGACGGGAAGGTGGTCTGGGAATACAACCTGGAGCTCAACGGTGAGCCTACTCCGACGCACCGAGGTCACGGCACGTCCGTGTACTCGGCCTACAGGCTGCCGACCGGGAACACCCTCATCGGGGGCGGGAATAACAACCGCGTGCTGGAAGTGAACGCTGGCGGGGAGATTGTTTGGAGCCTCGAAAGCAACGAGGTACCCGACATCCAGCTGTTCTGGGTCACTCAGCTCCATGCACTGCCCAACGGCAACATTGTCGTCACGAACACACACGCTGAGGGCGAGACTCCCCAGATTTTCGAGGTCAACCGAGACAAAGAGCTGGTTTGGGGATTCTTGGATTGGCAGACGTTCGGAAACAACCTTTGCGCCAACATACTCCTTGGCGTCGAGGGCGATATCATCCGTTGACCAGCTCGCCAGAGGCGAGATGCCGAACTTGAACGGCAACGGGTTCTGGCGCGTTTGCAAGCTCCCCGCCAAGGGAGCCGGGCGGACCGGACCTGTTCTGCCGGTGCGGCGCCGGACAGGTCGCGGTCTCCGTCGCACAAGTCTGCCGGAGACGCATGCAAGAGCGGCTAGCGCGCGTTTCGGATAGCGGGAAGTTGGTCTGTGCCAGGTGCGTCAATTCGGCGGCACCGGGGGAGCGCGGCCGAACCGTCACCCGTGGACGCAGCTCAGTTCTTCGGAGGGCTGATCATCACGTGAGCGCCGGCTTTGCCGGGGTACATCAACCAAGGACCTTCACGCGGCGACGCCGGGATGCCCGTCGATTCCGGGGTCGCGTAAGGCGTGTAGATCACCCACCGCAGATATGGTTCGGAAACGTCGTCCCTAGCCGCGTCATACGCCTTGCCCGTCAACACATACAGGATGCGCGCTTCGCGTGGCATCGCGACACGCCCCTCGTCGACGTCCTTCCAGCGGATTTCGTGGCGCTCCTTGCCCTTGTAGCCCTGCCGCGTCAGTTCACGACCGCGGGCCATGAACGGCTCGAGGTCCTTGTGATAGCACGCCACTGAGAAAGCGTCGTCGTCCGGATTGTCAGCGAGACAATGCAGGTCGTTGGATCCCTTCCGGAGCACCCCTAGCGCTCCGCTCGAGTCGTACCCCAATACAGTGGCGCCGGATCGCAGCTCTTCCGGCGCAGCTTGCACGCTCGAAGCGATCTGACGAGCCGCAGGGGGAACCTCGGCGGCGAGGGCGGATGCGAGAAGGACGAAGCAAGCGGGCGTTAGTCTCATGGTGCCTCCGGGTGAAATGCAAGTCGATACGCACGGCAATTGGGCGGTTGCGGCTTGCTACCCGATGCTCCAGTCTATCCCAATGGACGCACGCGAGAGGCTCTGTCGGGCAGGGCAAGTCATGCAGGACACCCCGGATGAGCACATGCCGGAGACCGTTGCGCTTTTCAAACTCCTTGCCTTGCTTGGCCGACACGTGGCAACCGGTCGGGTGCAACCAAGGTCTCCGGTCAGAACGCAGTTGCGTCACCCGCCTCAATTGCGTTGCGGGTCTTCCTGGTCGCGGGGGCCGATGTCCGAGCGCTCCGCATCGAAGCGATCTTCGGCCGCATCGATTGATTTCCAGGCGTTTTGGACAAGTGCGTCAAGTCGGTCCCCGAGCGCTCCGGGAGCAATCACGCCCACGCACCGCAGAACCACGTCGAGGCATCGCCTGGAGGGCTGGTTCTCTCCGGGGGGGGATGAACGCGAGCCTGCAATCCTGCAGCACAGCGGAGATCGCGACCGACCCGGGATTGTTGCCTCCCTTGCCGGCCTGCGAGTCGCCGCAAAGGAGCCAAGACCGGCGCAGCGAAGACCTGCTTCGGCAGGTCCGAGAGCCGCGTCGCATACGAAGAGCCGACGATACCGAGTACAAGCACGGCGTCGACCGACGACTCCGCCAGCAGCGTCGCCAGATGCGAAGCGAGCGTCGCTCCGGTCTAATCACCCACCATCTGGCTCCCAGGAGGGAACAAGATTTCGTGGCATCCGCCTAAGAGGTGCGGCGCCTCCTTCTGGATGGCGGATCGAAACGCAATCTCGCAATCACTCTGGCCGTCCAACACAATCCGGACGCCGCATCGCAGGCCTTTGGCCAGCGACGGCAGGACGGCCAAGATGACAATGCGGAAGCGCGTGCTGAATTGAGTTATCGCGGCCATTCGTGGCATCCCTTCTCGCGCCGGCTTAGGGATGGGCGTTCAACTGACACATACCCCCTCAGGTCGCTCGACGACGTTGTCGGGAATCCTCCGAGCGGCTAGGGAAGACCGCGTAACGGAGTCGCTGATAGATGCCGTACAGAACTCTGTAGCAAAGCGGGTTATCCCGTCCGCAACATTGCGGCCACTTGGACAGCGTTCTCGAAGGAATCGAAGAGGCTCTCAGGCACCGTCATCCGATACGGGAGACGGAAGAGGTTTCCGGGTCGGGCGCCGGACGTTCCGTGCAACGCGGTTCAAGCGTGTTTGGAAGCGGCCAGCAGCAGGTTTTCGGTGACCATCTGTGAATTCTTCAATTCCGAGTTCACCGCCGCGATGCGGGGATCCCGCAGGGCCCACAAATAGCACTTCCGAGGCACGTTCAGCTTGCCTGGCACCGCTTTTTCGATCATGGCCACTCGGCGCGGATCGTTGGGCATTCCGTTGCCGCGTCCGTGGTGGCAAGGACGCGCTACCTTCATCGCGATGACACCGAGATCGGCCCGTCGCGCCCTGTCCAGAGCACCGTCCACGTAAGCATGGTTCACGATGTTGTAGGCAACCATCGCCGCCGAGTACTGGCCAGATTCGACGGCGCCGTCGAGCACCCCGCCCGGATCGCTGTGCGCCGAGACCGCGAAATGGCGCACCTTGCCGGACTTGCGCAGAATCTCGAACGCCTCGAACACTTCGGGGAACGCGGTCACCTCGTACGCGCTGTTCGCCCCGTGAGGAACCATTAGCAGGTCCAAGTAATCAGTCCCGAGCGCCCGCAGGCTATCATCAACGGACTTGAGCACTCGCTCGCGGTACTCGGCGGGTCGGTCAATCTTGTGACCGAATTCCGGCTCCATCGCGTTAGCGAGCAAGGCGGCCTCCAGCGAGCTCTGCTGGCCGGTGAAATAGTGGCAAATGTGGTCCGGATCGAGCGCCCGGCGACGCTCCAGCTCGTCTTGCACCTTGGTCCGCAGTCTTGCTTGCTCGGATTCCGATTGGCTGTCGAAGATCCTCTGAAACAGAGCGTTCCGGTTCGAATTCCAGATACTGACCTTGGTGTTGAGAAAAACGCGTTCCCGGTTCGAACCGGCGACCACTTTGGCATACCCGAGTTCGCTGCGGCCCCTGCCATAGGCCGGGGCGGTGTCCAAGTAGTTGAGACCGCGATCGATTGCCTCTTCGACATGGCCGTAATTGTCCGGGGCGATGGTGTTGCCCCCGCACACGACCTCCGAGACCATGTAATTGGTCCGGCCAAGTCGACGGTAGGCCATCCCTGAGACGCGATTGCGCCATTCTCCCATGCGATCGGCCCTGGCCGCGTCAGCCTTGCGCCCAAGAGCGAGGGCCAGCGCGGCGGATGTACCGGTCCGGAATAAGTCGCGCCGGTTCCATTCCGTGTGCTTCAACATGCTTCCATCATAGGTCCCGGACATCTGACCGCACGGCAGGCATGGCGCGCGACGGGCGGAATCGAAGCCACCATGGGATGCGCCGACACAGGCGCACGGGCCGTGGGCGCGCGGAATGAACGCGAGAGTCCGGACAGACGCGCTACAGCTCATCGGGCTGGCGACCCGGGCTTACGGCCAAAGGCGCGTTCAGCTGGACACCGTTTGCGCCCAAGAGCCCCGTAGCGCCGACGGCGACCGGCCATCGCGCTCGTCGGAGATGGGAGTGCTGGTGCAGCCCGAACCAGGAAGGGCTTGAACCGTCTCCCGAGCGATGGGAAGGGGTGTTGCGCCGGGCGGCAGGCGATACCCGGAGATGGCGGTCGCTAAAGGCTCCCCCGCCACTCGAGGCGCGAGTTCAAGCCGCGGCGAACTTGCGGATCGACTCTGGGCACGGAGCGTCCGCTAAACGGCGCAGAGTTCGACTGCCTCCCTGAGCGATGTCATCGGATCGCGCTTCGGGATGAACTCATGGGCGAAATAGCCGTCGAACCCGAGATCCGCAATGGCCTTGGAGATTGCCTTGTAGTTGAGTTCTTGCGTGTCGTCGATCTCGTTGCGCCCGGGGTTGCCACCGGTATGGAAGTGCCCGATGTTGCCGATGTTGTCACGGATCATGCGAATGACATCCCCTTCCATGATCTGCATGTGATAAATGTCGTACAGCAGCTTCACGCGAGGCGACTCCACGCGCTTCATCAACTCGACGCCCCACGGGGTGTTGTCGCAGTGGTAGTCGGGGTGGTTGACCTTGGAATTGAGCAACTCCATCAGAATCGTCACTCCCGCGTCTTCGGCCCGGGCCTTGATCCGGTTGAGGACGGCCGCGGAATTCTCCCAAGCCTGCTCGTCGGACATGCCGCCACGGTTGCCGGAGAAAACGATGAGGTTCGGGACCCCGCTCTTCTTCGCAGCCGTGATGAGATCGCGAGCGTTGGCCTCGATGCTCGCGTGGTTCTCGACGCGGTTCGTTCCGTCGCGAATGCTGCAGATCCCGCTGCCGACAGCACATTTCAGCCCGTATTTCTCGAGCGTCGGCCACTGGTCCTTCGTTAGGAGCTCGACGGACACGATGCCCATCTTGGCCGCGTGCGCGCATAGTTCGTCAAGTGCCATCGCCCTGTAGCACCACTTGCAGACGGACTGGTTCAGGCGACCGTTCGCCCGCTCGCTCTCGGACGCCAGGCCCGCTTTGGTCGCGCTGGAGAGGATGCCGAACGAAGCCGCGGCCTTCATGGCAGTCCGGCGCGTGGCCGCGGTAAGGAGTTTGCTCATAGCAATCGGATTCTACCACCCGGCAGCGCTGCTCGAGCCGGGGCAGGCCGCTCCGCGACGTTGAGGCCTACAGTTCTTGGCCGGTAATCGTGACGTAAGCCTCGAGGTACTTCTCGGTCGTTTTCTTGACTACCTCCGGAGGAAGTTCCGGTCCCGGCGGTCGCTTGTTGAACTTCACTTCCTCCAAATAATCCCGGACGTATTGCTTGTCGAACGACTCTTGGGCGCGGCCGGGCTGGTACAGATCCAGCGGCCAGTAGCGGGACGAATCCGGAGTGAGCACTTCGTCGCCCAGCACGATCTCGCCGTCAAGCGTCCCGAACTCGAACTTCGTGTCGGCCAGAATTAGCCCGCAGGCCAGTCCGTGCTGGGAAGCGCGGTCGTATATGTCGAGGGTCAGGTCGCGCAACTTGGCGGCGGCCTTGCCACCGACGATCCGGCGCGTATCGTCGAAGCCGATGTTCTCGTCGTGACCTGTGACGGCCTTGGTTGCCGGCGTGAAGATGGCTCCTGGAAGCTTGCCGCATTCGCGCATGCCTTCGGGCAGAGGGATCCCGCAGACTGAGCCGGTCCGCCTGTAGTCCTTCCAGCCCGACCCCACGATGTAGCCTCGCGCCACGCACTCGACCGGAAACATCTCCAGTCGCTGCACCAGCATCGAGCGGCCTTCGAGCTGGTCGCGATGCTTGTGCAGCTCCGCCGGGTACTCGTCGACGTTTGCGGTGATGAAGTGCGTGCCCACCGTGTCCTTGAAAAAGTCGAACCAGAAGATCGACAGCTTCGTGAGCACCTCTCCTTTGCGAGGAATCGGTGTCGGCAAAACGACATCGAAGGCCGAAATGCGATCCGAGGCGACGATGAGGAGACGGTCGTCGCCGACCTCGTACAGGTCGCGGACCTTGCCGCGGGACACCAGAGGGAGTTCGGGAATGTTCGATTTGATCAAGGGTGCTGACATGAGTAGCTGTTTCGACTAGGCGTTCAGGGCCGAGGGGCGCGCCCCCCGGCAGGCTGATTTGTGCTAGCTGGATCTGGATTTTTCAACCGCCGACCATATCGCGGGGGGGTTCATCGGCAGTCGCTGCATCCGGATGCCCACCGCGTCGTGGATAGCGTTCGCGATCGCCGGAGTGGGCGGGACGATGTTGGCTTCTCCCACGCCGCGCACGCCGAAGGGGTGCCCGGGATTCGCGACCTCGACGATACAGGTATCGATCATAGGCAAGTCGAGAGAGGTCGGCATGCGGTAGTCGAGCAGCGTGCTGTTGATCATGGTGCCGTCGTCTCCCATGTAGTACTCCTCGTTCAGAGCCCAGCCGATCCCCTGCACCGAGCCGCCCTGCATCTGGCCTTCGACGTAGCTCGGATGCACGGCCTTGCCGACGTCTTGGAAAGCCGTGAAGCGCAAGATGTCCACCTTGCCGGTCTCGGGGTCGACCTCGACATCGACAAGGTTCGCGGAGAACGAACCTCCGACACCGCGCGGCTTTACAGTCGCGGTGGCGCTGACAGGTCCGCCGGTCCGGCTGCTCTGGGCCGCCAGCTCCTGGAAAGCGATGGAACGGCCGTTGGCGGAGTAGACGCCCTTGGCGTGCTCGACCTGGCCCGGATCCAAGGACCACAGCTTCGCTGCCCGGGCCTTCATCTCGGCGACGACTTTCTGCGCAGCGTCGTGCGCCGCCCACCCGGTCGCGAAAGTTGTGCGGCTGCCTCCCGTAACCGAAGTGAAACCGACCGAGTCGGTATCCACGACCTCGGGAAGGATGTCCTCCGCAGGGATGCCCAGCACCTCGGCGGCTTGCATCGCGATTGACGTCCGCGTGCCGCCTATGTCGGTCGAACCCTCGACAAGATGAACGGTGCCGTTCGTGTTGACGTGCAGCGTGCAGCTGGATTCCAGCCCCACGTTGAACCAGAAGCCCACCGCAACGCCACGCCCGCGGTTCGGGCCTTCCAGTGGGGCTTGGTAATGGGGATGGCTCTTGATCGCCTCGAGCACTTCCTCGCAGCCGATGCGGCGGAATTTCGGGCCGTCCGCGCGACGGGTCCCTTCCTTGGCCGCGTTTAGCAGGCGGAATGCGACAGGGTCCATGCCGATCTTGGCGGCGACTTCGTCAACCACCTGTTCCGCTGCAAAGGCCGCCTGGGGCGCGCCAGGAGCCCTGTAGGCGGCGCAGCTCGGCTTGTTAACGACGACGTCGTAGCAGTCGATCGCGACGTTCGCGCAGTCGTAAGCGGCGAAGATGCACATCCCTCCGGGGATGACGAAGGAGCCCGGATAGGCACCCGCCTCGTAGGCCAGCATGGCCTCCATGGCATGGATCTTGCCGTCTGCCGAGGCCCCTATCTTCACACGCACATGGGAGCCCGCGGTCGGGCCCGTCCCCACGAACACGTCCTCGCGGGACATCACAAACTTGACCGGACGGCCCGTTTTCTTCGACAGCAGAGCCGCGACGGGCTCGAAGTAAACCGGAATCTTGCCGCCGAAGCCCCCGCCGATCTCCATGGGCGTAACCTTGACATTGGAGACTGGAATCTCCAGAATCTTGGCGGTCACGTCGCGAACCACGAACGCTCCCTGCGTGGAACACCAGATGTGCAGGCGCCCGTCATGGTTCCAGAGGGCCGTCACGTTGTGCGGCTCGATGTATCCCTGATGCACGGTCGCCGTGTCGAATGTCCGTTCGACGACCACCTCCGAGTGCGCGAATCCGTCCGCCGCATCGCCTTTCGTCCACTGGACGTGCTCGGCGACATTGGAAGGCGCCTGGGAGCGCTCGCCGAATTCCTTTGTGTACAGGTCTTCGTGCAGTAATTCCGCTGCGGGCTGCATCGCTTCCGGCGCGGTCATCGAACTCGGTAGCGGCTCGTATTCCACCTTGATGGCGCTTGCGGCCTCGAGCGCGAGATGCGGGCTGGCGGCCGCGATGCCCGCAACGGCGTGACCCTGATAAAGGACCTTGCCGGCGGCGAGGACGTTCCCGTGCACGTAGGAGAGCCGGGTGTCGCCTTCCCCGACATCCACGATCTTGTCTTCGGCCGGAGGCAAGTCCTCGGCGGTGACCACCGCGAACACACCGTCCATGCTCTCGGCCGCAGAGGTGTCGATGGAGCGAATCCTCGCATGGGCATGCGGGCTCCGCAGGACCGCACCGTGCAAAGTTCCGGGCAGCAGCACGTCCGCGCCGTAAAGCGCCCGGCCGGTGACCTTGTCGGTTCCGTCGTGGCGCACCGGGCGCGTACCTACCACGTCAAAAGTCTTCGTGGCCAACACCATGTTGGGCTCGTAGCCGTTCTGGCTTCCTGCCCCGTTCCCGGACGCCGTGGCGGCGGCCGCCTTGGCGCGGACTGGATCGATGGTTGCGGTGCTCATGTTGCGATCTCCTGCTGCATTCTGCATGCTGCCGACTGCACGGATCGGACGATCTTGTCGTAACCGGTGCAGCGGCAGAGATTGTTGGCCAACCAGAGCCGGATTTCGCCCTCGGTCGGGTCGGGGTTTCGGTCGAGAAGCGCCTTCGACGCCACGATGAAGCCTGGGGTGCAGACACCGCACTGCAAGGCGGCGCCCTCGAGGAAAGCGCGCTGCACCTCGTGCAGCGCGCTGCCCTCCGCAATCCCCTCGATGGTCAGGATGCTGGCGCCCTCGGCCTCCACTCCCAGCACAAGGCAAGCCGGCACGATGCGGCCGTCCATTTCCACGGTGCAGGCGCCGCAATTGCCGTCGTTGCAGCCTTCCTTGGTACCGGTAAGCTGCAAAACATCCCGCAGCACCTCCAGAAGGGAGTGCCGCGGCTCGCAGAGGAACTCAGTCGGCTGCCCGTTGATGGTCGCTCGAACGTGGGTTGAATTCATGGCCTCGAAATTCCCTTCCTAGCCCAGCGTGCCTCCGGCGCGCTGCACCGCCCTCTCCAAGGCTCTACGCGTCAGGACCTCGCACAGGTTGCGGCGGTACGCGGCGGTCCCGCGCATGTCCGTGATGGGTCGGGCCGCGGCCTTGGCTGCCGCCGCGGCCCGCGCGACCGCCTCGCGGCCCACACGCTGCCCGCGAAGCGCGGCCCCCGCCTCTTCCACCAGCAAGGGCGTCGGAGCGACCGAGGCAAGCGCAACGCGACCGTCTTCGAACACCCCGTCCGCCAACTTGACCGATACGCCCGCGCCCGCGACTGCGATGTCCATCTCGTTGCGAGGAATGAAACGCAGGTAGCAGGCACCGAAGCCTTCCGGCGGGGGTGGCAGGCGAAGCGAGACGAGGATCTCCGTCTCCCGGAGAACGTTGCGGCCCGGCGCCGTGCAGAAATCTTCGACTGGCACCTCGCGCCAGCCAGCCGTCGAGGCGATCCGACAGGTCGCCCTGAGAGCGATCAGCGCGGGGACGGCGTCCGCGCTGGGAGCCGAGTTGCACAGGTTGCCTCCGACGGACGCGCGGCCTTGGATCTGAGTGCCGCCGATCATCTCGACGGTGTCGATCAGCCCAGGGTACGTCTGGCGCACCTTCTCGTCACCGTAGACGCGATAGCACGGAACGGCCGCGCCAAGCGTCAAGCCTTCGAGGGCATCGTACCGAAGCTCGGTCAGCTCCGGGACGGCCTTCATGTCCACCAAGACGCCGTTGGTGCGGCGGCCAACCCGCATTTGCACCAGCAGGTCGGTGCCGCCGGCCAGCGCCCTGGCATTGGCGCCATGCTCGGCGAAGGCCCGCAAGCACTCGTCGAGCGTTCGCGGGCGGAGATAGTCAACCCAGTGCAAGAGCCGGATCCTCCTTCGATGGCGCTCGCGCCCGCCGGCCTCCGTCGGCAGGCGGACACGCTCAGCCGGACTCCCATTATAGGAACCCAGCGAGACCCACGGAATCGCAGCGTATCAGGCGGTGCAAAAGTCAGGCGACCCGGCGGCGCCGGCGGAATTCTTCGCTCGTAGAGCGAGTTCGGAATTCTTGGAGATCCGCTCAGGCACCGAGCGGCAGACCGGACCCGCCGCACTCGGAATGGAAAGCCGGTCACGGTCCTGCCGGAACATGCAATGCAGTCAATGCAGTCCTGCAGTCCTGTTGGCTTGACATTCCTTCTCCCGGGGCGCACAATTCTACTTGGAAGCTTTCTTGCCGTAAGAATCGCGCGCTCAATCGTCTAGGGACTGTACGGCTAGGGAAAGCTTGCGAGGTAATCTGTGCCTTCGTCCAGTCAGCCCGACGCCCTAACGCAGGCCGCATGGGAGACGGAGCAACTCTTTCAGGAGCATTCAGCGAACCTGATGCGCTACCTGCGCAGCGGAGGACGCAACACCTACGATCTCGAGGACCTCGCGCAAGAAACTTTCATCCGCTTCTTCCGAGCCCGCTGCAACGGGGAATCTATACAGAATCCGAAAGGGTGGCTGTACCGTGTGGGACGGCGCCTGGCGATCGACCGCGCGAAGAAATCCAAGCCGGTGCTTCTGGACGAAGCGGGCTGGAGGAGCGTCGAGGCGAACCACGCGTACCTCCCCGAACTGGATGCGGACGAGCGGTCGCTATGGTCATCCAAACTGCCGTGGCATACGCTGAGTCCGCTGGAGAAGGAATGCCTGCTGCTGCGGGCGGAGGGGTTGACATTCCGCGAAGTGGCGGAAGTATTGGATGTTTCGATTTCGACCGCCGCGAGCTACGTAGCTCGGGCGATCAAGAAGTTTCGGCGGGCGGTTCCCAAACCCAGTGAGACACCTAAGCACGGAAGAACTGCTCCTCTACGCTGAAGGCGAGCTAGAGGATCGCGAGCTTTGCCGGCACGTGCCGGACTGCGTCGACTGCAAAGCCCAGATGGTCGACTTGCAGGAAACCTACGTCCACGCGACATCCGACCTGCTCGCGCAGACGCGACATCCCTTCACGCGGCCGACGCAACTGCACCACTTCCGCGCCCGACTGGCGGCGGAAGCGGAACTGCTGGCCGTGCACCTCTCTACTGAAGATCTGCTGCTGTCAGTCGAAGACAGCCTGGGCACCGCCAACAGGGCCCACCTCAGCGCGTGCGGCCCATGCCGGAGCCGCGCGGCCGAGATCCACGTCCAACTCGCGGAGATCGAGTACGCACTTCACCGGCAGACCGCCTTCGTACTGCCGGCCGAGCGCAGGGCTGCGGCCTTGGTTGCTCTGCGGGCTCAGCTCAAGCGCGAGGTGAAGCGTCAGAAAGCCGAAGCCGGGCGACATTGGAACTGGCTGCCCCGGTTCAGTTTGCCGAGAGCGCCTGCATTCGCTTCCTACGCCGCCGCTTTCGCAGCGGCATGCCTGCTCGCTTGGGTCGGTTGGAACGCGGTATCCCCGCCTGAACGGCCGGCACCTGCTCCTGTTGCCGAGGCGATCGCGCCGGAGGCAGTCGCAAGCGATTCCCGAACGGCGATCGCGGCACGCGAGATGCTGCCGCTACAGCCTCTCGAGCGGTTCGAACTCGCCTCGGCAAACCGGGCCTTACCAGCCCCGATGGTGGCGCTCGTCGGCCAGCCTGCCCCTGCTGTGGAAGCCCTGGACTTCCCATTGGATTCCGTAGCGATCGAGTTGCCGCAGCGGTCGGACCTGCCTACCCCGCCCACGCCGGCGGCGAACGCGTTCGCCGTGCCCCTGCCGGCGAGAATCGCTCCCCCGGCGCCGGACTCTCCCGACTCCGCGATCGAAGGGAACTGGATTCTCGCCAGAACCGGCCTGTGGAAGGAATCGTTGCAGGCGGGAGGATCCAACGGGCGGCTTCGGTTTACGGGTTCGGTGGCTAACGAATCCGATCGGCTCAGGATCGAGAGCGCTCTGCGAGCGGCGGCGGACGGAAGGCCGGTGGACTTTTCCATCTCGGTTCGCGGTTCCCGGAAAGCGGCGCTGCAAAATCCGCTGCGTGCAGCCGTCGGCGCTAGCCGTCCAGCCGGAGGCTTGGTCCGCAACTCGCTGCTGCAGCACTACGAGGACTCGGCAAGGCGGTCGTTCCAGCCCTTGGATGCGAGCCTGCTGGAAAACGAACTTAACCGCTACGTAACCGGCGTGATGCGGGACGACGCGGAACTGCTAGCCCATGTCCACGCGCTGCACAGCATGCTGAACCGCACTGGCATCGACGAAGCGCGGCGCACGGACCGCCTCCGTCAAGTCCTCGGATTCCACCTAGACGCGATTGCTAAGTACGAGAAAGAGGTCGGCGCCGAGCTGTCGGAAGCTCTGGAGCGGACGAATTGGAATTACCGGAGCGCCAAACGTCCGCCAGAGGACTTCGACAGCCTGGGAGGTACGAGCAGGGAACTCCTAAAGGACGCGCTAGCGCTTGACCGCGCTTTGACTGCAATGTTCTTCGGAATCAGCGAACCGCTCGACGCGCGCGCAGGCACCCTTTCTGTAGGGACCCTGCTGTCCAGAATCCGCCACCACACGCAACGCCTCAAAAAAGAGATTCGCAACCGCTAGACTAAAGCTAACGTGCGTCACGCCGTCCAGTACGGCTTCTTCATCGCGCTGCTGCTCGGACGGTTTGGTAGCGCGTCGGCTAGCGCGGGAGAGGTTTCCGGCTATGTGCTGGACGATCGTCAAGCGCCCTTGGCGGGTGTGGAAGCCCAGCTCATCAATCTCGCCAGTGCGCAAGTGCTTCGCGACAAGACCCGTTCGGACGGCGCGTTCTTATTCGAATCCGTAGGTTCCGGGCGGTATTCGCTTGCACTGCTCCACGACCGCTACACGGCCTGGCGCAGCGGCCCCTTCGAGGTACTGCCCGGAATCCCGGTGGTGATTCCCCCGGTCGTGATGCAGCAGCTGCGACCCGCTGCGACCCGGCCCCGATCGGGACTCGAGGAGATGGCTCTGGAATACGGCTTGGTGCGCGAGCAGATCGAGGCGCTGCCCATCGTGGTCGGCTCCGAGGGGCGGACGACAGTCGACAAGCTGCTGCATTTGGTTCCGGGCATGACCCCCACGACCTCGTTGGACGTGGACCCCTATACCGGCAGGGCGGCGCCGGTCTCCGCCAACGGCTCCCGCAGCTCCTTCATCAACTACAAGCTCGACGGTGCTACCAACAACGCGCAGAACCGCATCACCGGGGCGCAAGCGGCGAATTTCGGGCCGGTTCCCGAAGCCCTCGAATCGCTCCGGGTCAGCACTCACACCTATTCGGCCAGCGAGGGCAGGAACGCCGGTGCGGTGGTCGATCCCAGATTCCGGTCGGGAACGGACATCTGGCACGGGCAGCTGCGGGGCTACATGCGGCCTTCGTGGAACGAGTCGCTAGGCGCGTTCGACGGTTCCCGCGACCGCGTTGGCGGATGGGTGGGCGGCGGCCAGGCGGCCGGACCGCTATGGCCCCGGCAAAAGCTCTACGCGTTCGTCGACGGAGAGGCGTGGCTGACCAGCCGCAATCACCAATCTCTGCGTCGCGTCCTGAGCGATAACGAACGTTCCGGCAACTTCTTCGGCTTCGAAAGACTGCCGGTCGACCCTCTGAGCGGGATCGAGTTCCCGAACAGCCGGATACCGGCCTACCGACTTGACCCGCTGGTGCAGAAGTACCTAGCCACGTTCGTGCCGCGATCTAATCTGGAAGGCGGCTGGCTGCAAGCCTCGGAAACGCTCAAGAGCTACGGTCAGGTACTGCTGGCCCGGATTGACCGGCGATCGAAGACATTCGCTCATTACCTAAGCCATTACGTCTACAGCAACAGGGTCCGCGAGCCCACCGCGGAGCCGTTCACTGCCTCGCCCGGCACCATCGCGAATCGCCGGCAAGTCTCGAACCATGCACAGTACGCGCTGACGCACACGGTCTCGCCATACTTCGTGCAAACGCTGCGCCTGGCCATGCAACGCCTGTCGAGCGAGCAGCGGCGCGGACACACGGCGTTCGGAGACATGCCCGCCGAGGACTTCGGCTTCGAGTACTCTGACTTGAATCCGGGAACGATCCCCAATGTCCGGCTGTGGCATGACACGGGTCAGCTGCAACTGCATGTCGCGCCGTTCATCGATTCCGAGAACTCCGTTCAGACGACCCTGCAACTCCGCCACGACATGGAATTCCGGCACCGCCGGCAGGCCCTCCGCGTGGGCCTGCTCATGCAACAGGGGTCCTGGCCGTTCACAAACACGGAAAACTCCGCGGGCAGCTTCAGCTTCCCGGCCCCCCCGGAGCCGCCATCGCGATTCCGCGGCCAAGGGCTGCGGGACATGCTCCTCGGGCGGCCAGGGGAGTATCGCTTGCAGACTCCCCGCAGCCTGGATCTCCGGTGGCAGGAACTCGCTGCCTTCGCGGAAGCCGAGATCCGGCCGAGGAGCGACTTGAAGGTGACGTTCGGCGTGCGGTTCGAGGAGCAGCCCCCGGCCACGGACAGATGGGACCGGCTGATGACGTTCCGCGAGGGAACGCAGAGCATCCGATACCCGGACTCGCCTCCGAACCTGCAGTTCCCGGGAGACACCGATCCCGAGGGCAACGTGCTGCCTAGGTCGACGCTCGTCTCGCGAGGGCGAAACTTCTCGCCCCGCATAGGCATTGCTTACTCGCCGTCATGGGACCGCAAGGCGGCTCGCTGGCTGCTAGGGGAGTCCGGCCGGTCGGTGTTCCGCGCCGCCTATGGAGTGTTCTTCGACCACGGCACATTTGCCGGGTCAAGCGCAGCCGCGCTGTTTCAGGCCACGTATCCGCCATTCAGCTTCGACAACCGCTTCGCGCTGCGCAATCCGCGAGGGGCGTTCCAAGCGCCGATCACGGCGCTCCCCAGCCTCCAGCCGACAACCTTCCGGCCCAATGTCGTGCGCTACCCGATTCTTGTATTCGACCCGCAATTCGAGAACGCCCGCGCGCAGCACTGGAATCTCAGCTGGCAGCGCCTGCTGCCGGGTCGCGTGTTTCTCTCCGCGAGCTACCTAGGTACGCGCTCGTTGCGCTTGCAGCAGCAGCGCGAGCTGAATGTCTTCGTGCGGAACCCGCTGCGCAGCTTCGGGTCCGTGCGCAACATGCGGCGATTCTCGCGGTTCGGGAACATCCGCAGGTTCGAGAGTTCGGGAAGCGCGCGGTACGAGGCCATCCAAGTGCGTGCCAACCGGTACCTCCACAGGGGGCTGGCGCTCAACATCGGTTACAGCTGGGGCCAGTCATTCGACAACGGGAGCACCGTGTTTGGTGACGAACTGGTCGGGGAGGACTGGACGTTCTCGAACTTTGACCGGCGGCATTCCCTCTCCGCGACCTGGCAGTACGGAGTCCGCCTGCCCCGGCGCTGGACCGACTCGGCACCCTGGATCGATCGCTGGAGCGTGAGCGGCATCTGGCGCTGGCGATCAGGCCTGCCGCTCGATATCCGGCAAACCGAGGATCCCACCTACACGTTCGAGCGGGTCGGGCGACCTGACCGGGTCGGGCCGTACACCGTGCTGGACCCGCGCGTCGTCAGGACCTACACGCTGGACGGCGGCCGGTCGATAACCGGGCGGTTCGCCTTCGATCCCAACGCTTTCCGTGCGGTGCGGCCGAGAAGCTTCCAAGATGTCCGCGCGGGCACATCCCGGCGCAACGAGTATCGGGTCGCAGGGTTCCAGCAGTGGGATTTCCGGGTTGCCAGGCCCATCGAAGTCGGCGAAGCGGTGTCGATGCAAATCGGGTTCGACTTGCTGAACGCGTTCGGCAACTGGAACTGGGCTGCGCCGTTCAGCAATATCGACGATGTCTACTTCGGGGTCGCGCGGATGTCGGGCATGGGCCGCATCGTGCAGACGGCACTCCGATTGCAGTTCTAGCCACGGGCCGCGACGGGGGCCTTTTGCAGGACTCCCAGCGCCTCGAGCACGTCGCCGACGCGCGTGCAACTTGCCGGCGAAGGGCGTGTCATGGGCAACCGGTACCGCGCTTCGTCAAGCAAGCCCATCATTTCCATGGCAACCTTCACGGGACCGGGGCTCGTCTCGCAGAAGTTGACATCCATGAGCGGCAGATACCGGCGATGCACGGCGCGGGCACCCGCAAAGTCCCCGGCCAGCGCGAGGTCGCAAAGCTTGGCCATGGCTCCCGGGACCTCGTTTGAAACAACCGAAATCACGCCGGACCCGCCCAACGCCATCAACGGCAGCGTAACCGAGTCGTCACCGGACAAGACCGAAAAGCCCTGCGGGATGCATTGGCAGACCCTCGCCATCTGCCCGATGTCCCCCGAGGCTTCCTTCACGGCAACGATGTTGGCGATCCCCGCCAGGCGGCACAGTAGGTCGGGCCTGATATTGCAGCAAGTCCGCCCGGGCACGTTGTAAACGACGATCGGCAGGTCGGTGGCCGCGGCGATCGCGTCATAGTGCCTGTAGAGGCCCTCCGGGGTCGGCTTGTTGTAGTAGGGCGTCACCGACAGCAGGCCCTGCACGCCTAGGGCGTGGAGGTCAGCAGCCAAGCTCACGATGCTGGCCGTGTTGTATCCGCCGCATCCGGCCACGACGGGCAGCCGGCGCGCAGACTCCTCGAGGGTGATCTCGACAAGCCTCAGGTGCTCGCCCCTCGTCAACGTCGGACTCTCCCCGGTCGTGCCGCCCGGCACCAAGAAGTGGATTCCGTCATCGACTTGGCGGCTAACGAGACGGCGCAGGGTGAACTCGTCCAATGAGCCGTCCGGCGCGAAGGGCGTAATGAGGGCGGTCCCGCAGCCTTGGAACATGGTGGCCTCCAACCGGGCGTGTCCATTCTCGCACGCCGAGCGCCGGCTGTTAGGATTCAGGCATGCGCAGGTTGCATCTGTCGGCAGCCGTCATGGCGGCGACGCTGAGCGTCGGCTGGGCGGACGTCGATGCCGAGCATGCCTACCGGGGTCGCGCGGCGGTGCTGCTCCAAAACGACCGCATCCAGCTCGTCGTGCTGAAGAACGGGGGCTCGTTTCCCTCGCTCACCCTGACCGAAGACTCCGAGCGCACGAATCCCATGTGGGACTCGTTGCGGGCCGATCGCGAGCAAGGGCGTCCGGAAAGGTCGAGCGGAGGAGTCGGGCACTTCGTGTGCGTGGACGGCTTCGGGCCGCCCTCCGAGGCCGAGCGGTCTGCGGGCCTGGAGGGCCACGGCGAGGCCCACCGCTTGGAATGGTCCACGGAATTCGCCGGCCGATCAGGGGGGTCGGACCTGCTACGACAATCCGTGTCGCTTCCGCGCGTGCGCGAGCTGCTCCGCAGGGAGGTGCGGTTGCTGCCGGGCGAGAACGTCGTGTACGTCAAGGCCAGCCTCACCAGCCTCCTGGACTTCGACCGCCCCGTGAATTGGGCGGAGCACGCGACCATCGGGTCGCCGTTTCTGGAGCGAGGCGTGACGGTGGTCGACCTGTCCCCAAACCGGGCGCTGACGAGACCGAGAGAGGGCGCGTCGCGTGGGGGACTCACGCACCGTCTCGTAGGCGGCGCGGAGTTCGACTGGCCGATGGCGCCCGCCCGGGCGGGCGGGTTGGTCGACTTGCGAGCGGCCCCGAAGGCTTCGCATTCGCTTGACCACACCGGCCACCGCATGGACCCGAGCTCAGAGTGGGCCTTTGTCACGGCCCTCCATCCGACCAAGAGGCTGCTGCTCGGGTACCTGTTTCGCACGAGCGAGTTTCCGTGGCTCCAGACCTGGGAGTCGTATCCGCGCGACCGGCTGATGGCGAGGGGGCTCGAGTTCGGAACGCAGGCGTTCGATCTCCCACGGCGCGAGGTCATCACCGAGGGTCGGAAGTTCGGCACCCTGCTATACCGCTGGCTGCCCGCGCGCTCAGCGATCCAAGCCGGCTACCTGATGTTCTGGACTCGCACGCCCGAGGGGTTCCAAGGAGTGGACGAGGCGGCATGGCACAACGGAGCGCTGCGGATCCGAGACGGCCGGTCGGGACAGGTAATCGAACTGCAGGCCCGCGGGTCCTTGTAGGGAGTCCGCCAGCTAGCGCGGCGCGCGAGGAGAATCCAAGAATGCTCGAGTACCGTTGCCAAGGGTGCGGAGCGCTGCTCGAAGTCAGGGTGCCGTTCAAGGGGCGCCTGGTTTGGGCTATCGGGGAGTCCGACCCGGACTTCAGTTCTTCGTTCCCCGAACCGAGAGGTGAGTACGGGAAAGCGAAGCTGGTATGCTCCGCCGACCCGTTGCACGAAACGGGGTTCAGCCTCATCAATGGCTGCGTCGAACGGAAATTGGCGTCCAAGGCCTGGGACTAACGCCGGACGGAAGCGATCGCGATGCCCCCGGAACGGCCTCTCGCGAGACCGGGCTAGCGAGCACGCGCTTCGCGCGCACTCACTCTGGGCAGCCCTCTCGCGACGGGGCTCAGTCCCCCGATGCCATGACTTGGGCAGTGTCCTTGCGAAACCGAATCACTGCCTCCACAACGAGCCACGCGCTCAAGACGAAGATCGAGGCAGCCACGCCCCAGAGCAGCAGCTGGCCGCCGGACCAGTACTTGTTGATATCCAGCACCATCGCCACGATCGTCACGATCAGCATGAAGGCCATCGGCAGCAGCGTGTACACGTAGTTCCGCCCCTTCTGCCTCAAGTAAATGGTGACTGCAAGCAGCGTCAGGGCCCCTAGGACCTGGTTCGTGCTGCCGAACAAGCTCCACAAAGCCAGTCCGACGGGCTGTCCCTCGATTTCGTAGAACGCAAAGAATCCGATAAAGACGACCGCTAGCGTGGAGGCGACATACCGCTGGCCGAGCGCGCTGACGCCGATCGACTGCGAGATCTCCTCGATGTTGTATCGGAGCAACCGCGTTCCCGAATCCAGCGAGGTAAGGGCGAATGAGACTGCCACGAGCGCGATGAACGCTTGTGCGAGTTCCATGGGAAGGCCCAGCGAGCTGAGGAACATGGCCGAGCCGTCAATGAACGCCTTCATTTTCTCGGCCAATCCATTGGCGGAGCCCCAGGTTGCGTAATGCGCCGACCAGCTCTCGGCGGAGCGGAAGCCCGCCGTGCACGCGAGCACGGCCAGAAGTCCCAGCAACGACTCGCCGACCATCCCGCCGTAGCCAATCGGCAGCGCGTCGGTCTCCTTGTCGATCTGCTTGGACGTGGTCCCCGACGACACGAGGCCGTGGAACCCGGAGATTGCCCCGCAAGCGATGACGATGAACACGAAGGGGAAGATTGGAGGGGCCTCGGCAGGCTGCGTGTCAATCACCGGAGCCGCGAACGCGGGCTGCAATACGAACAGCCCCACATACGAAGCGCCCAGACCTAGGTAAAGCAGCCAGGAGTTCAAATAGTCCCGCGGTTGCAGGAGCGACCATACTGGCAGCGTCGACGCCGCGAAAGCATAGGCCAGAAGGATCAGGATCCACGTCTCGCTGGCAAGGTCAGGCCGCCCGATATTCAAGCCCACACCAATTGAGGCGAGCATCAGCACGAAGCCGACCACGGTAAGGCGAATGATAGAAGCGCCGCGCTTGTAGACAAGCCAGCCGATGACCATGGCGATCGCCATCAGCGCGAAGGTCGGGAATACGGACTCCGGATAGAACTGTGCCGTGAACAGCCCGGAGACCGTGCGCACGAACACGCCCATCACCAAGCAGATGAGGAACAGGATGATGATCAGGAAAATGCCCTTGGCGCGGCGCCCTATGAGGTCTTCCGCCACCTTGCCGATGCTCATGCCCCGGTGGCGCATCGAGACCACTAACGCGCCGAAGTCATGGACGGCACCGATGAACAGCGTTCCCAGGACGACCCAAAGCATGCCGGGCAGCCAGCCCCAAATCACCGCGATGGCTGGGCCCAGCATGGGGGCCAGCCCGGCGATCGAGGCGTAGTGGTGGCCGAAGAGCACCACGCGGCGACAGGGCACGTAGTCCACTCCGTCTCGCATGGCATGCGCGGGGGTACTGGCGTTCGGATCCAGTTGGAAGATCCGCGCGCCCAGGTGGCGGGCGTAAAAGCGGTATACGAGCACGTAGGCGATCAGGCAGCAGACAGCCGCTAGGACAGGTTGCATGGGGTACCAAGTCTCCTCAGGAAGGCACTCGATATCATACCCGCAGTGCGTTTCGGAGACCGTCGCAGGGAATCCTTCGGCCTGGCCGGCGGCCCGGCTGCGTCGAAGCCGCGCTGCCTGTCGCCATGTCGCGGCGACGGTCCGCGACCGCCGGCTCGCTGGGCCCGAGTCCACGGAATGCGCACCGAAAACGTCCTAATAGACGTCCAATCAACAGAAGGGCCGGGCCATGCAACGTAAACTAAGGAAGGGTGAACGAGTGATGCGACGGTGCAGGAACCGCGGGTTCTCCTTGATCGAGCTCCTCATCGTCATCGCGATCATCCTGATCATCAGCGCGATAGCGATTCCGCGAGTCACCAGCACGAAGCGAATGGCAAACGAGGTCGCGGCGATCCGATCCTGCCAAGCCATCAACACCGCACAGATCCAGTACTTCGCGCAATACGGACGGTACGCCTCCACGCTGAACGAACTGGGCCCAACCCCCGGGGACGCGGGTCCTTCCCCTGCCGCCGCGAATCTGATCGACGAGAATCTTGTCGATGGCATTCATCTCGGCTATGCCTTCGCCATGATCGGCACGCCGGCGGGTTATTCTGTGAACGCTGACCCGCAATCACCGGACTCGGGCAGCCGGACCTTCTACACGGATCACAGCGTGACGGTTCGGTATCGCTACGGCACGGAGCCCGCGTCGGACGTGGACCCGCCAATCGAGTAGCGCACCTGAGACACGAGCGACAGTCCGGCGGAGCGTCTCCCTAGCATTGCCCTTGCTACTGTACTGGTTCGGATTTGCGGAGCGACGCACAAGGCCCCTCGCTAGACTCGCCCGTTGAGTGAATCGAATGCAGCCGGCGAAGGAGCTTGAGGCGTGTCTCCAGACCCGACGCGCCCATGCTGGAATTGTTGGTCTGGGATATGCGGGTCTGCCGCTTGCCGTCGAGGTCGCCCGGTCCGGCTTCACGGTCTTCGGCGTCGATACGGACGCCGCCAAGGTCGAAGCCCTTAACGCGGGCGAGTCCTACCTGCCCGACGTGAGCCGCGCCGTTCTGCGCGAACTTGTGAACTCGTCGCGCCTCAGAGCCGGTTCCGACTATGCCGAGCTATCGAGGTGCGATGCCGTCTCGATCTGCGTGCCGACACCTCTGCGCAAGACGAAAGATCCCGACCTGACCCACGTGCTGGGAGCCGTGCAGACGCTCGCCAAGCACTTGACCCTTGGAACGCTTGTCATCTTGGAGTCCACGACGTATCCGGGTACAACCGAAGAAGCGGTGCTGCCGATTCTCGAGGAGTCCGGACTGCGCGTCGGAAAGGACTTCTTCCTGTGCTACTCCCCGGAACGCGTGGACCCGGCGAACACCGAGTACGGAACTCGAACCATACCGAAAATTATCGGCGGGGTAACAGCCGCGTGCCTGCGCATGGGACAGGCTTACTACAGGCAAGTGATGGACGAGGTAGTGCCAGTGTCATCCACGCTGGCGGCGGAAACCGCGAAGTTGCTGGAGAATACGTTTCGCATGGTCAATATCGGCCTCGTCAACGAAACGGCGATCCTCTGCGACCGGCTGGGCATCGACGTCTGGGAAGTGATCAAGGCAGCATCGACAAAGCCTTTCGGATTCATGCCGTTCTACCCCGGCCCGGGTCTCGGCGGCCATTGCGTGCCCGTCGACCCCCATTTCCTGACTTGGAAATCCCGGCAGGCTGGATACGAACCACGGCTGATACAACTCGCTTCCGAGATTAACGGGGGCATGCCGCGGCACATTGTCTCGCGGATTCAATCGGCCCTGAACGACGCTCGGAAGCCGCTGAGGGGCAGCTCCATTCACCTTGTCGGTGTCGCCTACAAGCGGAACGTGGCGGACGCAAGGGAATCCCCGGCCATGGACATCGCCGCGATGCTGAAGAGGATGGGGGCAATCGTCACCTACAGCGACCCGTTCGTGCAAAGTTTGGGCGTTGGCCCGCTAGCGCTTTCCCGCGTAGAACTCCTGCCGGCCGCCTCCCAGTCCGACATCGCGGTCATCCTCACCGACCACGACGGCGTCGACTACCGTGGGTTGCTAGCCGCCGCTCCCTTGGTCTTCGACACCCGCAACGTTCTGAGCGGTGTCGAAGCGGCTAACCTCTCCCGGCTTTGAAGCCCGAATCGAGCTCAATGCCGTCCTACCTGCTGACCGGCGTCGCGGGCTTCATTGGCCACTGGTTAGCCAGAGAGTTGCTCGATCGCGGGGCCCGGGTGGCGGGCGTTGACAACCTCAACGACGCCTACGACCCGCGTCTCAAGCACTGGCGGCTTCGGCAGCTCCAAGGCCACGCCCGCTTTCGGTTCGCACGGGCGGACATCACGGATCGTGAAGCGCTGGCCGCCGCTGCCGGCACGGGCGCTTACGATGCCGTTTTCCATCTGGCGGCGCGCGCCGGCGCGCCCCAAAGCGTTCGGCAGCCTGTCACTTACATCGACGCCAACGCGGTCGGCACCCAGAACCTGCTCGATCTCTGCACTGCCCGCGGTATCGCAAAGCTCGTCCTGGCATCGACCTCCAGCCTGTACGGGAGCGGCAATCCGCTCCCGCTTGAAGAGACCGCCGACACTAGCAGGCCGCGGTCCCCCTACGCCGCTTCCAAGAAGGCGGCGGAAGTGCTCGCCCATGCCCACCATCACCTGCACGGCTTGGACGTCACCGTGCTGCGCTACTTCACTGTCTACGGCCCCGCCGGCCGCCCCGACATGAGCCTTTTCCGCTTCATTCGCTGGATCCGCGAAGGGGTGCCCATCATCCTCCACGGAGACGGGTCCCAGTCCCGAGACTTCACGTTCGTTAAGGACGTTGCGCGCGGCACGATCCGTGCCGCGACACCGCTAGGTTTCGAGATTGTCAACCTCGGTTCGGACGCTCCGGTGGAACTGCGCGAGGCCCTTCGGATCATCGAGGACTGCCTGGGCCGCAAGGCCCGCATCCGCACGGCTCCGATCCAACGGGTGGACGTGCCCGCCACATGGGCCGCGATCGGCAAGGCCCACCGGCTGCTCGGCTGGAAGCCCCAAACGAGGCTGCAGGAAGGAATCGAGCAGATGGTTCGCTGGTACGAAGAGCACCGTGCGTGGGCGCGTCAGCTTGTTGTTCCCTAAGCGTGGATCCGTACGCAGCCAACAGCGTCCCCCGGCCCGCGTTCCGAGGCCATGGCTAGCCCACGTGGTCTTGCGCCCCCGCCGCTATGACGCGAGCCGACAAGCAACTCGGACCACAAGCGATCGTGGCTCTCCGAGCCAAGGCCGGAGAGCCACTTCGGAAGGCACGCCCGGCGGGTTTCTTGCAGAGAGCCTGGCTATGCCCTTAAGCCTCTCGGGGACCGCCCGAACGCAAACACGCGAGCCTTGATGAGAGAGGCTGGCGGCTGTGACCGGACCTCCGCGCCGACCCGGAAACGGGCCCAACGGCCCATGATGCCTGCCAATTTCACGTGGCGGCGGTCATCCCGCCCAACTCGACTTGGTGCGTAAGGACACATGGTCCGAATCACATGCTAACGGGCGGGTCTTCGGCGATCCCGAAGGACCATCTCGACGAATCGGCGTGCTGATAGACTGATACTTCAGGGGGTCGCACGGGGCGCGCGGCGGCTTGCGCGGTGCCCCGTCAGTAATTCTGTGTTCAGATCACCAGTGGGACGCAAGCCCTTCACGGCGTTGGTTGCGGCCCTGTTGGCGTTCTCTACCGATCTAGGACGGGCGCAGGACAGGGCGTGGGACGAGTCCATCGACTCGGCCCGGCGCGCTGTTGCGTCCAAGCAGTTCGACCAGGCCGAACGAATCCTGCGCCGCGCTCGGAGCCAGTCGAGGGGATTCGAGCCCAACGATCCACGCCGGGTCGTGCCCTTGATGGAACTGGCGAAGCTACACCTGAATCGCGGAGACTACGCGCTGCCAGAGCAGCTGTACCGCGAGGCGGACCCGATCGCCCGCGATGCATGGGGCTCGGAGAGCCCCGAATACGCATCCCTCGTCAACGACATCGGGCGATACTACCACCTGCGCATCAGATTCGACGAGGCAGAGAGGTTCTACAAGCTGGCGTTCGGAATCCGTGTCCGCCTCCTAGGGCGCGAGCACCCCGACGTTGCCGCGAGCGTCAACAATCTCGCCATCCTGTACGAGAATCAGGTTCTCTATCCCAAGGCGGAGACGTATTACCGCACGGCCCTTGCCATTCGCGAAAAGAGCCTGGGCGCGGAGCATCCCGACACGATCCTCACGCTCGAGCACGTCGCGCGGCTCCTGCACAAACTGTCGCGCCCGGACGAGGCCGCGGGATTCGAGCAGCGCGCGCGCGACTATCGAACGGCCCGGTCGGAGTCCCTCGATACGGTGGATATCGGCGCTGTCGGGTCCAGCCAGGTCGACCAGACACCAATGCTTTTGGAGCGAACCGAGCCAGACTACACGGACGAGGCGCGCATCGCGAACCACGAGGGCAGCGTGCTGTTACAGGCCGATGTGGACAGCGAAGGCAACGCTCGGAACATCGTCATCATCCGGCATCTAGGCCTCGGCCTTGACGAGCAAGCGATCCAAGCGGTGAGGCAGTGGCGGTTCCGTCCGGCCCGCCGCAACGGTCAGAGGGTCGCTTGCAGAGTCCGTCTCGAGATCGCTTTTCGCGTGATCTGAGCGGCTTCAGCTTCCGAGCGCGATCCAGCGCTGCACCGCGCTACGAAGAGCGATTCTCGCCAAGTCCCGGCTCAACGCCCGATGCGTGGCAGCCCGATGCCGGGACGTCCCTACGGCCTTTGCCCACGCTTTCGGCATCACACCGGCGCCGCTAGCGACCGAATTCGGTCTCGATGGCATTCGATTGCGATCCTGCGTTGGATTGACTCGGGCGAGGCACTGCGTCGCACGGGCCGCTCAGATGGCGGCGGACTCCTCGCTACACTGTGGCAAGCACGGGAGGACTGACAATCCAAGATGCATCTCCGAAACACTCTGCTGTGCCTGTCGCTTGCGGCCGGTGTCCTGGCTTGCTCGCCCCAGTCCGCGGACGAGGCGGCGAAGCGGCCGAATTTCATCATCGTCTTGGCCGACGATCAGGGCTACGGAGACCTAGGCGTCTTCGGTGCCACGGATTTCAAGACCCCGCGTATCGACCGGATGGCTCGCGAGGGCATGCGCTTCACCGACTTCTACGCCCAGACAGTCTGCGGACCATCGCGAACAGCGCTGCTGACGGGAAGCTATCCGATCCGCGTGGCCGAGTACGGCAACGAGAAGAACAGCTTCCCCTACGTGCACGAGCAGGAGATCCTCCTTCCGAGAGTGCTCCAGGAAGCCGGCTATGCCACCGGGATGATCGGCAAGGTGGACATCACGCAGCGCCGCCGCGGGTTCAAGCCGGAGCTCAATCCGGTGCGTCGCGGTTTCGACTACTGGTTCGGCGTTGTGGGCGCGAATGACAGCGGCGAGGTCCATTGGGTCTACCGCAACGAGGAACGGATCCAGGAGTCGGCTGGAGTCAATGACCTGACAAGGCGCTACACCGACGAAGCCTTGAACTTCATTCGGTCCAACAAGGACAAGCCGTTCTTCCTGTATATCGCCCACACCATGCCGCATGTCGTCCTCGGCGTGACCGAGCCGTTCAAGGGGCGTTCCGAACGGGGTCTCTACGGGGACGTAATCGAGGAGCTCGACGCCTCCACCGGTGAAATCGTGGACCTGTTGGGAGACCTCGGTCTCGACCGGAATACGATCGTCGTATACACCTCTGACAACGGTCCATGGAGCAATCATTCGCTGCCCCAATACACAGGCGCGATCACCGAGCACGCGGGCTCTTGCGGACCGCTGCGGGGAGCGAAGGGCACTACCTGGGAAGGCGGTATCCGCGTCCCGACCGTCATGTGGGGACCGGAATACATCCCCGCGGGGACGGAAACGAGCGAGGTCGCAACGACTATGGATCTTCTGCCAACATTCATCGAGATGGCGGGGGCAAAGCTGCCGACGGATCGAACGTTGGACGGCCGCGACATTGCACCGATCATGCTGGGCGAACCCGGGGCGAAAAGCCCGCACGAGGCGTTCTACTACTACCGGGAAACCCGGCTTGACGCCGTGCGCAGCGACAAATGGAAGCTGGTGTTCCCCCGCCCCAGCCTTGACGAGTCGGATTGGCTGCTGTCGCGGGGCGGCGCGTTTCTTGGAGAGTACCGTGAGCCCGTCGGCGTTCTGTCGCTTTACAACCTCGAAGCCGATATCGGGGAGACAACCGACATCGCCGACCAATATCCGGAAGTGGTGCAGCGACTGACCGCGCTCGCCGACCAAGCTCGCTCGGAATTAGGCGACTACAACCGGCTGGGGACCGGAGTTCGGTTTTTCGAAGAAGGGCCGAAATGGCCTCGCCGACAGCAATGGATGCAGCAGTAACGCGCTGTATGCCCCGGCCTCATTCGGAATTCCCTCCTCGCCTCGGGTCATCATCGATTCCAGCAGGGAACGCACACCCTTCCCAGCGCGCTACCACGGTCGGCGCGGCGCAGTGACTCGCGACATTGACACTCGTCCGAATCGGGTCTATCAGGGCGTCGATTCCTAGCAGGACCGCGAGGGCTTCCATGGGCAGGCCGTGCCCTTCGAACAGGGCCGCGAGCACCACGAAATTCGCGCGCGGGACGCCGGCGACGCCCTTGCTCGTCAGCTTGAGGGTGAGCAACATCGCTACCTGCTGCGCTAAAGGGATCTGGATTCCCGCGGCCTGCGCCGCGAAGAGCGTGGCCATTCCCAACTGAATCGTGCTGCCATTCAGGTTAAGGCTCAGACTCAACGGCGCAACCACGCCGAGAACGCGACGCGGAACTCCGAATCGTTCCAGGTTCTCAAGGGTCTTCGGTAACGCAGCGGCGCTAGAAGTCGTGGCAAAACCGATGAGGAACGGCTCGCGGGAAAAATGCGCGAACCTTCGGAGCGGTACTCCGCACAGGGCTAGGCCGCCTGCCAACACCAGCACCAGGAACAGGCCTTGGGCGGCCCACGCGGAGGCCACGAACGCCGCGAGTCCTTCAAGCGTGCTGGAGCCTCCGCCGGCAACCGCGTTGGCGGCTGCGGAACATACAGCGAGCGGGGCTAGGCACATGACGTAGTCGGTATATCGAAAAGCGACTTCCGCCAGGGCATCGGCGACCGCCACCACCGGCCGCGCCCGCTTGCCCACTGACAGGCAGGCGACGCCAAATAGGAAGCAGAAGACCACGATCTGCAAGATGTCACCCCTGGCCAGCGCATCGACGATGCTCGTCGGCACAGCCGACTCAAGTGCCTCGGCCAAGCCGATCGGCTCCGGCTGCCCGGATGCAGGCACGCTCAGCGTCAGGCCCTCGCCGGGGCGCAGAAAGAGGACTGCGAACCAGCCGAGCAAGAGGGCCACCGTCGTGGCAGCCTCGAAACAGAGTGCCGACTTCCAACCTAGACGGCCCAGCGCGCCGATCGTCCCGGCGCCCGCGATCGCCCGGATCAACACCCCTACCAAGACCGGTGCGATGATCGACCGGATCAGTCGCAGGAAGAGCGTGCTGAGGAATTCGATCTTGCCAGCCCATCGAGGCGCCAGCAGACCGAGGACGATGCCGACCGCCATCGCGATCAGGATCCAGCTAGCAAGCGTGAGCTTTGGGAGTCGGAGCATGGTCGGGTCGAGCGCGTTCCAGAGTATCAATCGCGCTCTGTAGCCAAGCCTCAGGCGTGCATTGCGGTCAGGGCAACGCGATTCTCCGTTCCGTGTGCACAACGTCCGAGCTCGGTTGCACGCCGGGCTCGGATACCAGGGCAACTTGTTCGGCTTTCATCTGCGCCACGTCCTGGCTCGCCGGCGCAACACACGCGATACGCAAGGCTACAATCACTGCAGCAATCATTTGATCACCCCGCGCATCGGCGGTCGTCTGAATCGGTCTCGGCGCCTTGCGAAGCGTTTACAGGGACGTAAAGAGGATGTCGACGGCTGGTAGCGGAGGCCGGACTGCACGTAGCAAGGGCATGCCCGTCGTCGGAATCGTCCTGCTCGGGCCCGGGCTCCACGTCGGGGGAATCGTATGGCAATCAAGACCGTGAGTCCGCCGCGCATAGCATCTTTCGTACTTGCAGCGCCGATGACGCTGGCCCTAGCCTCTGCAGCGGCCCGCGAAGGGAAAGCACCCTGGCAACGCCATGCCGTCGACCACGGCCTGAGTGGCGGCGACGGAGTGCGGCTGCGTGACGCTGATGGTGATGGCGATCTGGATGTGACGGTCGGCTGGGAGCAGGCGGGGACGTCGCGACTCTACCTGAATCCCGGCGCCAGGCCAGCCGCGAAGCGGGGGTGGCCCAGAATCGACGTCGGGCCCGCGTCGGCAGTCGAAGACGCGGTGATGGCGGACGTGGACGCCGACGGCCGAGTCGATGTCATCAGCGCGACCGAGGGAGGTTCTCGCAGTCTGATAGTGCATTTCGCGCCAACGACAGGCGGGTACGCAAATTCCGCGGGGTGGTCAACTGCGCGATTCCCAAGAGAACTGGCCGGCGACAGGAAATGGATGTTCTCCACTGCCGTCGACGTGAACGAAGACGGTCATTCGGACATCGTGGCGGGCGGCAAGGGACCCGACGCGAAGATCGCGTGGTTCGAGGCGCCGGCGGTTGGCAAGCGAGACCTTGCCGCCTGGAAGTTCCACGAAATCGGCGATGTGGGCTGGGTGATGTCGCTGATCGCGCACGACATGGACGGCGACGGCGATGCGGACATCGTCGTTTCGGACCGTCGCACGGACGCCGGATTGCAGGGCGCGCGCTGGCTGGAGAACCCAGGTGGCAAGGGCGACTCTGCCAGGAAGTGGCGGAATCATTTCATTAGCGAGCCAAATGTGGAGGCGATGTTTCTGCGACTGCACGATCTGGACGGCGACGGCGACCGCGACGTCGTGGTCCCTTTGCGGGTGAACGAGCCACGCGAGGGGAAGAACGGTGAGGTCTCGGGCTCAAGTGGAAACCCTAGCCGGTTGCGCTGGTACGAGCGGCTGGACGCTGCGGGCCGGAACTGGCAGTGCCACGAGATCGCCTATCCAGCCAACGTAGGGAAATCCAAGGGCGTCGCCATTGGCGATGTGGATGGGGATGGCCGTCTGGACATCGTGCTGTCGCACGCCTCGGCCCAGCCACCGCTGTCGGGGATAGTCTGGCTGTCCTACGACGGCTCCGTGTCGGACACCGCTTGGAGTCGCCACGAGATATCCGGACCGATCGGAAGCAAATTCGACCGGCTCGAACTACTGGACGTGGACGGCGATGGAGATCTGGATGCAATGACGACCGAAGAGAACTCGGGCGAAGACAGCGCCGGCCTGGGTTTCATTTGGTACGAGAATCCCGGTACGGCAACGACAAGCGGCGACCGCGTGGATTCGACCGCGCCGGATTGACCTAGCGCCGGAATCCATCTTGACCGAGACGGATCACGCGACCTCCAGCTACGTGAGCGAGCGCGATTTCGGCTGCCCGGGCACTGAATGCAGGAGCCTCCGCCGGCAGTGTGGAAACCGACCGATCGCCGAAGGGCCGTTGGCACGCTGTGCAAGAGCAGGAGCAAGCTTGGAATCAAGCGATTTCGCTCGGCTGGATCAAGCGCAATGCCCCGGTGGGCGCCTAGCTTGCCTCGTGGTCATCCGCCGACGGCCCGTACATACCCGGAATCGCCACATCGTTCATTCGAAGGTAAACGCTAAGCTGGGCGCGGTGGTGGATGATGTGGCTCAAGACCATGGTCTTGAGCACAGCGATGCGCGGCATCGTGAAGATCGGATTGCCGTGCATGAGCAGCGTCCAGTCGGTCATCATGGCCTCGTCGGTAACCGTCGCTATGGCTTCTTTGGCCTTGACCACACCGCGCTCAAAATGATCGAGCACGTCCTCGCGACTTTCTGCTTCAAACGGCTTGAAAGCGGGTCCCTGCGGGGGCTGCATGTCGAGTTCGTCTGACAGCGCCGTGGTAGCTCCCCATCCAGGCATCTCCGCGATGTGACTTGCCAAACGACCCATCGACATGGATTTTGGGTGTGGCTGATAGTCCAGAACTTCGTCCGGGACGCGCTCGAGCATGCGGCGCGTATTTCGCATTTCCTCGTTGAATTCGATCAAGAATCCTTCAGCAATGTTCATATTGCGGATTATATGCTTGTCGTCTGGAGCCAATTGCTTCGACCATGATCGACGAAAGCAGGCCGCGAGCGAACACCTCGCCTGAAAAAGCTGTTGGATTGGGGTGACCTAGCGCATGCTGTGCCGAGATCGCATGCGGGTTGCAGGGGCCAGATGCCTCTGGGCCATTAGCGGAGCAAGGCAAGGCTCCGTCATTGCAGCGCTCCACTTTCCCTCGCGCACACCGGCACCTAGTCGCGGCCGCTACGGTGGCGACGCTGGCGATGCACTTCGAACAGAGCAATTCCGGCAGCCACCGAAACGTTGAGCGAGGACACGCTGCCGGCCAGCGGAATGCGCAGCAGAAAGTCGCATCGTGCTGCCACTTTTGCCCGCATGCCTCGGCTTTCTCCGCCCATTACCACTGCGCAGCGTGCCGCGTATTCAATAGCGTCATAGTCGTTGTCGGCTGCCGCGTCCAGCCCGTACACCCAGAAGTCAGCCGCCTTGAGTTGCTCCAGTGCTCGGCCGAGGTTCTTCACGCGGACCACGGGGACCGACTCCAACGCACCCGCAGCCGACTTGGCGGCAGCGTCACCCAAGCCTGCCGCGCGTCGCTCGGGTATGACGACGGCGGCGGCGCCTGCCCCATCCGCGGTGCGGATGACCGCCCCTAGGTTATGCGGGTCCTGAACCGAGTCCAAGACGACCACCGTGCAAGAGTCGCCAGCGCCATCCAGCACTTGCTCGAGTGCTTGGTACGGTCCCGCAGATGAGATGGCAACGATATTCTGATGTGCCTTGGTTCCTGCGATCCTCTGGAGCGCCCCGCGAGACTCGAGCCGAACCGGAATTCCGAGTTGGCCGCACTCTCCGATCAGCGGTCTCAGCCTGGTATTCCGAGCGCCGCGAGCAATCAGGACTCGGTCGATGCGCCCGCCCCCCTCCCGTGCCGAGCGGAGCGCGGCGGAGACCGCATGGATGCCGACGAGTCGCTGCATGGACTGAAGCCTATAATAGAGGCTCTGATTTCCGCCTTGCCCCGTTATCCACCCTTGCGTTGAATGCTAAGTTTCGTCACCGCTGGCGAGTCGCACGGCGAGGCGCTCGTCGCCACCCTTTCCGGCATGCCAGCCGGCGTTCCTGCCGACTTGCCCCGGATCAACCGCGACCTCTGGCGCCGCCAGCAGGGTTACGGCCGCGGCGGGCGGATGAAGATCGAGAGCGACGAGGCGCATATCCTCTCCGGCGTGCGCCACGGCAAGACGATCGGCTCTCCGATCGCCGTGCTACTCCGCAATAGAGACTGGAAGAACTGGACCGAGACGCTCCCGGTCCAAGACTACGAGGGTTCCGCGGAGCAGGCAAGACCGGTGAACCGGCCACGCCCGGGACACGCCGATCTGGCCGGCTGCATCAAGTACAACTACCCGGAGGCACGTTACATCCTTGAACGGGCGAGTGCCCGCGAGACTGCCGCGCGCGTCGCGGTCGGCGGCTTCGCAAAGCTCTTGCTCAGGGAGTTCGGCATCGAGGTCTTGAGCCATGTCGTCGCGGTCGGGGACGCGGTACTGGAGAGACCCGCGACTTGGGAGGAGCTGAAAGCGCTGGAGGCGAAAAGCGAGGTGCTCCTCAATTGCGTCGATCCCGATACCGAGCAAGAAATGAAAAAGGTGGTCGACACAGCCTACAGAACCGGCGACACGCGGGGCGGGGTATTTGAAGTGGTCGTTCATGATGTTCCGCCCGGCCTGGGCTCCCACACAAGCTGGGACTCGAAACTCGACGGAAGGCTGGCCCAAGCCATCGTGTCGATGCAGGCTGTCAAGGGAGTCGAAGTGGGGTCGGCCTCCCTGCAGGCCGCCTCGCCCGGCTCCAAAGTGCAAGACACCATCCACTACAACAAGCAGGCGCGCCAGTTCTACCGAGGCTCCAACAAGGCAGGCGGCTTGGAGGGCGGCATCACGAACGGCCAGGACATCGTGGTGCGCGGTTACCTCAAGCCAATCTCCACGCTGCGGCGGCCACTGGAATCCGTCGACCTTTCCACGCGAGAATCCGCGAGCGCGGCGTACGAGCGATCCGATGTCGCTGTCGTCCCCGCGGCCGGCGTAATCGGCGAAGCCATGGTAGCGATGACAGTCGCCAAGGCATTCCTGGAGAAATTCGGCGGCGACTCGCTTGCAGAGATCCGACGCAACCATGACGGCTACTTGGAGCAAGTGCGCCTCTTCTAGTGCTGCAACGAGTTCTCCGACCTACGTGAGCGAATGGCATAGGCGATGAATCTTGCTAACGACCGGGCAAAGCTGCAGGAGATTCTTCTCCGGCATTCGGTTCTTCGAGGGGACTTTGTTCTAGCGTCGGGCATTCGTAGCAACGTGTACGTCGACTGCCGACTGACAACGTTGCGCAGTGAGGCTATGCCTCTTATCGGGCGTCTAATGCTTGCTCTGTTTCGACACCGCGGTTGGAGGCCGGAAGTCGCGGGCGGTTTGACCATGGGGGCCGATCCCGTGGCCTGCGCGGTTGCCCGGGAGTCCCAAGAAACCGGCGAGCTCGTCAACGCGTTCGTGGTACGCAAGGCCGAGAAGGGCCACGGTAGCAAGCGCTATGTGGAAGGGATTGCAAGCCCGAAGGGCGTCCGCTGCGTAGTGTTGGACGATGTTTGCACGACCGGCGGCTCGACTGTGCAAGCCATCGAACGGGTCAAGGCCGCCGGCATGGAGGTTCTGGGTGCCTGCTGCATGGTGGATCGCGAGCAAGGAGCCTGCGAGGCGATCACTTCCCTAGGGTATGAATTCGATGCGCTCTTCACCATGCGGGAACTGCTGGAAGATTGATTCCTGAGCCAACAGTGTCCGGCGGTCGAGATCCCGGACGGAACCCGGCATTCCAGAAGGCTCGTGCTGGTATGATGATCCACACAGGACGGGCGCCGGCCGGGCGGTGCTTCGCGCGCACCGGGAAGCGCTTTCGGATCCCATGTTTGAACGATATACCGAGAAAGCCCGGCGGGTAATATTCTTTGCCCGCTACGAGGCAAGCCAATTCGGTAGCCCATACATCGAGACCGAGCACCTGCTGCTGGGCCTGATACGGGAAGACAAGGCCTTAGCGAACCGCTTCTTGCGATCTCACGGAGCCGTTGACTCGATCCGCAAGCAGATCGAAGCCCATACGACGGTTCGCGAAAAGGTCTCCACGTCTGTCGACCTGCCGCTGAGTCACGAATGCAAGCGTGTGCTCGCCTACGCGGCGGAGGAGGCCGAGCGCCTCTCGCACAAGCACATCGGAACGGAGCATTTGCTGCTCGGCCTCCTCCGGGAGGAGAAGTGCTTTGCGGCGGAGATTCTCCACGAGCGGGGGCTCCGCCTTTCGACAATTCGGGAGGAGCTTGCACGTGTCCAGTCCGAAAAAATGCTTTCGAGCAGGCCGAAGGAAACCTCGATCCTTGCCGAATTCAGCCGCGACCTGACGCAGGAGGCATCCGACGGCAAGCTCGATCCATTGATCGGTCGCGAGGGCGAGATGGAGCGGGTCGTGCAGATCCTCTGCCGCCGCACCAAGAACAATCCCGTTCTGATCGGCGAGCCTGGCGTGGGCAAGACGGCCATCGTGGAAGGGCTCGCCCAGCGCATAGCAAGCGGCGTCGTCCTGCCTTTCCTTTCCGAGAAGCGCATTCTGTCGCTCGACCTGTCGCTGATCGTCGCCGGGACCAAGTACCGGGGCCAGTTCGAGGAGCGCCTGAAGACGATCATGAAGGAGTTGATGGAGAATCGGAACTCGATCATCTTCATCGACGAGCTGCACACATTGGTAGGTGCCGGATCGGCCGAAGGATCGCTCGACGCGGCCAACATCCTCAAGCCGGCTCTTTCGCGTGGCGAGATCCAATGCATTGGGGCGACGACGCCTGCCGAGTTTCGCAAGTCGATCGAGCGGGACCGGTCCTTGGAACGTCGGTTCCAAGCTGTCAAGGTCAGTCCGCCCTCCGAGCAAGAGGCGATCCAAGTGCTTCTTGGGATCAAGGAGCGATACGAGAAATTCCATGCTGTCGTCTACACGGACGAAGCAGTCGAATCGGCGGTCTACAGCTCGATTCGATACATCCCCGACCGCTTCCTCCCGGACAAGGCAATTGACCTGCTAGACGAAGCGGGCGCACGGGTAAAGCTCCAGCAGACGAAAATGTCGGACGAGAGCGCCGAGATCCACAAACGGATCAAGTTCATCGTTCACCGCATGGAAAACGCGATCGCGAATCACGAGTTTGAGAAAGCCCGCTTCTATTCCGACGAAGAGCGCAAGGAGCGCGAGAACTTGCGCCGGCTTCAAAAGAAGCAGGAAATGGACCAAGCGGTGATGGCCACCGTGGGCAAGGACGATATCGAGGAAGTGGTGGCCCGGTGGACCGGCGTGCCCATGACCGCGATCAAAGAAGAGGAGATGGAAAAGCTGCTCCGCCTAGAGGACGAGTTGCACAAGCGAATTGTCAGTCAGGACAGCGCGATTTCTGCCTTGGCCCGTGCTATCCGCCGCTCTCGGGCGGGTCTCAAGGCCGTGAATCGCCCGGCGGGCTCGTTCCTGTTTCTGGGCCCGACAGGAGTCGGCAAGACGGAGGTGGCACGCGCGCTTGCCGAATGCCTCTTCGGCAGCGAGAAATCGCTGATCCGCTTCGACATGTCCGAGTTCATGGAGAAGCACTCTGTGTCGAAGCTGATCGGTTCCCCTCCCGGCTACGTGGGTTACGAGGAAGGCGGCCAGCTGACAGAGCGCGTCAAGCGCGCCCCGTACTCCATCGTCCTGCTGGACGAAATAGAAAAGGCCCATCCGGACCTGTTCAGCATCTTGCTGCAGGTTTTTGAAGACGGCCAGCTGACCGATGGATTGGGGAGCACGGTCGACTTCAAGAACACCATCGTAGTGATGACCTCGAATATCGGGGCCCGCCACCTGCAAACCAAGACGCCGATGGGGTTCCAAGGGACTTCGAGAGCGTATTCCGACTCGAAGGCCGAGCAGGAGGTGCTTAACGAAGTCAAGCGCATCTTCAATCCGGAATTCCTGAACCGAATCGACGAAACCATTATTTTCCACTCGCTCAGCGACGACGATCTCCGGGCTATCGTGCAGCTGATGGTCGGCCAGATCAACCTCAATCTCCTCAACAAGGGCCTGCAGGTCCGGCTCGCCGACGATGCGGCCCAATACGTGCTCGACACGACTCTAGGAGATCGCAGCTACGGCGCGCGCCCTCTGCGCCGGGCGCTTCAACGGTGCATCGAAGACCCCCTTTCGGAGGCGCTCATCCAAGATCGTCTCCCGAGGCCCGCGGAAATCGAGATCTTCCAGGGACCCGACGGGCTGTACTACCGCAGGCTGGACTTACCGGAGGGCGAAGGCGATCTGGAGGAAGGCGACGGCGGCGTGGCGATCGCAACCGGTACGTTGCTCTTCTCGTTCTAGTTGAAAGGGCTGCCTGAGTCGTGAAATTGGTGCCTGTTCATGGGTTTGTGCCGATTCAATCAGCAAGGGTACAAGGCTAGATATTCCATTGTATATATCGCAGTGTTTCATATGCTTTTTCCAATAGGAAAGAGCCGATCCGGGGGAAATATTTTCTGATTTCTATCCACGAATAAAGATGGCAGAGCTTGTGGTCATCGTTGGCTTGGATTTGTCGATTACTGAACGCAAGTCAAGACCAATTGGTTTCTATCAGACATCAACGTTGCTGCGTCACGGTGATTTGGAAATACTTCATTTGTAGTTCTTATACTGAAAATCCTGTCTGATTGTATTCATATCTAAATCGGTTATCCACCAAAAGAACCGACTATTCATCCGAATATATTCGGACAATGGTGTCATGCTCCGACTCATTGAACTACTTTAAAAAGACTGGAGAGGCAGCCAGGATGCCGCAGGCTGCGTCTCCGCTGACAGCGTACTGGAAGAAACTACATTCGCGGGAAGATGTTCTTGAGCGCAGGGTACAGATCCTGGAATAACCCGTACGATACGCCATAGGCAGCTTCCAACGCCTCGTCCGGCTGATCCCGTCGCCGCTCTACAATGAGCGCGCGACACGCCTCCTCCACCGACCCGAACGCTCCCGTGCCCACCATCGCTAGCAGGGCCGCCCCGTACGCCGAGCCCTCCTGCGTCTGCAGCGTCGCGATCGGCTTCCCGAAGACTCCCGCCAGAATTTTCCGCCACAGAGGCGACTTGGCTCCACCGCCGGATGCCCGCACCGCCGCGACATCCGCGCCAAGGGATTCGATGATGCCAAGGCAGTCGTTGAGACTAAAAGCGACGCCCTCGAGAATCGATCGGATTAGATGCGCCCGCGAGTGCTTGGCGGTCATGCCGACCCACCCCCCGCGCGCGCGGGGGTCGAGGTGCGGGGTCCGCTCGCCCATCAAGTACGGCAGCCAAACAAGTCCCTCGGAGCCGGCCGGAATCATAGCCGCTTCTTCCGTCAGGAGATCGTAGATCTCGACTCCGCGAGCCTCGGCGGCCGCCGCAAGCTCCGAAGCGAAATTGTTTCGGAACCATTGCAAACTCAGGCCGGCGGCTTGAGTTACCCCCATGACGTGCCATTTGCCCGGCACGGCGTGGCAGAACGTGTGGACGCGACCTTCGGGATCGTAAGCCGCCTCGTCCAGATGGGAAAACACCACGCCTGATGTTCCGATCGTGCAAGAGACTAGGCCGGGTTCCACGATTCCATTGCCTACCGCACTCGCGGCTTGGTCTCCGCCTCCGCCGACAACCGGCGTACCCGCCGCCAGCCCCGTCTCTTCCGCTACGGATGATGCAATCTGTCCGGCCACTTCGGGAGACTCGAAAACCTCGGGAAGGATCGAGCCGTCGATGCCGAGTTTGTCGATCAACGGCTTCGCCCATCGGCGGCGGACGACATCGAATAGGGCGGTGCCAGAGGCATCCGACACTTCGCTGGCGAAGTCGCCCGTCAACCTATAGCGGATGTAATCCTTTGGGAGCAGCATCTTCCGGACCCGGTCGTAACAGTCCGGTTCGTGGTCCCGCACCCATAGAAGCTTTGGAGCGGTGAATCCCGTGAGCACCGGATTCGCAGTCTGTGCCAAGACCATGTCCTCCCCGGCGGCGGAATTGATCCAGTCGACCTGCTGCTGACTGCGCTGGTCGCACCAGATGAGCGCAGGCCGGATGACTTCGTGCCCGGCGTCGAGAAGCGTAAGCCCGTGCATCTGGCCGGAAAGTCCGACACCGGCGATATCGCCGCCGCCGAGGCCGGCCTTCGCCAGCACCCCCCGAATCGCGTGGCGCGCGGCATCCCACCAGTTCTCGGGCCGCTGCTCGGCCCAGAGCGCGCGGTGCATCACCATTTCTTCATGCGCCGCGGTCACTCCGCAGGCGACGCCTCCGTCTTCGCGAACAAGCAGCGCCCGAGACCCGCCGGTTCCGATGTCGATTCCTAGCCAATGCCTCATGTTGTCCTCCGGTCCTCTTCGTTAGGGGGCGCTGGCCGGCAGCGCGGCAAGGGTCTCGATGTCGTGCCTCAGCCGCTCGGTAAGCTCCCGAGCGGATCGCTGTCCCGCGTCGCCGGTCAATATAGGCTCTCCCAAGCGAACTTCCACGAGCCCTGGCCTCAAATGATAAGACCCCGGCGGAAGTATGCGGCCCGTACCCGAGATAGCAATCGGCACGATGGGAGCGCCCGCTTGAATTGCGATATGAGCCGCTCCTGTCCTGAATCGCCGCATTGACTGGCCCCGTCGACGACCTCCCTCTGGAAACACGAGAATCGAACGTCCGTCACGGACCTTCTCGGCGGCAAAGGCTATATTCCGGGCCGCGCGACGAGGGTTCTGCCGGTTGACCGGAAGGTGCCCTGCGCGGCTGAGGTGCCACCCGATGAACGGGATCTTCCACAAGCCGTCCCTAGCGAGAATCCGAAACGGCGCGGGCAGGAAGCCGAACATCAATGGCGTATCGATCAGGCTGAAGTGATTGGAAGCGAACACGTAGGCTTGCTCGGAGACCAGGCGTTCACTGCCCGACACCCGCACTTCGATCAGGAACACAGCCATGAGCATGCGCCCCCATCTCCTAGCGATGGCGTGCTGAAGCCTCCCCCGACTGTCCACAATCGAAGACAGCAGCGAGAGGAATCCCATCAAGCTGGTGGTCGCCACGAGCAAGGGGGTCATCCAGCAGACCGAGCGGAGGAGGCTGAGCGTTTCCCTGACCCGCTTCAAGATTCGATTCTATCCGAGCAGCTCCCGAGCTTCCCCGACTAGAAACACCGATCCCGCAACAACGATCCAATCCTCATCGTTCGAGTCGGCGCTGGCCATGCGCAGCGCCTCGCGCACGTTCGGCGCGGTCCCGATGCGGGGATGATGGTGGCCCACCGCATCAAGCAGGGCTCGCGGGGAGGCGGCGCGTTGCACCTTCGAACGCGTTAGCAGCACATGGTCGGCTGCGGGGAACATCCAGCCTGCGACTTCATCGACGGCCTTGTCCCGGGATGATCCGAATATCAGGGTCACCTTCCGACCGCAAGCTTCCCTCCGCAAGAAGTTGGCCAATGCCTTGGCCCCGCCTGGGTTGTGGGCGGCATCTAGCAAGACGAAGGGCGATCTGCTTGCGACCTCAAGGCGGCCTGGCCACTTCGTCTGTCGCAAGCCCGCCTCGATTCGAGCACCAGAGGTGCCTAGGGCGGCCAGAGCAGCGATGGCTGTCAAGGAGTTCTCGATCTGGTGCTCTCCCGCGAGGGAAAGCTCGATCGAGGCTGACGTTCCGCACCCTGTCACGTTGAAGCTCCAACAGCCGCCATCGCTAGTGGCGTCGCGGACCTGCCAATCCTTTTCCACGTCGCAGAATTCCGCGTTCACCTCCGCGCAGCGATCCAGCAGCACCTTGAGGGCCGCGGGAGTCTGCCTGCCGATGACCGCCCGGCAGCCGCTCTTGATGATGGCCCCCTTCTCGGCGGCAATTCGGCCCAGATCGCTCCCGAGAAACCGCTCGTGGTCGCGCTGCACTCGCGTAATCACTGCGATCTCGGGTCGAACAACATTGCTTGCGTCGAGCCTCCCTCCCAGTCCGGTCTCCACGATCCTGCATTCTGCACCGGCCTGCTCAAACAGCACGAGAGCGACTGCCGTAGCCGACTCGAAGAACGTGGGATGCCAGCCCCGGCCTAGCTTTGCGACAATCCTCTCGTTTGCGCGCCGCACAGGTTCGATCGCATGAGCGAGGGCAGTGTCCGATACAGGCTTTCCGTCGAGTTCGAATCTCTCGTTGATGCGGGAAAGGTGCGGCGAAGTGTACAAGCCTGTGCTGCGACCCGCGGCTCGTAGCCCGCTCTCGATCATCGCGGCGGTGGAGCCCTTGCCGTTCGTGCCGGCTACGTGAACTATTCCAGAAGCGCGCTCGGGGTGTCCGAGCTCGGCCATCAAGCGCTGCATGCGTCGCAGGCCGAAATTCTCCTTGCGGACCGAGCCTAGCAAGGAAAAGAGGTAGCTGATCGAGGCGCTGGGCGATGCCATCCGCAGCTAGAGATCAGGGCCGCCGAAGAAATCCAAAGCGTACCCGATGTACTGCTTGAGTTCCGAGCGAGGAACCACGGCGTCAAGCATGCCGTGCTCGAGTAGGAATTCAGCCCGCTGGAAGCCCTTGGGAAGCTTCTGCCGGATGGTTTGCTCGATGACGCGGGGGCCGGCGAACCCAATCAAGGCACCCGGCTCGGCGACGTTCAAGTCTCCCAGCATCGCGAAGCTGGCGGTAACTCCTCCCGTGGTCGGGTCGGTCAGCACGCTGATGTACGGAACCTTGGCGCGGTCCAGCCTCTTCAGCGCGGCCGAGACCTTCGCCATCTGCACCAAGCTGACCATTCCTTCCATCATTCGTGCCCCGCCGGAAGCGGAGACGATGACAAGCGGGCGGCCTTCCCGGGCGGAAAGCTCCGCAGCGCGAGTGAGCTTCTCGCCAACCACCGCACCCATGCTCCCGCCGATGAACCGGTATTCCATAGCGCAGATCACCACATCGTGGCCTTGGAGCCGGCCCTTCGCGCAGATAACCGCGTCACTGAGGCCGGTCTTCTCCGTAGCGTCTTTGAGCCGGTCCTCGTACGGCTTCCTGTCATTGAACCGCAACGCGTTGGACGAGCGTAAATTCCCTCCGCATTCTTCCCATTGCCCGTCGTCAAAGAGCATCTCGAGCCGCTTGCGGGCCGAGATCTTGAAGTGGAAGCCGCATTGGGCGCAGACCATCCCCTGCGCTTCAAGGTCCTTCTTCCAAATCGGCGTGGAGCACGAGTCGCACTTGATCCAGAGGCCCTGGGTGCGGACTCTCTTAGGTTCTTGCTGCCGGCGAAACCAAGGCATCTTGGAGCGATGCTCCGAACGATGAGCGTCCAGATTGATTTGATCGTAACGTTTTTTGTTGGTTCGTGCTAAAGGGAAGCGGCACTTCTCTCGGTTCGGAGGGAGATGATGCCACGGGCCGACTGCCTCCTATCGCGAGCGCCGGGCTAGGACCGCCGACCGCGAGGGCTGCCCTGGGAGCAACTCCCTTCCCCAAGGCTGCGCGCCGGAGCCCAATGACACGGCGCAACCGCAGGGCGACTCCAGCTTTCCGCCCGGACCGATGTCTCTCGCTCAATGTTAACGCAACGTTTCCCGCCAACTCTTCGTCGAACTGCATCGAGCGACTTCTTGGCTGGCGGGCTCGTTCCTGGCGACTTGGCAGGCTCCGGAGCGTGAAACCAAGAACGGGGCAGAGCGATCGAAGGAAGCAATGAACGATTCAGTCAATCGTCGCTTGACGGCTTGGGCGGTGGCGCTTGCCCTGCTGCCTGCCACCGTGAAGGCGGACTCGCGGCTATCGCGGCAGGAAGGAGCCGTTGTTCTTTCGGAGGGGTTGCGGGCTAGGATCTCGGACCGGCGCTTGCGCCGGGCGAGGCTAGTCTTCAACGAAACATACCTTGACGTCGAAGTGAACGGCGATTCTTTAGAGCGATTTGACTACGGAGAGCTGCGGATTCTTGGAGGACGCCACCGCACCAGACTGCCGCTGTTCAAGAAAACGAACTGGCTGGTCTTTCTTCCGCCGACATGCTTGTACCTCTTGACATCGGGTATCGCAACCGGCGCGATCTGCCTATTGGGACTGCTGGGCGTAACTCATGTAGCGTATTTCTGGGACCGGTTTTCCAAGTCTCACGGAGCGCACTGGTTGAGCTTGCACTCCGACTCGCAGCATCGATGCGTGTTCCTGGCCCTCCCTCGCAAGAAAGAAGCTCGACGGGCAATCTTCGAAGAACTTGAACGTAGGGACAACAAAGAGCTTCTCGCCCGTCCCGAAGATCCGCGGGGGCAGCCGGAAATTGTTGGCATTCCCATGATTGGCGAAACGGCTCCCGACTTTATTGCTCGAACACTGGACGGCTCTCCGTGGCGCGTCTCCGAGTCCAGAGGAAAGGTAATCCTGCTGAACTTCTGGGCGACTTGGTGCGAGCCTTGCCTCAGGGAACTGCCCCAATTGGAACGACTGCACCGGAAATTCTCGCAAGACGGTCTTGCCGTGATCGGAGTGAGTGGAGAGGAGCCCCGGGAAGCCCGCCAGTTTCTCTCCGAGAACGGTATCGGCTATCTGGCGTTGCACGATCAGGACGGCGAAGTCCACCGACGCTATCGCGTCAACGCCATTCCGACAACCTTAGTCATCGGACGAGACGGCACGTTGCAGGAGCGCATTGAAGGATACGCAAACGGGAAAGCCTTTGCGAAGGCAGTCCTGCCCTACCTCTCCCCAACTCGAGACAGTGCCACTTGGTAATCCGCGCTTTCTTGATGACTAATTCCGCCAGCGTTCGCCCGGACGCCCGGGCGGCCTGGCCGAGGCCTCAGGCGCACCCATCCGAGAAAAGGCTCTGCTGGACAGGAGGCATGGGACCAGCGGGAGCGTTCGAAGCAGCGCTTCCGACGTGGATCTGACCGGCTAGCCCGTGCTTTCGTCGAATCCGTTCTACCTTCACATCAAGCCAGTCGCGGTAGCCGGGAGAAACGTATGCGCCGCGCCGGTAGTGCGCCTTGTAGCGAGCGGCCAGATGAGGGAACTGCGCTTCAAGGAACGGCATCATTCGTTCGCGAGTCGCAGACGTTATGAACAGAGGGTTCGCCCTCCAGTAGGACGCGTCAGCACGCTTCGCCGCCTCGGCTACGCAGCCGAGGATCTCGGCGCTGTCAGTCAGCAGAGGCAGCACTGGCGCGCTGAAGACCCCCGCTTGGAGGCCACGCCAGCGGAGTTGCCGTACTGCGTCGATGCGTTTGTCGGGACGCACCGAGCGGGGCTCTAGCAATCTCGCGAGAGCCTCGTCCATGGTAGTGACCGTGAGGCTGACGTGCAGGTTGTTCCGGGCCGCAATCGTCCCAAGCAAGTCGATGTCCCGCAGGATTAGGTCAGACTTGGTGGTGATTCCGATCGTGTGTCCCGAGCCGCGGGAGAATACCTCGAGAATTCCGCGCGTTGTCTCGAAGCGCCGCTCCGCGGGCTGGTAGGGATCCGTCCCGGTGCCGATGGCGATCGGGCCTTCCACTTTTTTCTCAAGCTCGCGACGCAGGAGCCGCTTCGCTCGCTCCTTGGAGAAAATCAGCGAGTCGAATCGGCTGGGATCCTCGATGCCAAGGTACTTGTGAGTGTACGCAGCATAGCAGTAGTGGCAGCCGATTTCGCAGCCGCGGTACGGGTTGATCGTCCATCGGAACGGCATGCGCGGATTGGCGCAGCGATTGAGGATGCTCTTCGACGGCAGGCTGCGGTATTCTACCCGTCGCTTCTTTCGCAGAGTCTTGCCACTGGCTGCAAGTGCCGCGATCCCAGACAAATCTGCTTTCTTCATTTCTATATATTCGTGTTTTATTTGCTTTAATGCAAGACACAGCGGCACTTTCTTGACAGCAATTGGGAAAAACACCGATTCCTTGCGCAGAATCGTCCAGTCAGGGTGCTTGCTGCAGGGAGCGTGACAAGCGCTGGGCGCGCCGACCACGAGGATTCGCGACCTTGGATCGCTAGCTAGCGGGCCCGCCGGGACGCTACCCAATATGCTCCCTGAGGATCACGAGCATCCTCCGGAGCGGTTCCGCCGCACCCCAGAGCAGTTGATCGCCCACGGTGAAGGCTCCAAGATACGCCGGTCCTAGGTTGAGCTTGCGAATGCGGCCCACGGCCACCTCTAGCGAGCCGCTGACAGCGGCCGGCGTCAGTTGCCGCAGGGTAGCCTCCTCGGAATTCTCCACGAGTCGGACCCACGGATTGCCGCCTCGCACCAATTCTGTCGCTTCGGCCAGCGGAACATCTCTGGCGAGCCTGATGCAGAGCGCCTGGCTGTGGCAGCGCATGGCGTCCACCCGGGCGCAAGTTCCGTCGATCTTCACCGGAGGGTCGGCATCGAGAATCTTGGTCGCTTCGACCGCCGCCTTCCATTCTTCCCTGGTCTGCCCGCCGTCCATCGCGCTGTCAATCCACGGGAGGACGTTGCAGGCAAGCGGAGCGCCGATCTCTTCTCTGGGAAGGGAGGCCGACCGTTGCGCCCGCGTGACGGACTGCTCGACCTCGGTGCTGGTGCGCCCGGCCAGGTCTTCGCACGGCAGGGTCATGCACTGCATCTGCCGGGCCAGCTCCGTCAGCTTCCGAGCCCCCGCGCCCGAGACCGCTTGATAGGTCATCGTGCTGACCCATTCCACTAGGCCCGAGCGAAACAGACCCCCGATCGCCATGAGCAGGAGGCTGACCGTGCAGTTCGCACCGACGAAGGTCCGGCAACCGCTGTCCAGCCGCTGGCGGATCTGCTCGCCATTAATCGGATCAAGGACCAGCGTCGAGTCGGCGCGAAGCCGCAATGTCGACGCGGGGTCGATCCAGTAGCCGCGCCAGCCCGAGGATCGCAAGGTCTCGAAAATGCCCGATGTGTAGGTTCCCCCCTGGCAGGTGAGGATGACATCGCATTCTCGGAGGCGACCTAGCTCAAAGGCATCCAGCAGCAGCCCGTCTGCACCTTCGGACGGTGATGCCCCGCCCGCGTTCGATGTGCTGAAGAAACCGACCTCGAGGCCTTCGAAGTCCCCCTCGGCGCGCATCCTCTCCAAGAGGACGCTTCCGACCATTCCCCTCCAACCGACGAAACCTAGTCGTAGCACAACACAACTCCTCCGTAAGCCCCGGAGAGCGTGGTCTCACCCGATTCTTTGGCGAGGGCCTTTACTCGCTTGACGCATCTTGCGCGTCCGAATCGCGCCACGCACTGATCTTTAGGCGCCGGCACACCCAGCAGAGACCGTCGGAACTCTCTGTGGCACCTGAGGTGCCGCAAACCCTGCAGGGAAACTGGCTGACTGGCTTCGGTTCGAAAACGTAATCGCGGGCGGCGTCGATCACTTGCGGGTTCACCGCAGGAACGTCGAGGTTCTGGGCCTTGCTTGTCTTGCTCATCTGTCCGCCCTGTACTCCGCTACTCCCACTATAGGACGTTCCGCTGCCCAGCGTCTATCGGTACCAGCCCTGGAAGCGAGGCCAGAGGGATTCGGACCGCCTACGGGGCCGCCCCCGCTAAGCCAAGAGCTTTTCCGCGACCTGCCCGCCGACATCGGTCAGGCGGAAATCACGACCTTGGTGCCGGTAGGTCAGTTTCTCGTGGTCGAAGCCCAAGCAGTGCAGCAGCGTCGCCTGAAGGTCGTGTACATGGACCTTGTCTTCAACGGGCTTGAGCCCGATTTCGTCCGTCCTGCCGACGACCCGGCCCCCCGCGATGCCCCCTCCGGCGAGCCACATGCTGAAGCAGTCCGGATGGTGGTCCCGACCCGGGGCCTCGTCCTGCCGATCCATTTGCGCCATGGGCGTCCGACCGAACTCGCTAGCCCAGATCACGAGCGTCGAATCGAGCAGGCCGCGCTGCTTGAGGTCTTGGACCAAGGCGGCAGTGGGCTTGTCTACGATCTGGCAATTCTTCGTGTGGCCCTTGTCGAGTTCCTTGTGGTCGTCCCAGTCGCCGTTGGTCAGCATCACGAATCGCACGCCTTGTTCGACCATCCGGCGAGCCAGCAGGCAGTTCGAGGCGTAGGCGTGCGCGGGCTCCTCTCCGATCCCGTAAGAATCCAGCACGTGCCGCGGCTCCTTCGAGAAGTCCAGCAGACGCGGCACCGCGATTTGCATTCGGAAGGCCAGCTCGTACGACGCAATCCGGGCCGCGATCTCCATGTCGCCGGTCTTCTGGAAGCGATGCTCGTTCAGGTCCCGGATCGTGTCCAGCCGCGCTCGCTGCAGCTCGTCGTTGATCCCTCCGGGGTTGGATACGTAGAGGATCGGATCACCGACAGAGCGAAAGCGCGTGCCTTGGTACACCGACGGCAGGAATCCATTCGACCAGATGTTCGAACCGGCGTTCGGCCCCTTTCCCGATCCGAGGACAACGAAGCCCGGCAGGTCGCGGGACTCGCTGCCGAGCCCGTAGGCGACCCACGAGCCAAACGAGGGACGTCCGAATTGCGTGACGCCGGTGGAGAGGAGAAGAGCCCCTGGATCGTGGTTGAACGCCTCGGTGTGCATCGTGCGGATCATGCAAATGTCGTCGGCGCAGCCTCCGAGATGGGGCACCCAGTCCGAGAACTCCATGCCGCTCCGTCCGTAGTGGCGGAACGTTCGCGCACTGGGCATGATCTTGGCGTTGGGCTTGATGAACGCAAGCTTGAGATCCTTGGTGAGGGATTCCGGCAGTGATTGACCGGACCACTTGGCAAGAGCGGGCTTCGGATCGAACATGTCCAGCTGGCTGGGCGCGCCCGACTGATAGATCAGGATCGCGTTCCTAGCCCTCGGAGCGAAGTGCGGCTGCTTAACGGCAAGCGGGTTGGCATCGCGCGCGACAGCTGCGGTCCGGCCCTCGGTCCCGAGCAGGTGCGCCAGGGCGGCCGCGCCGAGTCCTCCGGAACAGTTGTCGAGGAACCGGCGTCGAGCGAGAATGCGACGACGGTCGAATCGATTCATTGCACTCACTCCCTCGTCAGAAACTCATCCAGGTTGAGAATCGCGCTGCCTAGAGTCACCCAGGTAGCACCGTCCAACCGGTCGACGCCCGGAATCTCGACAGCGAAGAGCTGCTCTACCGCATCGGGATGGCGTTCCAGGATCGCGCGCTGGCTCTCCCACGACGTCTGGAGGGAATCCATCTCCGATGATTCCGGATCGCGGGCTAGGCATAGCCGGAACAGTTGGCGCAGCCGGCGCCCTAAATCTCCCTCGAATTCCGTGACGGCGCGGGCGGCCAGCGCCTGGGCGGCTTCGAGGAATACCGGATCGTTCAGCAGATTGAGGGCTTGGAGTGGGGTGTTTGACCGGCCTCGGCGGCAAGCCGGCTCGTACGTGTCGGGCATGTCGAAGGTGCTGAGCAGCGGATACGGGGCCATCCGCTGGTACTGGATGTACATGCCGCGACGATACCTTTCCGGCCCCTCGCTCACCTTCCAGCCGCCGTCATCCGAACTTCCCATTCTTCTCGCACCCTCCGGCTGGGGCGGTCGCACGCTCCGTCCCCCGATGCGGGTATCAATCAAGCCGCTCACCGCCAGCGAAGAGTCCCGGATCAACTCGGCGGGCAGTCTCAGACGTGCTTGCCGCGCCAGCAGCGCGTTGTCCGGGTCCCGAGTCTCGAGATCCGCCCGAATGTGCGAAGACTGCCGATACGTAGACGACATCACCACGGTCTTGATAAGCCGCTTCCAGCTCCAACCCTGGCGGACAAATTGCGAAGCAAGCCAGTCCAGCAATTCCGGGTGAGATGGCTTGTCGCCCTGACTGCCGAAGTTCTCGGAACTCGGAACCAAGCCGCGACCAAAAAGCTCCTGCCAGACCCGGTTTGCGGCGACTCGCGGGGTGAGCGGGTTTTCGGGCGAGACGAGCCAATTGGCGAGGTCGATCCTAGTCAGGCCATTCGAACGCGACGCCGCGGGGAGCCAAGCGGGCAACCCCGGATCGACAGGGATGCCGGGTGCCTTGTAGCTGCCCCCTAGGTACACGTGGGTTTGTCGGGGTCGCTCCTCGGGATGCACCGCTTGCGCTTCCCCGAAGCGCGGCAGTGACCGGTCGAGCTCGGCGAGACTCTTGGATAGTTCCGAGTAACCGAGTCTGTCGTATTCTCCCTTGGAAAGGACGCGACCGTACTCGCGGACGAAGAAGTCAGTCAGGGCCTTCTCGTGCCGCACGGACCGGCGTTCAGGCGGTGTGCGGATGATCCTCTCACCGAGATTGACGTAGGTGCGAAGCTCGTCGAAGGTAACGTCCCACTCGGCGGATTCCCCGGGATGGGCCGCGGCCCAGAGAACTTTCTCCTCCCAAGGCGGCTTGCGCTCAAAGACCTCGTGCTCCTCCAGCAACTCGCGGCGCTGGCGCTGGTAGGCTGGCAGAGCCGCGAGGTACGGGCCGCGCTCGCCGGGCAGCGGCGCGTCGATATCGACCTCCTCCAGGTTGTTGAAGAAAGCGAAGAGGCGATAGTACTCCGCTTGCGTTAAGGAGTCGTACTTGTGGTCGTGGCACTGCGCGCAGCCGACGGTCAGTGCGAGCCAGACGGTGCCCACCGTGTTCGTCCGATTAACGACCTGCTCGAAGCGCCACTCTTCCGGATCAGAACCGCCCTCCGTATTGGTGGGCGTGTTGCGATGGAAACCCGTGGCGACATGCTGATCGGCGGTTCGATTCGGCAGGATATCGCCGGCGATCTGCTCGATCGTGAACTGGTCGAATGGCATGTCGCGGTCGAACGCTTGGATCACCCAGTGCCGGTAACGCCATGCGTGCGGGCGGAAGTTGTCACCCCGGAATCCGTCACTGTCCGCGTACCGCGCGAGGTCAAGCCAGAACCGCGCCCACTTCTCGGCGTAATGCGGCGACTCGAGCAGGCGGTCCACAAGGTCCTGGTAAGCGTTCGGGCGACTGTCTTCTACGAACGCCTCTACCTCCCTTGCGGTGGGGGGAAGTCCAGTCAGGTCGAGACTGAGACGCCGGATCAGCGTCGGTCGCGACGCCTCAGGGGACGGCCCAACGCCCTCTCGCTCAAGCCTTGCCAGCACGAAGCGGTCAATCGGATTGCTTGGCCAAGCCGAGTCACGCACGGCGGGGGCGGACGAGATTGCTACCGGTCGGAACGCCCAATGGGAGGGCTGCGGCGCGTCGCTTCCCTCGGCCCCGCCATCCGACGAGGGCCACTCCGCGCCGTGGTCAATCCAAGTCCGGAGCAATCCGATCTCGTCAGGCGTCAAGGCCTGCCCGGTGGGCGGCATGACCTTGCCGTCAAGCGCACCGGCAACCATCTGAATCAGCTTGCTTCCGGCACTGTCGCCCGGAACGATGACCGGCCCGGCGTAGCTTCCCTTCAAGGCTTCCATGCCACGGTCCAAGCGCAGTCCCTGCATTTGCTGTGCGGGACCGTGACAAACGTGGCAGCGCTTGGCGAAGATCGGCTCGATATCGCGAGGGAAGCTGACGTCCCGAGTCGATGGCGGAGGCAGCTTGGGAGCATTCGCTGCAGGAAGCGGAACACTCGACAGGATGGCGCCGCAAAGAGCTGCGGCTAGTCCAGCGCACCACCCAAGAAAGGGAATCCATAGATTGGGTGAATTGATACTTGAATTCCGGGAACGCATGACTCGGGAAAGCCCCTGCCCCGGCGGGAGATGCCGTTCAAGCCACGATAGAGTCGGACGGAATCGGTTCGCCAAGTCCAAAATACAACAACGCGCATCGATTTAGACGGCAATGTGCGCGAGTTCTCGGTTCCTTCTTCGATTCAGCACTGTAAACGCGACGGTTTGGAAGCCGCCCGCTCGAACTGCTCCGATCGCCGATGAGGGGTTAAGAAGAAGTGCTCGGTCCCACTAGATCTTGAACCTTCCCCAGCCGGGAGCGTGCTGCGGAGGTCGCGTTAGCGCAGCATTCGCCACGTCGGGCTGATCAAGCTCAGCGATGCCGTGCTCGGCAAGCTGGTTCGCAAAATCTTCAAAGAGGCAGATCCTGAGCAGGGCATTCTCTCCTGGTCGCGCGCTGGGGGAAGCGAGCGCTCGGCCTTCACCCCGGGGTCCGGTCTTAGTTGAGGCCGAGCCCTTCGGCGAGCCACGGTTCGCGCATCGAGAATGCGTCCGATGTCGACGCGTCGCGGGCCCGCGTTGCAGTCCTCACACACGGGCTCGCTTCCAGCACTGCGAATTCCCGGCAGTGGCTCGATTCGTTGAATCGGGTGCAAGCGAAAGCCCGCGGCGCAGGCGGCGTTTGCTATGAACGACTTGGCTTTGCCAATACGCTGGCCCCAGCAGCAGAGATGGGCCTATGGGCCCGTGAGAAACGACGCAAGACGAGATCCGAGCGGAAAACTTGTATAACCTCTGTCTTCGGATGCGGGTTCACAGAAACGCCGTAACCGAACTGGAAGGGAGCTCAACGTTCTTGCATTCGGAACCGCATATAGCTTATACATATCGTAATATGACCGCTTGATTTAACCGTATATTGTGTTTCTACATACGCTTATAGTTGGAAAGAATTTGGCGGAATTGATGGCAAGATCCTGCTTCGTATGTGGATGAATTGATGGAGCATGAAAGCAGTTTGTCAAGAGAATTCGATCTGAAATCTTGGTCAAACGGCTAAGTTTCTTCGTGACAGCTTGGATTCACGAATTGCGTAGTCCTTCAGCGATGCACGGAGAATCATGAACGGGCCTCCGATCAATGGAACGAATTGGTTCTCGTGTTTACTACAATGGCTGGGTGGTCCGCCCCGTACTCGCCTTTCTGCTCGCTTTGCCCGTTGTGGGAGGATGCTCTCAGGTGCAAGAATTCACGATCCATGTCGAGGACTCCACGCTCGCGGACCTGAAAGCCCGCTTGGAGCGGACACGGCTGCCAGACCAAATTACCGGCTCGGGCTGGGACTACGGGGCCGACAGGGCCTTCATGGAAGAGCTCCTAGAGTACTGGCGCGTGGAATACGACTGGCGCAGGCACGAAGCCCAGCTCAACGGACTTCCGCACTTCAAGACCGAGATCGAAGGTATCGACATGCACTTCGTCCATGTGCGCTCGAAGGAGGACGGCGCAGTGCCACTAGTCATCACGCACGGATGGCCGGGGTCGGTTTACGAGTTCATAGATGTCATCGGTCCGCTCACGGACCCGGTCGCGCATGGAGGCAAGGCGGAGGATGCCTTCCACGTCGTTCTCCCGTCGATGCCCGGGTACGGGTTTTCCGGGCCGTCGCGCAATCGCGGAATGAGCGTCGATAGCGTTGCGGGCGTCGTCGCCAAGCTCATGGATAGGCTCGGCTACGATCGCTACGGCGCCCAGGGAGGGGACTGGGGCTCGAGCGTGTCGTCTTGGCTCGCGCGGGATTACCCGGAAAGCCTGATCGGCATCCACCTCAACATGGTCGGAGGCGGTCCGCCCAATGACATGGCGAACCCCGAGGAAGGCATTCCCGACTGGGAGCTCAAGCGTCACAAGGAGCGCGCCGCCTGGTGGCAAGGCGAGAACGCCTACGGCTACATCCAAGGCACCAAGCCCTTGACGCTCGCCTACGGCCTGAACGACTCGCCCGCCGGGCTAGCCGCTTGGATCGTCGAGAAATTCCGCACGTGGAGCGATTGCGGCGGCGACGTCGAGAGTCGCTTCACAAAGGATCAGCTCTTAACGAACATCATGCTCTACTGGGTGACCGAGAGCATGCCTTCTGCCGTGCGTCTCTACTACGAGTCTAGGCGCAGCGGGCGCCGGCCGGGACCAACAGAGGTCGCAACCGCCGTCGCGGTCTTCCCGGGCGAGATATTCTTCTCGCCGCGCAAATGGGTCGAGGCGCGCTACAACGTCGTCCAGTGGACCGAGATGCCCCGGGGCGGCCATTTCGCCGCAATGGAAGAGCCAGAACTCTTTCTGGAGGACGTGACCAAGTTCTTCCGCAGCCTTCGCTAGGCGTTTGCACGCGCTCGCGGCGGATCGCGGACCGCCTGGAAGATGCCGGCAGGCTCGCGGGGCGCGTCGGCGGCCTCGGATCATGCCGGGTGCGCCACAAGCTTCCGGGGCTGAGGAATTGCGGAAACCGGCGTGCCGCCGACTCGGGTTGCAGAAAGCTTGCCTGGAACCGCCGAACTAGGCAGAAGGAATCGGCCCGGTCCTTGCTTGAACTGGAGCGTGAAACTCAAGCAGCGAAGCGCGGCACGAGACTCCCCTCTTCCCGTCTTGCGGTAAGCGGGATCCTCCAACGCTTCTGCGATAATGCCCTCAAGTCCATTTGCCCAAGCACGTTGCGCTTTCGATGAAGAATGCAATTCTGAACGCAATTCGATGTTTGGCGCTCGCTCTGTTCTACGCGTGGATCACCGCAGCCCAAACTGAATTTTCAACGTCAGTCCAAGTACGAGACATATTTGGCGCAACTTTGCACGGAGCGACCGTCTTCGCGAACAACCTGAAAACCGGGCTGCAAACGGCATCCCGAAGTTCCAAGCACGGCGCTTTCCTAGTTGACTTGCGGGATGGCCGATACCGCATCAGCGCTGCGCTGCCAGGTTTCGAGACCTCTTCGGTGGAGATTGCTCTTCCGCAGGACCGCGATAAGGTCATCGTCTTGCGTCTCGCGCCTGCAATCCTATCGCATTCTGTGGTAGTTTCGGGCTCTCGCGAGACGGAACTGGCCGAGGATTCAGTTGCACGGGTCGCTATGATTTCGAGGAATCAAATCGTTGATTCCGGTTACGAAAGGGTCAGCGATGTCCTTACGGAGGAATCCGGAATTGTCACGCGGAGCGGCTCGTCTGGCACGCGTTCCGAGACCCAGATCCAAGGAATTGATTCGCGACAATCTCTTGTGCTCCTAGATGGATACCCAGTTGTAGGTGCCCGCGGTATCAAGGAGGGCATCCTCAACATGGATCGTCAATCCACGAATCGTCTGGATCGGATCGAGGTTGTGAAAGGCGCGTCGTCGGCACTCTACGGCTCGGATGCCATCGGAGGCGTAATCAAATTGATTACGCGCGATCCCCGAGAACGCTTCGACGCAAATTTCAATGCGTCCGGCGGATCGCTCGGCACATTCAGCTTGCGAGGGGACACGGGATTTCTGGTGAATTGGTGGTCCGGCTTCTTGAGTTCCGCGCGGCACCTACTTCGGCAAGTGGCCGATTGCGGGCGGGCGCCAAGGAGTGGTTGGTGATATCTTTCGAACTGTGGTCAGCGATGCCTACCAAGTGTGGGACTGGTATGCGGCCAAGCCGATCAAGGCGGGCCTGGAGACGTATTTCGCGTTTGACAATCTGCTTGACTCGACCGATTCGCACTTGAAGGACGCGCAGCCCACGTTTTACCGCACCGATTTCGGGAGGACGTTCCGGGTCGGAATGCGCTGGAGTTTCCGGCCCAATTAGACTGGCGCGATGCCCGCTGCGCACCACCCCAGGATTGTCCGAACTGAGGAGCGCCGAAGCAATTGCTTCAGCGAACCTTGCGGTGCACTGGGATTCGAAGCTGCTTGCAGCGGCGCCCGGGCCCGCCCGCTCTACCTAGCGCGCCGCAGCGCATGGATTCTTACGTGGCAGCGAACCCGCGGAAGGCTCTGATCCGAATCGACGCTCGAGCGTCTCGAAGCGAAACCGATGCCTTGGAATGCTCGGCCGCTGACAGCCGCAATACATGGCTCGAAGCGCTTGCCCAGCGGGCCGAACGCTACCGCAAGCCGCAAATGCTTCGCGGCTCGCGGGGCCTCGGGTTGCGAGTCAGTTCCCCGCACTTGCAGCGAGTTCCTCCAGCTCGGCCTGAATCTCCTCTCTCGGCATCCAGCGGCCTCGCACCATCACGCCTGCTTGGCGGGCTATGTTCGAGGCATCATCGAACGGGTTAGCCTCGAGCAGCAAAAGGTCCGCGCGAGTGCCGACCGCGACTTGACCGAATTCGTTAGTGCCGAAGTGCTCGGCCGCGTTTCGCGTACCTGACGCAATGATCTCGTACGGCGTCATTCCGGCCGCTGCCATGATTTCAATCTCACGATGGATAGAAAATCCCGGAACGCTAAAGACCTGCGGGGCGTCCGTGCCAAAAACGATACGCGCCCCCTCCTCCTGCAGCGCCCGGAGCACCTTCTTGCGAATCTCGATGACGCGGGCGCCCGCTTCGGAATTCAAGCGTTCTCGCCGCCCTTTCTGCGATTCGATCCATCGGTCAACTGTCTCCCGCCGCATGTACTTTAACTCGTCGAAGCTCGTGTAGTGCTCCACAGGCAAGTCGGCGTTGAATGTCTCCCACAACGCCATCGTCGGAACGACCGACGCATTCGCTAGCTTGGTGGCGGCGACGACGGCGGGGATCTTCGCTTCATCGGCATGAAGGCCCAAGTCGCGGGATCCAGTGGCCGTGTCGGCGTTCTTGAAAGGGGAGTCATCGGCTTCAAGGGCCTGCAAGAAATTGTCCAAATGATCAATGCTGCCTTGGCCTGCCGCGAGCGCGCTCAGCAGACCCACCGCATTGGGCACATGCCCGCCAAACCGAATCCCGGCCTTGTTCGCCTCGTCAGCGATGGCGTCATAGACCTCGACGCTAAGGCCTTCCAATATCTTGAGCAGGTCAAATCCAGCTTGCTCTTGCTCACGGACTCTGAGCCGAGCTGCCTCGACTGTCAATTCCGGCGTGGAACGGAAGGCCGGACCTGCCGCGTATATCGTGGGCCCCAGGCGCTCTCCGGACTCGATCTGCCGTCGCAGTTCCAGGTGGGAGGCGTTCCCGATCATGCCGCGCACGGTGGTCACTCCGTTTGACAGGAACAGGTAGAGGATCCGGTCAACTTCCTCCGGAGGCGTATCGGGGCCCGGCAGGTGCCCGTGCATCTCTGTAAAGCCGGGCATGAGGTACAGACCTTGACCGTCAATGATCTCCGCTCCCCTTGGAGCGCTGACCTCGCCTGAAGGGCCCATCTCGTCGACGAGCCCGAGAGAAGTCACCACGGTCTGGCCATTCAGCACGCGCTCGCCGTCCATGGGAAGGACATGCACGTTGACGAAGGCGACCGTGCCTTCAGGAGCGGCCCGGCAGCCCACCGCGGCAACGAGCGCTAGGAGCCCGCAGCTCCAAGAGGCAATGGCTATGGCTGTCGACATGCAGAGCTTGGGGGAAGGCACGACTGAGATTGTAGCGACTTAGGCAGGTCGAATACCGAAGAGCCTGCGCCCGTTGAGGGCATCGGGCACAAGCCATGGTCCGTGGCCTGGCCAACCCGGAATTCTTCTCGCTAGGCAGTTGCAATGCCCAAGACGGACTCTTTTTCCGAACCGAGTCTTGTCGCGCGGAGATCGAATTCGGACGGAGAGTCAAGATGCCTAAACGGAGCCAGGCGCATCGAACGACACCGGCAATTGAGACTTCAGTCCTCGGGCTCGCGAAAGTTGTTGACCATGTATTCGTAATACGGGCCCCGAAGGAACCCGAGGAACAGCTCGTTGACGAGCTTCAGGCCCTTGCTTACGGCGTAGTCCCAATCGCGGTCCAAGCTCACAAGCGCCACCGAAACCGATCCCTTGCGGTTCCGGCCGCGCACCGTGACGCGATCCGGGTCGACTCTTCGGTGCGGCGGCAGATCAGCCGCGGAACGCCCCTTCAAGAACTTCCTGAAGTCCTTGTACATCGAGGATTTCGCGGACAGGTTCGGCAGCAGGTCGCGGAACTCCAGCATGTCGCGTTTCGGATCGAACACAATCCGGATCGGCTGCTCTCTCAGCCATACGACGGAGCAATCCAGCCGTCCTCGGACCCGTGCGGCCGCGAACGATCGGAATACGCCCCGGTCGGCACGGTCGCGCAAGAGTGCTTGGACGCTTTCCGCAGGGGCGTACCAATCCGACATCAGTGGTAGTAGGCCATGCACCCAGGCTCGACCTTCTGCAAGAGCCCGGGCGGATAGTCGCGCGCGCTCCAAAACTCCTTGATCGCCTGGCAGTTGATGACGGTCGACAGTCGCTCGCGTGCCGCAGCCTGGTAGCTGCGCGCCAGCGCGGGCGCGAAGTCCTCCGCCTTGGTAACGTACTCGCCACGTGCCCCGAGAGCCTCGCCGATCTTCTCGTAGCGCAGGTTTTCTTGGAAGAGATACATGTGCTGCGCGCGCGACGTGCGGCTGCGGCCTCCGCTCTCGCCACTCCGCCAAACGCCCCACGCGTTGTTGTTGTAGACGATCACGATGGCCGGAATGCGGTATTTGGTGAGCGTCTCGAGTTCCATGGCGGAATACGCGAATCCCGCATCGCCCGTGACCGCCACAACGGGCGCGCCCTTATAGGGTGCGTGCGGGCCTGTGCCCTGCTGCACGGCCGCGCCCGCGCCGACCGTGTAACCCACGTCCGGCCCGATGGCACCGTACTGGTACGCGCCGTTGCAGATTTGGCCGGGCCGGTAGGCACGCAGCCGGCGGCGGGTGTAGCGCGCGATCCCGTAGCCTCCCGAGACGACTGTCGTCTGCTCCTTGGGAATGTCGCCCCGGTACAGCAGGTCCTCCAATTCCTTGGCGATCACCGCAGGGTGAACGCAACCTGCTTCCTGGCTGTACTTGAGTCCGAGCTTGTAGTGCTCGTCATTCTGCGCCTCGAATGCAGCTCGCGCGGCAGCCAATTCGTCGCGCCATGCCGGCCGCTTCCTCGGAGCAAGTTCCTCGGCGAGCGCTTCCAAGGCCGCTTTCTCGCAGCTGACCACACCAAGATCGATAGGAAGGTTGCGCCCAATGTCAGCCGCATCCGGGTCGATGCGGATGAATGTTGCGTCGGGGTCGAAGGAGTACTCTCCGATGTTCGGCATGCAGTACTGCCCGACGAGGACAACAAGATCGGCGCTCAACAAAGCGTCGGGCGCGGTGTTGGCAGAAAGCGGGTGCTCGTCTCCGAAGTGCCCGCGGCTCGGCCCGGATTCGACCACAGCTATGTTCCCTTTCTCGGCAACGATCTTCAAGGCGTCCCAAGCCTTGCTGTAGAAGACACCGGCACTGGCCACGATGATCGGGCGCTCGGCCCTGCGAATCATCGCGGCCGCCTTGGCGATCTCTCCAGGGGACGGGTGCGGCTTCGTATCGGTACGATACTTCGACTTGTCGAAGAAGTACCGGAGGTCCTCTGCGCTCTCGAATGTCCGCCTCGCTACCTCGCCAGGAAAATCGAGATGCACGGGTCGCGGGACGCCGCTCTTGAGCTGCCGAAAGGCGTAGCCCGCGTACTCGTGGACACGGTGCGGGTTGATGAGGCGCTTGCCGTATTTCTTCATGCCCTCGGTCGTGGGCTGCTGGTACACGCGCTGGATGGCCTGTTCCGTGTCTTCCAGCCCCAAGGTCATGTTGCTCGCCAAGACCAGCAAGGGTGACCTCGCCGCGTTCGCCGCGGCGATATTCATGATCATGTTTGTGAATCCCGGACCCTCGGTTCCGGATGCGGCTGCCACCTCGCCAGTGACGCGGGCGAAGCCGTCCGCGGCCGAGCACATCATGCCCTCCGTGCGTCCCCCGTAGCACGGGATGCCCTCGGATGCAAGGGCATTGATCACGGTGTAGTTGCCGGGCGCGCAGAATAACGCGGCGAGTCCCTCCTTCTTGCATGCCTTCGCGAAGACCTGGGCCCCCGTCATTGGGAAGTCGGCGGGATTCGGCGCTTCCGCAAGGCTCGCTGGCACCTCCCCGGGGACCTCGATGTTCGAGTCTCGCCTTTCCGTCGTGGAGGCCTTCGCCCCGGCGGCCACCGCGGCCGCGACAGCGCCTTTGGCAACGAAGTTCCTCCTCGATACAGAAGTCGCTTTGTCCATTTGCTTGTTCGCCATGATTAGCCTCCTGCGGGGCGGGGCGCCCGCCCCTTACTGTCCCTGTTTGGCCGGCGCGGCTCGCAGTTCCTTCGGCCCGATGCTGCGAACGTAGTGGACGAGCTGCCAAATCTTGTCATCGCCAAGCTGCCTTCCGAAAGGCGGCATCTCGTGTCCCGCTCCGTCCCGGATCGAAACGAACAGCTCTGCGTCCGAAGAACCGTGGCGCCATTCGCTCGGGGCGCGCAGGCTGGGCGCTTCGAAGTCGGGATTTGCCAGCGCCCTGCCATCCGCGCCGTGGCAGTACTGGCAGAGCCGCAGGTAAGTCTTGCGGCCTTCCCGGACCGTGTCCGCCGAATAGCCGACCGGATTCTGGGGTTCCCGGGCCTGCTCTTGCGGCTTGCGCTCCGCAGCCGCCCAGAGCGTAGCGGAAAACGCCAGGGCAAACAATGAGCCGCGGAACATGCTGCCTGCTGCAAGGTGAACCGAATTCGTTCGCATGCCTTCGTGACCGCGGCTAGGGTCGAAGCTCCGCCGCGCGCCGCATCGCGCGTGCCGCGTTCCACCCGTATCCCGCCAAACACAGGATAGCCGAGCGCCCGTGGCGCTGCCAAACCTCGCTCCGCGCGGAAACTTCAGCCCGAAATGCAAAAGACGCTGAGCAGCGTTGGCGGCTCAGCGTCTCGGAAAGGTGCCGGAGGGGTTTGTTTCAGGGGTCTTTGGTTGAGGATTAGTATGCGTTGGTGGGGTTGCCCCCCCGGCTGTAGTTACAATACCGAATCTCATAGCCTTTGGCAAGCGAATCTACGAATTTTTATAGATTTTTTTTGCTCTTCCCTCGTAAGACTGCCCTAAGTGACTTGAATTCAACTGATTACGTGAATCCAAAAAAGTGGCGATTCCCGGATCCCGACCGTCCAGAACTTGGGATTCATCGCGAAACCAAGGCCACGGGGCGAATAGGGGAACCCGTTCCGCCACGCAGGCGCAGGGGAGCTGCAACGAAAACGAACTCATGGAAGGCCTCCTCGGACAGGGTCTCCAAGTTCAATGCTTCGATGATGTGGATCCCGCTTTCCACCAGGAGATGAATATGCACTGGCATTCTGGGGGCCGGGACGAACTCGAACGCTATGGTGTCGGATCCCGCTGCGAAAACGCCCTTGCCGCTCAGCCACTCCGCCGCCTCGCGATTGATGCCGGGGCAGCGCAGGTTGTTAATGAATCGCCCGGGCTCGTACCAGTAGCGCGCCCAGCCCGTGCGGACTAGCACGATATCGCCCGGAAGGATCTCCGCGCCCGCACGGTCCGCTGACCTCCGGAGGCACTCGGCGTCGACCACGAAGTCCTGCGGCAGGACTTCCACTTGTTCGGTTTGCGCAGGGTCCAGGAGTATGCCGCGACGGAAAATCGGCTCAATGGTATCGACATGGTGTTCGGCGATGCCGGCACCGTAGGACTGGCAGCCGATCGCATCCGCGCCACCGAAGAGCTTGCCGCGCAGCGAGAAGTGACAAAGCGCATCGATGTGAGTGCCGACGTGCCCGCCGAGCGCGATCGACTCCGCCGCGGCACTCACTTCTCCGAAGGAGCTGTCGCCGTGAGCCTTGCTAAGGCCGTACAGGAACGGCGGATGATTGGGATGATGCGGCATCCCCACGTAGTAGGGCTGGGCCAGGTCGATTTTCCGGGTGTCCGCGAGTCGGCGCAGTAGTTCTTGCACGGCCCTGCATTCTAGCTGCTTGACATTGAACGAAGCTCGCTGCGCCACCTTGGCCTCGGCGGCCGCCCGGGACTTCGGAGGAGGGACAGCGCATCGAGGAACGACGAAACTTCGACGGCAGCAGGCAACATGACGGGCCTTCGAAGATGCGCCGGCAGAACCCCGTCAATTTGCTCGACCTGTCGGTGGCTCACCGGTACGTGACCTCGCCGGATTCGAGCAGAGGGCGCGCCTCTCTCGCGCGCCCTCGAAGAACCAGATAGGCGGATCCCAGATACGCGTCCCGGAAACTGGGTTCAGAGACGCTGCACACGCCCTCTGGCCAGGCTGCGTGACGCATGGCTTTTCCCGGTCCGCAATGCCACCAGGCAGCAGTCGAACTGACCCTGCACTCGATGCTTGCATGATGAGCGCCCACGAAACGGATCCCATGCCATTGTGATATTCTCGAACTTGCCCGACGTCAAATTCGCGGCTCGGGCCGGAGGGTGCGGGCATCCGGCACCGTAGCTTCCATGGACTGCAGTTTCAGCGGACAACCGGTTCCGACCGATAAATTATTCGTCCTCTACTACCCGCCCGCGGCCGCGCACGAGAAGTGGGACAAGTCGTTCTTTGCGGCGGCGCGGGCACGGGAGGCGCTAGCGGCCACCCGGGAGCATCTTCAGTCTTTCTTCCTGCGGCACGTAGTCACTCGCAAGCTGGTGCCGGGCGTCCTGGCTCTCTTGGGCGGTCTAGGCGTCGCCGTGGCTTGGGCCCTCGCTGGGTTCGCTAGATGGGGCGAGATGGGCTTTGCAAGCCGTTATCCGATTCCATTGCTGGCGCTCGTGCTAATCCTTTTCGGCAAGTCCCGTTTACGCGCTTTTCTCCATCGATGGCGGACTTGGAGAAACGGCTGCCGCGAGCAAGTGGCGGACGAGCTAGCGGCGATTCTCGGGATCATAGGCGGCCTGCCGGACGATCCAGACGCCGAAGAAGCCGCTGCGGCAATGCGGCGCGAATGCCCCGACGCCCTGTCGGAAATCGCTTTCCAACGCAGCAACTTCAAGGCATTCACTTACATGGACTTTGTCCTCAGCCCGAAGCTGCGCCACCCCGGGCACAAGGCCGAGCTGCCCGACATGCACAGCCTATTCCGCGACGCCTACTACGTAGGTGAGGTTGTCTACGACAATTGGCGCATGTTCCAGAAGGATCGCAGGATTCCGACCGATCCTAGATTCGTTGGAAGCGGCGGGCGCCGCGGCGTGATCTAAGCTCCCTTGCGGACACCGGCACGAAGCGACTCGAGCGGGTGGGTCCGGTCCCTGAGCGGAAAGTCCATCACGGCCCGCCTGAGCTGGGAGGCATACATGCCTTGGGTCATCTCAACGGTCCAACGCCCTGCTCTTTCGCTGCACGCGGGTTCCCGGCCGCTCTCAATCGCGTCTAGAAGGTCCTCCACCATGAGAGCGTTCGCCGTGAGATTGCGTTGGCCCCCGAAGCTTCGGTGATCGGGCTCGATAGGCTCCCATTCGCGGCCCCTGCCCGGAATCCAAGCGGGGCTGCGGAGAATAAACCCCTCCGAGCTAGCGCCGTAGATTTGGTTCGGAAGGAAGATTCTCCCCTTGGCACCATATACATGCGTGCCGAACCGCCACGGATGAGTGAGGCTGGACTGCTTGGTGGCGAAGAAGCCGTGCCTGCCTCCGCCGAATGAGAACATTGCCGCCATTTGGCGTCCGGCTACTGGTCCGATCGGCTCGTTGGGCTTGCTCAGGTGATCGAAGCCCAGTTCCTCGCCGCTGGACGTAACGTGGGCAAACACCCACTCGGGGTCGCCAAGAACCGCGCGCATCATGTCGAAGATGTGTGACCCCAGCACCACCAGGTCCTCTCCGCCTGCGCGGAAGTCTTCCTTGCCACGCCCGCGAACCTCGTGAAGCTCGCCGATTTCGCCCGCGGCAATCAACTCGAGAGCCTTGATCGTATACGGCGACCTGCGCATCTGGTGCGCCAACTGTACTCTCACGCCGGCCTTACGGATAGCGGCGACCATGAGATCCGCGTCCGCCAGCGTGCCCGCGAAGGGCTTTTCGAGGTACATGTGGCAACCGGCCTCGGCAGCCGCCGTGACCATGGCCAGGCGCTGGTCGGTATGTCGCGGGCAAATGCTGACAATATCCGGCTTTTCCTTCGCGAGGAGTTCGCGATAGTCGGCATAGGCCCGGGGAGCACCGGTACGATCCTTCGCGGCTGCCCTTCCCTCCGCGTCCGGGTCGGCAACGGCCACCACCCGCGTTTGCGGGAACGCAGGCCAGACATCACCGATGCCGTGACCATAGTTGCCACGACCCGTGTGACCGATCACTCCCACTTTGTGGGTTGGCGCCGCACGCAAAGGGAGCGCCGCCGCCCCAGTTGTCGCTAGGAAATGCCTGCGCCGCATGGCCAGACTATATCAGCAGCCGAGACGGGAAATCGCACGCATTGTGGGGACAGGTCCGTCGAACGAATTCAATCGCAGCCCTATTCGGACGGTTTCACCAGTTCCTGGCCGCCCGCTTTCCAGCCCTCGATCCCGCCAAACTGAATCTCGCCATCGTAACCGTTTTCGCGAAGCATAGCCGCCGCACGGGAGGCCCGACCACCGCGCCGTCAATACGCCACGATCGGCTTGTCTTTGGGCACTTCCGCCAAGCGGCCCTCCAACTCGTCGATCGGGATGTGCGAGTAGCCCTCGATGGCTCCGTCCTGGACGAGTTCCTCAGAAGTCCGAACGTCCAAAAGGAAGATTTCCTCGCCCGCCGCAAGGCGGCCAGCGACATCCGCCACATCGAGTTCCTTCGGCTCGGCAGGCTCGGCAGGGGCGGGCTCCTGCTCGGACGTAGCAACCATCCCGGAATCGCCGCCGCAATTCGCCAATCCGATCACAAGGACTGCGCAAACTGCGCCGCAAAGAATCTCTCTCATGGAAGCCTCCTGTCTATGCGTGCCAGCCGAGCGTCGAGGCTTCGGGAATGCGACGGATCAAGTCCGCAAGTTCGAAGCGGTTCTCGGCCCCGATGGTGAAACAGTCGATGCAGTCGAGTGCCAGCGCATGCTGCAACCCCTCGCTCACGCGCTCGCGCATCACGCCCTCGCCGAGGATCTTCATTCCGATGACGCCCTTTCCCGCGGCCTTGATCTTGCAAAGCTCTTCCACGACCGTTGCGGGGTCCGCGTCCATGCGCGCTCCGATCGGGTTGATCCGGGCAAGGTCGACGTCAATGTACTCCTGCTTGTGCACCTGCCGCAACGCGGCGAGAGAGTGGCACGATATGCCGCGCGACTTGACGATCCCCTTCTGCTTGTACTCGTTGATCACGTCCATGGCACCGCGGCGCTGGACCGGCCAATCCTCCTCGCGAACAGCGTGCAGAAGCAGCAGGTCGATGTAGTCCGTCCCCAGTTCCTTCCGGAACCGCTCAATATCGTCCCGCATTTCCTTGGCGGTCTTGGATGTCGACTTGGTCATGATGACGACCCTCTCGCGCGGGATGGACTGCAGGGCGGCCTTTAGGTGCGGATGGCTGCCGTAACCATCCGCCGTGTCCCAGAATGTCAGGCCGTTGTCGTACCCGAACCGATAGAGATCCGCAAGGCCCTTCACGCCGAGCTTGCGCGTCTGGTCCGAAGACCCCCGGAAGCCGCTAGTACCGGTGCCCATGGCCAGCCGCGATGGGCCGAGGCCGTCCGGACCGAGCGACACCCGGTCGTAAGCGAACCGGCGAGACGGGTTCTCGGCGTACCCCGCCGTGGCGCCGAAAAGCCGATGCTGGACGGCGGCTACGGACGCGCCTGCCGATAGCGAGTGGCGAATGAAATCTCGACGTCTCATCGAACTGATTCCGTTGTCAGGCTACCACAGGAGCGTCCCTCGGGCCCCGTCCCGGGTCTGCTCTTTCGCCGAGAAGCCGTTGCTCAAGAAACGAATCGGTTCTCTTCGGGCCGTCCGCTCCGTCCGTGGCCCAATGCCGCACTCCCTGGCCTGGACGAGTCGAGGGCCCCGAGCACGCCCCTTAGCCTTTGCCCGAGCTGCACCGCAAGCCGCCGCGACAGGCCGCCGTTCGCCTGGCCACAGGATCGGCTCCGAACCTGCCTGCCAGTTCGACTTGTCCACTCATGGGCAGGGTCGGAGAAACTAAACCACGAGAGGGGGCATGGTAGAGCGATTGCGAGGGCGGCGAGCGTACGAAAGGTCACCATGTCGCTCGTAGCGCTGCCGCCGCGCTCCCGGGCCCAATGCGCGCTGGGCGGCATTCAAGGCGGATCGGCGGCATGTCCGGTCCAGGGGCCGGCTTGCGAGGCATAAACGACTGCGGCGCTAGTAGCAGCGTCGTTCGGTCGGGCTGGCCCAGACCCTGGGTGCACGCTAGCCGTGCGAGATGCTCGTCCTGCGGAGGGCCCAACTCCTAGTGCGCCGTCGCCAGTCAAGCGTCCCCGCGTCGGTGGGAAGCGATGACCGATGTTTGGCAAAGTCAGAATCGTGATGCCCTGCGAGAGCTTGTCCGCTACGCTGGCCCCTTCACCCGGGCATTGGCCAGCGGCCAAGACGGCAGGGACTGGCACCGAGTGGATTCGACCACTTGCTGCGACGCGGGCCTCCTAGCTCCCGAAGGCCCTCGGACGGGCTCTGGGCGGACAATCCGAACGAAACGGCCCCGGCAGTTCTTGCTCAAGGACTCGGCGTGATCTTCAAATTGCGATAATGCGCGACCGTCGATCCCTCGAGCCACAGGGCGACTTTGCCCGTGGCGCCCGCCCCGGACTTGACATCATTGACGATGAGGGTGGGCTCGTCCGCACCGTTGACATAGAGGCGCGCTTTGTCCCCCTCGACAACGATCTTCACCTGAATCCACTCTCCCGGCACGATGTCCGCGTACGTCTCGTACCTGCTGGGTGTCTCGTTGCGGAACTTGTACCAAGTCCACTCCGGATGGGAGACGTACTGCACCGAATGGTTGCGCCTCTCCTGGTCTTCGGCGCGACCGTTGGTGGGGCGCAGGTAGCAGCAGTCGTACGACTTCTTGTCGTCCTGCAGCCGCCACGCGACGCCCACGAAACCCCGCGCACCGCCTTGCGCGCCCGGCGTCGGCTGGCCGGAAACCTCGACTTCGATAGTTCCGTCGCCGAACTCGACTCCCTCGACGATAGCCAGATGGTTTGTGCGAATGCTTGCGAACGTGCCCGGCCCCCGCGGCTGCTCGCCGCGGGCTCTCATGGCAGCAATCATTTGCTGACGTTTCGCCGCAGCGGCCTGCAGGACTTCCGGGTCGCCGATGATCTGCAGGCCAGCGCGGCCGTTCAGCGTGCCAGGTTCCGCGATCGCGTTGACCAGTTGCAAGCCGTCCGCCGACTCCAATGCCAGTTCGGTGGCTGTGCCGGAGACAGCGGCCAGCGAAAGCACCAAGGCGAGTGCAGGGGCGGAGGCTAATCGCCCTCGCAACATGCTCGGTCCCTACGCCTTTTCGCCGGTCACTCGCTCCATGGGGGTGTCGCGCCGTTCACGCGAGCGTACGCAATTGACTGGCCTAGGTGCTCGCTGAGATGGTTCATAGCGCCCCACAGAGCGCCTCGCGTCGTCGTATCTGAACCGAACAGTCTCATGGCTTTCTCGGCGTCCCCGGCTCCTACGCTGCCTATTGCATCTCTCAGGTGGTCGAACGACTTCTTCATGGTGGAAATGATTTCCTGTTTGTCCGTCGTGGAGGTCTGCAACCCGCGAAGATCAAGTCCCTCCGGCGGAGCCGTGCCGAAGGCTCTCGCCACGAAGTAGTTGGCACCCGCAATATGCAGGAACACCTCGCTGGTCGAACGCACACCTTCTCCCGGTCGGTACGTGTACTTCTCTGCCGGCGTGGCTTCCGCCAAGCCGGCAAATTTCTCCTCCAGGGCTGTGAGCCGCGCCTGGGCCTCTTCCACAAAAGCGTGGTCCGAGCCAAGCGCCAGCGGCACTACAGTGACCGCGAATGCACACAGGACTGTTGTGCGCCGAACGATTGCTAGCATGTGTTTCTCCTCCGTTTCATCTTCTTGGCCGCGAGCCCGATCCAACACTGACCGGGTCCGAACGGACCGCTAACGGGCGCCATCATCCGGTGCCCGCTCATTTCGCATAGGTACTTGCAACGCGAAGAAGGTTACAGCCACGCCGCTTGCCAGTTCACCCCATCCCTAGGTCGGCCGCCGATTCGACGATCGAGCCGCAAATGCCGCACACCACGCTCCCGCAATACGGGCAATCGAATGTCGGCAGACTGCTTTCCGCGCAGGTCGGGCAATACGATTCGGGATCGGACGCATCGCGTCCTTCTGCTGGCACGACCGCAGGTCCGACCACCCGTCGGCAATCGCGGCAACGAATTGGCATTGGTTTTTCCACTCTCGAACCGGGCCTGACGCACGCATCGCGCAACAGCGCTACATCCCCGCGCTTGCTCGCGACGGCCACGGTCAAGCAAGCTTCTGCTTCAATCGTAAACAGATCGGGCACGATCCGGCGCGCTGCGAATCAAGCCTACACTGGGGATGCGCGATCACGCGAATGGAGACTTGTCCCAAATTTCGGGGTCGGCGATTCACGGCCCCGCTGGCCGTCGCGATAGGGAGTTGCATCGCGGCTTGCGGCCCCTCGGTCGAGCCCGTGCCCGAGGGCGAAATCCACTACACGCGGAACCGGGTCGAGCTATACAGCGGGCTCGAGCCGGATGCTCCGGCGACAGCCACCCTTCCGTTCGACACGCGCGTGACGATTCTTGACAGGCACCGCAGCTTCGTCCGAATCCAAACCCCCACTCGGTTGCAGGGCTGGGTGCCCAGGTCCCTGCTTCTAGACCACCTCTTGCGTCGGCAGTTACGAACTCTCAGCGATGCGTCCGAGGCGCTACCAAGTCAGGGGCTGTCACGGGCGCGCGACACGCTCAACGTCCACGTACAGCCATACCGCTGGTCACCGACGTTCTACCAGCTCGAAAAGGACGAGGGGTTTCACATCTTGGATCGCGTGCTCGTGGACCGCTTGCCAGCGTCCGCGGCGACAGCTCGCACGCCGCCCCTGCCGACGGGAGAGGACTATTGGTACCTCGTGCGTGTGCCGGGCATAGGCCAGTCGGGCTGGCTGCTCGGCAACATGGCCTATGCCGACATCCCGCTGGAGGTGGCCATGCTGGCGAGCGGGCAATCGATCGTCGCGTACCTTCCGCTCGGATTCATCGAGGACAAATCGCCCGGAGAGACCAAGACGACATGGCTCTGGGTCCAGTCGACCGCGAGCGGCCAGGCGCACGATTTCGACCGGCTCTCGGTATTGCAGTGGGACAGCAAGCGTGACCGCTATGTGATCATCCGGCAGGATTCCAACCTGACAGGCTATTTGCCGATCGAATTGATCCCCGACTTCGAAACGAAGCGCGGCACGGGCACGGGTCTCCGCATCCTGTTCGAGAGCAACGGCGAGATGCGTCAGCGCACCCACGTTTACACGAAGCAGCGCGTTTACCTGATCGACGAACAAGAGGTGACCGGGGCACCGCGCTACGTCCCGCCTGGGGGGTTCGGATCCCGATACGAATTCAATCCCCCCTCGCGAGCTCCGAGCTAGCCGGGCATGCCGCTCGATCAATCGGGTTCCCAATCTGTAAGTATCTTAATTCCAATACTTTACAAACTTCCCTGATATAGTGTGATAATGCGCGAGCGATTCCTTCGCGCCTGCGCCCGCGAGACCACGGACTGCACGCCGGTTTGGTTCATGCGGCAAGCGGGGCGCTACATGGCGGAATACCGCCTGCTGCGCCGGAGCCATTCGATCCTCGAGATATGCAAGACGCCGCGGCTCGCGGCGGAGGTCACGCAGCAGCCCATCGAGGCCTTGGATGTCGATGCCGCGATCGTGTTCGCCGACTTGTTGCTGCCCATCGAGGTGATGGGCCTGAGCGTGGAGTTCGTTAGCGGGGTGGGACCCAGAATCGGCAGTCCAGTCCGGTCGCCAGCCGACGTTCGCAGACTCGAGACCAGACGCTCGGCGGACCTAGGCTATGTCGGGGAGTCGATCGCGCTCGCAAGAAAGAACCTTGGCGACCGAGTTCCGGTCCTAGGCTTCGTGGGCGCGCCGTTCACCGTCGCGAGCTATATGGTCGAGGGCGGCGGGTCGCGCCATTACGCCAAGACCAAGAGCCTCATGTGGAGCGAGCCCGCAGCATGGAGAGAACTGATGGAGCGCGTCGTCGAAGTGCTTGTCCCGTTTGCCGCGTCCCAAGTGCGGGGCGGCGCGGCCGCCATCCAAGTTTTCGACAGCTGGGTCGGCGCTCTCGCACCATCCGATTACCGGCGATTCGCCCTTCCGTATTCCCGCGACCTGATCGGGCGCATACGGGCCACGGGGGTCCCGGTAATCCATTTCGGCACGGGAAACGGCGCCTTTCTCGAGGTCTTTGCCCAAGCCGGGGGCGAGGTCATCGGCCTGGACTGGCGGGTTGAGATAGGCAGGGCCTGGCAACGCGTCGGCGACAGCAGAGCCCTGCAGGGAAACCTGGATCCGATAGCCCTGCTGGCACCGACCGAGGAACTGCGCCGGAAGGTTCATGCAGTGCTCGATGGCGCTGCAGGGCGGCCGGGCCACATTTTCAACCTCGGTCACGGCATCATCCCGGAAACTCCGGTCGAGCAGGTGCGCGCCGCTGTGCGAATGGTTCGCGAATACCGCCCCAAACGATTGGCATGAATAAGGTCGCGATTGTCGGCGGCGGTATCTCGGGACTCTCGGCCGCCTATTTCCTCGGACGCAAGAGCATACCCTGCCGCCTGTTCGAGCATCGATCTCGTCTCGGCGGCACGATACTGACGGAAAACCTGCATGGGTGCCTTGTGGAAGCCGGTCCAGACAGCTGGCTCGCTGAGAAGTCCTGGATGCTTGCCTTTGTCGCGGAACTCGGCATAGCGGACCAAGTCATTGGCTCCAACGACTCGCGGCGACGCACCTACGTCGTCCGGAAGGGGCGCAACGTACCACTGCCGGACAGCCTGCGACTTCTGGCACCCACCAAGCCGTGGCAGGCCCTGACCACCCGCCTGTACGGCCCTGCGACAAAGCTCCGCATGGCCTTGGAATGGTTTCGCCGCCCCAGCAGCCAGAGCGACCGCTCCGTCGCCGATTTCGTCCGCGAGCACTTCGGACAGGAAGCGGTCGAGTACCTTGCGCAACCGATTCTGGCCGGCGTCTACGGCTCTCCGCCCGAGACGCTCTCCGCCCGGCGCGTCATGCCGCGATTCGTGGGCTACGAGCGACGCTACGGGAGCATACTGCGCGGCGTCTACAAGAACCGGAATCGCAACCCCCGGAAGCCGCTGTTCCTGAGCCTGCGCGGGGGCATGGGTTCGCTGATCGAGACGTTGGACCGGCGAGTCGCCGACACTTGCGAGATCGTCCGAGGCCGCGTGCGGGATCTGAGCCGGGTTGCGAATGGCTGGCACCTCGGGCTGGAGGGCGGTTCCGCCAGCGCCGAGCACGTGATCTTGGCAATCCCGGCCCACGAAGCGGCCCGCCTGATCAATTCAGCCGCGCCACGCCTAGCAGGACTGCTTGCGCAGATCGGGTACACATCGTCCGTCGTGGCAGCGTTGGCTTACCCGCGGTCCGGCTTCGACCACGCGCTGAACGGATTCGGATTCCTCGTGCCGCGGGCAGAAAACGGCTCCCTTGCGGCTTGCACATGGGTCAACACGAAGTTCGACAGTCGCGTCCCCTCAGATCGCGTCCTGTTGCGGGCATTCCTCGCAGGCGAAGCCGCGGAGCGAGCCGCGACGGCAAGCGACGAGACAGTCTTGAGCGACACAAACGCGGAATTGCGGAAGTGGATGGGCTTTGGCGGGACTCCGACATTCGGCCGCGTGCACCGCTGGGACCGTGCGATGCCTCGCTACGAGGTCGGCCACGGCCAGCGCCTCCGAGAGATCGAAGCGAGGGTGCCGACGTTGCCCGGGCTGCACCTAGCCGGGAACGGCTACGACGGCCTCGGCATCCCGGACTGCGTCCGAAGAAGCGAAAGGATTGCGGCAGCCATCGCCACGCCCTGAGGCCCCCCTGAGAGAGCGCGGCCGGACTACCCAGGGAGCCGCTGGACCGCCATGATCGTCATGTCGTCGCCCTGGGGCGCGTCGCCGCAGAACGCATTCACCTCGCTTAGCAGGGAATTCACCAGCTCGCCGGGAGGCATTGCGGAGTTCGATTCGGCAGAGGACCGCAGCCGATCGTCACCGAACTCTTCAAAGCGTGGGTTCATGGCCTCGCTGAAGCCGTCGCTGTAGACCAGCAATGTCTGCCCGAGCTCGAATTCTGTCTCTCCCCGCTCGTAGGGGAAGCCCGGCAACACGCCGAGGACGGGCCCGCCCGTCTCGAGAAGCCTCGGCCCGTCGCCGCCAGCCAGCATGACTGGAGGATTGTGGCCGGCATTGCAATACTCCAGCCGGTGAGTCCGCGTATCCAAGACCCCGTAGAACATGGTCACGAACTTGTCCGAATCCGTGCTGGCATGCAGCATGTCGTTGGACCGCGAGACGCACGCGTCGACGTCCGGCGCCAACCGCCCGTGGCTGCGCATGGTCGCTTGCACGTTCGACATCAGCAGGGCTGCCGTGATGCCCTTGCCGGATACGTCGGCAACGCACAGGCCTAGCTTGTGGTTGCCGAGGTCGAGAAAGTCAAAGTAGTCCCCGCCGACTCGCTTGGCAGGTTCCGATAGACCGACGACGCCGTAGCCGGCTACCCGCGGCGGCTTCTTGGGCAGGAGGTTCTTCTGGATTTCCCGTGCTAGGCGCAACTCCTCCTGAAGGATCTCGAGTGCCTTCTCTTCCTCCATCAGTCGCGCGTTCTCAACGACCTGAGCCGATTGTGTCGCGATGATGCTGAGCAGCCTTTGGTCGCCGGCGCTGAAGCCGGAGGCCCCCTTCTTGTTGAATACGTTGACGACTCCGATGAGACGTCCCTTCAGCTTCATCGGAACGCAGAGCAAGGAACGGATCTCTGCCCGTTTCGTCGGTTCCCGGAAACGAGTGTCGGCAGCGAAGTCATTGACAATCAGAGGCTTCTGGTGCTGCAGCATCCATCCCGTTATCTGGTCGCCCAGCCGCAGGGGGTTTTCTCCGGAGTCCTTCTCGACCTTGCGAATCATCGTCTTCAGGGCCGAGCCGTGTTCCAGCTTGTCGAACAGCAGCACGGCACCCTGTTCGACCATCAGATGCTTTACGCACTTTTGCACGATGAGGTCGACCGTGGCATCCAGCGAGGATGTGGACGAGACGGCGGTTGACACCTCGTTGAGAATGGACAGCTCCTCGACCGCCAGTCGGAGGCGCGCGTTCTCGGCCACCAATCGCCCAATGCGGCTCTTGTCATTCATCGGGAAATATTGTCTCAGGCCCGCGGGCTAGGCTGCCGTTCGACTAGGGATTCGGCGAGCGTTCATTCTCCGCTCGTTCGCTCAGAGCCCCGCTCGACAAGTTCCAGCAAGACACCTCCGGTCCCTCGCGGGTGGACGAAAACGTACTTGTACCCTTCGGCGCCCGTCTGGACGCGGTCAACAACCAAGCGCCGACCGGACCGCCGCACGGCCTGCGCGGCCGCTTCGACATCGTCGACCTGCAGCGCCACATGGTGCAGGCCCTCGCCGCGACGCGCGATAAAGCGGGCAATCACGGAATCCCCCGATGTCGGCTCCAGCAGTTCGAGGCGTCCGTCGCCTGCCGGCAGCACGGCCGCTTCCACTCTCTCGTGCTTCACGACAGTCCGATGGACAGGCACGACTCCCAGCGCGTCCCGATAGAACTCCAACGCTTGGTCCAGCGAGCGAACGGCGATGCCGATGTGGTCGATTCTCATGGATTCCATTCTCCCCGCAGGCGGTCAACGATCTGGCGCACGTACGAGTACGGATTGAGCCTTCCGGCGGCAATCGCCTCGGCAGCGCGGTCCAGCTCCGCTCCGATGGCCGGCGCGGATTCCAGCATCGCTCGAACTTCGCCGCTGACGCGCTCCAGAATGCGCCTCTTCCAATAGGCCGGGCTCGCATCCCTGCGTCCAACCCTTTGCAGCGCCTCGACCAGGCCTGCAGTGCCTTCGCAACGGTTGGCCGCGGTGCGCAAGATCGGTGGCTTGGGCCGGCCAGACGGAATGAGCGAGATGGAAGCGAGGATCTCCCTCTCCAGCTGCTGCGCGCCGGGCTGGTCGGCCTTGTTTATCACGAAGAGGTCGGCAATCTCCATGATTCCCGCCTTCGCGGCCTGAATATCGTCGCCGAGCGAGGGCGTAAGGACCACGGCCACGGTGCCGGCCACCTGCACGATGTCCACTTCGCTCTGGCCGGCACCGGCGGTCTCGATCAAGACTGCGTCGTGTCCGGACGCGTCGAGCAGCGTGAGCGCATCGCCGACCGCCGGTGCCAGCCCGCCGAGTTGTCCGCGCGACGCCATCGAGCGGATGAAGACCCCGGGGTCGTCATGATGCCGTAGCATTCGAACGCGGTCGCCGAGGATTGCCCCGCCGCTGAAAGGGCTGCTCGGGTCGACCGCGAGGATCGCGATGGTTGAGCCTTGCTGGCGCAAGTGCTTGGCGATGCAGTCAACCAAAGTGCTCTTGCCCGCGCCCGGCGCTCCGGTGATCCCGATCCGCAGCGCGCTGCCGCGGGCGTCGTGGAGATCCGCGAGAAGTTCGTCGACGCCCGGAAGACGGTTTTCGACCGCGCTGAGTCCCCTCGCCAAGGCGCGCGCGTCGCCGCCAGCAATCCGTTCGGCCAACGGACTCATCAAGCGAGGCCCCTCAACAACAAGCGGCTGTGCGGCGCGGCGAGCGAAGTGCGGAACACCGCGAATGTCCGACGGGGAACCATGTGGCTCGGTTTCTCGATTGTAGTCATCTCTTAATCCGCCACCGCGCCCGCCTTCCGTCGGAAACAAGCCGCGCCACGGCCAAGCGGACTTTTGCAATTCGGTATGCGGCGCTAGACTGAGATTGTCTCTAGTGCCTAGTGGGCCGCTCAAATTACGTGCCGTCGTCGCCGAGAAGCCATCTGTCGCCCGTGACATAGCCCGCGTGCTGGGCGCTAGCAAGCGGGCGAAGGGCTTCTATTCGGGCGGCGGATTGATCGTCACTTGGGCGATCGGCCACTTGGTGCAACTTGCGGAACCGCACCAGATCGATCCTCGATGGAAGGCATGGCGACGTTCCGCGCTCCCGATCCTGCCGAGCAGCTGGCCGCTAGTCGTTGACGAGCAGCGCAAGGAGCAGTTCGAGATAGTCAGGCGAATTCTCAACAGCCCGGAAGTAGAAAAAGTCGTCTGCGCCACGGACGCCGGACGGGAAGGCGAACTGATCTTCCGCCAGATCTACGAGGCCGCCGGCTCGAAGAAGCTGGTCGACCGGCTCTGGATCTCGTCGCTGACGCCCGCTGCAATCCGGGAGGGCTTCGAGAGGCTGCGCCCCTCCTGCGAGTTCGACGGCCTGGCCGCGGCCGCGCGGGCCAGAAGCCGCGCTGACTGGCTGGTCGGGATGAACTTCACACGCGCGTACACATTGGATCACCGAGGCAAAGGCCAGAGCCGCGACGTGCTTTCAGTTGGCCGGGTCCAGACGCCCACCTTGGCGATGCTGGTGGAGCGAGAGCTCGCCATCCGTCACTTCGTGCCAGAGGACTACTTGGAAGTCCAGGCCGAATTCGATGCGGGCCAGGGCCGGGCGTACCGCGGCACTTACTTCAAGCTAGAGCGGGGCAAGCGCCAGTCTCGCCTGCTGCCTGACGGTGAGGAGGCTGGCAGGATCCTGGAGCGCGCGGCGCTGGGCCGCGCGGACATCATGTCCCTGAAAAAGTTGCAGAAGCGGATGGCTCCGCCATTGCTGTACGACCTCACCGAATTGCAGAGGCATGCAAACCGGCTCTACGGGTTCAGTGCCAGCCGGACCTTGGACCTGGCGCAACTGCTGTACGAAAAGCACAAGGCCATTACCTATCCCCGCACCGACAGCAGGCACCTCTCCACGGATATCGCAAGGCAGCTGCCAGGAATCGCGAAGCGAGTCGCGAACAGATTCGACCCCGCGCTGCTAGCCGAAGCCACCGGAGAAAGGCCGCTCGGCAAGCGATTCGTGGACAACTCCAAGGTGCGCGACCACCACGCTATCATCCCGACCGGCGCGGAGAAGGGCCGGATGCCGTCCGATTCCCCTCAGGCGAAGCTGCTGGACTTGATCAACCGTCGCCTTCTGCAGGCTTGGCACGGACACCACAAGTACTCCTCGACCACGGTGATAACCCGGATTGCGCACAAGGCCGATGCCGACCAGTACCTTTCAACAGGTACCGCAATTGACGAAGAGGGCTGGAGAGTCCTCGATGTCAAGACCAAGGGCAAGCGCCGTGCCAAGGAGGCGCCTAGGCTTCCGGGCGGGCTGCAACAGGGCCAGCAGGCGGAGGTGATCGAGGTCGAGGCGGTCACGAAGCAGACCCGGCCACCCCCGCGCTTTACCGAGGCAACACTGCTGACCGCCATGGAATCCGCCGGCAAGACGCTTGACAGCAAGCAGCTGTCGCACGCGATGAAGGAGCGCGGGATCGGGACGCCTGCGACGCGTGCGTCGATCATTGAAACGCTGCTCAAGCGGGACTACGCCGCCCGCGAGAAGAAGCAATTGCGGGCAACGGACAAGGGAATTCGGCTGCTGGAGGTCGTCGATCCCAAGGTGCGGAGCCCGGTGATGACGGGCGAGTGGGAGTCGATGCTCCGCGGCATCGAGCGCGGAGACGGCGGATTCGACGCTTTCATGCGCGGCATCGAGGACTTCGTTCGCGAGGTCGTTGGCAAGAACGGCCAGGGCGCTTCCGTTTCTTCCCGCGCCACGCAGCGCGCCCCGCAACAGCCGATAGCCGGCACCCTGGCGCGAACCGCTTCCCCGAAACCGAAGGCACCGGAGCCTGCCGGACGCACCGTCGCCCCTGCGCCTCTCCCGCCGACGCCATCTCGACCAGCGCCGACGCCGAGGCCCCCGCACTCGTCCCCGCGCTCTTCGGCTCGACAAGCGGCTCGGAGCATTCAACGCGGGCCCCCCATGCACTCCAGTCAAGAGGCCCGGGCCGGCGAATGGCCGGTGGCTGCGGCATCCGGCGGTCCAGCCGCGGCGGCGCAAGACATTGGGGCCGGAACTACGTCCCGGAAGAGTCCTCGATACGAGGCACCAAAGCCTCCGAGCGACGGGGCTGTCACGAGCAATCAACCCCCAACTAAGAATCGAAGAATGAGTCCTGACACTTCGGACGATGCCGCCCCGTTAGCCGCGTCCCGCCGATCGTCGAGGCAGGACGGCGGCTTGCGCTACTCGATACGTCAGGAGCGACTGGATCATTTCCAAACGCCCAGCAGCCCCGGGAGACCCGCGGCGGCCCTTCGATCCAATCTCGGCGAGATCCTGCGAAACCGATTCGGGCACGCGGACTTCCGCCCGCATCAGGAAGAGGTCTGCAGGCAAGTGGTGTCCGGGCGGGATGTGTTGCTGGTCATGCCGACTGGAGCAGGCAAGTCTCTGTGCTACCAACTCCCTGGAGTTGCACGCCAGGCGACCACGCTCGTCGTGAGTCCACTGATTGCGCTCATGGAGGACCAAACGGAGAAGCTGCGACAGCAAGGATTCCGCGCCGCCCGGATCCACTCCGGACGAGACCGACTCGAGTCGCGGCAAGTTTGTCGGGATTATCTCGCCGGGAAGCTCGACTTCCTTTACATCGCTCCCGAGAGGCTCGGCGTGCAGGGCTTCCCGGAGTTGCTGGCGCGGCGGATCCCCGGCCTCGTCGCGATTGACGAGGCCCATTGCATTTCCATGTGGGGGCACGACTTCCGCCCGGACTACCGCCGCTTGCGCGAACGAGTGCCGGCGTTGCGCCCGGCTCCGGTAATCGCGCTGACCGCGACCGCCACTCCGAGAGTGCAACAGGACATCGTCGAGCAGCTGGGACTGAGAGACTGCCAGGAATCGATCCACGGATTCCGTCGGGACAACCTGGAAATCGAGCTTGTGGAGCTCCGGCCATCCCTGCGCCCGCCCGCTCTTGTGCGCTTGCTGAGCGACGCGAGCCGCAGACCGGCGATCGTCTACGCTCCGACCCGCAAGGCAGCCGAGGAGCAGGCCCAGGTGCTGCAAGCCGGATTGAATGCCGCCGCCTACCACGCCGGCATGCTGCCAGAGGACCGAGAGCGCGTCCAGGCAGCGTTTCTCAGCGGAAAGCTCGACATCATCGTCGCGACGATTGCGTTTGGAATGGGCATCGACAAGCCCGACGTGCGCACGGTGGTTCACACCGGACTGCCGGGATCGATCGAGGGGTATTACCAGGAAATCGGCCGCGCGGGGCGCGACGGGCTGCCATCCAAGGCGATCCTTTTGTACGGGTGGGTTGATCGCAAGACGCACGAGTTCTTCCTGGAACGCGACTACCCGGAGCCGACACTGCTCGCTGCGCTCTTCGACGCGCTGTCGGACCGCCCCAAGCCCTTCCAAGAGCTAGCCGGCGTGATTTCGGGCGATCCGCAACTTTCCGAAAAGGCCATAGAAAAGCTCTGGACCTATGGCGGAGTGCGATTCGACAGAGACGAGAACGCCTTCCGCGGCGACGCGGGCTGGAAGGCCCCCTACGTCGAGCAGCGCAACTTCAGGTATGCCCAGCTCGACTTGGTCACGGAGTTCACGCGGTCACAGGACTGCCGGATGCTGGACCTGGTGCGGCATTTCGGCGATCTAGAGGACTCGCTCAAGCCGTGCGGGCGGTGCGACAACTGCAAGCCGGCTTCGTGCATCGTGAAGGAATTCCGCGCGCCGACGGCCCAGGAAGCCGACTTGATGAATACCGTGATGCGCTGCTTGCGCGAGCGCGACCGGCTCTCCGTCGGGAAACTCTTCAGGGACCACGGCGAGCCCCTGCCCATGAAACGCGGTCCCTTCGAGCGACTGGTGGATGCCACGGTGCAAGCCGGTCTGGCCCGAATAGAAAAGGACTCGTTCGTCACGGCGGAAGGGAAGCTCATCGAATTCCGCAGGCTGGGACTCACCATGGACGGCAGGGAGGCCCGGGCGCCCGCTGGACGGCTTAGGATTCCCGTCGAAGGGGCGGGACTGGCTCCGGCCAAGAAACGGCGATCCAGAAACAAGACCAAGCCTTCCCGCAAGAAAAGCAAGCGCGCCGGCAGTGCACGAGGGAGGCAACTCGGGTTGGGAGAGGAGCCCGGGCGCGACGGCGCGGACGAGCTGATCGAAGCGGCGCTCAAGGCTTGGCGGAAAAGCGAAGCGCGGCGCCGGAGAGTGCCCGCATTCAAGATATTCAGCAACCGATCGCTCCTGGCCTTGGTCGAGCACCGACCGGCGAACGACGAGGAATTACTGGCTGTCCCTGGAATCGGAGCCGTCATAGTGAAGAACTACGGAAAGACGATCCTGCGGCTAATCCGTACAGCGGCGAGGTGATCGGGGTGCCAATGGCTTGGTGTGCGGATTCGCAGCCACGGATCAACCGCTTTGAAGAGTCGATGTGACCCTGCCGAGGTGGCATGTCCGGCTCTTCATCGCGGGACTTCCTTGCGTGGCTTCTTGGGTGCCGGCAGCTAGTTTCCCGCCAGCCGAGCCGGCCTGGAAGCCCTGCCCGGACAAGCTTGCGATCAGAGCGGCCGGCAACGGCAGTTCCTACCAAATGCTGCCGCTCGGCGGCCCGCCGGGCATACAATTGAGATGCAGGCCTTTGACGGCCGGCTACGCGGCGACGCAGGCCCCTCGGCTCGGATCGAGGAAGCTATCTCGATGACCGGCTACTGTACATGTGGCAGCCCCCTTCCCGGCAGCGCTTCGTTCTGTCCGAATTGCGGGAGGCCGCTGACGCCTGGCATCGGCGAAGCCGCCGAACCCCGACAAGCCCCTCAAGTCCATGACGTCGCTACCGACCCTCCGGTGGAGGAATCGCCCCCGAGAGCCGCGGTCGGCGCGGACGCGTACCTAAGAGCCGCATTCCTCCCGGCCCTCGTCGCAATGTTCCTGCGGTTCGGCCTCGGCGTGATGAGCCCGCTGCTTGCCATGCTCTCCTACCTGGTTCCCTGCGGCGCCGGATTCGTCACTGTCCGCTCGTTCGAGAAGCGGCAGCGAATGGTGCGGAGCGTCTGGGAAGGCCTCGGCTTGGGAGCGCTGACAGGCCTGCTTTGCTTTCTCCCGTCACTCTTCTTGCAGCTATCCGTTCTCGCGACTCAGGGCAAGGAGGCGGTTCTGGGGCCGATCAGAGATCAAGTGGAGCAATTCCCGATGGCCACGGACGTGGCTTCAATGCTCGAAGACCCATTCATCTTCGCTATGACAATTGCCTTCGGCCTGACCGTCGAAGCGTTCCTGTTGCTGGCTGTCTCCGGGATCGGCGGAGCGATTGCAGCAACGGCCGGCCGCAGAGCAGCAAGGTAAGCGGAGCATTCTGGCAGATTCCCGCCGAGGCCAGCCTGACGGCGATCAGAAACGAGTGCCGAGCTCTGTGAAACGCTTGCGGTATACTCGCCACGTGGACTCTGGTTCGGCTGCAGAGGCTTACACCAGATCCGAGATTCGCCGCATCCTCGGGATCAATGAGAATAGCCTGCGTTCGTGGGAGCGCATGGGCTTGGCACAGGTCAAGGCGAGCTACACTTTCGCAGACCTCATCTCCCTCAAAACGCTCCAGAGCCTGCGGGAAAACCGCATTCCCGCAAGAAAGATCCGCGATGCGCTCCACCAGCTTCGCCTCCGGCTCGCAAACGTCACTCGCCCGTTGGACGAGCTCAAGATCGTTTCCGACGGACGCCGCATCGCCGTCGAGCTTCCCGGCGAGAGGATGGAAGCGCTTACCGGCCAGATGCTATTCGACTTCGATGCCAAGACGCTGAGGTCTGGAGCGGCGCTCGAGTTTCGGAAGGACGAGCCCGAGCCGACCGCTGGCGAGGACAGCAGCGAGTCGTGGTTCCAATACGCTCTCGAAATGGAACGTTGCGGCGCGGCTACGAACGAGATTATCGATGTGTACCGCAAGGTGGTGGATTGCAACCCGGAAGCGGCAGGGGCGTGGGTCAACATGGGCACCCTGCACTATCGACAGCATCTGCTTCCAATGGCCGAGCGGTGCTACAAGGAGGCATTGCAAGCGTATCCCGAGTACGCGCTCGCCTATTTCAATCTAGGCAACGTTTGCGAGGAGACGGGCCGGCTTGACGAGGCCGTCCAGCACTACCACTCCGCGTTGCGATTCCAGCCCGACTACGGGGACGCGCACTACAACCTCGCCTTGGTGCAGGAGCGTCGCAACCGGTTTGCCGAGGCCATCAAGCACTGGCAGGCCTACATAGATTTCGACTCGTCCAGCCCGTGGTCCGAGATAGCCCGCCGGAAGCGCGAACGTCTCCTGCGGGTTGCCGCAAGAAAAGACCACCCGGTCGGAGGCTCGTTGCGCAAGCCTATCCGCGGCGCCAGCGAGTAGCCGCCGGGCAACCGACGGGCGGTGTTCGTTACCATCGGCTGAATGGAGCGACCAATTTCCGACGTTCGTACGCTGACATTCGACATGTTCGGCACCGTGCTGGACCTGTCTGGCACCATCGTTCCAGCGTTGCGCGAGTCCTTCCGCTCGACTGGCACGGGCACCGATCCGTCCAAGTTCTGGGATGACTGGCGCTCCCGCCAGCGAATCGAGCAGCATCAAGACACGATCCTCATGCTGGGTCACACCGGCTATCTCGATTCGGTAGGGCGCGCGCTGCGCCACACTTTGCGAAGGCACGGAATCGAACATGACAATACAGCCGTGCTCGGGCTGCAAAAGGCATTCGAGCGCCTTCGTCCGTTTGACGACGCGCAACAGGGGCTGTTGCGACTCGGCGAGCATTACCGCCTCGTGGCGCTTTCGAATGGTGACCAGAAGCTCTTGGATCATCTCGCAGGCAACAACGTCCAAGCCGAGTTCGACCGGCACCTCTCGGTGGACCGCGTCGGCCGGTTCAAGCCCCATCCATCCGTGTACCGCATGGCGGCCGCAGAATTGGGCTGCGAGCCGGGGGAAATCATGATGGTGGCCTCCCACTCGTTCGACATTCTCGGGGCCCGCGCCTGCGGGTACCGCGGCGCGTACGTGAACCGCTACCGCCTGCCTTACGAGGAATCGAGCCTCGCTCCGGATATTGAGGTGAGCGACTTCACGGAACTGGCCGATCGGCTTCTAGGCAGCTGACGCTAGCCGTCAGCGCGGTTCCACGACGGACACGATGCGGCCGCCCTCGATGTCTTCCAGCACCTGGACCTTGCCGCTCGGCCAGTGCAATTCGATCTCGCGGACCGCCCGCCCTGCGCCAAGACCAAAATGGACGCGGGGGTCCGAGGAGCTTGCGTAGCCTACGGCGGTCGTGGCGTGGTTATGCTGCACGCGCCCCGACGCCTCGACGAGCTTGACTCGCGTTCCGAGGCCGGCGCGGTTGCTGGCGGTTCCCTGTAGGTCCAACGTCAGCCAGTTCCCGCCTGCGGACTCATTGAATAGTATCGAGGCCTGGGAGCCGATCGCCGATACCGCGGCGTCGACCCTGCCGTCATTGTCGATGTCGCCGAAGGCCGCGCCGCGGTGGGCCGCCGGGCGACTCATCGCCGGCCCCGCCTGCGGAGCAACGTCGCGATAGGTGCCGTCGCCGGCAGCATGGAACAGGGAGTTCGGCAGGCGGTAGGCCACGCTGCGATATAGCTCGACGTTCTCGCTGACGTGCGAGTTGGCGGTGAAGATGTCCTTGGACCCGTCATTGTCGAAGTCGAACGCGCCGACGCTCCAGCCTGACTTGGTGAACGACTCGAGCCCGATCTTGCTGGGGTAGGTGGAGTCCGCGAATCGCCCGCCGCGGTTCAGGAAGAGCGGAAAGGTCTCGTTCGACAGCGCGGTGATCGTCACGTCGGGCCATGCGTCGCCGTTCAGGTCGCGGAAGTCGAGGCCCATGCTCGAGACCGGTATGCCATCGCCTGTGAAAGCCACCCCCGCCGGGACGCCCACCTCCTCGAATCGCTTCCCATCCGCGTTGCGAAAGAGGAAGTTTCGAACTGAGTCGTTGGTGACGAATAGGTCTTGGAAGCCATCTCCGTCGTAGTCCGCCACCGCGGCGCTCATCCCCTTCCCCACATGAGCTGCGATACCGCTTGACTCGCTCACGTCCTCGAAGGTGCCGTCGCCCCGGTTCCGGTAGAGCGCGTTCGGCAGCCCTTCGTATTGGGCCGGCGAGCAGGAGAGGCGTCGGCCCGGATCGCCGCAGACCTGGTTCGCGTTCCAGGACCAAGCCAGGTAATTGACGACAAACAGGTCGAGGTAGCCGTCGTTGTCGTAGTCGAGCCATGCGGCGGCCACAGACCAAGGTTTGGCTGACGGGCCGTCCAAGCCGACCCCCGCCCGCTTCGTGGCGTCCTCGAACCGGCAGCCGCCAAGGCCGTGGAACAGGACATTCCGGTCGACTCCGGCCACGTAGAGGTCCGCCCACCCGTCGTTGTCGTAGTCGGCCGCTGCAACGCCCATGCTGTAGCCCCGGCCGGAGACGCCGGCGTCCGCGGTCACATCCTCGAAGGCGCGGCCCCCCAGATTGCGGTAGATGCGGTTGTAAAACGAGGGATCCTCCTTCTCAAAATCGGGAAAACGCGCGCCGTTTGCGAAGTAGATGTCGAGCAGGCCGTCGTTGTCACAGTCGAACAGTGCAACGCCCCCCAGCGTAGAGTCCGGCATCGGCTTGTCGTCCGTTGTGCCGTTTTCCAGGACAAAGTCAACCCCGGACGCGGCTTCTTCAAAGCGGATCGACTGGACCGGGCGCGGCGGAGGCCGGTCCCGACTGGCGCTCTCGGGGAGCCAAGTCCACAGACCCGCGGCGACCGCGACTATGGCTCCTGCAATGTACCGAAAATTCCGATACGCAGCCCGTCTATTCGTCGCAACGGGCGGCGGAACCGCGGCTCCACGGGTCCTCGCAGCCTTGGAGGTGCGCTTTTTCTTCCTCACGCGTCAAGCGGTGTCCGCGGGTGCCGCACGACCGTCCTGGCGCGCTTCCCGCCAAGTCGCGTCCGCTCGCGACGGCTTGCGATCCGGACGCGGTTAGGGTAGCATCTTGTCGGCAGGATGTTTGGATTGATCTTGCCGTCTTTTGTTTCGGTGTTGGCGGCAGCGGGGGAATTCCCGCTGCCAGGATTGGGAGGAAACATGAAGGAAGTCTTCATTGCCGCAGGGAGGCCGTTGCGGCAGCTTATCGCTTGTCTGTTCGCTGTCGCGGCGTTGTCCGGGCAAAGCACGACCGGCGGCGTCAACGGCACGATAACCGACACAACCGGAGCCGTGGTTCCAGGCACGTCGGTAACACTCTCGAATGTGGGAACCGGCGTCGAGGTCACCACGGAATCGAACGCCAGCGGGTTCTTCGTCTTCGTCAATGTTCAGCCCGGGAACTACACGCTCGTAGCTGAGCAGGCAGGATTCAAGACCGCGCTGCTGCCGACGTTTAATGTCGGCGTCAACCAGACCGTCACGCAGAACCTTTCACTGCAAGTCGGCAATGTGACCGAGACCATCGAAGTCATGGCGCAAGCCGAGCAGCTGCAGCAGTCGACATCCGAGCTCGGCACGGTCATCGGTGTCAAAGCCATCGAGGACCTGCCGCTGAACGGACGGAATTTCACGCAGCTACTGACGTTGACTCCGGGCGCGACTCCGGTGAGCACCGCCCAAAGCAACGGCATCGGCAGCCACGACCTCGCTAATGTAGGCGTCCCGGGAGCGTCCTTTTCGAATCCCTCCATTCACGGGCAGTGGAACCGCATGAACATCCATCTGCTCGACGGACTCAACAACACCAACTACATCGGCAACATGTACGTCATCCCGCCGATCATCGACGCCATCGAGGAGTTCAAGGTCCAGTCCCACAACGACAAGGCCGAATTCGGCGGCGTCCTCGGCGGCATCATCAATGTCATCTCCAAGACCGGCACGAACGAGTTTCACGGCTCGGCCTGGGAATTCGTCCGCAACGACGCTTTGAACGCTCGTGACCCGTTCGCCGACGAGTTCAACGTCAAGCCCGCGGCGTTCCGGCAGAATCAGTTCGGCGCTGCAGTTGGCGGACCGATCTTGAGGAACAAGACATTCTTCCACGCGGCGTACGAGGGATGGCGCTTCAGCAATCCCAGGTCGAATCGCTACTACGTGCCGACTGATGCGCAACTGGGAGGCGACTTCTCCAACTGGCCCAGCGGCCGCGACATCTTCGATCCGCTCACCACACGCATGGACCCGGGCAGCGGCGGTCTGATTCGCGATCAATACCCCAACAACGTCATTCCGTCAGGAAGCCTAAACCAGTCGATGCAGACCTACTTGAGGGGCTACTATGACAAGCCCAACCTGCAGGGCGATCCCCAATTCAACGTCATCAACGGCGACGCGGCGACCAACGACGCGAACAACTTCCAAGTTCGAGCCGATCATCAGTTCAGTGACTTGGATCGTGCCTGGTTCCGCTATAGCAAGATCGACGGCGCGCAGCTCACGCCTTCGACCCAGCTCATCAACGAAGTGGGCGAGTTCCCCTTCTTCAACTACGGAGGAGGATGGTTCCACAGCTTCTCCCCGAGCGTGATCATGGATCACAGCTTCGGCTACGCCAAGGAGCCCTACCGGCAAGGAACGCTGCCGGACGACGAGGTAGCGGACGGCCCCGCGCTGGCAGCTGGATTCGGCACCATCGAAGGCGTCCGGCCAATCCCAAGTATTGCCATCGGTAGCGGCGGCTTCGCCGGCGGCGACGTCGGAGCGCTGCGACGCATGGAGGGGCCGCTGGAATTCCATTACGAGCAGTACCACTACACCGGCAACCTCAGCTGGATCCGAGGCAACCACACCTTGAAATTCGGAGTGCAGACCTTGCGCCACACGCTGACTCCCGGCTCCTCCGGCTCGATTAGTTTCAACTTCACCGAGGTCCCGACAGAAGGCCGGCGGCCGGCAGAGGTCGGAACGACGGGAGACGCCGTGGCGTCGGCATTGATCGGAGTTCCCTCGCAGTTGTCGGGCGGACTGCCCTCGGACATCTTCTTCGGCTACCAGACCTTCGGGGCCTACGTCCAAGACGAGTGGAGGGTGAGGCCGAACTTAACCATTAATCTCGGGCTGCGTTTCGACCACCTGATGTGGCCTGACGTGGAATCTGACACCGGTCGTTTCAAGACGAATTACGACGTGGAGTCCGGCGGATTCCTGATCGGGCTGGAATCGATGCCGCCGCCCTGCAACCAAGCCGGCATCGCGCCGTGCATTCCTGGAGACGGCCTGCAGGACGTCCCGTTCGGGGACAAGATCCGGCTGGCGGATCACCCAAGCATTGGTCCGATCCCGGTCTGGGACAACTGGCAGCCTCGCGTGGGGCTTGCGTGGAGCATGCATCCGACCACGGTTGTTCGCGTCGGATACGGCATCGTGTTCGATCAGCTGACCGGTGTCAACCAATCGTGGCAAGGCAGCGGCGGGTGGCCCTCCAACGATGGCTTCTTCGAGCCCACGAACGCCCCCGGCGAGCCGGTTCGGTTCATCGAGGAACTTCGCACTAAGCTCGGCAGCCCGCTTCCGGGCCCGCAGCCTTGGGGCGATACGTGCTGGTGCGTCGACCACAACAGCAAGAACCCGGTGGGCCATCAGTGGAACATCGAGTTGCAGCAGCAGGTCAGCCAGAACCTAGTGTTTTCCGCAGGCTACGTGGGCAGCGTCAGCCGCCGTCTCCAGATCACGGGCCTAGCCAACACGGCTAGGCCGGGAACGGGGTCCCCCGAGGAAGTGAAGGCCAGGACCCCACAGCCCCACATGCCCACGGTTTTCTGGGGGGACGACCGAGGAGTCGCGGACTATCACGGCCTGGAGTTCAAGGCCGAGCGACGCTTCTCCGACGGGCTTTCGTTCCTCGCTTCCTACACGTGGTCGCGGGCAATCGACAATGGAGCAAGCGGATTCTTCACCGCGGAAAACGGTCCGGGCGGAAGCTCCTATGTCCAGGATTACTACGATCTGGAAAGGAACAGAGGAGTTTCCGGGTACAACATTCCGCACTTCCTGTCTGTTTCGTCGGTTTGGGAAGTCCCTGCCGGAACAGGGAAACGGATCTTCAACAAGGGCCCGGCCTCCTGGGTCCTTGGCAACTGGCACGTGAACAGCTTGCTGCAGGTCCGCAGCGGCCAACCGATCAACATGGTCGTCGGCGGAGACGTGGCCAATATCGGCAACACGGTGGCTTGGTGGAGCTACATGCGGCCCAACCTAGTCGGAGACCCGAACTCGGGCTCTCGCTCATCGGCCCGCTGGTTCAATCCCGATGCCTTCGAGGTGCCTCAGTTCGGAAGTTTCGGCAACGCTAGCCGCGGGCTTGTCCATTCCGAGACCGTTACCTACTTCGACTTCTCCTTGTTCAAGCGATTCGGATGGGGCGAGGGCCGCTGGGTGGAAGTCCGCTCGGAATTCTTCAACCTCTTCAATCTCGCGAACTACGGCCCGCCTGATTCGACTGTCCTTTCGCCGACGCTCGGGAGAGTCTTCAATACGGTCAATCCAATGCGCCAAGTGCAATTCGGGTTGAAGATAATTTTCTGACTTCGGCGACGGCTTCCAAGGCCGACGTTCGGTACTTGACATCGATCGATCGCGGGCAAACCTCAATAAAGGCGTCTCTTTGGATGTGCCCAGCGGGAGGATCGTGACAGCGCGATGAAGCCGGTTCAGAACCCATGGGACGGGGTTTCCAGCGGTTGCGGTTCAGTTTGCACGTCGCGCTCGCTGGAATCTGGACTGCGCCTCGCCGGCAAGCCAATGCATCCGCTCTTTCTGCCGAAAGCCGCGACCGTTATCAGCATCGCCGGGATCATCTTGATGGCTCTGGGCGCGACTGCGGCGGGGCTCCTCGCGCAGGCCGGCACGCCCGATTCCGCGCAGATCCCCGAGGCCGAAAGACTGATCCAACAGGGTCATCTGAACGAAGCGATTGCGCTCCTGGAGCGTTTCGTGCAGGCGCGTCCGAGAAACGTAGACGCCCTTCTGATGCTTGGATCGGCCTTTTCTCTGGTCCCCCGTCGCAACGAAGCCGTCCAAGTCCTTATCCGAGCTATCGAGTTGAGTCCAACTCGTGCACAGGTTCACGCTTCGGCGGGTGCGGCTTTCGCGCGCCTCGGGGAGCAGGACGCGGCGCTCCAAGTGTTCGAGCGGGCAGTCACTCTAGATCCCGACCTCGGCGACGCCCACCTGAACATCGCGTTGATACTCGCAGCAAGAGAAGAGTTCGACCGAGCTGCCGAGCACATGGCGAAAGCGATGAGACTGGAATCCGATCGAGCAAAGCGGGCTCGATTGCACTTTCTCAACGGCAAGCTGCACGTTGAGCGGGGCCAGTTGGAGAAAGCTTGCGAAGAGTTCCAGCGATCTCTAGGACTCGATCCGGAGAATGGCGAAGCCTATCTGGCATTAGGCGTGACCCTCAAGAGGCTCCTGCTGGAGGACGAGGCATACCCGATGTTCCGCAGAGCTGTCGAAGTGGCTCCCGGGGATCCGACGGCCCATTACCAGCTGGCAATCGAGTTGCAGCGCCGGGGTGCCGCCCAGGCTGCAGCCGATCACTTTCTCCATGCGCACGGACTCCGGCCTGACGATCAATCGATCGTATACAACCTGACGAGGGCTCTTCACAAGGCCGGTCAGCGCGACGAATCCCAAGAGTATCGGGAATTGCTGGCGCGAATGATCGAAGCGGACGACAGAGCCCGCGAGAATGAACTCGAGACAGCGCAGCTTCACGGCGAAGCTGTCCGCTTGGAGGAGGCGGGAGACTATGGCGAGGCTCTAGACAAGTACCGGGCGGTGCTCCGCTTCGAACCGCTCAACGCAGTGGCTCGTCGCAATCTAGCGCTCGTTCTCTGCCGCCTCGGACGCTGGGATGAGGGCATTGAGGAGCTAGAAGCGATCCTACGTGCAAATCCAGATGACGCGGAGATCGCGAGAACACACGCAATCGTGCTAGACGAAGCGCGGAAGGGCGGGAGAGGGACAGCCTTGGAAGCCGAAAAGGGTCAGTAGGGCGGCATTTGCAATCTGTGAAGAAGAGAAACCTCTCACGCGAAGCGGTTTCATGCAAGGGCAGGCATCCTTGACCACCGTCATCCCGAGAGTGAGACCTGCGGCGGCGCTCGAGCAAATCAAGACTCTCGGCGCGAACTTCAATGAATGTCTGGGGCCTGCCGTTCATGCGGGTGCCGCTGCCCGTGTCAGACTGGAGCGAATGCCTGCGGAAGAGCTTCCAGACTTGCCCCGCTTCGCAGCGATAGATTTCGAGACTGCAAACTCAGGCAGGGAAAGCGCATGCTCGGTCGGCAACGCTGTGGTGCAAAGCGGCCAAGTGACCGAACTGGAGACACGGCTTATCAGGCCCCCTCCCGCGAGTTCGAATTCACCCACATTCACGGCTCGACTTGGAACCACGTGCAGCACGCTCCATTTCTTGACAAGGTTTGGGAGCGAGATTTCTCCGATGCTGTCGACGGTCGAGTTCCTGTCCGCGCACAACGCCGCTTTCGATCGCGGCGTCCTTTATTCCTGCTGCGGCCATTACGGGGTGGCCCGGCCGTCCAAGCCGTTCGTATGCACTGTCAATCTGGCCCGTTCCGAATGGGGAATCTTTCCGACGAAACTACCGGATGTGTGCAGGAGGTTGCGGATACCGCTAGACCACCACGAAGCGGGCTCCGATGCCTATGCGTGCGCTCGAATCGTGCTCGCAGCGCTTAGGAAGGGTTGGCAGTGGCAGCGTCCGATGCGAACTCGCGCGCCGAAGCGGCGGAAGCCCTTCATGGCGAGTCGGCCCCGTCGCTTCAGGTAACCTTGGCTCAGCCGACACTTGCATCAGCCCTGCTTGCCAAGGTCTGGTCCGTTGCTGCCGTCTCCGTTTGCGGGACGGGACAGTAGAGTCGCTTGCAGGTCGTGCGGATGGACCACCTCTTCCGCAGCGTTGAATCCGATTTCGTCGATGGCGCGGGAATTCAACCGGAGGCATGACGCCACGGTCGGGGGCCGGCGAATTCAATTGCCGGCGGAACCCGAGCGCGAGCATGGTGCCCGAGCTAGCACGGAGACCGACACCTACCCGGAAGAATTGGAGTCCCCGTTGCGGACCGGCGCCGCCCAGCGCGGGATCGCGTTCTAGGGGAGGACCGGCGCTATGCGCGCCCATCCGGTCGAAGCCAAGGAGGCAAGCACTCTCGGGCTGCGCGGCATGCCAGGCAATTCTTGCGAATGCGTGCACGACTGGCATGAAGAATCCCCGGGCGGCACCACCCCGGATCCTGATGCCCGTTCCGCGAACGCAGCTGGTCTAGCCCAGCTTGGAACTGTTGGGCGACATATCGCGACTACGGTAGTCAGGGCGACCGCAAACACGGCAGGGGCTTCCGCCTTGCTATCTCCCGGCAGTAGACCTTCGTTCGTTCTTCGCGCAAATCTAGCCCTTCGGAAAACGGCCGCGCCGACAGGCCGAGGGCCGTTTCGGGTCGCCATCCGCGCCGGGCAAGAAGCGAGTCCACCTCAGGCGATCCGGCTCTCGCATGCCCCTAGGCCTACAGGAAAGATCGCCACTTGGAACGAATGAATACCGAACAAGGCCATCCCAAGGGTCGACGCGTTGAGTCCTTGCTGTGAACACTTCGGGTAGACTAAACGGCAGGCCGCCCGGACGCGGTCCCGACGGTGACTAGCGCTTGCGCATCCTCTGCCGGGGAATCACCCCGCTGAAGCCGGACGCTGCATGCACCTTCCCGCTATGAATCGCAGGGAATTCGTATCTCGATCTGCCTTTGGCGCCGCCGCCGCTGTTGCCAGCTGCAGCGAATCGGCAACCCCGCCCAACGTGGTGGTGTGCCTCACAGACCAGCTGCGACCGTTCGAGTTGGGCTGTTACGGCAACCGCGCTGTCAGGACTCCCCATATGGACCGGCTAGCGTCCGAGGGCTTTCGATTCGAAGTCGGCATTACGAATAGCCCGGTATGCTCACCTGCGCGCGGCAGCTTGCTTAGCGGGCAATACGCTCGGACCTGTGCCGGGTCGATCCGAAACGTCGGATCGATCGGCACGCGGCGCACGCGGCTCATCGACCCAACCCTGCCTGAAATCCTAGCCGGCGCCGGCTACGCCACCGGGCATGTCGGAAAATGGCACGCGCATGTGGACCCGTTTCTGCTAGGTTTCGACTACGCTTACTATCCCGTCGAGATCCCGCATCGATATTACGGCCGCGCCATGCGCGAAGCGGTTCGAGAACCGGGAAAGCTCTCGACCGACACTGGCGAGGAGACGATTGTCGAGAGCTTCATGCCGCAGGCAGCTAGCGACAAGGCTCGGGACTACGTTCGCGCCAATCGGGACAGGCCGTTCTTCTTGAATTACTGGGTTTCGCCGCCGCATATGCCGATCGGGCCGGGAAACGTTCCGAAGAAGTATGTCGGCATGTACGGGCGTGACGATGTTGTTCTCCGCGAGAATGTCTACGACCCGGACGGGAACCTCTTCCGGGACGACTGGTGGTTCAAGGTCTACACGAAGTGGGATTACTTCTGGCGCACGAGGGGCGGTGCGCCCGACGCTCCGGGAGACACGCTGCCCGAAGGGTTCGACCTGCGTGACCTGACCGCCTATTACTACGATGCCGTGACCTGCACCGACGACCTGATCGGCGAGTTGATGGCCGCGCTGGACGAGAACGGAATCGCTGGCAACACGATAGTCCTGCTCTCGGCCGACCACGGCGAACTGCTCGGCAATCACGGCACATACAACAAAGATCGCTTGTACGAGGAGGCGATCCGCGTCCCCATGATCTACCGTTATCCGAACGGCTTCCGTGCTTCCGAGACCGCGAGTCAGGTCGCATCCAACGTGGACGTGGCGCCAACGATCCTCGAAGCTTGCGGCCTCAGCGTTCCAAGCCATATGCAGGGGCAGAGCCTGGTGCCGGTCCTGCGGGGTGATAGTGAATCGCTGGACCAGGATTACGCATTCGTCGAAGCGGCAGGCTATCAGGGCATTTCCTACGCGATGCCGTACTCGATGATGGGCATCCGAACGCCATCGCACAAGTACGGCATCGAGGTGGAGGAGGATGACCGGACAATTCGCGGCGACGCGGCCGCCTTCCATGATCTGCGCTCCGACCCGTACGAGCTTGAAAACCTAGCGGGCACACCGGCCCAGCCCGATGTCGCGCGGCAGTTGCGCGAAACCTTGACCGAGTGGCACGAGGCAACGCCCTGGCTCGAGGTTTCAGACGGGCTTCCGCATCTCTAGCGGTTGAGTTGCCGTCGCGTCGGGCGCGCAGGCCCCGAACAATTGATGTATCCGCCCCGGCCATTCTCGAAAGTCTAGTTGTAATGCGAATCCCAGTATCGGCTGAAGCTCGGTCACGCTTCCTCACCATGTTCGCCTTGGTATTCGCGGGGGAGATCATTTTCAGCCTTCCATTTCAACTGCCGCGGTACTACCTGCCAACCATGCTAGAGGTCTTCGGATTCTCCTATGCGGATCTCGGCGATGTCGTCGCATGGTACGGCGTCACTGCGATGATTTCGTATTTGCCAGGTGGCATACTGGCCGACCGATTCTCGGCACGCAAGCTCATGAGCATATCGCTTGCAGCGACGGCCGGGGGCGGAGTGTACTTCATGACACTGCCCGGTGTTGTCGGCATGGCGATCCTGTACGCGTTCTGGGGCGTCACCTCCATCCTGCTCTTCTGGTGCGCCCTGATCCGCGCGACGCGAGTGTGGGGCGGCCAACTCCAGCAAGGCCGCGGCTTCGGCCTGCTGGACGGCGGGCGAGGGCTTGTCGCGGCCCTATTTGCAAGCACGGGAGTCCTGCTGCTGAGGGCCGGGCTAGGAGCTGATCCCTCGATTGCCAACGAAACCGTTCGAGCGGCAGCCTTTCAGGCCGTAATCCTCCAGTACACGATCTGCACCTTGGCGGCAGCCATCGTCGTCTGGTGGTGCATTCCCGATTCCCTACCGACGGTGACGGACACAAAGCCTCGCATCTGGTCGTCCATGAAGGCGGCCCTTAGGATTCGCGTCGTCTGGTTACAGGCGGTCGTCGTGGTATGCGCCTACTGCGGTTACAAGGCAATCGACTACTACTCCACATACGCCTACGACGTGCTAGGCATGAACGAGGCCGACGCGGCCGGATTCGTTGCAAATGCCGCTTATATCCGGCCGGCGGCGGCGATACTTGCCGGATTTGTGGGTGACCGGTTCGGCATCGCCCGGATCGTCGCCGTCATCTTCGGGTCTCTCGTCGGATTCTGGGCCGTCCTCGCAGTCTTGGATGCGAGTCCCGACCTTCTCGTGATCGTATACGCGAACCTTCTGGTCACGATTTTCGGCGTGCATGCGCTGCGCGGCCTGTACTTCGCCCTGCTCCAGCAGACCCGGGTGCCGCACTCGCTCACCGGTGCCGCGGTGGGCCTCATTTCTCTTGTCGGGTACACACCGGATATTTTCTTCGGACTTACTGCAGGCAGGCTGCTGGATGCGACTCCGGGCGTCGGCGGTTACCAACACCTCTTCATGCTGCTAGCGTCCGTCGCTTGCACGGGACTCCTGGTCGCCTCCGTATTGCATCGAGGCTTTGCGCGACCAGCGGGTCTCAGGCGGGCTTAGAGAACACCGGCATGCAAGCCAACCGATTTCCAGGCGGTCCGAGACGCTCGATTCTTGCGGGACGGGGCTTCGATTCTCGGGCGAGACCACATCCGCGGGAGCCAGTGCCGGGAGTGAGATTAGGTAGGTTGTAATGTATGTCGATTGACCGTCGGGACTTCTTCGGCTTCATGGCCTTGCTCGGCGCCGCGGCCCAAGCGGCGGCCCAGGCGGGCGATGCCGAGTCAGATTCGTACCAGCAGGTACAGGAGAAGCTCAAGGGAGCGAAGATATTCCTTGTTCCGTACAGCCATAACGACTTCTCGTGGTTTGCTTCGGAGGCTTGGCACTGGGAGCGAGCCGCGCTCATTGACGAGCGAGCCGTCGAGATCATGCGCCGGGACGAGAACTTCAAGTGGTTCATCGACGTCAAGCTCGAGCGAATCGACCGGACCGCCGAGCTGAAGCCAGACGTGCTGGCCGAACTGAAAGAGCTTGCCAAGCAGGGCCGCGTCGGGATCGCAGCCGGATCCGTGGCCAACAACGACAACCCGTTCAACGAGCCGGAAGCGGTCATCCGCAACATGACACTGGGACGCAAGTTCTTCGAGCGAGAGTTCCCGGAAGCCAAGCTCGACGTGGCCTGCTTCATCGACATCCATCCGGGACATACCCAGATGCCGCAGATCCTGCGCAAGGCTGGCTACAGCTACTACCGGTTCACGCGGCCCATCTGGGCGCTTGACCGCAAGGGATACAAGCGCGAGTTCGTTTGGGAGGGCCTCGACGGCAGCGACGTGACCTTGACCTACGGGCCATACGGCTGGCTAGCCGGTGGCTGGGGCATGGGAAAGGGCCCGGGCGGATACCTAAAGGAGCTGAACGCGTATCAGCAGGACTGGGAGGGGGCCGTACGGGCGCTGTACGATTCGGCGCTCCGCTTTCTCATGCCGGCCAGCGACACCAAGGTGATTTGGTTGCCAGTCGGGCTGGACCACACCCTGCCGCTCTCGCTGCCGACCTACAACGCCGCGTGGGACGGCGAGCCCGCGCTCGATCTGCCGGGCTTTGTCAAGGAGTGGCAGCGACGAGAGAGCGCTCCCCTCCGATTCGCCACACCGACTGAGTACTTCGCCGAACTCGAGAAGTCCCGCGAGTTGATACCGCACTTCGCAGGCCCGGTCGATCCGGTCGGGTGGCCGTTCTGGTACGGGCAGTGCGGCAGCCGCGGCCTCGACAACTGGCGCGACCGCGTGAACAACGAATTAGTCGAAGCCGAGGCATATTGCTCGATGGCCTCAAGCGCGGGCGCTCCGTACCCGGAAGCAAAGCTCGAGGAACTCTGGCACGAGGCGCTCACACTCTATCCCCACGACGGCTTGTACGTTGGGGACGAAGACATGCCCGATGCCATCGCGATCGGACGGCACGTCACGTTTCACGCGGATCGGCTGCGCAAGGAAGCGATGCGCCAGCTCACGCATCGCATTATTGCGGACGGCGAGACGCAGACGATCGCGGTATTCAACCCTCTAGCATGGGACCGTCGGGAGACCGTCGAGATCAAGGCGGTCTTCGCCGAGCCTAAGTTCACGAAGCTGAAGCTTCTCGATGCCGAAGGCAACGAGCGACCGCACCAGTTGCGCCGCGTGCGGCATTTCAACAACTCGAGCGAGCACCTTCCCCCTGGAGCAAAGAATACTTACAAGGAAGCGTGGCTCCTAGCCGACATCGAAGTGCCAGCTCTCGGATACACAACTCTCCGCGTCGTGCGAGTCAACGGGGACGAGGAGCCCGCCTATCCCGACCATCCGGTTAGCGCTCTTGAGAACGAATTTGCCCGAATCGAGCTTGGCACGGAGGGCGTGCAAGCAATCCGGGACAAGCGACGCGACGTGACGTATAGCGCGACGGGGAATCCAGTCTATTACAGGAACGAGGACCCTTGGCCCTGGCACGGGGGCCCCGTGACAGGGGAGGACCGGATCGAAGGAGCGGCATGGCACTTGGTCGAGGACGGCATTCTTCGCACTTCAGCCATGATGCAGGGTCGCATCGGCGGTCACAAGGTCCAGCTGACCGTTTCTCTGAACCACGCGGAAGAGCGAATCGACTTTGCGTGCGACATCGACAGCGCCGGCGGCTCCGGATACTTCGCCGTCAACGCGGTGTTCGACTTCGACGCGATTCCAACCGCGGGAATCCCGTTCGGCGCCGAGCCCCGCGACCTGTCGGGCGAGCCGTGGGGCGACGGCACCGACCCCAACGAGGAGTTGCTGCGCAAGAACGTGTTCTTCGCGCACCGCTGGGTGGACTACAGCGGGACGGGTAAGGGCTTGGCAATGCTCGCCGCCGAGGGCAAGCGCGGCTGGCTGTTCCATCCGGAAACGCGCTCGCTCGAGCATATCCTGATGATGACGATCAAGCCACGGGGCGAGATGGAGAGCTTATTTGCGAATCCGTACTTCGCAGGGCAGGGCCGGCACAGCTTTCGCTATGCACTGATCCCGCACGGCGGGGACTGGCGCGAGGCCAGGGTCCCGCAGCAAGCCGAAGCATGGATGCACCACTGCTCCTCCCGGCACGTGTACAACCGCAAAAGCGCGGAACTTCCGATGCAGCAAAGCTTCGTGTCGGCTAGCCCGGCCAGCATCGCGGCCTCGAGTTGGCTGTACCGCGACGGCGGTTACGAGATCCGGCTCCACGACACCACCGGGCGCGCAGGCCGGGTCCAAGTCGCGCTGCCCATGCGCGCCGGATCATGCGCGGCGGTGGACTTCAACGGCCGTCCCATGGAATCGCCCGAGGTGCGGCTGAGCGGAAACAGCGCGGCGTTCGAAATGGGGTCTTGGGAAATTGTCACGCTGCGGTTCACGGCCGAGTCGTAGACCCGAAGGCAAGGACCGCCACCGAGGAACCGCAAGTGGACGCAGCCGAGGCCATGGGGTCCGTAGACCTCTCCGTGTTCGCAGCTTACTTCGTCGTCGCCCTCGCGATCGGCTTATGGGCGGGACGTAGAGAGAAGGAGTCGTCGCGCGACTTCTTTCTGACCGCCGGCACGCTCTCGTGGGCCGTGATCGGCTTTTCCACCATCGGCGCCTCGCTCAGCACGGAGCAGTTGGTGGGGGTTGTGGGATACGCCTACACGCACGGCATGGCCGTTGCGAACTGGGAATGGCTCAACTTCGTCGGCTACAGCCTCCTGATCGGAGTCTTCCTGCCGGTGTACATGCGCAACCGTATCGTGACGATGCCGGAGTTCCTGGAACTCCGCTACAGCGTGACGGTACGCCGGATGTACGCCGTTATCAGCGTCGTCAGCTACGTTTTCATCAATCTCGCCGGGGTGATCTTCTCGGGCGCGTTCTTGCTGGAGCAGATGCTGGGAATCCCGCTGCAGGCGGGCATCTGGGGCCTGGCGATCCTGTCGGGCGCGCTGACGGTTTACGGCGGCATGAGTTCGGTGGCTTGGACGCAGGTCTTCCAGTCAGCCTTGCTAATCATTGGCGGCCTGCTGGTTTTCTTCCTAGGTCTGCACGAAGTGCCCGGCGGATGGCAGGCAGTATTGGGCGAGGGGCAGCGAGCGCATCTGATATTGCCGGCGTCCGACCCGGAACTGCCGTGGACGGCAATGGTTGTGCTCGCTCTTTCGACCGGCCCGTGGTACTTCTGCACGAATCAGTACATCAATCAGAATTCGCTCGGCGCCAAGGACGAGTGGCACGCTCGGATGGGCATCGTCCTCGCGTGCTTCCTCGGCGTCTTCACCGCGCTCGCGTACATATTTCCCGGCATGGTGGCCTATGCGATCAATCCCGATCTCCCAACCGGGGACGAAGCTCTGCCGTACCTAATCAAGACCGTGATCCCGGCAGGGCTGCGCGGCTTGATCCTCGCGGGCCTTTGCGGCGCGATCATGTCGACGATCCAAGCCCTGATCAATTCAAGCGCCACGATCTTGACGATCGACCTGTACAAGGGGCTTTACCGTCGCCGTGCGTCCGAGCAAGAACTGATCCGCTTCGGCAGGCGATCCGGAGTGGCGATTCTCGTTGTCGGAGCCCTCTGGGCACCGGTGGTCATGAGCTTCGGCAACATCTTTTCTTACTTTCAAGAGTGCTGGTTCCTGATTGCCGCCCCCATCATGGCGATCTTCCTGCTCGCCGTCTTCTGGCGACGCGCCACGGCCACGGCAGCAGCATGGACTTTGGGGCTTTGTTTCCCGATGTTCGTATTGCCTTACTGGCTGCGCTTGACGGGCGTGGAAATGAACGCGTTCAACATCGCTGGAATTGTCTACGCCGGATCCTTGGCTTGCATGGCGCTGTTGAGCCTTGCGACGCCCGCGCCCGAAGAACAATCCGTGGATCGAATCATCTGGACGCGTGCCGTTTCGAGGCTGCCGCGCGCGATCGTTGCCGCTGGCTATCCGGTTTACCGCCGCGTGAGCCTGTGGTGGGCGTTGACGGTTGGCGTCTTCGTTGCGCTTTACCTTGCCTATTGGTAGGGTCCTTCGACACGGCACATGCACACTAGAGCCCCCGCTGGAGTTTGAAGCATGCCGTTTCGCCAAACGGTCGCCGCGAGTTGTAGTACTCTGGGCGGGCTGGAGGATCGCCTCCGCTGGGAATCTGCTGCGGTACTGTGCGGAGGAAGACACTCTTACGCAAGTACTGGCCCGAGATCGTATCAATCACGATCGCCGCTTCAGCAGTGCCCCTGGTAGCGGGGTGGGTGCCGCCCAATTGGCTATATGGATTCCGTACCCCTCAGACAATGTCGTCGCTTGAGGAGTGGTACAGGGCGAATCGACTGATGGGGTGCTACATGCTCGCCTCGCAGGTGATCGCGATCATCTCAATGGGACGGATATCGGGAGCGATGCGATCCCGGTTCGGCCAGGACCGAGTTGTATGGGGAGTCGGCTGGGCGTGCGTCAGTTCCGTGGCCGGAATTGGGGCGTGCGTGATTCATTACGTCAATTTCGGCTAGACGTTGGCTGCACATGCGATCCGATACGTGACATCCGGGCGAGAACCACTCGTTGCCAAGCCATAAACGATAGGTCTGAGGGTGCTGCTCTACATCGACGATGTCCGAGACTTCGACGCGATGCTCAAGCGTCGTGTCGCGTCGTTCCGCGAGAAATTGGCTGACCGGCTTGCGCCGCACCGCCTGACGCTGGGCGAAGCAATCGTCCACAAGGTGCTCATTCCTATGGTGGGCGTCTACACGCCCGGATGGCAGGCGCTGCCGGCCGTGTCATGGGCGTTTGTCGAGCTGAAGACCAAGCAAGGGCTGGTTGGGACGGGAGAGTGGTCGGTCGATTTGGATGGCAGGGCGCGGAGATGCGTGGAGGACCTCAGGACCCAGCCCGGCCGCAATCTGCTCGAACTCGAATTCGAAGAGCCGCTCTTCATGGCTTGGTGGGATCTCGTCGGGCAGGTCCTCGGCGAGCCGCTGCACCGGCTATGGGCCGAACTGTTCGAGGCCGACTTCCAGCCCCGGGACCGGGTCCCGATGGCTGCTTACACCTGGCAGCGCTTCGCCGACAAGGATGGCAAAGACGCGATCACCTACGAGACCTGGCCGGAGTTCGCGGCACAGCGAGCCAGCGAGGGCTTCCCCGCGGTAAAGGTCTCCATGACGGCGTACCAGCCGGAGGATCACATCGAGCTCATTCACCGGATCAGGGAGGCGGTGGGTCGGGGCACCGCGATCCGAATCGACGCGCACGGCACTTGGAACTACCAAGAAGCTCGCCGGATCTTGCAGGCAGTTGAAGATTGCGATCTCGAGTACGCCGAGCAGCCCGTCCACTCGCTGCTGCCGCAGCGTTTCTACCCCGAGGCCGAACGACTGGGGGAACGGCTATCCGGCGGGGGCAGCTACCAAGCGGAGTACTACTATCGGCGGATGACGGCGCTACGGGGCGAATTGCGCACGCCGCTCTCGTGCCATTGGTGGCCGCCCATCATCCATCCCCCGGGAGCGAGCCCGATGGCTAATCTCTGGGAGCCGGACTGGTACATGCTGGAGCGATACGAGGGAGCCGACGTGGCCGTGCCTGACATCAACCTGGGTCCGTGGGGGCTCTGGCGCTTCGCTCAGCTCGCCAAGTTCATGGGGCTGCATATCGCGATCCACAGCAACTTCGAGCTCTGCACGCAACTCGCTTTCCGAGGAGCGATGGCTTCGGCACTGCTGCAGGAATCGGAGCGGGTCGGCATCTACATGGGCCGTGCGCCGAGGACCTGCCACCCGATCGACAACGAGACGATCCATGTCAGTGACGATGTGATCGAGGGCGGCCAGTTCGACTGGTCCGGCGGACATCTTCGCCTGCTGGAAGTTCCCGGACACGGGCTGAGGCTGGATCCGGAACGCTTGGAGAAGTATCGCTATACGCCCGAAGCAGTGGCGCCGCATCGCAAGCATGCTAGCGAGATCTACGCGAACTACCTGCTCGACCGGCCCAGGCGGACAAGTCTCTCCGGCTGGCCGAAGCGGCAGGCCGCCGAGCGCTTCGACCGTCACGCATGGCCGTACGAAGTTGCGAGCATACTGGGCGCGGAGGACGAGCAGGACGTCGATATCGAGCTTACCGGCGACCAGTCGGGGTGAGGAGGCTTATGGCAAGACACGACAAGAGCGTAGGACTGATCACTGGCGGAATTGGAGATTTGGGCTACGCCAGCGCAAAGAAGATGGTCGAAATGGGCCTCGACATGGCCTTGCTCGACATCAAGGAGAACGCTCGGCGAGTCGATGCGCTCCGAGAGAAAGGCGCAAGAGTGCTCTACCTGCAGGCCGACGTGGCCAGCAGAGAAGCGGTGCAGGGCGCGATCGAGCGGGTCTGGGCCGAATTCGGGCGTTTGGACGTATGCATGTGCAACGCGGGGATCTCAATGAACGTGCCGTTCCTCGAATACACGGTCGAGGAGTGGAACCGGCACATGGACATCAACCTCAACGGCTACTTCCACGTCACGCAGGAAGTGGCGAAGCGCTGGGTCGATGGCGGACACAAGGGGAAGATCATCTTCACCGGATCGTGGGTGCAGGACGTGCCCTACAAGCTGATTGCGCCATACTGCGTTTCAAAGGCCGGGGTTTGGATGCTAGCGCGCTGCGCCGCGCTCGAACTTGCACCCCACGGCATCACCGTGAACGCAATCGCCCCTGGGATAGTGGAAGCCGGGCTTACCGCAAGGGAGCTGAGAGACTTCCCGGAGTTTCGGGAGGAATTCATGAGCTTGATCCCGCTCGGCACGATCCAGCAAGCCGAGGATGTCGCCGACGTCGTCGGTTTCCTCGTGTCGGACGCGTCGAACTACATCACAGGAACAACCATTACCTGCGACGGCGGTTGCGTCGTAGGTGCCGCATCGGCCCCCAAATGACGCAACAGAAGATCAACGGAATCGTTCCGGTCCTGCCGACCCCCTTTCTCCCGGACGAGGCGCTGGATTTGGAGTCCCTGAAGCGAATCGTCAGATTTTGCGTTGACAAGGGCTTCAGCGCTGCCTGCCTACCGGCGTACGCAAGCGAGTTTTACAAGCTCACGATGACCGAGCGCTACACGGTCGTCTCGACCGCTGTCGAGGCTGCGAACGGCAAAATCCAAGTCATCGCGCAGTCCAACCACTACGCGGGTATCCACGCATCCGAGATCGCCGTCCGGAACGAGCAGCTTGGCGCGGATGTCATCTCCGTCGCGGTTCCGAGGATGTTCGAGATCTCGGAGGCGGATGTGTTCAAGTTCGTCTCGGACGTGCTCCGGTCGACTTCGCTGCCAGTTCTCGTCCAGGACTTCAACCCTGGCGGGCCGACGATCACCGCGGAGACGGCCAGGCGCCTCAACGAAAGCTTCCCGCACTTCCGCTACCTCAAGCTAGAGCAGCCCCTGATGGCTCCCAAAGTAGTCGAGATTGTCGAAGCGACAGATGGTGCGGTGCAAGTGCTCGAGGGTTGGGGCGGCATGTACCTGCTGGAAGGGATCGAGGCGGGGATCTGCGGCGCCATGCCAGCCCTCGGCGTCGCCGACATGCTGCAGCAAGCCTTCGATCTAGCAGTCGCCGGGGATCGGGACGGCGCTATGGACAGGTTTCAGGAGATCCTTCCCTACCTAGTCTTCAGCCTCCAGAATATGGAGTTGCTGCTGCAGATGGAGAAGAAGCTGCTGGTGAGGCGCTCGCTCTTGCGGCACGACACGGTTCGCCGGGCGTCCATCACACCCGATGAAGAGACGGCGAAGTATGTGGAGTTCCTGATTGACCGCGTGATGCGCGGCTTGGAGAAATCCCATTCCTAATGCCCGTCTGCCCATCAAGGCGGGGTCAACGTATCCGGTGGCAACGCCGGATTGGGCGTTTCCGAGGAAACGGCCAGCCTCAGCGAACGAGAGGTGCGCCTGGATTTGCATGGAACGGCTGAAGGGCCATCTGCTGGAGCTTGGCGCGTGGGCTGAGGGCGGCGTGTAGGTGAAGAGTCATGCATGAGCTGCTGGTGGGAATGGGGCGTGACGCGACGCGGCGCGGACGGGGGGCGGGCACTGAAGGCTCTTGTGAACGCAGCATTGCGACGAATTGCTTTCGCAGTGCGGGCTCAAGCCAATTTGGTCGGCGAATTCCCACCTGCTGATGCAGGCGGAGCGTAGCGGTTCGATAAGAGCGTCCGAGCGATTGCAATGGGATCTGGCGCGGGTCTTCCCGATTGGCAATCGGCGATTATCGCGAGGCCCACTGCCGAAGATCTTATGCGGCCGACCCGCCGAGACACATAGTACGTCCGCTTCGGCCACGCCTATCCGTCTGTTGTCCGACGGGCAGACAAGGGAGATCCGCCGACTACCCGGACGTCAGCCTGCTCGCCAAGTTGTTGTGGCCGCCGACATCGGTCAGCCGGTAGTCCCGTCCTTGGAACGGATAGGTGAGATGCTCGTGGTCGAGCCCCAAGAGCGTGAGAATCGTGGCATGCAAGTCGTGAACATGCACCTTGTCGTCGAGCGCGTTCAAGCCGATCTCGTCCGTCGCACCGATCACCTTGCCGCCCTTGACTCCGCCACCGGCCATCCACACCGTGAAGCCGTAGGGGTTGTGGTCGCGGCCGGCGTTGTTCCTTGCTCCGCCCTCGCCTCCGTCGGTGAACGGCGTGCGTCCAAAGTCCCCTCCCCACACCACAAGCGTCCGCTCCAAGAGCCCTCGCGATTTTAGGTCTTCCAGCAGGCCCCCGATTGGACGGTCCACCTGTGCCGCCATGGTCTCGTGGTTGTAGTCGATCTGGTTGTGCCCGTCCCATCCCGGGCTGGCTCCGTTGTTACCGCATCCGGAGTACAGCTGGACGAACCGGACTCCGCGTTCCACCATCCGGCGTGCCAGCAGGCATTGCTTTCCGAAAGGCCGGGTGACTGCGTCGTCCAAGCCGTACAGTGTCTGCGTAGCGGCCGATTCCGAGGAGATGTCGACCACCTCCGGAGCCGATGTTTGCATCCTGAATGCAAGTTCGTACGCCTTAATGCGCGCTTCCAGCTCGGAGTCCCCCGCACGGCGCTCTAGATGCCTGCGGTTGAACCATTCGAGCTTGTCCATCAAGAGCCGCTGCCGCTCTGGAGCCTCCAGACCGGAACGTCGAATGTTCAGGATCGGCGGCCCTTCGCTCCGCAGAACCGTCCCTTGGTACATGGCGGGCAGGAAGCCCGAACCGTAAGCCGGAGACCCGGACTTGATGCCGCCGTCCAGCATGACCACGTAGGCGGGCAGGTTCTCGCCTTCCGTGCCCAAACCGTAGACGACCCACGAGCCCAGGCTTGGCCGACCGACCTGAGCCCATCCGGTGTTCATCCAATTCTGGCCGGTGATATGGGTGAACCCATCGTGGTGGCAGGAGCGGACTACGGCAAGGTCGTCGGCGTGCCTGGCGACGTTCTGGAACAGGTCCGAGACTTCCAAGCCCGAATCGCCGTAACGCCCAAAAGTTCGAGGCGTGCCCAGCAACGGCACCTTGTCCATCTTCGTGAATTGAAAGTCGCGCGTGCGGAACGACTCCGGCACCGGTTGCCCGTCGTATCTCTGCAGCAGAGGTTTCGGATCGAACGTATCCAGATGGCTCGGTCCGCCGTGCATGAACAGGACGATCACGCTCTTGGCCATTGCGGGCAGGGGCGCGGGCTTCGCCGCGAACGGATTTGCCTTCGGCTCCGCAACGGCGTCCTCCGCGAGCAGGCAGGAAGCAGCCAGTCCTCCGAAGCCGAGGCCCGCCGTTTCCAGAAATTCGCGTCGCGTCGCGGCTTTTGTCACTTGTTCGCAAAGCATGGCGGTCCTCAGTCGATATAGACGAATTCGTTCAAGTTGAAGAGCATCAGGCCAAACTCATCGGGCCCCGCGAGCGTTAGCATCTCAATTGCTTGATCGCGCTCCCCGGGCGCCGGAGGGCGCGAAATGGCCAATTCCCAAGCCCGTGCCACCTTTTCTTCCGAGGTGCCCGCTCCTTCAAGACGAACTGCTAGAGCGCGAGCCGCCTGCAGCATGAAGTCGCTATTCAAGAGAGTCAGCGCCTGCGGCGCGACCGTGGTGACTGCGCGACGCCCGCAGCTTGTCGCGGGATCCGGCGCGTCGAACGTCTTGAACATCGGATATGGAAACTGCCTCTTGGCGAACACGTAAACGCTGCGCCGATTGTGCTCGGCGGGATCGAGAGATTCGGGCCAGTCGTCCTTGTCCCACATTCCCAAGCGCTCCTCTTCGGAGAGTGGCGGCAGCACGGGTCGCCCGCCCATCTTAAGATTCAGGATGCCTGCCACGGCGAGCACCGCGTCGCGGAGATTCTCAGCATCGAGGCGCCTGCGGTTCATGCGCCAAAGGTAGAGATTTCCGGGATCCTTGCTGACGTTCCGGGCATCCGTCAAGGAGGAAAGCCGATAAGCGCCGGAAAGCATGATCAACCGATGCATCGCCTTGACACTCCAGCCCTGCTGCACGAACTCGGACGCCAGCCAATCGAGCAGCTCGGGATGCGTCGGTTTCCCGCCCTGGCGTCCGAAGTTGTTAGGAGTCGCAACGATGCCGCGGCCGAAGTGGCCCTGCCAGATCCGGTTGACCATGACGCGGGCGACTAGGGGATGGGAAGGCGCCGACAGCCATTCGGCTAGTTGCCTTCGGCGGCCCTGTTTGGAAGCCTTCTCCGCTCCCCCCAACGCCGCGGGGGTCTCGGCGTGAATCACCTCCCCTGTCGGCCGCCAATCCCCGCGTTCCGTCATACGAACCGGATAGCTCACTTCCGCTCGCCCCAAGACCGTCGCCATTGGCAGGTCGAACCGCGCGGCGGCAGCGGCCTCCCCGAGTTCCGTGACCAATGTCGTTCGGCGGTCGCGCTCCTCGGGCGTGTAGGGCAGGTCGGTGGCGTAGCCGCCAGGATTTTCCAAAAGGCCTGCCTCGGTCAGGGCCCGTTCCAAGGAGGCCGCCTTAGCTTGCTGCTCGAATGTCCGGTCGGCCTTGGGGGCGCGGAAGGCCTCTACGATGTCCCTGTCGAAGGAGCCGGCAATCTCGTCGACTACTCGCTGACGAACCTTCTCCTCTAGATCCTTCAGCGCTTGCTGGTATTCGAAGACTTTGAGCTGCTTCGGGTAGGCGGAGTAGTACCCGAACTCCGACATCTTGTTCACTACCGGGATGCGCCTGATTTCGCTGCCTTCGAAGAATGCCATCATCCGGTGATAGTCCTTCTGCGAAATCGGGTCGAACTTGTGGTCGTGGCAACGCGCGCAGCCGAGCGTTAGACCAAGGAACGCTTCGCCTGTCACATCGACCGAGTCCACCATCCACTCGTGACGCAACTGCTGGCCGTTCAGGGCCGCTTCGTGATACACGGTTCCCACGGTGTAGAGTCCGGTGCCGATCCGCGCCTCGAGATTTCGCTGCTTCTCCTCGGGAATCTGGTACGAGCCGCGCAACTCGATATCGTCTGGCCAGATCTCGTCGGCGGCGACCTGCTCCCGGATGAATCGGTCGAAGGGCTTGCCGTCGTTGAACGACTTGATGACGTAGTCCCGATAGCGCCAGGCGTCCCGGAAATAAATGTCTGTCTCGAAGCCGCCGCTGTCGGCGTAGCGAACGGCGTCAAGCCAGTAGCGTCCCCAGCGCTCGCCGTAGCGCTCCGATTCCAAGAGGCGATCGACTACAGACTCGAAAGCACCGGCAGAGCGGTCCCGCACAAATGCTGCGACCTCGTCCGGGGTGGGCGGTAGACCGTGCAAATCGTACGTTGCGCGCCGGATCCACACTCGTCGATCAGCCTCGGCTACAGGCACAAGGCCCCGGCTGGCCAAGCCACGGGCTATGAACCGGTCGATAGGAGTCCTAGCCCAGTCCCCGCCGTCGGCCGGGATCTCCGGCCTGGACACGGGCCGAAACGACCACCAAGTCTCGCGCGACTCGACGGACGACGATTCGGGCCGATTCGCGCCCTCCTCGATCCATGACCGCAGGACACGGATCTCGCCCGCGGTCAGTGGGTCCCCTTGTAGAGGCATTGCGAGGTCTCCCTGGTGAGTGACTGCTCGATAGAGCAGGCTCTCTTCAGCGTTCCCGGGAACGACGCCTGGCCCGCGCTTCCCACCCTGCAAGAGCCCGTCCAAAGTGCGCAAGTCAAGATCCGACACCCTAGCCTGACCGTGGCACGATCCGCAGTTCTCGATGAGAATCTGGATGACCTCCGACTCGGTCTGCGCATGGCTGGCGAAGACTGTCGGAAGCAGCGCGGCTAGAGCTAGCAGAATCGAGCGCATCGGGCGTGCAGTCTCGAATCGAGTATACAGACCCCGGGATCCGTGCTTCGGTCGCGTTTCCTTAGGCCACGACTGCGAGCGACACGCCAGCGGTACAGCGAGACTCGATTGGTCCGGCAACTCCGGTCACGAGCAAGGACCGGCGCCGGACCGTTCGGGCTAGGTGAGCCCTCTCCTGCTTTGCAGCGGCCAAGCCAAGGCAGCAACGCTTGAGTGCCGTCGGTCTTGTCTGATGCTCAAGGTGCAGCAGGTCCGATTTCGCAGAGCAGAGGTTCGTCAACGTCCGCTTCACGACCCGAGACCCCGGTGCGCTGTCGTCAATCGCGATCCAACGGCGCCACGCGGCTGGGGATTCGGACAACAGGCCGAAGTTGCGCGGATTGCCGACCGTCCGCGTCGCGACCCTTGCTAATGCAAGCCCGGACTCCGTTCCTGTTTCCGCAACGTCGTTTCGTCGCAGGGCGCTGAGCCGCGAGTTGTCATGACGACTCGCACTCGTAGCCGCTCTGGCAGAGACTGGCAGGCCTTCAGCTCCAGTGCCTCGGCCCTGGGGGCGGCACGCGCATGAAATCGTCGCCGAAGGCCTACTGCGGGACCGTTACCAGCTCACTGCCGACACGGAAGCGTTGTCGCCAAGTCGACAGCTATCGGAAAAGGCCCCGAATTGCCGAAGGCCTTGACCGCGGGCACAAGCGGCTAGGGGCCTCTTGGGAGCGCTGAGGCTACGACGCCAAGGTCGGGGCGGCATATCGACGTTCTAAGCCGGTCAAGCCCGTCCGGAACTAGGGTTTCCGATCCCAGCCGAACGGGCTGGGGTCTGTTAAGAACTCCCTGTAGGCAACGCATACTATGCAACTCCAATAATTGGAGTTCGCTCCGGAGAATACGTAGACTATTTAGTCTGGCTGTCAGGACGCTACCAGCGCCGCCAGTGACGGGGTGGATGCGGATAAGCGACCTTGGGCCGCTTATCCGCTCGTCATCTTCAGCCCTTGAGGCGATTCACGCACTGGACTGCTAGCACGGTAACTACACCTGCCGCCAGGACTTTGGCTAGGCTATCGACGATCGCATCTAGATGCATACCGATCGCTGGGATGCCGTTGAGCACATCCGAGCCGCCAGCTCCTGACACTGCGACAGCGAGAACCAAGAAGGCGACAGCATCCTCCGCGTCAACCGCCATCGCGCCGTAGGCCAGACCGAGGACAACCAAGCCGAGTGCGATCAGGCCCCCGGAGTCCATGTCGGGAGCGAAGGCCATCACGATCGCCAATAAGATGGCGAGACCTAGAATGATTTTGTTTGCCATTCCATCCTCCTGGAATCAATTGCACTTCTAACGGCGTCCCTCGATTTCCTGCAAAACCATCCGCAGGAATCATGCGCCGCAGCAAAACCGTATCACGTCGCAGGGCAGAAACGGGTAGATTTTTGGCGTTTTTTGAGAATTTGACGCGAATTCCGTGTCGTGATGCATATTTTTCTGCCTGAATCGGGGCGCCTGAGTGAGTTTTTCCGAAACCGTCCGCAAGCTTCGTGCGTATTGCCTCAGCCGAGCCGGCTTGATGGTGATGGCCTTGGCCCCCTCGCACCAAGCAACCGAGTCCAATCTGATGCTGTATTCGGCCCCCTTCGCGACTCTGTAGATTGGTTCAGTCAAGGCCCTAGCGCGTCCTGGATGGCTTGGTCGCGCAAGCCCTGGCAAATTCTGGTTTCACCCAGGCGGCTTATGCGACGGGCGCGGTGCGAAAGTGGAGGCATCGCCGTGCGCCGGCCCTCGGAAGCGCGCTTCTACCGTGCCGGCTTGCCAGTGGGAACCACAGCCGCCGCGCCGCTTCGCAGCATTCCCTTCGCGATCAGGCTCCGATGGATTTCCGACGTGCCGTCGTAGATCCGCATGACCCTGCAGTCCCGGTAGATCCGCTCGATGGGCAGATCCTTGCAGTAACCCAGTCCTCCGAACACCTGCACCGCCCGGTCGGCGACTCGACCAAGCACCTCAGACGCGTATACCTTGACCATGGAGACCTTTTCGCGCGGGTCCAGGCCTCGATCGATGTCCCAAGCCGCGTCAAGCCCGAGCAGCCGGGCCGAGGCGATTTCGATAGCGCTGTCAGCCAGCTTCGCCTGCACCATCTGGAAGGTGCCGATCGGGACGCCGAACTGCTTTCGGTCGTTTGCATGTCGCGTCATCATTTCCAGCAGGAGCGTGGCCGTCCCCACCGCCCGTGCGCCGATGTCGAACAAGCGCACGCGTCCGATGGTCCCGAGAACGAGCCGCAAGCCCCTTCCCTCTTCACCGAGCAAGTGTTCGGGCCCGAGCCTGACGTCTTCAAATGACAGTTCTACGTGGCTCCCGCCGCGCAAGCCCATCATCGGCTGATTTCGTCCCAAAGTGACGCCCGGCATCGCCTTGTCCACCAGAAAAACCGAAATCCCGCCAGCACCCTTGTCCGGGGCGGTTCGCGCCGTCACGGCGAAAAAGTCCGAGAACGCCCCGTCGCTGACGAAGTGCTTCCCGCCGTTCAGCACCCAGCCGCGACCGTTACGCTTCGCGCTCGTTGAGATCCCGGCGGCGTCCGATCCCGCGCCCGGCTCCGTCATCGCAATCGCACACGTGCGGTCACCTTGCACGGCGGGCAGCAGCCACTCGTCCCGTTGCGAGCCAGCGCAGGCCAGCAGCAGCTCATAGACGGTTCCAAATGCCCTCCGAACAAGTATGTCGCTGGTCCGTCCCATCTCGTGAGCCGCTAGGCACATTTCGACCGCGCTTAGGCCGCCGCCGCCGACTGCCTCCGGCATGTTCATGGCGTAGAAGCCCAAGCTTCTGGACTTGAGGAATATCTCCCGCGCTTTTTCGGGGGCGATCTCGCCCCTTGACTCGACCTCCTCTTCGAGGGGCTGCAACTCCTGCTCCACGAAGCGCCGTAGCGAAGCGGTTAGCAGGCGCGATTCTTCGCTGATCGAAAAGTCCATGGGAAGTCTCAGATACCAAAGTCTAGATGTTCCCCGCTGCTAATGGCCAGTCCAGCGGGGAGGGCGCTTTTCCGCGAAGGCACGGGGACCCTCGACTGCATCGCGGCTCGCGAGCATTGCTGCGGCGGCGGGGTAATCTCGTCGGATCGCTGCGGCGAGCGAGACTTCCTCGAGGCTCCGGCGGGCCACCTGCTTCGTTGCTTCCAATGCGAGAGGAGCGCAGCGCAGAACCTGCGACACCCAGCGCTCAATGGCCGACTCGAAATCGGAAACTGGCAATACGTCGTTGACCAGGCCGAGGCCCAGCGCGCCCCGGGCATCAATCCGGTTGCCGGTCAGCAACAAGCCCATGGCGGGCTTGTACGATATCTGCCGCACAAGCCTGTGAATGCCCCCGCTTAGAACGGCCAGCCCAACCAGCGGCTCGGGAAAGCCGAATTCGGCGTGATCGACTGCTACAGCCAGGTCGCAGGCGAGCCCGATCTCCAAGCCTCCCCCCAGCGCGTGGCCGTTCACGGCGGCGACAACAGGTTTGTCCAAGTCGAATCGGTGCGTCAAGCCGGCGAAGCCACTCTGCGGGTACTCATCCGACAAGCGCTCGCGTGCCTCTTTGAGATCGGACCCGGAGCAGAAGGCCTTCTCTCCTGCCCCCCGGATTACGGCGACGCGGAGCGTGTCGTCCGTGGCGAACGCGTCGAAGCCCTGACCTAGTTCGCGATGCGCCGCCCGGTTCAGCGCGTTTCGGGCCGCAGGACGGTTAATCGTCACATACAGGGCTGCGCCCTCGACATCCACCAAGACCTGCCGGAAAGTGCGTGCCAGTCCGTGCGCGGGCCGAGACGTCACGACGGCGCACCCCGCTTCATGTAACGAGATTCGAGTCCCTTGACAGCGGCAATGAAGGTCGAGTTGACGGGTGTCGGCAGACCGAACTCGCGGCCGAGCCGCACAATAGCGCCGTTGATGTAGTCGATTTCTGTCGGTCGCTCTCTGAGTATGTCAATGCAGACGCTCGACTTATTGGCACCGGTACCGCCCTTGGCCACCAGCTCGTCTAGGAATCGGTAGGCCTGTGCACCGTCCAAATCGACACCCACAGCCTTGGCTACCTCCAGGGCCTCGTCCAGTGCAAGGTGGATCACAGTCCGCAACTCAGGCACGGCCGCGGCTTTTTCGAGCGGGAGGTTCGTGAACGCCGACGGCGCGCTGAGTGCGACGTTGATCATTAGCTTCCTCCAGATGCCACCAACGATATTCCCGCTGGCTTCGGTTGGCAGTCCCGCTCCAGTGAAGGCAGCGGCGATGGCCCTCGCGCGATCCGAGATTCCTCCCCCCATCTCGCCCACATGTGTCGGAAACTCGCTGTAGTTGCGGACGACACCGGGAGCCTCGACGCTCGCGCCCTGCGCGGTCCAACCGCCCAGCACGCGCTCAACGCCTACGAATCGGGCGATGTTCTCCTCATTGCCGAGGCCGTTCTGAAAACTGATCGCCACCGTGCTTGCTCCGAATAAGGGTATCGCTGACCGCGCCGCTCTTTCTGTATCCGCCGCCTTGCAGTGAATCGAAACGACGTCGGCTTTCCGCAGGCTGGCGACATCCGTAGTGGCACGGATCGGAATCGTGCGGACTCCGCCGTAGCCGACCAGCCGCAGGCCGCGACGATTGATCGCTTCGACATGCTCGGCCCAGATGTCGACAAGGCTGACGTTGAGCCCTCCCTCTCTCAGGATCCCGCCGAAGAGGCAGCCCATCGCGCCGGCTCCAAGAATCACGACGTGGCGCGGGTTCCTAGAATCTGTCACTTCTTGCCTCCGACGCTTACGCGAACAATGCCGGTCCCTTCGAATCGGGCTACTGCACCGGTGCCGGGCGCCAACGGCTGGGGATCGGTGACGGATCCCGTGAGCACGTACGAACCCTCGTCGAGGCAGATTCCCCGCTGGCCGAGGCTGTTCACCAGCCAAGCCATGACAGCAAGCGGGTCGCGGCGGCGCCTCCCGGAATGGGTCTCGACCGGCTGTCCCCCGTCGATGCGCAAGTCGACGGCCGCGAGAACCAGGTTCCTGTTGCGCCAGTCAGGAACTTCCGGGCCGATGACCGCTCCTCCGCTATTGCCGCTGTCGGCGATTTCCAACAGCTCGTGGGGTGCCGCGGAGAAACGGGATTGAGTGAGGTCAAACGCTGCGTGAGCAACGACGATTTCGGCCAGTTCCGGTAAGCCGTATGGATCTGTCCGAGGCGGCAACGCCTCCAGCGTTCGAAACGCGAATTCGGCCTCGAGATTCGCATCCGGGAATTCCGACGCCGGAATTTCGGCTGGGCTTGCGTGGACTCGCGGCTCGTAGATCGGCCCGGGAATCGGAGCGTCCAAGCCCCTTTCCGCAAGAATCGCCGGAGTCGCCGCGCCGACTTTCCATCCGGCGATCTCCAGCCCGATGCTGGTAGCCATGGCTTCCTGCACAACATACGCCTCGTGGCGGGAATTCGGACGCAGGCCACCCAGGCTGTCAATCTTTTCGCCGGACCTCCAAGCTTCCGCCAGCAGGCGGCCCGCTTGCTGGAGCCGCGCCGACACCTAATGCAGATCCTCCGTGGCGCCTCCATCCACCGCGATGGCGGTGCCTTGGATGTGGCGGGCGTCAGGGGAGCACAGGAACGCCACTAGCTTGGCTACATCCCTAGGGGTCCCCAGACGCCGCAAGCCCTGCTTCTTCACCGCCCTCGCTCGGACCTCGTCCACCGAAACCCCGAGTTGCGCGGCGCGCCCCTCGAACAGCTCCTGTACGCGCTCGGTCTCCGTCAGGCCTGGGTAAACCGCGTTGACGTTCACGCCTTCACGCTTCCCGCGAGCCGCGAGTCCCTTGGTGAAATTCGCCATAGCCGCGTTGACCGCTCCTCCAATCAGAAAGTCGGGGTCTGGAGTGCGGGCAAACCCGCCGACGATGTTGACGACGGCACCCTCGCGCTTGACAAGAGCCGGCCAGAAGAGCCGGCACAGTCGGACGCAGGCGTAGAACTTCAGCGCGAAACCGTCATCCCAAATCTCGTCCGGCTGCTCCAGGAAATCCCCGCCCTTGGTGGCGCCGGCATTGTTGACAAGAATGTCTAGGCCGCCGAACAAGCGCCCGACAGCATCGCGGACCTCGAAGCAGCCTTGGCTCGCGCGCAAATCCGCTGCGACGATCTCGATCCGACGCCCACTCGCCTCGGCGATTCTTCGACGAGCTGCCCGCAAGCTGGATTCGGTCTTGGCTGCGAGAAGACAGTCGCACCCTCGCACGGCGAGTTCCATCGCGATGGCCCGACCGATCCCGCGGCTTCCGCCACTCACAACCGCGACCTTCCCTCCGAAACCTCTTGCCATGCGCGGCTGCAAGAGAATACCATGCAGGATGCGTCGCTAGCCGCGACCGCGTTAGCGGTCCCCCGCGCGCATCTTGTGACACAGAAAATCGCCTTGATCGCCGGCGCGACCGGTGCGGTGGGAAGCGCCTTGGCGAAGCAGCTGGCGGGGGCCGGAGACTGGAACGTGCTCGGAATCTCGCGCAGGCCCCCACGGGTCGGCGTCAATGGCGTTTCGTATATCCGGGCTGACCTAGGCGACCCCGACGCCTGCGCCAAGTCGCTCAAGCTGCACCCGCCCGCCACGCACCTTTTCTATTGCGCTCGCGCGACACACTTCGAGCAGACGGTCGAGAGCGCTGAAGACAACCTGCGCTTGTTCGAAACGACCCTGGCCGCCGTGGAAAACGCGTCGAACGATCTCCGACATGTTCACTTGGTGCAAGGCGGGAAATACTACGGTGTCCATTTAGGCTCGTTCCCCACCCCGGCCCGGGAGAGCCAAGCCCGGTGCGTGGTGTCGAATTTCTACTATGAACAGCAGGACTTCCTGGCTCTCCGCGCTCGAGGCGCTAGGTGGACATGGTCGACATCGCGACCGAACACGCTGCTGCATTTCTCCCCTCATATCGCTCGCAACATCGTGAGCACTCTCGGTGCCTACGCCGCCATTTGCAGCGCCTCGGGGGCTGCCCTGGACTTCCCCGGACCGCCCGGAGCGTACTCTAGCCTGACCCAGGTCACTTCGATCGAAGTCCTGGCGCGAACCATGGCAATGATTTCGACGGAGCCTTCGTGCTCCGACCAGGCATTCAACGTGACGAACACCGATGTGTTCCGCTGGAGTTCGCTCTGGCCACAACTCGCGGACTCCTGCGGTGTGGAGACGGGACCTGTCCGCCCGCTCCGCTTGGCGGAAATGATGGCGGACAAGGACGATGTTTGGGCTGAAGTATGCGCCCGTCACCGGCTGCGGCCCACGAAGCTGAGCGACGTCGCGAACTGGGCATTCGCAGACGCGACACTAGAGCGCTACTGGGACGAGATTCTATGCCACAACAAGGCCCGCAAGCACGGACTCAACTCTTGGGACGACAGCCCGGAGCGATTCCTTAAGATCATTTCCATGTATCGCGAAGCTCGTATCCTGCCGTAGGAGCCGGCGGCAGGCAGCGTTCGGGTAAGTCAAGCGATGGTCCAGAGCAAGATCGTTTCCGCAGAAGGCGCCTCGGCCTTGGTCCGCGATGGCTGCGTTGTCGCTGTGACCGGGGGCGGGGGCGGACTGGTCGAGCCAGACGTGATAATGGCAGCAATCGAAACCAGGTTTCTCGAGACCGGTTCCCCGAACAAGCTGACGCTCGTGCATGCGTTGGGACTGGGAGACCGTGCTCGACGAGGAGTCAATCGATTCGCTCACGAGGGCATGGTCAAGCGCGTGATTGGAGGCCATTGGGTCTGGTCTCCCGCAATGCAGCGCATGGCTGAATCCAACGAGATCGAAGCCTACGTGCTGCCAGCCGGCGTTATCACGCAGCTGATGCGCGAGATCGGAGCAGGTCGGCCAGGGCTCATCACCCATGTGGGCCTCGGGACGTTCGTCGACCCCCGTGTCGAAGGCGGCAAGATGAACGAGCGCGCGCGAGAGAACCTCATCGAGGTGCTTGAAATCGACGGCCAGACGCTGCTTCGATACAAGCCGTTTCCAGTCGGCGCGGCCTGCATCCGAGGTAGCTTCGCGGATTCCGAAGGGAACCTCTGCCTCGACGAAGAGGGAGCGACTCTAGACGCGTTCGCCTTGGCGCTGGCGGCGCGCAATACAGGAGGGAAGGTCCTGGCGCAGGTGCGTCAGGAGGTCGCTTGCGGAGCCCTGCCTGCGCGATCGATCATCGTTCCCGGGGCCTTGGTCGATGCCGTCGTCGTCGCCCCGTCGCAGCCTCAGAGCTACCATCCAGTCGCCGATCCCGGACTTTCCGGGGCCGTTCCGCCCGGCAGCGGCGTGCCGTCGCCGCCAGATCCCGGGCCGCTCGATGTGAGACACGTTATCGCTCGCCGGGCATCGCAGGAACTGCGCCGGGGCGACGTTCTCAATTACGGTTTCGGAATCCCAGACGCCATCGCGAGGCTTGTCGCTTCACGCGGCCAAGTCGAAGACTATTGCCAAACGATCGAGCACGGCACGTATGGAGGAACGCTGCTGGACGGGGCGCTGTTCGGTTTCGCGCGCAACCCGCGTGCCATGATTGACTCGCCCTCGCAGTTCGACTTTTACAGCGGCGGGGGCTTGGATATCGCGTTTCTCGGAATGGGCGAGGTCGATGCCGCCGGGAACGTGAACGTGTCGAAGCTGCAAGGCACGCCGGTCGGCCCGGGCGGATTCATCGATATCGCGCAAAACGCCCGCAGGGTTGTATTCTGCGGCACGTTCGAGGCCAAGGGGGCCCGGCTCTCAGTTGGCGGCGGACGGCTGGGAATCGATCGGCACGGCGACATCCGGAAGGTCGTCCGGAAGGTCGCTCAGATTACGTTCAGCGGCAAGGAAGCGATACGGACGGGGCAGCGGGTGCTTTACGTAACCGAGCGGGCCGTTTTCCGCCTGGCGCCCGGGGGCGTGGTTCTTGAAGAAGTAGCGCCGGGCATCGACCTCAAAGCCGATGTGCTCGAACGAATGGGGTTCAGTCCGCTGATGCCCCAGCCACCCAAGACCATGAATCCTGCCATATTCGCCGGTAGCGACGGAGAGAGCGCTTGAGCTCGGAACGCGCGCCCGTACGCCTCGGCATCATCGGCGTCGGAGCGATCGGACGCAGGCACCTTCAGCTGGCTTCGCAGGAAATACAGTGCCGGGTCGTGGCGCTGGTCGATCCCTGTCCTGAAGCCGCCAGCATCGCCGCTGCGGCCGGTGTTCCGCATCGCGTAACGCCTCACGCAATGCTTGATATCGAGCGGCCAGATGGCGTCATCGTGGCCGCGCCGACCCAGCTGCACGCCCCCATCGGACTCGACCTTGCGCGCCGAGGGATACCGATGCTGATGGAGAAGCCGTTCACCGACACCCTTGAAGCAGGGCTCGAGCTGGTGTCAGTCGCCGCCTCGAACGGCGTTCGGATCTGCGTTGGTCACCATCGTCGGTTTGACCCTGCGGTAGTCGCGGCGCGCGAGATCCTCGCAGGAAACCGGATTGGACGGTTGATCGGAATGTCCGGCGTTTGGGCCGCCAGGAAGCCCGGTGCCTACTACGACGTCGAATGGAGGCGCGAAGCCGGCGGCGGGCCCGTGCTGATCAACATGATTCACGATATCGACATGCTTCGGTACTGCTGCGGCGAAGTGAAGAGGGTCTACGCCGAGATCACACCGAGCGATCGCGCCTTTCCGATCGAGAGCGGCGGCGCGATCCTGCTGCGATTCAATAGCGGAGCGCTCGCCACGATTTCGTTCTCCGACGCGGCACCGTCGCCATGGGGCTGGGAACGCGCGACCGCCGACAACCCCATCATCCCGCCGTCTGGCGAGAATTGCTATCGCTTCTTCGGCTCCTGCGGATCGTTCGAATTCCCCCAGATACGGCTTTGGCGGGACGAGCCGGGCGGCGAGCCGTGCTGGAGCCGAAGAATCCGTGCGGAACCCCGTCCGGTTGGGCCTCGAGCCTCTCTCGCGGCCCAGTTGCGTAACTTCTGCCACGTGGTCCGCGGCCAGGAAAGTCCGGTCGTTGGGCCGGAAGACGGGTTAGCAACACTGGCGGTGGCCCAAGCTGTCCTGGAGTCCTCCCGTCGAGGATTGCCGGTCGAACCTGCTTACCGAATCGCGGGCTGATCGTTCCCGGCCTAGAGCCAGCGGTCGCTCGGGACCGGGCGGGAACTGCCGCGGTGCCAAGCTACGCCAAGAATACGTAGCGTGCCAAGAAGAGCGCTCCGAGAAGATGCACGAGCCACGAAGTCTCGCTAGCCCGGCCCCGCAAGACCTTCAGGGCGGAAAAGGAGATCACCCCCATCGCGAGACCGTCCGAAATGCTGAACATCAGGGGCATGCCGGCCATCGTGAACAGCGCCGGCACCGCGGTGTCGATGTCGTCCCACTCGATTTCCCGTGCCAAGCCGACGATCGTCGCTCCGATGATAATCAGTGCCGCGGCCACCGCAGCCGACGGGATCATTGCGACGATAGGAGCCGCCGGCAGGGCGAGCAGAAACAGCGCACCCGTCACCACGGAAGTCAGGCCTGATCGTCCACCGGCTGCAATTCCCGCCGCGCTCTCGATATAGGCCGTCACCGTGGAAGTGCCGACCAAGGCCCCGGCAACTGTGCAGGACCCGTCGACGCCTAGCATCCTCCCCAGCCTCGGGATCTGTCCGTCGGCTTGTTCCAGACCGGCTTTCTTGACGACGGCTATTGCTGTGCCGAGGGAATCGAAGAAGTCCACGAATAGCATCGCGAAGACGATGTCGACCAAGCCGACCGACAAAGCTCCTCCCAGGTCCAGGCTGAGCACCGCGTCCAACGCTCCTCCCGGCTGCTGCTCGGATCCTGCAGCCAATCCCAACGGTATCGCCGCAACCGTCGCGAGCACGATGCCGATGAGGATGCCACCGCGAATACCGCGAGAAAGCAGCGTAGCGATCAGCAGAAGCGCCGCAATCGAAAGTAGGGCTCGCGGCTCGGTCCAGTCGCCCCGCGTGAGCAAGGTCGATTCGTGTGCCTGAACGAGGCCGGCGTTATTGAGTCCGACCATGAGAAGGAACATGCCGATACCCGCTGCGATTGCCGGGAGCAGCTGCGGCGGCATCATGCGCACCATGGCCTGGCGCACGCCCACCAAGGTCAATACCACGAACACGACACCGGAGAGGAATACGATTCCCAGCCCCTGCTGCCAAGTCAAGCCCATGCCTTGGACCACGGTGTACGCAAAGAAGGCATTCAGTCCCATGCCGGGCGCGACCGCCAGCGGAAGCCGCGCCCAAAGGCCCATCGCGATTGTTCCGAGGCCGCTCACCAGGCAAGTGGCAAACGCGGCCGCCGCAGGAGGGATTCCAGCATCGGCAAGGATCGCCGGATTGACGGCGATGACGTAGCTCATCGTCAGGAACGTGGTCACGCCAGCGACGACCTCCGTTCGCACGGATGTGCCGAGCCGACTCAATTCGAAGTAGTTCTCGAGGCTCTTCGTCAGGGCTAGCATTGCCTTTGGCTACCTAGCCTCCGCGCGAAGCCATCACGGAAGCCTTGCGATTGTCCAGCTACCGTCTGCGTTCTTTCGGACCGAGACACCGTACAGCGACAGGTCGAGGGTGTCCTCGCCGCAGACATAGAGCCCGAGCGAAGGCATCGAGACACACGCCTTGCCAGTTTCGTCGACCGAGAAAGTGATAGAAATCCGTCCGATCACCGTCACACAGCTCGCACCGGGCACGACCGAGAGATCGGTCGCGCAGACGGGCGGGCCGGGTTCGGGGACATCAATCGCAAGTTTGGGCCCCTTGGCCGACTGGACGCCGTCCACCATGACGCTGAACTCGTGCGTCCCTGCACCCACAGTGTCCGGAATCCGCACGCTTACCTGGTAGAGTCCCGCAAAACTCGCAGCCGCTCCGGCGTACACGATATCCGAGGCTTCCAACTCGACCTGTCCGATCATGGGACGGACGGAGGTGGCGCCCAGCTCTCGTGGCTGAAGCGCCAATTCGCCGCTTGCGAGTGGCGGAATGACGGGCCCGAATCCAGTCCCAAAAAGGGTGACGATGTCGCCCGGGACAGCAGGCCGCGATATCCGGCCCGGCAGCGAATCGGCTGCAGCGACCAAGGATGAATCCAAGTGCAAGGCCGCGGCCGGGGGGTTCTCGGAAAACAGGAAGAATACGGGCTGCAGCGCGGCGATTTGGAACGGGGCGCGATTGCTCCTTTCTTCGTCGGCCGTGCCGCATCCGCGCACCACTTGGACGATGGCCGCCCCGGTCCCCGCATCTGAAGGGATCTGGAAGTTCACTTGATCGGGAAACAAGTGAAAAACCGGCGATTCCTGCTGGTTCACTTCCACGCACACACCGTCGAGGACTGTCGCCACCCTCCCGGTGTCGTCAAGGCTGGCATCGGATGCCGTGCCAGCCGCGGCGAAGTTCTCGCCCTGCACTGTCGCGATCGCGTTTGGCGCGCCGGTGGCGGTCCGGCTGAACAGGTCCGCCAAGATAACGCCCCCCTCGGAGATGGCGGGCGGGGTCGATGGCGCCGAGAAGGGCTGGATCGTGATCTGCTTCGTGTATATCCGATCGCCCCGCGGGGACAGGTCCCCGTTCGCGCTGTTGACTGCCACCGCGACTGTCACAGGCCCCACGCTTTCCTCAGGAGCCGTCCACGCGACTTCGAATTCGGCCTCGCTACCCGTCTGCGGTCGACGGTGCGTCGCCCATTGGACTTGGCTCGCTGTTCCGCCGCAGTCACCGTCCCCGATCTTGACGCGCGAGCCGGCCGCCGAGGAACTGGCGGCGAGCGCGCCCGGCTGGCCGCAGCCGTCCCCGGAGCGGACGGTCAACTGGAAGCCGATCCGGACAGCATCCTTGTCGCTGAAGCCGACGAGCAAGGTCGCGGTCTCGCCCGGGATGTACATGTAGTCAGATGCCGGGGGCTCGCCGATCAGAACCTCCAACTTGCCAGAACCCGAGTTCGCTTCCGAACCTTGGTGGCACAGCGTGCAGACGCGCTCCCCGGGGAACGCGCCGCCCGAAGTGAACGGCGGCCCGCCGCCCGAATTCGCCAGGGCGACGGGCGCGAGGCCAAGGACAAACGCTACAGCCGCGCGCGTCAAGAGCCTCATTTGCATCCGGTTCATCATGCTCCCCGTCGATGGCTCGTCGAAATGCGGGCCGAGGACTTGCACGGCACCGTCCTACGACGCAGGGGGGCTTCCTTTTAGGAAAGACGCGGTCTCGCGGTATCTCCTGTACAGCGGCTCGTAGAATTTCTTGTTCCGCCGATCGGGCGAGACCAGCTTCCCCGTGCGGCCGTCGACATCCTTGCGGACCCCGCCGATCGTGCGCACCGCGGAACGAACCGAACTGAATCCCCCTGCCCGCTTGCCGGCAGCGACCGCCCCCAAGATCGCCGCGCCCAGAGCCGGCCCCTGCTGCGAGGGGTGGACGAGAATGTTCTCCCCAAGCACGTCGGCAGTAATCTGCACGAACAGCGGATTGCGATGCGGAAGGCCGCCCGTCGCAATGAATTTCTTGACCGGCACGCCATTCTCGCGCAGCATATCGACAATCCAGCGCAGCCCGTAGGCGGTCGCCTCGAGCATCGCCCTGTAGAGGTGTTGCGAACTGTGTCGCAACGTCAGGCCCGTGAACGCCCCGGCCAAGCGACCGTCCATCAAGGGCGTACGGCAGCCGTTGAACCAATCCACGCAGAGCACTCCGTCGGCTCCAGGCGGCACCGTCGCGGCCAGGTTCGTCAACTGCCCGAAACTCCTCTGGCGGGCGAGCTTGCGTAGCCAGTCGAACGCGTCGCCCACGGCCGCCTGCCCGGTCTCGTATCCAAACATGCCCGGAAGAATCCCGTCCTTAACAATCCCGGCTACCCCGGGCACTGGACGGTACTCGGTCGCATTGAGCATGTGGCAGGAACTCGTGCCGCACACCATTACCAAGGTCCCTGGGTCGGCCGCTCCAACGCCCGGAACGCCGGCGTGCGCGTCGATGATCGCCGTGCTGACCGGAATGCCTTCCTTAAACGGAAATCGCTTCGCCATGTCCTTGCACAGACGGCCGGCGAGTTGGCCCGGTGTCTTCATGCGGCCGAGCATCTTGGTCCGGACGACGTCGACGAGTGCTGGATGCACGGCTCGAAGAAAGGGCTTGGAGGGAAATCCGTCGCTCGAAGTCCACATGCCCTTGTAACCCGCTTGGCACGTTGAACGGGCCATTTCCCGGGCACCGCAACCCACCAGTTGCCACACGACCCAGTCACCCGCTTCGACCCAAACCTCGGCGGCCCGATACACCTCCGGCGCCTCCTCCAAGGTCTCGAGCAGCTTCGGGAAGAACCACTCCAAGCCGATGGCGCCCCCGTACTGGTCGAGAAACAGCTCACGTCTCTCGTTGGCCACGCGTTCGATGCGCTCGGTCTGAGTCTTCGCTCCGTGGTGCTTCCATAGCTTGGGCCAAGCCAGCGGGTTCGCTTCGAACTCGGGCAACAGGCAAAGCGGCGTCCCGTCCGCTAGAGCTGGCAGCATGGTGCAGCTGGTGAAGTCGACACCGATCCCGATCACGCGGGTACCCGTCTTCCCCACTCGGCGCCACGCGCTGCGCACGGCGCGCGTCGCGGCAATCAGCCAGTCGCCGGGATGCTGCAGAGCGTAATCCGGCGGCAGTGGCGCGCCGGTGCTAGGCAGGGTCGAGGTAATTTGCCCGTGGGTGTACTTGGAGTACGCCGAGCCGCGCTCGGTCCCGTCCAAGCTCACGAAGAGCGCCCTCACCGACTCCGTGCCAAAGTCCAAACCTAGGGCCAGTGCGTCCTTATCCGGCAATTTCTCCCAACTCCAAAATTCCGTGCAAGGCTACCATCGTAACCTGTTGGGACGATTTCTGGGTAGCGCCAAGTTCCTCAATCGGGGGAACCGGTGGCTGTCAAGATCTTGGAAACCGTTCCAAATAAAGACTTTCCAGTTCCGATCCGGGTGGACAGCACAGTCCCTTCCCGCTAGGGTTCGGGCGCGCTGGACACGGCTTCCTCGCAAGCGGAAACGCGGTTATACTAACACCCGTGAGGGGGTTTGCACTGTGGGTCGCGCTGCTTTGCGCACCGCTGGCTGCGGCGGATGACGAATCGCCCACGGAGTCGAAATTCGCCGAGCGACCCGAGCAAGAGCAATACGAGGGATTGGTCGACGAGGACGAGCAATACGCGACCAGGCAGCAAGCGTACGCATTCAATCCCGTGCAGGCCCGCAATGAATTGAAGGTTGGCATTTACTACAGCAAGAAGGGCAGCCATCGGGCGGCTGCCGGGCGCTATCTCGAGGCGACTCGCTGGGATACGAATCTCGCCGAAGCCTATTGGCGGCTGGGCATGGCGCGGGAAAAGCTTGCCCAGCCCGCCGAGGCCATCGACGCCTACACTCAGTTCCTCAATATCGAGCCAAGCGGCAAGAAGGCACGGGAGGTCGGCAAGCGCCTGGCAAAGCTCCGGCAGGCGGTCGTGGACCTTCCTCTCGCTGCACAGGAAGGTCGGCCAGAGGCGGCGCCCTAGCGCTGGCTCGACTCTTCCGGAACGAGGCCGAATGACACGCACTCGCTTGCTAGCGCGCAGCTTGCTCTACTACCGCGCGGTTCACTGGGCCGTCGCCCTCGGTGTCGGGGTGGGAGCCGCGGTCTTGGCGGGAGCGTTGATCGTGGGGTCCTCCGTGCGCGGCAGCCTCCGCGACCTCACTCTGGACCGTTTGGGCGACATCGACTTCGCGGCTGTGGGCGACCGTTACTTTCGGGAGACTGTTCGCGACGCCCCGCATTGGTCCGGCAGGGCGGCGTCCGGAATCCTGATTCGCGGCAGCGCCGAGCACGCCGACTCGGGTGCCCGCGCGGCCAAGGTCCGCATCCACGCAGTGGACGAGGCATTCTGGGGATTCTACGGGCTCGCAGCTCCCGCAATCGGCAGCCGCGAGATCGTGATCAACCGCCGCCTTGCTCAAGAACTTGGCGCTGCCGAAGGAGCCGATCTCCTCGTGCGGTTTCATACGGACGCCATGGTCCCGGCCGAGTCCGTGATGGGCCGCAAGTCGGACAACGTTCGCATGATTCGGCTCCGGGTCGTTTCTGTGCTCGAGAACGACGGACCGGGCCGGTTCGGCCTCTCACCGCAGCAGCAGCTTCCCTATAACGCATTTGTAGCCACGGGCGTCTTGCAGCGCTCCTTGGAGCAGCGGGGCAGGGCCAACGCCCTTCTTGTCGCGGGTGGAACGCTCGACTCCGCAACAGCGGCTTGGCGCGAAGAGTTCTCGCCGGAGGACGCCAGGCTGGCGATCCGTGAGCTGCCGGGCAACCGAGGGCTGGTGGTCGAATCGGCGCGCATCGTCCTCGACCCGGTGGCCGCGAACACGGTACACGCAGCGGCCGCGGCGAGCGGCCTCCGATCAACGGAGGTGCTCACGTATCTAGCAAACACCATCTCGACAAATGGGCGCGTCGTCCCTTACTCCACGGTGACGGCCCTTCAGTCCTATCCGGATTCCCTGCGCCTCACCAGCGGCGAGACTGCGGCGACACCGGGCGAGGGCGAGATTTTGCTGAATGCGTGGACCGGCGCCGACCTAAGGGCCCGTCCCGGCGACTCGGTAACCCTGACCTACTACGTGGTAGGCCCGGGAAGCCAGCTCGGGACTTCCTCGCACGAGTTCCGCGTCGCCGGATTGGTGGGCATGTCCGGGGCCGCCCTTGATCGCGATTTCTCACCGACCTACAAAGGGATGTCCGACAAGTCCCGGATGTCGACCTGGGATCCGCCGTTCCCGATGGACTTGCGACTGATCCGGCCGAGGGACGAGGAGTACTGGGACCGCTACCGGGCGGCCCCCAAGGCATTCGTCGGCCTGCCCACGGCTAAGCAGCTTTGGACAAGCCGATTCGGCCAGCTCACTTCGATTCGCCTGGAACCGCGGGACGGCACCCCTCTGGAGCCTGCGATCGCTGGATTCCGCGAAGAGCTCCAGCGACGCCTAGACCCCGCCGAGTTCGACCTAGCAATCCAGCCGGTCAAGCAGACGGGGCTGGCTGCGTCCTCGGGCGCGACCGACTTTTCGGGGCTGTTCGTAGGCTTCAGCATGTTTCTGATCGCCTCGGCCGCAATCTTGGTCGCGCTGCTGTTCCGTCTCGGGGTCGAGAGGCGAGCCCACGAGATTGGAGTGCTGCTGGCGACAGGCCACTCGCCGCGCTTTGCGCGACGCCTGTTGTTTGCCGAGGGTGCCTTCCTCGCGGCTGCCGGCTGCCTGATCGGCATCCCCGGCGCGTTTGCCTACGCGCAACTCATGCTCTACGGATTGAGCACGTGGTGGAGCGGGGCTATTGGCAGCTCGTTTCTGGAGCTTCACGTCAACCCATGGGATCCGATGGTCGGGGCGCTGTCCGCTTTGGCGATAATGCTCGGGACCATTTGGCTGTCGTTGCGACGGCTGGTCCGGCTCTCGCCCAACGCGCTTCTCTCCGGCAAGGTCGAGCCGTCCCAAGGCGTCGTTGGCCAAGAGCGTCGCGCGCGCCGCCTGCGTCGAATTGCAGCTGCCGTGACAGTGACAGCCATTGCGCTGCTGGGCCTGTCATTCGGGGCGGATTCCGCTTCCCGCCTAGGCGCGTTTTTCGGGGCGGGAACTCTGTCGCTGACCGGGGCACTGATCTATCTCCGCGCCTCACTTCTCGCCCCTAGCCGAAGCGAGGAAGCGGTGTCCGGCATCGCCCAACTAGGATTCCGAAACGGGGGGCGCAATCCGACTCGCAGCGTCCTTTCAGTCGCGTTGGTCGCTTGTGCGTCCTTCATGATCGTGACGGTCACGATGAACCGCCATGATGTCAGCGCGCAAGAGCCGGCATTCAATTCGGGCGACGGAGGATTCCGCCTAGTCGCCGAGGCCGATGTGCCCCTGTTCCAAGACAAGATTGATCAGGTTGAACGCGAGCGGCCCGAAGCTATGCGGATCTTTCCCCTGCGGGTCCGCGCAGGGGAGGACGCCAGCTGCCTGAATCTTTACCAGCCCACGCAGCCTACCTTGGCCGGCGCGCCGCCGTCCCTGATCGAGCGAGGAGGGTTCGCCTTCCAGCGGACGCTGGCGGAAACGGACGCCGAAAAAGAGAATCCATGGCTGCTTCTCGAGAAGGACTTCGACGGAGCGATTCCGGTCTTCGGGGACGCCAACTCGGTGACTTGGATCCTGCACCTCGGCCTCGGCGACGAACTCCACGTGCGGGATAGCGCGGGCCGGGAGCGCCGCCTGCTGCTGGCCGGACTGCTATCTCGGAGTATCTTCCAATCGGAGTTGGTGCTATCCGAAGAGCGATTCCTCGAACTTCATTCCGACCACAGCGGATACCAGTCCCTCCTTGTGGAAACGGACGCGGAAGGCATTGCGGTCGTTTTGGAGGATGCGTTTGCCGACAACGGCCTTGACGCCATGCGCACTGCTGATCGACTGGCCGGCTACCTTGTTGTCGAGAATACCTACCTCAGCACGTTTCGCACGCTCGGGGGGCTTGGGCTGCTGCTCGGAACACTGGGCCTAGCCGTGGTGATGGTGCGAACGGTGCTGGAGCGTCGCGGTGAACTCGCCCTGCTCGAGGCTCTGGGTTTCGCGCGCCGGGAGATCTCGCGACTCATCTTCGCCGAGAATTCCTTCCTGCTGGTGTTCGGCGTGGTTATCGGCGCCGCGGCAGCATTGATCGCGGTTGCTCCGCACCTCGCCAGCGGCGCGGCCGACCCGCCTTGGCTGCCCTTGGCACTAACGTTGGGTGTCATCGTAGGACTAGGCCTGCTAGCAGGGACCGCAGCCGCGGCCCTATCGTTGCGTACGCCGCTGATGGCGAACCTGAGACGCGAGTGATCGTTGCGGCCTGCCTTCGAAGGCAGGCCCGCGCGGAGGCGAGCGGAGCGCCCTCGACGACACGTCGGACCAAGCTGGCGGGTAGCCGGACGCCGTCAATCGCCAGCTCCTCTCGAGAGAGCGCCTAAAGCTCCCGGGCTACTTCCACAGCCCGGAGCAAGGCGCGTGCCTTGTTCATCGTTTCGTCCCACTCCCGATCGGGAACTGAGTCGGCAACTATTCCGGCACCCACCTGCAAGTACGCCTTTTCGCCGTGCATCATCATCGTGCGGATCGCGATCGCTGAAGTGAGCACTCCGGAGAAGTCAAGATACATCACGCTGCCCGAATAAACACCTCGCTTGGTCGGCTCGAGCTCGGCGATGATCTCCATCGCGCGCACCTTGGGGGCTCCGGAGACGGTCCCAGCCGGGAAGCAGGCCTTCAGCGCGTCGAATGCGTCATGGCCTTCCCGCAGGGTGCCGAGCACGCTCGAGACGATGTGCATGACGTGGGAGTAGTATTCGATGACCTTGAATTCCGGCACGCGAACCGAGCCGTACTCGGCGACCCTGCCGACATCGTTGCGTCCAAGGTCAACGAGCATGACGTGCTCGGCAAGCTCCTTCTCGTCGGACAGAAGGTCTTCGGCCAGAGCGCGGTCTTCTTCCGGCGTCGCCCCTCGCGGGCGGGTGCCCGCAATGGGACGGTATTCGATGCTGCTGCCATCGACCTTGACCAGCAGTTCGGGTGAACTGCCGACCACCGCGCAGTCACGGATCTGCAGGTAGAACAGGTACGGTGAAGGATTCACCGTGCGGAGCGCGCGATAGATCTGGAATGGGTGAACTCCGGGTAGCATCTCGAGCCGTTGCGAAAGCACGACCTGGAAGATGTCCCCGGCAAGGATGTATTCCCGGGCTTTCTCGACGGCGGTGCAGAATGCTTCCTTGCCGATGTTGGAGCGCAATTGCAGCGGGGCGGTCCGCGATGTCCGGCCGGGCAGGGTGACGGGCTTGGCCAGGCATGCCTCCAGCGCTTCGATTTCACGGCATGCGTGGCGGTAGGAGTCGGAAAGACTGGCGTGATCTTCGATGCGAGCGTTCGCGATGACGTAGATTTGATGCTTGACGTGGTCGAAGACGAGGACGGACGTGAAGAACATGAACACCGCGTCCGGGGCCTTCACGTCGTCCTCGCTAAACGGCGGGACCCGGGGTTCGATGAGCCGGACGAGGTCGTAGCCCGCGTAACCCACCGCGCCGGCGCTGAAGGGCGGCAGCCCCTCCGTGCCGGCAGGCCGGAATTGCTGGGCAAGGTCTTTGAGAACAGCGAAAAAGTCGCCTCTGCTGCGACGAAGCTTGTCTCCCTCGCGGATCTCCAGCTCGTCGCCGACGACTGTGAGAACCAGAAACGGCGAGGCTCCGACATAGGTGAAACGGCCAATGCGCTCCCCGCCTTCGACACTCTCGAGAAGGAAGGCGTATTCTTCTCGCTCAGCAAGCTTCAGGTAAGTCGAAACCGGGGTCTCTAGGTCCGCTGTAAGAACCTTCCACACAGGAACGAGGTTGCCGCTCCTAGCCGATTCCTGGAAGGAGGTGAAGTCCGGATTGGCCATGCCCGAGGACGTTGTCCCGCCTATTTCACTGTACGTGCCAGCACCGCTTCGCGCATCAACTCGCGCGGAGCATCGTGTCCGGTCCAAATCTGGAATTGGGCGGCGGCCTGCTCGACAAACATTTCGATGCCGCTGATCACGACTTTGTTGTCCTCGGCAGCGCGCTTGAGAAGGGCGGTTTCCAATGGGTTGTAGACAAGGTCGAACACAACATCGGCCGGAATGCGGTCAGGAAAGAGGCTGTCATCGACTTTCGGCAGCATCCCTACCGAGGTTGCTTGGACCAGCACATCGAAATAGCGGTCGCCGAGCTGGGCAAAGTCGATGGCCCCGACGCCATGGAGACGTGCCAAGCGCCCCACCCGCCGGGGGTTCCGGCCCGTGACGGCAACGTCCGCACCATGCTGCTTGAGCGCAACGACAGCAGCCTTGGCCGCACCTCCATTGCCCACAACAAGGGATCGCGCTCCCTTCAGATTGACGCGCCTTTCCAGTGGAGCCGTGATCCCGACCGCGTCGGTGTTCGTGCCGGCCAACTTGCCATTCTTCCAGTAGATGGTGTTGACGGCTCCTATGCCTTCGGCCACCGGGTCAATTAAGTCAAGGTGCGGGATCACGCTCTGCTTGTGAGGAATAGTGACGCTGACCCCTGAGAGCGGCATCTCCCGCATGGTCCGGAAGAAATCACTGATATCAACGGGCTCAACCAACATCGGAACGTAGATCCCGTCGTAACCCTTTGCCTCGAAGGCACGGTTGTGGATGAGCGGCGACTTGGAGTGCCCAACGGGCTTGGCGACCACTGCGTAGATTCGAGTGTCGGGAGTGCCGCATTGCACTCGGTAAAGCTTGCGCGCGGACGAAGCTGCGACCTGACCTGAAGCCGTGGGAGGGGCTTCGAGGCGCGGGGCTGCCTCGCCATCCGGCGCGTCGAACGAGTCCGGGGCCGCGTACGTGAAAAGGCCACCTAGCGAGGTTGCATAGAGGCGGGCCGGCGCTCCGGTCTCTCCCATGCCGGCCACGACCAAGTTGGGACGCTCCCTGCAAAGACCCAGGAGCTTGAGGTTGTCACTAGGCCGTGCAACCTTGGTAGCCACTTTGAAGATGTCGGCACCCGTCCTCTCGAGCCGGTGCATGACCGGGCCCAAGGCCGGTGTCCTGACGAAATTGTGGTAGGACGCCAAGGTGATGGCAGATTCGCCAAGCGGCCGCAGTGATCGCGGCTCCTGCTCGATGGTCTCGATCTCGACGTCCACTATGCTGGCGCCTGCCTCGACGCCTCTCCGCAGCAGGTCCAACTGCTGCTCTATCGATCCTGGAAAATGTCCGCCGTTCCCCGTGCGACGGCATGTCCCGATCACAGTGACCTTGGGGTGCCTGCGGAGGACGCTCCCAACGATCTCGGCGACGCAAGAAGGATCGGACAGCATGTCGATCCGCAGCTCGAGGAATGTCTCGCCGTTGTCGCAACTCGCTATGGCTAGCGCCCGGGCCTGACACGCATCTGGATGGCCGATGCAGACGCAGATCTTGGGCAGTTGGGTGGGAATTGACATCGCAGAAATGACGTTCCGTGTAGGCTATCACAGGTGTTTCGCTTCGCCCCTTGGGCGACAGGGGCTCGCTGGCACAGCGGGCAAGTTGGGGCCAAGGCTCTGGGGCACTGACGTATGGACCGAGCGGGGAAGAGACCCTGCGCTCAACCACAACCACCATTTGCCCGATCGTCCCGTGCAGCAAATGGATGACCACGCCGCGCGCGCGCCGCTCCCTGGCCATACGACTCGGAAATTCATCCATCAGGCTCGCGCGCAATTCGCTTCCAGCGGCTCAACTGATTCGAAGGCACTGCGTGCTTCTGTTGACTCGCTCGCGCCGTCTTTTGGCATGAGGCCGCCCATCTCCTGCTACATCCGAGCCCCTTGCATCGAGAACACGGAAGAACGCTGGAGCGATCTTATCGAGTTGCACGGCGTGAAGGCGATCATCATCTCTCCAGGGCCGGGTTCCCCGGAGCGGTTCGCGGACTTCGGGATCTGTCGGGACGTGATCTTGGGGGCCAGCTGCCCTCCATTGGGCGTGTGCCTCGGCCACCAAGGACTCGGCTACGCGTACGGCGTTCGAGTCGTTCCGGCACCTACCCCGATGCATGGACGCGTTTCTCGCATCACCCACGACAGGAGCGCGTTGTTCGAGGGCATCCCGCCGTCCTTTGACGCAGTCCGGTATCACTCGCTATGCCCGCAAAAGGACTCGATCCCTCCATGCTTGACGCTAGCGGCGTCGTCCGCCGACGGCGTCGCAATGGCGGTGCGGCACCCGGACCGCCCTCGGTTCGGGGTTCAGTTCCATCCCGAAGCCCTGTCCGCCGAGTGCGGTGAGCGCCTTGTCCGGAACTTTCTCCGAATTGCGTCACCCACGGGGCGCAACACGTCCGAGGTCAACCGCCCCCGTTCTTATCGGAAAGCGTACCCGCCAAGGCCTCCAAGGCCGTCGCACCACGAATTCAAGGTTGTTTCCCGGTCACTGGATGCGTGGATTGAACCACAATCGGCGTTCGAACACCTGTTCGAGCGCTCAAAACACTCCTTTTGGATCGACGGTTCCGGCCTGATTCCTGGCTACGCACGCTTCAGCGTTGTGGGCAACGCGACCGGTCCCGATGCGAGCATCCTTCTGTACAGAACAAGCGATCGGACCTTGGAGACGCGCCGGCAAGACGAGTGCCGGAGAAAACGAATTGAGTCGCTCTTGCCGGAACTCAGAAAACGATTGGCCCGGCCGGTGCAATGCGATGACTCTCTGCCGTCTCACTTCCAGACCGGGCTTGTCGGGTACTTCGGCTACAAGATGCGGAACGAACTCGGCTCGCCGACCCCAAGGGCCTCTTCCCTGCCCGACGCGGCGCTCTTCGACACAGATCGCTGCATCGTCTTCGATCACGCAGACAGACGAGTGTACCTGGTCGCCCGCATCGCAACTTCACATGGAGCGGCGGTGGCGTTGCGGTGGTTCGATCGCGTTGCCCTGGCGCTTGCAGACGCCCAGCCCGGGAACTACCGGCCGAATCACAGTGGCCCGCCGATAGTCGCGCATCTCGCGGACGGTCCGAATCGATACGCACAGAATCGATACGCACAGAAGATCAGCCGCTGCCAACACGAACTGGCGGCCGGAGAGTCGTACCAAATATGCCTGAGCAGCGAGTTCTCGGTTGAATGCGACGTCTCGCCATATGACGCCTATCGCCAAGTGCGCGCCGTCAACCCTGCACCGTATGCAGCATACTTGCGATTCGGGGGCTTCGCAGTACTCAGTTCCTCCCCGGAAAGGTTTCTGCACGTCTCGGCGGACCGGACCATCTCTGCCAAACCGATCAAGGGAACTTGCGCCAGAGGCGGTGATCCGGAAACCGACTCGAGGCTTGCGCTCTGGTTACGCACAGACGAAAACTGCCGTTCCGACAACCTGATGATCGTTGACCTGCTTCGGAACGATATAGGCCGGGTTGCTTCGACTGGTTCAGTCCAGGTCCCGAAGCTGATGGATGCCGAGTCTTACGCCACCGTTCACCAGCTCGTGAGCACCGTCACAGATCACCTGCGACAGGACCGTGACTGCTTGGACTGCTTGGCAGCCGCATTTCCCGGCGATTCGATGACCGGAGCGCCGAAGCTTCGCACGATGTCGATCATCGATCGATCGGAGGAACGCGCCAGAGGTCCCTATTCGGGGCGATCGGGTTTCCTTCTCACGGCGATCGCATGGATTTGAGCATCTTGATACGGACCATTGTCATGTCAGGTTCGCACGCGACTGTGGCATCCGGAGGCGGCATTGTGGCAATGTCGGACCCGAGTTCCGAATTCGAAGAGATGGTCCTCAAGGCTCGGGCCCCGCTGCGTACGATCGCGACGGCGTCTACCGGTGATCCCGATGCATGGGAACTACGGTAGGCGACACCTTGAGGCAGGCGCGCCTCCGACAATGCGGTGCGCACGCCGAATTGCTTGCAGGCGAGGGATATGATGGATGCCGAGAGAACAAGGAGGCTTGGAAACCCTATGGCACGGTACCGAATCGCTCAATTGGACGAGACGCCGCCGGTGGACTGCCCCTGCGGCCAGGCGCGTCGCGCGTTCGCCGAGCCGGACAACGATCTCGCGACGGTGCACCTGACAGACATTAGCGCTGACTCCAGGGCGCATTATCACAAGCGGATGACGGAGGTATACGTCGTCCTTGAAGGCGAGGGGACCATAGAACTCGACGGAAAAGAATTCCCGCTCAGGCCGTTGACATCCGTGATGATCCATCCAGGCTGCCGGCACCGGGCCGTCGGCAACTTGCGAATACTGAATATTCCGATACCGGCATTCGACCCGGCGGACGAGCACTTCGACTGAGGCGCTCGGCTCGAGGAATTCGGGGCACAGGCGGGAGTCCGGAGAGGGTGGCCGCCACGGATTGCCGCTAATACGTCAAAGGCTTTCTGGCCTTGCAGATTTCGCGATGCGAGCCGTTCGATTCGATTGGACCGAGCCTATAATCGTTCGGTAATGCGGAATCCATTATCGGCTGGTCTCGTTCTCTTCGCAGCAGCCTGCAGCCAGACTCCAGACCCAACCATGCCCGTGGCATTGCCGCCGGCCGAGGTGGCCGGCGAAATTCCTTCGCAACGGGTATCTCCGGCAGACAAAACAGCCGACTGGCCTGCTCTGGCGTCCGGCTCGGACGGCAGCCTCTGGATAGCCTACGTCGAGTGGAACGGGGACGACGCGGACCGCGTAGTCATTCGCCGCCGGGACTCGAGCGGCGATTGGGGTAATGCCCTCGTGCTGGACGACGGAAACTGGGACCACTACATTCCCGAAATAGTCGCTGTTCCGAGTGGGGCGATCGCGTTCTGGTCGGGGCGGGACGACGGTGATTTCGATTTGTTCGCGGCGGAAATCGGAAAGGACGGCGCCATCGGGAACATCGAGCGGATCGGTTCGGGAAAGCACAGCGATTTTCATGCGAGAGCTGCGTCCGACGCCGCGGGCAACGTGACGGTTGCGTGGCAGTCTTTCCGAGAGTTGCAAGGCGAGATCTACGCACGGCGGAGAACAGCCCAGGGATGGGGGCCGGAAGTCAAGATTTCTCAATCGGGCGCGAACGATTGGGAGCCTGCGGTCGCTCTTGACGGGACCGGCACTGCCTGGATTTCGTGGGACAGCTACCACGCTGGGAACTACGACGTCTTCGTCGCCTCGTTCGACGGGCAGGAAGCTAGCGATCCTGTCGCGATCACTTCCGGTCCCGAGGCGGAATTCCACTCGAGCCTTGCGGTCGATTCGTCGGACCGAGTGTGGGTCGCCTACGACACCGCAAGGGAGAACTGGGGCAAGGACTACTCCACTTCAAGCGGCGCGGAGGGCAGCGAGGGACTGCACGCGCGCCGGGGTCTGGGCTTGCGAGTGTACGCGAACGGGCGCGTACTCGAGCCGACTGCGGACATAGACGACATCCTCACGGGCAGGATGAGTCGCTTCGCCGAACTGCCCGCCGTCGCTATCGACGGGGGCGGGTCGGTGTGGGTGGTGTTCCGTCACTGGACGATTCTGAAACCCCACGAGATGTATCACGTATACGCCACGCGGTTGAGCGAGCAGGGCTGGACGATCCCAGTGCTAATGGAGAACAGCTCGGGACGGAACACCCAAAGGACCGCGGTCGACACGGATGCCGAGGGAATGATCCACCTCGCCTATTCCAGTGATCTCCGGTCGCCCGAAAACCTGCCGACGGATCAATTGCACGCACTCCACTACAACGTATACACCGCATCGCTGGAGAAATCGGATGCCGCCGCGCCGGGGCTCGGCGAGGTCAGGGTCGAGACTCCCGAGGCGGGATTCGAGCACCGCGTCCGCACGCGCATGACAGCGAGCGGAACGACCTATTCGCTGCTACTGGGCGACTGCCACCGGCATACCGACGTGCGGGGGCATAGCGCAGTGGACGGCTCGATCGAAGACACCTACCGCTACGCGCTGGACGCGGCCAAAATGGACTTCGTCGGTCCCAGCGACCACAACGAAGTCCTAGGCGGGAGATGGCCGGATTCGCTTCGCGACTACCAATGGTGGTACGCGCAGAAGCTCGTCGACCTATACACTCACGCGCCGAAGTTCTGGGGGATTTACACTTACGAGCACTCGATGCAGCGCCCGGGAGGACACCGCAACGTGCTCTATCTGAAGCGCGGAGGTCCGCTGCGGCCGATCGATCGGGAGAAGGGACTGGAAGCACCGGACAACGCACCGCCCGTGCTATGGCAATGGATGCGCGACAAGGTGCTCGCTCAAGCGGGCCAGAAGACTGTGATCGTGCCCCACACATTCGCCGCCGGGCCGCTGGCGGATTGGAACTGGACGCCGTCGCCGATCGACTGCCTGCTCGAGATCTACCAAGGAGCGCGAGGCAGCTACGAGAGATGGCAAGCCCCCGACGGGGAGAAACGCGGGGGGACGCAGACAGACGACCCCGGCCACTTCGCGCAGGACGCTCTGAGCAAGGGCCATCGTTACGGATTCGTCTCGTTCAGCGACCATGGGTCGACGCACAATTCCTGGGCCGCGATCTGGGCGGAAGACACCACTCGAGAGGCGCTCTTTGACGCCATGCTCGCCCGGCGCACCTTTGCCGCCAGCGACGAAATTTACGTCAAGGCGACGGCGGACGGCCACATGGTCGGGGAAGAGTTCTCGGCAAGCGTTTCGTCGCCCCCGGAAATCATTGTCGATGTCGAGGCCCAGGACGAGATTCTGCGCATCGACGTGGTCAAGAACGGCGAATATGTCTTTACGCAACACCCGGGAGGTCGCTCGGCGAGGCTGAGGTACAAGGACACCGCGGCCGAGTCGGGAGGCACCTATTACTACGTGAGGGTTTTCCAGCGAGACACGGAAAAGCCAGACGGGGATCCGGAAATAGCGTGGACCTCGCCGTTCTTCGTCAAGTACGAGTGACCGAGACGGACAAGGCCGATCGGGGCAGGGATCGCCCTGCTACGGCACGTTCCTGTGCAACGGCGTAGCCCCTACGAGGGGACGGCCACATCCGCGCCGCTCGTCTCGCCAGCGAGCTGATCGATAGGCGCTGCTCGGCAATTGCAGCCCGCCTAGCGGAATTCTCGGATCGACTTCCCTGCGCCATGCACTGGGTCGGTTCGCTGATGCAGACCCGTCCGGAGCTGGCGACTCCCAAGGACGATTCAGCGCCGCGGGGTAGTGGCTGGCTCTTGGCTCAAGACGTGCGCAAACGCAGCTAGTATCTGGGTTTGCACGGGTCACATGCACTTCACGGACCAGCAGCGGAGATCGGCAAGGGCTGGCTGGGCTCCAGAGCTCAGCCTTGGGCAGGATGCAGGCTGTGGTTCGGCGCTGCTTCGTCGGCGATCAGTTCGAAGTGAGAGTGATCGCCGGCTGGATTAGTCCCGGCGGACGGACATTCTTGCCAGCGCGCTTGCCGTCTCCTAGGTCGGCTCGCGCCACCTGCGCGAGAGCTTGAAGCCGCTCCACGACCTGGGGGAAAGCGTCCGCGAGGTTCCGAGTCTCGCCGATGTCTGACGACAGGTCGTAGAGTTCCAAGATCGGATTTGGCTCGTAGTCAGGATAGCGACCGCCCATTCGCGCGAGGTGGAGCTTCCAGCGACCGCTGCGGACGGCATTGAGATGAGCCATGAAGTAGTAGTAGTACGCCAGATGCGGCGTGGGCTGGGGTTGCTCGCTAAGCAGCAGAGGCCTGATGTCTTTGCCGTCGATCACCCGGTCGGCAGGCACCTCGGCACCTGCCATAGCCGCGAATGTGGGCAGGATGTCGACGGAAATCGCGAGCTCGTCGCTCGCTGTCCCGGCGGGCACGTGACCCGGCCAGCGTGCCAAGAAGCACACTCGATGGCCGCCTTCCCAAGTCGTGCCCTTTCCGCCGCGAAGAGGAGCGTTGCTCGCTCCGTGTCGCGTAGCGCCGCCGTTGTCCGAAGCAAAAACGACCAAGGTTCTGTCGTCGATGCCGAGTTGCTGGAGCCTGGCGAGGATCTCTCCAGTCGACCAGTCGATTTCCTCGACCGTGTCGCCCCACTTCCCGTTCTGCGACTTGCCGGCGAATGCTTCGGACGAATACTGCGGCCAGTGCGGCATCGTATGGGCCAGATACAGGAAGAAAGGCCCTTCCTTGTTGTCGTCAATGAACGTAAGAGCCTCCTCCGTGTAGCGCTGGGTTAAGAGTCTCTGGTCCGGCTCCTCTTCGATGACCTCTTCCATGCGCAGCAAAGGGAGCGGCGGATAGCGGTAGGGCTGCCTTCTGGAATCGTGGCCCATGTCGTTAGAAAACGGAATGCCGAAGTAGGAATCGAATCCTTGCCTGGTGGGCAGGAAGGCGCGCTGATCGCCTAGGTGCCACTTGCCTACGCAGGCGGTCTTGTAGCCGACCGCCTTCAGCGTCTCGGCTACAGTGATCTCGTTCGGGTGCAAGCCTTCCTGATTGCCCGGGAACAGCACCCACTGTCCTTTCTCGTTCTCGTCGAGGCCGACGCGTCGTGGGTAGCTGCCGGTCATTAGCGAACTGCGTGAAGGCGTGCAGACGTTCGCTGTCACGTAAAAACTGGTCAGCTTGCGGCCCTCGGCCGCCATGCGGTCGAGGTGCGGCGTGCGGTGAAGCTTCGAGCCGAACGGCCCGATGTCCGCGTAGCCCAAATCGTCGACGAAGATCAGGATGAAGTTCGGCTTCTCGGCTGCACAGACGACGCCTGCGAGGCACAGCAGCAATATCGGAACAATTCTAGGCATGGAACTCGTACAAGGTTTGGCAACCGTCCGCAAATCAATCTGGAATTGGACGACGGGCAGGTAGCGATCCGAACGCCACGATATCACGGCCGAATCGGTGTTTCGGAAACGCGCGCCCGCTAGGGCAGCGACGAGCTCGCGATCACTGGGGCCCGGCTACCAGCATGCGCAAGTCCCGCACATTGTTGCCTGTCGGCCCCGTCGTGATCAGATCGTCAAGCTGTTTGAAGAACCTGTAGGAATCGGACCGCCGCTCGAAGTCCTCCGGCTCGAGTCCAGCAGCGGCTGCGCGCGGCAGCGTGTTCTCGTCGGCGATTGCTCCGGCTGCGGGCGAGTTCCCGTCAATGCCATCCGTGCCGGCACTCAGGACGGTAGCGCGCATTCCTCGCTCGGCCAGCTTGCGTGCGGCCCACAGCACGAACGCCTGGTTTCGACCGCCCATGCCGTCGCCCGTGACCGGACTGCTTAGCTCCCCGCCGGTAGTCACGGCGACAGTCCTGTCGGGATGGGCCTCCCCAAGCTCGCGCAACCGGTCAAGGAGAGTGTCGGCTGCGTGCTCGACCGGCGCATCGTCCACGCTCAGATCGCGTTCCAGAATCCACCCGTGGCCACGGGCCTTGGACTCGAGGCTTTGCAAGACGTCGAAGTTATCCAGAAGGCAGGCCCACTGGCTCCGGCGGAAAACCTCCGAGCCGGGCTTCGGCGTCTCTTCCAACTTCCGCGCCTCAAACATCTTGCGGATCACGTGGGGCAGGCTCGGCACAATCCCTAGCCTCTCGGCTGTCGCGTGGGCGTCCGCGCAAGTGGACTCGTCCGGCATCGTCGGCCCGGAGGCCACCGAGGACGGCTCGCCCGGAGGCACATCGGATACATACAGAGTCAGCTGTCGGGCCGGACTGGCTGCCTGTGCCAAACGCCCTCCCTTGATGCAGGACAGGTGCTTGCGCAAGATGTTCATTTCGACGATGTTCGCGCCGCAGGTGACCAAGACCTCGTTGAACGCTCTCAATTCGGCGAGGGAAACGCTGGGATCGAGAGGCGCCTCGCAGATTGCGGAACCCCCGCCGGATAGCAGGCAAACGAGCAGATCCGCGCGGCCCAGGCCGCTCGCGCTCTCCAGCAAGTAACGCGCCGCGATAGCGCTTTGCTCGTTGGGATAGGGATGACCGCCGGCGAATGCCCGGAAGCCTGCTGGCAACGCGTTGGGCGAGTCAGGCGCAACGACCACGACCGAGGTCTTGGCGGCGGGCAGCAGCGGCATCAAGGCTTCGCACATCGGCCCCGCCGCCTTGCCAATGCCCGCGACGAGGATTCGTTCTGGCGAGGAGATATCCACAGCGGCTTGGCCGGCAGACAGGGAGTCCCCGCGTCGCACGACCCTGGAGGCCATCACCCGCGCGAGGGACGATTCCTCCAGCGTCTCTAGGAACAAGCGAACGAGCGTCTCCTTCATGGCAATACGCATCAACCGAGCACTGCGGGATTGACGATGTTCGGGGGTCTCTCGCCCGCCAGACCGGCCGCCATGTTCTCCGCCGCCATCACGCACATGCGCGTGCGGGTCGCGACCGAGGCACTAGCAATGTGGGGGACGATCAAGGCATTCTCGAGCCGGAGCAGCTTGGGATGCACCTCAGGCTCTCTCTCGAACACGTCGAGCCCAGCGGCGGCGATCGTTCCCGACTCCAGCGCTTCCGCAAGCGCGGCCTCGTCGACCACGGGACCGCGCGACGTATTCACCAAGACCGCGGTCGGCTTCATGGCGTTCAGCTCTGCCGGTCCGACCAGATGGCGGGTCTCGGGCGTCAAGGCGCAATGCAGCGAAACGAAATCGGCCTGGCTGAACACCTCTCCCTTCGATGCGTACTGAATTCCGAGCGCCCGCTCGACCTCTTCGCTCTGGCGGAAGGGATCGTAGTACAGGACCCGCATATTGAACCCCTTGCCGCGACGCGCGACGGCTTGGCCAATGCGGCCCATGCCGAAAACGCCAAGCGTGGCCCCCCAGATGTCCCAGCCCGTCAGGAGGTCGATCCTCCACTGCTTGAAGCGTCCGGCTCGCAGGTAACGCTCCGATTCGCCGAGCCGCCTGCCTGCTCCCAGAATCAGTGCAAAGGCAAGATCCGCGGTCGTGTTGGTGAGGACGCCGGGCGTATTTGTGACCATCACGCCGCGGTCGGTGGCAGCCCCAACGTCAATATTGTCGAAGCCGACAGCAACATTCGAGACAACTCTCACATTCGGCACTGCGTCCATGAGAGCGGCATCGACGCTGTCGGTCAGCTGGCAGATCAGGCCGTCCTTGTCCCCAAGCCGAGCCCTCAACTCGGCCGCTGGCAGGCCTTCGTCCGAGTCGTGATAGTCCAGGCGGACCCGGCCTCGGAGGTAATCGACGGCATCGCTGTAAATGTGCTTGCTGATCAGGACGGCACGCTGCATGGATGGGTATTTTCTCACAGGCCGCAAAGCGAGGAATACGCGGCGGGCGGCCTGGCAGAACTCGGCAAAGACCTTCCGATACAATCGGCCATATGGCGAAACTCGGTTTTCTCGGTCTCGGTCTCATGGGCAAGCCCATGGCGGAGCACCTTCTGGCCGGCGGTCACGAGGTGGCCATCTGGAGCCACACTACCTCCAAGGCCAGGGAGCTGGCGGACTCCAGCGATGCCGGCCACTACTGCGAAATTCCGGCTCAGGTCGGCGAATTCGCCGATTGCATCTTCCTCTGCGTAGGCGATTCGGCAATGTCAGAGGAGGTCCTGACCGGGAAAAGCGGTGTGCTTTCCGGCGCGACGCCGGGCACCGTCATCGCCGATTGCTCGACGATCGGCCCCAGCACAGCCCGGCGCATCGCTGCAAAGTTCGAGGCCAAGGGCTGCCGGTACCTAGACAGTCCCTGCACGGGTTCCACGCCCGGCGCAAGGGGAGGAACGCTAACGTTCATGATCGGCGGCGACGAGCAGGTGTTCAACAGCGTGCGGCCCTATTTCGAGTGCATGGGCACCAACCTTTACTACTGCGGGGGCCAGGGCATGGGCCTTCACGCAAAGCTCTCCCAGAACTTGGTGCTGGCCAATACGCTGCAGGGCTTCGTCGAGGGCATGGTGCTCTCGACCAAGGCGGGCGTGCCACCCGAGCTGATGTTCGAGATCCTCGACAACTCGGCCGCCAAGTCGGGACTCATCGCATTCAAGGCCCCGCACGTCTTCAAGCGCAACTTCGAGGCGGCGTTTCCTCTGAAGTGGATGCGCAAGGACATCGGACTGATGCTCGAGTCGGGCCGGGAACTGGGGGTTCCCCTGCCCTCGACCAGTCTCGTCCACGAACTCTTGGGCGCCGCCGTAGCCAAGGGGCACGGCGACGAAGACATCATCGCGGCCTTCAAGTTGTTTGAAGAGCTGGCAGGGGTCGTGGTCGAGTCTTGATCCGAGCCTTCGGGCCCTAGACTCGCTCAGCCCTTTCCGAACACGCGTTCGAAAATCGCGTCCACGTTGCGCAACTGGCGCTCCAAGGAGAACGCTCGGTCAAAATCGGGTGCATGCAATGCACCCCGGATGTCCGGGTCCGCTTCCACCAGCTCGCGGAAGCTGCCGTCTTCCTCCCAGGCCTTGAGCGCGTTGCGCTGGACCCAGCGGTAAGCTTTCTCCCTGAGCACGCCCTTGGAAGCGATCTCCAGCAGAAGCTGGCCTGAGTACACGAGACCGCCGTTGGACTCCAGGTTCTTGGCCATCCGGTCGGGATAAACGAGCAGGCGGCGCACCAGGTTGCAGGCCTTGGCCAGCATGTAGTCGACCAAGGTCGTCGAATCGGCTAGGATTACCCGCTCGACCGAACTGTGCGAGATGTCGCGCTCGTGCCACAGGGCAACATTCTCGAAGGCGACGGCGGCATTCCCGCGCACCACCCTGGCGAGACCGCTCAGGTTCTCCGAGACGATCGGGTTTTTCTTGTGGGGCATGGCCGAACTGCCCTTCTGTGTCCTGGCGAAGTACTCCTGCGCCTCCCGCACCTCCGTTCGCTGCAGGTGCCGCACCTCGACAGCAATCTTCTCGATCGTTGCGGCGATGTTAGCCAGAGTCGAAAGGAAATGCGCGTGCCGATCCCGCTGGATGACTTGTGTGGAAACCGCGGTTGCCTGCAAGCCCAGCTTGTCGCAAATCCTCTCCTCGGCTTCGGGGCTGATGTGCGCGAGCGTGCCGACAGCTCCCGACAGCTTTCCGACGCGCATCTGCTCGCGAGCGGCCTCGAAGCGCTCGATATGCCGACCGACCTCGCTGTACCAATTCGCCAGCTTCAAGCCGAACGTGGTCGGCTCGGCGTGCACGCCGTGCGTGCGCCCCACCATCACGGTGTCCTTGAACTCAAACGCTCGCTCGCGGAGGATGCCGTGCAATTCCCGAAGTTGCAGGGCGATCGGTTCCGAGGCCTGCTTCAGCAGCAGCGCCTGCGCGGTGTCGACGACATCGTTCGATGTCAGCCCGTAGTGCAGCCACCGCGAATGCTCCGCCATCCCGGCCGCTGCCATCGTCTCCGAGACGGAGGTCAGGAACGCAATCACGTCATGCCGCACTTCCGCCTCGATGGCATCGATGCGGTCAACGTCGAACCCAGCATGCTGGCGCACAGCCCGGGCCGCTTCAACCGGCACCTCGCCAAGCTCGGCGAGGGATTCCGAAGCCATCAGCTCGACTTCGAGCCATTGGCGGTACTTGTTCTCGTCCGACCAGATGCGACCCAGGCCGGGCCTCGTGTAACGGGCAATCATCGCCCTAGTTTCGCGCAGAAAGCCCGGGGGCCTCTCCAACGCCCGGCAGGACGGGACCAGAATGGATATGCTGGTAGGTAAGTTGCTTGTCGCAACTCGTCGAAATCTTCCGCGCCCCTGCTGCGCTGCAACGATGGACGGCCCCTGCTTCACCCGGGCAGATACCCGGACCGTGCCGGCCCTCGCCCGAATTCGCTGGCTAGTCGCAGCTTTTCTTGCGTCATCCTGTCCCCTGATCGCCGGACAGGACCCGAGTGGCGCTCCAACCAATCAGATTGCCCGAACCGACAGGGTAATCGACGGAGACTCCCCTCCCGTGATTCCGGCGGGAGACGACGCCGAAATCGACACCGCGGCGCGCACCGAACTCAACCTCCTCGGGGAGGTCGATGCGGAGGGGGGCGAGAGCCGGCGCAACGAGAACGTCCAGCTCACGCTCGTCGACAACAACGTGCAGAAGGAAATCAACATCCGCATGGGCACGACCGCGACGATTGTGCAGGAATTCGACGCGGCGCAGGGCTATTTCGGAAGCGAGTTCGGCAATCCGCCGAGACGGCAGATCCACCTCAGGACCTCAACTCAGGGCGGCCTTCACGGATCGCTGTACGAAACGCACGGCAACAGCTTATTCTCGGCGCGCTCGTTCTTCCAGGTCGGGGCGGTAAAGCCCGCGCGCACGAACGATTACGGCGCTAATCTGCAACTGCCGCTGTTTGCGGGCTCCGCATTCACAGCGAACTTCAGCCAGCAGCGAAACCGGGGCAACGTGAACGGCAACGTGCTCATTCCGCAGCCCGAGGAACGCACGCCGTTGGCAAAGGACCCCGCCCTGCGCGCCATGGTCAGCCGGATCATCGACGCGTACCCCGACGAGCCACCGAATCGCCCCGACATCAATCCCCGATCCCACAACACCAACGCGCCGCAGGAAATCGACAACGACCTTGCCGGAGGGAGATTCGACCTGCCCTTGGGTGCCGACAGCCGCGCTGTGATGGACTACCGCTTCCGCAGGCAGGCGGTCAATGCCTTCCAATTGGTCAAGGGCCAGAATCCCAATACCACGAGCGGCTCTCACGATGGGAGGCTGACATGGAACCGATCGTGGTCGCCGACGACAACGGGCGATTTCTCGGTCCGCTTCCGGCGGATGACAACGTTGATCGTGCAGGACGAAACGGCGTTCGGCCCGGTGATTTTCATGGGGCGGCAGTTGCAGTCAATCGGCGGCACATCCAGCATCCCCTACGACAGAGCGCAGAATTTCTTTGCCTATGCAGGCTCCGTAGCGGCCTCGCGCGGCAACCATCGCCTCAAAGCCGGCTTCAGTACGACGCGCGAGCAACTCAATGGGATCGAGAGTTCCGGCCACACGGGGCTCATACTGTTCAACTCGAACTTCGGGCGTAACATGATCACGAACCTGCGGCTCGGCACGCCTAGCCGCATCTCCCAGTCGATTGGCACGCCCCACCGCGGATTCCGCCGCTGGCGCATGCAGTACTTCCTGGGAGATACCTGGAGCGCGCGCCGCAACCTGACCCTGAGCTTCGGCCTGCGATACGAGCCGACCACCCGCCCGGTCGAGGTCAATGGTCTCTCGAACGTACCGTTCCGCTGCGACTGCAACAACGTCGCACCCCGGTTCGGATTCGCATACCGCACCGGGATCGGAGTCCTGCGCGGCGCGTACGGCACGCACTTCGGCGAGATTTTCACGGCGACGTACAGCCAGGAGCGATTCAACCCCCCGGGCAACATTCGATTGAACATCGTCGCCCCGGACCTGCTCAACCCGCTTGCCGGCTTCTCCGCCGATGCCTTAGACTCCAACGCGCGCACGACGATCATCCGGCTGGCGCCGGATCTGGTCGCGCCGTACTCGCACCAGTACAACTTCAGCTGGGTCGTCGCAAGTTCTCGCGGCTTGTTCGTGGAAATGGGCTATGTCGGCACTCGATCGCACAGGCTGCTGTCGGGCTGGGTGCTGAACCGCGCCACGGACATGGCGGGAATCGAACGGACGACGCGCACCGTGAACCAACGGCGGCCGGACCAGCGCTATTTCGATGTCCGGCGAATCCTCAACGGTTCTCGAGCCTACTTCGACGCCGCCAAGGCAACATTCGGCGTACGCGACTGGCGGGGCCTGACGATGGATCTTTCCTACTGGCTCAGCAAGGCGATCGACCTCGGAGCCCACTACGCCAGCAACGCCAGCGTCCGCGACGCCTTCGCCGGTCGAAGCCAGACCGAATCCGAAGTCCATGGCGACGTGAAGTCTCTAAGCGACTTCGACCAGCCGCACGCGGTGCTGGGAAAGTTGGGTTACCGCACGCCCTCGATCAGCGCGTCGAACAGATTGTGGAACAAAGCCTTAGGAGGTTGGGAGCTCTTCTCGATTCTGCTCTTCAAGACCGGCACGCCGTTCGTCATGTACACGGGATCGGATGGCCCCGGATTCGGCAACGTCGACGGGGTCATGGGTGACAGGCCCCAGCTGCTGGATCCTTCGATCCTGGGACGAAGCATCAACCATCCGGACACATCGAGACAGATGCTGCCTCGAACTGCGTTCCGGTTCGTTCAAGCCGGCGAGCCGAGCGGCAACCTAGGCCGCAACGTGTTCCGCAAGGACGGCATTCAAAACATCAATCTTTCCGTTTCGAGAAGCTGGAAAATCGCCAGCGAGAGCACTCTGACGTTCCGTGCGGAATCAATCAACTTGTTCAACACGCCGCAATTCGCATATCCGGGAATGGAGCTTTCTGGCGGGAACTTCGGACAAATCACCAACACTCTCAACGACGGCCGCACATTCAATCTCACGATGCGGCTGGCATTCTGATCGACAGCCGCGCATCAGCAAGTCGTCGTTTCCGCTGCTGCGATACTGCCGTCGGCATCAGAGCCAAGGCGGGGAGTACGCCTTGAATCTGCCGGTTGGCTGTCCTAATGACCCGTACCATCGAATGCCTCTCCAGCGCTTGGTATTCAGGGTGGTCAGCAATCAGGATTGCCTCGGGTCCGTTGATTGGCCTACCCAGTGGATTAAAAGCGTCCACTGCCAACAGACTTCCGGTAGGCTGGCATTGCGTCGCACGCGGTCGCAATGCCCTTGCAACAAGGGCTTACAGAGCCGAAGCCACGGCTGCGCGCGACGACTTGGCGGTCGCAGCTAGGTCACGGCCGAAAGGGAGAAGGGGTCTATGGCCCTCGGTCGGCAAACAGGATCGAACCGGGCTGACCTTCGAAAGCCGACCAAAGCCGCCCCCGCACTGTGTGCCCCAGAAGGCAGGCCGGCCGACGGCTAATGCCAGCTACTGACTGCGAGTCTCGAATGCAAGGCTGCACGGTCGCGCCGACCACTCCTCGTAACCGCATCTCGATGGCTTCGCTATTGGGATCCACGAGAGCTTCGCAGAGGCAGGAGCGAACCCGGATTCCAAGATTGGGGTGCCCCCGCAGCATGTATACTCTGTTTGACTTGGGACAGGCAAATCATGGGAGTCAAATCCACTGATGACCGGCCCGGACTCGGATGGCGATGATGCTTCACAGAACACATCCTGCTATTGCTGTCGCAGTCGCCGCGCTGCTTGTTGCAGGCTCTGCCGGGACGCTACTGCATGCACAATACGCCGTCGAGCTCACGCCGGACGGTGACCCGGATCTCAACGGGATCTGGCAAGCCCTGGGCTCGGCTCACTGGGATCTCGAGGCTCATGCCGCGCGCCACGGCCCGGTGGAATCGCTTGGCGCGCTCGGTGCAATTCCGGCTGGCTTGAGCGTCGTGGAGGGCGGGACGATTCCTTATCAAGAATGGGCCGCCAAGAAGCGAGGCGAGAACCTAGCGAACTGGCTCAAGCTGGATCCGGCGGTCAAGTGCTTCATGCCAGGCATCCCCCGCGCCACTTACATGCCGTTCCCGTTTCAGATCGTCCAGACGCCTAAGGCCATCCTGTTCGCTTACGAATTCGCCAGCACCAGCCGCGTGGTGCGCATGGACCGGCCCGGCTCAGAGGCTCTGGCTCCATCCTGGATGGGCTACGGGCTCGGACGCTGGGAAGGCGAGACCCTTGTAGTCGATGTCACGTCGCAGGTCGCCGACACTTGGTTCGACAGCTCGGGCAACTTTCACAGCGACGAGCTGAGAGTGGAGGAGCGCTACACCCCGATGGGGCCGAATGCGCTGCGCTACGAAGCGACGATCGAAGACCCCAGAGTGTTCACGCGCCCTTGGAAAATCAGCATTCCGCTGTACCGTCGGTTGGAACCCAACGCACAGATATTGGAATTCAAGTGCGTGCCGTTCGCGGAAGGAGCGGTTTACGGCCATCTCCGCCGCGGGGCCAAGGCAGCCGACAATCCATCGACCGAAACTGAGCCTGGCAACGAAAGAGGAAACCAGCCATGACCTTCACAAGCAATGCCAATCGAGGCGCGCCTTTCGCGTTCGCGTCCGCTGTTGCCGTCGTCGCCTTGTCGGCAGGTGCCGTAGCCGCGGAGATTCCCAAGACTAGCTGGGGCGCCCCGGACCTGCAAGGGACGTGGGACTTCCGGTCCATCACGCCGTTCGAGCGCCCCCAAGAGTTCAAGGACAAGGCATTCCTGACGGCGGAAGAGATGGCCGCTTGGGAGGAACGTACGCGCAAGGGGCGCGAAGCGCGCCGAAATCGCCCGCCCGGCGAGGGGCAGGGCGACGTGGATGTCGGCTACAACGCGTTCTGGCTCGACCGCGGAGAGAAGATGACCGGCACCATGCGCACTTCGCTGGTGGTAGATCCGCCGGACGGTCGGATTCCAGCTCGAACCGAGCTAGCGAAGCGCCGGTCGGCGGAGCGCTACGCCCGCTGGGGCGGGGTGCCGGCGGGCCCCGAGGACCGCAACCCTCTGGAGCGCTGCATCATGGGTTTCAATTCCGGGCCGCCCATGAATCCTGGCGCGTACAACAACTTCCTCGAGATATTCCAGACGCCCAAGCACGTCGCGATCCTCAACGAGATGATCAACGACCACCGCATCGTACCTCTGGACGGAAGGGGTCACGTGCCGGAAAACGTCCGCCTGTGGAAGGGCGACTCGCGGGGGCGCTGGGAAGGCGACACGCTCGTGGTGACGACAAAGAACTTCACGAAGCACACCAACTTCCGCGGCTCGGGGCCGAACATGGTGCTGGTGGAGCGTTTCACTAGGAACTCCGAAGACACGCTGCTCTACGAATACACGGTGAACGACCCTGAGTCGTTCGAGAAGCCTTGGTCCGTGGCTGTTGAGATGCAGAATACATCCGATCCGCTGCTCGAGTACGCCTGCCATGAGGGGAACCGCGCCATGACGCTGATGCTGTCGGGCGCGCGGATGCAGGAGCAGAAAGGCAAAACCACTGACGACTGGCTAGCGACGTGGCACGGCGGATCCAATGCGGTGAAGGCCGCCGAAGAGCAGCTGAAGAAGGAAGCGGGAACTTCCGAGAGCGAGAAGTAGTCAGGGAAGCCTCGGCTCGGCGGGATCCGCACCGTCGCGCGGGGCGCCAGTGCCCGACGAGCCCATGAAGAGCTTGCGTCCGTCGGGAAAGGTGATGTCCCGCCCGCTGCCCTTGCAACTCGGACTGCAGAGCCGGTCCTTGCTCTGATAGCCGCGAACCGTCACGGGAGTGCCGGGCAACAAGAGCGTCTTGGTCAGCCCGCGCCGCAATAGGGTGTTTGGCGTCCCGGCCTCGAGTTCCCAGACCAGCGTGGCACCGTCGTCGCGTTCGATCTGCACATGGACCCACGCGTGGGGGTTGATCCACTCGACTTTGACGACTTTACCAGTTACAAGGATGGGCAGGTTCGCATCGAATTCCGCCGAGAACGCGTGGTGCGCGTTAGCGCACGGGACGATCGCCATCAAGGCGCTCAGGAATGTTGCACTGAGGATGTTGCGATGCACTGTTGGTTGTCCTCCCTTGGCAGGCCGGGCTCCCTAGAGTATAAAGAACGAGGCGATCGCTCCCATCGGGCCGTCACTGAAGGCCAGCCGCCTCCCGGTCGATATTCGCCCGGGAAATGATGTACAGCCGGATCAGCTCGGTTTCCGTCTCGTCCAAGTCCTCGGAGAAACTGTCCATTCCCAGCTCCAGCAGGAGGCCCTCCCTGACGATCTTGTGGAAGGCCCCGTGGACCGAGACGCTCATGATGCGCAAGTCCGCGTTCCGGTGCCCGCGTGCCCTGTATCCGTGGCAGGAGGCGCAGAACTGATGGTATAGCTTGTCTCCCTGGGCGAGTTCCTCCGCCGACGCGGTCATCGGAGGCTGTTTCGGAATGGCAAGGTCCCGCGTTGGGGGAACCGAGAGCTCCGCGACCGCACCGAGGGCGAACACCAGCAGCTTGCCGTAGTCGTAGTAAGCGAAGCTCGACCCTGCGACGACCGCCACGTACTGCGTGTTGCCAAGTTGATACGTCACAGGGGGCGCGATGATCGACCCGTAGGAGTCGAACTCCCAAAGAAGCTCGCCACTCTCGCTGTCGTAGGCCGAGAAGGCTCCGCTGCCGTCGCCTTGGAACACAAGGCCTCCCGCTGTCGCCAAGACCCCGCCGATGGTGGCCGACTTGTTCCGAACCTTCCAAACGGTCTCGCCGGTCAACGGGTCGAACGCCTTGAGGAAGCCTTTCCGCTCGGGAGGCTCCCCGGCCTCCTCGATCAGCTTGACGCGATAGGCGCCCATCGCCACTCCGAGATTCATTGTCCGCTCGCGGGGGCTGTACACGCCGGTCTTCTGGTAATCCTCCGGCAGAGCGAAGAAGAATGGCGTGTCGTGGGTCGGGATGTACATCAGACCCTTCCGCGCGTCGAAGGCCATAGGCTCCCAGTTGTGAGAGCCGGTGTTCCCGGGAAGAATCCATTGCGGCTTCTCCTCCCACACAACGTCCGGATTCTCGACCGGCCTGCCAGTCTCCATGTCAATGTGGGTCGCCCATGTCATCGCGCCATAAGCGTGGGCCCTGAGCAGCTCGCCGTCGCGACGGTCCAATACGTAGAAAAAGCCGTTCTTGGGGGCCTGCATGACCACCTTGCGCTCCTCGCCATCGACGACCATGTCCGCCAGCACCATGTCTTGTGTCGCCGTGTAGTCCCAGTTGTCCCCCGGGGTCGTTTGGTAGTACCACTTCATGCGCCCGGTGTCGGGATGCAAGGCGACGATCGACGACAGAAAGAGATTGTCGCCACCGCCCGGGGAGCGTATCCGACGCGACCACGGCGTCCCATTTCCAGTCCCCACGTAGACGGTATGGAGGTCCGTGTCGTAGGTCATGGCGTTCCAAACAGTGCCCCCGCCGCCGAGCTTCCACCACTCTCCGTTCCAAGTCTTGGCCGCCTCTTCCAGCTCGGGATGCTCGAAGGGCTCCGATGGGTCCCCTGGGACGGTGAAGAAACGCCAAGCCTTCTCGCCAGTCGCGGCGTCATAGGCGGTAACGTAGCCACGATGGTCCCATTCGGATCCGCTGTTGCCGATAAAGACCTTTCCCGCTGCTGCGAGCGGAGCGCCCGAAATCGTGTACGGGATCCGCGACCGATAGTCCGCGGTATCGACCTCCCACACCTTCTCTCCGTTCGCAGCGTCGATCGCCACCAACCGCGCGTCGAACGTCGCCGTGTAGACACGGCCCTGGTAGACCGCCACTCCCCGGTTGATGGGGCCGCCGCAGCACGACCAGCGGGCAACCCGCTTGCGCGTCTTCGGGTCGAAAGTCCAGATGGTCTCGCCCGTGTCGGCGTCGACCGCCGACACGACGCTCCAGCTATCGGTGTAGTAAATCACACCGTCGACAACGATCGGCGACGACTGCAAGCGGTGGCGAACCTCGATCCTCCGTGTCCAGACAAGGCCTAAGTCCTTGACGGTCTCCCGGTTGATCTGCGCCAGGGGGGAGAAGCGGTGCTCGTTGTATCCGCGCCCATAGGCGAGCCAAGCCCCTGGTTCGTCTTCGTCTATGCGGTCGATGCGCTTGTCGTCGACCATGGCGGCGGAGGGCTCTGGCGGCCCTTGCGCGGTGGCCGTGAATGCCATGCCGCAATATGTTGCGACCACAAGTAGCGGCGGACCGTATCGCCGCTCCGAACGAAAGAAGCCCGACACCTTATTCAAGCTTCTCTCAAAGCCCCCGAGACCCGCTGACGGGCCGAAGTATAGCGCAGTCCCTGCGACGATCTAAGCGCTATTAACTTGCGCAGCGGCGTTTGCGCTCGCGCTTGGTCATGCCCCATGCACTCCGCGACTATACAGCGTCGCGGGCTTCCCATCGGCGTCGCCTGAAAGTCGGCATCGACATCCATCGGAACTGCCGCCGCCAATCATGGCACTTAGGTCCAGTTCACGCTTGGGGCGGCTATCTGGCGGGCGATGCCCCAAGTTCCCGAGTTGCCGACCATGCTGGGACCATTGTTTCCTTCCGAGGCGATTCGGTAGTAGACTCTGGATGGAGTTGCACCTGATGCGAAACTTGCTGGGAATGAATCCCCTCGCCACCTCCGCGCTGCTCGGCCTCTTGCTGGCGCTCCTGCCGTTCGCTGCGCCCGGCCAAGACTTCAGGGCGCCGCTTACACCGGACGGAAGCCCCAACCTGAACGGCATCTGGCAAGCCTTGGGCACGGCCCATTGGAATATCGAGGGCCATTCAGCCGAATCGGGCCCGGTCGTCGAAATGGGCGCCGTAGGCGCGATCCCGGGCGGACTTGGCATTGTCGAGGGCGGCGAGATCCCCTATCAGCCTCGGGCGCGGGAACAGAAGACCGCGAACCGCAAGGACTGGCTCAAGCTAGATCCAGTCGTCAAGTGCTATATGCCGGGGGTCCCTCGCGCCACGTACATGCCCTTCCCGCTGCAGATCGTCCAGACGCCCGAGCATATCCTCATCGCGTACGAGTTCGCGAGTGCATCCAGGGTAATTTACATGAACAGGCCCGACTTCGAGCATCCCGGCGACGCGTGGATGGGGCACTCTCGCGGGCGGTGGGAAGGAGAGACGCTCGTCGTCGACGTAACGAACCACGTCCCCGATACTTGGTTCGACAGCGCGGGGAATTTCCACTCGGAGTCGCTGAAGGTCGTGGAGCGATACACGCTGACCGGCCCGAATCATCTCCTGTACGAGGCCACCATCGAAGACGAGAACGTGTTCACTCGGCCCTGGAAGATCAAAATGCCCCTTTACCGTCGTATGGAAGAGAACGTGCAGTTGCTGGAATTCAAGTGTGTGGAATTCGTCGAGGAGATGATGTACGGCCACCTGCGCAAGAAGGAAAGCGAGTGAACAAGGAGTCCCAACATGACACATCGAACCCTCGTGCTAGGTTTAGCCGCGTCGCTCGCGGCCTCGCTCGCGGCGGCCGAAGACGTGGCGCCGGGCGGACCAGAAACCTGGACGCCGCCGCGTACCGCCTGGGGCGTGCCGGATCTTCGGGGAGTGTGGGACTTCCGCACCATCACGCCTCTGGAGCGCCCCAAGCAGCTAGGGGAGCAGGAGACCTTCACCGGCACCGAAGCTGCCGAATTCCAAACGCAGGAACTTAACCGTCGCAACAAGGACCGGCGTGCGTCCGATGGCATCACCGCGGAACAGGATGTCCGCAATGCATACAACCAATTCTGGTGGGATTACGGCACCGAACTGACCGAGGATCATCGCACCTCCCTGATCGTCGACCCGCCAGACGGCAGGATCCCGGCCATGACACCGATCGCGCGCAATCGTTACGGCGCGATTCGCGCCGCAAGGGCGCGGGCACCGCACGGGCCCGAGGACAGGGGAGTGGCCGAGCGCTGCATCCTGGGTTTCAATGCGGGGCCGCCATACACGCCGAGCGCCTACAACAACAATGTCCACATATTCCAGGCACCGGGCTTCGCTGTACTGCTGATCGAGATGGTCAATGACGCCCGCATCGTTCCGATGGACGGCCGCTCGCATCTTCCAGAGCACATGCGGCAATGGCGAGGCGACGCTCGCGGGCGATGGGAGGGAGACACGCTTGTCGTGGAATCGACCAACTTCACAGGCAAGACCTCGTTCAGAGGCTCCGGCAAGGACATGCGCCTGACCGAGCGATTTACACGGCTCGGGCCGGATCGAGTCGTGTACGAATACACAATCGACGATCCCGAGTCGTTCGAGAAGCCGTGGACGGCGGCGATTCCCATGAAGAAGACCGACCAGCCGATGTACGAGTACGCCTGCCACGAAGGCAACTACAGCATGTTCACAATGCTCGAAGGGGCGCGGGCTGCCGATCGGATAGGCGAGCCATTCAAGGGGTCGAACCTGCCGTAAGAGCACTGGAGATCGAATCGCAGGGGACGCGCGAGCGTTCCGCTGCGCCGACCGAACCGCAATTCACCGTCGAAGAGCAAGTGGCGGCGCATGTTCGCGCCAAGAGTTGCAAATGGGTGCCGGACTTGGTGCGCAATGACCGGGCCGTGCGGATATTGCGCGGAATTGCTCACGGGGGGTGCGATAGCGGCAAGACGCAGCGGTCCATGATTGCTCTCCGTATCCGTCCCGAGACCTTGAATCCGAACGCAGGGCCGCGCAAGATTCGAGATGGCTGTTTCCGCAGGCGTCTTTGCCGAAGGGGTACAAGCGAAGCCTCGGACAGCTAATTCCGGTAGGCGCCGGCATGGGGCCGGCCGGAGGCGGATTGCCGATGTTGGGCGCTCAGGGGAACGGATCATGCCCTCGGCAGGGCATGATCCGTGATTCCTAAGCCGGACCGGGCCAGCCTTGGTTCCCTAAAAAACGTATTTGAGTGAGAGCTGGTTGATCCGCCCGGCACCGGTACCGTTGATCCTCCCGAATGAGCGCGACCGGACGGTCGTGTTGGGCGCACCCAAGGTCGGCCGGTTGAACGCGTTGAACGAGTCGAGCCGGAAGAGCAGCGAGTGGCCTTCCCCGAGCTTGAAAGTCTTGCTCAGCGAGAAGTCGAAGTTGGCTACCCCGGGATTGGCCATGAAGCCCCGTCCGACGTTGCCGAACGTTCCGACAGCGTTCTGGACGAAGGCGGCAGTGTTGAAGTACGCTTCAAGCTTCTCCGCACGCGAGCGATTGTTGTCGAGGCGCCACTCGCCGACGATATTCGGCCGGTCGAAGCCAACCGCTGTGAGCGAGTTGTCGGTCCCACTTCGCCAGTTCCTGTCTCGAGACCCGTCTTGCAGCGTCGTAATAGCCCCGAGTTCCCAGCCGCCCAGTATCCAATTCAGCGGGCCGCCAATGCCCTTGTAGGGCAGTTCGTAAAGGAAGGACGAGACCCAGCGCTGGCGCTGGTCGTACTCACCGTTCCCGCGATCAGCCCGGCGGTCCTTCGGGTTTTGCGGGCCGTTGGGCTGCGTGGCCACCGCGAACGCGGAACTCGTCAGCACCTCGTCGATCGACTTGGAGTAAGTGTAAGCGATCGTGAAGGTCAGACCCTGGCTGAAGCGGCGATTGAGTTCAATCTGCAGTCCGTTGTAGTTCGAGTTCGCCGCCGTTTGCAGCTCGCCGATGCTGGCGAACCCCTGATGCGGCCGCCTGGCGTTGGTGTTCCGGGTCGTGGCACCGGGACCGTAGATGGCAGGATTCCGCTCGGCAATATAGGCCAGCTTGCGACCGCCGTTGCCGATGTAGGCGATCTCAATCATCAGGTTGTCCTGCAACTGATGCTGGATGGTGAAGTTGTAACTCTGCGTGTAAGGGTTGCTGACGCCCGGGTCGAAGGACTTGGGCATCCGGATCGGGAACACGAAATTGGGGCTCGAAGGATCGAAGGTGAACGGGAATGGATTCGTTTCGCCAAAGTAGGGGGCCGACAGTGCGAATGGGACGTTCAAGGTGTGCGAGAGCCCGAACGGCTGGGGCGGCAACACCCCGCCGGCCATCTCGGCCGTCAGCGGATCGTACGAGACGCCGAAACTAGTCCTGACCGAGGTGCGGCCATTGCCGAAAACGTCCCACGCCAGACCGATCCGCGGGGCGATGTTCTTGTAGTCGTTCTTATAGGGATACGCCGAGTCTTCCAGCCACAAGGCCCCAGCCGGAGCGGACGGAATGAAGCTGGACTGCGCGCCTGGAACGAAGGCGGTCATCTGGCCGATTTTCTCCTTCCAGTTCGGGAAAAACTCGCTGCGAATCCCGGCGTTGAACGTGAAATTTGGAGCGATCTTGATGCTGTCCTGGAAGAAGATGCCCATCACGGTGTATCGATGGTCGGTTTCAAGCGGCGACGACTGCCTGATGCGGCGCGAGCGCCCGATCAGGAAGTCGGCGAACGGATCGCCGGTCTGGCCTCCATTGAACGAGAACTCGCCGCCGGTCGCGCGGTTGTCGCGGTAGAGGAAACGATTGCGCTGCCAGTCGATTCCCCACTTCGCTTGATGATTGCCCTTGGTCCAGCTCATGTTCGCCGACCAGTCATAGTTGTGGGAAAGCCGCTGCCGGTACCTGCCCGGCCCGAGATCGAACACGCCCGACACGTTCAGGACCGGACGCGTGCCAACGGGCCCTCCGGCATGTACGAAATCAGTCGCGCCGAAGCTCGCCAGATCGTCGTCTGTCAAAATGCTTTCCTGGTAGTTGAACCGCGTGTACGTCCCGCGGAGCGTCAGGATCAACGTGGGCGAGAACGCGTGCGTGTCCTCGATCGATGCGGTCTGCATCCGATTGCCTCGCGGGTTGGGTCCGTAGTCGACGTAACTTGACTGCCGCAATGGATCGGCGCCCACGTTGTTGTCGTAGAAATAGCGGCCTTGCAAGTGGTTCCTTTGGCCGGCGTTGTGATCCATCCTGACTAGGAACTGGTTGTCGTCGCTCGGCTGCGAAACCTGCGTCTGGTACCGCCCGTCGGCGCCCGGCAGCGGCACCCATGTGTTCAGCACATGCATGGCCACAGGATCGAAGCGACCAGCCGGAATGATGTTGCCCGGGAACGTGCCGCCCATGACTGGGTCCTTGAGCGGTTCGGACAAATGCGAGAAGTCGCCGGAACGCTCCGCCTGGGTCGGCGGGTTGCTGCCCCGCACGCGATCCTCGCGGATGCGCTGGCCTTGGTAGGAGAAGAAGAAGAATGACTGATCCTGCTTGACCGGCCCGCCGATCGTTCCGCCGAACTGGTTGTAGCGGAGCTTCGGCTTCGTCTGCGCGAAGAACCTGCGGGCATCCAGGGCGTCGTTGCGAAGAAAGTTCCAGAGGCTGCCGTGAAAGGCGTTCGTGCCCGACTTGGTAACTGAACTCAGCACCCCGAACCCACGGCCGAACTCCGCGCTGACGCCGGTCGTGATCAATTTGAATTCCTGAATCGCATCTGGCGGCGGCATTACCAAGCCCTGGCCGCGATGAAAGTAGTTCATCGAGCCCCCGTCCATCAAGAAGTTGACCGAAAAGTGCCGACCGCCATTCATCCGAATGGTCTGCTGGCCGAACGAGGGGCGATTGGTCGTGCTAACGGTCTGGATCCCCGGAGCCAGTGTCGCTAGGTCGATCACGTTGCGACCGTTCAAGGGAAGGTCCTGGATGCGTCGGTCATCGACGAGGGTGCCTACGGTGGTGGAACGGGTGTCGACTTGGACCGCTTGGCCGGTCACCGTCACCGTTTCTGTGATTTGGCCGATCTCAAGAGTGATGTCGACACGCAAGCTCTGCACGGCCGAAAGAATCAGACCTGTGCGCTCGACAGTTCGAAAACCCTCGCTTTGAGCTGTTACGCGGTAGCGTCCTGGTTGCAGCAAGGGGGCAATATAGTCCCCCGTAGCGCCCGACTGGACGGTCTTCGTCTCGCCTGTGTCTTCGTTCGTTACGGTGATCTCGGCACCGGGTATGGCGGCGGCACTCGGGTCGATGATGGATCCGTGGATCTCGCCGGTCGTCGATTGGCCGGACGCAAGACTCGCGCACAGCACCAACAAGACCAGAGTTCGACGCATGTTATTTGCCTCCTCAGCAATCACTTGACATCCCTTAGCTTTGCTTGCCCGAGGCGCAGAAACTGAATTCGTGACTGTGCCACGTTGCCGAAGCAGCTCAGCAGGACTAGTCCCTGCCTCACGGAAAGTCACTCCATCGCTGCCCCTTTGTTTCGCCCTTAGTTCGGCCAACGGAGGTGCAAGTGAGTTGAGTATAGGGCACGGTGTAAGAATTTGCAAATCTAGGGGCACACTGTCCAACAAGACCGAATCTTGTCGGGAGCGCAATGGTTTCCGTGGATCAAGTTCCGTGGATTTGCGTTCGTGGAGCATTGAATCGCGGATGACTCTCGCCGAGGCCGGTCGGCCGAAAAAGGCGCCTACTGGCTGTTGCAGTGGGCCGGTCGGCAAGGGTTTTGGGCGGAGCCGCTCTGGTCCGTGGGCTACGCCATGGCCGCCTTCACCGCTCCAAGTTCGACGCCCCTGATGAGACGTTGCCTTATTCGGCAGAACTGACCGGCGACTCCTCGCAGTTGAACTTCCTACGGATTGAAGAGCGGCTCAAGCAGACCGGATCGACTGACCGAGGAAGCGAGACAGTATCGAACTAGCCAAGCGACCTCGTCATTGCCGCTCAAGACACCGAGCGTCCAGCTCGAAGGAGTACTTCTGCGGGAATCGGCCGATGCGGTCGCTGCCCCCCCGGTTGAGGCGCCCCAGTCGGCGGTCGGTTGAGCTTCCCCGCGCGGCAGCTTGGATTTGTGGTGATTGGGCAGGTTGAAGAAATCCACGCGGATGCCCATGGAGCGGCCTTCAGCGATCGAGAACCTGTTTCGCAGGGAAACGCCCAGGTTGATCGCGCTTCGACCCTGCAGGTTGTTCCTCCCCGAGGTGCCCTGCGCTCCCACTGCGGCTAGGCCGTGGACCTGCTTGTTGAACCACTCGAAGATCTCCGCCTCCCAGCTCCGGTTCAAGGGGAGTTCCGAAGTAGCGATGATCTGCGGGAAGGCCTCCAGCAGCTGTTGCGAGCCCGGCTCCTTGTACCCGCAGCGCTTCACGCAATGCTCCGCGTTTTCCCGAAAGTACTCTTGGAGGACCGAAGGCAGCTTCGAGACGCCGAGAGGCCCGTTCGAGGAAACGCACCAGCCGGGCTCGTATGCGAGTGTCGCTTGGACGTCGCTGGTGCGCTCCCTCGGGGCGACCTCGCGGTAGATGTTATTGGCGATGGCGAGCAGCGGCCGCTGGGTTACTAGACCGAGGTCGCGCGCGTAAGCAATTGTCGTCGTCGCGGAGGCTGGGCAAGCCCCCTCTCAGCAGCGGCTCGTCAACGCGTCGCACGCGGGGCTCTCTCGGCTAGTCGACCAGCTGGTCGAGGTGAGTGTCGCAGCGCAGGATCGGGCGCCCGCGAGCCTTGCGGACGGCATCGAGTGTAATCGGGCCGCTGCGGTCGCGGGCGGCCTTGTTGTTGAATCAGTTTCGCCGGTGGTCGACTGACCGAGACACCACACCTGCCACAAGCAAGAGAACGAGTATTAGATCCCTAGTGGGCAGGATCTCATCAAGCGCTGGGCCGGACACAGCCACCGAACCGAATTGCAGCTAACGCTTGCAGCCAGCGAAAGCCGCTCGCCATCCTGGTGCAACCTTCGATATCGAGGAAGCACGTCCAATCGCTCGGCGGCAGGCTCTCGAGAATCCACCCGATTTGGGTGCCTGCTCACATCGGAAGCGCGTGCCCGGAACGATGCACCGAGCGCCGGAGGCGAGCCGACGGAACTCCGCAGGCACCTGATGCCAATCGGAACGGAAGAACGCGCTCGCGGCGGCGGTGCGAATGCTTTCGCTGATGCGGCACCTGAGAATCGATGGTCAGGCGGCGCGCTGTACGGTACACTGCAACCGAGGTTGATTCGCATGCCGGGCAGATTTGTAGCAATTCTCATGGGGCTCGCAGTGGTCGCACTCGTCACAGTAGTGCCGCTTTGGGCCCACCACGCATTCTCGGCGGAATTCGACGCGAAGCGACCCGTGCAGCTCAAAGGCACTGTCACCAAGATGGAGTGGATCAACCCTCACGCTTGGATCCATATAGACGTCACCAGTGAGGACGGCATGGTCGAGAGCTGGATGGTCGAAGGAGGCACGCCCAACACGCTGTTCCGGCGCGGCTTCACGAAAAGGTCCCTGCTACCGGGTACCGTGATCATGGTTGACGGGTATCAAGCGAAGGACGGCACGATGAAGGCCAACGGCCGCGACCTGACATTCGAGGACGGCCGCCGGCTGTTCATGGGGTCATCCGGAACTGGCGCTCCGCGGGACGGACGGGACTCCACAGAGCAGAATCGGTAGCCTGCACCGCCGCGCGCATAGGGAATCAGCAACATCCGGTCCCTAGTAGAAGGCGATCCAGCGGCCCGAGAACCCCACACAGAACCAGAGCCCGAGCGACGCCAATGCAGTCAGCCGGCCCCAGATCGGCCCCACCTTGGCCGTGTCCGCTGCGGCAACTCTCTTGCGCACGCCAAACGTGTACAGCGTCGCGACGACCAGGAACGACATCTTGTACCAGAACGGCGGGCTGTAATAGCACTTGATGGCTTCCGACAGGAACATCGGAACACCGGTCAAGACCATCGTGACTAGTCCGCCAACGAGCCATGGATGGATGTTCTCCGCCAGCGCGGCAACGGGCTGGCTCTTCAGTCCGAATCCGAGAAGCCGCAAGTCCACCACCAAGATGGCACCGCCGATCAGGGCCAATGCCAGCAAGTGCACCGATTCGATCACCGGGAAGAGCCAGAGCGAGTCACGGATCGCCGCGCCGATCGACGTGTCCTCTAGCCATTGGAATAAAGGCAAAAGGTCCATAGTCCAGCTCCGCTAGTCAAACCAGTTGTACGCCTGCATGCGACCGCAGACGACCACGATGCTCCACAAAGCGAGCGACGAGACGCCGGCCACGCGAGCGCGAAGCGGTATCTCGGGCGCGAGATCCCATTCCGCGACCCAGCGGAACACCGTCCGGTGGAAGACAAATGCGTTGATTCCAGCCAGCGCGATCGTCACCATCTTGACTTGAAAGAAAATATTCTGCGAAGCCCGCACCGGCCCGGACAGAAACAGGAGCGACCCGCTGATCACCATGATGACGAACCCCGCTATCGCCCATGGAAACAGGCGGTTCACCACCTCGGAGACGGGCACGCGGCGCATCGCGAGACCGACTAATCGCAGGTCCCAAGTCGCCGTCATGCCGAGAAAGAGGCACAAAGTAAGGACGTGGGTGGTCTCGACGAGCGGGTAGAAAAGGATCGATTCACGGATGGCAACGCTCGCCCAAGTCCCCTCGAGCCATTCGAACAAGGAAGACAATGACATTGTGCGCAAAAAGCCGCCGAATCAGGACCTTGCGGCAACCTCCCGGCCGGATTCGCCTCCGGGCTAATCTTTGGAAGGCAATCAAGACTCTAGCAAACTGCCCGTTTCCATTCGGCCTGCTCGATTGGATTGCCCGCACTTGCGATACGACAGGCAAGCATGCTGGCCGCGATCCGCGCTAGAGTGAGTTCCACGCCCGGGCTCGGCCAAGTCGCTCCACCAAAGCCGCGACCGTTAGTAGCCCCGATGGAACTTGGAGGGAACTCAATGGAACGAACTAGCCATTGGCAAGCTGTTGCTCGCTTCGCCGCGGGGGCTGCGATGCTCGCGATCGGCTGCATGCCGGGCGGCGACGCGGGACCGCCGTTCAAACCGGTGGCATCGATCCACGACCTCATGCACGACGTCATCTATCCCCACGCCGAAGTCGTGTGGGATTCCGTCGGCACTGTCATCGACAAGGACGGAACGCACGAGATCCGGCCCACGAGCGAGCAAGAGTGGGAGCGGGTGATGCAGAGCGCTTTGACAGTGGCCGAAGCAGGGAACCTTCTCATGATGGAAGGGCGAGCCAAGGACGCAGGCGATTGGATGCTGCACGCCAGCGCCCTGATCGAGGCAGCCACTCTCGCCGTGGAAGCTGCGAGCGACAGGGACGCGGAAGCCGTATTCGACGTCGGCGGAGCGGTTTACAACGCGTGCAACAACTGCCACGAGAAGTACTGGGAGAAGCCTCCTTCGGCAATGAGGCCCTGAGACAGGAGGCAGGGCCGGCCGGAAAGCGGTCCGCGTGGCGGAACCCTGCGCCGATCGCGCGAGCGCGCCGGTCAGCTCAGAACCGTCGCGACCATTCCTGCGGCCACCTCTCGACCACGACCTTCTTGTCGGTGTAGAACTCGACAGCGTCGCGACCTTGGCCGTGCATCACGCCGAAGAAGCTGTCCTTCCATCCGCTGAAAGGGAAATAGGCCATCGGGGCGGCGACACCGATGTTGACCCCTACGTTGCCGGTCGGAACCTCGCTTCGGAACTTGCGGGCCGACGCCCCGCTGGAGGTAAAGATGGACGAGGCGTTGCCGTAGGGATTGCGGGCGATGACCTCGATCGCCTCGTCGACGCTTCGGACACGGGTGAGACCGAGCACGGGGCCGAAGACCTCGGTCGAGGAGAGATAGCTCTCCGACTCCACACCGTCAAGGACCGTCGGGCCTACGAAATTCCCGCGCGGATAGCCGTTAACCCGGATGCCGCGTCCGTCCAGCACGGCCTCGGCCCCATCGGCCGTTCCGCGAGCGATCGCGCCTTCGATGCGACTGCGGCTCTGCGCCGTGATCACGGGCCCCATCTCGACCCCCTCGTCCAAGCCGCAACCGACCTTCAGAGACGCCGCGGAGTCCACGATGGCTTCCAAGAACGGCTTGTGGGCGCCCCCCACAGTGACGACTGCCGAGACGGCTAGGCAACGCTGTCCGGCGCAGCCGAACGCGCTGTCACCGATGATCTTGATGGTCGTGTCAAAGTCCGCGTCCGGCAGCACGACGACGTGGTTCTTGGCCCCGCCCTGGCACTGCACCCGCTTGCCGTGGAGCGCGGCTGTCGCGTACACATGCTTCGCGACCGGGCTCGAGCCGACAAAGCTGATAGCCCGCACGTCAGGGTGCTCGATCAAGGCATCGGCCGCGGCGCGGCCGCCGTACGCGAGGTTCACGACGCCCTTCGGCAGCCCGGTGCGCTCCAAGATCTCGATAACCCTTCGAATCGAGATGGGGACCTTCTCGGAGGGCTTGATCACCACGGTGTTCCCGCAGGCAATCGCGTAGGGAAGAAACCACAGAGGGATCATGACCGGGAAGTTGAACGGCGTAATGACGCCGACCACGCCGAGCGGCTGCCGGATCATCGTCTCGTCGATGCCCCGGGCGACGTCCTCGAGGTTGTAGCCCTGCATCATCGTGGGGATACCGCAGGCGACTTCGACGTTCTCGATACCGCGCCGGATCTCGCCGACGGCTTCACCGAATGTCTTCCCGTTCTCCCGCGACACCGCGCGGGCGACCGTCGCTAGCTCGTCCTCCAGCAGTTGCTTGAAGCGGAACAGGAACTGGATTCTGTCGCCCGGCGGGACGCTGCGCCAGCCGGGGAATGCCTGCGCAGCGGCCGCGACCGCGGCCGCGACGTCATCGCTGCCGTCGACCGGCACGGTGGCCAATGTCTCGTTCGTGGCGGGGTCGACGACCGGAGTTACCTCGTCCCCGTAAGCGACGCGCCAGTCGCCCCCGATAAAGTTCGCGATGCCCTGCATGGAACCGATTATTGCGGATTAGGGCGTCCGCCTCGAAAGGCAGGCCTCGGGCAGATCACGGAGTTCGGCCCCGATCCTCGATTAGATGCTCGATCGGTGCGCGACAAGCCTCCGAGGCGTTGCGCAATGCCACGCGTAGGAGTTCGTCCGCCCGCTTGGACGGACGCCTGCCAATGGCATAGCAGGCCGCCGCCACAACCCGCGGGTCGTCCTCCCGGAGCAATAGCCCCACGCGGTCCAGCGTCGCATCGGTGCCGATTCGCCAAAGCCTCCGGCATGCCTCCTGCTTGGCAGCCAGATTCGCGCTCGACTCCAGGATTCCCGCGAGTTCCTCTTCAAGCCAGGACCGTGCCTCCGAATCCCCGTGGGACTCGTTGATCAGCCGATCTACTTCAAAGAGCGTGGAAGCAGACTCGCCGAAGTCGTACGACAATACGGCACGCACAGCTCGTTCGACCTGCTGCCTTCGCATAGTCACACCCTCCATGGCGCGCGCATCGTGCGATACCGCATGTTGTTGGCCTCGTGGTCGCCTTCGAATCGTTCCGCAGCCGAATCCCAGCGGACCGGCCGGCCCAGCCGCAGGCAGATGTTCGCGCAATGCGCAATCGTGTGGCATCGCTGTGACGCCTCCGGGTTGGAAACGGGCTGCTGGCGGCTTCGCATGCAGCGCAGGAAGTTGCGAATGTGAGGTTCTTGGATGACGTAGTTGGCGTCGGGCGGATCCAAGCCGTCAAGCACGGATTCCGGCTTCGCGTCAATGCCTCCGGTGTCGGAGAGGAAGATCCAGCCTTGGTCGCCAATGAACATCAAGCCCTTCCGGCCGGTGTCCATGTTCAATCGCAACCCGTCGCTGTAGCGGGACCGAATCTCGTACCAGTACGGGATGTTGTTGATGCCGCCCTCGCTGCGGAACTCGGCTTCGCCCTGGTACTCGACCGGAGCGTCGAGCGGGTCGCCTCGAAGCCACTGGACAGTCTCGATGAAATGAGGCCCCATGTCGGCCACCGCGCCGGCGCCTGTGTCCCAGTTGAGCCTCCAGTGCCGGACCCGGTCCTCCGAGTACGGCGTCCACGGCGCCTGGCCTAGCCACCGATCGTAGTCGAAGGCTTCCGGATCGGGCTTCTTCTGCGGCTTGGCGAAGGAGTTCCGTTTCCAGCCGCCGGTCGCGCCAAAGGACAGGCGCACAGTATGCAGCTTGCCGATGCGGCCGCTGTGGATCGTGTTGACAAGAAACACGTAACCGGGATTCGACCGACGCTGCGTGCCGCACTGCCAGACCGTTCCGTGCTGACGGGTCACGTTCACCAATTGCCGCCCTTCGGCGATCGTCAAGCAGAAAGGCTTCTCGCAGTACACATCCTTGCCCGCCTGGGCGGCAAGCGAACTCATCACAGCGTGCCAGCGATCGCCCGTCCCGATTACGACGGCGTCCACATCCTTGCGTTCCAGCACCTCTTCATGGAACCGGGTCGAAGTGCAGTCGCTGTTTCCGTAATAGCCATCGACCAGCTGCTTGGCAAGCTCGCGACGCTCTGCGAAGAGGTCGCATACTGTGAGGACGCGAACATCGTCCTGCTTCATGAACTCCTGGATGTTCCGGCGGTTGCGACCTCCCATGCCAATGCCGGCGACGGCGATCCTGTCCGATGGCGGGGTGGCACCGCCCAAGCCAAGCGCGGACGCGGGAACCACAAGCGGCGCGACCGCGGCACTGGCGAATCTTCTGCGCGTCAAATGCCTGTCGAGAGCCATAACGGCCTTAGTGTACTCCGCACCGACCAATGCCCGCCAAGTGAACACTCCCGCGCCCTTGCGTGCAGATTAGGAGCCCGGGAGTCCATCCCGGAGCTGCAGCGGGTGCCGCCTCGGGCGAGGCACTAGCCCCTTGGTAGCGGTCGCAACCAGGCACGCGGCGCAACGCGAACGCCTGCAGATTCATGAATTCTTAGGTGCGGCGACAACCGTGTTTGCAGTGAAGGCCTAATCAATCCACTCGCGCCAGACGTTGATTCAGGGGATTTCGGCGAGTGTGATCTAACCGTTTTGCACCCCTTGAGTATGCTGGGAATTCCGCGAATACGAGGGTGCCAGCCACTCGCTTTGCAAGAGCGTGTGTTGCCAATTCGGCAACCGGACGGACCTGATACGGTCGCACACCCGTTATCGCGCGTTCCCCAAATTGAGAAAGCACGGACACGTGAATCGGCAATTGGCTCGGCATCTCGCGCTAGCGGCCATCGAAAACGGAGAGCCCTTGGCTTGGTTCGAGCAATTGTATGGCCAGGCGGAATCTGCGGGCGTTTCGATAGTCCCGTGGGCGGATTTGCAACCGAGTCCGAACCTGGTGAGCTGGCTTGAGCGGGAACGGATCGACGGTACAGGCAGGAGCGCTCTTGTGGTGGGCTGTGGACTGGGGGACGATGCCGAAGAACTGAGACGCCGGGGCTTCGACGTAACTGCGTTCGATATATCAATTTCCGCTATCGCGCTGGCGGCCAAGCGGTTCACGGGCACAGAGGTCGAGTACGTGGCTGCCGATCTGTTTCACCCTCCGGCGGATTGGGCACGAGGGTTCGACTTGGTCCACGAAGCGTATACGCTTCAGGTGCTTCCCCGCGGACTGCGCTGCAAAGCGATGGGCCAATTGGCGTCATTCATTGCGCCGGGCGGCCGTATGCTGTTGATCGCGAGAGCAAGGGATGAAGCCGAAGACCCCGGCGAGATGCCTTGGCCCGTGACCCGCTCCGAGCTCGGGACGCTTCAGCGCGTTGGCCTCGAGGAACTCTCGTTTGAAGACTACTTCGACGCCGAGAAGCCTCCGGTTCGGCGCTTCCGGGTCACGTACCGGCGGCCCGCAATCGTAGGGCGCGCCTGACTGCTCGAGCCGGATTGCCCTGCGTCGCCTACGATTCGATCCCACGTCCAGCCGCTTGACCCTGGGCCTTGCGGCGCGTTGCCACCGTCCAGAGCCCATGCCTGTAGCCTGACGCACTGTCGTCGCTCCCACCGTCACCCTGCCGACGCCGCACACCGCGAGACCTTGGACAGGACAACGCACGCGTGCTGTCGGCTTTCGTTTGCCAGTGCGGCAACAGCTCCCTGGCAAGTCTCCGTCTAGAGGAGGCCACATACGACAGAACCAAGCCTCGCGTCCGCTGATCGCGTTTTCTCCCCACCGGCTTCCCCTGTGGCCTTCGAATCCGATTGTCAATCGATTCGTTCGATTAAGCATTCCATTAGCGCAGTTCCTTCGGCTGGTGCGTGTTCAATCGGCCATCCTACGTAATGTTGGACGTTCCGCAGGCCACTCGGACGAAGAACGCGACCCGCGGAATGGTTTACCCTGTCCTACAAGGGACGCACGTCCGTCATAAAGGAGTCACATGCCGGAAAGCAGAAGGGAATTCGTCAAAGCCGCGGCCGGGCTAGGTCTTGCCGCGAGTGCCGCCGCCGCGGAGCCTGTGCCGCGAAGGATGCTAGGCAAAACGGGTCTGGAAGTCAGCATCGTCGGACTGGGCGGGGGTCGGGTCGGCACTCACCGCGACGAATCAGAAGCGCTACGCACCATCCGCCGCTGCTACGAATCGGGAATCAACTATTTCGACTCGGCCGCGGCGGGCGCGTACGGGCTCAGCCAGCGTCGCTACGGGATCGCCTTAGAAGGCGTCCCGCGGGACCGAATAGTCTACGGGACCAAGACCCGCCACCGCACGTACAGCCACTCAGAGCTGGACCTCAACCAGAGTCTCTCCGGGCTGAAGACCGACTACATCGACCTGTACCAAGTTCACAATGTGATGCACATGGAGGACATCGATTTCGTCTTCGGGCCGCGCGGGGCGATGGAGATGATTGAAAAGGCTCGCCGCGATGGCAAGATCCGACATGTCGGCTTCACAGGTCACATGGACCCCCGGGTTCTTGCGAAGATGCTGGACGCGTACGCCTGGGACACGGTCTTGATGCCCCTCAGCGTCACCGACGGTGCGAACCGGGATCTCAGCTTCGAGAAGACGGCGCTTCCAAAGGCGATCGAGAAGGGCGTCGGTGTCATGGCCATGAAGACGACTGGCGTGGGTGTGCTGCACGAGCACGGCATCTCGTCGCTAGAGGACAACCTCAACTATGTCTGGTCCCTGCCCATCGCGACGGCCATTCTAGGCTGCACATCGCCAGCCCAGGTAGACGAGGACATCCGGCTGGCGAGAGCGCACCGCAACCTAAGCGACAGCCAAATGAGTGCTCTGCGTGGAAAGTGGGCCGGTGTCGACTTCGCAAAGCTGGAATCGTGGAAGGCTGACCAAGGCGCAACGCTGGCGTCCTCAAGCCGCGAGTACTACGGTGACTGAACTGTCTATCGAGGCCAGCTGCGGGACGCATCCTCCAGACGAGTCGTGAACGCCGGGTTTCCGGCGGACACATTTGCTTCCGGGAGGCCGAGAAAGGCCCACGGCGATTTGCACTCGCACCTGCCCCGAGAGAATTTGCTATCGGGTCGGCAGCACCTGGCTGGAACAACCGGCCTTTGTAGCCGAGAGCTAGGCAGTCGGCCTTTCCCAAGTCGGCGGTCACTATTCGAACAGCGCGGCTCGGGTGGCCTTGGCGGCCGAGGCGAGGGACCGGTCCAAGGTCCACAACTGGCTCCCAGCTTTCCGTGCGGCGCATAGCAAGTGGATGTCAACCCATCCCAGCCGACTTCCATGAAGGCCGGCTCTACCTAACAATTGCATCGACTCGTCATGCTGCGCCATCGGCAACCTCGGGAGGGCGGAAAGCAGGTAGAGCGTGAAGTCGCGTCTCCGCAGATTGCCGCAGGCTAGCTCGCCAATGACGAACGCGTGGCACACGACCAGTTCCAGTTCCAAAGCTTGGACCAAGTTGGCATTCTTGCGGCGGAAATGGTCTGCCCAAACGGAAGTGTCGACCAAGATCATTCGGATTCAGACCTTGACCGTCTCCGCGGAATTGGTTCGAGGTGGTGCGCCGTACCGCCCATTCGAGCTAGCTGCCGCGCGCTGGCGCGTTCGATCAGCGCCTGCAATCCGAGCCGCACCAATGCCGTCTTTTGCTTTTCGCCTGTCACCCTCGATGCCGTTTTCAGCAGGTCGTCGTCGATATTGAGCGTAGTCCTCATATGCATAAATCTAGTAAATCGATGCATACGCAACCAAGGCTCCAGCGCATGCCTGAAATCCGCGACCGAGTTCTGGCGACACTGTATGAATAGAATCGGCCCCACGGACGAAGATTCGGTGATCGATCCCCCACGGCACACAATGGCCGCGACCGCAACCGCGGCCGCCGAGCCCCGAGCTCTGAATCAGTCCGCTGCGGTGAAAACGATCTCGGCGATATAAAGCTTCGGCATGACTTGGTTCCAGCCCTCGGGAATGTCGTCGAACGGTAACCGGAACTCCCGCTCGGCGGAAGGGGCAAGCCCGTCCCTATCGCGAACGATCGTCGAGAGCGCCCGGTGAAGCTCCACTCCGTATACGTCGAAAAACACGCAGTTCAAGCGAATGCGCTGCACAGGGCTCGCGCCTAGATTGCGGATCTTGCCCGTGATCTCGACCAGCGTCTGTCCTAGGGTGTTCTCGATCGCGGACATTTCGACACTTCCAAGGTCGAGTTTGGTCAAGTAGGCGCGAGCTTCGTCGGTCAGCACGATCTGCTCGGGAGGCTGCTCCGCGCGGCGCTTCCATTCCATGTAGGCGAGCGGCACGATCCCGGCGGCCAGGCCAACCGCGATTAGCAGCGGCACGGCTTTGGCACGCTTGCTCTTGATCTGCTGTCCCGTTTCAAGCATTCCGTTCGGTGACTGCGGAGCCTGGAGGCCGGACGGTGGAAATCATCTACCTGGACGCCATCATCGCAGACGGGGTACGCAGGAGATCGTTCATCGTCCGATCCAGTCTAGGACGACCTCGGCCGCGGCGACGCTGTCTTCAATCTTGAGGCTATCCGAGCGGCCCGCCGCCTCGAACGCGGCTCGAAACCACGGCGTGGGAAACGCCTCGTGGCCGTTGTGAAGCAGCACTCGGCCTACGGACAGCAACGAGGCGGCCGCGCGGAAATCGCCGGCGCGCCGCAACCCGGGTATGAAGAGGCCGTCGACATAAGCGGAGTCGTTCGCGGCGTCGAAGCGATCCAAGTCGGCGACCACCGAGCGCACTTCTCCATCGATCGATGCGGCCAGAAGGCCCCACAGGCCCGCCCGTCCCAATCCGATCAGGCTGACGGCGCCGGCCCCGTCGCGCTGACGGAGAAACGCGAGCGCAGTCAGGATGTCCTGCACTCGATTGGCGTCGTCGCTGCGGTTAAACACATGGTAATAACGCTCGGCGTTCCTACCCGCCCCGGCGATGTCGCGCTCCGCAGCCGCCGAGCCAGTTTGGAAGGCATCGATAAGAAGCACCGGGGCGCCGCTCGCGATCAGAGCCCTGCCGATGGCGGACTGCTCGCCCGCGTTTATTCCGGATGGATGCACGAGAAGAGTTGGCGGTGCCTTGCGCGAGTCCTCGTTCAGAAACCTAGCCGGTATGCGGTCGCCTAGGACTTTCCTCCCGAGCAAAAGTTCCGCCCCCTGGACTCGCTGCATCTGTACCGCGTCTTGCTTGGGGACATCCGCGAGCAGGGCCAGCCCCAAGCGCTCCTTGAATGCGGTCCGCGCACGAATCAGCGACGATTCGTCTCCCACGCCAAGCGCCAGAGTGTCTGCCTCCGATGCGGCAATCCGCTGCCGCACCAGTTCCTCGAAGCCCACCGCTCCCTCGGGCAGGGGCCGCCCCCACAGGTAGAGCAGCGAACTCAATTGTTCCGGCTGCGAGCTGCGCTCAAGGAAGCGCGATGCGTCCGCGTCCCCGAGAATGCGCTTGCCGAAGAAGGCATAGACCGCTTCCCTGCTGTCCTTGTGGTAGTTGTGGGGCGAATCGAACTGCCTCCATTCCACGTTGGATTCCGCGTCTAACAATCGGTAGACGTTCTGGACGGCCGGGAACTCCTCTTGCGGCACGTTGACTGTCCAGTCCCCGGTTGCCGACACCAGCAGCTGCGGCTTGGGGGCGAACGCCGCTGCGATCTCGACATTGTTGGTTCCGATTCGCAGCAGCGGGGCGTTCTCGCAACGCGACCCTCCCTGCATCTGGAAGGAGACCATGTTGACGGGGGCGGAATATCCAATCCGATCATCGACCGCCGCCAGCAGGAACGCTTGGGTTCCGCCGCCAGAAGCCCCGGTGACGCCGACCCGCAACCGATCGACATCTGGCAAGGAAACGAGATAGTCAACCACCCGAATGCTGTTCCATAGTTGGAGTCCGAGCGTTCCGAAGAGCCACAGTTCCTCTCGCGGGCCGGCAAAACCGTGCGGAGCCTGCATCGTGTCATTCCAGCCCACCATGTCGTAAGCGAACACAACATAGCCTTGGCGAGCCAAGCTGATCGCCCGTCCGGGCACGGAATTGATCTCGGAATTCTCGAACCGGCCGTACCGCCAGTGACCGTGCGGCGATACGATCGCCGGGAAAGGGCCCGGCTTGCCAGCCGGCCGGTACAGACTTCCCCCTAGGAAATAGCCGGGATAGGTTTCCAGGAGCACGCTCGCAACCGAGTAGTCCTCATGGGAGATCACCTCTCCTGTCAACGGGTTGAGCGGCGTTTTGCGCGGCGGTGGAAGCAGTCCGGAGGAGAAGAGAACCTGCTTGCGCAGGAATTCGGCTCGGCCCTCCCACTGGGATCTGGTGTATTCCCCAAGGGAGTAGTGCAGGTCAGTATGGCGAATCTCGTGGTTCCGGCTGTCGCGAGCGGGAATCTCCGCCGAGCAGAGACTCGTTGCGAGCAAGATCACGGCGATTCTCGCGGCTCTCATCAAATTCACACACAAAGACTAGCAATTTGCCGTTCGCGATACCCGGGACATCGATGCGACCGGCCGTCGCCCTGCGACAGGCAGGTTTCCGGGCATGGGTCAGCGAATCCAGTGCTTTTCGTGGCAACTCTCGCAGGCTGCGATGATCTGATTGCCGACTTCGGTGATGGCTTCCACGTCCTTGGCCTGCGCAGCTTTCAGGGCGGCCGCGCCTGCTTCGACAAGGGCCCGGGAAGTCGCCATCCAGACCTCGGAATCTTGGGCCCGGCTGCCAATCATGAGCAAGTTGCCGGATTCGGACAGAATCACGGCGCTGTTGCGGGCCTCGGACCATCCCTGGTCATCTTCCGGCACTTGCCTTGGCAGATTGAACAGCGCGTTGGAAGCGGGTATGACCATTGCCTGCATGAGCTGGGTCACCGTGGCGACCGGCTTCAGCGCAGGCTCTTGAGACATCGCCCCTGCTACAAGCAACAGCGCTGCCGCCGTTCCCAAGTAGAGAGGTAGCCGCCGCTCTCTCATCGCTCTTCCAACCGACCGAGTGTCGTACCGTCCCGCACGGAGCGCCTGCCCGCCCGTTCGCTATCGTCCAAAGCATACCGCCTTGGATCGAAAGGGTCGCGAGGACGAAGCCGTTCCTCCGGAACCGCGGGTGAATCCTAGCCGTTTCGACGGATGAATCGAGCAGCGGCTGCGCTTCGAGAGCCGGAGCCCGTGCTAGCCTCAAATCCTAGGCTCGGCACAGCCTATTTGGCCAGCGCCGGAAACGAGGCAGCGTGGAGGTCCGCAAGCAAACAGCGCTCGAATACCACCGTTATCCTCGGCCAGGCAAGATCGCCATCGCGCCGACGAAACCTTCGGACACGCAGATCGACCTAAGCCTGGCCTATTCCCCGGGCGTCGCGGAGGCATGCCTCGAGATAGTCCGGAATCCGAGACTGGCAGGTCGCTACACGACCCGCTCGAATCTCGTGGCCGTCGTCTCGAACGGCTCGGCCGTCCTGGGCCTCGGGAACATCGGACCGCTGGCCGGCAAGCCCGTGATGGAGGGCAAAGCCGTTCTCTTCAAGCGCTTCGCGGACATCGACGTGTTCGATCTCGAACTCGACACATCGGACCCAGAAGAAATCGTGCGGGTCGTTGAATTGCTGGAACCGACCTTCGGCGGAGTGAACTTGGAAGATATCAAGGCGCCGGAGTGCTTCTATGTCGAGGAGCAGCTGACCAAGCGCTTGCAGATCCCCGTCTTCCACGACGACCAGCACGGCACGGCGATCATCAGCGGAGCGGCGTTGCTCAATGCGGCCGAAGTCGCGGGCAAGGAGCTGAGCGGATTGCGCGTGGTTGTCAATGGAGCCGGAGCGAGCGGCATTGCATGCGCCGACTTCTACCTCAAGCTGGGCGTGAATCCGGAAAACCTGACGGTGCTGGACTCACGAGGCGTGATCTACCAAGGCCGAACGGCAGGGATGAACCCCTACAAAAGCCGATTCGCACGCGACACCACGTTGCGGACGCTGCAAGAGGCAATCCAGGGAGCGGACGCGTTCGTCGGCCTGTCCAAGGCGGACGTGCTTACGCCAGCCATGTTAGTGACGATGGCGGAAGCACCGATCGTCTTTGCCCTGGCGAACCCCGACCCGGAAATCGAATACAGCAAGGCCATCGCCACGCGATCCGATGCGATCATCGCCACGGGCCGTTCCGACTATCCCAATCAAGTAAATAATGTCTTGTGCTTTCCGTCGCTTTTCCGCGGAGCGCTAGATGTCGAGGCAAGCTGCGTCAACGACGCAATGAAGTTTGCCGCCGTACGCGCGCTCGCCGAACTCGCCAAGCAGCCTGTGCCGGATTCGGTGCGCCGGATCTACACCTCCGAGCAGCTCGAGTTCGGGCCGCGCTACATCATTCCCAAGCCGTTCGATCCTCGGGTGACGCTGCAAGTCGCGCACCAAGTCGCGGAGGCCGCGATCAGCAGCGGTGCGTCTGGTAGGCGCATCGTACTCAACGACTACCGGGAGAGCCTGGCGGTCCGGCTGGACAGCAGCCAGGAAGTTTTTCAAATGATCCTCGGGCGAGCCAAGGAGGATCCGCGTCGCATCGTGCTGCCGGAGGGAAACCACGAGAAGATACTGCGAGCCGCCTACGTCTTGCGCGAAGAGCGCATAGCCAAGCCCGTGCTGCTAGGCAATCAAGCGAGAATCCTGAATCAGGCCGAGCGCCTGCGTCTTCCGACCAGCGGCTGGGACATCATCGACCCGGAAGAATTCCCGCAAATTACGGAGTACGCTCGGGAACTCTTTCGTCTGCGCCAGCGAAAGGGCTGCACAATGGACGACGCGCTGAAGATGCTGGAGGATCCGATGGCGTTCGGGGCGATGATGGTGCATCTCGGCGACGTCGACGGGATGGTGGCGGGCATTACGCGCCATTACCCCGAGACGTTGCGCATCGCGTTGCGGATCATCGCCAGGCGAAGCGGCGTACGTAAGGTTTCGGGTCTGTACATGATGATTCGCCAGCGCAAGATCTACCTGCTGGCGGACACGACGGTCAATATCGATCCGAGCCCCGAGGACATGGCAGAGATCGCGCTCCTTTCCGCCCGCCGGGCGGAGCGCCTAGGCATCGAGCCCCGGGTCGCGCTGCTGTCGTTCTCGAACTTCGGCTCGGCGCGCTACCCGGATTCCGAGAAGGTCCAGCGGGCAGCCGAAATCTGCGCGGAATTGGATCCGGGAATGATCGTGGACGGCGAGATGCAGGTTGACACCGCCCTCGATCCGCAGATCATGGAGGAGTTTTTTCCGTTCTCTAAGCTGCAGGGCGAGGCAAACGTGCTCGTGTTTCCCAATTTGGCGTCGGCGAACATAGCCTACAAGCTGCTCAAGCAGTTCGCGGGCGCTCGCTCGCTGGGCCCGATCTTGATGGGCTTGGACAAGCCGGTCGCGGTCTTGCAGAAAGGATTCGACGTGGAAGACGTGATCACGATGTCGGCGATCACCGTCCACGACGCGCAACTGAGGATTCCCGTAGCCTCGGAAATCGCGGCGGATTGATCGCTTTGCGAATCCGCGGGTGTCTGGCCGAGGTCATAGCCCGGCCGAGATTTCCGGTTCCGGCGCTTGCCGGATCGGGTGGCATTGCGTCAAAGGAATGACTTCGCTGCACAATTGGCGAGCGAGCCTGCGAGTAATGAGGGCTAGGTACGACACCCCGCGTCAAGCACAAGGCTCGCGACTCTGCTCCGCTGGGAGCTTGCTCGGAGGAACAAACCCTTGGTGAACGGACACTTTGGTGCCGAATCGGAAAGCCGACCACAAAATGTAACGGCAACGCAGCATCCGGGCGCAGGAAAGTGACCGAGAAAACATGGTGCGGGAGAAAGCCCGGCGCTTCGACCGCAAGAAGGGCCCTGCACCCTTGCGAACGCGGCAGTCGACATCACGAGCGTTGTTCCCGGTGTCGCGAAGCAATCCTTGGCCTTCAGCATCTTCGGGGCTAGCGACTGCTGCCGTCAATCACGATCAGCCGAGTCGAGAGCCGCATCGACACCGACGCGCGAGTGAGCCTTGGACTAGAGGACTCGCGCGGGGTCTCGAGGTCTTGCGCATCCCGGTGATCTTACGATCCCGCAGTCGCGGAACGGATGCCGGCAAACTCGTACGGGACTGCGCCTCGAATTCGACCCTGCCAAGTTGCCAGGGCGATCGGGAGCTCGTTGGGAGACTCCAACGCGTGGACTGTCATGCCGGCCGCTGCGGCGGATTGAATCCCCGCGGAGGAATCCTCAAAGACCAAGCAATGCAGGCTGTCCAATTCGCCGAGCCGGCTCCTCAAATTGTCCAAGGCAAGCGAGTAGGGCTCGGGGTCGGGCTTTAGGCGCTCGACATGGTCCCCGCCGATGACGAACTGCATGCAGTCCTCCACTCCCTGCTGGCGCAGTATCGGAACTACATCCGGAATCGCACTCGAGGAGACGACTGCCATCGGGACGCGCTGGTGTCTGTCGCGGATCCAGTCCGCCACATCGGGATGAATCGACAATTCGTCGATGGAACGACGACGGTAGACAAGGTGCTTCCGGGAGCAGGCCTTCGCGATCCGATCAGGTGTCAGGTCCATTCCGGCCAGCTGCAGGAAGAACTCGCAGGCACGACGGTCGCTGATCCCCACCAGCTGACTCTCGTAATCCTCCCAGCTCAATGTGACGCCCCAAGGAGCCACGGCCTCGAGCCACGCCTCGTGGTGTAAGTACTCGCTGTCGACCAAGGTGCCGTCGAAGTCGAACAGCACAGCTCGGATCGAGGACGGGAAGGGTTTCATATACCAGCGTACCGCCTCTGGGGAATCGGTCCGGGCCTTGCGGCCAATGAGGACTTCGGGACGTTTGCTCGCGATGGCTTCCCTTGTGATCCATCCAGCAGAGACTGCGCCAAATTCGCGATGACAAGCCTCTAGAAGGCGCCTAAGGGGGAGCAATAAGGCAGTCCCAGACGGAAATTTGCTAAGCCCAAGACAATTTTCGCCATCTCGATTGGGCGCACGAAAGAACGAAATCCGGCATCGCCAGGCGCGTAAACTGCACTCAACCGTCACACCTCCATGTATCCCTTTCAACGACTCGTGTGCCTGCCCTTTGCGCAAGACCGCAACTCTCCAGCCTTCACGGAATACCATCTACGTGTCTTCCCGAAGGATCTATCCCGGACGAATCAGCGATTTGTCCAGCCGAACCTCCGATCCAGCCGCTCGCTGCCGATTCTCGAATCTCCTCAGAAAATGCCAGCCCGAGACTGTGCGGTTAGCCGGGAGTCTGCAGCCCGAACCGGCTGTGCCGAAATGTCGGTTCTCGCGGAAGAGGGGCTATTGCGTGCGAGTGAGAGCCGCAACGCTGCGTCGGATATAATCGTGCCTCTCGCATTCTTAAGGTGGTATCCGCGCTACGCACTTGGACACTTTGCTCCTGTTTGCTGATAGGGGGTTGCGGGGCTGATGAAGGGCCGTATCCCGCAAGAGAGATCAAGCTCATTGTCCAAGCCGCTCCCGGCGGCACGTCGGATACGGTGTCAAGGGTCATGGCGAGCTTGGCTGAAGGCCAAATCGGCGTACCTATAGTCTGCGAGAACAAACCCGGGGCAAGCGGCGCCCTAGCCTTCTCGTACGTCGCCCGAAGGTCGGCGGACGGCTATACGATCGGGCACGCCCCAGTCGAGATAGCAATCGTGCGGTCCTTGGGATACGCCGACATCGGGCCGTCGGACGTTTCCTTGATCTGCTTGGTCTCGAAGACCGCGCCGGCGTTGGTGGTACAGGCCGACTCACCGTGGCAATCGTTCCAGGAGTTCATCGAGGCGGCCCGTGAAGGGGCGGGACGCATCGTAATGGCCAACTCGGGAATCGGCTCGATCTGGCACTTCAATATCCTTCTCATGGAGCAGGGCACGGGGGCGCGCTTCACGCACCTTCCTTACGGCGGATCGACACCTGCCCTCGTCTCGGTAATAGGCGGTCACGCGGACGCCGCCGTGGCCGGTGTGGGCGAAGTCGTCTCGCATGTGAAGGCGGGCAAGCTACGGGCTCTCGCAGTATTCGACGAAACCCGCTCTGGGGTCTTGAGCGAGGTGCCTACGACCCACGAAATGGGGTTTCCGATAGGCGCGCCCGCATGGAGCGGGTTCTTCGGTCCGGGTGGCATGGCGGAACAGCGCGTCACGCTGCTTGCCAAAGCGTTCAAGACGGCCTTCGGCACGTCTGAGTGGGCCAAGCTGTGCCGCGAGCGCGGCATGGAAGCGCTCTTCCTTGACAAGGACGAGTTCGGAGCCTTCGCGATGGACCAGCAGAGGTTCTTCGAGAGCGAAATCCCGAAGCTTGTGCGCTTGGAGAGCTCTGAATGAACCGCGGCGAAACGGCTACCGGCGGGCTGTTCCTTGCGCTCGGCATCGCTCTTGTCGCCAGCGGACTAGGCTTGCCCCCTGGTGTCGGCGGCCTGCCGGGGGCCGGGTTCTTTCCGCAGGCCATTGGTGGGCTCATGGCGCTGCTAGCAGCCGGGCTGCTCGTTCGGCGAAGCGGCGCCGGAAGCGAGGAGTCCGTCCCCGCTTCCAATTTGATGCAAGTCGCGGGTACTGCCGCGCTGCTATTCGGCTACCTGCTTCTGTGGGGCACTGGATTCTTCGCGGCACGCACCGCCGCGTTTCTGCTCCTGACCCTGAGATTCCTCGGGCAGAAATGGATGCCAGCCGCGGGCTACTCGGGAGTTCTCACCGCGTTCGTATATTTGGCCTTCGACATGGGGCTCAACGTGTCCCTGGAGTGAATGAAATGCAAGCATTGATAGCTTCAGGATCCACTCCGGAGTTGAGGGAGGAAAAGCCCCCGAGCGCTGGCCTTGCGTCGGGAAACGGAGTCTGAGCGTTGATAGGCGAGATTCTGGCGGGGCTGGCGGCCGTCCTCGACTGGCATGTGCTGGGATTTCTCGCCGCGGGAGTTTCCCTTGGCGCAGTGTTCGGCTCTCTGCCAGGCCTGACCGCCACGATGGGCGTTGCCGTCCTGACACCGCTGACCTTCTGGGTCTCCGCCGAGCAGGGTCTGGCGATGTTGCTAGGGATTTACTGCGGGGCGATTCCGGCCGGGGGAATTCCGGCGATCCTGATCAATGTGCCGGGCACTCCCGCCTCGATCGCGACTTCATGGGACGGCTACCCGCTGACGCGCAAGGGGCAAGCGGGGCTGGCGCTGGGAATCAATGCGCTCGCCTCGGCAGCCGGCCAGCTGACCAGCATCCTATTCTTGGCCTTCCTGGCGTTTCCGATCGCTCGCTTCGCACTTCAATTCGGGCCCGCGGAGTACTTCGGTCTCGCTCTACTGGGAATCAGTCTCATGGCGGGCGTGTCCGGAAGGCACGTACTCAAGGGCATGCTGGCAGGATCGCTCGGCCTAGCATTGGCGCTCGTGGGCCTCGACCCCATGACGGCGTATCCCCGTTACACGTTCGGAATGTCGGAGTTCCTGGACGGGATTTCGTTCGTTCCCGTCATGATCGGGCTCTTCGGCTTGGGCGAGGTGCTCGTGCAGATATCGGACCGTCACGCCAGCAGAGCGGTCTCATCGGGCGTCATAGGGCGCATCATGCCGAAGGCTGCGGAAGCCAGGACAATGCTCGGAGCGACCTTGAGCGGAGCGACGGTGGGCACGATGGTGGGAGCGATCCCAGCCGCAGGCGGCGATATCGGTTCGGTCATCGCCTGGGAGCAAGCCCGGAGAACTTCTTCGGACAAGGACAAGTTCGGCAAGGGCTCGCTGCGGGGCCTCGCCACGAGCTGCGCGGCCTGCAACGCGGCGATCGGCGGCGCGATGACGACGATGCTGACTCTGGGCATTCCGGGGGATGCCGTCTCCGCCATCCTGATCGGCGCGCTTCTGATCCACGGCATCCAGCCCGGCCCACTGCTCTTCGCGAACAATCAGTCGTTCGTTTTCTCGATCGTGTTCCTGCTGGTTTTCGCGTCCCTGCTAATCATGGCAATCGGGATCCTCGGCGCAAAGCCGCTGGCGAGGATTCTCAACATCCCGCCCCCGTGGCTCTGGATGGGCATCGTACTGTTTGGGACCGTCGGGTCCTATGCCCTGAACAACGCCGTCGTCGACGTGTGGGCCATGTACGTCGCTGGAATCGGGGGATTCCTGTTTCGAAAGGCAAGTGTCCCGCTGGGACCGCTTGTGCTGGGCTTGATCCTAGGCCCGATGATGGAATCGAACCTGCGGCGCGCCCTGATCCTCACCCGCGGCGACTGGCTGGACCTGCTCTCGCGTCCAATCCTGCTCGTTTTCGTGGCAGCGACGATTCTTTCGCTGCTCTGGCCGCTGATTCGGGCGCGACGGCGAGCGGCCAAGCGCAACCACAGGCTGTCTTCGGACGCCTAGACTGTATGGCCCGGGAAAGCGCGGCAGCCGTTCAGGACGGCGATGCGGCACGCGCCGGGCTCCCATCAAGTACGCTATCAGCGAGGGATTTCACAATGCTTTTCGTTTCGACCGCGGTGGCGAGAGCTGCCGCTTCAACCGCACTGGTCGCTATGGCCGGCCTAGCCTTGATCGGGCTGCCAGCCCACTCGGCGGGGCCCGAGGCCAAAGACGCCTGGCGGCAGTGGCGCGGGCCCAACAATAACGGAGTCGCGGAAAGTGACGCGCCGCTCAACTTCTCCGACACCGAGAAAGTCAAGTGGCGAATTTCGATCCCGGGCAAGGGGAATTCGACTCCCGTAATCTCGGACGGGACGGTTTTTGTCACCACAGCCGTCGTTTCGGACAAGGACGACGTTGCCGGGGATTTCCGCCTCTACGACTTCCTTGTGATCGCGATCGACAAGGAGACCGGGAAGGAAATCTGGCGCAGGACCGCCACTTCAGCGAAGCCTCACGAGGGACACCACCGCAAGTACGGCAGTTTCGCTTCGAACTCGCCCGTCACCGACGGCGAGATTCTGATCGCAAGTTTCGGCTCGCGAGGTGTTTACGCCTACGACATGGAGGGCGGGCTGCTCTGGAAGAAGGACCTCGGGCTCATGTACATGCGGATGGCCTTTGGCGAAGGAATCGCCCCGGTGCTGCACGGAGACTCCCTGATCATCCAGAACGACCACGAGGGCGAGTCCTATCTGGTGGTGGTCGACAAGAGAACGGGAGACGAGAAGTGGCGTGCGCAGCGAGACGAGCGAAGCAGCTGGCCGCAGCCGATCGTGGTGAAGTATGCAGGACGCGAGCAACTCGTCACCAGTTCAACCCGCATGCGCAGCTACGATTTCGAGACCGGGGAATTGATCTGGGAGGCCGGCGGTCTAGGCGCGAACGCGATTCCGGCAGTGATCAATGTAAACGACGAGATGGTGATCGCGATGACCGGGTACAGAGACCCGAACCTGCTGGCGGTCCGGCTCGGAGGCACGGGAGATATCACGGGCAACACCGACTACATCAAGTGGACTAACCAGAAGGGCAACGCCTACTCGGCCTCGCCGGTGCTGCATGGCGGCATCCTGTATTTCGTGACGGACCGCGGCCTCGTAAATGCGTTCGACGCTGTGACCGGAGAGAAGTTCTATCATCAGCAGCGCCTCCCGGAAACATACACGTTCAAGGCGTCCCCGGTGGCAGCCAACGGAAAGCTCTACTTGGCTAGCGAAGAGGGCGACGTGATCGTGCTCAAGATGGGCAAGCAATACGAAGTGCTGGCCGTCAACAGCATGGGCGACGAAATGTTCATATCCTCGCCTGTGATCGTCGATGGCAAGCTGTATCTCCGCAGCCAGGACGAATTGTTTTGCATCAGCTCGGACTAAGCTCGCCCCGGAGGAGCTAGACTCCTCGAACGGTATTGCGCCGGCTGTGGCTTATGGCGCATACGGTGTCGACGGGAGGAGCTCTGGGACAACGCACTTCATTTCCAATGGATAGACTGCTGGCATTTCTCCTGCTTTCAGCAGCCATGCTGTCAGCGGCTGGAAAAGCCAACATCGTTTTGATCGTTTCGGATGATCAGGGCTACGCGGACATCAGCTGCTACCCGCATCCCGACGAAGTCTCGACGCCGAATCTCGACCGGATCGCCGCCGAGGGAGTCCGCATGACGAACGGCTACGCAAGTTGCCCGGTCTGCGCCCCGACCCGAGCCGGGTTGCTGACCGGGCGCTACCAGCAGAGATTCGGGTTTTACACGGCCGCCGATTCCCGAGCCGGGCTGCCAAGTTCCGAAACCACCCTTCCCGAGCTGCTCCGCGGCGCGGGTTACGCCACCGGAGTGTTCGGCAAATGGCATCTTGGCTATCGGCCCCAGTACCGGCCTCTAGAACGGGGATTTAACAGGTTCTACGGCTTTCTTGGGCACGGCGGCCACGACTACTTCGACCTTTCGATCACGGACGGTATCAAATCGATTTACCGTGACAGGGCGCCGATCAACGACTCTGGATACTTGACTCGCAACATCACCCGCGAAGCAGTCGCGTTCATCACGGCAAACCGCAGCGGGCCCTTCTTCGCCTATGTTCCCTATAACGCCGTCCACAATCCGATTCAAGCGCCGGAGGACCAGATCCGCCGTTACTCCAATCCAGATCCGAAGCGCAACACCTATCTCGCCATGCTGGCGATTCTGGACGAAGGCGTAGGGGAGATCCTCGACGCACTGGACCGCCTCGGGCTCAGCCAGAACACGCTCGTCATGTTCTTTTCCGACAACGGCGGAGCACGCGGCACCACGGCAACAAACGGCGCTCTGCGGGATTACAAGCACAGCGTTTACGAGGGCGGAATCCGAGTGCCGTTCCTGTTGCGATGGCCTGAGCGCATTCCGCCCGGCACGGTCTCGGACGACCCAGTCATCTCCATCGACGCGTTCGCCACGGCCCTCGCTGCGAGCGGCGTCGACCTTCCCTCAAACACTGTTATCGACAGCCGAGACATCCTCCCATCCGTGACGGGATCGCTGGACCGGCCCTTGCATGAGTCCCTCTACTGGAACTGGATCGACAAGGACTCGGACCAAGGGTGGGCGATTCGCAAGGGCCGCTGGAAACTGCTAGCGAACAACGGCGGCCTTGAACTCTACGACTTGGAAGCGGACCTCTCGGAGACACGCAATCTCGTCTCTGAAGAGCCGACCGTCGCCCGGGACCTGCTGGCTGCTTACAAGAGCTGGCAAGAAGGGATTGTGCCACGTATCCGTCAGCGACCGTAAAGATGCATGGCTCATAGTCCGTCCCACCCTAAAACCTTGGAGCGGCCACGAAGCGCCGGTGGCCGAGGGCCGTTACAAGACAGGTGTCGTCGCTTATACTCGCCCAGCCGAATGAGTTCTCCGGGAGGCACCGGCTGTTTGTATCCGCGGCCCATGAGCTTGTTCGACTCAGTCAAGCGAAAAGTCGGGCGTCTTGGACCTCTAGGGAGCTTCCCCTCGTGAGGCCCACCTAACGCGTCGCCCGCAGCTGCCGCTATGAGAGCGCCCCGGGCCCGATTGGTAAAGGAATCCGGGAACAACTGCTTCCCGTCGCGAATGCCTCGATCCGGTGCTGCTCCATCTTGGAATCGGTCATTCTAAGACGGCCCTAGTTCCAACTGTACGACGCGGCCCTCGGAACAATTACAGGCCGGTCAGCACTGCCCGGCACCCTTCGTCGCGCAGCACCGCTTGCGGCTTCCGCCGCCTCGAGCCTTCGCACCTTGGGACAAGTGGTAATTGTCCCGCCTACGATCACGACCAGAAGAACGCACCACACATTTCAATGGCGATGCAACTTCGAACAAGTCGGGCGGAATGAAGCCCTAGTCCTCGTTCGATGAATGCTCCCGTTCCAATCACCGTGAGCCGGTCGGCCCTCTGCGATTGAGAGAGGCAGACTCCACCTCCGCACGGCCTTCCACGAACAAGTACCGGCGATTTCCCGCGAGATCAGTCCACCGCTGCCGAAGTCCGTTGGGCCAAGCGATTTCGATCGCGTCGATCGTGTCGGCGTCACCAAGACCGAAGTGAAGCGCGAAGTCGCTTTGCGAGTAATAGCTGCCGCCCCCGACCACCGCCTGCATGAAACGCCGCTTGCCGATTACGAGATCGACGCGAGATCCAATCGCATTCCGATTCGAATCGGTTCCTTGCAGACGGATCGAGGCGGCTTTGCCTGCGAAATCGGTGTTCTTCAGAAGCGAAGGCGGGGCGTTGACATTCACCAATACAATCTCCGGGTGCCCGTCCCCGTCCAAGTCACCCGAAGCCATGCCGCGGGCCGGCCGCCCATCCTGCAGAGCCGGACCTGCGCGTCCGGTGATGTCTTCGAAAGTTCCGTCCCCCAGGTTCTTGTAGAGCACCGTCTGCTGTCGATAGGTTTCGCCTATGGGTGCCGCGTCGACCTCCGGATACACGTGGCCGTTGGCCATCATCAGGTCCGGCAGCCCATCCTCGTCCGCATCGACGAACACCGCGCCCCATCCCAGGAGTTGATGCTTGCCGAGGCCGGCATCGAAAGCGACGTCCTCGAAAAAGACCCCGTCCTCGTTGTTATAGAGCGACGGCAGGTCGCCCGAGAAATTCGTCTTCGCAATATCCAAGAAGCCGTTCCGGTCGTAGTCGGCCACCGCGACTCCCATCCCTGCTTGGAGTTGTCCGTCCGCGTTGTAGCCGACCCCTGCCAGCGAGGCAATGTCCGTGAATGTGCCGTCCCCGTTGTTCCTGTAAAGCAGGCTGGGTGTCATGTCGCAGGCGACGTAGACATCGGAGTCACCGTCGTTGTCGAAGTCCGCCGCGACGACGCCGAGGGAGTAGCGGCCGCCCGGTTCAAGAATTCCCGACGACGACGACACGTCCTCGAACTCGCCGCCCCCTAGATTCCGGTATAGGATGTTGGTCGCGCGAGGCAGTCCGCGCGGGCCGCACATGACTGGAATCCCCTTCCATTCGCACGCCCCGCTGGAGCCGGGCTTCGGCGTGCTTTCAGGATCGAAGTCCACGTAGTTGGCGACAAACAAGTCGAGAAGTCCGTCCGCGTCGTAGTCGAAGAACGCGCAACCGGCGCCCCAGCGCCGCTGGCCGGCCGTTTGAGCCAGTCCGCTGCTAGCGTCCTGGAATCGCCCGCTGCCGTTCCGATACAGAACGTTGGACCCGTAGTACGTGACCAGCAGGTCGTCCCAGCCGTCGTTGTCGATGTCACCGACGCAAGCACCCTGGCCCCACCCACGGCCAGAGAGTCCAGCTGCCTCAGCGGCTTCACGAAACTCGCCATTTCCGTTGTTGATGTATAGCAACAGAGGCGGGCTGTCCCCTGAAGCCCATAGGTCAAAGGTCGTGCCGTTCACGACCAAAACATCGTTGTCGCCGTCGCGATCAAAATCGAGAATCGCAGCGCCCGTGCCGGTCGTTTCCAAGATATAGCTGTTGGAGGTCGCGCTGCCGTAGGTCACCGTGTCGCGGATGCCCGCTTCCCGGGCGACATCCTCGTATCGAGGAGCTGCGCCCTGCATGCCGGGCAGGAGGGCGAGCACGGCAAACAACCAGCTGCAAAGTCGCGGGCAGCGAATCTGCAGGCCGGAACTCGTGTCTTGCCCGGCAATCACGGTTTCGATTCCCATTGAGCTAGGCGTTGCCACGATCCGAGCAGCCTCTGCGCGGACGCGCAGCCGTCCAAGACCACACCATATCCGATTGCTGGAGGCGTGGGCTCGAGCCAGCCCGGAGGCCAGAAAAAAGGCCCCCGCCCCGGAGGGCGAGGGCCCTGAGCCGGGCGGCCGGCCGCCTAGAACATGAAGCGCAAGGCGAATTGGAACTGCCGGTTCAGGCCGCCGCGCGCGCTGTTGATCCGCCCGAAGTCGGGCCTGCCCTGCGTGGATTGCGGCCTGCTGAACTGCGGCGTGTTCATAAGGTTGAAAGACTCGATGCGAAACTGCACCTTGGAACTCTCCGTGATCGGGAAGTCCTTGAACAGCGAGAGGTCGACCGTGTTTGTGGGCGGTCCGATGTTGCTGTAGTTGCCGAGAGATCCGTAGGTGCCAACCACCGGGTCTTGGAATGCCGACGTGTCAAACCACTGCTCGGGCGTGCGACCTCCAGACGGAGCTGCGTTGGGATCCCTTCCGGAAACGGGGTCCGGGCGTGTCGTGCCGGAACAAGAGCACACGGATCGGTTGGTACCGATGTTGAAGTAGTTGCCAGTCTGAAGCGTGAGAATGCCGTTCAACTGCCACCCGCCGACGATCACGCGCGCCGGCCCGGACAGGTTGGCGGGGCTGGGCAGATTCCAGTTGCCGCTCAGAACGAATCGGTGCCGGACGTCGAAGCTAGCGTGCGCGTACTCGAGGGACTGGTGCGGAGTGCGATTGCCTGGCCCGCCCGATAGGGTGGTGCCTGTATCCGCCAGCGCGTGCCCCCACGTATAGGCAGCCAGGAAGCCCAATCCGTCAGAGTACCGCTTGTCGAGCTTCGCGGTGAACGCGCTGTACGTCGAGCGGCCGTTGCTGTTGGTGAACGAAATCCCGGAATCGACGAACTTGAAGGGTCGGCGCGGGAGCGTCGCCTGGTTCGGACGCGGGTCGTTAACTAGAGGGTTCCCGTTGTAGTTGTCCGTGAGCCTGTTGCCCTTGGAGCCGATGTAGGCGACTTCGAGAACAGAGTTCCATCCTAGGTCGCGCTGCAGGTTGAAGTTCCACTTGTTGACCAGAGGCCAGCGTCTCTGGGTGTAGAGGGAGCGGAATGAAATCGGCGCGGGAAGGGTGAATGCGTCGACAGGAAACCCGTCCGAGAACCGCTTGACGAACGGGTTCTGATCCGAATTCCGCGCCTTTACGAAACGAGTCTCTTGGTTGAACGGGACGTTCTCCCCGCGGTTGGGGTTGCCCCCCTCGTTCTCTTCGGCACCGTAGAAGATCCCGTACCCTGCACGGATGACGGTACCGGGCATCGCTTCGTAAGCGAAACCGATCCGGGGTGCGAGATTGGTCCGATCCCACTCGGTCAGGTACGTCGAAGCAACCCCGCGCTCGATGGCAATGCTGGGATAGTCCGTCACGAAGTTGGGCGGCAGCGGCGACTCCTGGTCCTTGCCCTTCGGAATGACCAGCGTCGGGACATTGTGGTCCGATCCGAAAACGTCAAGGTGGGCCTGGCGCCCGAACTTCTCGCCGATCGGAGTGGTTAGTTCATAGCGCACGCCGAGATTGATGGTCAGCTTGGAAGAAACCTTCCAGTCATCCTGCACGAAGAACGAATAGGCGTCCTTGAACGAGGAAATGAAGTTCGCGGTTGTGATGCGGGCCCAATGGACGTCGCCGAGCAGCCAAGACGCCATGCCGTCGCCAGTGTCAGCGAAACCCACTTGGTTGGAATCGGCTCGATCGAAACGCATCTGGCCGCGCGGGGAGGGCACCTGGAAGAAGGGGAAGCCGATCGGCCGGTATTCGGCTCCGAACTTGATGGCGTGGGAGCCCTTGTTCCACGATACGTTCTGGATGAAGTCCCAGACGTTGTTGTACTCCTGCGTCGGAAGCCATTCGGACCCGCCGACTGTGCTGTAGCCCGCCGGCCCGAGCCGCATGAGGCCGCCGTTGTTCGTCGTGAACGGATTCAGGCCGCCGAAGCCCAGTTCCCCGAACGAATCGCTGTCGGCATTGCTCTGCACGCGGGTGGTGATGAGCCGCGAGTAGGCGACGCGAGACTCGGTGATGAAGGTCGGGGACCAGATCTTCGTGTAGCTCATCATCGCTGCCCGGCTGAGGTTCTCCTCGGTCTCGCCAAGAAAGCCGCCCGCGTCCAGATGACCGGGAAGCGGCGGCGACTGGAACTTCTGCTCGTCGATCCAGCTCAGACTGCCGAAAAGGCTGTCGTTGTCGGAAATCCGGTGGTCGACGCGCACGTCCCACTGATGCACGTCCCGTTCGGCATTGCGCGTGGTGAAGTAGTTGCTGCCGGGGCGCTTGCCGGCCCCGCTGAGATTCTGGTTCTCGCTGGGATACTGGCCGATCAGGTTCGACGCGATGGAGTCGAATCTAGCCGCGGGAATCATGTTGTTGGGGAACGGGTCGCGGATCACTTTACCGCCGACTTCCCTCTGCGTCATGCGGTCGTAGATCTGCCCGCGCGCCACATTCCTTCCTACGGCGTCGACGCCGAGGATTTCGCCCGGGACGAGGATGTTGGAGAAGTCACCGCTGGCCATGCCTGGACTCGGAACGGTCAGCGTGCTAGCCAAGCTCCCGTCGCGAATGAGGGTCCCTTGGTAGTCCGCGAACCAGAACGTGCGGTTCCTGGCGATGGGTCCGCCGACTGCCGCGCCGAATTGGTTCTGCTTGTAGGGCTGCCGAGGGTTGTTGTTCTTGTTGAGATGCCAGGGATTGGCGTTCAACTTCGTGTTCTGCAGGAACTCGAAGAGCGTCCCGTGGACCTCGTTCGTGCCGGACTTGATCGTGACGTTGACCACGCCTCCGGCGGCGCGCCCGTACTCGGCGTTGTAGCCGTTCGTCAGGATCTGCATCTCGCCGATCGCCTCCACCGACGGCCCGACCACGTAGGCGGTCTGGTTGATGAAGTCGATCACGTTGACGTTGTTGTCAACGCCGTTCAGCAGGAAGTTGTTCTGGCCGTTCGAGCGCACGCCGTTGGCCGAAAACCCGCCGCCCGCCGCATCGCGCGCGCCGGGCTCGGCCGGCACCACCGCCGGCACCGTCCGCGCAAGGAACGCGAAGCGCCGCTGCCCGCCGAGCGGAAGCTCGCTCGTCTGGCGGGTCTCCAGTGTGCCGCCCATCTGCGTGGTTTCCGTCTGCAAGGCGGGCGGGGCGGCGGACACCTCGATGGTCTCGGTGACTTCGCCGATCTCGAGAACGAAGTTCGACTGGACGCGGCCCGCCGACTGCAGGGTCACGCCCGTCTGCACGGACCTCTTGAAGCCGGGCGATTCGCACCCGATAGTGTAGGTGCCCGGCTTGATCAAGGGCCGGATGTAGTTGCCCACGACATCCGACTCGACCATGTCGGTGACGCCGGTGGACTCCTCGGTAATCGTGATCGTAGCGCCGGGAATCGCGGCGCCGGACGGATCCGTTACGCTGCCGAGCAGCGTTCCCATGTCTCGCTGCGCCGCCGCGGGCATCGCCGCGAGGCAAGCGAGAAGGAGAATCGGGATCACGCGAAATACAGTTGCTCGCATGGATAGTTCACTCCTCTGGAGGGCCTTAGATGCCCCGTTTTGCTCTAAGCGGGTAAAAAAGTCCTCAAGACTAGCTAATCCCACCGATGTGATTATACACGGAAACCGACTAGGGGGCCCCAGGCCGCACAGCTCCGATAGGACAGCGCCGCACTGACTGCTCAAGCCAAGAACGTGAATCCGATCCGACTCTCAGGGAATCCGCCTGAATGCCCGGGAGATCTTGACTCCCCTTTCGCGGCTACGCCAAGAGTTCCTTCACTACCCGCCCGTGCACGTCAGTGAGCCGGAAGTCGCGACCCGCGTGGCGGTACGTCAGCCGCTCGTGGTCCATGCCCAGCCGGTCGAGGATTGTCGCTTGGAAATCATGCACCGTGACGGGATCCTCCGCGACGTCGAAGCCCATCTCGTCACTCGCCCCGTAGACCACGCCGCCCTTGATGCCGCCTCCGGCCAGCCACGAGCTATACACTTTGGCGTGGTGTCCGCGTCCTTCGGCCCCGGGCGAAGGACAGGTCGGCGTCCGGCCGAACTCGGTGGTCCAAACGACGATCGTCTCGTCGAGCATCCCCCTCGACTTCAGGTCGCTGATTAGCGCGCCGATCGGCTTGTCGACGTTCCGTGCCATGCGGTTGTAGTTCGCCATCTTGGCGTGCGAGTCCCAGTTCTTGTCCAGCATCGTGCCGCCGTCGATAAGCTCGACGAAGCGCACGCCGCGCTCGACGAGCCGACGCGCCACCATGCACTGCCAAGCGAAGCCTTCGGTGCTTCCCCTCTCCAAGCCGTACATCTTCAAGGTCGCGTCCGACTCGCCCGAGAGATCGAACGCATCCGGGGCCTCGGCCTGCATGCCGAATGCGGTCTCGAATGACTTGATGCGGGCGGAGAGGTTGCTGTCGCGCTCGCGCCCGCGGAGGTGCTGGCGATTGAAGTACTCGAGCATGTCAAGTTCGGTGCGCTGCTGGCCGGACGAGATCCGCCGGCTCATGTGCGCGATGGGCTCGTCGCCCGGAACGATGCGCGTCCCCTGATGCAGGACCGGGAGGAAGTCCGAGCCCCATACCTGCCCGCCGGCGTAGGGAATCTCAGGCGCGATGACGACAAAGGACGGCAGGTTCGTGTTAATCGTGCCTAGGCCGTAGCTGACCCACGACCCAATGCTGGGCCGGTTGAACGTCGCGGATCCAGTATGGATGCCCAGCGTAGCGCCAAAGTGGTCGCCGTTGATGTTCTTCATCGAGCGCACGACCGCGATTTCGTCAATGACCTTCCCGATCTCGGGGAAGAGGTCGCTTACCTCGGTCCCGCTCTTTCCGTACGCACGAAACTCCCAGTCGGTCCCTTTGTAGACGCGATTCTTGCTGTGAGGCTTGTCGTGGTTCTCGCGCAGGAGCGGCTTTGGGTCGAACGTGTCGACGTGCGACACGCCGCCAGTCATGAACAGGAAGATCACGTGCTTGGCCTTGGCGGGGTAATGCGGAGACTTCGCCGCCAGCGGGTCTTCCTGCGTGGAAGCCATCATTTCCGACAGCAGGCCGGGCAAGAGCAAGCCGCCGCCGGCCAGCGAGCGGATTATCTGGCGTCGATTCGGCCTGGCTGCAGGCATAGTGGCACTTAGATGGTAGCGTCATAGGCAACGCGATGCGCAGGTACGATTTCGTGTTCTTGCTCCTTTCTGGCTTTTTTCTGGCCAGCTTGGTTCTAGCGAATGCAATGGTGTTCAAGTTCGTGGACATTCAGCTGCCTCTCTTCGGGCTCGCCACGATCAGCGCTGGCGTTCTGCCGTACCCGGTCACGTTCCTCTGCACCGACCTGATCAGCGAGCTGTACGGCAAGAAACGCGCCAACGCGATCGTGATGGTGGGCTTCCTCGTCTCGGTATACATGCTGGCGCTGCTGCTGCTGGGAAAAGCGCTGCCTGTCTCGCACCTGCAAGACGAATCAATCCAAGTCCACTACGTTGCCGTCTTCGGGCAGAGCACCAGGGCCATCTTCGCCAGCATGGTCGCCTACCTGATAGCCCAGCTCGTCGACGTCCGCCTCTACCATTTCTGGCGAAAGCTCACGAACGGCCGCCATCTCTGGCTCCGCAACAATGCATCGACGATGCTGAGCCAGCTCATCGACACGATTGCCGTGGTGGTCATCCTGTTCTACGGCGTCTGGGACTGGCCCGAGATCGGGGCCGTCATCCTAGCCAGCTACGTTTACAAGCTGGTGGTTGCTGCCGCTGACACGCCCGTGATGTACGTCAGTGCATGGCTTTTCCGCGGCATCAAGGAGCAGTCGCGCCACCGGAACCTGATCCAGGAAGCGGCTTAACGGCGCAGACCGCGGCGCGATCAGACGTCGGCAACGACCTGCAGCTCTATACCGCCGACCAAGTGGCCCGCCCTCTTGCGGAACGCAGCCATGTGAGGCGCTCGTGCGTGGGCCTGCAATGCATCCATGCTCGCCCACTTCTCGACAACTGTCATCCGACAAGCGTCTAGCGCCTGGTTCTTCCAGCCCGTATCGGCATCTAAGCACGGGGAGTACTCGATACAGCCTTCCTCGGCGAGGACCTTGGGCACGTTTTCCTTGAACAGCGCGACATATTCCCCGAGCGCGCCGCGCTTGACGCGGATGGACGCGATAACACGGACCATGGTTGCGTTCATTGTCGCAACGCTTGCACTCACTCTCCGAAGCGCGGGGTTGCTGCCGCATCACCGGGCGGCGGCCGTCGGCAGTCGCTACCGGAAGCTCTTGGCAGCCGCGTTCTGGACTGTAGGATGAGTGAGGATGCCGCGGTGACGGGCTCCCGGCCCGGCCCGCGGCTGGGCCCCTTAGGCCCGTGGTTCATGCAAGACTACAGCCCGACGATCCGGCGGCTGGTCGAGAACGGCCTCTTTGAACGACTGCCCGCGACCTTCTCCGTATACTCGCTCGATCGGATCAGCGACTGGAAGAAGCTCTTTCCCGCGGAGCACGAGTATTTCGAGCGGCTCTTCGGGCTGCTGGACCGGTCCTCGGCCGATGCGGTCAGGAAACTCTTCGTCCCGCTTCGCGACGTCGAGCGGAAGATGGACATCGGCGGGGGGATCTGGAAGACGCGCAAGTTCACTCTCGAGCACGTGGACTTCTTGCAGCGCAGCCGACATCTCGCGGAGTGGAGGGCCGCGATCGCGGGTGTCTTCTACAAGATCGACCCGATTCTGGACGCGGAAGTCGCAAGGTCGGGCAACCCCAGGCTGGTGACGGTCGTTTCGCCGGCGGAACTGCCCATAGGACCCGACCGAATGTGGACTCGCATCCGCGACAGGGGCCGTCTAGTGCCGCTGGAGCTGGCCGATGATGCCAAGCTCTCGGACTACTTGGCACGGCTGCTCTGCGGGGCGCCGCGCGCGAATCAAGCCCCGAGCGTCTTCGACCTTTACGCCCGGCAGCGCGGGCGAAATCCGTCCGACGCCTGGGTTGTCGAGGCCGCCGATCCGATTCTGCGGCTGGCGCAGTCCTTCGAAGGCTGGGTCGGCTTGAGCTACGCGCGCCTGGCAGACCTGCGGCGGATGCTCATGAAAGAGGTCAACGAGCTCGTCACGCAAGAGAAGATCCCGGGGCCGCGCCAGCTAGGCGAGCGCCTGCAGAAGATGAGCCCCGGGGCTTTGCGCCGGGCCGCCGGACGCGACCCCGTGATGCAAGACTTCCTCCAATCCGTGTTGCTGAACGGCAACGGCACGCTTCTCATCAACAACACCTTCGTGGAATGGACGGCACTCCAAGCGATCCGCCGTGCCCGGCCTTCCGTGCTGCTGGCCTCGTTCGGGATCCGCAACAAGGTCAAACCGTTCAGCAGCCTGCTGATCTACTCGGACCAAGAAGAGACAAGCCCCATCCCGACCCAAGCCGACATGCTCGGTACCTACGTCGATCTCGAGGTGTTCTATCAATACATCTGGCAGGAGTGCGAAAAGTACGCCGAGTACAGACGCAACACGGCATACCTCTTCATTGGAATCGGGATGGACGCACTGTTCGCGGTCGCTCCTCCCGATTTCCCTCTCTTTGCAGTCGATGGCCCGCAGCGGCTCGAGGAGGTCTTCCTATCCTGCGCGCACTGGCTAGGGCTGGAACCCGGGAATCCGAGCCCCGAAGCGAAGATCGCCGCCGGTCCCGCGCTACTCTGAATGAAGCCGGAAGCGGCAAGCCGGACACGGATGATGAGGTGGCTGTTAGCCATGGCGCTCGCTGTTTGCGCGGTACCGCGGGCGGCGGGAGACCGGCAGGCCGAGTCGGCAATTCTCGCGAGAATCGAGCGTTCCGGACGGCTGGACACCCTCGGGGTGTCTTCGTCCGAGCGATTGCAACCGCAATCGCGCTTGGCGCCCGGAGACCCGCCCATGCTGGCATTCCGCTACTTGGAGGATCGGCGGCGCCACCGGTTCGGCGAACTAGACCTGATGATGGACGATGCCGGCCACTAGAGGGCATGGCCCTGCCTCGCTGGCGATTGCCGCAGCGCTTGCCATGGGAGCAAGCACTGCCCGGGCGGACGTGCCGTTCGAAGACGGCCTGCGTCTGGTCGAATCCGGCGACTACCTGATGGCCAAGAAGCGATTCGCGGAATCGGCTGACCCGCGTGCCGGAGCGCTCGCGGCGATAGTAGAGGCTTCTCTCGGCGGCTGTGCCGACGTACTCCCGAAACTCGCTGCGGCTGCCGAGGGCGACGCGTCGACGGCCAAGCTGGCCGGGCTCGCGGCGGCGCGGTGCGCTATTGCCGGCCAGCAATTCGACACCGCACTGAACACCTTGGCCAACCTCCGATCAGGGGATCCGGCCGACCCCGAAATCCTTTACGAGACCGCCCGCTTGCACCTCAAGGGCTGGAACGATGCAGTGGCCGCGATGTTTGCCGCGGCGCCCGCCTCGTTTCGCGTCAACCAGCTCTCTGCGGAGATCTTCGAGATCCAAGGCCGCTACGACGACGCCGTGCACGAATATCGCAAGGCGATCGAAAAGGCTCCCGCCACGATCAACTTGCACTACCGCTTGGGACGAGCGCTGCTGATGCGGTCGCATGAACCGCAGGCGCTGGAGGGAGCGCTTGCCGAGTTCCGAGCCGAGCTGCGGCTAAACCCGAACGACGCTGTCGCCGAATTCCAGATTGGCCAGATCCATCAGGTGCTGGGCCGACCGTCCGAAGCCGCCCGGCATTTCGAACGGGCCGTGGACCTGGACGGTGCGTTTCCAGAGGCTCTGATAGCGCTCGGCAAGCTGCGCGCAACGTCGGAGCAGTTCGACGAAGCGATCGATCTCCTGGAGCGGGCCTTGGAATTGCACCCCCAGAGCGAGCCCGCCCACTACAGCCTGATGCTGGCCTACCGCAACGCGGGGCGGCGCGCCGACGCCGAGCGCCTGCAACGGGCGCTGGAGCGGCTGCAGTCTACCGATGAAGGCGAGTTCAGCGAATTCTTGCGCCGAATCGGCGAGGCCCCGTGATACCAATCCGCTTTCGACTCGCCGCAATGGCGGCAGCGATCTCCAGTGCCGGAATTGCGGCAGGCTCGTCAATTCGCTATGTCGACATCGCCGAGGACGCAGGGCTCACGCATGTCTTGCCGAACGGCGGCGACCAAGCCAAGAAATGGATTCTCGAGACGACCGGTAGCGGCGCGGCATTTCTCGATTTCAACGCCGACGGCCTTCAGGACGCCTTCGCGGTTTCCGGGCCGGGCGGCACGAACCGCCTCTACCAGAATCTGGGGGCGAGGCGTTTCGAGGACGCGACCGAGCGTCTGCGCCTGCAAAGCGATGGCTGGGGGCAAGGAGTCTGCGCGGGCGACTTCAACAACGATGGCTTCACCGACCTCTTCGTCACGTACTGGGGCACGAACAGGCTCTACGAGAATAAATCGGGCCTGCAATTCGAGGCCGTGCCAGTGCCCGACAGCGGCAGCTACAGCACCGGCTGTGCCTTTGTCGACCACGACAACGACGGCGACCTCGACCTCTTTATCTCGAACTATCTGCGATTCGACTTCGAAACGACCCCCGAACCTGGCGAGAACCCCTACTGCTTCTACCGCAACATTCCTGTGGCGTGCGGCCCCAGGGGCCTTCCATTCGCTCGGAACGAGCTGCTGCGAAACGAAGGTCGCGGTGAGTTCAAGGATGTGTCGCTGGCCAGCGGAATCGGCTTGCCGCGACGGAATTACTCGCTCGGGGCGGTGACCGGCGATTATAACGCCGACGGCTGGACGGATATCTACGTAGCCTGCGACCGCACCCCTTCCATCCTTTACGTGAACCAGGGCGACGGCACCTTCCGCGACGAAGCGGTTCTGCGCGGGGTGGCCTTTGACGAGCACGGCGAGGCACTTTCCGGCATGGGCGTCGCCGCTGGCGATTTCGACGGCGATGGCAGGGACGACTTGTTCCGCACTAATTTTTCCGACGAGCGCTCAACCTTGTACGCCAATCGCGGGAACGGCGACTACGACGACGCGACGGTGCGGTACGGGCTGGGGGTCAACACGCGCTTCGTGGGGTGGGGATGCGCCTTCCTCGACGCCGACAATGACGGCTGGCGCGACGTTCTGCTAGTCAACGGCCACGTCTTCCCGGAAGTGGAGAACCTGGCAGACAGCGACCTGAACTACCGCGAGAGGCCCGTCCTCTACCGCAACCTCGGAGGGAAGCGATTCGTGGACATCTCGCTGACATCCGGGCCGGGACTGGCAGAGCGCCGAGCCGCGCGGGGCCTGGCCTTAGCCGACATCGACAACGACGGGAGGCTCGAGGCGCTGATCAACAGCCAGAACGAACGTCCGGCCTTGCTCGCGCAGACTGGGGAGGCCTGGGAAAACTGGATTCTCCTTGACCTCGAGGGAACTGAGTCGAACCGGAGCGCGATCGGGGCACGAGTGCTGGTCCGAAGCTCGGGACGGAGCCAGAGCGGCGAAGTCCGAGGGGGCGGCAGCTACATTTCCCAGCACGACCTGAGACTCCATTTCGGGCTGGGCGCTAGCGATGCGGCCGATGTCGAGGTCCATTGGCCAAGCGGCAAGATCCAGCGCTTGGGCAGGCTCGCGTCACGTCTCGTTCACAAGATCCGCGAGCCTAGGACCGGGGACTGACTGACAGGCCTGTCATGCCGCCGATCCGTTGACGCGGTGCGACTTGCGGGGCTTGAATGCCCGATGCACCTTGGCAATCGCCCGGGCAGCGTCCATCGCATCCTCCTCGGTCCCCATGAACAGATTCATTGGCAGCCAGAAAGAATCTCGCGTTGCGTGCTCGGCGACGGGACAGGGCAGAGCCCGGTGCGGCTGTAGCCGGTACAAGGGATTTTCGTAAAGCGTGTGCGGGTAAAAGGGCCGCACGGGAACGCCCTCGGCTTGCACAGCCTCGACGAAGCGGTCTCGGCCCGCCCCGAACCGACGTTCGTCTATGCGTCCGGGAACGATGTAGCGGGTTTGGACCGTAGCACCGGCCGGCGCTCGCTGGAGCCCGACACCGTCGACTTCCTCCAGACCCTCTTGGAACCGCGAAAAATTGGCCGCTCGAAGGCGAATCTGGTCCTGAAGTCTCTCCAGCTGGCCGTGCAGCAAGGCCGCCTGCGGCGCTGTCATCCTTAGGTTGGTGCCTAGCTCGAAGTGCTTGAACCAACCCTGCCCCTCGAGCCTCCCGGCATTGGCAATGGAGCGCGCCCTGGCTGCCAAGTTTTCGTCGCTCGTAATGAAGATGCCGCCCTCACCGGCAGTCATGGCCTTGGAGTCTTGGAAGCTGAAGACGCCGATTTCACCCAAGCCCCCGGCCCGAGTGCCGAACCATTCCGCCCCGTGAGCGTGAGCAGCGTCCTCGATCAGCGCGAAATCGCGGTCCTTGGCGACGAGGGCGAGCCGGTCCATGTCCGCCATGACACCTCCGAAATGGACCGGGACCAGTGCCTTCGTCCGTTCTGAGACCGCCTCGGCGACCCGCAAGGAGTCGATGTTGAACGTGTCCCGCTCGATATCGACGAATACCGGCACCGCCCCAGCCCGACTGACGGCGGTCGCCGTGGCGACGAAACTGTGAGCGGGCACGATCACCTCGTCCCCGGGGCCGATTCCTGCTGCGTGCATCGCCAGTTCCAGAGCCATCGTGCCGCTCGAGACGGCGATACCGAAACTCGCGTCGTGAAAGTGGGCGAAGAGGCCCTCAAATGCCTCCACAGCCTGATTGCTCCCCCCCCATACGGAGCTGTCGAGAACGGCTTTGACTCGATCCAAGTCTCCCGGTCCCAGCGCGGGCCAAGCAGGGTAGGGGGCCTGACGAAGCGCATCCCCGCCCTCCAAAGCCAAAACCGAGCGCGACATGCACTCTCAGTGTAGTGAGCATTCGTCGGGCGCTCCAGCATCGAACCGCCCGTCGCGCGCTTCGGCCCCAATCCAAGCACAGTGGCGTGGCTTGAAGTTCCTGGGCACTTGCCGCTTCTAGCTTCGCGAAGTAGTAGCAAGGCAAAGCTGGAAACATTCGATGGGCAACTCCCCCGAGCGACCCCTTGCCCCCCGCATCGCGGACTTGCCACCGATGGGCCGCGCCTTGGCTGGCCTCGCAGGACAGAACCGCAAAGGCTTTCGGCTCGGGACGCGCTCGAAACCCTGCGCGCAGCTCTCAGCCTGCACCGAATTGCCGTGCCTTCCGCGGCTCTGGTACTGTATCGGCTTGGGTTGCTGCACCAATGGCCAAGCAAGACATCTTGAACACCATCCTGGATGTCGGCATCATCCCGATCGTCCGCACCGACAACTCGGCCCACGCTTTGTATGCGATCGAGGCCATCTACAGCGCGGGCATTCCGCTCCTTGAAGTCACCATGACGGTCCCCGGGGCCCTCAAGACCCTGGAGACGGCGTGCGATCGCTTCGGCGACAGCTTGGTGCTCGGAGCGGGAACGGTCTTGGACGCCACGACTGCCCGGAACTGCATGCTGGCCGGGGCGGAATTCTGCGTCACCCCCTCGCTGGATCTCGAAACGATCGAGATTTGCAACCGCTATTCCAAGTGCGTGGTCCCCGGGGCACTGACGCCGACCGAGATCATGATGGCGTGGAATGCGGGGGCCACAATGGTCAAAGTCTTTCCTGTAGGCGCCCTGGGCGGCGCTAGGTACATCAGGGCGCTCAAAGCGCCCCTGCCGCAGGTGTTGCTGGTGCCGACGGGTGGCGTGAACCTGGATAACGCAGCGGAATTCTTCCGCGCCGGCGCGAGCGCCGTCGCCGTAGGGTCGGACCTTGTCAACAAGCGATGGCTGCAAAAGCGGGAATTCGCCCGCATAGAGACCGCCGCCCGGGGCTTCATGGAAACAGTGGCCGAAGGGCGCGCAGCCTGAGGCGGTCGAGTGGGCGACTCTGTTTTCGCCCGGCTAGGCCCCGAGGCTTCCGTTGTCCTTGTGAGGCTTCGGTCGCTCGGAGACACCGTTCTAGCTACCCCCGCCTTCGCGCTACTGCGTCGCGCGCTTCCGACCGCCAGCATTCACGTGGCGATGGACGAGCGGTTCGCGGACCTGCTTGTTCGTCAGCCTGACATCGATGGGGTCCTGCGCATCGAGCCGCAAGCGGGAATCGCTGCGAAAGCCAATCTGGTGCGGCAGGTGCGAGCATTGCGACCGGACCTATGCGTGGACATGCACGGCGGGTCGACGGCGGCATGGCTCACTGCCCTGTCCGGTGCCGGCTGCCGCGCCGGGTTCGGGCATTTCCGGCACTCGTGGGCCTACAATGTGCGGATTCCGCGCGCCCAGGAGGTGCTGGGCCGCGCCTCCGATGCTACGGTGCACACCGCCGAGCACCATGCTGCCGCCATGATTCACCTAGGAGCGGCGCCGGGCGAGATTCCGAACTCGCGTCTCGTGGCGGAGCCACAGAAGGCCGGCCGGCCCTACGCGGTCATCCATGCCGGAGCAGCCTATTTCACCAAAGCCTGGCCGCTGCCTCACTTCCTCTCTCTTGCCACGGAGATTCGGGAACGGCACGATCTCGAGCCGGTGTTCGTGGCCGGCCCGGGAGAAGAGGACCTGGCCAATCAGGTGTCCGGCTTTGAGGTCCGAAAGGGTTTGCCCGTCGCCAGGCTCATGTCCTTGATGGCAGGGGCCGAACTATTCGTCGGTAACGACTCCGGACCCTCTCATGTCGCCGCGGCGTTCGGCGTTCCGTGCATTACGATCTTCGGCTCATCGGACTCCCGGGCATGGCACCCTTGGCGCAGCCCCCACCGTGTCGTCGAAACCGCCTGGGACTGCAAGCCGTGCCGGGGCGACCGATGCTACGCGTTCGATGCACCTCGCTGCATCCTGTCGGTGGCGCCCGATTCAGTCTCCGAGGCGGTCGCGGAAGTGTTGTCCCGGCGCGGCGCGTTCAGCTGAGCAGGTAGATCGCCGAGTCAGCTCGCATGTTGGGCCAGACGCTGATGAGCTGCCCGCGCCGAAGGTAGAAGGCCTTCTCGGCGCGCAGGCCCTCATCGCGGAGCAGTTCCTCGAAGTCCAGAATCGTCAGCACGCGGATATTCGGGGAGTCGTACCAAGCGTAAGGCAGATGTCTGGTCCGGGGAGCCCGGCCGGAGCAAAGGAGCGAGAGCCGCACCGACCAGTGGCCGAAATTGGGGAATTCCACGACGATACGCTGCCCCACCCGCCTCATTTCCCGCAATACCTTCAGAGGCTGCCGCACCACTTGCAGCGTCTGGCTAAGGATCACATAGTCAAAGCAGGCGTCGGGGTAGTCGGCAAGCCCCTTGTTGATATCGCCTTGGAAAACCGACAGGCCGAGCTCAACGCAGCGCCGAACCTTTTCGGTGGCGATCTCGACACCGCGCGCCTGCACCTTCTTGTACTTCACGAGCCAAGCGAGCAGGTCGCCTTCCCCGCATCCTAGATCGAGCACTCGCGCCGAATCCGCAACGAGCTCGGAGATGATGGCGAGCTCCTTCCGGCCCAGCGAGTCCGGCGTCGCGACTGTCTCTTCCATCGCCTCTAATGCGGGCATCGAATCGTTTCCTAATTATATTGCCGCCGCGTGGACGCGAAGGTCGATGCCGATCGCGTCGTGGTCAGAAAGGGGCGGGCGGCTGCGTTCCCGGAACTCGTGCAGCACCACGGGTGCGAGCGGCTCTAGTTCGCGAACAGCGAACCAGTCGATCTTGAGCGGGCACTTTCCGTCAAACTCGCGCAGTGCCCAGCGAATGAAGTCAAAGCACCAAGCGGGCACCCACTCGCGCAGGTTCTCGTGCGTCTTCGCATCCTCGACGTCGTAAGACGTGGTTCGCTCATCGAGCAGATTGGCTGCGCGCCAGTTGAATCCGCGCCGCTCCAGCAAGCGAAAGAGCTCCCTTTCGAAATACGCGTACGGTCTCAGGAAGTGGTTCCGAATGGTATTGCGCCCTCCGATCATCACGCGGACCCAGAAGCCAGCGATCGCCGACGAAGCGCTGGAAGCATCGAAGGTGGTCGTGTTCCAGTCGCCCCCGATGACCGCTGGCCCCCACTGCGGCAGCGCTTTGATAATTGCTTCCATCTGGTTCCGGCGATGGCGCTGGCTGGATTGGGCGTCCAAATGCACGGAGCAGACGCTCAGGCCCAAGCCGGGAAGGTCGATTTCGGCGGCGATCGCGGCTTGACGGCCGAGGCGCTTCTCACCTCCGCGCATCTTGTCTCGGCCGTTCGCGAGTGCGATGGGCCGGGGATTGCGAATCGGATAGCGGCTCAAGATGGCGTTGCCGTGCAACCCGAGATCGTTCTCGCCGTAGGCTTCGCTCTCGACGCCAGCGCCCTTGGACAAGTTCAGATAGCACGGTGCGAAAGCGTAGTTAAGGCGAAGGCTGGCCGCTAGGTCCCGGGCGATATTGCGATTGCCCGAGCGGGCCATACCCACGTCGGTTTCGGTGACCAAGTAAACGTCGGCCGACCTGAGGTACGGATGGTTTCGCAGCGCTTCCAGCTGGCCCTCGTACTCGATTCCTCGCTCAAGGTTCCATGCCACCAAGCGATAAAACGACTTAGCAGGGGCGCCGTGCGGAGCGAAGCTACCGGTCTCGGTGGTTCCCAGGACTCGTTCCGCCAGATGACGGATCTCCCGGTAGGACGGGTGCGCAAGCAACGCAGGCGTCGAGGCGCAGCGGGCGAGAGCGGCGAACCTTGGGCGCAGGCGCTCCCGGACGATTCGAGCTGCTGCCTGGCAGGAAAGGCCTTCGCCGACCTCGTGCGAAGCCGTCCCGACGGGTCCCGGTTCCAACCTCCAGTCTACAGAGACGCTGCGGGCTTGCGGCTAAAGTGGTTGAGGAATGGCGTTGCGCCGCGTGTTCGTCGACTCGATCTCGGAGGGCAAAGCAGTAGCACATGGAAGTGCCGCGCACCATTTGGCCCGGGTGGCCCGGTTGCGTCCGGGAGAGCGTATCGAAGTTTCGGACCAAGTCCGAGCCTACCGGGCCGTAACCGAGTCATGCTCTCCCTCGGAAGTGCGTTTCCGGATCGAGGGGCGCTTGCCTGAAACCCTCCCAACTCACCACCTTGAGGCCGCGATCGCCATCATCAGATTTAGCCGTTTCGAGTGGGCGATCGAGAAGCTTACCGAACTCGGCGTGCAGTGCATCATCCCGGTGATCGCCCAGCGCAGCGACACCCGGCTCGTGGCAGCAGCGTCCAAGCGTCTGGAGCGGTGGCGTCGGATCAGCTTCGAGGCAGCGCAGCAATCCAGAAGGCTCGCAGCGCCGGCCGTGGAGCCGCCGACTGGCTTCGCCGAGGCACTGCGGGGCGGCCGGGCCGAACGGATTTTGCTCGCCGATCTTGGCGGAAGGCCGGTCACGCGGGTTTACGGAGGCGAGACGGCGCGGTTCCTAGTGGGCCCGGAGGGCGGCTGGAGCGCCGATGAGCAAGACCTGGCGAAAGCGAACGGGTTCGAGGCGGCAAGCCTCGGCGCAACAGTCCTGCGCGCCGAAACGGCGGCCGTTGCCATGGCCGCGATATGCGCTAGCGTTGCCAAGGAGGAGGAGTGACGAGCCAATCGGAAGCCGAACGGATGCGTGCCTGCATCGCGCGGTTCGACTCGGCCAATGCGGAAGACCCGAACCACGAACCAGACGGGACACCGAAAGAACTCGTCTACGGCCAGCGGATGTCGGCATGGCTGGACCGCTTGGACCCGAGCGCCCCGGACGAAGTCAGGCTGGCGGTACGAGCGCAGCACATCCGCCGGTGGGAGATTCCTCGCGCAAGCTACCCCGCAGGGCGGAGGGCCTATCTCAAATGGAGACGAGATCTGGGCCGATTCCATGCCGACGTGGCGGGCGCGATCATGCGCGAGTGTAGGTTTGAAGACGAAATGGTGGCACGAGTACAGGGCATAATCCGCAAAGAGAAATTCAAGATCGACCCTTGGGCGCAGCTGCTGGAAGACGTGGCCTGCCTGGTCTTCCTCGACCACTACTTCGATGCGTTTTCCGATGCGCAGGAAGAAACCAGCATGGTCAACATTCTGCGACGCACTTGGCGGAAGATGTCCGAGGAAGGTCAGCAAGCCGCGCTCACGATCGACTACCCGCCTCGCTGCGCGACGCTGCTCAATCGGGCCCTAGGCACCGGGTAGGACCTCCGGCACACTCCCTCCGGCCAATAGGAGGCGCCAAATTGTCGCGCGACGGGCAGAGGCAGGCCACACTTGCCCAAAAGATTCCGAGCCGTCTTTCCGCTTCGCCTAGTTGCAGGCGATCGTCACTGTGTTCGACGTCTGCCCGTCGACGACAACGACGCTAGCCAAGGCATCGGTCGCACCGCGACGGCGGAACGAGCGCGACAGCGGCCCGACGAGCACCTCGTCCACACCCTCGTCTACACCGTGGACCCCGTCCGAAAGCCCTGAGGACTCCACAATTACGTGCTTCCCGCGGATCGTCAAGCCAGCCTTCCTGGTTGCGCCCCGCATGCTCGCCCCGGAGAGTCCGACGTACGGCTTGTCGAGCCCAGAGCCGAAGTCCGGCGGAACGCGCACGCATCCGCTGAGTGCGGCATCGTACCGCGCGATTTCGAGTCAAGTGTGGCTGCCTTCCCGGGAAACACGAAAGGCCGACGCCGCAGCGACGCCGCTGAAGCGCACCGCTAGCTCTTGGGACTTCGCGCCGTCCCGATGCAATGTCACTACCGCGAGCCCCGTCACGGTCGATTCGGGTAGCAGGAACCTGATTCCAGTCTGAAAAACCGAGTACAGGCCCGCCTCGCGCCCCGGCAGGGCACCGTCGGCGACTGTCATGCACTCACCAAGCATCGACGTCGGCACCGGAGCCGACTGCGGCACAGGGGTGGCGGAACGCGTGCCGGAAGCCAAGCTTGTTCCGGCCAGCATTACTGCGGTTCCAGAGTCACGCTATCGGGATGGCTCGCGCCGTTGAGGCCCGCGATGACTTCCTGAGCGGGGATTTCCTAGGCCACAACTCGAATGCGGTGGGTGCGAAGTTCCACCACGCAGGCAGCCCCTTCAAGGTCGCCGGCAACGGCGGTTGAGATTCCGAGGCTGAAGCTCGTCGCCGGACTGCGGTCTGCGTCGCATCCTGACCTCCCTGTCCCCGCAATGGACCTGATGATTGCGACAGTATTTCCTTTCCGAATCCGGAGACGTCGACTATCAGCGATGTAAACGCTCCCGGGATGATATAAGTCCACTCCTGACGGTCGGTTCAGTGCCGCGGCCAACACCGACCCGATGAAGCTGAGCTGGGGCCGTCGTCGCGATGGCCGCAAGGAATGTCGACCTTGCCAGCAGAGCCGGCGAGCGAATGTGCAATCTGACAATCAGTCGAGACATGATCTGACAATCAGCCGAGGTGTAAACTGACAATCAGCCGACGTGTAAACTGACAGTTAGCCGAACCTAGCGGGCACTGGACGCATGCAAACGGAAAAGTTATATCCCCGCTGCGCAGAAGTCCTTGTAACAGAATCGCTGGCCGACTCGCCGGTAACGCTCATTCACGGCCCTCGCCAGTGCGGAAAAACCACTCTTGCACGGATGGTGGGCGAGCCGCGCGGATACGCCTACGTTAGCTTCGACGACGATGTCGCTAGAGGCGCGGCGCAAAGTGATCCGTCGGGCTTCGTATTTGAGTTGCCGGAGCGAGTCATCCTGGATGAAGTTCAGCGAGTACCGACTTTGTTCAACGCACTCAAGATCGCTGTTGATCGCAATCGGGCGCCGGGTCGATTCATTCTGACCGGTTCAAGCAATGTGCTGCTGGTTTCGCGTCTGGCCGACTCGCTGGCGGGCCGAATGCAAATCGTCCGCCTTTGTCCGTTTTCGCAAGGTGAAATCGCGAAGTGTCAGACCAACGGGTTCCTAGAAGCCTTGTTCGCGGGCCAGTTCCAGACCCGACAATCGGACCGATTGCCCGGCGATCTCGCCGAACGGATTGCAAGTGGCGGTTTCCCTGCGGCCCTGGTGCGCCCGCTCGGACGCCGACGCTCGGCTTGGTACCGGGATTACGCTGACCTCCTAGTCCAGCGCGACGTGCGAGACCTGGCCAGGATTCACTCGTTTGAGGCGCTACCGAGACTGCTTGAATTGGCCGCCGCACAGACAGCCCGACTCTTCAATCTGAGCAAGCTGGCAGCGCCGTTTCAACTTAGCCGGAACACAATTCGAGACTATTTCACTTTGCTGGAGCGACTTTTCCTAGTAGACAAGCTTGCGCCTTGGCACAGCAATCGAATGAGCCGTCTGGTCAAGACTCCGAAGATCCACATGGAGGACTCGGGGCTGGCATGCGCGCTGGTTGGCGTCCAGCCTATGGGACTCATGGCGAATCGACCGCTTCTCGGTCAGATGCTGGAGTCGTTCGTCGTTCAGGAAATCCGCCGACAAGCGAGTTGGCGCGGCCAGCCGTACTCGTTCTTTCATTTTCGAGACAGGGATCAAGCAGAGGTAGACCTAGTCATAGAGCGAGGCGCTCTGGAGGTGGCTGGAATTGAGGTCAAGGCGGCAGCCACTGCGACGCAGTCCGATTTCCGCGGACTGCGCAAGCTAAAGTCAGCTGCAGGGGGGAAATTTGCCGCTGGCGTGGTGCTCTACGATGGCGAGACCAGCGCGAGTTTCGGAGACTCGATGTACGCGGTACCCGTTCGAGCACTTTGGGAAGGCGCCTAGACCATGCGTCACTCTGTCCATTCGGAAGCACGCAACTCTTCGCGAAACGACAACCGATCGGGAGGTGCCGAGCATAGTGCGGCGGAACCTGCCGTTGATCAGTTGGCGCACGAAGCCCCATGGGGCCTCGCTCGGGGCCGCGGGCCTCATTTGAAGACCGAGCGCGAAACAACCTATTGGCTCGCGGATTGTTCGGCAATGCACGCCAGCACGGGCCAGCAAAGGCTGGAGCTTGAGCCCGGACGGACAAGAGCCGATACTTACAGGAAGTGACAATCGCGACGCGGCTGCTCCGAAGATGCGTTCGCAGCATCCAGGGATCGTTCCGGATCTACCGACGGATCGAACGCAATCGGATGCGCGCCAAGGCCGCGACAGCCTTCTCCTCTTGCATCCTGGCGAGCCTGGTCCCAGGGTCGCCGGCGGCTACCTTGGAAGACCGAACCGAACAGGCCGGGATCGAATTCCGCCACAGCGCAAGCCCGACTGCGTCAAAGTATCTGATCGAGACCATGGGGGGCGGGGTCGCGCTGCTCGACTTCGATGACGACGGGTGGCTTGACATCCTTCTCGTGAACAGCGGAGCCATTCGTGACTCCCCTGCCTCTCCGCGTATCGACCGCTTGGAGCCAACTTTGCACAACCGCCTGTACAGGAATGCCGGCGACGGGAGCTTTACGGACGTCACGGACAAGTCGGGACTTTCCCAGCATCACGCCCAGATCTACGGAATGGGAGCCGCCACCGGCGATTTTGACAATGACGGGCGCACCGATTTGCTCATCACCGGATACGGAGGGGCACAGCTCTTTCACAATGATGGACACGGCGTCTTTCGCGACATTACTGCACATAGCGGTGTCGACGCAACGGGCTGGACGGCGAGCGCAGGCTTCGCCGATCTGAACGGCGACGGATTGCTGGATCTCGTCGTTACTCGATATCTGGACTGGAGCTTTGCCGACCACGTCGCGTGCGGGCAAGACCTGCCCAGCTACTGCCCTCCGGTACGTCACGCAGCCGTGACAAGCAAGGTGTTCGCGAATTCGGGCGCATCAAGGTTCGTTGACGTATCCAAGCGATCGGGAATGGCCGGACTGCCGGGGAAGGCGCTTGGCGTCGCATTTAACGACATCGAGCCCGACGGAGATATCGACATAGTTGTAGCGAACGACTCCGAGGCCCAGCAGCTTCTTCGCAACCGAGGCGAGTTCAAGCTCGAGGAAGTCGCTCTAGAGGCAGGAGTCGCCTACAACGAGGATGGCGGGAGGTTTGCAGGCATGGGCGTCGACTTCGAGGACTATGACAATGACGGACTGCCTGACATTCTGATCACGAACCTGGCGAGGGAACTCTACGCCCTGTTCCGCAACGAAGGAGATTGCCTTTTCGGCTATGCCACCCGCCAGAGCCGACTCGCCACGATCACGGCAACAATGTCGGGGTGGGGATTGCGGCTCGCCGATCTCGACCTCGACGGATGGAAGGATGTCTTCGCGGCACAAGGGCACGTGCTAGATACGATCGAGCGCACCGACCCGGGCCTGCGCTATAAGCAACCCCCGTTGCTCGCATTGGGGGCGAACGGTCGGTTCGAGGATGTCTCTGCAAATGCGGGCCAGGTCTTCTCGCAACCTCTGGCCGGACGTGGAGCGGCGTTCGGAGATCTCGACAACGACGGAGATATCGACATCGTCATGAGCGTCTTGAACGGCAGGCCGCGCGTCCTCTACAATGACGCCGCAGGCTCGGGCCGGCACTGGATAGGCTTGCGGCTCGTGGGAGACAAGAGTCCCCGCGACGGACAAGGAACCCGTGTTTCTATCCGTACCCCGGATGGCGGGCAACAGCATCGATTCGCGACCACAGCGGGAAGTTACCTCTCCGCCAGCGATCCGCGGGTGCACTTTGGTCTCGGGGCGAACGAGACAGTCGAAAGGATTCGAATTCGATGGTCCAGCGGTATCGAGCAGGAGTTGCGCAATGTGCGCGCCGACCGCTTCTTGACAGTTCGGGAAGGCCGGGCTGTCGACGATTGATTCTTTCCGCGCTGCTAGTTGCGACGGCACACTCGGCCATCGCCCAAGTGTTGGAGCCGGAGCAAGCGGACCTGGCGAGGTCCGGCATCGCGGCCCGCGAAAGAGGGGACCTGCAGGCGGCCGAGCAAGCCTTGGACCAACTTGCGCGACAGGTGCCATGGTTCCTTCCGGTCCATCTGAACCTCGGTCTCGTCCGTTACGAGCGACTCGACTACGTAGGGGCCGCAAGGTCGTTCCGCGATGCACTCGCGCTCGACCGGAGCGTCGAAGGCGTGCATGGATTCCTTGGGCACGCGCTTCTTGAAACGGGTCGGGCGAACGAGGCGGACGAGACGCTGAGAGAGGCGCTGGACCGGAATCCGGATGACGTGAAGGCGCGGTTTTGGCTGGCCAGATCGTTGATTCGACTCGGCCGAATGCGTGAAGCGGAGGCGCAGGTCGAGGTGCTGCGAGGCCAAGCGGCTGTCGACCCGGAGTTGATGCGCTTGCGGATTCTTGTCGCCGGAAGCCGCTCGGCGGAACTTCGCCGGCAGCTTATGCGTGCAGCTCCGGGCTCCGCAGCCGCAAAGATCACGGCAGCCGAGACGCTTCAGGCCGCCAACGAATGGAGCGAAGCGGAGGAAGCGTACGAAACTGTCTTGCAGATGGACCCGCACCGACGCGGCGTAAGGCTGGCGCTGGGGGATCTGCTGCTGGCACGGGGGGCTCATGACGCAGCGGAAGAGCTCTTTCGCGAGGAGTCCGCGCTGATGCCCTACGAGGCCAAGCCGCTCGTGCGGCTGGGGGATGTCCTCTTGCTGAAAGGCGACAGCGCCAGCGCCGAGGACATCCTGCAGAGATCGCTCGAATTGGACAGTGCAAACGCCGAAGCTCTGGAACTGCTCGCACGCTCACGGTCCGACCAAGGCCATTTCGAAGCAGCGCTCGACGCGCTTCTTCGCGCGATGGCCGATGCAAGCGAAATCGCGCGGAAGATCCGCATCCACTATCAGCTGTCCCAGGTCTACCGTCGGTTGGGAGCCGGGGAAGAGGCACGGCGACACGCGACGGAGTTTCGGAAGCTCCAAGCAGGCCAACTCGCCCGGAATGCCGCCACGGACGGAAAGCCATGATGCCGAGCAGGAGTCTCCTCCCCTTGGTCTTGGGAGCCTTGGGGCAGGCATGCCTTGTGTGCGTCTCGCCCGCGCCTTCGCTGCAGCTGCAAGCCCAGCCTTTCGAACCCCTCGCGGAGCGCCAGCAGCACATTGAACTGCTGCACCGGGAAGCTGTCCGCCGCAAGCAGCAAGAATTGGGACCGACGCACCCGGTCACCGCTTCTGCTTGGCGGGACCTCGGGCTTTTCCTGCTTGCACGCGATCGAGCTCAGGAGGCGGAAGGCTGCCTTCGTAACGCTCTCCGGGCAAGAGAGAGCACCTCGAACCCGGACAGTCTCGAAATGGCGCGAGATCTATTTGGGCTGGCCCAAGCCGCCCGCCGGCTCGGCCGGAACGAACAAAGCGAAATCCTCTGCGGCAAAGCGATCCGGCTTCTGCAAGACGTCGGGGGCAGGGACTCGGGCCTCCAAGCCGAGGCTCAGCTGCTGCACGCGGCTCTGGCCATCGAGCGGGATGACTTGAGGGCGGCCGAGGACCGGTACGCCGCAGCCATAAAGATCCGTCCGGACCCCTCGTCGATGCTCGATCTCGCGGATGTCCTGGAACGCCTCGGCGAACCAAGGAAAGCCGAGAGTGTCTTGTCAAGAGCACTCGCATTGCGGACCGCTCCGGACGCACCTCCGCATCCTCAGGCCGGCGAAATACTCCACCGCATGGGACTGCTCGCTGCAAATGACGCGGAGTACCTGCGAGCTCGCGACCTGCTAGTGCGCGCAGGCGAGGCGTTCGCGCGTTCCTCGGGTATCGACAACGAGGCGGCTGCGTCCGCAGCCGATTCTCTGGGCAACGTGCTGCGCGCTTCAGGGGACTTGGACGCCGCCTCCCGAGTGCTCGCGGCCACGCTCGAATTGCGCATTCGAATTCTCGGGCCGCGCCATCCGGACGTGGCCGTCACGCTGAACAACCTTGCCGGCGTGCATCACGTTGCGGAGCGGCTAGCCGAAGCGGAACCGCTCTATCGCCGCGCCATCGAGATCCTAGAGGGAAGCTACGGCGACTCCGACATGCGAGTGGCGGATAGCATCTTCAACCTTGGGTACTTGCTCCTAGCCAAGGGCAACCGTAGCGAGGCGGCGGGCCTGTTTCGTCGAGTGTTGTCGATTCTCGTGCGCCACGGCGAGGAAGCCGGCCAGATGGCTGCCGAGGCCCGTTCCGCTATCGCCGCGGCCGAGTTGCGCTAGCTGCGGAGCTCTCCGGGCCGTGCTTGTGAGCGCTCCGCTCACCGACGGGGCTGCAAGCGGTTCCCGGCCTGGTAGACCCCGATCCAGTGATTTGTGAATTCCAGTTCGGCCTGCGGCCTCACACGGGGCATGTGGCAGGACGAGCAAGCCGCGGCTTCGGACGGCGGGCACACCGCGGCCGGGGCGCTGACCGGTCCGGCATGGCATTCCATACACCGGGCATTGTAGTGCTCGGTCCCGGCGCGAACGAGCGGCGTGTGGGGATCGTGGCACGACAGGCAGCTCAAGCCCCGCTCAGACTGGAAGCAGAGGCTTCGGCTCAGGTAGACCGGCTGATGACGGACGTTCCAAGGATCACCCCAGTCGATCTCTTCCGGGTTCGACTGGGGAGGCCGGTGACACGCGCCGCAATACGCATTCAGATCGCCTGGAGGCAAGCGTCCGGGATGGCGGATCAGCGCCAGAGCTCGCTCTAGGTTCCCCTTGGCAACCGCGCGAATGTGGGTCGCGCCCCCTCCGTGGCATGCTTCGCATCGCACGCCCGGCTCCGAGGGGACAATCGAATACCCATTCCCAAGCCGGAGCGGTCCTGTTGAATGGCAGCCGAAGCAATTCAGGATTTCCGCCCGCGGACTGAAGATGCGGTAACGGATTCCCGTGGAACTCCCGGATTCGTCCGGGTCGGTTGCCTGATGGCCCGGCGTTAGCTCCAGAGCTCCGGTGGCGGCATAGTAACTCCAGCGGTGCTCGAGGTACCAGTCGCGGTCGACCCGGCTCACGAACGTGACCGCCTGCTCGCCGGCCCCGAAGGCCCAGTCGGCCGGTTCGGAGTCGGCTGCAGTTCCAGCGGATGTCTCGATGGCAGCGCTCTTGCCGTCGATTCGCAAACGCACCCGTCCTCGGTCCGAAACCCGCTTGACCGAGCCTGACGCGAACGTCTCCGCCAATCTGTGCTGCCACGGTCTCGCGAGCGAATTGGCGTGGCCGGAAAGCGCCTGCGAGGCGCCTTGCTCCGGGTGGCATGCCTGGCAGCTTGCGGAACCGCTGTACGCGGAGTCCGAACCGCCGCTCTGGGCGTCGGCCAGACCGCCGAAGACCGCCCCCGTGGCAAGGCACAGGCTGACGAAAGTCCGCCGCTTCCGCTTTCGCCCGCACGGGGCAACGAGAGCCGAAACCCGGCCGAACACTCCCAAAAAGGCTCTGTTTTTGATCGCTTCCAACGCGCTATTACCCTGAATGCGGGCTTCATTGCGGCGCAAATTGTTTCGAATCAGCACTTTACACGGCGAAAAGGAATAGACCTGCAATCAGGATTCCTATCTGGTAGTGTGACATGTGTTAATTTTGGGGGTGGTGGGCTAGATTATCGGTAGGAATACTGTCCTGGCTCCACTTTAGGCTGTCGTCACCCGACGCCAAATCGATCAAGGGGTAATTCATGAATTTCCAGCAAACAAGGCTGCGGCTAGCATTCCTTGCCATGACGCTCGCGCTGGCCTGGCACCTGCCCGAGCCTGTCCATGCCCAGGAGTTGCGCGGCCGGGTTTCCGGCACTGTGTCCGACGAGTCGGGCGCCGTGATTCCCGCTGCGAACGTGTCATTGACGAACATCAACACAACAGTCACAGTCGACCGGCAGACAAACGAAGCAGGGCAGTTCGCCTTTGACTTCGTTTCCCCCGGAAACTACGAGGTGCGCGTCGAGTCCGAGGGCTTCCAGTCGTTCGTGCAGCAAAACATTCTTGTTCAGACCCGCGGTGACGTTACCGTGAACGCCGCGCTCCGGATCGGCGCACTAGCCGAAACCGTGACCGTGTCCGAAACTCCGGTAGCGGTGAAATTCAACTCCACCACGATGGAAACGACCCTCGACACCAAGATGGTGAACGAGCTGCCGATCATCCATCGCAACCCGTTCCTGCTGGTGACGCTCGATCCGGCCGTCAACTACCGCGGCGGTCGCGAAAACAGCCCGTTCCACCACTGGGCGGCCAGCCAGCTCGACGTAGGAGGCAATACCGGGCTCAAGAACAGCGTGCTGCTGGACGGCGTGCCGCAGCTGGTCGGGGCGAAGGGCACCTACGTGCCGGCGGTCGATGCCGTCTCGGAAGTCAACGTGCAGCAGAACGCGACTGATTCCGAGTTCGGGCATTCCGCGGGAGGTGTCGTCTCGGTCCAGATGAAGAGCGGCACGAACGAGTTCCACGGCACCGCCTACTACTTTGGCCGCAATCCGGCCTTGAACGCTCGGCCGAATCCGCTCACCTCCCAGAAGAGCGTCGTGCGCCGGAACGTCTGGGGCGCCACGGTCGGGAACGCGATGGTCAAGAACAAGGTCTTCAACTTCTTTGCCTACGAAGGCCAGAACGTGCGCTCTCCGAGTTCGATCTCCATGGCGCTGCCGACCAGCTTGGAGCGCGGGGGCGACTTCTCGCAGAGCTTGAATCGAAGCGGCGGACTGCGCCAAATCTTCGATCCGCGCACCACCCGGATCACCGGCGACAGGGAAGCGGTTCGCACTCCTTTCGTAAACAACACGATTCCGAGGTCCGATCTCGACGCGACCTCGCTGACCATGATGCAGGATGTCTGGGAGCCGAACAGGGCTCCCGACAACCCCAGCGGGGCCAATAACTACCGCTACACGTTCCCGATCACTTTCAAGTACTACAATTTCTCCGACAGAGTGGACTGGAACATCAATGACAGCCTGAAGATGTTCTACCGTGTCAGCCGGTTCAAGACGGACCAGAGCGAACCCAATTACACGGGCGGCTCCATCATGCAGCGCCGCCAAGGGAGCGCGCGCAATACGTTCCAGACGTCCGGCGACGTAGTCTGGACGATCAGCCCGACGACGGTGTTCAACGTGCGGGCCTCGTTCTCCAAGATCACGGACTCCTTCTACACGCCCGAAACGATCATCGGCGAGGAGGGGCTGGACCGGCTGTGGCCCGGGAACAAGTGGTACTCGTCCCACATCCGGGACATTCCGGAAATCTACTTCCCCGAGATCGACGTCCGCGCCGACACGCGGGCGCGGTTCGGGCGGTCAGGCTTCTGGTACCAGGAGCCGCGCACCTGGAATTGGGACGTGAAGCTGGCGAAGAATGTCGGCCGGCACTACATCAAGCTGGGACATCAATACCGGGCCCAGCGCGTCGACGCCGGACGGCCGCGCGGGATGTTCTTCCGCTTCAGGCCGAACGAGACGGCAGACACGATCTTCAGTCCCAACACGGGCCAGGTCGGCCACGCTTGGGCCTCGATGATGCTGGGCGCCCTCAACAGCGGCCGCGTGCGCACCGTGCCGACGAACCGCCCCCACCTCGACGTATTCGGCTTCTATCTGCACGATGACTTTCGGATCACGTCGCGGATCACGCTGAACCTGGGGTTGCGATACGAGTACGAAACGCCCATGCGGGATCCCGAGTACCGCTTGTCACGGTACATTGACCTCAACCAGGGCCTTCCGGACCTGGAGGCCGCAGTCGGCGCGTTTCCAAGTGACGCCATGGCTCTTCGGAACGAGCCCGTCAGGCTGAACGGCGCGTGGTACTTCACGGATGGAGACAACCCATACTCGTGGAACGCTCAGAGGAACGTTATCCTTCCGCGCATCGGCCTGGCTTACCGGGTCAACGACAAGACCGCGCTGCGTATCGGGTACGCCCGGTACGCCGTGCCGCCGGTCCAGGAGAGGGACTCGCTTGGCATTCTTGGCAGCACCCCTTACCCGGGATTCAGTGCGCAGACTGTGCCCCTGTCACCGGCGGAAGGCGTGCCGCGGTCCTACATGGCCGATCCGTTCCCGTCCGGGGGCGAGCACCCCAATCCGCTCGTGGAGCCTCCCGGCAAGCGCTACGGGATCTATTCCACGGTCGGCACGAGCGAATCCATCTTCTTCAACCAAGACTGGAACGCAGGCATCAACGACCGGATCAACATCACCGTGCAGCACGAGACTTGGAATCGATTCGTGATCGACGCAACCCTGTTCATGAACTTCGGACGGAACCACGCGGAGAACATCCCGCTCAATCTCGCCGACCCGAGGATCTCCTACACGCACGGCTCGGCCGTCAGCAGGAACGTCCCGAACCCGTTCTTCGGCGTGGACGAGTCGATCATGCCGGGCGCCCTGCGGAACAGACGCACGGTCGCCGTCTCGCAGCTCATTCGCCCGTACCCGCATTTCTTCGACATCTGGCAGCGCGGAGTCGGCCTGCGCGACGAGCGGTACAGGGCTCTGCAGCTTAAGATCCAGCGCCCGTTCGCGGACGGATTCAACTTCCTCCTGGGTTATAACTGGAATGCCGCCCGGAACCAGGAATTTTACGACAGCGTCGACGCGTTCGATCGCAGGCTGACGTACCAGGAGGATCCGGAGACCGGCCACAAGGTAACTCTGAGCGGCGTGTACGAATTGCCAGTCGGGAAGCAGCGCAAGATCGGCGGCAACATGCCGGCGGCTCTGGACAAAGTGATCGGGGGCTGGCAGGCAAGCTGGATCTACCAGTATTGGAGCGGCCAGATCTTGCGCTTCGGGTCGCTGCAGGTAAGCGGCAATCCGAAGGTGAGCAATCCGACACACGACCGGATGTTCGACACGTCGGTCTTCTCCAACCTGCCTGCGTTCACACGTCGCTCGAACCCGTGGTCGTACGACGGTTTGCGCGGCCCGTTTTTCTCCAACTTGGACATGACGCTGATGAAGGAGATCCAAGTCACGGAAGGGCTGGACTTGGAGATCCGCATGGAAGCTTACAACCTGACGAACAGCTTCATGGGCGCGAACCCGAGCACCAACGTGAACGCCGGCACGTTCGGCCAAGTGCGCAGCCAGCTGCGAACCCACTCGGGCCGCGAGATGCAATACAGCCTGCGCTTTATCTGGTGACAGGGCGCAGCGCCTGCTCAAGGCCTGAATAGCGGGTCGCCGGCCGGCTAAAAGCCGTCGGCGACCCGTCCGTTCAGCGCTTCCAAGAACCCCTTCAGGTCGAGTTTCTCCGTTTCCGACAGTCCCAGCGGAACGATTTCCGCATCTAGGTACGGGTTGGCGATCCCGCCGTCGTTGTAGAAGTCAATGACTTCGTCCAGCGTAGCGAGGCTGCCGTCGTGCATGTACGGCGACGTGCGGGAAGCTTCCCGCAGAGTGGGCGTCTTGAAGCTGCCAGTGTCCGAGGCGCGGCCGGTCACTCGGAACCGGCCCGCGTCCTCGATGGCGCCGTTGCTCCAGCCGATTCCGGTGTTGTGAAACTCTTCGTCGGTGAAGTTGGGTCCCAAGTGGCAGACGACGCAGTTCGCCTTGGCCCTGAATAGTTTCAATCCGCGACGCTGGCCCACGCTGAGGGCATCCATGTCGCCGGCCTGGAAGCGGTCGTAGGCCGAATCCCCGCTACGGATGGTGCGGACGTAGCTGGCCAGCGCGAACGCGATGGATTCTCGATCCGGCGGCGATCCGAACGCCAGCCGAAATGCCCGAACGTAGGCAGGGTGCCGGCGAACGCGCTCCACCGCTTCGTCTTCGGAGAGCGCCATCTCGAGGCTGTTCAGGATTGGCTTGAACACCTGCTCCTCCAGCGTCGGCGAGCTGCCGTCCCAGAAGAAGCTCGTGCCGAATCCGCGATTGACCAGCTTCGGCACGCGCCGGGTTCCCGTGCGGCCGAACGCTCCCACGGCAACCAGTCTGGCATCCGTGAAGGCACGCTCAGGTTCGTGACAAGCGGCGCATGAGACTTTGCCGTCGGCGGAGAGGCCCTCGTCGAAGAACAAGCGCTTGCCCAAGGCGGCCTTCTCCGGAGTCAGCGGGTTTGCGGGCGGTATCGCCATGTAGGCGTCCAAGCCCTGCAACGGCTCGAGTGCCTGGCCGGCACACGGCGCGGCCGGCAGCAATGCCCCCGCAAGCAGCGCTAGCAGCATGCGCTCAACGCTGCGGCTTGGTGCCATGCTCCAGGACCCACACTTCCTCGCTCGTGCGGCCCGCGGCGTACGCCAGCCGCGTTCCGTCCGGGGAAAAGCTCAGCCCGGGCAGGCGGTCGGTCGGAGACGGGACCTCGGTCATCGACTGCCCGGACGCAGATACCAGCCACAGGCGGGCGCCGCCGCTTCCTCGCGTGCCAACGAGAAGGTCCGAATCGCCCGGAGCCCAGGTCAATCCGGTCAAGTCCCCGCTCGGCAAGGCAAGAATCGGCTTCGGGCGGCCGCCACGCGCATCGACCACGGCGAGCGTCGACGACAAGGAACTGTCGTCTCCTTTCCATGCGAGGGCAACACGGCCTCCGTCCCGAGCAGCGGCGATTGCGACCAATCGCTTTCCCCAGGGAAGAGCGGCAATCCGACGCTGCGGGGCATCGCCGTCCAAGCGCCTTTCCACCACCGCGAAGCCTTCCTGGGACGAGTCCGCCACCGCAAGGAGCACCGTGTCTCCTGATCGGCCGAATGTGCCAGGTATGCCTTCGACTGAATTGCTCTCCGCTAGTTCCACCGGTCGCGTGCGTTCCGAGCGCCGGTCGTGCAGGAACAGTCCCGAGCGTCCCCGCCTGTCGCTCCCCGACAGAAGCAGGAGGCGGCCGTCCGGGGAGAATCGCATCGATCGGACGAATGTGAGGCGTGTTGGCACTGCGGCGCTACTTCCGTTTCTCAGCGACTGGAGCACGACGGCGCGGTGCTCGCGACCTTGGTTCTCCGTCCCAATTCGGGCGAGGAACGCCAAGTGCTCGCCGTCGGGTGAGAAAACCGGGAGCTGGCGATCCGGTTCAAGAGTCTCAGCGGGCATCGGGACGGGATCGGATACCGGGGCGCTTGCAACCTTGTCCCATTGCTGCAAGTAAAGGCGCACGGCTCCTTTGCGCTGCCCGTAGAACACTTCTCCGGAGCGGGTAGCACCCATCAGCAGTACACGCTCTAGCGGCCCCGTTAAACGCCGTGGCGGACCGTTCGAGGCACCGTCGCCGACGCTCACCGACCAGATGGCCTGGTCTCCGCCCCGGTCGCTGACGAACCAAATCTTCCCGCCATCGTGGGACCAGACGGGCGACTGGTCGTCCGCGGGCCCTGCCAGCAGTCGCCGTTCTTCGGAACCGTCGGTGCGAAGGAGATAGAGATCCCGCTCGAAGCCCTCGCGCTCCGCTAGGTTGTCGTACACCAAGTAGCGTCCGTCCGGAGACAAATCCATTCGCTTCGGATATATCCAATGCAAGGACCGCAGTACGCGGACCGTACCGTCGTCGACGTTCACGAGAGCAATCTGGCTAGTGTTGTCCTCCCGGAAAAAAAGAGCCAAGATCCGCTCCCCGTCGTGCGACCAAGCGCATGGCTGGACGAATGGCACTTCGGGATTGCTGAACAACACTTGTGGACCGTTGGCTACGGTCTGACCCAAAGCGGCGGCGGCGACCCGCAACTCGTAGTAGCCTTCCGAGTTGAACCATGCGTAGGCCACGCGCTCTCCGGAACGATCGAATACGGAGAAATACGCGAACTCGCCGGCGTTCTTGCCGGAACTGCCAGCCAAATGCCGCTCCGAGTCGTTGTTTACGTTTCTTAGAGTGACGGCGCCTGTCGATGCCTCCACGAACGAGACCCACTGTCCATCCGGGGTGGGCGCGCCCCAGAGGTTGACCCCATCTCCATGCCAAATTCGGCGCGGATTAGCTTCGAAAGCCTGGTCCCCCGCCAATAGCGATAGCGGAAGGCAGAGCACGAAGCCCCAAACAGCTTGCTTCGCCGAAGGTCGCGACATTCCGAATTCGAGGCCAAACGGCCAACTGAGCCGTAGTTTACAGGCCCGGGCTGCCCCGCAGCTTCCCTCACTCCGATTGTCCGGTCAAGAGGTCGCCGAGCGCGGGCCGGCCAGAGGATGCCTTGGGGCGTTTGATGGCGCCATCGTCCGGCCGCGCCAAAGGACCGGAGTCCGAATTCTCAGGTCGCGCTGGAGCCGAAGCGGCGGCGCTAAGCAAGCAGCTTCCGAATGACGTTCCCGCGGACATCGGTCAACCGGAAATCACGCCCCTGGTGCCGGAATGTCAGCTTCGTATGGTCCATGCCGAGGCAGTGAAGGATCGTCGCCTGCAGATCGTTCACGTTGACCGAGTCCTCGACTACTTCGAGGCCGAGCTCGTCGGTTTGGCCGACCGAGTGGCCGGCACGGACTCCGCCACCGGCCAGCCACATGCTGAAGGCCAGCCTATGGTGGTCTCGTCCGCGACTCGCCTCGCGGCGGGGGGTGCGGTCCTCGACCATCGGAGTCCGGCCGAATTCCCCGCCCCAGACAACGAGAGTCGAGTCCAATAGCCCGCGCTGCCGCAGATCGGCCACAAGCGCCGCCGAGGGCTTGTCTGTGGCCAAGGACTCTTGCTCTATGCCTTTCTTGAGCTCGGCATGGTGGTCCCAGCTGGCATGCACAAGTTGCACGAAGCGCACGCCACGCTCGACCAAGCGCCTGGCCAGCAGGCAGTTGCGCCCGAATTGGGCGGTCTCCGGTCCGTTGACTCCGTAGGCATCGAGAGTCGCCGGGGATTCCCCGGAGAAGTCGAGCAATTCCGGGGCAGCCATTTGCATTCGAAAGGCCAGCTCGTAGGAGGCGATGCGCGCGTCAACCTCCGGGTCTCCACTCTCGGCACGGTGCATGGCGTTGAGGTCGAGCAGGGCATCGAGGCGGGCGCGCTGGGCAGCCCGCGTATAGCCGGGCGGACTCGACAGGTGCAGCACGGCGTCACCCTTGCTGCGAAATGGCACGCCTTGATAGGTGGACGGCAAGAACCCGCTCGACCAGATTCCGCTCCCCGCATCGGCGCCGCTGCCGGAATTGAGAACCACGAAGCCAGGAAGGTCGCGTGATTCGCTGCCAAGTCCGTACGTAATCCAAGCACCCATCGAGGGATGCCCGACGAACGGAGTGCCGCAGGCCATCATGAGCTGGCCGGTGTGGTGGTTGATTTGCTCGGTTGTCATCGACCGGACCACGCAGAGGTCGTCGGCGCGACTTGCCGTGTGCGGCAGCAGCTCGGAGAACTCGAGGCCGCTTTCGCCATGACGATCAAAACGACGGGGGCTGGCCCAGATCTTGGCGTCGGCACGGATGAAGGCGAGTTCAAGGTCTCGGGCGAGAGACTCCGGCAGGGACTCTCCGTCCCACTTGCGCATCGAAGGCTTGGAATCAAGCAGGTCGAGCTGGCTGGGGCCGCCGGCCTGGAATAGGAAGATTACGCTGCTAGCGGAAGGGCGGAAGTGCGGTTCTTTAGGAACTAGAGGATCTGTTTCCGAAGCGAGCAGGCCGTCGTCGGCGAGAAGGTGAGCGAGGGCAACCGCGCCAAGTCCGCCGGCGGAATCGGATAGGAAGCGGCGCCGTGCCGGAAGGGCATCCGCGGATTCGCGACCGATCGGCGGTGCCACTCGAGACCGGAAACCCATCCTCCAGCCGATCAGCATAACAGCCGGTCTTACCGGCAAAGAGAAGAAGAGTGCGTCGTATGAGCTGGCGCGAACCTGGGCGAGGCACCAAGTCTCGCCGGGTTCGACGGAGCGGCTTCCGTCGATTGGCAGTGCGAACTCGATAGATGAAATCGCCGGTCGGGAAGCGGTCGGTCTTGCAAGCCCTTCGCTCGGAATGTCGAGCAGACCCTTTGCGCTAGCCTTGGATGGAAGGGGTTTGCCCGACCCGCACCTTAGCGGGCCGTGATGGTCGAGCCTATGTTGGTCACTGACGGCGGCGAGAGAGCAATGCTCGAGACCCTTGACGCGTTGGTCCGTCAAGACTCCGTGCGTCGAGTGCTGGACTCGGCTGTGCGGCGCGTCGAGGATAACCTGGATGCCGATTCATCGGCCTGCCTTGCTTGGGAACCACTGGATCTGTCGATCTACGGAAGGTCCCTGCCGCCCGGAATTCGCTCGAGCTGGGTGTTCGTGCTGAGGGCGAAATCGGTGTCGGGAGCTGAAAGGCACCCGAACAGCATTCAAAGAGTGATGTCCTATCGCGGGTCGGCTGACCTCCAAACCAGCCCGGGGAAAGGATGGATTTCGAATCGCTTGGTCAGCCAGCCGGATGCCCCGTTGGAGGACCGTTGGCTATCGATTCCCGCGGGGGTCTGGCACCAGGGGGTCATGGGCATCGAGAATTGGGCCGTTGTATCGTTCCACACAGTGCAAGCTGAAGAACTGATCGAAGAGCGCCCCGATGTCAGCGGTGAGGGCACTAGAAAGCGAAACTACCTCGCCTGAGCCAAGATTCGCCGGAACTTGGAGCTTGAGGAATCCGTCATGCGGGGCCGTCAAGAACGGATGCGCCGGCTGCCAGGGCCAGTCACGGCCCGAGAGCGATGCCCGCCGCAACGGGCATTCGACGGATCGCCCTGACGAGATCAGGACCGGGTGAGAAACTCCGCCAAGTTCAACAGCACGCTAGCCACGGCGGTCCAGGAGCGGGCTTCAAGATCACTAGCGGAAGCAGTCGATTCCGTCGGGCCGGATGATTGAGCCCCGTCGGCGAGAATGCGGCGCTGCTGATTGAAATAGTCGGCGAGACGTTTAATCTCCGCGGGAGTTGGATCCCGCGACAAGGCCAGCCGGAATGCACGACGAAGCCGTCCCTCCAGCGCGATACCGCCTTCCCTCGCAACCCGCGACGCGAGCTCGCGGGCAGCCTCCGTAAATACCGGATCATTCAGCAGGATAAGCGCTTGGAGGGGCGTGGTCGAGCGGTCTCGCCGGCAGGTGACCCGGACCGTGTCGGGAGCATCGAATGTCTCCAGCTGCGGGTATGGCAACGTGCGCTGACGGAATATGTACAAGCCGCGTCGGTAGTTGTCCGACCCCGCACTCTGGGGCCACTGGACGAAGTCGCCGAATCCGATCTCGGTGGCACCCTCCGGAAGGTAGGGTCGTACGCTTGGACCGCCGATCCGGGTGTCCAGCAAGCCTGCTGCCGCGAACGCGGCGTCGCGTATGATCTCTGCCGGCAGCCGGACGCGGGACTGACGCGCCAGGAAGCGGTTAGAAGGATCGATTTCCGTGAGGTCAGCTCGGATGTCGGAGGACTGGCGATAGGTTGCAGACGCCACGATCAGACGGTGCAGAGCCTTGAGGTCCCAGCCGCTCTCCATGAATTCGACCGCAAGCCAGTCGAGCAGTTCCGGATGGCTGGGGCGCTCGCCCCGCGTCCCGAAATCCTCCGGAGTGGAGACCAAGCCAGTTCCGAAATGCTGTTGCCAGACACGGTTGACCGTCACTCGCGCCGTGAGCGGATTGTCACGGGAAACCAGCCACTCCGCAAGCGCCAGGCGATTCGGCTCGCCCGCCGGCAATGGCGGCAGCGCCGCTGGAGCAGCCGGCGCGACAAGGATTCCGGGATTGCGATAATTCCCCCGAAGCAAGACGCGCGTCTCGGGCGGACGGGGATTCTCCGCCATCGTGTAGGCTTGCGTGAGCCCCGGGAACTCTTCTTCCAGCTCCTTGAATGCCTTCTTGAGATCGGCGAACTCGAGATCCTTGTAACCATCCGGCGTCTGGAAGTCGTATCCGCCGACCACGTTTCGCACGAAGTATCGGGAGAGGAGGTCGCTCTGCTTGCTCGTGCGTTGATCGCTAGGCGTCCGGACGGTTTCGGTCCCGCCGTCCAGCTCGAACAGGAGCAGTTCCCAGAGGATCTTCCAAATCGGCTCCAGACCGGAATCCGGATTTGTCGCAGCCTCGAGGATTCTGCTCTCCCAATAGGCCTGCAGCTCGGGAATCTTGTAACGCTCGAGCAGTTCCGCGCGCCGCCTTTCGAATTCTGGGCGCCGCTTCACGTACAGGGCCCCCTCTCCCGCGAGGGGTGCGTCGATGTCGCGCTCCACCGCGGTGTTGAAGAAGGCGTACAGCCCGTAGAAGTCCCTCTGGCTGACCGGGTCGAACTTGTGGTCGTGGCAGCGGGCGCAACCGGCTGTCAGGCCCAGCCACACAGTGGCGACCGCGCTCGTGCGTTCGACGGTCCTTTCGACTCGGTCCATCTCAATCGGGAAGCCGCCCTCCCGGTTGTGAAGGGCGTTACGGTGGAATCCGGTGGCGACGCGCTCACTGACGGTCGCGCCCGGAATCAGGTCGCCCGCGATCTGCTCCACGGTGAACCTGTTGAATCCGATGTTGCGGTTGAATGCGTCGATGACCCAATGGCGCCAGCGCCATGCGTAAGGTCGAATGTAATCGGCTTGGTAGCCATCGCTCTCCCCGAAGCGAGCTTGGTCGAGCCAGTGAAGCGCCTGCATCTCGCCGTAGTGGGGCGACGCAAGCAAGCGCTCCACGGCTCTCTCGTAGCTCTCCCGTCCGCGGGAGAACAAATCGACTTCGCCCGGCGCCGGAGGCAGCCCCGTAAGGTCGAGGCTGAGGCGCCTCAGCAAGATGGCCGGAGGTGCCTCCGGCGAAGGGGCGATCCCTTCCGACTCCAGACGGGCCGCAATGAACGAGTCAATCGGATTCCGCACCCAAGACTTGGTTTGTACAACGGGGACGGCGGGCCGCTGCGGGCGCGCGAAAGACCAATGCTGGCTAGCATCCCGTGGCTCTTGTTCCCAGCCCCGGATTTCCGGCCATTCCGCGCCTTGGTCGATCCAAGCGGTGACCGACGCAATCTGCTCGGACGAGAGGCGGTCACCCCCGAACGGCATGGTCGGACCCTCCGAATCGGGCCGCACCAGCATCTTGACCAGCCGGCTTCCGGAGCCGTCGCCCGCATCGATGGCCACGCCCGAGTAGCCTCCTCGCAAGGCATCGTCAGGGTTGTCGAGGCGCAAGCCTCCGGATCGGATCGCCTCGCCGTGGCACGCGATGCAATGCTGGCGGAATATCGGCTCGATGTCCCTCTGAAAGTCAATTTCCGGTATCTGAGCAGCGACGGCAAGCGCCCACAGGCTTGCGGCCGGCACAATGCGGAATATCTGCTTCACGAGTAGCAATGACCGGTTCAAAGTCACGTTATCAGACTCGCGGCGGACGGGATTCGATCAGCGCGCGGGGCGACTGCTGCATCGTTTCAAGGGTGCGGGCACGGGCGGTGACCAAGCTGCGGGCCTGCGGTCGGCTCGGGTACCTCGCCGGGACGACCGCACGGATCGGGAAGCAGCACGGAGCAGACCGTCCTTTGCGAGAGTGGACTCTCCCGCCCGGCCATTGGTCAACCTGACTGACGCAGCCCCGCAAGACTCTCCCTTGACCGCGGACCTCGTTCGGGGGTTGTAGCACGAAGTGGTATGCAAGCTGCACCCTGCCACGCTTGCGATCGATCAGATCGTAAAGAACTGCGCCCTGATCGAGCAGGCCCTGAACGCGAGCGAAAGCGAGCGAATTGCGCGCTCGGGGAGGACTGCGGCCATGCTCGACCTCGAAGGCCCTTTCGCCGCGGGTGCCGGCGCCTTCCTGTGAGATCCGTGCCGGTCGGTCCGCCGTCGCCTTCCCTCTCAAGCGACCTTGCCGGAAACCGCCGGGTCGGTTGGCATGCTTCCGCCTTGGCCATGCCGCACCGCGGTCCAAGTGGCCGCCGGGTATTCCCCGAGATCCAGGGCTCCTTCCATGCGGTCTCCTCGGATGCGACCGCTGAAAGAGTACCCGAGCTTTGAACCCTCGACCGACAGAACGCTGCGAAACGACACGGCATCGCCGTCAATCGTCCCCTGCAGCGGACCGCGCTGGATCGAGCCGACGTGCGTTCCGAAAACCCGATTGCCATCTCCCTGCAGGAACAAGAGGTGGTCGGCTTCTCCCGCCGCAAACTTCACCCGGACATCCCAGCGTCCGGAAACATCGGCCTTGGCCGCTCGCAATTTGACCGTTTTCCGCTTCGGCGCAGCGCGGAAGACCTCGGCCAGCCGATCGGCGACGATCTGGTACTCGCCCGGCTTCATGGCCACTGGGCGAAAGCGAAACTCGTGGCCGGATCCCGCAGCATGAGTTTGAATCGAAGGCGTGCCGTCCAATAGCAGGTCATGCAACTCGCCCGCGGTGAGGCCGATGCGGTCGGGATCCCACGAAATGTTCATCGTGGGAAACGGACCTCCGCGGGTCGGCTCAGCGACCTCCGCCGTCACGCCGGAAACCTCGGTGATGACCTCGCGGATGTGCGCGTGCCATCGGCGCCATTCAAGGTATTCAGATTCGATGTCGCGTTTGTTCACCCAGGCATCGACGGCGGCCACCATTCCGACGATCTCTTCCTTGCTGACCTTCATCGGCCGTCCGAAGGCGTGGTGGGGAGCGCTGTTGGCAAAGGCTGCCCGCACGAGATCCTCGCGGCCGAGCAGGAGCCCCGCTGTTTGCGGACCGCGCAAGATCTTCCCGCCGCTATAGCAGACTAGGTCCGCCCCCGCCGCCAAATACGGGTCGGGAACGATCAGGTAGTCCGCGGCCGCGTCGACCAAGACCGGGACGCCAGCCCGGTTCGCGATCGGCGCTACGGTAGCGAGCCCGAGACGCACCTTGTCAAAACGGTTGCCGAGAACCATCACGAGCGCAGTCCGGTGATTGATCTTCGCCTTCAATTCTTCAACCGAATCCACTTCGACGCTCTTGAGTCCGACCATTCTGACCGCATGGTCGTAGGCGTTCCGGGATGACGCTGGCATGATCGCCTCGTTCTTCAGACCGGTGACGTCGGGAAGCTGTTGCATGCGTTCGGGATCCGTGCCGGCGACACACGCCGCGCTGGCGTGCGCGAGGGCGCCGGCGGCACCCGAAGATACGAAAGCCCAAGGAACCTCCAGTAGCTGGGCGATGCGCTTTCCTGCGGCCTCCATCAACTGATCGAGATTCACGTGATAGTGCGACGCCTGCTCGACGGCTTCGATCACCTCGGGCAGCAGGCGCGAGCCGCCGTTGACAGTGACCGTTGCAGTGCAGTTGATGAACGGCTTGGCCCCGATCTTGGTGTAGACGGCTGCAGACGCTCCAGTCACCGGGGCGCCTTCCGCCGCGACAGCGGCTGCGTCCGCCAGCACTGCGGCAACAGCGGGGCTGCATCCGAGGAAAGCACGTCGGTTCAATGGGGAACGCTCGCGGACCATGGGAGTCACCGCCTTCAAAGGGTCGAAACTGGGATCGTCGCCTCTATTGTGCGGTACGAGGCATTCGCGCACGAGGAGAATTCTCGCGCCGAACCCGGCCACCGCAGGCTTCCGCCACCCAGTGCTTGCCAGCAAACGCCCAGGTCGCCCGGCCAGGGAGCACGGGCATTCCCGAGACGCGAATCCTTGCAAGACAGGGACCTGAATGCAAATCGGGCTTCCGACCGCTGCCAGAACCAAGCGCTAGCTCACTCTCGGCCGTGAATCGGCAATTGGGAACCTTCCCCAACTCGCGACCTGCATCGCGCCAGCGCGCTCGAGGGCTGGAAGAAGCGCTCCGCGCCGCCGGGCTGGTTCCATTGCCGCGATTCTTTTCCTAAGCGTCCATTCCAAAGAAGCCCAGGCGGCGATTGCTAATGCTGGGATGCCGGTTTCGGCAGCGCACGGGATTTTCGAGTGCGGGGTCGCCGGCTCCCCAGGTGCTCCCCTGTCGCGCACCGTGTCGGTGGCATCTTCATTGCTTTGTTTGGGCTCCGCGTCCGAACTGGAAGCCACCAACGGACAATCGAGTCGGATAGCATAGGGCCATGCCGAACCGAGTGGTGGCTGCCGTAACGATCGTTGCCGGCCTCGGATCGTACTCGATCTGGGCCACTCAAGCCGAGCGAATCCGCATCAACAAAGCGATTGACCTGCTTTCGCAAGATCAACCGGTCTACTACTTCACCGAAGGGCGCGGCGGCAGCCAAGGAGGTTTCAAAGAGGGGCTGAGGCTGGCAAAGACGTGGGCCGACCTGATCATCTACGAGATGGAGTTCGGCGCCTACGATGTGACCGAGCTGCGCGAATTTATGGCGGGTTTGGTGCAGGGAGGGCCAACCGCCAGCGGCCATAGGACTCCGGCAGTCCAAGCCGTGCTGCCCTTCAGCGGCCTGGACGTGGCCACCGTCCGGGCGAACCATTGGGTGGTGCAACAGGTGCTTGCCGCCGGCGTCCATGGGGTCACGCTTTGTCACGCCCGCGACCCAGCAGCGGTGCGCGAGTTCGTCAGGCTGGCGCGACTGCCGCACCACCGCCAAGGGGTTGATGACGGCCCCCTGGAAGAGGGGCTCCGCGGAAACGGAGGGCAGTTGCACGCTTCGCAGGTTTGGGGCATTTCACCGCGCGAGTATATGAGGCGAGCGGACGTGTGGCCGCTCAATCCGGACGGCGAGATCCTCCTCGGCCTGAAGATCGAGGACCGCTACGCGCTAGAGCACTCCGAAAAGATCGCCAAGACCCCCGGAATCGGCTATGCGGAATGGGGGCCGGGCGACATGGGCCTGTCACTGGGCTTCCCGGAGATTCACGACCCTCCGTATCCTCCGACAGTCGCGGCCGCGCGCTTGCGAGTCTTGAATGCCTGCAAAGACGCCGGTATCTCCTTTCTGGACGTGATGACGCTGGAGAATGTCGAGGAGCGCATCAAGGAAGGGGTGCGCATCGGTGCCACTCGCTACGTGGAAGCGGCCGCTCTGGGTCGGCGCCTCACCCAGCGCCCTCGGCCATGGTAGTGCAAGGACGGAGAATCGCCATGAAGAGGTTCCTTCTTTTTTTCGCAGCTGCGTTGGCGCTCAGTGGACAAGCCAGGAAACCGCGTGTCGCCGTCGGTGGGATCCTTCACGAATCCAACACCTTCGCGTCTGACCCGACGGACCTCGAAGACTTCGCCGGTCGGTCGATCCGGCGCGGAGAAGAGGTGCGCGACGAGTACGCCCGCTCCCAGCACGAGATCGGAGGCTACATCGAGGGCGCGGAAAGGCACGGTCTCGATCTCGCGTTCACGGTGGTCGCCAACGCAACGCCTGCCGGGCCGGTCACGGACCGAGCCTTCGAAACGCTAACGTCGGAGCTCATCGAACGCCTGAGGCAGGTGGGGCCGGCGGACGGACTTCTGCTCGCGCTGCACGGGGCAATGGTCGTCGAGAGCTATCCCGACGGGGACGCGGAAGTGCTTCGGAGGCTGCGGAAGGCGTTCGGAGACGAGTTGCCGATCGTCGTCACCCACGATGCTCACGCCAACGTCGCTCCGCAGGAGACCGAGCTATCCACAGCACTGGTGCTGTACAAGGAAGTGCCCCACGTGGACCAGCGCGAGCGCGGCATTCACGCAGCCGAGATCATGGCGAAGATCCTCAAGGAAGGCGCGAGGCCCACCCAGGCCATCGAGAAGCCGCCTCTGCTCTACAACATCCTCTTCCACAACACCAATCGTGAGCCCATGCTTCCGCTGGTCCAAGAAGCGCGCCGCCTCGAGAAGGCGAATCCAAAGATCCTAGGGGTAAGCGTCCCGGTCGGCTATCAGTACGCGGACGTGCCTCAGATGGGTCCCAGCGTCGTCGTTGTAACGGACAGCGATCCGGAACTCGCGCGAATGGAAGCCAAGCGGCTGGCGGACATGATGTGGGAGCACCGCAAGGTAATGAAGCTGGACCTGCCGGATGCCGCCGAGGCCGTAAAGCGAGCCATGGCCGAGCCCGAAACGCCAGTGGTCCTGGTCGAAATGGGCGACAACATCGGAGGAGGATCGGCCGGTGACAGCACCGCTATCCTCGCGGAACTCGTCAAGCAGAATGCTAGAGGCTATGTGTCAGCGATGTTCGATCCAGAGGCGGTTCGGCACGCGGTAGCGCTTGGGATTGGAGGCGATTTCGACAGGCCGCTGGGCGGCAAGAGCGATGACCTGCACGGGGCACCCGTACGGATACGGGGAAGGGTCCAGCTCATCTACGACGGCAAGTACATCGAAACGGCGATCCGACACGGCGGCCGCCGCTATCTAGACCAAGGACTGTCTGCGGTGATCCATGCCGAGGGCTCCACTCCGGATCTCCCGAACGTGGTATTGATCAACAGCAAGCGGCACACGCCTTTCAGCCTTGGGCAGCTCACTAGCGCCGGAATCGTTCCCGAGCGGCAGCAGATATTGGTGGTGAAGGCGGCCGTCGCGTTTCGAGCCGCCTACGAGCCGATCGCCGGCACCATTATCGAAGTCGACACGCCCGGCCTCACCGCTGTGAATCCCAATCGTTTCATCTACAAGCACGCTCGCTCGGACCTGTTCGGCATTCGCTAAGCCCCTCGCCAGTGCGGGGTCGAAACCGCTAAGCCGCGGCGCCACCGCAAGATCGTCAGCGACTGTCGCCGTGACTTCGACGACTGGCAAGAAGAATGCGAGCGCTGTCAGCAGCTGCGGGACGCAGCGTTCCCTGCGATATTCGTTGTCAATCCCGGTTCGGCGGCCACTGAACGCACTATCAGCTTTGGCTGCGAGACCGGTCGAGGATTGCGTTCCAGAAATGGAGTCGAGTCGAATCGCTCATTGCCGACTCCCTGTGATCCTCCGAGGCCGATAGGGTGTCGGAGTTCGATGCTCTCAAGTCAGAGCGCTCTCAGTCGCACGTCGGCGGCGGCTAAGATAAAGCCGAAATGTACCGGAGAAGTTTCTTAGGTCTCGGCTTGGGGCTCTCGATCGCGCGGACGCTCTCCTCACAGCGTTACGATCCGGTTCCTGGACTGCCGGAACAAACCGCGGGCTTCGCCGAGGCCGACATCACTCCGGACATCGGCATGGAGCGCCCCGGTAACTACGGCAAGGTCATCCATCGTCAATTCTTCGACAGCTGCAAGGTTCGCGCGGCCGTTTTTGGATCCGGCGATTCAAGGGTCGCACTCGTGGGATTGGATGTTTTGGTCATCCCTCGCCAGACCGTTGCTGCCGCCCGAGAGCGGCTCCGGGACGTTTGCGGCATCGAACCGCGCGCCGTGATGATCGCGGCGTCGCACTCGCATTCGTCCGGACCGACGGGGATGGTTCTTCCGGGGCAGTACGACCATGCTGACGCGTTCGTCCAGCGGCTCGCCTACGAGCAGTCCTCGTGCGCGGATGCGAGCTATCTCAAGCTGGTCGAAGATCGAATCGTCAGCGCAACCTGCCAAGCCGACGCGACGCGCGTTCCGGCGGCCTGCGGGTTCGGCTGGGGCCACGAGACTGCGGCGGGGATAAACCGCCGATTTCGGATGAAAAACGGCCTGACGTACACTCATCCGCGCCAAGGCAATCCCGACATCGCCGGACCGGCTGGCCCCACGGACCCGGAAGTCGGCGTGATCGGTGCGTGGGACGCCCGCGGGCGCCTTCTCGGCTGCACGGTCAACTACGCTTGCCATGCCACCGCCGGACCGCCTGGAATCTCGGCCAACTGGATTTACTGGATGGAACGCGTGGTCCGCGGAGCCTTCGGTCCCGACGTGGTCGTTGCTTTCTTGGCAGGGGCCAACGGAGACGTGACCCAGGTCGACAATCTCAGTCCGCACCTGGCGCCGAGCGGCGGTGAAGCGCAGCGTTTCGTTGGTGGGCGGGTTGGAGCCGAGGCGGTCAAGGCCCTGCTTTCGATGACGGCGGGATCGTTCGGGCCCTTGGACCATGACTCGACGGTGCTTCGAATTTCGCGCAGGGCTCCCGTCCCCCGACGGCTTGCCGAAGCCCGGGAACTCGCTCGCCGGACGCCGGACCCTGCCTCCGCCGAGTGGGTGTTCGCCAAAGAGACGGTCCTCTTGGACGCATTGCTTCAAACGGAACCTGCCGTCGACGTCGAGGTCCAGGCCATCCAAGTCGGTCCCGCAGTATTCGTTTCCAACCCAGCAGAGTACTTCGTGGAGTACGGCCTTCGCATCAAGCGCGAGAGCCCGTTCCCCTACACATTCCCCGTCGAACTGGCGAACGGCTTCGTTGGGTATGTACCCACCGAGGAAGCGTTCGGCCCGAACGGCGGCGGCTACGAGACGCGCCTTACCAGCTACAGCAACCTCGAGATCACGGCGGGTACCAAGATCGCCGACGCGTCCATAGGCCTCACGAAACGGATGACTCCGGGCAAATCGCCGGAGCCGCCGGCGCATCGACCCTTCAGGGGACCCTGGTCATACGGCAACGTCCCCCCGCAGGTCGAGTAAGCGAGGGACCGAGATGAACCGACGGGCATTCCTGCAATCCGCCGCCACGGTCTCTGCCACATCGCTGGCGCAGAGTCAAGGGCCGTCCGGCCGGTCCGAGATGTTGCGTCTATGGACGTTCAGTGATGCGCACGTGGGCACGGACAAGCAATTCGGCCGGGGCAGCTTGGAGGACTCGCTTCGACATTCCGAGTTCGGCGGGGAGGAAGGCGGCCCGCCGTTCGACTGGGATTTGGCCCTAGATCTGGGCGACATGTCCGGCGGTCAAGACACCCCGCAGGACGAGGAGGGGGAAGAAATCGTGCGGCAGTTCCGGCAAGGCCTGAAGAAACATGCGCGCGAGCACGTTTACAGTCTCGGAGGCAACCACGACCGCAGCGGCTTGGACGAGCCGCAAAACTGGTGGTGGCGCAAGTGGCTCGACCCAACCGGAGAGCACTCCGAGCACTCCCGCGTCGATCCCAGGAATCGACCGCATCCGGTGACAGGAACATGGGAACGCTATTCGTTTCAAGTGGGGAACATGCTGGTCCTGATGATGAGCGACATCAACGAACCGACGCAGACCATCGGGCGCGGTCCCTTGGGTGGGAACCCCGGCGGTGTCGTCTCGGCCGAGACATTCGATTGGTGGAGACGCAAGGTTGAGTCCAACCAAGACAAGATCATCGTGTCTGCTCACCACTACCTGTTGAAGGAAACGACGGTTGCGTCGGGCGAATGGGAAGGCGTTCGACGCGATCCGAGCGGCAAATGGGTATCGCACTACCATGGCTACAAGGAGCGAGGCACGCCGAAGGGCGCCTCGTACCTTTATTGGGTCGGCTCTCGGCCCGACGCACAAGCCTTCGAACGTTACCTCGAGCGTCACCCAGGAGCGATCGATATCTGGCTAGGCGGTCACACACATACCAGTCCCGACGACACCTACGGGGGGAGGTCCCACGTTGAAAGGAAGTGGGGCGTGTGGTTCGTCAACGTGAGCGCCTTGTCTCAGAGGCACGCTCGGAAGACGACGCTGCCTATGAGCCGCGTATGGAGCATCAGCGGATCCGAGGCGCTGGTCCGGTGCTACCTTCACACAAGCCAGTATGCTCCGCAGGGCTGGTACCGAAAGGCGGAACGAAGACTGGACCTTGCCAAGTCGTTTTCCTGGCGGACCTAGTTGCAGCGTGCCTTGGCCGGCCGCCTAGGGTCACCGGCACCCCCTCTGCAGCACAGCCAATTGGCTCGCTCAATCCGCGTGAAAGGTCTCGTTTCAAGGTCCACAAGACATCTGGGCGTTGCGGTGAGTGTCCTCGGCCCAACTTAGGCTATGCTTAACTGTCTTCTGCCCGGTAGCTTGCAGCCGCGTTGATGCTCGTTATCCTACTCATGCTCGTGGCGCTTCCCGTCGCCGAAGCCCAGCAGCCGTTAGGGTTCTCCCATTCCGCGCACATCGGGAAAGCCCGCATGCAGTGTACCGACTGCCATGTCGGGGCAACGTCGCGGGACCAGGCGGGCATTCCGTCGATACGGAAGTGCATGCTCTGCCATCAGTTCATCGCCAAGGACCACCCGGAGGTAGTCCGGCTGGCGGAATACTGGGAACGGAAGCACGAGGTGCCTTGGGCACGGGTTTACGGATTCAAGAAGGAGGCGGCAGTCCAATTCCGCCACGCCCCCCACGCGCGCGCTGAGATCGCTTGCGCGCAGTGCCACGGCGAGGTCTCGACTATGACCGTGGCCGTCAAGACCGTACGGCACACGATGGGAACCTGCATTGGATGCCACCGCGAGAACAAGGCGAGCGACGACTGTCTAGCATGTCATTTCTAGTGGAGGCATGGAGACTGCCTGGGACTCTAGCGTCGCACCGTCGGAAACTGCCGACAGGGCTGGTTATGCCTGCCCCGGCGGAAGCGTGCGGGACCCCGTCCAACAAGGCGAAATAGAATGGATCGGCGCAGCTTCTTCAAGGTAGTGGGCACGGCATCGGGCGGTGCCATGACTGGAGCCTGCGGAAAGCAGGCCCAGGAAATCATCCCGCTCCTCGTTCCGGAAGAAGAAATTGTTCCGGGCGTCGAGGCGTGGCATCCCAGCGTCTGCCAGGAATGCGGGGCCGGTTGCGGGACGATCGCGCGGCTCATGGCGTCCGAGCGTGAGATCGAAGTCGAAGGAGAGCTCGTGCGCCAGCGGATCGCGTCGATTAAGAAGCTCGAAGGCAACCCGCTCGATCCGGTTAGCGGCGGTCGGCTCTGCGCCCGAGGCCATGCGGCTCTGCAATCGCTATACAACCCGGATCGCTTGCAGGGGCCTATGAAGCGGGTCGGTTCTCGCGGGGAAGGACGATTCGAGCCCGTGTCTTGGGAAACCGCTATTGGAGAGGTCGGCGATGCACTCGCCGCGACGGTGAACTCCGACCCCAGCAAGGTGCTTTTCTTGACGCAATCCCGAGCAACCCTTCGGACAGCGAATATCGCCCGCTTTCTGAACTCGCTCGGGGCCCCTGCGCCAAGCGGTATCGGCGTCGGGGACTTCGCCGCGGAGACCGAAGCGTCGAGACGCGCCTACGGATGGAACGGCATTCCCGTATACGAAATCCAGGACTCAACGCTTCTCCTGTCGATCGGGGCGGATTTTCTCAGCGGCTGGGTATCCCCTGTCCTTTACTCCCGCCGTTACGGCCATATGCGGCAAGGGCGTCGCGAATTGCGCGGACGGCTTATCCACGCCGAGTCCAGGTTTTCGCTTACGGCGTGGAACGCGGACCGCTGGCTGCCTGTGTGGCCTGGTGGCGAACTCGCGTTGGCACTGGGAATAGGGCACGTGCTGGTGACCGAAAAACTCGCTCCCGCCCTCGCCGAAGCTCCGCAGGAGCTGGTTTCAGCGTACGCGGAAACCGACTTGGAAGCGGCCTCGTCAGATTCGGGGATTCCGGTAGCGGCGATACAAGAGGTGGCGGCCGATCTGGCGAGCGCGTCGGCGCCGCTCGTGCTGGCAGGCGCATCGATGGTCCGGCGGAATTCGGCAGACGCCGTAACGGCGGCGTGCGCGCTGAATCTGCTGCTGGGCAATCTCGGCAAGGCCGGCGGCGTGATAGCGCCATCGGTTTCGGGGACCCGTCTGGAGAGCACCCGGCCTTCGTCCGCGGGCTGGGTCGAGCGATTGGCGCAAGCGGCGGTCGTCTTCGTCGACCGCGTGAATCCGGCGTATAGCTCCCCGTCAAGCCGGGATGCTTTGTCTGGCGCGGGCACCGTCATCAGCTTTTCGTCCTTCTTGGACGACACTTCGTTGTTCGCGGACTGGATCCTGCCCGATCACGACCCTCTCGAAGGGACGGCCCTGTCCGTCCCCGACGCCTCGCCGGTACCCGCGGTCACAGCCGCCGCCGCGTTCGCCGCCCCCTTGTACGACTCGAGGCCGACCGAGACCCTCCTCGCGGCACTGGCCGGGGCGGCGGGCAAGCCATTCGAAACTCTCGAGGTCGATGCGAGTTTGGTCCAGCTTCACGCCGAGTTGGATTCCGGCGCGGGCGAGGCCGATGCTGACAGCTTCGTAGCGGAGAGTCTGCGGCAAGGTGGCTGGAGTGGAGAGCGGCTCGTGCACAAGTCCGCGCAAGCCTCGCAGCTGGGCGCTTTCCGTCCAGAAGGCAAGCAAGACCCGCTCGTGTTCCAAGCGTATGCATCCCTTCAATTCGGCGAAGGGAGCGGCGCGAACCGCCCCTGGCTTCAGGAACTGCCGGACCCCGCGTCGAGCGCGATGTGGGGGATTCCCGTGGAACTGGATCCGGGAACTGCCGAGAAGCTCGGAGTGAGGAACGGAGATATCGTGCAGGTCGAATCCGAATATGGGTCCCTCCAGGGTCCCGTCTACGTCAATCCTGCCGGGATCCCGGGCGTGGTGTCCATGGCGCTCGGCCCCGGTCACGAAAACTATGGACGATACGCGTCCGGACGAGGGGCGAACCCGATGAAGGTCGTAGGAGATATTCGGGACCGCAAGACCGGGGCATCCGCCCTAGGTCCAACACGAGTGATAGTCAGCAGGACGAAGGGGACTGGACGGCTGATCCAATTCTCTCGAGAAGACCGCGTCGCGGCACCGCACCGAGTGTAAGAGGGGAGATTTCGATGGCTGAGGGAAAAAGAAATCCCGAAGAGGACGGATCCGAGCATGTCCCGCAATGGGCGATGGCGATCGATCTGGACCGATGCACGGGCTGCGAAGCCTGCGTTGTGGCGTGCTCGGCTGAAAACAATGTCCCTACGGCGGGGCAGGAGCAAGCCGCCATGGGGCGGGCCAAGCATTGGATCCGCATCGACCGCTACTACGAAGGCGAATTCCCGAATATCAAGGTTAAGTACCGACCCGTACTTTGCCAGCATTGCGACAACGCCCCGTGCGAACCGGTCTGCCCTGTGTACGCAACGTACCAGAATGCCGAGGGCCTCAACGTCCAGATCTACAACCGCTGCATTGGAACGCGATATTGCGCAAACAACTGCCCGTATACGGTCCGCTTCTTCGACTGGTTCGCTCCGGAATGGGACGGCCCGCTGGACCTGCAACTCAATCCGGACGTCTCGATTCGCCCGGCCGGCGTGGTGGAGAAATGCACATTCTGCGCTCACAGGATCAAGCGAGCCAAGCTCGACGCAGACGCGGAGGATCGCGACCTCGCGGACGGGGACGTGCAACCGGCATGTGTCCAATCGTGCCCCGCCGAAGCCATGGTCTTCGGGGATATGAGCGACTCCCATAGCAAGGTCTCCAAGAAGATCGAGAGCGGCCGATCAGAACAGCTGCTGTCCGAACTCGGAACGAAGCCGCGAGTCTACTACCTTCGGAAGGCCGACTAGGGAGACGCCGTGACACCCGGATTCCGAGTGCTCTTGCTAGGCAAAGGAACGTTGTACCGCATGGTCGAGTATGAGTTCTTGTCCCCACGGCTAGGGACGCTATGGCACCTTCAGGCGAACCCACTGAATTGAGCGCGTCGTCGATCAGCGACGACATTCTCAGCCGCATGCCGCGGGCGAGCGGCCGCTATATGGCGGCCATTGGCTTCTTTGGCGCCGTCGTGGCGTGGGCGCTGTTCGCGTGGGGCTACCAAATCCAAAACGGATTCGGCAACACCGGGCTCCGTCGGCCCGTCTACTGGGGCTTCTACATCGTCAACTTCGTGTTCTGGATCGGCATCTCGCACGCGGGCACGTTGATCTCCGCCATCCTGCGCCTGACCGGGGCGGGCTGGCGCAAGCCCGTCACGCGCGCAGCCGAGGCGATCACCGTTTTCTGCCTGATGATCGGGGGCCTTTTCCCGCTGATTCACATTGGGCGCGTCTGGTACTTCTATTGGATGATCCCCTATCCGAACGAGCGACTCCTCTGGCCGAACTTTCGGTCGCCGCTTTTCTGGGACCTTACCGCGATTCTGACCTATCTGACCGGCAGCTTGATCTACCTCTACCTACCGTTGATTCCGGACCTTGCCGAGATTGCGGGCCGCAGCTCCGGAAAGAAGCAGCGAATCTATCGAGCGCTGTCTCTGGGCTGGACAGGCTCGGACCGGCAGTGGCAGGCGTTGGAGCGGGCGATGAAGCTCATGGCAATGGCGATCCTAGCAATCGCGGTTTCGGTGCATTCGGTTGTCGCATACGACTTCTCCATGTCCATCGCTCCGACATGGCACAGCACGATCTTCGCGCCGTACTTTGTCGTCGGCGCGATCTTCAGCGGGATCGCCGCGCTCGTGCTTGTCATGGCCGCGCTGCGGAAACTGATGGGCCTCGAGGAGTACCTGCGCGAGGAGCACTTCGTAAACCTGGGCAAGCTGCTGATGCTGATGAGCCTGCTGTGGCTCTACTTCACGTTCTCCGAGCATCTGACAACTTGGTACGGCAATCTGCCGTACGAAATGCAGGTCTTTAACTTGCGGGAGCAGGGTTTCTTCGGGATCGTGTTCTGGACGATGGTGGCTTGCAACTTCGCGATCCCGTTCGTCCTGCTCGGCGTGTCCAGGCTGCGCAGCATTGCGACGATCTCGATCAGCGGCGCTACGGTTCTGATCGGAATGTGGCTGGAACGCTTCCTGATCGTCGTGCCGACCCTCTCGAGGCCCGCGCTGCCCGCTGCGTGGGGAAATTATGCACCGAGTTGGATCGAGCTGTCGATTACGGCGGGGACCTTCGCGGCGATGGCCCTGCTCTACCTTCTGTTCGTGAAGGCGTTTCCGATCATCGCCATCTGGGAATATGACGAGACAATACCTGCACGCTGAGTACCGCCGGCCCCAAGACGCGATTGCGGCGATCGAAGCGTTGACAGAGGCCGGATTCCCCAAGAGCGCGCTGGAGTTGTATTCTCGCCGTCCTGTCGAGACGGATCCGCCGGTCCTGCCGCGGCGAAGCCGCATGTCGCTGGTGGCCGTCCTCGGCGCGATCACAGCGGGATCGGTTTCAACGGCCCTGGTGTTCTGGGCACAGCTCGACTACCCGCTCGTGACAGGCGGTATGCCGATCACTTCGGGTTGGGCAACCGGAGTGGTGACATTCGAAGCGACCATGGCGGGTGCCGTGCTCGGAATTCTCTTCATGCTTATCTGGGAAGCCGGCCTGGTCGGCTCCCCCTCCGGGGCTCCTGTCCCGGACTTGCCGGAGGAGGGTGTCGTTCTGCAAGTGAAGTGCGAGGGTGATTCTGCCGCATTACAGAGGCCTCTCTCCGACACCGGCGCATCGAGGATCGAAGCCGTTAAGGCTAGCGGCCGGCCTGGAACAAGCTAGGTTCGCTACTGATAGCGAGTGACGCATCGGCGTGGTGACGCAATCCAGCTTGTTGCATGCCACAGACGCCGGTCGTCCGTTCGCTCGGGTATCGGCTGCTGCGCTCCTGGCAGGAAGCGCATTCTCGGACAGGAGAGCACTGCCGGGGCACAGATCGCTGTCGTCGTTGGAGGTGTCGTTCGAGCCGCAGAATTCCACGGGTCCAACGCGGCAACAGCGAGGGTCATTGACTTCGGCGCCTGCGGCGATTCGTCCAGCTCCTGCGCCTCGACGGGGTGCAGCTGGCAGATCCGCTCGTTGACATCACCGCCAGTGCGGCGCGCGACCATACGGCTGCGACGGGGGGCGAGGCGTCTGCATCGAGGGCCCTGACGGCCATCTTCTTGAGATGCACGCGCGCCCGTGTGACAGCGGGCACCGGACCGACGAGCAAGCGCGTTAGAGAGCTTGTCGCCGCCCGCGAGTCTTCGGACCGGCCCGCCGCGTATGCGGCCTTCGTCGAGCTGATGAAGCTCACCGAGAAGCCTGTGAAGTGGTCCTACGAGGTGTGGGACCAGATGGTCAGCGACCTCCCGCACAGCGAGGGGCACAAGCGCGCGTTCGCTGCGCAGATGCTCGCGCGCCTCGCGATCAGCGGTCCCGAAGAGAGGATTCTGCGCGACTTCCCCAATCTCGCCGCGGACTTGCACGATGATAAGACCGTGACCGCACGCCACGCGCTGCAATCCCTCTGGCGCGTTGGCCTAGGCGGGCCCCGGCAGAGAGCCACGGTTATCGAAGCCCTGGCCAGGCGCTTTGTGGAGTGTGGCAGGGAGAAGATCGGCTCGCGCGCGCGAACGGATGCCATCACCTCGCCCGGAAATCTCGCGAGAGAGAGTGGCTACCCCGCAATCGCGGAACGCGCGGAGAAGTTGATGCGCTCCGAGAAGGACGAGAAGGCTCTGAAGCAGCAGCGCGCCAGCTGGAGAAAAGCGTCCGCATGAGAAAGCATACTGTGACGGATTGGGACGCCAGGCGCGGGGTCGTCGCCCTCGCTGCTGGCGAGGCCAGCCTTCACCTTCTTGCGGGACGGTCAAGAGACCGTCCCGACGGAGAGGCGCGCATTCAGGTCCCGCCTGGTCTTGAGCCTGACTACTGCAGCGACACGGCCTGCCTGGCGAACCTGCTCGATGGCACCCTGCCCGGCGGCTTCGAGGGAGAGACGAGATTTGCAAGGACCAGCCGAAAAAACTGCGCGCCCCGAGACTCGTTAGATTCGCGACACAGGATGGATGATCGCTTGGCGGGTCGGATGGTCGCTTATGCCTTCCGTCGGAGAATTGAAGCATCCAGGCAGCATTCGGCAACGGTGCTGTCTTGAGGGCGGGTCCCGCCATCATCCGGGGTTCAAGCCCCGAGCCACCCTGGTTCGGGGCGTTTTTCTGCCCACCGGCCTCGCGCCCAGCGAATTTCCGCTGGGCACGCGGAAAAAAGAATCAAGAGAAATCTCCCCTCGACAGGCCTGCCGACCGCCTGATTCCTAACCCATATTCAGCGCCTTATTCTATAGCTTGCTCAAGCCAAATAGGTTGCGCGTCAAGAATCTGGCGTCTGGCACTACATTCCGTGACCATTTTCGATTGTCCGCAGCCCGGCACCGCAGATTGGAGTTGCGACGAGACCCCCGCGCAGTCGGTTCGTTGGGTTCTCGATCGCATGCGCCGCCTTTCGGTGCCTTCGACGGCTGTGCAGTAGGTAAGATAAGGCGAAGGGTGGACTATTTCCGCATAGTCGTCGGCTTCCTGGCACTAGCCTTGGTGCCGTGGAGTCCTCATGCCGCCAGCGCTTCGGACTTCGAATCGCAAGTGCTGCCCATTTTGAAGCAACGCTGCGTCGCGTGCCACGGCGAGAACCCCCAGGGAGGCCTTCGCCTAGGCACTGCGGCCGAAATCCTAGAGGGCGGTCAGTCCGGCGCGGCGATCGTGCCGGGCTTTCCGGACCGCAGCCTGCTGCTTGGAAAGGTTGTATCGGGCCAGATGCCGATGGGGGGCGAGAAGCTTCCCGAGGCGGAGATCGACGCTCTTCGGCGATGGATCGACGGGGCGGGCCGCTCGGGCGAGCTGGTGGCAGCGACCCGCACGACCGAGGCCGATGTCCTACCAATCTTCCAGATGCGCTGCCAGCTTTGCCACGGCAAGCGCAAGCAGGAGGGCGGACTGGACCTGCGGACGATGGCGTCGCGCCTGAAAGGTGGCAACTCCGGCCCGGCGCTTGTCCCCGGCAAGCCGGAAGAAAGCCTGTTGATCCAAAGAATTGCTGCGGGCGAAATGCCTCCGCCCGACATGCTGTTTGAAAACAACATCAAGACCCCCACCGACACCGAAGTCACTCTCCTGCGCCAATGGATCGCCGAGGGGGCTCGGCCCGCCCAAGCCGACGAAGCCCTTGCGGAGCCTCCGCTAACGGAAAACGACCTTTCCCACTGGGCGTTCCAGCCGACGACGAGGCCGGACCCTCCGAACGTGGAGAACGCCGAGCAAGTCCGGAACAGCATTGACGCTTTCCTGCTCCGCAGGCTCGAGAATAGGGGCCTGAAACTCTCGCCGGAAGCTAGTCGACTCGCCCTTCTCCGGCGGGCTTACCTGGATCTGACGGGCATGCCGCCATCGCCGCGGGACGTCGAAGCGTTCCTCTCCGACAGGCGGCCCGGCGCGTATGCTCGGCTAGTTGACCGGCTGCTCGATTCCGCGGAATACGGCGAGAGATGGGCACAGGTCTGGCTGGACTTGGCGGGCTACGCCGACTCCGAGGGCGTGATCGACGAGGACCGGCTGCGACTCCACGCCTGGCGCTACCGCGACTACGTGATCCGAGCGCTGAACGCCGACAAACCGTACGACCTGTTCCTGACCGAGCAACTGGCGGGCGACGAACTCATCGACTACCCGAATCTTGATGATGTCACCCAGGAGAACGTGGACACGCTAGCGGCCACGGGATTCCTTCGGATGACGCCGGACGGCACCTACGGATCCGCTACCGGGTCGATCGCCGAGCGATTCAACGTCGTCGCGGACGAGATTGAAGTGCTCAGTTCCGCGGTGATGGGGATCACTGTGGGTTGCGCCCGGTGCCACGACCACAAGTACGATCCGCTTTCGCAACGGGAGTACTACAGCCTAAGCGCGGTGATGCAGTCCGCGCTGGACCCCTACGACTGGCTGGACCCCACCGAGCGGTTCCTCGACGTGGGCCTGGCGTCGGAGCGACAAGCCGCCGCGCTCGCGAACGCGCCGCTGGAAGAGCAGATAGGGAAGCTCGAGGCCGAATTCGATGACTTGGTCACGCCTTACTTCGAGCGCGAGCTGGAGCAAAGGCTGAGCGAAGTCCCGGAGGATTTGCACGGCCTGCTGCGGACGCTAGCCCACACGCCAATCAAGGCACGGACGCCCCAGCAGAGAAAGCTCGCGAAAGAGCACGAGGAACTGCTCAAGATCCCGGATACAGACGGCGAGTGGCATCAGATTGCCGAAGCGTTTCCCGAACTCAAGGAGACCGCCGGTCCGGTCAACACGCGAATCAAGGAGCTGAAGGCCGAATTGATTCCGGCACCGAAGATCCGAGCAGTGTTTGACATGGGCGGCAAGCCGTCCAGGACCTACCTGTTGCAGCGCGGCGACGCGCAAGCGATCGGCCAGCAGGTGCTGCCTGGGGTTCCTAGGATGCTGGAGGCGAAGCTGCCGAAGTTCGAACCCAGCCCGCCCCGGGACGGGACCAGCGGCAACCGCCTGGCGTTCGCTCGCTGGCTGACGCGGCCAGACCACCCGCTGACTGCTCGAGTGATGGTGAACCGCATCTGGCTCAACCACTTCGGAAGGGGGATTGTTTCGACTCCCTCGAACTTCGGCTTGACTGGAGCCGGACCGACGCACCCGGAGCTTTTGGACTGGCTTGCGACCGAGTTCGTTCGCCGGAAGTGGAGCATCAAGGCAATGCACCGCTTGATCATGACTTCGTCAGCCTACCGCCAGTCCTCGCAAGTGGACCCTCGCGCAGCCGAGACGGATCCAGAGAACGTCCTGCTGTCCCGGATGCCTCTGCGCCGAATGGATGCGGAGGTGCTCCACGACTCGATCCTGCGCGTGACTGGCAGGCTAGACCCCGAGCGCTTCGGGCGGCCTGTCAAGGTTACGAAGAAGGACAACGGAGAGATCGTGCCCGACGCCACCGAGCACGGCTGGAGACGCGCGGTCTACGTGCTGAGAAAGCGGCGCGCTCCCGTGACCCTGCTCGAGGTCTTCGACGCTCCGAAGCCGGCACCGAACTGCACCGAACGCCGGGAATCCAACGTAGCCCCTCAGGCATTGCAGATGATGAACGGCGAAGCGGCGCTCGAGCACGCGAGATTCCTGGCGGGCCGCCTGATTGACGAACACCCCGGCAAGACCGACGGCCAGATCGTCGCGGCCTACGAGCGAATCCTTTCAAGACCCCCGACGAGCGAGGAAGCAAGCATGGCCGCAGGGGACGTTGCGGCGCTGGACAAGCACTGGCTTGCTCATCTCGAAGGGACGGGGTATGTCGGACCTCGCCAGACGGCGGCGCGCTGGATGGCGCTGGGCTCGTTCGCGCACGCGCTGTTGAACTCGGCGGAATTCCTGTACATCGACTGAGAGCTGCCATGAAACGACCGAACCGCCGCGATTTCTTCTCTCGCATCGGCGACGGCATCCACGGAGCGGCGCTGGCTTGGCTGCTCAGCGGGGAACTGTCGGCGAGCGAGGGCCGCAGGATCTACGACCAGAAACCGCGGCCTGCGCATTTCGAACCCAAGGCCAAGTCGGTCATCCACCTGTTCATGAACGGCGGGCCGAGCCAGGTCGACCTGTTCGACCACAAGCCGGAGCTTGAGAAGCATGCCGGAGCGGCGGCCCCGCGGGACCTCGCCAATCAACTCGAGTTCACGAATGAAGTGGGAACACTGATGCCGTCCCCTTACGGCTTCCGCAAGCACGGCCAAAGCGGGATGGAGATTTCCGACCTACTGCCGGGGCTGGGCACTGTCGTCGACGACATCACGTTGATTCGCTCAATGTACGGCGAGCACTTCAACCACGAGCCGTCGCTGTATCTGATGCACTCCGGCCGCACGCTGCCTGGACGGCCGGCGCTGGGCGCGTGGGCAGTTTACGGGCTGGGCACGGAAAATCAGAATCTGCCCGGCTACGTCGTGCTCGACGACCCCAAGGGCTACCCGATCAACGATCTCCAGAACTGGCAGTCGGGCTGGCTCCCTCAGGTTTACCAAGGCACGAAGTTCCGGGCGGAGGGGCCGCCGGTGCTGAACCTGCGACGGGAGCACGAACTGCCGAGCCCGTTAGCCGAGGCGGAACGAGCGCTTGTGCGGCGGCTAAACCTAGCCCATCGAGACGCGCGACCGATGCAGCCGCAATTGGACGCCCGGATCGAAAGCTATGAACTCGCTGCGCGCATGCAAATGGCAGCCACCGACGTCGCTGACCTCTCGTCCGAGAGTGAAGCGACCAAAGAGATGTACGGGATGAACGACGAGCGAACGCGGGCTTACGGAGCGCGATTGCTTCTAGCGCGGCGCATGGTTGAGCGCGGCGTGCGATTCGTGCAAGTCTTTATCGAGTACCAGATTTGGGACAACCACCTGAACCTTGATCGGGAGCTGGGCTACGCCTGCGCGAAGACGGACAAACCGGTGGCGGCCTTGATCCGCGACCTCAAGCAGCGCGGCCTCCTCGATTCCACCCTGGTGATCTGGGGCGGGGAGTTCGGGCGGATGCCGCTGGCCCAGGTTGGACAGGCCGGGACAAGCGGACGGGACCACGGCCCGGCGGGCTTCAGTATCTGGATGGCAGGGGGCGGAGTGAAGGGCGGGCATGTCCACGGCGCGACCGACGAGATCGGGCACAAGGCCGTCGAAGACCGAGTGAGCGTCCATGACTTCCACGCAACGATGCTGCATTTGCTTGGGTTGGACCCGGAAAGGCTTGTCTACAACGTGCATGGCCTGGAAGAACGGCTGATCGGGCAGTACCCGGCAAGAGTGGTAAGCGAAATCTTGGCCTGACGTGATGGGCCGAGGCTCTTTCGAGGCGACCAACAGAGAAAAGACCTCGCCTCGAATCTGCATACTGGGTCGGCGCATTTCAGATTCTGACCTTGGCTGGAGCGGCATGCCGGAATCGCCCTTGCCGAGCGCGCAATAGTTGCCATGGAAGCTGCCTGGCCCTCTGGATTCAGATATTCGAACTGGGGAATGCAAACTTGGTGACGATTTCTTCTTGTCCCGTAGTCCTCGATCGGCCAGGTCTGTCGCGGCAGTTCCCATGCAGGGAGGGCTGGGGAGTAAGTTCGTATTGCGAGGGACGACGCAATTCGGGCGGTAACCCTCCATCGCGTATCCGACACGCCCGGACAAGCAGGAACAGTTCTTGGCATTCTTGGCTTGCGGTCTGCTTGCCCGCAATCGGCCAGACTTCGATGGCACGTGTCGAGCCAGCGAATATCACACTGCATTTTCTTCAGTTCCGCCGCGCGACCGCCATCGATTGCCTGCGTCGATCGCCGTGGCACCTCAGCAATGAACGGCCTAGCGTTCGGCTGGGAGAAACCGAGGGAGATCCTCACGAACACCCGCAAATATCTTGCGGTCGTTGAAAGTGATGAACTCGCGCTTGTCGAATGGGTTTCGACGCGCGTAGTCCAATGCATTCAAGGGACCCTGCTCTGTCCGCAACCTGATGCTCTGTCGCACGTCACGGACTGCGCCCGTGGGAGAATCTGTGCGTTGCTAGGCCAACGACGGTGTATCGGAGGATAAGGAAGAAATGCAACGCACGATATCCCCGTGAATGCAAGAGAACCATTTCGTCAACTGGTCAGCCCCAGAATCCGCGACGGCCTCGGGCGGTCATAGACTACAATCTCGATGATGCCTAGGATCGGACGTCGAAGATTCCTACGCCAGACCGCCGTCGGAATGGCGGCATCAAAGGCCGCTTGGCCAGCCACTGGCTCGACCGGAATTCCGCCGCACGAGGCAATCCTTGTTCCGGGCCTCCATGCCTACGCCCAGCGAAGCTTGGAAGCAGGCGCGGCGGTCGACTTCAGAATCAGCAGCGACACGCCCTACGAACTCACCGTCTCGCGCGCGGGCAGTGACAAACCCCTCGCTTCCGCGAGAAACCGGCGTCCGGAGATGCAGCCGATCCACGTCGGCTCGTACGTGCACGTGCCGGATGGACTGGCCGACGTGCGGTTGAACGCAATTACCCTCGAGACGTGGGTGAGGAGTTGGTCCTCGGAAAAGCGCCAAGGGCTTGTGACAGCGTGCGATGGCGACTCCGGTATCGGACTGTTCGTGGCGAGAGGCGGCTGGGTCGAGTCGCTCCTGGGAAAGCGGCGGGTTGCCCACGTGCCGCTGCGCGAGCGGCAGTGGCGTCATGTGGTCCTCAGCTGGGACGGTGCAATCGCCCAATTGTTCGTGGACGGTCGGTTTCACGGCAGTTGGGAACAATCGGGGTTTGGAGATGCCAGTGGCGCTCCGCTGCGATTGGGCGCATCGGGAACAGACGGCACAGCGACGGATTTCCTAGATGGAGACCTCGCCATGCCGGTGATCTACGGCAGGGCTCTCTCCCAGGCTGAAGCCATGGAGCGATTTCGAGCCAGGGCACTAGAGGCTCCATCCGACGGGGTCCTGGCATTCTGGCCATTCGACGAAGAAAGTGGCGAGCAGGTACGGGACGGGAGCAAGAACAGCCGCCACGGCACCATAGTGAATCGCGCCACGTGGATGATCGGAGGACCCTCCTTCGACGCGGGGAGGATTCCGCGGTACGAGAAGTACGATCCCTCGTCGGACAGGCTCCGCGGGCACGGATTGCGCTTCGCATCGGACGACCTCTACGACTGCCGCTGGCAGACCACCCATAGGGTGGAGATTCCGGGCGATTCCGCGCCTGGGGTGTACACGGGCCGCTTCAGGTTCCGCCAAGCGGGGAGGCGGCTTCGGTATGACGTCACGTTCCTGGTACGCAGGTCGCCGAATCGGCCCAAGGCGCCGGTCCTGATGCTCTGCTCAACGAACACTTGGCAGGCCTACAGCGCGACGCCATTCGCCCGGAACTCGGTGGAGCCGTTCTGGCAAACCACCGGCCACGACAACGCGCACTCGCGGGCGCCAGCCTACTGCTGCTACCGCAACCACGCCCAAGGCCAGCCCACTTATGCCATGGGCATGAAAATGCCGTGGCCAGTCGCTGGACCGGACGTGATCTTCAGCAGGGAAGAGTTCAACTACAGCCACCTGTTGCGCGGGGAGCTCTTCGCTCACCGCTGGCTCGAGGAGAACGGCTACGAGTACGACGTCGCCAGCGACTACGACCTCCACCTCGATCCAGGCCAGCTCGACGGCTACAAGGTGGTCGTCATTAACGGACACAGCGAGTACTGGTCCGAGGAGGCATACCGCGCGGTCGACTCCTTCCTTCGCTCGGGCGGTGCCGCGATCGTGATGAGCGGCAACACGATGTTCTGGCGGGTTTCCTACGACGAGGACGGCACGGCTATGGAATGCCGCAAGCACGGGGTGGATATCGGAGGACGCAGCGGCGCTGAGATCGGAGAGATCTTCCACAGCCACGACGGCAAGCGCGGGAGCCTGATGCGATTCTGTGACCTTCCCGCATGGAAGGTGCTAGGTCTGGAGTGCATCGGCTGGTGGCCGACCACATCGGAATACTTCGGTGCGTACAAGGTGGTCAATTCGAGCCATTTCCTCTTCAACGAGCCGGAGTCGGTCGGGCTGCGGGAAGGAGAGACCTTCGGCCAGGCCCCCGACGGAAAGCCGCCTCGGGCCGGAGGTCACGAGTCCGATGTTCGGCCAAGCCTGATCCGAGCCATTACGAGGCAAAACCCGACCTCGGACCCCGTCCCGGGCGATCCGCCGGGCATCGTGGCGCTAGCGCAGATCGTCGACAAAGGACGGAGGGGGATCGACTACTTCGGGCGTTGGGAGCCGTTGGACCACGGAGTCTACGCCGAGATGACTTTCTGGGAGCGCCCTCAAGGAGGCACAGTCTTCCACGCAGGATGCATAGCGGGCGGTTGGGCGCTCTCGGCAGACCCGAAAATGCAGGCTCTCATGCGCAACGCGCTGCATCACTTCGGCGTGCCGCAGCGGAGCTAACCCTATGGCGTTGGAGCGAGGTTAAGCACCGAGCATGTATTCTAGCCGCCGTCAGTTCTTGAAATCGGCGATGGGCGGGCTCGGTGTCGCAGCGGGCCCCGCCTTGGCGGCAGATCGGGGGCTTGACCCCGCGATCATCGGTGCAAACCCGTACTTCCCTGGCTATGACCTCTACCGGTCCATCGGGATACTGCACGGGCTAGGGTTCCACACGATTGAAATGCACCCCATGGGCTCGCCAGGGGCGAGACCGGGCATGCCCCCAGGATTCGAGTACGACAGGATTTCCGACGCCCAGAAGCGACGCATCAAGGAGGCCCTGGGGCCGTTCCGCTACGTCTCCACGCACCTGCCGTGGGTCGACACGCCCTACTTCTCGCCATTCACGCCGGCACACGAGTTTGGCGCGAGCAGGATCGAAGCCGCTCTGGAAGCCACGGCATTCTTGGGAGCCGAAGTAGCCAACATTCATGTGCAGCGCTCCGCGCACGTTTCTATGGACGATGCCTGGCCCATGTTGATCGACAGCTTCCGGAGGTGGGGGGGCATCGCGCGCGAACGGGGATTCCGGCTTGCCATAGAAACCGGCTATCCAGAATCGGTGAGGGACTTCGTGAGACTGATCGGGGAAATTGATCACGAGCACGTGGGCGCGACGATCGATGTCGGACACCAGAAGAACTACGCCGAGCTGATCGCGCGTGTGAAGCCCGAGGATAGAGGCACGCCCGATGCCATCCGAGCCTACAACGACGTGACGCACGAAATCATCGACCAGCTAGGCCCCAAGGTCTTTCACATGCACGTGCATGACATCGAACCCGCGACCTGGGCCGAGCACAAGCCTTTGGTTCACGGGTTTGTCGACTACCCTCGACTGGTCGCAAAGCTCCGCAAGATCGACTACCAAGGCCTGCTCGTGTTCGAGATAGGTGGGCCGGTCGAAGAACTGGCGACGTATTTCGGGGACGCGAAAGCAAAACTGGAACTCTTCCTGTCGGAGTAGGAGCACTACCGTCATCGACCTTGCGCGCCGGCTACGGGGATTCCGCAGAAGCGTGTATTGAAACGGCCTTTCCGGCCGTTGCCTCACTCAACCTGCCAGCAAGGGTGACCGCTGCGGCGTCGTCCAATTCACGGAGTGGCGCGGGGCAGGCAAGAAAGAGTCATATTGTTGACCTGCAATCAGACCATCTTGAAGGTCAACACTGCCGACATGAAGGCAAGGTTCTCGGGCTACCTAGACCGCGTGATCCGCGGAGAGACGATTATCGTATGCAGGCGCAATCTGCCCATCGCCGAACTGCGCCCAATTGCCCGCCCGCGAGCCGAACCACGCCCGATCGGGATTGATCGCGGAATGAAGGTCCCGAACAGTTTCTTCGAAGCGCTCCCGCTAGAGCTCCTCGAGGCATTCGAGGGGAAGAGCGAACCGCGATGACCCTCCCGATCGACACTTGCACGTTTCTCTGGCTGGCCGCCGACGATCCGAAGCTGTCGGCAACGGCGCGGGCGAGCTGTCTCAGCCCGGACCACGAGGTGTGCCTCAGCGCACTTTCGGCATGGGAATTTGCAATCAAGCATCGGCTCGGACGATTGCCGCTACCGCTACCAACGCGCGACTACGTCGTCAGCCGTCGGAAATGGCTCGGGTTGGAGGCGCTCGCTTTCGATGAACTGTGTGCAGCTCATGACACGCGCCTTCCGCCGTACCATGAGGACCCATTCGACCGCGGCTTGGTTTGCCAAGCGATCTTGAACGGAATGACGATTGGAACCACCGATCCAGCAATCCAAATGTATTCGGCACCGACGCTGTGGTAATCGACTGCGCTTTGATTGGCGAATACGGGATATCCCTTAGCCGACAATGCGCGTAAATGCTCGCTACCCAATGTTTGACGGTCGAAATCGCATCCTAAGGAAAACACAGGGACCCTGAAATCAGCTCTTGCCGAGAGAGGATTCTTGGGGGCCTTGCGGACCGCTAGCAGACGGCCACTTCGTCAGACTGTTTGCAAGGCTGGACGTACCAAGGCGGCGCATTGGACCTTTGGTTCGCGCTGACCTGGATTTAGAAAACACTGGCTCCGGACACCCTGCAGCGACGGGTCGAAGCAGCTGGTGCGCCGAAAGTTGACGTGCAACAAGAGATCGGAGCGTTTGTCGCAGAAGGGCGCGACCGACTCCTCGGCGATTGGGTCTGGCGGCGAAGCTGACGTGTTGATCCACGACCCCGGGAACCCGGCGCCAACTGCAGGGGGCAGCATGTGCTGCACGAACGACCTGCCGCCGTCCAGCGGTTACTGCACGACGCCACGCATTGATCGCATCTCGGGCTGCACCTCGCCTCGAACATTCGCATCTCTCAACTTGCGCGCCCCGCCGGGACGCGGTCGCTGTCTTGTGTCCGTGGCTCGCAACGGTTAACCCCGCTCGCGCATTCAATCCTCGACAACATGGCGGATTCGAGAATCGCAACCTTGCCTGATCGATCCCCACTGGGACCCTTCCTCGCCAGCCCGTCTGGGAACAGTAACGGCACTACGCCCGGCAGCGACGTGCGATCCGAATGATAGCGGCTAGGCTGGCTTCGATGTCCCGCTCCGTCGTGGCCCACGAAGAGACGCTGAGGCGCATGGCGGTTTGCTCCTGCCATACCGTGCCGCCACACCAGCAAGTACCGTCCTCGTTGACTGCGGCAATGACTCGTTGCGTTACATGCGGCCGTCCGAAGGAAACCAGCACTTGGTTCAGCTCGACCTCGTTCAGGATGCAGAAACCGGCGTCCCGCAGGCCGTCGGCCAAGCGGGTGGCATGGCGGCAGCAGCGTTCCACCAGGTCGGCCAGGCCGTTGCGCCCCATTGCTCGCAGAGCGGTAAATATCTCCAGTCCGCGCATGCGCCGACTGCATTCGGGTGTGTACTCGAACGGATCACGCATCGATTCTTCCGGCAGATAGGCCGCATTGATCGACATGGCTGCTCGCAGGGCCTCAGGCTCTCGGACCAAGGCGATGCCGCTGTCGTAAGGTACGTTCAGCCACTTGTGCGCATCTACCGCAAGGGAGTCGGCGAGTTCCAAGCCTCGCACCTGTCCCGCCCGCGCCGGTGCGGCCTTTGCCCAAGCGCCAAAGGCGCCGTCAACGTGCACCCACGCTCCGGACGCCTGCGCAGCCGGGATTATTGCCGCGCAGGGATCGGAAGCACCGCTGTTCACATTCCCCGCCTGGAGGCACAGAATTGTTGGTCCAGAGATCGCCGGAAGGGCATCTGCGCGCATTCGTCCCTGACTGTCAACCGGCACCTTTGTCAGACGCCTGTCGCCCAGGCCCAGCATGCGCAATGCCTTCAATAGGGACGCATGCACTTCGCCGCCGACAATCACAGTGATCGGCGGTGCTTCGAACAGTCCTTCTGCGGCGACATTCCACCTGACTCTCTGCAGAACTTCGTGGCGAGCCGCTGACAGCGCACTGAAATTCGCCATGGTTGCGCCGGTGACGAACGCGCCGCCGGAAGTCGACGGAAATCCGAAGATCTGCGTCAGCCAGTCCAGTGCCACCGCCTCCACGGATGCAGCCACTGGCGAACTAACTCCAGAAAACGCGTTTTGGTCCCAGGCCGCGGCCAGCCACGAGGCGGCAACAGTAGCTGGCAGGGCACCGCCGGTGACAAAACCAAAATAGCGGGGCCCTGCACTGGCGACGGTGGCCGGTCCGCCGACCCGGTCGATTTCGGATAGGATCGTCCCGGCGGCTTGGCCGTATTCCGGGAGTGGCCCCCTCAGCTGCGCCAGCTTTGCGATTGCAGCGATGTCCGGCAGCACGGAGCGTTCCGGAACGGCTTCAAGGTATGCGATGGCCCGTTCAGCCGCATCTCGAAGGAGGGTTTTCATTCTGTATCTTCGAGTGCAGGACAGGGAATTCCGCGATTCTCGTCGCTGGGTAGGGGCGTCAACCAGGGCCCGCATGAGCATGATCGAATGGGCCACCGCGATCCCCGGCCTTCTTGCAGCTCCGGGACGTGCCGCTCTCCCGCTTGCGCGGATGAGCTGGCACTCGGCGGGCATCCGCGCAGGGGGCCGGGAGCGAATGGAACCAAGTGTTCCGCATCGTTGCGGAGCCCATGCTGGTTTCCTTCTCAGACCAACTCTTCCAGATAAGCTAGGAAGCTCCTCGCATGGCGATCGAGATTCTCCTCGGAACCGCCTCCCAGCAGTGGCGAACACATCTCGTACGCTACCGTCCCGTCAAAGCCGCCTGCCTGAAGTGACGCGAAGAAGCCCCGGTAGTCCAGGAAGCCATCGCCCATTGGAACGGCTTGCGAATAGGGCGTCTCCGTCCGATAGTTGACGGCTTCCGGCTCGTAAGCGAAACGCGGGCGGCTTTGATAGTCGGCCACGGTCGTGTGGACTGTCAACGGGGCCATGACCCTCGCCGCCTCATTTAGGTCCACCCCGTGCAAGGCTGGCGCCCACGCATCAAATCCGGCGCGGCAGTTCGCCTCTCCCACCGCTTCGAGCAGATCCTTGTGCGAGCGATAGTCAGCGCCGAGGTCGTGGTGATTCTGCACGGCTAGGGTCACTCCGAGTTCCGCGGCCTTCCGGGCGCACTCCCTGAGGCTCTCCACTACCAGGTTCCATTGCGGCAGGTAACCCCTGGAGGGATTCTCGTAGCCGGTGAAGACCCGCACCTTGTCTCCGCCGATGTCGCGAGCCAGACGAGCCAGGTCCGTCACGTAGGCCACCTGTATCTCCCGCATCGGAACCTCGGCATGCTCGAGGTCCGCGGTGAAGTTGTTGTAGCCCGCAACGACGACTTGGTGAAGGCCTGCCATCTCGATGTGCCGGCGGAGTCTGGCTCGCGCGGCGGCGTCCCAGTCAAGCGGGCTAAGGTGGGGGCGCTTGCCCCCCAGCATTACGCCTTGGTAACCCAGCTCGGCGGCTTTGTCCACGAATTGCTCGACCGAAAGGCGGGCCTGTCCCCAAGATCCGGAATAGCTCACAGAGAACAGGATGGGAGTCATCAATGAGGAAGCGTACCACGGTGAATGTGCTACCTCAGCCCGGCCCGCGATCGAGGATAATCCGTGTTGCAATGCACGCTGTAGGCGAGGCAGGCTCAATGTTTGGAGCAGGCGAAACTGTCAAGCAATTCCACGATCAGTGGCGCGGCGCAGTACTCGATCGATGGCCGGATTAGGTTCTTCGCCCCGTTCGTCGCAAGATAGCTCGCAAATAGCACGATCCACCTTGGGCAGCCCACATGTGATCCTGCTCCGCAAATCGAAGAGCGGGCTTGGCCAGCAGCCCGCCTTGGTGCTTGCCGAGCTAGGTCTTCCACGACGGCTAGACGATTCTTGCTGGACAAGAATTGGAAGGGAACAAGGGTACCGGGCGATCGAATTGGGCGCTGTGCTCGCTGTCCGTCCGACGAGCTACCGTCCCGACCGCTGGCGCGCAGCCAGCGGGATTTCACCCTTTTCGGCGAGCGCCGTGTACTTCGCTGCCAGGTCGGTCTCGCCCACCGCCCGGTAAACGCGCGACAGCAAGTAATGCACCTGCATATCCAGAATCACGCCAACGCGATCCTCGAGCGCCAATGCCTTCTCGGCGTGCCAACGAGCCTGGTCGAGATCGCCGAGCTGTTCGGCGAGCTTGGCTCTCTCGTAGTGGACGGCCCGCACGCCGGGGGCGCGCCGGACCGCCTCGTCCAGATGCCCCTTTGCATCGGCCAGCCTGCCACGCTTCGCGAGGTAGCGGCCGTAATTGTAGTGAAGCATCGGATCGAAGCGTGGGCCTCGGTTCCTTGCCAAGCCCATGCGGTAGGCCGATTCCGCCTTGTCGAATTCCCCTAGCGCCTCGAGGCTGAGGCCAAGATAGTCATAGGCTTGCGGGTCCGCCGGCGTCAAGCGAAGCACTGTCCGGAACTGCTCCGCAGCCTTGCCGTGCTGCTGGCGACTGTCGTAGAAGACACCAAGCTGAAAGAAGGGCTCAGGTTGGTTCGGCACGAGCTCGCAGGCCCGCACGAAGAGTTCTTCCGCCTGGTTCGAATCGCCGCTTGCCGCAAGCAAGTGCGCCCTGAGTACCAGAGCCGGCGGACAATCAGGATGACTCGCAGTCAGTTCCGCGAGCTGAGCCTGAGCGATTTCGACCCTTCCCTGGGCTAGCGCCTGCTGCGCAGCGGACAATCCCCCTTCGGCGCCGACGCAGGAGCCGCGCGTCGAGCTGACGGCCGCCAATCCAAGCACCGTCGCAATCAAGCAGTTCCGAAAATTCGCGGGCACGAGCGAGTCCGGGGCCGGACGCAATAGTGTACCGCCGAACCTTGCCCTCGTTCGCTCTTCCGAACCTAGTTGCAACGGATTGGGCAATCAAGTCAGGCTGTTCGGCACAGCTGCTGAATTGAGTTGCGTCTTGATGGCTGATTTCGACCAGCGACCCCGAAACACCATCGGGCCGGCGACATGCGCGTCGGCGATCACACGCTCGATCCGACCGAAGCCTGTCGGGATTGACTCGCGGATCAGCCCTGCCCCCCTGCCGCGAGAGCATGCGTAGGCTGCCACGATACCGAGCAGCAGACGCGGGACATGCGGCTCGACTCGAATGCAGTACGCAATGGCCGGCGGTGAAGTTGCTCGGCTGAAGCGAAAACGGCTTCACGCGGGCCGTGGACCTCGTTCAGGCAGGAACGGAGGCAGCGGCGAGAGGCCGTGCTCTACGACGCCAATGTGCCAGCCGCCGAGGTTGGCGAAGTAGATCTCATTGTCGCGGAGAGCGATGTTGGTCGGGCGATTCATCCATTCCCCGAGGAAGTCGCGGAACAGCACTTCAAATCTTCCATCCGTGCGAATGACACCGATCTGATCCGGGGAGTAATAAGCGATATAGATATTCCCGTCAGTATCGAGGGCAACGCCATCGGGAACGGTTCCGGGCTCAAGTTCGAAGCGATGAACCGGCTCCGAGCTCGTAAGCCTCGGGCCATCGATCCGGAATGCGAGCACGCTAGGCGCCGTGCTCTCAACCATGTAGAGCAGGGACCGGCGCCTATCGATGAAGATGCCGTTGGCGAAACGAAATGGCCCCGGATGAACACAGATCGCCTCGCATTCGGGCGTGATGACATATAGCCGACCGCTATGCCGCTCGGGATGATAAGTGCCCGACTCCGTGAAGAACAGATTCCCTTCCCCGTCAAACGCACAGTCGTTCGGATTATCGAGCGATCCCGATGCCAATGACCTGACCGTGCCATCTACATCGATCCTGAGCACCTCGTTGCGACCGGCGTCGCAGGCGTACACCGTGCCTGACGCGTCAGCGCAAACGCCCAGGATGAACCCCTCGGTCTCGGCAACGGTTTCGACGTGACCGCCCTCGGGTTCGATTCGATAGATCCCGCCGGACTCGCTCCCGGCGATCAATGAGCCATCGGCGGCGAAGCAAAGACTCTCGGGATGGTCCAGGCCGTTGCAAATGAACCTCACGTTTTCGGGAGAACAGAGCGTCATAAGAAGCTTTCTCTTGCCGGTGCGGCACCCAAGACGGCAAACCCGCCGCCCATTCTGAATTCGGCGCTTCCTACTTAGAACGAACACCCAGGCTGACGGGCAAGGAAGCTGCAGAGACCACCAAGAGTCCTATTGGCGCTGCAACCGAGAGGATGCGGACCGCCTTCGTCGATCCGATGCAGGTCTCGGCTAGAGCTCGGTGACCGTTCCCGTGCTGTTGTTGAAGCGATCCGCCTCAACGCCCATGTTCTGAGCCAATGTCAGATGGAAATTGGTTATCGGAGTCTCTTCGGGCAGCACGATCCGTCGACCCGGGCGGAGCTTCCCGCCGCCGCGACCCGCCAGCAGAATCGGCAGGTTCTGCGTCGTGTGTCCGTTGCCGTTCTTCAGCGCAGAACCGTACAGGACCATGGTGTTATCGAGCAGAGTCCTGCCATCGCGCTCCCGGATTGAGTTCAGCTTCTCGACCAAGTAGACGAGTTGCGAAACATACCAGCGGCTGACGATGGTGTAGGGCTCGGTCAGTTCCGGGTTTTCCTTGTGATGGGAGATCGAGTGGTGATCGCCGCTGACGCCGTCCAGGAAGGTGAAGTTCTGGCGGCTGAACCCGTGCGCCATCATGAATGTCGCGACGCGCGTGGTATTGGTCTGGAGTGCCAGCACGATGAGGTCGAGCATCTGGCGCAGGTGCTCGTCCCGCGTCGTCGGAATGCCTGCTTCGGGACGGTACAGGTCCGGTTCAACCAGCGGCTTCCACTCGGCTTCCGGGTCGGCCGGGTTCAGATTGCGCTCGATGCGCTTCTCCACATCGCGCACCGATGTCAGGAATTCGTCCAGCTTGCGCCGGTCGGCCTCGCTGCCCCGGACGCTCATCGCCTTGGCGTCCTCAAGCACGTGATCAATGATGCTCGCCTCGTCCGCTAGCTGCTGGCGGTTCTTCTTGGTAACGCCGAATAGCCTGTCGAAGACCGCCTGCGGTTCGATCTCGGGATCGACCTTCGTATTGTCGGTGCGCCACGAGACCGTGTTGGCATACGATATCGCCAGCCCGTTTTCCCCTCCGGAGCGCGGCGGCTCCGTGCCGACCTCGAGCGAGGCAATGCTGTTTCGGTGTCCGATGCGCTCCGCGACAAACTGGTCCAGCGAGACCCCCATGTTGGGCGTGTTGATCCGTCCAGCAGCCTTCTTGTGCAGAGGCGTGCCCGTCAAGAACGAGGATGTCGCTCCGACGTGGCCTTGGGCGCCCGTTCCCAGGTTCGAAATGACGCTGACGTGTTCCTTGACCGTTGCCAACGGCTCTAAAATGCGGGAGAGCTTGTAGTCGCGGCCGGAGCCTTCAGGATCCCAGTTCGGCGGATAGACCCCGTTCGGGTGGAACAATGTCGCGAGCCGGACCGGATCGCCGGGCACGGGTCGACGCGCAGCAGCGCGCGCCGGCTCTGTCGTGTCAAGGAAAGGCAGTGCGATCGTCACCCCCGCGCCCCTGAGAACGGATCGTCTCGAAATGAGATTGCCTGCCATTACTTGCGCTCCTCTGCGGTCTCGGTCGCGCCCCGCCTGTAACGGAACGGATAGCTGCTGACGATCTCCGCGACCATCGTCAACGCGCTGTAGTTTCGGCGAATCACGGCTTCGCTGATTCGCTGAACCGTAGGTTCATCATAGTATTCTAAATCGCGGCCAAGCGCAAACTTAAGCATCTGTTCGCAGATCATCCGCGCGAATGCCTCGCGCCGACCGAGAAGAATTCTCTTGAGTTCGCCCGGGCCATTGAAACTCTCGCCGCTCGGCAAGGTGCCGGTTGCGTCCACGGGCTGCTCATTCTCGGTGTCGCGCCACCTCCCGATCGCATCGAAATTCTCCAAGCCGAAACCGATCGGATCGATCCGGTCGTGACAAACGGCGCACCTCGCTTCATCCCGATGCATCTCGAACATCTGGCGCATGGTCATGCCCTTAGAGCTCTCGCCCGGCTCCGGCAGCTCCCCGGCATCGGGGGGCGGGGGCGGCAGTTCCTCGCCGAGCATCGTTTCCAGCACCCACTTCCCCCGCACAACCGGACTCGTTCGGGCAGGCAGCGAAGTCGCGGTCAGCACGGCACCCATGCCGAGCACTCCGCCTCGCCGCCTGTCGTCGAATTCGACGAGACGGATCTCGCGACCGGCAATCCCTTCGATGCCGTAGTGCCTCGCTAGCTCTTCATTGAGATAGCTGTAGTCGGAATTCAGAAGTTCCAACAGGCTCCGATCCTCGCGGACGATGCGGTCAAAGTAACGCGTCGCCTCCTCCAGCATTGCCTCCCCGAGAGCGGGCGTGAACTCCGGGAACGTGACATCGTCGGGCTTGATGGTCCCGCCTAGCTCGGCAAAACCGAGCCACTGCCCGACAAATGTTGACGTGAAGGCCCGGGATTTTGGGTTCGCGAGCATTCTCACGACCTGGCCGCGGAGAGTTTCCGTATGCCCGAGAGCCCCCTTGCGAGCTAGATCCGTCAGCTCCTGGTCAGGCATCGACATCCAAAGGAAGTAAGAGAGACGTGACGCAAGCTCGTAATCGCTCAATCGATACTCGCCTGATGCCGTTCCGCCCCTCTCGGCCCGGTACAAGAACCGCGGAGATACCAACGCTGCACGCAATCCGAGGCCGACCGCCTGTTCAAAGGGCTGGCCGCGCGTCTTGGCGCGCGAATAGAAACCCATCAGGCGATCCGTTTCGGATCGCTTCACCGGCCCTCGGTAGGCGCGCTCGGCGAAGTTAGCCAAGACTCGGCGAGCGGCCTTGCGCTCTGACAGGCCGTTCCCCGGCTGGGCGATCCAAACCAGAGAGCCATCCTGCCCGGACTCCCAGTCTTCCTTGATTTCGACCCAGTCCAAGGAAAGGATCACGAACTTCGGGGGCGGTTTCTTGCCTTCCGCCTTGGCAGCTTCGGCGAGTCGCTTGGCTTCGGCTGCGAGCTGGCGGTTGTAGTCGTTGGTCTCGGCAGTCGCGGACTTGAACCAGTGCAGCGAAACGCGATGGCTGCCCTGCGGAATGTTGGCCTCGAACTCGTAGATCCCGGGGGAATCCGGATCTGCCGTTACATGCGACTGACCGACGATCCGCCCGCCGACTCGCAAGGTGACGCCCGGCGTCTGCCCTTCTACCGGAGACTCCCCCCATGCTCGGACACGGAATTTGTACCGACCGAACTGCGGGAAAGTGACGTAGCGATAGACGGTCTGCTGGTAGTTGCGCAAGTCCAGCCCGTAGGCGGTGAATTCGTGATTCGTCTCCGTGCGCATGAAGTCCTCGATTTCAAGGCGCACATTCAGGCTGTCGCGGGATTTCCTAGTCGAGATCAAGACATCGACCACATCGTTCGCCGCTTCCAGGTACTTCTCCGCTAGCATCGGCGCCACGAACAGGCCGTCTCGGTCGTTGCGGAAGCCGCTCTCTCCCTGCCCGTCCACCGGAAACGCCGCGGCGGGACGCAGATCCAGTCCGGTGAGGTCGCGAATCGTGTTGTTGTATTCGGTTCGATTGAGACGGGAAATCGTGACAGATCCCGGATTCCGGAACTCGCTCCAATCGAGATTGTTGACGGCGTCGTCGATCCAGGAAATCAACAACTGACGCTCTTCGATGCTGGGTTGCGGGTCCACCGGCGGCATTTCGTTTTCGCGCAGTACGCGCAGGGCCCGCAACCAGAGAGGACGTGCCCGCACGACCGAATCGTGATCAGTGAATGCCTCAAAAACTATGCCGGCGGTTTGGAGCTCGGGGCCGTGGCACCGTGCGCAGTAGGTCTTGAGCAGGGGCTGGATCTCGTTCCGAAAAGACTCGTCGATGCGGTCATTCGACGGCGTCGCCTGAAGCGCCATCACACACATCAATAACCAGCCAACACGCGGCAGTGTCGTCATTGAAATGCCCTCCGACGCTTCCGGAGCGCATTGCAGGATTCCGGCACAGCTGCGAATAGCAAGATCGGGGAAAGCATCCCAATGCAATCTTCCGCCGTCGCAGCTACGATCCGGGAACCCTCGTTCGAAACGGAGCAACGGACTTTCGAAACGGAGGCTATCACAATAGTACCCGGTTGGTAAGGCCGCGGGGGAAGTTGCGCAGAGCAACGCTTGCGGGTTTGGACCAGAGACACGTTACCGAAACATCAAGACAAATTGCCAGTCGTCACGTCCAGACGGTCTGCCTGAGGCTGGCTCGTTCAGGACTCTTGTGTGCCTCAGTATCGGCTCGGTTCGGTCCGTGCCCTTGCCGTCCATGGCGGCGCGGGAACAAAGCCAGCGCAAGCGGTGTCATTGGAGGCTGCCAACAGCAACCGAGAATACGGGCAGGCACTTCTAGGCTAGACGAATCCGGCCCGATTGAAAGCATGACACTAGCTGCCCGAAGCCGACTTCGATCCGTCGCGCGCTGGATACCGCCGGGCCTGCTGGCAGCGGTTCTTCTGCCGTCATGGGTGCTCTATCTTTCCGGAGGCATGAGAGCCGTCACCGGTTGGATAGCCCTCCTCACCGCGGGGCAGCTGCTCGCTCCGCTCATGCTGCTGGTTCTGATAGTCCACGCCATCCGCAAGCGCCGATTCAGCCGACCGATGCGGGCGACACTTGCGCTTACCGCCCTAGCGCTCTGGCCTGGACTCTGGAGCATCGGCATCTTGCCCGTCCGGTTCCCGTCCAGCATAGAGAATGCGAGTCCCTCCGCGACGGTTCGCCTGCCCTCGAACGAGAAGCTGCGCGTCGCCTGGGGCGGGGATCGTCTCGCTACGAACTACCACGCCTTCACCCCTGACCAGCGCTGGGCTTACGATCTCCTCGTCGAGCCCGCCGCGCACGGATCGGAGCGCCTCGACGACTACGGTTGCTACGGCACGCCCGTCGTGGCTCCGGCGTCCGCACGGGTTCACTACTCCACGGACGGAGCTCCGGACCATGTCCCCGGCAAGATATCTTGGGACTTGAGGAACCCGGTCGGCAACTCTGTCGTCTTCAAGCTCGAGACGGGAACTTATCTCGTAATCGCGCACTTGAAGCCGGGCAGCGTGCTGGTGGAAGCGGGAGACGACGTTCGGGAAGGGGAACCGATCGGCGCGTGCGGGAACTCGGGCAACACCAGCGAACCCCACATCCACATCCATCACCAACGCCAAGATCCGAAGAGCCGCCCGATCAACTTCTCAGAAGGCTTGCCCCTCTATTTCCGCGATCACGATGGCCCGGCCATGCCGCAAGGGGGATTGGAAACGAGAGACGAGCGGATCGTCCTGACCGGGAACACCGTTCAACATGTTGGAACCGGCACCGCCGGCTCATCGGAATAGTTCCGTCCGCTCCCCAGTCCCAGCTAGACGTGCTGGCGAAATCGATCCTTGATGATTCGCACGACCTCGTCGGGATCGCGCCGCCACCAATTGCGAGCCGAGAAGATCTCGACTTCGCATGCGCCGTGGTAGCCTGCACGCTCAACTGCCCGTCGAATTGCCGGAATGTCGATCACGCCATCGCCTGGCATGCCGCGATCCAGCCGCAGGTCCCGCGTGTCGCGCAGCCAGTCATTGACATGAAATGCGCAGATCCGCGACCCAGCCTCCTCGATCTCACGTTCCATGTTCGGATCCCACCAAACCGAATAGGTGTCGACGACGATTCCGACAGACTCGTCGTCTCCAAGCATGTCGCACCAATCGTTCGCTTGCTCCAGAGTGCAGAGAACGGCTCGATTGGCGCACATCATGGGATGGAGCGGTTCGATGCCGATCTTGACGCCGGACCCACGAGTGTCGCGCAGCATCCGTGCAAGCGCCTCCAGTGTTCGCTCCCGGGCGCCGTCCAGGTCCGTCGAATCCGCCGCGAGGCCGCCGGATATCGTGACGACATGATCCGCCCCGATCAGAGCGGCCTCTTCCAAGACCCGCCGGTTGTCGTCGACGGCGGCCTGCCATTCCACCGCGTCGGGCGAGGTTGCCAGCCCGCCCACGGAAAGTCCGGTGACTCGCATGTCGTTGTCGCATAATATCTTGGCTCCCTCCTCGACACCGACCTCGTGCAGCTTGTCGCGCCAGACCGCGGTCTGGCGGACCCCGTGACGTGCCAAGCCTTCGACACACTCCCGGAACGACCATTGGTCGCGAAGCGTGACTTGGTGAATTGCCAGCCTGGATTCGTCAACCATGTTGCACTCTCCCGCTAATACGTCGCGCGTCCGCCAGACAGATCGAATACCGCTCCCGTGCAGAAGGTGCATTCGGGGCCGGCGATCCAAGCCACCATGTCGGCAACCTCCTGCACAGTGCACAGCCTCCCCATGGGAATCTTTGCCGTCACCATAGATATGTAGCCGTCCGTCATTTCGTCGAGCAGCGCGGTCCGCGCCATCGCCGGGGCCACGCAATTGACCAGCACGCCGGCATCCATCAAGTCCTTGGCCAAGCTTTTTGTCAATCCGATTACGCCGGCTTTCGCCGCTGAATAGGCCGGAGCCAGAGCGTTGCCCTCCTTCCCGACCACGGAGGCGACGTTGACGATGCGACCGGCCCCGCGCTCGCGCATGTGGGGGATCACAGCTCTGCAGCAGAGGAACACGCCTGTCAGGTCGACAGCGAGAACGCGATCCCACGCGTCCAGCGGATATTCCCAAGCGGGCAGGGTCGGCCCGTTGACCCCGGCATTGTTCACGAGGACGTCGATGCGTCCGAGTTCACTGAGGGTTCGCTCGGCGGCCCGTTCGACGCAATCGGGATCCGTTACATCGACCGCGATCTGCTGAGCGAAGTGCCGTGTGTCCCCCAGAGGAGTCAGGTCGATGTCCCAAACCGAAACACAGTGCCCTTCCCGCTCGAATCGCCTCGCGACGCCATAGCCGATACCCTTGGCGGCCCCTGTAACGACGGCGACCGGCCGACCAACCGCAGACTCAACACCACCCATTCCGGCACCGTAGAATAACACCCATGCCCGAATTCCACGTAGAGGTGGGCCACGCGGTCACGTTCTCGAAGACGGTCAGCGAGAGCGACGTGTACCTGTTTGCGGGAGTCACCGGAGACTTGTCCCCGAACCACGTGAATCGCGCCTACATGGAGCGCTCTAGCTACGGCCGCCGCATGGCCCACGGAGCCTTGCTCGTCGGTTTCATGTCGACGGCCTCGTCGATGGCGATCGAACACTGCAGGGATGACAGGGCAGAAACCCCCGTCTCGGTCGGCATGGATAGGGTCCGCTTTCTCAAGGCTGTTTTCCTAGGGGATACCGTAACCGTGCATTACGAAATCGCGTCGGTCGATATCGACCGTCGCCGCTCTTTCGCCGACATCAAAGTCACCAACCAAGATGGTGCCCTCGTCGCGGTCGCGAACCATATCTTGCAGTGGGTGCCGAACGCCTAGCCATAGGCGACAGAACTAGGCTCGACCTGCAGCCTTGTGGCCGGCAACCGGAATTGCATTGACGCATCCATCAACCTCGTTGCGCGTTGGCGCTCATGGCCGACGTTTTTCCCGCTCGGCATGCCGAGCTAAAGCCGGACCCCCTGACACTCGAGGCGGGCCCAGCCCATTCGGACCGTGTTTTTCCAAGGATTCGGGCATCGCCTAGCGTCGCTCCGGCAACTGAGAGCGGTGTTGACCTCGCGAAGAACGCTTACCTGCCTCGAGCCTGCATGCGCCTGGGCGTTGAGTGAGCGACGAACAATGACAAGTCCTGACGAGCCTTTCCGAATTCGCAGCGGAGGGCTGACCTATGCAATTAGCCAAGACTGTGACTGCAGCCTGGCAGCCGGTCTGCCCCTGCGGCACTACGGTGATTTCTTGGCGAGGCGCGCTTTCTCGTAGGTGCCGATATGCCGAGGCCTCACTCCAGCCGTCGAAAGGCCTTCCTCTGCCATCAGCCGCTCGATCGCCGCGATCGTCAGTGGCGCGGGTTTGAAGTTCCCCGGGCGATAGCCCTCGGCAATGAAGAGCGGCGTCCATCCGTGCTTGTTGGGCCGCTTCCAGAGTTCGGGGTCAGCTCCGTTCTCGGCTAGAAGTTGCACGAGTGTCGGAAAGCTTCCGTACGCCGCGCCATGCATCACGGTCTCGCCATTGTCGTCCACTGCGTTGATGTCCGCGCCGAGCTCGAGAAGCAGCTTCGTGGCTTCGAACGCCTCCTGCTCGGTTCCAGCCTCTTCTAGCGGAGCCGTCGTGCCGAGCCCGGCCGCCGCCATCAGAGGCGTCGTGTTCTCGAAATTCGGAAGGAACGGGTCTGCGCCGAGGTCGAGCAGGACCTTCATGAGCGGGACATCGGCTTTGTCCGCGGCAAACAGGAAGGGCGTGGAACCCTTCAAGTTGATCTTTGGAGGCTGGGACCTGCCGTTTGCCAGCCGCGCGTTGACATCGGCACCCATCGCCACGAGCGTCCGCACGAACTGGAGGCTTGACAAGTTTCCCGATCCCTCCGGTGAGGGGTCGCTCCCGTAGTCGCTGTTCTTGGGCTTGCGCACCCACGTTATCGTGTGGAGCGGGGTGTATCCGGTGCGTTCGTCATTCGGGTCAGCTCCGGCTTCCAGCAACGCCACTGCCAGCTCGAAATGGCCGTTCTCGATCGCCAGCAGCAGCGGGCTCATGCCGGTATTGGCGAACTGGTACTTCGGGCGACCCTTTCGATGCAGCGGCTGGTTCGGATCCACTCCGGCTCGGAGAAGAGTGCGTACCACGTCGATGCCTCCCTCGCGCACCGCGAAGAACATCGCGTTGAATCCGGAATCGAGCGTCAGGCGGAAGTCGGCGCCGACATCGATCAGGGCCTCCACGACCGGCGCGTGTCCCTCGGCGGCGGCCCACATGAGCGCGGTCTGCGCGTTCCGCTCCCGGGCGCTCACCTCGGCCCCGCCGTCGAGCAGGGCTTTGACGGATTCGAGATTTCCGGTCCGCGCGGCCGTCATGAGAACAGTCTCTCCGCCGTCCAGCGCGGCGTTCGCGTCAGCGCCTGCGGCAAGCAGGAGCTTGACCAGCGCGGCGTTGCCATTCGTGCATGCCAGCGACAGCGGGGGCGTACCGTATCGGTTGCGAGCGTTTACGTCGGCACCGGCCCCCACGAGCAGCGCCGCCGTGTCGGTGTCGTTGTGATAGGCCGCCCAGTGCAGCGCCGCCGTGCCGTCCGGCTGCGGGACGTTCACATCGGCTCCCGTCTCCAGCAGCGAGCGCACGAGCGCCCCGTCGCCGGCTTCCGCTGCGTTCGCGACGTCGGCTGCGGCTTCCGCCGCCCCTGCAGCAGCGATAAGCGAGACGAATAAACAAACGGTTGCTCCCAATCGCATTACGTATTTCCTCCGGCAGCCCTCGCAAGGCTCCTCGTGTTACACCGCCACAGGCTCGAAAAGATCGTCGATCTTGCCATCGCTGTCTCCGAATGAGTCCAAGTGAACTCCCACGCGATCAAGTAGCGTCAAGTGAAGATTGGCCAAGGGCATGCCGCGGTCGAACCTGACATGGCGCCCGCCCGTCACGCCGCACGACGCCCCTCCCGCGACGAGAATCGGCAAGTTGTCGTGGTCGTGGGTACTGGGGTTGCCCATGCCGCTTCCGTACAGGAGGACGGAGTGGTCCAGCAGCGACCCGTCTCCGTCCGGCGTGGCCTTGAGCTTTTCAAGATACTCCGCGAATAGCGAGACATGGAACCGGTTGATCCGGGAAATCTTCTCGACCTTTTCCGGGTCGTTGCCGTGGTGGCTCAACGGGTGATGGGGGTCGGGCACGCCTACTTCGGGATAGGTGCGTCCGCTGAGCTCGCGCGCGAGCTGGAAGGTGATAACCCTTGTGATGTCTCCTTGGAAGGCAAGCAATTGCAGGTCGAACATCAACCTGGCGTGATCGGCGTAAGCCGCGGGGACGCCTTTCGGACGGTCTAGATCGGGAAGCGGATTGTCGGCGGCCCCGGCTTCGGCTCGCTGGATCTGGCGCTCGACCTCGCGGATGCTGGTGAGGTAGCCATCGACCCGGTTGCGGTCCGCAGTTCCGAGTTTCGCCTTCAGACGCGTGATGTCCTCCCTGACCCAATCCAGAAGGCTGGCCCTCTCCCTCAACGCCGCGCGTCGGTCACCGATACTCCCGCCCTCGCCGAACAGCCGCTCGAAAACCGTGCGCGGGTGTGCTTCCGACGGAAGCGGGGACGTCGGCGAGGACCACGAGAGGTTGTTCTGGTACACGCAAGCGTATCCGTTGTTGCATTGGCCGACGGTCTGCAGCAGGTCCATCGATAGCTCTAGCGACGGTAATTGCGTCTCCTTGCCGAGCCGCCTCGCCGCGTGCTGGTCGACGGTTGTGCCGAGATAGTAGTCCGAGCTTTCGGTGTGCTTCGCGAAGGCTGCGCTCAGAAAAGCTGCATTCGAAGTCGAATGCGTCCCGGGATAGGCGTTCTTTAGATCGAAATTCGTAAAAACGACTAGGTCGTCCTTGACATTCTCCAGCGGCGCGAGGATCGGGGACAGCTCGCCGAGCTGCGGCGAATCGCTCGGCGTCCAGCGGGAATGGTCGCAGCCCATCGGAATAAACACGAACCCTAGCCTGGGTACGGGATTCGCCGGCGTCTTGTTCAAGGCGGTTGCCGCCGGTATCATTGCATCCAGCAGCGGCAAGGCCAGACTCACCTGCATCCCCCGAAGGAAAGTGCGCCTCGCCAGCGCCTTCTTGGTGACGATCATGTGGGTCTCCTCATCTGGAACGGCACGCTTTTCACGATACCCAGTACGAGCGCCGAGAAGCGATAGCCGCCGGGCTCAGCCTCGCGCAGTATTTTCCGGATCGCGGGGGCGTCGAAGTACTCGACCCCGCGCCCGAGCGCGAATGTCAGCAGTTTCCTGGTCAATGTCCCGGCGAACAGCTCCGGCCGTGCCAGAAGGCTGTTCTCGAGGCCGCCGACGCCGACATCGGACTCACTAGCCCCCGGGAGGCCCCCCGATGCGTCCACAGGCACACCGTCCTCGTAGTCCCTCCAGCGACCGAGCGCGTCGAAATTCTCCATCGCGAATCCTATGGGGTCGAGCGTCTCGTGGCAGCTCGCGCACGCGGGATTGGCCCGGTGAGCGCTCAGTCTTTGGCGCATCGGCAGCGAAGCGGAAACCGAATTGTCGAGCGTCGGGACGTTGGGGGGCGGCGGGGGCGGCGGGGCTCCGAAGATGTTTTCCAGAATCCACGTCCCTCGCAAGACAGGCGACGTGCGCGTCGGATACGAAGTCACCGTCAACACGCTGCCGTGGCGGAGCAAGCCGCCACGCCTGCTCCCCTCTCCCAGTGCAACGCGCCGGAACCTGCTTCCGTAGATTCCGGGAACCCGGTAGTGCTTGGCCAATCGCTCGTTTAGAAATGTATAGTCCGCGCTGATCAGGTCAAGCACGCTTCGGTTCTCGCGAAAAACGCTGTCCACGAAGCGCTCCGTCTCTTCGCGGAAGGCGCGGCGAAGGTTGTCATCGAAGTCGGGGAAGAGCCTCGCATTGGGCGAGAACGATTCCAGCTTTCCCAAATTGAGCCACTGTCCGGCGAAGTTCGTGGCGAGATTCGAGGAGCGCGGATCGGCCAGCATTCTCCGAGCCTGCCTCTCGAGCACCTGCGGGCGGCTGAGCTCGCCCCGTGCCGCGGCATCCAGCAACGCGTCGTCGGGAATGCTGCTCCAAAGAAAGAAGGAGAGGCGCGATGCGAGTTCAATATCGCTGATACGAAAAGCCCGGTTCGGTGCCGAGCTGCGGTGGTCCGTCTCCGTGCGAAACAGGAATTCCGGGCTCACTAGCACTGCTGTGAGCGCCTTCTCCAGGCCCACGTCGAAATCCCCCTCGGACCGGCCTTTCCGGTAAAAGGCCATCGGCCCGGCTAAATCGGCTTTCGTGATCGGCCTGCGATAGGCGCGTCGCACGAGCGTGGAAAGAATCTCGCCGGCGCAGTGTTCCTCCTCGGCCGGAACGGCAGGCCGGCACGAGAACAGCCGCCTTCGGCTCGGCGTGTCGCCTGGGCTCCGCCCCTTGTGCGGGCCAGTGATCGAAACTTGGAACACCGCCGGAGCAGTACGGGGGTGCCGGTGCATGTTGAAGCGCGATTGGGTCGGCTGCCGCATCGTCTCGAGGAGCGACGCCTGGGTATTGGGGAAGGTCACAGCCAAGTCGTGCGGTCCGGCGGTCACATTCAAACGCACCTTGAGGTGCTTGTCCACCTGCGAGTGGTCGAAGCGGTCTGCGGGCGGGGCGACGGTAAATCTCTGCACGAGCTCCCGGTCGAGAATGAGGTGGACGTCATGCGGTCTACTGAGCCCCTCGATTTCTTCGTTCCTGTTGCGCGACAGCCAAATCTGGACTTCATACTGGCCGGATTGAAGGAACACGAACGGAAACGCGACGCCCCCACGACTCCCTATCGGCAGGCCCGGCAAATGCCGTTCCTGCGTGAAGTCCGGCTTGACGCGAACGATATCGGTTTGGGGCGCGGAAGCGCTGCCGCCGACCGCCACGCGGCTGATTCTCTGCGCAGCGGTGATGTATCGGCCCAGAAGAGTCGGAGACAGATCGCCGACGTTCACATTGTCAAATCCGTGTCCGCTCTCGTCGTGGGGCAGCAGGGAATTCACATCGATTTCGATGGCAAGAAGATCCCGAATCGCGTTCCCATACTCGGTGCGGTTGAGACGGCGCAAAGCCTCCGTCCTGCCTGGATTCGGATTCTCTGCCGCCGCTTCGTCAAGCGAGGCTTCCAGCCAGTCGAGGAGCGACCGGCGGTCTGCTCCGGGAGGCTGCGGCATTCCTGCGGGAGGCATGATTCCGGTCCGGAGCTTATGGACCACATGCTCCCACGTCTCGGGGTCGCTGCCGATATGCGCGATATCGGCCGAGTCAAGCCGCAGGCCGGCCGTTGCCAACTGCTCGCCGTGGCAGGCAACGCAGTAACGGTCAAGGACCTTTCGAGGAGTCGAAGCAAGCCCCTGCTCCGTGGCGGCAGCAGGTGCAAGAATCAGTTGCGCAGAGCTTACAGGCAGCCCAATCAGCAGGCAGAACGCTAGGGACAGGCTGACGACGGAGACGCATCTACAGCAGCTTCGCAAGACCTTGTCACGACATTCCGCCACCGCAGTATCTTACGTTGGGCGACCCTCCGGCCCAAGTTTCCAAGGCCACTCTATCCGATCAAGCAGATTGCGTCAAGAAAAACGCGGCCGGTGTCAAGGCGAAGCCAAGACAATTGCTTCGCTGCAAGGCCGGAGTGTACGCATTCGAGAGAGCATGCGGAAAACAATCCGTGATCCGCATCCTGAGGCACAAGGTCCAAGGCCTTCCAGTCCCTTGTTCCTGACGGGGACCGCTCGCTGGCGGGGTCGGGAATCCGGCGTTGGGCTATCGGTCGGAGGAACGATACTTGGGGGCTGCGGAGGGGATCGCTTCCCCGGATAGCGTGCCGCACGTGTGGCTAATATTCTTTGAGAGTCCGCAAGTGGGGCCAAGACGCCGCTGAAGCGCAAGATGAAAACAAGATAGATGCCGGGACTCTTGGCGCGCGGCGCCCACGGCTCCCGGCGCACCCTACTCGCACCGTAGCCGTTGCATGGCCAAGCCAGCTCGCCGGTTCGCGCGAGTCCGCCGTGAGCGGACCGAAGGACAATCAGAATCCACCGCTGCCGTCGGTACCAATCAAAAGAACAAATCGTCCACGCGCGAACGCAACCAGCGCGCGCGACGGTGCGCGAGATGGTTCAACAGCCGGTAAGGTTCGTACTGATCAGCGTCCACGGCGAGCGCCTTGCCGATCATTTCGCTGAACAACGCGCGGTCCTGCGAGGGAACGGCAATCGCCTCTGCGTAGGAAAGGTAAAGGCCGGCACGCTCGCCCCCGGACAGGTCTAGCGCGCGGCGAAAGCTGCGCTCCATGACAGTTGAGTCGCCGCCGCCCGGCTTGGAGGACTCCAAGCGCAGCCGAAACTCGTGCAGCGATCCCCGGTCCCAGCTCTCGTCGAGATCCAAGGCGCGATTTAGCAGCGCCTCCACCTCGGCGAGCCGCAGGACCATGCGGGGATCCGTCGGATCGGTCGAGATCGAAAGGCCCAAGGCCGCTGCGGCCCAGTACAGAAGTTCGACATCCTTCGCCCGGACGCGGGCCGCCGCGTCACGGGGCGTCAGCCGGACTTGCTCAGTTATGCCGGGATACGCAGTCTCGAGCGCCCGCGTGCCAAACCCGAGTGCGCGCAAGTACAACCGCTTGGCCCGCTCCTTGAGGGCTGTCCCGCGCTCGAAGTCCTCCTCCACGAGAACCTCGCCTTCCGAATCGACGTACGCAAGGGAATACAGGGTGAAGCCCTTCGCTGCGGTGAGCAGCAGGCCGCGGTGCCGAGGCGTCACATCGAGGAGGCTCTCCACCAACTTCAGGCTGAATGGCAACGCCCCGCCCACCAACTCCACGTCCGGGTCTGTCTCGTAGACGGAAGTGCCCGATGAGAGCGCGTCGCCCACCTGCCGCACGGCGAATTTCTTGACGGAACAAGCGGATCCGACCAGACCGCAGGCCAGCAGCCCTACAGCGGTCACGGACGGCCGCTTGGACTCCCCGGCCGCGTTGGACGGCCGGATCTTGCAGGACACGAGCCCCCCGTAACTCATTGAGCTATAGCCCCAGCAGGCCCCGCACGAACTTTGCTGGCGGGGAACCGTAGGACAGCACCGTGTCGTGATATGCCTTCCAATCCTCGATGGGCCCGTTTTGCTCGACCCACGCCCGCCGGATGTCGTTGTGCTCCGCGATTCCGACGAAGTACGTCGAGAGCTGGGCGGAGGTCAGCTGCGCCCGGATCCACTTGCCCGCCGCTTCGCCGTCTTCCTGAAAACCCTCCTGAAGCATCATCTCCATGGCTTTCTCCTCGGTCATCAAGCCGGCGTGAATCTTCTGGTCGAGGATGGCATTGATGACGGCGCGCGTCAGCATCTTCAACTGCTGCATCTTGAAACGGGCCCCGCCGTATCCGTGCTCCGCCATCACCTGTTCGGCATACACGGCCCACCCTTCGACAAAGCTGCCGGAGTAGAAGATGGAGCGGACCATCGTCGGCGCCTTCATGCGATTCGAGTGGGCTATCTGCAGGTAGTGGCCGGGTATCGCCTCGTGGACGGTAAGGTCTTGCAGCATGTAGTCGTTGTATTCGCGGTAGAACGATAGCTTGCGTTCTGGCGTCCAATCCTCCGGTGTCGGCGATATCGCGTAGAAGGTCTCCCCGTTCTTCTCGAGCGGGCCCGGCGAATCGCAGTAGGCAGTGGAGACACCGCGGCGGAATTCCGGCATCACGATGATCCGCAGTGGCTCGTCGGGAACCGTCACGAGGCCGTTGTCCTGGGTGAACGCGGTGACCTCCTCGAGAGATCGCCGGGCGTCGTCCACGATCGACGTGTCGGTCGGATGCGAATCGGCCAAGCTGTCAAGGACCGCCCGAACGACCGCCGTGCGGTCTGTGTCGTCAGCTGTGCCGGCAGCACGTTCGCGATAGAGCGGGAGCGCCGTCTCGTACAGCTCGTCCTGCAATTCCGCGAGCCTCCGTTGCGCTCTGGCGAGAATTTCCTCCATCGAAAGATCCGAATGCAGCGTGAACGCGAGCTTTGTTCGATACTTCTCCTCGCCGATCCGAAAATCGCCGCTTGAACGAGGCAGCAGGTCTTCCTGCAGCCAGCGGCCGTATGCCTCCAGCTCTTCTATGGCGGATTCCCTCGCGGAAGCGAGTTCCTCTTCCATGCGCGGCGCCTCGTCGAGGAACGTGTCCAATTCATCCCGTATCAGGGAAATCACCCCTGCGTTCTGACGGATTGCCGTTTCGGTGTGGATGCGTGGCGGATTCTCGAGGTTGGCCCGCGCCGCGTCGAACACCGCCGATACGCCCTCCAGCCGTTGCTTGAGGCTCGCGAGTCTGTCTTCCAGCGGTGCGAATTCTCTTGCCAGTAGGGCGTACAGGGCGTCGCCGACGCCGTAGCGCATGGGATTCCAAGTGTGCTCGCGCAACTGCTCGCCCGACCAGATGCTGTAGCGAAGCTCGTTGTTCAATATCTCGAAGTCCACGGCGTTGGCGGGTGAGAGCCGGGACGGATCGATGGTTTCCAACGACTCCAAGTAGCGCTTGTTCCAAGCAATGGCTGCGGCGACTCCGTCGGCCGTGTAGTCGTTGAGACGTCCGTCGTACCGGTGGTCGCCAAGCGCGGTCGCGAATTCTGGATACCGATCGAGCAGCTCCTCAATGTATCCGTCGGCAAGAGCGACGAAGTCAGCGTCCTGCGAGGGCGGCACCGTCGAGCAAGACACGGCCAAGATCGCTGCAAGGAGCCCGCTGGCGCGAAGTCTCATGCGCCCATTGTAGGTGCCGAGGCCGATCATAGGTCCAGCGCTTCGACCTGGCGCTCGACCTGTTCCGGCGTTAGCACTTCGTCGAGGTCGCTCGAGATTCGCTCAAACTCATCAAGGATCTCGAACAGGCGCATCTTGATGATCGCGTAGCGCTCGACTTGGTTCAGCTCGCGATCAAAGCGCCGCTCCCAGTCGGAGAAGCTCTCGGCAGGAGCGAACACGCTGATCGGAAAATGCGCGGCCCGATCCGTCGTACAGCGGAAGACGAACTCCCAGCCATCGACCTTGGCGCGTGTGGCAGGCCGGTAGCCTTCGTACGTGTACTGATAGACGTAGCCGCTATCTGCCGCGTAGATTTTCTCGCGCCGGATTGGAGGGCGGCCCCGGAGTTCGGGCGCTGCGGCCCTGCGCCTGCCGCGCCGCAAGCGGAAGAGTTGCCTGAGCATCGGGGCAGACTTAGCGGAAGCGCTCTTCGTGGGAGGGGTCGCCGTACATGTGGTAACCGCGCTCCTCCCAATAGCCGGCGCGGTCCCGTTTCACGAATTCCAGACCGCGGATCCACTTCGCGCTCTTCCACGCGTACAAGTGAGGAATGATCATGCGCAAGGGGCCGCCATGCTCGGGGGTGAGAGGCTCCGGGCTGTGCGTGTCAGCCAGCAGCACATTGTCCCGCAGCAAATCGTCGAGCGGGGCATTCGTAGTGTACCCGCCGTCACAGTGCTGGATCACATAGCGCGCCGCGGGGGTTGGCTTGGCCCGTTCGACGATCGTGCTCAAGGACACGCCTTCCCACACATTGTCGAACTTGCTCCAAGTGGTCACGCAATGGAAGTCCGCCTGTACCCGCACGCGCGGCAGCGATTGAAACTCCTCCCAGCTCAGTTCGAAGGGTCGTTCAACAAGGCCTTCCACGTAGAACCGCCACGAAGCCGGGTCAAATGCAGGGACCGCGCCCACATGCAGCACCGGCCACTTGAGGGTGAGCGACTGCCCCGGCGGAAGTCGACCGGTATTTCGGTGCTCCCGCTGCAGCCTCTTGCGCTCGCCACTGCCGAACATAGTCGAATTTCAGATTACACCAGCGGTCCGCATCTCCGCCGGAGAGTTCAGTCCGCGATGCCCTCGCCTTCGCGGATCTCGAGATAGTCTCCCGCGGCCACGCCCTCCAGGCGATCGACCGGGCCTCCCGGCCAGCGGACTTCAATCCATTCTGCCTCGGAAGCGGCGCCGAGCCCGAGGATCTCCCGCGGGTCGTGCGAAGAAAGGAAGCTGCCCCCGCTCGTGCGGAATCGGCTGCGCTCCGTCCCGCCGGCGCTCCAGGAGACCACGGCCCCGTACGCCTCTGGGTTGCTGCGGGTCGCGACGAGGCGCAGGCCGATCCAATTGTTCCCCCGAGCTGTCCCGTTCCTTAGCAGCAGCGGCGCGGCGCCGTTGTTGGACACCAGAACGTCCCCGTCGCCGTCATTGTCATAGTCGCCGACCGCCAAGCCGCGCGAGGCGTACTCTCCGTTGAACACTTCGCCCGCGCTGTCGCTGACATTGAGGAAGTCACTGCCGGTGTTCTCGAAAAGGAGCAACTCCTGCTTGTAGCTGACGAGCGGCTTGAAGAGGCCGATCATGTCGTCTGGATGCCCGTTGGCGAGCACCAGGTCCGGATCGCCATCGTTGTCGAAGTCGAAGAAGCGGAGCCCCCACCCGCTGTAAAGCCGCGTCTCCCTGCGCACTTCAAGGGACGCGTCGACGAAATCGTCCCCTTGCAGGTTCTTGTAGAGGCTGAACATCTCCTGGTCGATGTTCGCGACAAACAGGTCCTGCCAGCCGTCGCCGTCATAGTCCGCAGCGTCGACGCCCATGCCGGAACGCGCGGTGCCCGCGTCGCTGTAGGCCACCCCCAAGAGCAGGCCCTGCTCGAAAAAGGTACCGTCGCCTTGGTTCACGAAGAGAAAGTTCTGGATCGTGTCGTTGGCAACGAAGAGATCGAGCGAACCGTCCCGGTTGATGTCCGTCGCGACCGCGCCAAACGCCTTGCTGCCCACCCGCGAGATCCCGGAACTCTCGCTCTCGTCGCGAAACGTGCCGTCTCCGTTGTTGCGGTATAGGAGGCAGCGCGTGGGACGGAAGGAGCGCGGAATGCAGTAGTGCCTCCGGCCAGCCTGGTTGTCACCGCAGTACTTGGACTCCGTGAGGCTGTAGGAAACGAATCCTGAAACGAACAGGTCCAGATGCGAATCGTTATCGTAGTCGAACCACACCGCATCGGTGAACCATCCCTCGGAGTAAAGGCCCGCGGACTCGGCAACCTCCTCGAAGCTCCCGTCCCCGCGATTCCTGAACAGGAGGTTCCGTCCGTACGCAGTCACGAACAAGTCGGTGTCGCCGTCGGCGTCGTAGTCCGCCGCCGCGGCGCCCATACCGAACTGGCCCCCCCGGACGCCCGCGGCGTCCGTCACGTCAGTGAAGGTGCCGTCCCGGTTGTTGCGGTACAGGGCGTTCGCGATCGGGCGTATCGGCCGGTAGAAATCCGAGGGGCCGCTGTTGACGAAGTAAACGTCCATCCAGCCGTCATTGTTGAAGTCAAGAAAGGCGCATCCGGCACCGACGGTCTCCGGCAGGTGGCGCTCGTCGGACATTCCGTTGACATGTTCCCACCGAATTCCGCTCTCGGCTGGAAGAATCGACTCGAACCGGATTGGGGCGCTGCCCGCGCCACTTGCGATTTGCGCGGCCACGGGGAGCCCGGGAAACCCGGCCATGGCAAAAAACGCCCCGCAAATCGCGCTTCGGGCCACTGGTGCGGACGATTTCATGCGGGCTTCTGCGTGGGAAGTTTCAAGGTTGGGAGTCACCGCTTCGGCATCGAGAGGACGGATCCGTCGTAAAGCTGGTCCACACCTTGCAAGTCCCGTTCCTGCTGTTGCGCGTTCAGCTTGTCGATGATCGCTCGCCGCTCGCGGAACCGCTCCGTCCGATTGAGCTTGGCATAGGCACGAGCAAGCATGACGTGGGCGGGAATGAATCCGGGCTGTGCTGTGACGACTTCTTCCAGCAGGGCCTCGGACTCTCGCCAGCTCCCGCGGGAACTGTGCACTTGCGCGAGCAGGTACTGCACCCCGGTGTCGAACTCGTTCTGGCTGTGGGCAGCTTGTAGCAAATCCAGCGCTCGCTCCGATTCACCATTCTGCTGGACCAGCCAGCCGAGGAAAGCGTTTGCATTGAAATCACTTGGATTGTTCGCGAGCTCGGCCCTGAACTCTTCCGCCGCTCGCACCCTGCGGCCTTCGTACAGCAGCGCCACGCCTGTCTGCGAGTGCAGCGTCGGCAGCGCGGCGTTTCCGATTCGAGCGCGCTCGAAATCGGCCAGCGCGCTTTGGTAGTCCTTTCTCGCGAGATGCAGGGAACCCTTGATCAACGAGGCTTCGGGCGTCTCGTCGTCCCGCAGGCGCTGACTGACCAAGGCCTCCGCCCGATCGACGAGCCCCGCCCTGATATAGGCCGAACCGAGCGTACAGACGGCTTGCCGATTGTCCGGGTCAGCTCCGACGACCGTTTCCAGAGCTTGGATTCCCTCCGCGAGCTCCCCCAGCTTCAGGAGGCACAGTCCATGCAAGTGACGAACCTGGCTGTTGTCGGGCTGCCTCCGCACGACCCAGGCCAGCTCCTCGCGCGCTTCTCGGTACCTGTGGACCTGAAAGTAAGCGAGTCCAAGAAAGTACGCCACGCCCTGGTGCCGGGGAACCGACTCGCGCGCCTTGCGCAAACCCGGAATGGCTTCGGCCGGTCTCCCTATGTGCAGGTAGGCGACCGCCAGGCTCATGATCGCGTCGATTCGCTGCGGAGCCGATTCCACGGCGTCGCGAAACGCGGCCAGCGCTCCTTGAAGGTCGCCTTCCCGCTGCAATCTCGTCCCGCGGGCAATGGCTTCGTCAGCAGTCGATTGCGCAAAGGAGAAGCCGCACAGCGCCGCGGCGCACAGAACCGGCAGGTACCTGCGTCTCCAATTGTTCACGGACTCAAGTTTGAATCAGCGGCCGCAGACGGCGAGAGCGGGCGGAACGGACCCCGGCAGCCGAACCCTTGGAGTCGCGACCTGTCCATACTCTACTCCCAATTCGTCGGCAGGACGTACGGACGCCCGCCAGCCTCGACGCATGCAGGAGCGCTGGGCCAGGTCGCGTCGCGCGCCCAGCGGATGGTCCGCGACATCCATTCGCATCAAGCTCGCGCTGCTACATTGTGGGCATGCCGGGTGAGTTGTCTCGGCGGCAGGTTCTGTCCCTAGCTGCCGTCGGGTCCGTAAAGCTCAAGGCCCAAGGCGTAGCTTCCCGAGGTGTTCGCGCACAGCCGCGCGCGAAGTTATCCGGCCTGCCGTTCGGGGCGCACTTCACGGACGTCGCCCGCCAAGCGGGTCTGACGCATCCGACTATCTACGGCTCGCCCGACGACCCACGGTACATCCTCGAAACCATAGGTTGCGGAGCAGCTTTCCTCGATTACGACAACGACGGATGGATCGATATATTTATCCTGAACGGACGCTCGGTGGACGGAATCCCGGACGGTGCTACCAACCGCCTGTACAGGAACAATCGAGACGGCACGTTCACAGACGTCACGGAGGACGCCGGCCTGGCGCGGAGCGGCTGGGCGGCTGCCGTCTGTGTTGGCGACTGCAACAACAGCGGATACGAAGACCTTTTCGTCACGTATTGGGGGCAGAACGTTCTTTACCGGAACAACGGTGACGGCACATTCACCGATGTCACAGCAGAGTCCGGCCTGGCCCGCTCCGATGTCCGGTGGGGATCCGGTTGCACCTTTCTCGACTACAACCGTGACGGGCACCTTGACCTGTTCGTGGCGAATTACTTGGAATTCGATTTCAAGTCAGTTCCCTTGCCGGGCGAGTCGTCAGTATGCGTCTGGAAGGGGGTTCCCGTCGTTTGCGGGCCGCGCGGGCTCAGGCGCGGCCATAACCTCCTCTACCGGAACAACGGCGACGGCACGTTCACGGACGTGAGCGTGGACTCCGGCATCGCGTCGGCCACCGAGAGCTACGCCTTGACCGCAGTGGCAGCCGATTTCGACGGTGACGGGTGGCAGGACATTTTCGTCGCGTGCGACTCGAGCCCCAGCCTTTTCTTCAGGAACAACGGCGATGGGACGTTCACCGAGGAAGCGTTGGAACGTGGTTGCGCCGTCAGCGAGGACGGTGCCGAGCAAGCGGGCATGGGAGTCGCCGTGGGAGATTACGATCTCGACGGCAGTCTGGATCTCTTCAAGACCCATTTCTTCGACGACACGCATGTCCTGTACCGGAACGACGGGACGGGCTACTTCGAAGACATGACGCTGCGATCGGGCATAGGAGTCGAGACGCGATATGTCGGATGGGGGGCCGGGCTTGCGGACCTAGATAACAGCGGGCTGCCCGACATTTTCTTCGTGACGGGCAGCGTCTATCCGCAAGTGGCTCGTGAGTTCGAGCGCTACCCGGCGGCAACGCCGCGGGTTCTGTTCCGCAACCTCGGGGACGGGAGGTTCGAGGAACTCCTTGAGGAGGCGGGAGCTGCAGTCAGCGCCGCGAAGTGCAGCCGGGGCTGCGCTTTCGGTGACTTCGATAACGACGGCGATGTCGACATCCTCATTGTCAATCTCAACCAGGCACCCTCGCTCCTCCGGAACGACGTTTCCGGCGAGGCAAACTGGCTGAAGGTCAAGCTAGTGGGGACCGAATCGAACCGTAGCGCCATCGGGGCTACGGTCATAGCGGAATACGACGGGCGACGCCAGGCGCAGGCCGTGCTCAGTCAGTCAAGCTTTCATTCGGCGAACGACAGCCGCCTCCACTTCGGGTTGGGCGAAGCGAAGTCCGCCGATCTCGAGATTCGCTGGCCCACTGGGAAATCCGAAGCATTCGCCGGCGTCAAGGCGAACGCCCTGGTGCGAATCGAGGAGGGGGCTGGGATCGTGTCGAGGGAGGGCTGGCCCGCAAGCCGCACTCAATTGCGGGCTGGTTGAACGAAAGCATTCCCGGATTGATTTGCTTCCTGGCGATGCGTGAACGGCCAGGTCTGGCGCTGGGGAAGTTCGACTGGATTGAGTGCCTGCCCGCAAAGGAAGGCGCGGACTTGCTGTTGCTAAGCTGATGGCGTGATGAAGAAAATCCTTCTGCCAACTATCCTGATTTGGCTGGCTTGCGCGTACGGCCAGCCGACAGTCACGAAGGCCGATGTTGACGAATGGATGGAGACTCTATCGAACTGGGGGCGCTGGGGCGAAGCCGATCAGCTCGGCGCAATCAACCTCATCACGCCCGAGACCCGATTGGCCGCGGCGAAGCTCGTGACCAAAGGTATTTCGGTTTCCCTGGCACGCGATGTAGAGAAGGAGGAAGCGGTCGATAATCCGCGCCCTTTCCTTCACAAGATGCTGAACGTCGGGCTGAACAACCCCAGCCAGTTCGTCTCCGACGACTTCCAAGTGAGCTACCACGGCTACGCGCACACGCACATGGATTCGCTGTGCCACATGGCGTTCCAAGGCAAGATGTACAACGGCTTCCCGCAGGCGGAGGTCGTGGCCGAGGGCGCCCCCAAACTGGCGGTGACGAATTTCAAAGAAGGGATCTTCGCCCGAGCGGTCCTCATGGACATCCCGCGATTGAAGGAAGTCGACTGGCTCGAGCCCGGTACGCCGATCTACCCATCGGACCTGGACGCTTGGGAGAAGAAGGCCGGTGCGAACGTCGGCAGCGGGGACATCGTGCTGATCCGGACGGGACGGTGGGCCAAGCGCGACGAGGCCGGCCCGTGGGACGTTTCCAGGGAATCGGCCGGCCTGCACGCCTCATGCGCCAAGTGGCTCAAGGATCGCGATGCCGCGATTCTTGGCAGCGACGCGGCGAGCGACGTGTCGCCTTCTCTAGTTAGCGGAGTCGGTCAGCCGATCCATCAACTGGTGATCATCGCCATGGGGATGCCGATATTCGACAACTTGGATCTCGAAGCGGTAGCCGAGGAAGCTGCCCGCCAGGATCGCTGGGAGTTTCTCCTCACCGCAGCGCCCATCGCTGTCGGAGGCGGTACGGGCAGCCCGTTCAACCCGATTGCTACGTTCTAGCAGGCGCGCGCTCGGGGAATTGCCGAGTGCACAGTTTCAGGCATAGCCGGTCAAATGAATCACCAAGCGGGAGAAACTGCCGGAACCCACGGGAAACCTGCATTGAATTGCGCTTGGGTCTTGTGGGCAGCGGTCCTGATGGCCCACGGAACGCTGTCCCGAGCAGCGGACTGGCCACTGTTCCTAGGCAACAGCGACCGGAATGCCATCGCGGAATCAGATATCGATCCGCCATTGGACGTCCAGTGGGTGTACGACGCTCCCGGCGGAGTCGACTCGACGGCGATCATCGTAGACGGCACCGTCTATTTCGGCGAGATGGATGGGCGCTTTCACGCCGTAGACTTGGAAACCGGCAAGGCGCAGTGGGTCTACCAGGCAAACCTCGGAGTCCCTGCGTCCGGCTGCGTGGCGCGAGGCACGGTGTTCTTCGGCGACGAGGAAGGCTACTTCCACGCGGTCGATATCGAAACTGGCGAAGCCAGCTGGATTTACCAGACCTTCGCCGAGATCCTTTCTTCACCGCATTGCAGCGACGAGGCAGTGCTGGTCGGGTCCTACGACACGCACCTTTACGCATTTGACCCGGAGACAGGAAAGGTGCTCTGGAAGTACCAGACCGATGATCGGGTCAATTCCAGTCCGGCGGTCGTCGGAGGGAAGACGTTCATTACCGGTTGCGACGGCAAGTTCCGCATCATCGACATCAAGAGCGGCGAAGAGGACGCGTTCGTCGACATGAGGGATTACGTAGCCGCGTCGCCGGCTGTCGTCGGCGGGTCCGCGTATGTCGGCACGTTCGGCTACGAAGTGCTTAAGATCGACTGGGAGGACGGCAAGGTCGCGTGGCGATACGACCATCCCGAGACCGATTTCGAGTTTTTCGCCTCTCCTGTCGTCAGCGGAGGTCTCGTAGTCATCGGTGGACGAGACAAGCGCGTCCATGCCATTGACGAGCAGAGCGGAGAGCTGGAATGGGATTTCCAAACCGGCTCCAGGGTGGACTCCTCGCCCGCTCTCGCAGGCAACGTGATCTGGGTCGGGTCCATGGACGGCAACCTCTACGCGCTTGACCATTCCGACGGATCGCTGCTCTGGAAGTTCGCGATTGGAGGGCGGATCGTGGCGTCGCCGGCAATCGCCGATGGGCGGATCGTGATCGGCTCGCGCAGCGGGGAGGTGTATTGCTTCGCCCGCGCCGACGAATGAGATGCCTGCCCGGTTCCCGCTGCCGGCGCACTGATATATTGGGCGGCCGTGAACAGGCGGGGCGCTATTCGCACGCTGGCTGCGGCCTCAGCAGGGCCGTTCTTCGCGTTCCCCAGGACACAGCGGGCGAATCTGCTGTTCCTCTGCTCGGACCAGCATCAGGCGGCCGCCTCGGGATGCTATGGCCATCATCAGGTGCAGACCCCTCACATCGACGAGATCGCTTCCGAGGGGGTGCGCTTCGAAAGAGCGTACTGTCAGTCCCCCGTCTGCGTCCCGTCCCGCGGCTCGATCATCACGGGCAACTACGCGAGCCGCCACGGGGCAAAGATACTGAATGATCCGCTGCCGGAGGACTCTCGCACGGTCGCGCACTTTTTCGGAGACCAAGGCTACTCGACGGCCGCGATCGGCAAGATGCACTTCGTCGACGAGACACGTCGGCACGGCTTCTCGCATCGAGTCAACGCGGCCACGCACCTCGACCGGCTCACGCGCGCGGAGGCTAGATCATTTCGCGAGGACCAAGGGTCGGCCGGCGGCACGACCGGAAAACCGTCTGCGATGCCGGAAAGGCTGTTCCGCGACACGTTCTACGCGGAGGAGGCGGTTCGATTCCTTCGGGCGCATCGGGAGAAGCCGTTTTGCCTTTGGGCTTCCTTCTTCATGCCTCACACGCCCCTGGTTCCACACCGGAAGTACTGGGATCTATACGATGGCGTACGCCTGGAGCTCCCGGAGCGCTCGCCTGACGCGCTCGAGAGCGGTTTCCACGGGCACTTAGTTCGCGCCAAGGAGCGTGGCTGGTACCAGCAGACCGACGAGCAGTTGCACGACGCGATTCGCGGCTACTACGGCAATGTCTCTCAGATGGACGCCAACGTGGGGCGGGTCTTTGACACTTTGCGGGAACTGGGCCTCGAGAAGAACACAGTCGTCGTGTACACATCGGACCACGGCGAGATGGCGGGCGCCCATCGCATGTGGACCAAGCACAACATGTACGAGCAGTCCGTGCGAGTCCCTTTGATTGTGCGCACGCCGGATCGCTCGGGTGCCGGCTCTGCGCGCGACCACATCGTCGAACAGGTCGATCTGTTCCCGACGCTGGCGGAGCTATGCGGCTTCAGCGCACCGAAGGGCGTTCACGGTCGTTCGTTCGCGGCTTCCGTGGGAGAGCAGCGCCACAGTGCCCGGGAATTCGCCTACTCTGAGTACTATTTCTGCCGCCGTGTATTCACTGCAGACGACCGATTCGTGGGGAAGCCTCCGATTCTGATGGTGCGAACCGGGAAGTGGAAGCTCAACTATCTGAGCTGGGAGCGGAGCGAACTGTTCGACCTGGAGCAGGATCCGGGCGAGTTTCGCAACGTGATTGACGACTCCGGCAACGCCGGTATCGCCAGGGAGCTGAGCAATATTGCTTCCTCCATTCTTCGGACAGGCTGAGGGGTTATCGCGACTTCCGTCTTCCGGGCGTCACGACGAGCAGATTATTCACGCGCTTCGCCCGGTCCCTGTCGATGCATGTGCCTTGCGTTGAGAACCTGGCAGGTGTACCGCATATGGCGTGGTTGACGGTCAATCATGACTGACCTGCAGAAGCCGTCAGCAAAGCCATCATCGGCTTCGCTACATTGGCATCCTGCCGTCTTTATCCGGATGCCGATTGCAAAGCCTAGGAAACGCCGGGATGACAACGGAAGGCCTTGATTCAGAACCTGGTGGCCCGATGCGAAGGTGTCGTCTAGTCTATTGGCGTCAGCCTGGCATTCGTGTTCCCCGGGGTCCGGTACCTACCACGGAGCATTGGGAAGAATTATCCCGCGTTGGCTTGTCGAATCCACTCTGAAGTGAATCTGGCAACGCTCACGTACTTCACGTGCGTACCTCGATCCGTCGGCGTCCCGTTTTCGTAGACGCAGTAGACTGATCCGTCGGCATCTGCGGCAAGATCGCTGTAGCCGCTGACCCCCGGCTCGATCACCCGCTTGTAGGGCCAAGTGCTCCCGTCATCCTCGCTCAGCCGAACGCTGACGTTCTGGCGTTTCCAATTTCCCAACGGGTTCTCGGGGTCTCTCGGCTCCGTGCTATCGGGATTAGCAAATAGGAGAGCGTCGCCGACACGCAGCAGGCTGCCCATGCAAATCGGCTCCACTAGTGCCTCGTCGAATCGTATTTCCGACCAGCCGCCGGCCCCGTCCGGGCCCACCGTAACGGCTCGGCGGTGGTTCGGAGACTCGTGCCGGATGTTGAGCATGACGCGACTGTCGGAAAGCTCGACCGCCAGCGTTTCGGAAGGATTCTTGAGGTCGGGATGGCGCACCACGATCTCGCCGCGCTCCCAGGTCGCGCCCCTGTCGTCGCTATAGATGGTTGCGACGACCGAAGGCCGATGCGCGTGACCGGCGGTCCCGTCGGAAAGCCATACCGGCACGATCAGTCGGCCGCTGCTATGCCGGAGACCGTGGCCCGGCCCCGTGGCGATCACCTTCCAGTCGTACTCTTCGCGGAATTCTTCGAAGGTGTCCGTGATGTCCACCGGCTCGGTGAATGAATCGCCATCGTCCGCAGTGCGCATGTAGTACGCACGCTTGTAAGCGCTGCAGAAAAGGAAATGCACCACGTTTTCCTCCGCATCGACGATCGGAACGATGTTGTTGTACGTCGTCACGCCCGGCTCGGCCAGACCTTGCGCGAGCGCTGCCTCGTTTTCCACCGGCGGGCCTTCCAGCTGGACGATCTTGCGCGGGTCGTCCCAGCTTCGGCCCCCGTCGGTGCTCCTCCTCATGAGGATGTCCTGCAGGCCCCAGTCTCCGCTCGTGCTTGCCCGCGCCTCGACGACCACCATCACCGTTCCAGACGGCGATACCGCGATGGCAGGCACACGGTAATGCGCGTATCCGCCAGTCTCGGCCTCGAACACATGCACAGCGTGGACTTCCGCCCCGCTAGGCGCAGGGGCGGGCGCAACGCCGCAAGCGAGCACTGTGAGCAGGGCTGAGATTGCAAGCAGGAAAGCGGGCACGGGGCCAGTCTAGCAGCCCTCATCGGAATCCCGTGGAAGGGTGCCGAGGCACCGCTACAATCCAACGTATGCGTAGGCGCGAGCTACTTGTCGCAGCTGCCGGCCTAGCGGGCTGCGGCGGCCCGGTCGTGCCGCGCGACCAAGAGCCGGACCGCCCTCGATTCCTCGAAGGCTACGAGGTGCTGTACGCTGCCGATCCCGAAGCGGCGTTCCAAGCCTGGTTCCGCGAGGCCGGCTGCGGTCTGTTCTTGCAGTACGGCGTCTACAGCCAGCTTGGGCGTGGACCGACAGTCCAGTTCGACGAGCGCATCCCTGTCGCCCGCTACGGCAAGCTCAATGCGACATTCGACCCTAGGGGGTTCGATGCGGAGAGGATTGCGGACTTGGCGCTTGACTCCGGTATGCCCTATGTCGGCCTGACAGCGCGTCACGCGGACGGATTCTGCCTTTTCCGCACGATAGAAACCGACTTCAACAGCTTGGAAAGCAGCGGACGCGACCTCGTAGGCGAGCTAGCCGAATCGTGCCAACGACGGCGCCTCGGCCTGCTCCTGTCGTATTCTTACGCGGCCGACTGGCGCCATCCGTACTTCTACCCGACAGAGACCGCTCGATCGAAATGGCGAGGTGCCCGCCCCGCCTACGAGACGCCGCCTGACGAGTACGTCTTCGAGAAAGACGAAGACTTCCTGCACTACATCCGTTACGCGCACAACCAGCTGCAAGAGATCGTCTACCGCTACGAGTCAGTCGCCGGCATCCGGCTCGAGCCCGCCGCCGGGTATCACGCCCGGCCCGACCTCTTTCCCGTGGAGCAGACATATGCCATTCTGCGCGAGGCACGGCCCGGGATTCTCATCGCGCTCGGTCTGGGCGCCAACGGGGACGAGGACTTCGCAACCACGGACGGGCAGGTGCCCGCGACAATCGAGGGACTTCGCGCGGCGCGCGCGTGGAGCGACAACAGGGGCAAGCCGCTCGAAATCCGTCACTCGCTCGCTATGGAGTCCACCGAAGGCAGGGCCGAAGCACCTCGCCGCGCGGCCGACAGATTACTCGGCTTGCTGGAAAGGTCGTCTTCCCAGGCCGCCAACCTGCTGGTTAGCGCGGAAATGCGTCCTGACGGTTCCCTTGACGCCGCTGACGAGCGGACCTTGCTGGAATTCGGCAGGCTGCGCGGCGCGTAGAATCGGATGCGCGCCGCTTCCGTACAACCTAGGCGACCAGCGCCTCGGGGCTGTCAGCCCCGTAGAATCGGTACCATGCGGTTGCCTGCTCCAATCGCTTGTTGATGCGTCCGATGTTCTTGATTCCCTGGCCGGAGAGCCAGTCCTCGAGAGCAGCAGCCCCTTGCGTGCAGTAGATCGGGATGGCTTCCTGCCATGTCGCGCGCCCGCACAGCACTCCGGAGAAGTTCACGCCTGCTTCGGCGGCCCACTCGAGAGATTCGATGAAGACTCCGTTGCTCACACCGGCGCTGAGGTAAATGAAGGGCCGGCCCGCGGCCTCCGCCGCCGCTCGGAAGTGTCCGAGCGCTTCCTCCTTGGAATAGACACTCGGCCCCTGGCAGGCCCGTGAGCCGGAAGCGAAGGCCATGTTCACCGGAACCTCCACCTTTAAGACATCGACGCCGTAGCGATCCTTCGAGAACTCGCGCATGCTCTCGGCGACGACTTCCGGCTTGCGGCTGGCGAACTCAATCTCCTTCTCGTTGCCGCCGTCCGGGTCGTAGCCGACGAATTCCAAGAAGAACGGAAGGCCGTTCGCAACGCACTCGTCTCCGATCCGCTCGATGAGCGCGTGCTTGACATCGTTGACCCTGGGGTCGTCGAAGGGCGTGTAGTACAGGAGAATCTTCACTGCGTTAGCACCCAGTTCCCCGATCCGCTTGACCGAGTAGTCGTCGAGCAGCAAGCAATGCCTGCCTGGCTGCGTGTTGTCGTAGCCGCTCTCCTCGTAAGAAAGCAGCAAGCCCGCGTTCGAAGATCGCGCTTCCGCCCCGGGCAGGCCCCAGACCGGATCCAGGAGGATGGCACTCGCGTATGGTGTGAGCACCTTGGAGACGGCGAGCTTGAACTCGCTCATCATCTCGTCGGTGACCTCGGTCGGGGCGATCCCCTTGCCCTTGGAGATCGCTTTCTTCAGGGAGCCGCGCTGGTCCATCGCCGCAGCACCGATGATTCCGCCTTCCGTAGCGAGGGCCTGTAGGTGCGCGCACTTGGCGGCTGAGATTCGAATGCTCATGAAGCCTCTTTCTTCTCGGGAACCGGCGTTCCCGGCATCTTGTCAGGAAGCTACGGAAGAATCCCGGGATACAGCGCGCAGCCTCCGAAAGAAACGCGCCGCGACCTCTACGTCGATCTGAATCTGTTCCCTCAGCAAACTGGCCGAGGCGAACTTGCGTTCATCCCGGATTTTCCGTAGAAATTTCAATTCTATCGCTTCCGGAGCGTCTCCTGCGAGTTGCCCGAGCAAGAAGGTTTCAACGGTGCGTTGCCGGCCGTTGAAGGTGGGTCGCATTCCCACGTTGGTAATGGACTCGTGGCAGCCATTCCGGCCCGACAGGCAGGTGACGGTCACGTAGACGCCGTCCGCCGGCAAGACTTGGCTCTCCGGTGCCAAGTTGAGCGTCGGCACCGTATGCTTCGCTCCGATCCCGTCTCCCTTGACAATCGGGCCTTGCAGCGAGAACCGGCGGCCTAGTAGCCGGCGGGCTTCTGCAACCCGGCCCTGCCGAACCAAGCTCCTGACGCGGGTGCTGCTGACCGCGGCGCCGCCGACCAACACCGTGCCCGCGAGTTCCACCCCGAAGCCCAGCTCCTGCCCCAGCCTTCCAAGCTCCGCTGCGTCCCCAGCCTGCCCGCAGCCGAAGCGGAAGTCGGCCCCGACGACGACCTTTCTGGCCGCTAGCTTGCCTGCCAAGACCCGCTCGGCGAACTGCCGAGGCGAGAGCTTGGACAGTGCCGCGGTGAAGGGCAGTATCGCGACATGGTCGATGCCTTGGCGGCGAATCAGCCTGACTCGCTGGCCGAGGCTGGTAAGCGCCTTGGGCGCAAGAGCCGGCGCAACTACCTCCAGAGGGTGGGGATCGAATGTCAGGGCGACGGACGACATGCCGCTGCGTCGTGCGAACGCAGCGGCGGCCAAGAGGATCTTGCGGTGGCCCAAGTGGACGCCGTCGAAGTTCCCGATCGTTACCGCCGACGGTCCGAAGGTCGCCGGAATCGCTTCCAAGCCTCGCCAAGCTCCTTTCATCGCATCCTCATCCGCGGACCTTGATTCGCAGACCGTCGTAAGCGAGCGCGACGCCCTCGGGGAGGCGGCGGCTCGTCTCCTCGTGGGGCAACGCGTGGCAGATGTGGGTGAAGAACGCGCGGGCCGGTCGAAGCCTTTCAACCCACCGCAAGGATTGCTGGACGGTTGAATGCATGGGATGAGGCTCGTGACGCAGCGCCCCTAGGAACAGGACGTCGAGATCCTGCAGCCATGGCAGCGACTCGCTAGGGAAACCGGTCTGGTCGGTGACGTAGGCGGCCCGCCCGAAGCGGTATCCCAGGATCCGCTTGTGCCCGTGATGCACCTCGAATGGCTGGAACTCCATCCCGAAAAGCCGGATAGGCCCCTTCCCGACCGCGCGGGCGTCCAGACGGGGCACGCCGCCGGGGTGCGTCCCCTCGCCGGAAAACCCGTACGGGAAAACCCGACGCAAGGACCTCAGCGTGGAGTTCGAGGCATACACGGGAATGCGGTCTCTCCGCTTGTAGTTGAACGGCCTGATGTCGTCGAGCCCCATGATGTGGTCGGCGTGGTCGTGCGTGTAAAGGACGGCGTCAAGGCGCCGCAGCTTGGCGGCCAGCGCCTGCTGGCGAAAGTCCGGGGTCGTATCCACTATCACGTTCCGCTCGACGCCTCCCGCGTCGAATCGGATCAGCACGGACGGGCGCAGGCGCCTGTCCCGAGGATCTTGCGAAGTGCATACGCGGCAGCCGCAACCGATCGTTGGCACCCCCACGCTGGTCCCGGACCCGAGAACCTCGATCTTGCAACCGGCCGCCATCAAGCTAAGCGCGGAAAGCCGCTTCCGGCAGGGCGCGGGCGCGCTCGTTTCCTCTCAATCTTAACTGCACCGCAACTCGCACTCGACCTCCCTCGAAGCAGTGCAGGATATGCTGGTTGAGACAATGTTCCTCAAGATCCTCAGCCATCCGGTCTTCATGAACCTCAACTTCCACATGCCCATGATCGTGGACCTGTCGCATCCGCTGATCATGCTGGAGGGCGAGAACGGATCCGGGAAGTCCACGCTGCTCCATTCGATCTACTACGCACTGAGGCAGGAGTCGATCGGCAATTACGCCTACAAGCTCGACACGCGGGGAGTGCAACTGGGGAAGGTGCTGCTGTTCGATGCCGAGCAGCACAACCCGCGCAACAACCCGTCCCTGTACGACGGCCAGCCTGAGATGAAGGAGTTTCTGGCCACGGCCAGCCACGGGCAAGTGATGCTGTCCCTTTTCCGCGAGACATTCCCCCGGCTTCCCGAAGGATCTGTCTTGCTGCTGGACGAGCCAGAGATGGCGCTATCGGCGTCCAACCAGCGACGCGTCCTGAAGATGCTGAAGGAGCTGGTGGATACGAAGCGGTTTCGCATCCTCGCCGCCACGCACTCCCCGCATCTTCTGAGCGCACCGGAAACGTACGTCATCAACCTTGACAAGCACGTCAACCGCAACGTGACGACGGGCCCGCTCGGCATGCAGGGCACGTCAACGATCCAGTAGGGCCGGACCCCGGGCCCTTGAGCGACTAGCCGAGCGACATCGCGAGACGAGCCAGCGTCGCCACCGCCACGCCGCTAGCGCCGACTGGCGCGTGCGGCAGCTTCGCCTCGTACCAGGCCGTGCCGGCGATGTCGAGGTGAACCCAGGGCGTGTCCCCGGCGAAGTGCCCGAGGAACGCCGCCGCGGTGCAAGCCCCGCCCCAGCGAGGACCGATATTCGCGAGGTCGGCGACCGGGCTCTTGAGCAACTGGGAGAATTCCCCTCCGACCGGCATTGGCCACATTCTTTCGCCCGCCTCTTTGGATGCCTCAACGACTCGATCGCGCCAGCCGGCGTCGTTGCTGAACAGGCCTGTGAAGTCGGTGCCCAGGGCGACGACAATCGCGCCCGTCAGCGTTGCCGCGTCAACTAGGTGCGTGCAGCCCAGTTCCTTGGCGTACGTGAGAGCATCGGCTAGGATCAAGCGGCCTTCCGCGTCGGTGTTCAGCACTTCGACCGTCGTCCCGGACCGGCTCTTGACGATGTCGCCGGGCCTCTGGGCAGCACCGCCCGGCATGTTCTCGACGGACGGGATGACGGCGGTGACCGGTATGCTGGGGCGCAGAGCTGCGATCGCGAGCATCGCGCCGAGCATGGCGGCGCCGCCTGCCATGTCGTGCTTCATCAAGTGCATGTCCTTCGAGGGCTTGATCGAGATTCCGCCGGTGTCGAACGTCACGGCCTTGCCCACCAGCCCTAGATGGGCGGTCTCGGGCTGCACCTCCGCGTCGGGACGGTAACGCACCACGATCATGACGGGAGCCTCGACGCTGCCTCGGGCCACGCCGAGCAGCGCGCCCATGCCTAGGGACTCGAGCTGCGCCTTGTCGAGAACCTCGCATTCCAGTCCCGCCGCGCTCGCCAATTCGGCGGCACGCGCGGCCAGCACCGTGGGCGTTAGGAGATTGCCCGGTTCGTTCGCCAACTCGCGAGCACGATTCTGCGCCGTCGCAGTAGCGACTGCGTGGTCCAGGGCACGTTGCGTCGCTCCCGTCGCGGAAATTGTGACTTCTTGGAGAGACGAGGTTTCCCTGCCCGAGCTCTTGTGGACATCCGGCTCGTATTCCGCAAGGGCAATTCCCTCGACGACGGCCCGCACCGCCTTGTCGGGATCGACGCCGTACGGAGCAAGCACCGCGACAGACCCGGCTCCCGCGGTTCGCAGCTGCCGCCACGCACTCCCGACACAGTCACTCCATCTGGCGGTCTGCGCCTTGCCCGCCGGCCCGGCACCGACCAGCACCAACCGTCCAGAGCGCATTCGCTGCGGCCTGTGAATCACGGCATTGGACTGGAACTTCCCCCGGAATTCCCCCCGCGCCGCCATTTCGGTGGCCAAGCCATCCGTAATGGAATCCCAGAACTTGTCTCCCGGGATGTGACCGTTCTCGGTTTCGTAGACAAACCCCATCGCGACGTCGGCCTCGATGTCCTCGAGCGCCAACTCGGTCAGCTTGAACCGCATAGTTTCAGGACTAATCATGGCATAGAGGCCGGACGGGCGGGCTTCGGCGGCCGCGGGTCTTGCGGCTACGACGCGGGATCCCCAACGGGCCGATCCGGAATGCCCCGGTAGGCAATCGCCACGAGGGCCAGGAAGGCCCCCAGCACTTCGCTGTCGCCTAGCGAGACATCGAAGCAGCTGAGGATCCCCACGGCCAAGGTGCCGGCGACGCCCGCGTGCAGCAGGAAGCGGCGGTCATCGCGAGCCTCGGATAGCCGTCGCAGGCCATTGCGCATGTCAAGCAGGATCCGGGCGAAGAGCCACAGCACGATCAGGGCGGCGGGAATACCCCGCTCGGCGGCGAAGTGAATGTAGACGTTGTGAAGGTGGCCGTAAAAGCCGGGGGGAAGCTCTCCGACGTCGCTCGGCTGGAATTCCGCAAACAGAGGCCCGGCCCGTTCCGGCCCCACCCCCAGCAGCGGATGCGCGCCGATCATGTTCAGCCCGGTGCGCCACATCACGATACGCGCCTGGTTGGCGGCGGGCCGGATGGATCGCACGCGCTGCTGGAGGGCATCCGGGGCGGCGAAGTAACCGACGAGCAGAACCACCGGCACCACCGCCAAAGCACGGGGCTTATGGATCGCAACGAGATACAATCCGCAGGCCACGAGGGCAAGCCAGGCACTGCGAGTGAAACTGAGCAGCAATGCGACAGCGACTACGCCCGCCACTGCGAGCCAGATCCCGAATCCAGCCCGCTTCCTCGCGAAGACGAGGTAGCAGCCGAGTGCAACGAGGACCAAGACAGAAGCTTGGCTGAACGTCATCCAGTGGCTGTAGAAACCCGTGATGCGGTCATCCACGTACAAGCGATAGAAGTCCCCGCCATCCCCGACCGAGTCCAGAGCGGATACGACGAACTGCGCCGAGGCAAGAGCGCAAGCACACAGCACCACGACGAACCAAGATTCGGCCGACCGCCGACACGCCTCCGCTGAGCGGAATGCTGTGTAGACCAGCGGCAGCATTGCAAAAACGAAGAATTTCTTGATTTGAGGAAGAGCTTCGAAGGGGGCGTCCGATCCCGCGACCGAAGCCAGTGTCCACGCCAGGAGCGCGACGAGCGGCCAAGCGACCGGCGGAACGCGCACCGAGCCGGGTCGCAGCAGAAGCAGTGCGAGCCCCAGCCCTAGGAACACGTGAGCGACCGCGATGGAAGCGAGATTAGCGGCGGCTGCACAGAATGCTGCCACGGCCAGCCATCGCCGCCAAGTGCGTTCGTCAGGGATCAATGACACGGCTGGTGATGGAAAGAAAAAGGGGCCGTTCTCACTGCAGGGCGTTCCAAGCCGCTTCGTACGGAGCTAGGTCAGGCCACGTGCCGTTCAGGGTCTCCAAGAACGCCTTGATGTCCGCATGGTCCCGCTCAGTGAGTTCGAGTGGATCGAGCTCGGTCTCCCCGAACGCGCCGGTCTTGGGCTCGTTATAGAATTCCAGAACCTCGTCCAGTGTCTCGAACCGGCCATCGTGCATGAACGGCTCGCGCCCCTTCCAATTACGGAGTGCGGGCGTCTTGAACGCCCCCAAGTCGTAGTCGTCCTTGCTTATCGCTGCCCGCCCGGGATCCTCGGGGGAGCCGGTGCCGATGTTATGGAACATTCCGTCGGTAAAGTTGGGGCCGAAATGGCAGGTGGCGCATTGCCCGCGCGTGAAAAAAATCATGCGTCCGCGCTCCTGTGCCGCGTTGAACACCGAGCGGTCTCCTTCGAGCCATTTGTCGTACAGGGTTGGCCCCGTCGTAAGGCGCCTCTCGAACGCCGCAATCGCGCGCGCAATTTGTCCGATGGTGATGTCCTCGACGCCAACCATGGCGAATGCCCTGGCGTAGCGCGGCTCGGCGCGGACTCGCCGGGCCGCTTCGTCGAGGGATAGATCCATTTCAATGGGATTCTCGATCGGCCCCCTGGCCTGCTCCTCGAGGGAAGCCGCGCGGCCGTCCCAAAAAAAGAACTCCGCATCGTTCAGATTGACAACCGTGGGGGCGTTTCTGGGCAAGATGTCGCCGTAAGCCCCCTCGCCGAGCGCCACGCCGGACTCGAAGCCCTTCTCCGGTACGTGACATGTGGAACAGGAGGTGTTGCGCGGCGCCGAAAGCAAGGGGTCGAAGAACAGCTTCCAGCCGATCGCCTCCAGCGTCCCGATCTCTCCGGCGTCGAGCTCGCGAGCGGACGAGACGATTAGAAGCCCGGCGACCAAGAGGCTCTGGACGCTCCGGCTAGTCATCGAGTACAACGCCCCACGGCATCTCGCCGGTCGGAATTGTCGCGATCTCCTTGAGCGAGGCGGTGTCGACGACCGAGACGGTGGCATCGGGGCCGTTGGCAGCGTACAGCCTGCTGCCGTCGCGCGAAAGTGCTAGGCCCCAGACGCGCACGCCCACCGGCACGCTGCCTTGCAACTCGAGCGTCTCCGGATCCATCACGGCGATGGCGTTGCCTCTTCCGAGCGAAACGTACAGGCGAGTTCCGTCGGGGCTCAGCACAATGCCTTTCGGCTTCACGCGCGGGTTGATCTCCCTCCGCAGGCGACGGTTGACTGCGACGATGCGATTGGTGGACCGGTCCACCTTCGAAACGTGGCCGGCAACCTCTGAAGTGACCCAGAAGAACCGTCCGTCGGGGCTGAAGGCAACCTCGCGGGGCCTGGCGCCGACCAGGATGTTCGCGACGAGCTTGTTGTCGGCCACCGAGATGACATGCACCATGTTGGACGACTCGCTCGTTACCAGCACCTGTTCGCCATCAGGACTGATGCCGACCCCCTCCGGCTCGAGGCCAACCTTGATTTCCGCCAGTATCTCGCCCGACTCCGGGTCTAGCGCCGTGGCGACTCCGTCGTCCTCGTTGGACAGGTAGATCGTCCCGTTTGGGTGCACCGCGAACGCTTCCGGGTCGGAGCCAGCGGGAACCTTGCGTTCAATCTCTAGAGTCGCGGTGTTGATTACGCCGATGGCGTTCTCCTCGCCCAAGGCCACATAGACGCGTTCGCGCCCGGGGCTGAAGCCGATTCCGCGCGGTCGGTCCCCTACGTCGACGGTCGTTTCGACTTCGCCGGTGCGGCTGTCGACGACGGTGACCGAGTCACCGGCCTCATTGGTGACAAACAGGCGGTAGGTCGGCTCGGCGAGAACCTGCGGAATCGGAAACAGGAAGAGAGCGGGAATGAGTCGCAGCATGCCTTTACTCGCAAGGTGAGGTGCCGAGGCTGTCGAGACCGCCCGCCGCGCCGCGGACCGGGGCTTCGCCGAGCAGTTTCCCGTCGACATCGACGAGAACGAGCGGCTGCCTCAACTGGCCGCTGGCCCGAAAGCTATGGGGGTCGCCTTTCTGACCGTCCAATCCGTCGGCTTCCTTCAGCGAGAGCAGCAGCGAAGCCGCGTCCGCGCCCGGATCTCGCATCAGTGTGTCGCCAACGGCACGCGCGGCGAACCAACCTGCCCACGCAAGCTGGTCCATGTCCGTGCCGAAACGGTTTCGGTAGCGATTGTTCAGATCGCGGGCGGCGAACTTGACGGCGCGGCCGTGCCAAGCGGCCGCCGACACCCGCGCGCCGGGGTTGCGCGCGCGCCATTGCGCGACCGCGTCAGCCTTCATCCTGTCGCTGGGATGCACGTGGAGCGCGTTGGGTAGGCAGGCCGCGCGAAGGGCATCGGAACCGTCGCTGAGGTTGAAGACCGCCCTGCCGCCGGACTTCGCGGCCAAGTCGGGTATCGTCCCCAGACTGTCGGCAAAAATAGCGATGGCGCCAGAAGGAACAGCTTGGTGCTCTGCCTTCACCAGGGCAAGCTGCACCCCCAAGAACTCGCCCTGGATGTTCGACTCGTCGATCCCAAGCTGGATGCCCCGCAGCGCTGGGCTGGATTCGGGGCCGACGTACGCCAGCGCGAAGTCCGCACCCGCAGCGCTCGGAGCGAGCGATGTAGCCGCAAGGACGGCAACGGCGAATGCCAGTGCTCCTTTGTCGCGTGGCGAAGGTCGGGAAAACAGCGTCACGATCCGACTCGTTCCTATAGTACCCATTGGAAACGGGACTAGGGCCTGCTCCAGACGCTAGTTTAGGGCAGGCCGAAAGCGGGCGCGTCGAAGTCCAGCCACTTGCCGAACTCCGAGGCCGGAAGCCGCAGGCTGATGTAGAACGGACCGAACAGGGCATAGACCGCGCTCGCCTCGTCGAATCGCATCTCGTAGATCAATTGCTTGAACACCAGCGGATCGTCGGCGAACAGGTCGACGCCCCATTCCCAGTCATCGAAACCGATGGACCCGGATATGATCTGCTTGACGCGACCCGCGAATCGGCGTCCGATAAGGCCGTGCTCCCGCATCATGCGCCGTCGGTCCTCGATGGCGACCGAGTACCAGTTGCGCTGTTCGCCGCGCTTCTTGTCCATGGGGTAGAAGCATAGGTACTTGTGCGGGGGCATCGCGGGATAGAGGCGTGGCGCCATCGCCGCGGCCTGCTCGTCCGTTCGGGCCCGCAGCCCCGCTTTCCACTCGTCGCTGTCCGGCACAACGCCCTCGTCCAACATCGCTTCGTAAAGCTTCACCGTCGAGTCGTACAGCCCGAGTTCGACCACAGACACGTACGACGTGGTCGGCTCTAGGAACTCGGACAAGCGCAGGGCCGACACAGCCAGCTCGGCGCGGTTCAGTTGCTCGAAATCCCGGCGAAAGTGCAGGATGAGAAGGTCGCCCTTGTGACCAATCGTAGAGAACAGAGCGGAGTCGCCCCGCGGATCGCGTTCCATCGACCCAAGGACCTCCCGAGCCTCCTCCTTGATCGTGGCGCGCTGCGAGCGGTCGATCGAGCGCCAAGCCGCCCAGCGCATCCGGAACATCTGGTGCAGGACTGCGGACCCGTCCAGCGTGAGGGGGTGAGGCGGCATAGCCGCTCGGGTTGCATGGCTCGGCGCTCCGACCACCGGCCCCGGGGGTCTTGCCCTTCCCTCCGACATCCTTGCCCCACTCTACCAGAGGGTTTTCAAGCGAGATTCGACTGGGTTTCGAGGACTCGGTGCTACCCGCCGATCTCTTTGTCAGACCGCGATCAGAGGAGCGATCACTAGCGCCACGATGGACATCAGCTTGATCAGGATGTTCATCGAGGGTCCGGCAGTGTCCTTGAAAGGATCGCCGACCGTGTCGCCGACTACAGAAGCCTTGTGGCCGTCCGACCCCTTGCCCTCCCCCTCGACACCGCCTTGCTCGATCGTCTTCTTCGCGTTGTCCCACGCACCTCCGGCGTTGGCCATGAACAAGGCCAGCAAAACCCCGGTCACAGTCGCGCCGGCGAGAGTCCCTCCAAGAGCCTCCGGGCCTAGGCCGAATCCGACCAGCACCGGCGCTGCCACAGCGATCACTCCCGGCAGCACCATTTCTTTCAGTGCCGCCCCCGTTGCGATATTCACGCAGCGGGCCGCATCCGGATGGACGCCCTCGCGCCCTTCAAGCAACCCCTCGATCTCGCGGAACTGCCGCCGGATCTCGTCGATGATCTTGCCGGCGGCTCTGCCCACAGCCTTCATAGTGAGCGCCGCGATCAGGAAGGGCAGGATGCCGCCGAGCAGCAGCCCGATGACAACCTCGGATGTGTTAAGCGGAATCGACACGGGACCCAAGCCGGCGTTCGCGCGGGCGCTGTCTAGAGCCTGGGTGTAGGCGGAGAAAAGGGCGAGGGCCGCCAGGGCGGCCGATCCGATCGCAAAGCCTTTGCCCATCGCCGCCGTGGTATTCCCCAGGGAGTCCAGCTGGTCGGTAATCTTGCGCACATTTTCCGGCAGGCCGCACATCTCCGAAATCCCTCCCGCGTTATCGGCGATCGGGCCGTAAGCGTCCACGCTCATCGTGATTCCCACGGTGGCGAGCATGCCAACCGCCGCAATGCCGATGCCGTACAATCCGGCCGTTTCGTTGGCAAGGTATATGGCGCCGCAAATCACGAGCACCGGGGCGGCGCAGCTGCGGAAGCCGGTCGCCAAGCCCTCGATGATGTTAGTCGCAGTGCCCATTCGCGACGCGTTCGCGATTTGCATCACAGGCTTCATCGATGTGTAGTACTCCGTGATGTAGCCGATTGCTACCCCGGCCAGGCACCCGGCAATCACGGCGCCGAACACCCCGGTCGAAACGCCGATGGCCTGCCCGGCGAAGTACCCTCCGACGAGAAACAGCACAGCGCTGAGCCAAGCCGCGTAGCGCAGCGCGGCCGCGGGACCGAGAGCCTTGAGGGCACGAACCGAAACGATGCCTACGAGCGACGCGACTAGGCCGACCGAGGAAAGCACGAGCGGCAAAGCCATCAGGGCGGAGCGCAGGGCTTCTCCGCTGACCGAGCCGGAGAGTTGCGATAACGCCCCCTCCGGCAGCGTCGCGGCGATCGCCAAGGTTGCAATCATCGACCCGACGAACGACTCGAAGATGTCCGCGCCCATGCCGGCGACGTCACCCACGTTGTCACCGACATTGTCAGCGATGACCCCGGGGTTCCGCGGGTCGTCTTCGGGAATGCCGGCCTCGACCTTGCCCACGAGGTCGGCTCCGACATCGGCGGCCTTCGTGTAAATCCCTCCTCCAACGCGGGCGAAGAGGGCGATCGAGCTGGCACCCATGGCGAAGCCGTTGAGATACACCGCGTTCGCCGGGCCCGAGAAACCGATCGCGAGCAGCCCGACACCCAGCAAGCCCAGGCCGGCGACGGCCAGGCCCATCACCGATCCGCCGTTGAAAGCGACAGTCAGCGCGGCGCCAAGCCCCCCGGTGCGGGCCGCTTCGCTCGTGCGGGAGTTGGCGAGTGTGGCGGCCTGCATGCCGAACAGTCCGGCGAGTACCGAGCAAGCCGCGCCGACAGCAAAGCTGATTGCCATTGGCGCGCCGAGCTTCCAAGCGACCAGGCCCGCCACAAGGACGACGAAAATCGCGAGGATACGGTACTCGCGGTAGAGGAACGCCATCGCGCCAACCCGGATCAGTCCGGCCACGCTCTGCATCTGACGATTGCCGGGGGAGCTTCTCTTCACCGTCAGGAAGGTCAGAAACGAGGCCACCAAGCCGATAGCACCGAGGATCGGGGCTAGCGCGAAGTAGTTGTCCATAGCAATTCGATCTCCAATTCCAAAATGCGCCCGCGGACCGTCTGTTTGATGAACGAACTCGGGTTAGTGCTGGGATTCCCGATCCGCGCTGGCGGACCCACGGATGGGTGAACCGAAAGGCTCACTGCACAGCACTCCGCCGGAAGAGCAGCGCCCTCGACAACCGAATCGCTCGCAGCGTCTGCTGACCATGCCGCATGAACGCTGAATTCAGTTCCGCCGGGCCTCGTCGCTCGCGGAAATTCCCAGCCTTTGGTTGGGGGCGACCGCGCGAAGAGTGGCGTGTCTCCGCAGTTTCCAACAGCTTAACATGCCGGTTGCGCTCCCCGGATCCAAACTGCTCGGATGTCGAAGCGCTAGACGAAGTCGCACGAGCTTTGGACGGGACCGGGCGAGATTGCCCTACCATGGGTATTCTTCGGAAATGATTATCGGACTTACGGGAACCAATGGCTCGGGCAAGACCGTTGCGGCCGAGCACCTTACCAAGAAGGGGTTCCATTTCTACTCGCTGTCGGACGTAATCCGCGAGGAGCTAGCCGCTCGCGGCCTGCGGGCAACTCGCGAGAACCTGATCGCCGAGGGAAACCGCCTTCGATCGGAGTTCGGACCGGCAATCCTGGCCCAGCGGATCGCGAGAAAGTTCCGGCTCGACCAGAACTACGTGATCGACTCCATCCGCAGCCCGCACGAGGTGCGCGCGTTGCGCGAATGCGGCGAATTCCACTTGCTTCACCTGGACGCCCCGCGCGAGCTGCGATACGAGCGTGTCGTGCGAAGGGGCGGGGACAGGGTGCCGGCTTCGTTCGGGGAGTTCGCCGAGCATGAGGGGCGGGAGTTGGAGAGTCGAGACCCCTCCCGGCAGCAATTGCGCGCGACCTGGGAAGAGGCGGACGAGACGCTCGTCAATTCCGGGTCGATAGAGCAGTTCCGGCAGTCCCTCACGGAGGTCGCCAAGGGCTGGATGATGGGGGCCGCTCGGCCCGGATGGGACGAGTACTTCATGCGGATCGCCCAGATCGTCGCACTGCGATCCAACTGCATGAAGCGCAAGGTGGCCGCAGTAGTGGTGAAGGACCGGCGCATCATCTCGACGGGCTACAACGGCACGCCGCGCCGCGTGGCGAACTGCAACGAGGGGGGTTGCCCGCGCTGCAATTCCCTTGCAGACAGCGGAACGCTGCTATCGGAGTGTCTCTGCAGCCACGCCGAAGAGAATGCCATCGTCCAAGCTGCCTACCACGGCATTTCCGTGAAGGGTTCCACGGTGTACTCTACGTGCTCTCCCTGCCTGATTTGCACGAAGATGATCATCAACGCGGGGATCGCGAGGGTCGTGTACAACCTCGACTACCCGCTGCATGGGACAGCGAACAAGCTGCTGGCGGAGGCAGGCGTGGCACTTGACCTACAGCGCCTGCGGTAGTGGCGCCATCGACTCGTACCTCAGAGTCGTAAGATCGTTTGTAATGGCCGACAGAGTGTTCCGTGAACCACGCATCGTGCTGAACCGCATTTACACGCGCGGCGGGGACGGCGGCGAGACGCGGCTCGTGAACGGACGCCGGGTGCGCAAGGACGATCCCAGGGTCGAGGCATACGGCACCGTTGACGAGCTCAACGCCGCCGTCGGGCAAGCCAAGGAGAATCTGCTTCGCGCCGCGACGGACTGTCCGGAACTAGCGCCACTAGGGGAGACCCTGCTGCGAGTCCAGCACGAACTGTTCAACCTGGGGTCCGAGGTCGCCACCGACTCCGAATCGCTCGGCTCGCGACAACCTCGTGTCCTACCGTCCGACGTAGAGCGCCTGGAAGCCGAAGTCGATCTGTTGAACGAGCAGATTCCACCCCTGGCGTCGTTCGTGCTTCCGGGGGGCTCGCCGTTGAACGCGGATCTTCACGTGTGCCGCGCGGTCTGTCGCCGCGCCGAGCGCCGGGTCGTCTCCCTATCGGCATCGCAGCCCGGACTGGAAATGGCGATCCGCTATCTGAATCGGCTTTCAGACGCGTTCTTCGTTTGGAGCCGGTGGGCGTGCCAAGTGGCCGGCGTCGCAGAGACGCTTTGGCAGCCTAACCAGTCGGCCTGAACTCGGCAATGCCGCGCCCCGTCGGTTGGCAACCGGCACGGGCTTGGCGGGCGCGAAGGAAACTCGGCCTACGCCGCACACGCGCTTTCAGATAGCCGTGGGCCGCTGCGCGCGGACCGCGTGCTGAAGCGCGAACGCTGACGCTCCCTTGGCGCCCTGGGGGACCCGGCGCGCAACGCATTCGGGTAATCGCCTCGCGCTCCGGATGGTTTCCGATCGGCCCGGCGCGGAATATGGCCAAACGGTCCGGACCGTAGCCGTGGTGCCGGTTCGCTGCGCCATAATGGCTGCATGCTTACGCGCAGGCAACTCCTGGCAGCGGCATCCGGCATGGGAGGCTTGGCTGCCTGCGCCGGAGGCGGCGGCATGCCGATCATCGGCGTCGTGCCGAAGGGCACCAATCACACGTTCTGGCAGTCCGTCCACGCCGGGGCGATCAAGGCTGGCGAGGAATTCGGCCTTGCGATCCTTTGGAACGCCCCGCAGCTGGAAATCGACACGGCGCGCCAGATCTCGATTGTCGAGAATCTCATCACCCGCCAAGTTGACGGGATCGTGCTCGCGCCCGTCGATGCGGAAGCCCTCGTCACAGTGGTCGAGCGGGCAGCGGATCGGGGCATTCCCGTTGCGATCTTCGATTCCGCGATCAATACCGATCGGATCATCACGCTCGTGGTAACCGACAACTACCAAGGGGGCGTGATGGCGGCAGAGCGCATGGGCGAGATCCTGGGCGGGGCGGGCAAAGTCGGCGTGATCGGATTCATGCCGGGGAGCGCGTCGACCATGAAGCGCGAAGCGGGCTTCGTCGAGACGGTCGCGGAGAAGTTCCCGGGCATCGAGATCGTGGGTGTCAGGTTCAACATGGCGGACCGAGCCAAGGCACTGGCCGAAGCCGAGAACCTGCTCACAGCGCACCCCGATCTGGCGGGCTTTTTTGCCGACAACGAGTCGAGCGTCGACGGTACCGTGCAAGCGGTCAAGCTGCGCGGGCTATCGGGCAAGGTCAGGATTGTCGGCTTTGACGCTTCCGAGACCTTGGTGGCAGACATGCGGGCCGGGGTGATCGATTCAATCGTCGTGCAGGATCCTTTCAAGATGGGTTACGAGAGCACGCGACAGATGTCGATTCACCTCGCCGGCGGCGAGACTGAACGCCACATCGACTCCGGCGCGTACCTGCTTCAGCCCGGAAATGTAGACACACAGGAGATGCAGGCCGTCGTTTTCCCTGACCTCGAGTACTGGCTTGGCCGCGAGGGCGGCGGCCACTGAGGTGTCGGCCAGCGACCAGCAATTCATGCGAGCGGCCATTGCAATGGCCGCTCGGTCGGCACGCGCCGAGGAGGTTCCGGTAGGCGCGGTCGTAGTGCATCACAGCAAGGTGATCGGACGGGGGGCGAACCGCCAGATCCGCGATGACGACCCCACCGCCCATGCCGAGATTGTCGCGTTGCGGGACGCGGCTCGGTGGCTTGGCAGCTACCGCCTCCGCGGCACGACGCTGTACTCGACTCTGGAGCCGTGCGCGATGTGCGCCGGAGCCCTGGTTGCCGCGCGAGTCGAGCGGCTGGTGTTCGGTTCGCGTGACCTGCGTTTCGGCGCCGTGCGCAGCAAGTTCCGCCTCGCGGATTCGGAACTGCTGAACCACCGTTTGGAGATCTCGGAAGGCGTTCTCGCGGCGGAGTGCCTCGCGCCCCTGCGGGCTTTCTTCGCAGAACGACGCCCGCGCGGCGAGCCTGCCTCAGCCGATGACATGCGGCTAATCGCCGAGAACCATTGACAAACCATCCGGCAACCCGAAGAATGGAAGATTAAGTGGAATTCGAATCGGGCTCAGGTAGCCCGAACGGCCACATTGACCGGCCGCCTGCCCATGTCGGAAGAACCGTAGATCCGGCGGCCCCCGATTGGAGAATCGCCTTGCATCGCAGCGGTACGCAACTTTTTACTTCAGAGTCGGTGACCGAAGGACACCCCGACAAGCTTTCCGACAAGATCTCCGACGCCGTGCTCGACGAGGTGCTGGCCCAGGATCCGACTGGCCGCGTCGCTTGCGAGACGTTGGTGACGACTGACCTCTGCGTGCTGTCAGGGGAGATTCGAACCGAGGCACAACTCGACTTGGAAAGAATAGCCCGGGACACGATCCGCAAGATCGGCTATAACAAGCCCGAGTACGGGTTCAACGCCGCGACCTGCCAGGTCGACACGCACGTCCACGAGCAGTCCGCCGACATCGCGATGGGCGTGGACACCGGGGGAGCGGGAGACCAGGGCCTGATGTTCGGCTTCGCGTGCGGCGAGACCGAGGAGTTGATGCCGCTGCCGATCATGCTGGCCCACAAGCTGGTGCGACGCCTTTCCGAGGTGCGCAGGGCGGGGGACCTTCCATTCCTGCGTCCGGACGGCAAGTCGCAAGTCACCGTGGAGTATGACGACGGCAATCCGGTCCGGATCGATGCGGTGGTGGTCTCGACACAGCACGACACGGTCGGAGGCGCGACCCTGGCCAGCCAAGCCGAGTTGCGCGAGCGGGTCCGGGAAGTGGTAATCGACGGTGTCGTGGGACCGTACGGCATGGCCGACTCTCGGACGACGTACCACATCAACCCAACCGGCCAGTTCGAGATCGGAGGACCGCACGGGGACACGGGGCTGACAGGGCGCAAGATCATCGTCGACACATACGGCGGCATGGGGCGCCACGGCGGGGGCGCCTTCTCCGGGAAGGATCCCACGAAGGTCGACCGCTCGGCCTGCTACATGGCGCGCCACATCGCGAAGAACATCGTCGCGGCCGGGCTGGCGTCGCGCTGCGAGGTGCAGCTCGCCTACGCCATCGGCGTCCCCGATCCCGTGTCCGTACGGGTCGACACCTACGGAACCGGGCAGGTCGATGAGACGCGTCTCGCGAAAATCGTGCAGAATCTGTTCCCGTTGACGCCTGCCGGCTTGATCGAATACCTGGACCTCCGGCGCCCGATATACGAGGCCACGGCAGCGTACGGACATTTCGGTCGCACGGAAGACTCGTTCACTTGGGAGCGAGTCGACAGGACGGGAGACCTGCGGCGCCAGGCATGAGCGGCGCGGCGCGCCGCACATTCGCCGCAGGGGCTTTGCGTGTCGAGCGAAAGGAGACTGGCCATGGCGACAGTTGAGACATTGCCCGAGGCGGCCGCCGAGACGGCCCCCTCGCTTGAGGAGCACAAAGTCAGGGACTTGGAGCTGGCGGAGTTCGGCCGGGACGAGATTCGCCTCGCCGAGCACGAGATGCCCGGCTTGATGGCTTTGCGCGAGGAGTACGCCGGCAAGCGGCCGCTCGCGGGCGCTCGGATCACTGGATCGCTGCACATGACCGTCCAGACGGCGGTCCTGATCGAGACACTCGCGCACCTCGGAGCCACGCTTCGATGGGCGTCTTGCAACATCTTTTCGACGCAGGATCACGCGGCGGCCGCGGTCGTCGTCGGCCCCGACGGCACGCCCGATTGCCCGCGCGGCGTGCCGGTGTTCGCATGGAAGGGTGAAACCCTGGAGGAGTACTGGTGGGCGACATCCAAGGCGCTGCTCTGGCCGGACGGAGGGCCGAGCTTGATCCTGGACGATGGCGGAGACGCGACGCTCATGGTGCATCTGGGCTTGGAGTGCGAACTCGCAGGGGCGGTGCCGGATCCTTCAACGGCAGGCTCGGAGGAAGAGTCCGTCATTCTCCGGACGCTCGCTCGCCTGCGACGCGAGCGCGGGGGCTTTTGGGCAGAGCTGGCAGCCGGCGTGCGCGGCGTGTCCGAGGAGACCACGACAGGCGTCCATCGGCTGTACCAGCGCCAGGAAAACGGATCGCTACTCTTCCCGGCAATCAATGTCAACGACTCGGTGACCAAGTCCAAGTTCGACAATCTCTACGGCTGCCGGCACTCCCTGGTGGACGGCCTGAACCGCGGCACGGACGTTATGATCGGGGGCAAGGTCGTCGTCATCTGCGGATACGGGGATGTCGGCAAGGGATGCGCGCAGTCCGTGCGCGGCCAAGGAGCCCGCGTGATCGTGGCGGAGATCGATCCGATCTGCGCGCTGCAAGCCGCCATGGAGGGATTCGAGGTGCGTCGGCTCGAGGATGTCCTCGAAGTCGGCGACATCTTCGTCACCGCGACGGGCAACAAGCACGTGATTCTCGCGGAGCACATGGCGCGCATGAAGCACCAAGCCGTCGTGGGGAACATCGGGCACTTTGACAACGAGATCGACATGGCCGGGTTGAAGCAGTTCCCCGGCGTTGCCCGCAAGACCGTCAAGCCCCAGGTGGACGAGTACCGCTTCTCCGACGGGCACTCCGTCATCATTCTCTCGGAAGGCCGCCTGCTGAACCTGGGGAATGCGACGGGGCATCCCAGCTTCGTGATGTCTTGCAGCTTCACCAACCAGGTTCTGGCGCAAATCGAGCTGCATCGAAACGCGCAGACGTACGGCCGCACGGTAGTGACGCTGCCGAAGCAGTTGGACGAGCAGGTTGCACGGTTGCACCTGCGCGCTCTCGGGGCCGACCTGACAGCTTTGACGCGGGCTCAGTCAGAGTACTTGGGCATCCCTGTCGAGGGCCCTTACAAACCCGATTACTACCGCTACTGAGCGCGGGGAGGGCGGGCGATGGCCGGAATGGACTCGAGGCGCCGCCTGCCTGCCGTCGCGACGGCGGCCGCCGTCGCAGCGTGTTCCGGCTGGCTGGTGGCGCAGCGTACATACCACGACATTCCGATCCCGCCGGAGGCCCGCCTTGCTTTGGACGGGTTTTCCGAGGGCGAGCCGTCCGAATTCGTCCTGGCCCGCATGGCGTACTCAGACCGGTATTCCGGCCAAAGCCTCGAGATCCGCCCCTGGCAGATCGATTCCCCAGCAGCCGAGAGGCACTTCCTGGAAGGACTGCAGCGGCTCTCGGCCATCGACGCTCGGCCGAGGGAGGCCTACGTCCATCCGGCAGACCCGCGGCTGTTCGAGTTCCCGTTTCTTTACGTCGTCGAGGCGGGACACTGGGACTTGACGGAGTCGGAGGTCGAAGGCATCCGCGAGTACCTGCTCCGCGGGGGCTTCATCATGTTCGACGACTTCCACGGCACCGAGGAATGGGAGTATTTCATGAGCGGTATCCGGCGGATCTTTCCCGAACGGCCCGTCGAGGACCTCGAACCGGCCAGCGAGGTGTTCCACGTGCTTTTCGACATGGAGCACCGCGAGCAGATTCCGGGCTTGCAGATGATTTACAGCGGCCGGCCATACGAGCGCGACGGCGTCGTGCCGCACTGGCGAGGGATTCGTGACGACGACGGGCGCCTGATGGTGCTAATCAACCACAACATGGATCTGGGAGACGCGTGGGAACACGCCGACTGGCCGGAGTATCCAGAGCGATTCACCGCGATGTCCTACCGCCTGGCAATCAATTACATCGTCTACGCGATGACCCACTGAGACCCTGGCTCATTGGGCTCGCCGCCTGATCACGCGCAGCAATTCCTTTAGCCCCATCCACAGGTTGACCAAGCCGATGCCGGAAACAGCACCTCGCAGGTGATTGCTGAGCCAGAACTGGCTGTGCTGCGGCTGGAGGCTGAAGAAGTAGTTGTTGTCCCACAGCAAGGTCCACGGCAGCAGCAGCAAGACCAAGCCCACTTCAAGGCAGAAAAGCAGGTAGATGACCTGGCTAAGGACGATGTGAGATCTGCCCCGCTCATTCCGCAATCCCGGATTGACCGGGGGAATCCTTGGACTGATGCTCACAAATTGACAGTTTAGCCGGAGAACGGGATTCTCGGATCGAGCGCCGCGAAACGCGCGACCGGACCAAAGCTCTTGCGGTGCTGGGGCGTGCAGCCGTGCTCGCGGATGGCGGCAAGATGGGCCGGGGCCGCATAGCCTTTGTTCGATCGCAGCCCGTACTGGGGATACAGCGAGTCCCACGCGAGCATGCAGCGGTCGCGTGCCACCTTGGCCAAGATCGAAGCCGCCGCGATGGAACGGCTCTTGCGATCACCCTTGATGACGCTGCACTGGGCAAATCCGGTTTCGACCGAGACTGCGTCTATCAGCAGGAAGTCCGGGGCCGGCTCAAGGCTCTCCGCAGCGCGCTTCATCGCCAGGCGCGCCGCCTGGAGGATGTTGAGCAGGTCGATGGAGGCCGCGTCGAGCGCCTGCACGGAAAAGGCGACAGATGTCTCGCGTATCCGGGCATCCAATTGGTCCCGTCGCGAGGGCCTGACACGCTTGCTGTCGTCAAGGCCGGGCAGAGGCTCGGCTGGATCCAGGATCACGGCTGCTGCGAATACGGGTCCGAATAAGCATCCGCGCCCGGCCTCGTCGATGCCCGCAACACGTGTGTAGCCCCTGCGATTCGCCTGACGCTCGAGGTTCCAATCCGGCCTGCCGGCGCTCCCGGACGGCCGCAACATTCCCTAGACCTTCGTGCGGTACTTGTCTTGGAGCATGTTAAGTTTCTCCGACATGGTCAGCTTGGCCCTGGGACGGCCACGCCCCGCGCGACGATCGGAGGCGGGGCCAAAGGTCCGGTGGAAAGGCTTGCGGCGTTGAAACCGATCTGAGCGGCGCCGACGGTTCCTCGGCCCATTGAACGGCCCGGGCGCGCCGGGCCGGAAGCCCCCGCTCTTGCCTCGTGGCGGACGCGAGCGCGGCTGCCACATCGTGAGCGAGATGCGCCCGTTGCCATCCTGGGGCTGCCTGATGTACACATCCAGCGAGTCTCCGGCGCCAAGAGCAGGTCTCGAGTCCTTCAAGTGCTCCCTATGAATTTGAGAGACATGGAGCAACGCGTCCTGGTCTCCCCCGATATCCACCCAAGCTCCGTAGTCGGAGATGCTGGAGACAACGCCGCCAACCTTGGATCCGGGCTGCAATTCCTCCTCCTTGCGCAATGGCACGACCGGCTTCGGCATCTCGAATTTGCCGCGGACGTGGCGTCGCTCGGGCTTGAACTCCTCGATGGCCGACTTGACGAACAAGACTGAGCGACCCTTCGTTGCGAACTGCTCCGGATCGATGGCATCCAGGCGGCTGGGCTCGGCCAGCAGCGTGGCGAGATCGCAGCCGGCCGCAGCCGCTATCCGCTGGTGCAGCTCGTGGTATTCCGGATGTGCCCCCGTGCTATCCAGAGGCTCGTCCCCGTGCACCCTAAAGAATCCCGCGGCCTGGGCAAATATCCGGTCGCTGAGCCCGTCGACCTTGCGTAAGTCCTGACGGAGCCGGAACGGGCCGTGCCGCTTGCGGTAGTCCACGATCCTCTTGGCGAGCCGCTCCGTGATACCCGGAACGAGTGCGAGCAACGGGAACGGGGCCCGGTTTGCATCGACACCGGCATCATGCACGGCGCATTCGACCGTTTGGCGGAGCACTTCGCGCAGCCGTGGCCCATTGACCTCATGGTGGTTGGCCCCGATCCCGACGGTCTTCGGATCGCTTTTCACCAGCTCGGCGAGGGGATCCTGTACCCGCCGAGCGAGACTGACTGCGCTCCGAAAGGCCGGTTCGAGATGGGGAAATTCGCGCCGGGCCGCCTTGGATGTCGCGTAGATCCATGTTCTGCTGCCCCTCACAACGTGCCAGGCGATGTCACCCTTGCCACAACGGCGGATCTGCGAGCGGATGAACCGCTCGGTGGAATGTGGCCTCGGACCGGCGGGAAACACGATCAAATCGACATCGCGGTCGCGGAGAAACTCGCTGAGATCAGTGCGGCGGACCGGCTGCTTGCCGTTCCCGCGCGACAGGGCGGCGTCGGCGGCCGCCGGCTGAGCCTTCTTCGCATCGACTGCCGCTGTCTCAGTCCGCTTCCCCTCCTCCGAGGTCGGGCGGGGTGCGGCTGAAGACGGCTCGCGGGTGGACGTGTCCGAGTCGGACCCCTCGGTGTCAGCGCGCGCGCTTCCGAGACCTGAGTTCACGGGCTTTGCGCTCTTTCCGTTTGGACCGACATCGTCTCGGACAATTGCGTAGTCGGTCAACTCGCCATCGCCATCGATCAGAGCGGCCCGCCACCCGCCGTGGCGGCCCGTCTCGATGCCGACAATCCTGATCCCATGCGCCGTCGGGGCTAGCAGGGCGTCGCGCAGCGCCTTGCGGAACGATTCGATCGCTTCGCTGTCCGCCATTTCGTCAAGCTGCGCCAAGGCATCTCTCTTGACCCGCTCGGAGAGCCCCTTGCGAATGGCGGTTGAGACCACACGCTTCAGGTGCGGCGCGTACTCCGACTCCGCATCCTTGATCAGGCACCGCTCCAAGTACCGAGATGCGGTACGGGCCGGAATCTCGACGGTCTTCTCGAGCAGGCCCGCACGGATTCCTCGACGGATAGCCAGCAGCTTCTGCCAGGGAACTTTCACCACCTTGGACCGGTATCCGTCCATCGCCTGCGCGCGAGCGTCCTTGCGCCCCGCCGACTTCGCTTTCACGGAGAGCTCGCAGTGCCTCCGGAACAGCTTGCGAAGCTCGCGAAGAATCTCCGGCTTCTCACTCAGCCACCGGGCGGCAATCGCATACGCTCCAGCAAGCGCCTGCTCGGCATCCTCCACGCCCTTTCCGGGGGCGACGTGCTTGAGCGCTTCGGCTTGGATGTCGACGCCGTCCTGCTGGAACCAAAGCGCCCGCGCCAACGGGTCCAAGCCTTTGTCGATGGCCGAGTCGGCCGCGTCGCGCTTGCGGGGGCGGAACGGCATGAATATGTCGTTCAGCTCGCGACGATCCGTGGCTTTCTCTAGCTGAGCTCTTAGCTCCGGTGTGAGCGCTCCGCGTAAGCTGAGCTTCGTCAGTACCGAGATCCGGCGGTCGACCAGATCCCTGCAGTCACGAAGCCTCCGCAGTATGTCCTGGACCCGTTTCTCGTCCAAGCCTGCGCACACGTCGGCCCTGTAGCGGGCAAGAAACGCCGCCGAAGCGCCGTTTTCGACCTGCTGCACCAGTTCCAGCAGATCCTTCAGTGGGATGTCGGCCTCCTGGGACACCTTTACGTAGGAATCCACAGGAAGCCCTGTGAGCGGTTTCATTACTCGACCAATGACCCTAAACGCTTCCTGTATCATAGGGCAATCGCGAAGCGCGGGCCAATTGCGATGAGTAGACGGTTTGCCGCCCTGCTTGCGACAGCGTTGATCTCTGTCTATGCGCAGGTAATCCAGTTCGAGTCAAACGGGATGGACTACCAAGTCCAGACCCGGAACGGGCTTACCCTGATGTGCGCCCCGATGCCGTTGACAACCAGCCGCTACGCCTTGATGCACGTGGCAGTTAGCAACGGAAGCGGACAGACACGCCAGATCAACGCGGCCGATTTCGCGTTCGAGTACAGCGACGGCACAGTAGTGCGGGCTGTTTCCGAGCAGCAGGTGATCGGCGATTTCTTCCGCACGGCAAAGCGGTCCGAACTGCTCAAGCTCCAGTCCGCCTACGAGAAGGCCCTTTACAACAACCAATTCATCCGCCCGAACAACGGCTACGAGAAGCGCCGCCTCTCGGCCTTGGCGATCGGCCCGAGGGGCCTCAAAGCCTCCGCCGCGGCCGCGGCGATCAGCTTTGTCAGCGGCAAGCTCGCGCCGGGCGACTCCACCGACGGCGCCCTGTTCTTTCCGACGTCCGGGCGAGCGCTGGGGCGGGGCCGGATCGTCGCCACTCTGGACACGGAAGACTTCGAGTTCCTCTCGCAGTAGCGGCGAGTCCGCGGCCGGTTCCGCTTCCGGTCGCGTGGAGCGGCGATGGCCGGTCGGAAGCCGCGACGTGCATGCGACAATACCCCAACTATGGCGGGGATACTGCGCTACGGTTCGTACGTGCCGTACTGCCGCCTTCGGCGCTCGTCCATGAGCAGCGGCGGCCGCGGCGAGCGTTCGGCAGCCAGTTTCGACGAAGACGCAACCTCGATGGCCGTGGAGGCGGGACGAGAGGCACTCCGCAATTGCGAGCACGCACCGACAGAGCTGCTCTTCGCTTCCACATCGCACGCATACGCAGAAAAACTTAACGCGGCTGCGGTGCATGCCGCACTTGACCTGCCGGCCGAGGCCCGCAGCATCGACTTGGCGTCCTGCAGCCGCTCGGGCCTGGCGGCGCTGGCAATCGCCTCCCGGCTCAAGGGCAGCGAGACGGCGCTTGTCTGCGCCTCGGACGTGGTGGTCGGCGCTCCCATGGGACCTCGCGAATCCGGCGGAGGGGACGCGGCGTGCGCCTTCCTGGTCGGCGAGGGGACTGAAGTGGTGGCAGCGATCGCAGGTGCGGCATCCCGCACGGAGGAGCTGCTCGACGTGTGGCGCGGGCCGCAACAGCGGTTCGCGCGACAGTGGGAGGAGCGTTTCGTACAGCGCCGCTTGGTTCCGGCTCTCCAAGCTGCCCTGGAGTCGAGCCTGCGCGAGGCTGGACTTTCAGCGAGGGACCTGACGCGGGTCGCAGTAGACACCTCTCACAGGAAAATCGCCTCTTCGCTGGCCCGGTCGGCAGGGCTGCAAGCAACGCAGTTTGCTGACGACCTTCAAGGCACGGTGGGGCGAGCGGGCGCGGCGCACTCGGGATTGCTCTTGGCGAACTTGCTGGATTCGGCCGAGCCTGGCGACAAGATCGCCGTAGTCTGCGCGGCGGACGGGGCCGAAGCAGTCATCGTGGAGGCGACGAATCACGTCGCGAGCATGCGTCCGCGGCACAGCGTCGCGGCCTGGATCGGATCCAAGCGCTCCAGCTTGCCCTACCAGACCTATCTGAAGTGGCGGGAGATCCTGCCCTTCGAGGCGCCTCGCCGCCCGGACCCGCCCAGACCGGCTGCGCCGCCGATGCAGCGGTCCGAGCGCTGGAAGTACGCGTTCGTCGGCTCGCGCTGCCGCTCCTGCGGCGCGGCAAACCTTCCGCCCCAGCGCGTCTGCGTCGAGTGCGGCTCTGTCGACGACATGGACCAGTCGCCCTTCGCGGACGCGACGGCGCGCGTCGCCACGTACACGGTGGACCATCTCGCGTACTCGCTGCAGCAACCGGTGGTCGCGGCGGTAGTGGACTTTGATCAGGGAGGGCGATTCGCGTGCGAACTTGCGGATGTCGATCCGGACAAGGTAGCGATTGGCCAGGAACTGGAAATGACGTTCCGTCGGCTTTACACTTCGAAGGGCGTGCGCAACTATTTCTGGAAAGCGCGACCGCGGCGCTAGAATCGAACACGGGAGGCCGCAAGGATCCATGGCAAGCAGGGGAATCCGCGACCGAGTCGCAATTGTGGGCATGGGATGCACGCGCTTCGGGGAGCACTGGGACCGCGGCGCGAGCGACCTGCTCGTGGAAGCCGCGCTGGAGGCCTGCGCCTCCGCCGGGACCGAGCGTGATGCAGTTGACGCGTACTGGCTTGGCACCTTGACAAGCGGCCGCTCGGGCCTGCTGCTCTCCGAGCCCCTGAAGACCGGCTACAAGCCCATCACGCGCGTGGAGAACTTCTGCGCGACGGGTAGCGAGGCACTCCGCAACGCCGCCTACGCGGTTGCCTGCGGTGCCTACGATCTCGTCATGGCGATCGGTGTGGAGAAGCTCAAGGACTCGGGCTATTCGGGCCTAGTGTCGGGCGCCGGCGTCCCGACGGACGGGACGCAGTCGTCGATGACGGCTCCGGCAACGTTCTCGCTCCTGGCGCCCGCATACGCGAAGAAATACGGACTCGGCGAAGACACGCTGCGCCACGTCCTTACGCGTATCGCGTGCAAGAACCATGCCAACGGCGCGCGGAACCCCAAGGCCCAGTACCAGCGGGCGGTGCCCGCCGAAGCGATCGAGAGCGCTCCGAAGGTGGCCGGGATGCTCGGTGTCTTCGATTGCTCGGGCGTCAGCGACGGAGCGGCAGCGGCGATCCTATGCCGAGCCGAGGATGCGCACAAATACTCCGACTCTCCCCTGGTGATCAAGGCGCTGTCCCTCATTGCGGGCCCGGCGGACGGCGCCAAGAGACAGGCGTACGACTACACGTTCTTTCCCGAAGTCGTCGCGAGCGCTGCCGACGCGTACGCGCAGGCGGGCGTGCGAGACGCTCGCGACGAGATCTCGATGGCCGAAGTACACGACTGCTTCACGCCCACCGAACTCGTTCTGATGGAGGATCTAGGATTCTCGCGGCGCGGCAACGCGTGGCAGGACACGCTTGACGGCCGGTTCGAGATCGGTGGAGAGCAGCCTGTGAATCCCGACGGAGGGCTGAAGAGTTTCGGGCATCCAATCGGAGCGAGCGGACTGCGCATGATGTACGAAATGTGGCTGCAGTTCCGGGGCGAGGCTGGCGATCGCCAAGTGAAGTCGCCCAAGCTTGGCCTGACACACAATCTCGGCGGCGCGCCGGGGCGGTGCGTCAGCTTCGTGTCCGTTGTAGGCGTGAACTAGCGGCCTTGCTGCACCCTGTCGCAGGCCGCGAGCGGGATTCGCGCCCCTCTGCCGGTTCGCGCCGGTCGCGGGGTCGCGTGCTGGAATCAGACAATGCGTCCTCCGAAGTCTAGGCTCGCCGACCTTCGCGAGTTGAGGGGAGACGACCTGGCGCCTGTTCTAGAAGCCCAAGCGGCACACTGGCGGACGCACTTCGCATGGGACTTGAGACCCGTGATTGGAGCGGTCCGCCGCATGCTGGACAAGCGATTGCTCGCCGGACGCGCCCTGCTGGTTTCCGGCTTGGCAAGAGGCTACAGCTACTTCATGCCGGAGGGCCGCAAGGCCGTCGTCGGAGATCTATTCGTGTGGGGCCCGGACAAGGACGGCCGACTGCGGCGACGGCTGTTCGAGAGCACGCTCAACACGGCGTGCCTGCAACGCGGGGTGGAGCGGATTGAAGGGCAGCTCCTCTGCCTGCAAAAGCTGCCCCTTACGCGACCCGCTCTGGGGGGCACCTTGCGCAGTTTTTCCAGGATGCTGATGCTCAAGGACGGTCTCGACCGCTTGCTGGCAGAGCCTAGGGCTCGTTCCGGCCTGCAGCTTTGCCCGTGGTCTGACAGGCTCGCGGAGGATGCTTCCGAGCTGATCGCACTGGCGTACAGGGGACACGTCGATTCCCGGATCAACGACCTATACGGGAGCGTTGCGGGAGCAAGGCGCTTGCTGGCCCAGACGACGCACCATACCGCTAGCGTCAGATTCTTCGCACCCGCCGCGATCGTTGCCCGCGAGCCGGGGGCGTCCGCCTTGCGCGGGATGTGCCTGGGCAGCCTTGTGGGAGAAGAGGTCGGGCACGTGACCCAGCTGTGCGTCGCGCCTCTCGCACGCGGTCGGGGGCTAGGGTCCGAGCTGCTGCGCCGGTCGCTCGCCGCCCTCGCCCGGGCAGGATGCGAGGCAGCGAGCCTGACGGTGACCGAATCCAACGCCGGGGCGGTGCAGCTTTACGAGCGCATAGGCTTTCGTTCCATCGCTTCTTTCCCCGCGTTCGTCTGGCAGCGAAGCCAATAGGGGAACGCCTCCAGGCTGCGCGCCGCGAAGACCGCAGCCCCTCACCAAGTAAAGTAAGGCCAGGATCTGGCGCTATGCGAATTGGAATTGTCGGACTCGGCTTCATGGGGAGCACGCACTTCGAGGCCTACCAGAAAGTGCGAGGATTCGAGCTAGCGGCGGTATCGAGTTCCAGCGCGAAGAAGCTGGCTGGCGACCTGAGCGAAGTGGGCGGCAACCTGGGTCGCGGGGGCGGCTTCGTCGACTTCGGTTCCGCCTCGCGCCACAAGACGGCCGAGGCGCTCATCGACGACCCGCTAGTCGATGCTGTTGACATCTGCACTCCCACTGACCTGCACAAGCCTCTAGCCCTGCGAGCGCTCGCCGCCGGCAAGCACGTCCTCGTGGAGAAGCCAATGGCGTTGAGCTCGGCGGACTGCGCAGCTATGATCGAGGCTGCGCGCGACGCGGGCCGGGTGCTGATGGTTGCCCAGGTCCTGCGGTTTTTCCCGGAATACGCGGTTGCGCGCGCCAAGGTGCTGTCGGGGGAGCTCGGCGCCGTTAGAGCCGCCACATTTCGAAGGCGCTGTGCCGCGCCGGCTTGGGGGCGCTGGCTCAAAGATCCGGGGCGCAGCGGGGGAGGCGTGCTCGACCTTCTCATCCACGATCTCGACTTCTGCCAGCATCTGTTCGGGAAGCCGCAAGGCATCCGCGCCGTCGGGCCCGAAGACTTGGAGGCGGGCATCGATTTCGTCGTGGCGCACCTCGACTACGAGGACGAGGTGCCGGTCATTGTCTGTGGCGGATGGCATCATCCGGCGAGCTTCCCGTTCTCGATGGAATTCACCCTCCTGTGCGACGAGGGAACCCTCGATTACAGTTCAGCCAAGTCAGGCCTGCGGCTCTACACGGCGGCCGGCGAGGAGGTGGCAGTCGAATTGCCGGAACGGGACGGTTTCGTGGAGGAACTCCAAGCGTTCGTGGACGGCTGTGCGTCAGGAGAAGCGCCGGCGCTCTGCCCTCCCGAGGACTCGGCGCAGGCACTCAGCATGGCTCTCGCCATGAATCGCTCGCGATCCCAGGGGGGCATTGCCGCCCCGGTCGAATGAACGCGCCGCGAACCTACCGCTGCGGCAGCCAGTAGGCGCGTTCGGTGGAAATCAGCAACGCCATAGCGCCCCCGCGATCATCCCGCCCGAGGATGGCCTCTCGATCAAAGTACGCTCGCAGCGAGTCCTGTCGCCCGGTACTCCGGCAGACATCGACCAGCGTGGCGTCGGATTTGATGCGAGCCTGCACGGCGTTCCATGCCAGGTCTGCGACGGACTCGAACTCGCTCCGATCCAGCCAGCCGTTTCGCAAGCCGCGAGTGATGGCGAAGGCGATCATGGCGGTCGAGGTGAACTCCCGGTAGCTCTCGGGGCGATCAACGACTTGGTGCCAGGCGCCGGTTGGGTCCTGATACCGCGCAAGGGCTCGCAGGTGCGCCCGCAGCGAGTCCAGAACCTCCTCGTAACCGGGTTCCTCGCCAGGCCAGTCGGTGAGAGCCAGCGCCAGGCCTAGCGCCGGAAACCCGTTGCCCCGTCCCCAAGGCGCATGGTCCAAGGGTGAATGGCGGTACAAGCCGTCCGGGCGCAAGTCCAGAGCCTGCATAAAGCGCAGGTGCCGCAGCGCCATGCGGAAATAGCGGCTTTCTCCCGTGATCCTGCCCACGCGCGCCAGAATCGCGCACCCCATGAAGACCGAGTCGCTCATTTCGTTGTGGAACGGCATGGACGGCTTGAGCGCACCGTCCTTCTCGAACCCGAGGTCTGCTGCCGAACGAGCCAAATCGAGATACGCGGCCTTGCCGGTACGCTCGTAAAGGTCCGCGAATACGAGGTGACCAGACACGTGGCTACCGGTCGGCCGGGATCCGAGCGAGTCCTTGCCTTCCAGGAATGGCCCAGCTATGCGCTCCACGTCACTGACCCGGCTATTGCCGTCGAGGTCGCCCAGACGCAGCCTTCCGATCAGTGCCAAGGCGGGAATGTAGACCGCGTTATCGAGCGCGTGACCGTACGACTTCTCGAGCTGGCGCGCCGTCTCGAGCGGAGCGCGGGCGACACGAGCTTGTAACTCGCGGCGGGCTGGCGACAAATCGAGCGACCTGGCGAGATCGCCCAGCCGCTCGAGACTTTCGCGTCTCAAGCCCTCCAGGCTCTTGCCGTCCGCAGAGAGGCGGAGAGTGGCGGCGGGGATCCGGCCTACGCCGGCCGGCTCTGCCCCGCGGTCGAGAGCTCGCTCGAGGCTGCTAGGGGCCTCGTCAGTACGCAGGTCGACAACCAAGTCCGGCGCGAGCATGCCGATGAATCTCCACAAGTACTGGGCCTCGACAGCGTCGCCGCCATACGCCGGACCCGAAGGCGGGAAAGACTCGACTGGAGCCCTATCAGGAAACACGTTCAAAACGGCAGAGAGCGCCAAATCCGTCTCGCCAGGGTCGCGCAGCAGCGCGGCCGCTAGGTCCACCGATTCGTCCCTTCCGTCAAGGCCAGCGACCACAAGCACTCTGGTTGACGATCCGTTCGGGTCCAGCGCTTCCTCGGCTACCGCCGCGTGAATCGGGCTGCCGGACGCTGTCACGCCGATAGCCAAGTCGAGAACTTCCGCCGCGGCGTTCGGAAACTCCCCGCACGCGGCCAATGCCAGCATCAGGACGTGGAGAAGCGGCCGCAGAAAGTGAGTGTTGGGAGAATACCTAGGGCCCGGCATCCTACTTGGCTCGCAACGTGGCGGCCTGGCCGTACAGCCGGACCTTGGGGTGCGCGACCACTGCACGATACTCCCATTCGCGCCGCGTGTCGACCCGCGAGAGCATCGACGAGAATTCCCCGGCCGCCGACATGGGGGCCATCTTCTTGCCAACAGGCTTCCAAGGGTCGTCGGCCTCGTACATCTCGGCAGTGGTCTTCTTGCGACGGTACTCGAAACCGACCCGAACGGTCGACGCGTCGCCGAGACCGCGCAACTCGGCTCGCAGCAGGGCGCCTCTAGGTCCCCACTCGGCTTCCGAAACGGTCTCGACCTCCGGCGGCCTGAGACCGGGCCGGGCGCCATCGATCTTCAGGACCACGGGATTCGGCCAACGGCGGTCGTTGTAAAGGCGCTGGGCCCGGTACGCGCGGATACGAAGGCCCTCTGAAGTCTGCTCCCACTCCGTCCTCGGCAGCACCTCGGGCCGGTACTCCAGGACTTTCTCGTTCTGGCCCAAGACCCGAACCGTCGTCCCCTCGTCTGCGATGACCGATTTCAGAACGATCGTCTTCTGCGTCCCCCAGCCCCAGGCTGTGCCGGGCACGAATGCGTAGACCGTGTCCGCGTCCTTCGCCTTAGTGAACCAGATGTCGCCCTCGTTGGTAATGACCCACGGTCGGACGGCGCCCACAGCCTCGGCGTTCACCATGTGCCAGAGCGCCATCTCCCGCATTCTGGCCTCCTGCTCAATGGGAATCTCACCGTTCGGCATGGGCCCGATATTGAGAAGGAAGTTCCCTCCCTTGGCGCGAGTCTCGATCCACGCGCCGATGAGTTCGCCGCCGGACTTGTAATGCTCGTTCGTGCCGCGATACTGCCACTGCGTGCCCATCGTCATGTTGCCTTCCCACGCTCCTTCGAGAGGAACGCCGGGCGTGTATTGCTCGGGAGTCTCGATCTCGCCGCGAGTGATGACGGTGCCGGGAGAGATCTCCCAGATCAGCTCCTTCATCTCGGCAACGATTTCGTCGCGCGGGAGAGCGGCGTTAGACGGGGGGTCAAAGAACACGACATCGATGCGTCCGTAGTTCGTCATCAGCTCCCGCTCTTGGTCTAGATTCAGCTTGAGCAGGTCCGGGTTGTTCGGCGGGAGGACCTCCGCACGCAGTCGGCTGACAAGCGTCCCCTGCCGGTACAGGAAGTGGAAGTCGTCTGGAGAGAAATACCACCCGACCGCGATTCCCTCGGCCCGGAACGCGTCGGCGATCTCCTTGGCCGTGTCCCTGCCGAAGGGAGTGTTCATGATGTTGAAGTCGGTCGTAGCTGTCTCGAACATGCAGAATCCCGAGTGATGCTTGGCGGTGAAGACCACGTAGCGGAAGCCGGCAAGCCGGGCGGCTCGCGCCCACTCCCTCGGGTCGAAATCCTTGGGATTGAAGCTGCGTGGCAGCTCCTCGACGTAGCGCTTCATGTAGGCTTCGTCCGCACCAACCATGGAGTGGCTGATGACAGATGTGAGCTGACTGTCGAGGCTCCAGTGGATAAAGAGTCCGAGCCCCAGATCGCGGAACCATTCGATACGCTCGGGCTTGTTAGCGGCCGAAGAGGGGGCCGCACCGAGTAACAGCAAGCAGGCAAGCGCAATGCACTTCATAACAAAGTGCAGGTATTGTGCCACAGCCGCGGGCGACGGCGTCAGTGTGGTCGAACGGTCCTCAGCCCAGCAGTGCCATGACAAGGCCACTACGGATTTTGGGGGAGAACCAAGTGGACTTGGGAGGCATCATGCGGCGCTGTCGGCATACATCGAGGAACTGCTGCATGGTCACGGGCGGCAACGTGACCGCAAAGGCGAATTCGCCATCATCCACGCGGCGCCGCAGGTAGGCGGCATCGCGATCTCCCCCTACGAAGGTCAGCCGTCCGTCCCGCGGATCGGAAATGTCGCACGCTTCATCAAGAACGCGTCGCTGGACGATGGCTGCGTCGATCGACTGGGCCGCATTCTCGGGGTCATACGAGCCGGGGCGCGGCGCAAGCTCCAACCATGTGCCGTCAGCGTAGAAGCCGATCCGATGAGTCGCTGTGGGCTGGTAGTCGCCCTCCGCCGGGGAGGGGCCCACTTCGAACGATTCGGACAAGGCCGCCCGCCAATGGTCGGCCGACTGCGCCGCGCCACCAACCAAGCGGTTGTAGGGGGCCAAGCCCATGCTCGAAGCAGGAAAGACTACCGCCATGAAGCCCTCCAGGCCCAGCATGGCCGCTGCGGCGCTGCGATGGTTGCCGTCGGCAACGTAAGCAAATGGCTCCGCACGTAGCGTCTCGACCAAGCTGTCACGCTCTAGGGAGTCAGGAAGCAGCCAGATTCTGTGGCGGCAGCCGTCCTCGGCCAAGGCGGTAAAGTTGGGTGCGCGCCCGTCAGCGCAGGCCTCGAGCGAGCGAGCGTACTCGCCGTGGGCGTCCTCGACGGTGTTGTTCACAGTTCCGATAATGGATCTCGTGGCCTGGATCAGGTCTGCGCGGCCTCTGGCTTTCTTCGGACGGACTCCCTCGTTGCGCACGATCGTTCCGTCCGGGCTCGAGTCGGTCAGAATGTCCTTGGACGGGGCGAGTCCGCCGAGCCCGATCTGTCGCGTCGAAGGGCGGCATGGATCGACGATCTCATACAGGAGCATCGCGTCGCAACGGGTCTCGGTGAGAGGGCCATCCCGCAATTCGCCCATGCGGGCTCTTGCGGCTCTAAGTGCGTCCTCCGACCCTTCCGCCAGCATCTCGTTGGGAGAGGCCGCGCATGCGTGGGGCATCGTGACGCGCAGTATGCTGGCCGGCTGGCGCTGGAGCAGCTCGAAGATCTCGCGGTCGCTTTGGAATTCGTCGTAGTTCGGGCTGCAAATAGCCTGGGCGGCGTCGGAATCAACCGGAACCAGGGCACGAGGGATTGGATTCAGTGTGACCATACGCGAGGTGGAGAGACCGGCGAACGTATGATTCGTCCGGGCGGCCAGGCGATTCCCAGCAAGGAATTCGGCTCCACTGCTACCAGCTTGACTGGTTCCCCAACCAGTCGCAACTGCCCTTGCCAACCGCCGGAGACGAGAGCAAACATGAAACCAAGCGAGGGCTCGCAAGGTCGTATTATTGGAGCGAGAAGTCCGATGGGTGCGAGTTGTCTTATGAGAGCGATGCTGTTCCTGGCCCTGGCCGCCACGCTGGGCCTGGCGCAACAAAAGAAATCCCCGGTCAACGGAACTTGGGATCTGAAGGTGAGCACAGAATCCTACCGGATCGCCTTCGTTGAAGAAGACGGTGACGTTCGAGGAACGGTGACGCTGCCGGACGGAGAGTCGATCGAGATCGAATACGGCCTGATCTTTGGAGACGAGCTGGAGTTCCTCACGGTAGAGGGCGGCGTCGAGCACGAGTGGACCGCCAAGGTGAGCAGGAATTCCATCAAGGGAGAGCGGCTCAACCTCGACGAGGAAACTGCTGTTCAGTTCACCGCCAAGCGGGCCCGCTGAGGCCGCGCCCGCAAGGCATCCGCTGGGAAGGCCCCCCGGAACTTTCAGTTCAGAAAGTAGGTTCGGTAAAGTGTGTCCCGCTGCTTGGGAATGAACCCGGCCTCGCGGATCATCCGGCGCAAGTCCTCTTCGGTAGCGGAGTGGCTCGCGCCCGCCTGCCGCACGACATTCTCCTCCAACATGACGCTGCCCACATCGTTGCCGCCGAACCGCAGGCCGAGCTGGCAGACCTTCAAGCCTTGGGTGACCCACGAGGTCTGCACGTTGAGGAAGTTGTGCAGGTACAGCCGCGAGATCGCGAGTGTTTTCAGAAACTCGCACGCAGTCGCCTCTTCGGGCACCTTCCTGCCGAGCGCCGTGTTATCCGGCTGGAACGGCCACGGGATGAACGCCGTGAACCCGCCGGTTTCCTCTTGAAGCCGGCGCAGCGTCTCTAGGTGGGCTACACGATGCTCGATGCTCTCCCCGCAGCCGAACATCATCGTCGCGGTGGTATTCATCCCAATGGAATGCGCCGTCCGATGCACCTCGATCCAATCCTCGGTCGTGCACTTCAGCCGGGCGATCCGGAACCGGACGTCGTCGTCAAGGATCTCCGCTCCCGCGCCGGGCATCGAGTCCATGCCCGAGTCGCGCAAGCGCAGGAGGGTGTCCCTGATTGTGAGGCTGCTGACCTCGGCGATGCAAAGGATCTCTGGAGCGGAGAGGCAGTGCAGCTGGACACCAGCGAATCGCTGCTTCAAGCGGCTGAACAGCGACTCGAAGTAGCCGATATCGAGATTTGGGTTAACGCCTCCCTGCATTAGCACGCCGGTGCCGCCACAGTCCAGGGTTTCCTGGATCTTGTGGGCGATCGTCTCGAAAGGCAGCACGTATCCCTCTTCATGGCCCATCGGACGGTAGAACGCGCAGAAGCTGCAATACTCCGTGCATTCGTTCGTGTGGTTGATGTTGCGGTCGATGATGTAGCTCGCGATACCGTGCGGATGCAGCTTCTCGCGCAATGCGTCCGCCTCCATCCCGATCCCGATCAGATCGTCGCTCGCGAAGTACTCTCTCGCCTGATCATTGGTCATCGCGGCTGGCTCACATCGACATTGCTGGCACGGAGAGGAAGCGGAGGCCGCGTGACGTCTCCACCAATCCGAGTTCCGAGGCTAGCCGGAGATACAGGCACATGGCCTCGCGCTCCCGGTCTCCGAGTTCGTAGCGCACGTAACGCGTCAAGTACTCTCTGACAGCCTCCGGCTCAAGCCCTAGGCGAGGACTCTCGGCCCGAACGATCTCTTCGATCCGGCCCATGCCGTACGCAGCCGATTCCGCAAGGGCTGCAGCCAAGCCATCCGAATTTGCCAGATTCTTCATTCCCCAAACGGCGAACACCATGGGAAGACCGGTCATTTCCCACCATTCAGCCCCTAGGTCGTAGACATGGACGGGCCGCCCTCTCCAGGTGGCCATCGCGGGATTGATTCGGAGTGCAGGATCGCCGATGATTAACGCGGCATCGGCGATCTCAAGCATCTCGTCCAGCCTTGGCGGGTAAGGCCTGACCTGCGGTCTGATTCCATGCATATGCGCCGTCACGATTTGGACCAGAACGACCGAAGTGCGCGAACCGGTATCCGCGGCGAACGACTCGATCTCGCCCAGAGGCTTCTTGGATACAACCACGATGCTGCGAACGGTGCCGCGACAGGCCACTGCCGCACCGGGAACAACCACCAAATCGGGCTGGCGCGCGAGCTCGATCACCGGAACGAGCCCCACATCCGCGTTGCCGGAGTGAAGCCGCTCCGCGCACACAGACGGGACCGCAAAGCTCAAATCAAAAAGGTCCTGCTGCGCGCCCCGGCGCATGCCCCAGACCAATGGCGCGGTGTTGAGATAGCTAACGGCGCAGACGCGAAGGTTGGCTGCCATGACAGCGGTTCGATTGTAGCAAGGGCATCGGAAATCCCACGCAGGGACGCGCGCTGCCCGGTCAGAACGGGATTCGGTAACCTGTAGAAGTACAGTTCGCCATTTTAGGTAAGGACTATCTAGGCATGAAATCTCGCTTTAGCCCCACGCTATTAGCCGCGCTGTTGCTTGCAGCGTCGGCTTCGCAGGCTGCGACCCGCTACTCTCTGCAAGGGCCGGTACTTGGCCATGTACTCGATCCAGATGCTGGCTCGCTCCATAGGGTGGACGGTATCCCGGGTGCATCCGGGATCGGCGCCCCGCTTTCTCTGGACTTCTTGGTCGCCCAGGCCACAGTCGCATCCAGCCAAGAGTTTGCGATCGTTCGCGACGAGGAAGGGAAATTCCTTTTCGTCAATTTGACAGCATCCCCGCCAACGGCGGTCGAACTGGAAGGAGCGCTAGCTGGAGCCGAAGGGGCGATTATCAGCCCAACCTCGCAGCGCGCCGCCCTGTACTCCGCAGCGTCCGGCGAGGTCCAGTTGCTCGAGGACTTGACGGGAAGACCGACCGAAGGCGAAACGCTGCAGTTGGCGGAAGGGGTCGGCGAGTGGACGGCATTTGCCCTGAGCGACATGGGAGTGGTGCTCGCGGCATCGGCCCAGGCGGGGGCAGGTTCGCTCTACGCGCTAAGCGGTAGCGCTGGCTCCACGCGCATCGGCGCGGTCCAGCGCGTGAGCGACTTGGCATTCTTCGCTGGCAGCAATGACGCGGTGGCGGCGGACACGGCTGCCAATGAAGTGATCCTGATCCGCGACGTGGTAGCGAGACGCCAGACGGCAGTCATCGCGTCGTCGAGTGACGAGATCACGAACCCTTTCGGCGTGGAAGTCACCGCCGACGGGAGATACGTGGCGGTGGCAATGCCCGGCGGAGTGGCTTCGGTTCCGGTTTTTGGAGGTACGCCGGTCTTCACCTCCTGCGCATGCGCGCCGACCTCCCTCGTCCCGCTTGCCGGAGGCAACGTCTTCCAATTGACATCTGACATACGCGCGCCGTTGCGGATCGTCCAGGTGGGAGCGGCCTCGCGCGTGCTGTTCGTCCCGGCGCTTCCCGAGCCCGAGCCGGTCGAGAGCAAATAGCTGGGCCCGCAGCACACTCGCGCCGTGCCCCTGGGCGCTGCGACAGCCGGCCCAAATGTACACTGGGCCGAATGGGTCCCTACGCCAATCTTCTTTGCGAGGCCGACGACTGCTTGGCGGTAGTGACCGTCAACCGCCCCGCGAAGCTCAACGCGCTGAACCGAGCGACCATCGACGCGCTCGACTCCTGCTTCCGGGACGCGGCGCAGAACCCTTCGGTGCAAGCGGTCATCGTCACCGGATCCGGCGGCAAGAGCTTCGTCGCCGGCGCTGACATCGAGGAGGTATCTGGCTTCACGGCCTTGGAAGGCCGGGAATGGGGCTTGCACGGGCAGGCGATGCTGCGGCGCATCGAGACGATGGAGAAGCCGGTGATCGCCGCTATTAACGGCTACGCGCTTGGCGGGGGTCTCGAGCTGGCCATGGCCTGCCACATTCGAATCGCGTCGACCCGCGCTCGGCTGGGCCAGCCGGAACTCAAGCTGGGCATCGTCCCTGGATTCGGGGGCACCCAGCGCCTGCCGAGGCTTGTCGGGAAGGGGCACGCTCTCGAGATGCTTCTGACCGGGGATCCGGTCAGCGCCGAAAAGGCTATGGCGATCGGTCTGGTGAATCAGATTGCCGAGCCGGAGCATCTCCTGGGCGCGGCCCGGAGCCTCGCATCGAGAATCCTTAGGAACGGTCCGCTCGCTGTCGCCCTGACGCTCCAGGCTGTCAATCGGGGATTTGAGATGCCGCTCGCCGAGGCACTGGAGTGGGAGGTTTCCCAGTACGCCTTGAGTTGCGCGACCGAGGACGTACGGGAGGGCACGCGAGCGTTTTTGGAGAAGCGCAAGCCTCGATTCCGGGGCCGCTAGTCGGACCGGGAACGGATAGCTACCATTCCGCCAAGGACCGTGCCAGCCACTCCGAGGGCTCTCCTTCGTGGCAAGAGAGGCAAGCGTTGGGGCTGTCATCTTTCCCGAATCGCGCGGTCATAGCCGCGTCCGGGATGTCATCGATGCGATGGGTGCCCGCCATGAACATCATGCTGTTCATGATCTTGGGCATGTGGCACGTGGCGCAGCGGCTGGCCTCGGAATCCTTGACGTGCTTCGTATGGGCCGACGGGTCCGTGGCGTAGGACCCGTGGCATTGCAGGCACATCTGATCCGAATCCTCGCGAAACTTGAGCGACTTGGGGTTCTCAGCGCTGTCGGCAGGATGGGGGTCGTGGCAATGCCCGCACTGAGCCTCGCCTTGGCGAAAGCATTGAGTTCGCATGAACGACTCCACGATAAAGGTGGTCTCGCGAAATCTCCCGTCCTTGTAGAAGGCGGTCCGTGAGTACTCCTCGTACGGACGCTGGCGGCGCACGTTCAGGAACGAGAGCTGCTTGCCCGAGTAGTTGATTTCGCCCCGCGGACCGGTCTCGACGATGCCGGATTGCATGTGGCACTGCGCGCAGACATCGACATACGCGCGGTGGTCGAGGCCCCCAAAACGCAGAGGTGGCGTGTCCGCTTCGGCGGGCGCAGCCCGGCCCTCCCGCATCGCGACAACATGCATCCTAGACGGTCCGTGGCACATCTCGCAATTGATGCCGGTTTCGCGGAAGGTAATGCGTTCCGGAGCAATAAGCGCTCCCTCAGCCTGCGTCTGGCTCGTGTGGCAGGGGGCGCAGTGGACTTGGTAGCTTGTCGAGGAGCTCATGCGATGAAAGCTGCGAATCCGCGAGCGCTCGGAGGGACCGTCGTCGAGGACCTCCCAGAAATTCACCCATTTGCCGTGCAATAGATTGTATTGCAAGGGAACGACATGGATGCGTCCGTTCGGCAGGCGAGTCGCGTACGCCTGCTGCCATTTGGAGCCAATCGTGTAGTCCACGCGAACGCGTTGCTTGCCCTCTCCCGACGGAAGCTCGAAGTAATGCCGCCCGTCCTCGACGAACATCCGGCTTAGCAGCTCTCCCGTGGCGTCGCGGTACTCGTTGGCCTCGAAATCGCCGATCACGTTGCCGTATTCGTACGGTCGGAACATTTGCGCCATGCCGGTCTTCGACCACGAGTCGAACACCTGCTGATGGCAGTCCCGGCATGCGTTGCTTCCCGCGTACAATCCGGCTGAATCTTTGGGCTTGCCGGACTGCCCGTCGGTTTCTGAATTCGAGAGCCGTAACGCTGGAATTGCGTCTCGGAACTCCTCGAACGGCGCGGTGGAGCCGCCTGCCTTGTGCAGATCGCGGAGCTTCGATAAAGCGCGCATCCGAACCGGCCCAGGCGTCCGCGCTGCTTTGGCGAAGGCGGCTAGAGCAACCTCGCTGTTTCCCAAAGCCTCTTCAACGATTCCCAGCAGGAAGATGGCGATGCCGTCGGCCGCGTTCAGCCGAACAGACGTGCGAAGCGACTGCCGAGCCTTCGCGAGCTGCTCCGCGGCCTCCCGTCCTGACGCTCGCAATCCTCTGGTAGCCGCCACGCGCCCCAGCACGAAATGGGAGGACGCATTCAGCTCGCGTGCGACCTGAGCCCACTCGGATTTCGTGTACTGCGACGGCCTGCGGAACCTAGAAAGATGCTCCAAGGCGTCGGCCGCGCTGCGCTCGGCCTCGGCGAGAAGGCCCTCATGCACTTGGACATTCGCGAGCGACACCAGCACCGTGCCGTTCTCCGGCAGGATGCGAATCGAACGAATGCCGTGCTCCAGCCCCGCTTGCAGGTCGTCCAAGGCGATACTTGCCTTCGCCGCCATCGCGTGCGCGAAGCTCAATAGCCAAGATTGAGGGAACCTCTCCAGGAAGTCCTCGGCAAGCTCCCGCTTCCTGGCCGGATCCTTGGTTTCCTTCAGCTCATTGAAGGCGTCACGCTCCTCCGGATCGTTGATCTGGTCGATCAACGTGCGCTTCTCGGGGTCGCCCGAGTAGAGAACAAGATCCAGATCCTGTGCCGAAAGAGGGCTACCGGCCTGCACCAGCGTCCAGCACAATCCGAATGCCAGCATCGAGACCCGCGAGAGATGGCTTCGCCGTTCGCGACAGAGCGCTCCGTAGCGCCGGCTGGACCAGCATTTGTTTCGATTGACTTTCACTCTCGACGCCGCGCCATCGGCGCTTCAACCTCTTCAAGGTAGCTTGCCAGCTGCTTGTCGAGCCGCTCGGTAATCTTCGGCTCCTCCGCGCTGAGGTCGGTGCTCTCGCCAATGTCCTTGCCGAGATCGAACAGCTGGCATTGCCCTGTCTCGTAGAACTTGACGAGCTTCCAATCGCCGACCCGGATCGATGACATAGGAGTCGTCCCTTTCTGAGTTTGGTAGTGCGGGAAGTGCCAGACCAGGCTCTCGAACCTGCGGGCTAGCGTGCCTTCGCCCCCGTTGCGCAGCAAGCGGAGCAGGCTCGATCCTTCGATGGTGGGCGGGAGCTCGGCCTGGACGCGCGCCATCTCTGCGATTGTCGAGAACAGGTCGGTTCCGGTCGCCGGAACCCTGCTCACGCTGCCTGCCTCGATGCCGGGACCGCGCACGACCAACGGCACCCGGATGCCACCTTCCCACGTCGAGGCCTTCTGGCCCCGCAAAGGAGCGTTGCTGGAAACGCGGTCCGTCCCTGCGTCCAGATATGAGCCGTTGTCCGAAGTGAAGATCACGTACGAGCTCTCCGCTAGCTGCAGCCTGTCAATCTCCGCCAAGAGACGCCCCACCCCCCGGTCGAGTTCGTGGGTCATGGCCGCATGACCAGGATGCTTGTGGCGCTGCCCCTGGGGCCGCGCCTCGAATTCCCTGACCGTCGCGTCGAAAGCGTGGACACCGAGATGCACCGCGTAGTACGACACCTGAAGGAAGAATGGATCCCCGGCCGTCTTGGAATGCCGCAAGAAGTCTAGAGCGCGCGTGGTGACGCTGACCGTGCGTTTCGGGTCGGGGGCGGGCGACGCCCCCTCCCGGTTGGAGGTCGTGCCGCTATGTTCGTCGTAGCCATGCCTCCCGGGGCCGCCACCACCGAGATGCCACTTGCCGAAATGGGCGGTCCTGTAGCCCGGGCGATGCTCTTTGAGCAACTCGGCAATCGTGATTTCCTCGTGCGGGATGTGGTCGATGTGCCGAGGGGGTACCATCGGCAGCCCTTCATAGAACGGCCCTGTGTTGCGGTTGATGATGTCAGACATGTTCAACTGCGAGGGCGACTTGCCGGTCTGGATCGCCAGTCTGGTCGGGGAGCAGTTGGGATGCGGCGCGTAGGCGTCCGTGAAGCGCATGCCCTCTCGAGCAAGGCGTTCCAACGCCGGTGTCCAGTGGTAGTCGGATTTTGAGTCCGGACGGTCGGGATCCATCAGCACGGAAGTGCCGACCCAACTCATGTCGTCCGCAAGGATCAAGACTATGTTCGGCTGCGCGCGCGCCATCGATGCAAGAGCTAGAAGGGCGACCGCCGTGGCGACTTGCCGGAATGCCATCGCGCTCATTCTGCCGCACAGCGGCCCCCCAGGGCAAGGCGGAGTTCCGCCTGGCCGTTTTGGCGGCTGTCCTGAGGCGCGCTGATAGGATGGGCTCATCCGACATGGTCCGGTTCCCGCACCTTGCATGCTTCGACGCCCGCTGCGGCCAGCGCTACGGACTTCACGAAATTGTCTATGCCTGCGGCAAATGCGGCAACCTCCTGGAGGTAGCCAATCGCTTCGAACAGTTCGACACATCGAAGATTCGAAACGCATGGCAGCAGCGCCGCCTCAGTCTCGCGAAGGTGGACGTGAGCGGAGTCTGGCGCTATCGCGAGATGCTTCCGTTCGTGACAAGCGACGAGGAGATTGTCACTCTTCCCGAAGGCAATACACCACTCTTCGACGCGCCCGCGGCGGCAGCCTATGCGGGCTTGGACAGCCTGCAGTTCAAGCACCAGGGCTACAACCCCACGGCCTCGTTCAAGGACAACGGCATGACCGCGGGCGTGACCCAGGCGAAAATCCTCGGGGCACGCCGCGTCGCGTGCGTCTCGACCGGAAACACCTCCGCGTCGATGGCCGCCTACGCCGCAGCCGCCGGGATGCAGGCGGTTATCTTTCTCCCGGCAGGAAAAATCGCGTACGGGAAGCTCGCCCAGGCATTGGAATACGGCGCTCTCACCATCCAAGTGGAGGCGAACTTCGACCAGATTCTGGCACTGGTCAGGGAACTCGCCGAGGATCTCGGCATCTACCTGCTCAACTCGATCAACCCCTTCCGCATCGAGGGACAGAAATCGATCGTCATCGAACTTCTCGACCAGCGCGGCTGGAGCGTGCCGGACTGGATCGTCCTGCCCGGGGGCAACCTAGGCAACGTGAGCGCGCTAGGCAAGGGCTTGCGCGAACTGCGGACGGCCGGGCTGATCGAATCGTTCCCGCGAGTCGCTGTGATTCAGGCGGCCGGCTCCGCGCCGTTCGTCAGGCAGATGCGCGAGAACCGAGATCTGCGCCCCGTACGGAACCCGGAAACCTTGGCCACAGCCGTCCGCATCGGGAATCCGGTCTCTTGGCGCAAGGCCGAGCAGGCGGTCCAATCCACCGGCGGCCGTGCCGAAGCCGTCACAGAACAAGCAATCGCGGACGCCAAGGCGATCGTCGGGCGTTGCGGCATCGGTTGCGAGCCCGCCTCCGCGACGACGCTCGCGGGAATCCGCAACTTGGTCCGCGCCCGAACGATCAGCCCGTCGGCCGACGTGACAGCGATCCTTACGGGACACCTGCTAAAGGATCCGGACTACGCTTACCGCTACCACACGGGGCAGTTGCAAACGCCGTCCGGAGAGCCCATACGAGCCGAGTTCGGCAACGCTCCCGTAAGCGTCCCGCACGACCGCGCCAAGATCGCGGAACTGCTCGAGCGCCACGCGGGGGGCACCGCCCCTGGCTCGGACCGGTGAGGCTATACCGGGTGGGTGACAGCCCCCAGGGAAGACGAAGACACAAGCTTCGCGTACTTCGCGAAGACTCCCGACGCGTAGCGCGCAGGGGGCGTCTCTACAGCGGCAAGGCGCGCCGCTATCTCCTCCGCGGTTAGCTCGACATCGAGCCTCCGCTCCGCGCAGTCGATCACCACCGTGTCGCCATTGCGGACAGCTGCTATCGGGCCGCCTCGCGCCGCTTCCGGGGCCACGTGTCCGACCATGAGGCCGCGCGTCGCGCCGCTGAACCGTCCGTCGGTGAGCAGCGCCACGGTCTCCCCGAGGCCGGCCCCGACGATGCCGGCGGTAACACCCAGCATTTCTCGCATGCCGGGGCCGCCGGCCGGCCCTTCGTAGCGGATCACCAGCACGTCGCCGTCGCTGATGCCGCCGCCGGTGACGGCCTGCATGGCCGACTCTTCGTTCTCGAAAACCTTGGCCGGGCCGCGATGGCGCAGGTGGCCGCTACCTGCCACTTTGACGACCCCGCCCTCGGGAGCGAGATTCCCCTTGAGGATGACGAGCCCGCCTGTCGGCTTGATCGGCTTGTCGAGAGCCCTGATGACGTCTTGGCCCGGGGTCTCGACAGCGATGTCGCTCGCCGTGGCGAGGGTCGCTCCGGTCACGGTCATCTGCGAGCCATCGGCGTATCCGCCCTCCACGAGCCTCTTGGCGATCAGCTGGATGCCGCCTGCCTTGTCGACGTCAGCCGCGACATACTTGCCGCCGGGCTTGAGGTCCACGAGCAGGGGAGTGCGCTCGCTGATGGCATCGAAATCGTCGATGCTGAGATCCACATCGCAGTCTCGGGCGAGTGCCAGCAGGTGCAAGACCGCGTTGGTCGACCCACCGGTCGCCGCGACGCTGGCGACGGCGTTCTCGAAGGCCTTGCGTTTCATGATGTCCCGCGGTCGCAGATTGGCCTTCAGTGCCTCCATCAGGACGAAGCCCGCTTGGTAGCCCGCGTCGTCCTTCCGAGGATCGACAGCCGGGATGCTGGCGGTGCCGATCGGCGAGATGCCGATGACCTCCATCGCCGTAGCCATGGTGTTGGCTGTGTACTGCCCCCCGCAAGCTCCCGCGCCGGGACAGGCGCGATCTTCGATCTCGAGCAGTTCCTCATCGCTGATCTTGCCGGCGGCATGGGCTCCCACCGCTTCGAACACGTCTTGGATCGTGATGTCGACGCCATTGATCTGGCCGGGCAGGATGGACCCCCCGTAAAGCAGGACGGAGGGCACGTTCACCCGGGCCAGGCCCATCGCGCCGGCCGGAATCGTCTTGTCGCACGCGACCAAGGCGATCAGGCCGTCGAACATGTAGCTGCGCGCGGCGAGCTCGATCGAATCCGCGACAATCTCGCGACTCACCAACGACCCTTTCATGCCCTCGGTGCCCATCGTGATCCCGTCGCTAACAGCGATCGTGTTGAATTCCATGGGGGTGCCGCCGGCGGCGCGGACGCCCTCTTTGACTTTGACTGCCAGGTCCCGCAGCGTGAAGTTGCAGGGCATGGTCTCGATCCACGTGTTCGCAATCCCGATAATCGGCTTCGCCAGGTCCTCGTCGGTAAATCCGATGGCCTTGAACATCGAGCGGGCCGGCGCGCGGTCCCGGCCGTCGGTAATTGTGGCGCTTGCGTGCTTGAGAGGATTCGACATTCTTGCTAGCTTCCGTTCGGGAAACGATCAGTGTAGCAACGCATGGGGTTGCGGGGACCCCTGTCGGAGACGCTCCGTTGCGCGAGGCTTGCGCTAGTCTGGAGCGCATGGTGAGCGGAGTGCTGCTCGACCTGGACGGCGTGCTCTACAACGGCCAGGATCCAATCGAAGGAGCGGCCGAAGCCGTCTCGTTGGTAAGGCAGTCGGGCATCCCCTCGCTGTTCGTGACCAACACGACCTCCCGCCCCCGCAGCGCGTTGCGAGAGAAGCTGGCGCGCTTCGGCATCCTCGCGGAAGAAGACGAGTTCCTGACGCCGCCTGTCGCGGCAGCGGCCTGGATCAGAGGACAGGGGGAAGGAAGGGCGGCGCTCTTCGTGCCGGACGCGACTCGGCAGGAGTTCTCCGGCCTGGAAGCCAACCCCGACGCCGAGGACTTACGATACGTAGTGATCGGCGATTTGGGCGCCGAGTGGGACTACGCGACGCTGAACCGCGCGTTCCGAATACTGCATGGCGAGCCCGGCCGCGAGCTGATCGCCTTGGGTCTGACGCGCTACTGGCAGTCCTCGGAAGGTGCCAACCTTGATGTCGCGCCCTTCGCCGCGGCATTGGAGTGCGCGACCGGTCTGAAGGCAACCGTGATGGGCAAGCCCGCGAAGGAGTTCTTCCTGCAGGCTGCGAATCTCCTGGGTCTCCCGCCAGCCGAGCTGCTGATGATCGGCGACGACCTGCAAGCCGACGCGCTGGGCGCACGGCGGGCCGGGCTGCGCTCGGCGCTTGTGCGCACTGGAAAGTTCAGGCCCAGCGATTTGGACTTCCCGGAAAGACCGGACTGGGTGCTTGACTCCGTCCGGGACTTACCCGACCTACTTGCGCACGGCCGAGATTGACTTCGTGAGGCACAGGACACGTTCCCGCTCTATCGACGCTGCCGGGAAAAGACGCGCGATGTCCCTGGCCGAGAGCAGGTGCGTGTTCTCTACGAAACCGCGCGCTTCCTCCTTGCCGGGCCGCTGCAACCACCCCCACAATGTGAAGTTTCGCGCCAAGCGCGCCTGCCAGCGCTTCGGTAGTAAGTGGAATCCGGGCGTCAGAGTATGCGGTTCCACCGGGAACCAGCGGTTTGGCGTTTGCACGCAGTAACCCCGGCCAACGCGAGCGATCTCGCGGGCCATGGCCACTCGACTCGGCTCGTCCGGCAGGTGTTCCAAGACGGAATTGCAGAAGACGACATCGAATGCCCCGTCCGCAAACGGAAGCCGACGGCCGTCAGCCTGTACCCAAGGCATGCTGACAGGGCGTAGGTCCCGTTGTTCGAAGTTGGCCACGATGACTCTAGGACGGACGGGAAGCCACTGCCAGTAGTACTCGTCACCCCCTAGGTCCAGAACGCTAGTGGCTGCATGTACATCGAAGGTCCGCGCGAATCTGTGCAGCCTTCGGACGCGGAAGTACCGCGCTATGGGACGATGCAAAGCCGCGAAACTGCCAGGCATCTGGGTCGAGGCCGCAGCCGCACCGCCCGACGCAGCTGGAAGCCAAGGCTAGTCAGCGGCCCACGGAACGGGGCGTCAGCAACCAAGACAGTGTGGCACGCGGCCGAGGGCCGGCAACTCCGACCTCCAGGGCCACGAGGCCGGACTTCTTAAGCCAGAGCGCGTCCTCTCGAGCACCAAGTAGCCAAGTAACGAGGGAACTCAGTTGCGGATTGTGTCCGACTACCATCAGGTCTCCGGCGACTTCGTGATCGCGAATCTCGTTCCACAGCTCGTAGACACTCACGTAAGGGACGAGTGCCCGGGTGGTTATCGGTTGCCCTGTGAAACGCAGTTCCTCACGGGCAATGACGGCGGTTTGCGCGGCGCGGTGATAAGGGCTTGTGAGCAGAGTGGCAGGGCGGACGCGGGCACTGCGAGCGCGCGAGAGGACGTGCCTAGCCTTGCGGCAGCCGCGATCGGTGAGCTGCCTAGCGGAATCCGGCTGACCGGGTGCCGGGTGCTCCGCAATGGCGTGGCGCAAGACGTACAGGGTCATCGCGTTCAGCCTATCGCGGGCAAGCTGGCGAAAGGCGCGGATCAAGCATTCCCACCGGAATTCCGCGAACACCTTAATCCGGGGCGCTGGCAGCGCTCCGCAAGGCCGCCCTGATTCCGCGTGTCGGACTGCACGAGGTGCCGGGTTCTAGCTGCGGTAGCGGTAAACGATCCTGCCCCGTGTGAGATCGTAGGGCGACAATTCCACATTCACCCGGTCACCCGTCAGGATACGGATGCGGTGCTTGCGGAGCTTGCCGGCAATCTGAGCCAAGACCTTGTGGTTCTTGTCGAGCTCTACGCTGAAAATCCCGCCAGGGTGGCGTTCGATGATCGTTCCGGTTACCTCTATGCCCTCTTCTTTTGCCATGCAGCTCTCGAATGGACTCCCTTCCGGGAAGCGGTTACAGTATCGCAGACCCAGCGCGTCCGGGCAAATCCGTCGAGATCCCGGATAGCCGGCCCCGTTGTGCCCGCTGGCGCCTATTCGCCGAACAGGCGCGAGGGGGTTTCCCATAGGATGGCGCGCTTGGCCGCGTCGGGAATCGGCAAGGCCAGGATCTTGCCGATCTCGATCTCCAAGCTCTCCGGGAGATCCGAACCTGCCATCAGCCGGTCCGGGCCGACATATTCCAAGACCTCCAGCACGGTGTGGGGCGTAAGCGTCGAGAGCTCGACGAAGATGTTCGGACAAACGGTCGCCGCCACGATCGCCTCGAGTGCGTACAAGCCGCCGCCGGCATGCCCGAGCACGATTCTCAGATCCGGATGCCGCCGTGCGGGGTGGATGAACAGCGATGGCAGCGCGTACGGCGCTCCCGCGCCAGTGTGACAGACGAGTACCAAACCGTTCTCCAGCGCCGATTCGAACAGAAAGTCACTGCGCTGCGACAGGGGGTTCAAGCCCTGGTACTGAGGCTGGAACTTGAGTGCCCGGAACCCGTGCGTTTCGCGGCATCGCCGCACTTCGTCCCTGAATTCGCTCTCAGGCACGAAGGGATTCAAGCACGCAGCTCCCGCAAAGCGGTCCGGATGGCATTTCATCGCGTCCGCGATCAGGTCGTGCTCGCGACGGTAGTCTTCGACCACCGGGAACGGAATCAGAAGCGTCCGATCAACTCCGGCCGCGTCCATGGAGCGGAGCATGCCGTCCACGGTGGCAACGCGCCCGGAATGTCGCGCTCGCCCGAGATGCGCGTGGGTGTCGAAAACTCGGAAGCCCTGTTTCAATGTAGGGAGTAGCCTCCGGCGCCGCGGCTCCCAGCGCCTCTACCTGTCGCTCCCCGAATCCTTGAGGGATCGCGCGAGCCGTTCGTAGAGGGCAATCGCCTCTCGGATTTGCGCCTTCGGAATCCGCTCTTCGACCGTATGCGCATGGCGGATCGAACCCGGGCCGATCAGCAGCGGGCGGCCCCAGTTCGTCAGCTTCGGGATATCCGTGGTGTACTTCACGATCGAGGTCTCGAATCCCTCGACGCGATGCAGGCGCAGAGCCGGAGTTTGGGAAAAGAACTCCACGTCGACACCGTCGAGCACTGACATCGCGAGTGCCGTGAGTTCCTTGATGTCCGACACGACCCGAATGACCACGGCCGCGGAGGCGTAGTCCGCCACGATGTTCGCGGCAGGACCGGCATCCAACGTGCCGATGTTGAGAGTGGTCGCGCCAAGCAGCGGATCTGATGGCCACTCGGTATCTCTCAGGCGGTTCAGCCGGTCCAGCAGGAGGTCCGTCGCCGAGCAGCCAAGCTCGGGATAGGCGGAGTGGCAAGCGCGGCCTGACGCGCGGATTCTGAACCCAAGCGTGCCCTTCGATGCCACTGCCAGCAAATTCTCCGTCGGCTCCCCGTTAATCAGGTACTTGACCGACGGCGCACTGCGGTTTGCGTGGAGGGCACCCGCACCGTCGACCTCCTCGCCGACCACCAACAGAATCCCGAGGCCTCGGACGCTGTCCTCGAGAAGCGCTTCCAGCGCCTTGATCATCGACGCCGCGATTCCATGCGTGTCGCAAGCACCCCGCCCCCAGACGAACTCGCTGTCCTCCCTCGACGGGATGAAGGGCGGCACGGTATCCATGTGCGTGGAGAACACCACTTCCGGATCGCCCCAGTGCGCCCAAACGTTGTTTCTGCCCGGCTCCACTTCCTGACGCTCGATCATCCCGCCGTGACGCTGGGCGAGAGGCCGAAGGAATTCGAATAGAAAATCCCCGATTTCCCGTTCGTTGGGAGTGACGGAGTTTATGTCGATGAGGGAACGAGTCAGCTCGAAGGCGTCCATGTAGGCGATCCCGGCCTTGAAATCTGAGCGTATCCCAAAGGACCGGCCGCGTCCAACAGGCATCCGATGTGTTTTCTAAATCAAACCGCCCCGAAAACGCATTTCCAAGAAAGGCGACCGACCCTGACGGCCGGTTGTCGGGTCACGCTTCCGCTGCGGACGAGTTGATGCGTCTATGATGGTAGCCAATTCACCTGAGGTGCGGGTGTACAATTTGACAGGACATGTGGCGACGAAGAGATGATGAGCTGTCAGCCGGTGGCGGCCGGCCGGTCCCGCCAGCCGGGCCGAAGCCGTCTAGCCAGACCGTATCGGCGGATGCAGCGGTTCGGGCGCCACCGAAGCCCGCTTCCCGACCACCGAAAATGATCCCGAAGTCCGAGGCGAGCGGGCAGGCGTCTTCGCGAATCGGCAAGCTGTTCAAGTTCAAGGGGGAAATCCATTCCGAACAAGATCTCTTTGTCGACGGCGTCGTCGAAGGCATGATCAGCGTACCGAAAAACCTGCTTGTGATAGGTGCTAGCAGCCAGGTGAATGCAGATGTACACGCCCATTCGCTGATACTCCACGGGAAGCTGAACGGAGACGTGACCGTCAGCGAACGGATTGAAATCAAGAAGACCGGTTCCCTCCAGGGGAACTTGGTCACCCAACGGATCGTGGTCGAGGATGGCGGGATATTTCGCGGCAGTTGCGATACGCGAAGCCCGGAGGCAATCCCAGCCGGCGAGCCGGCTGCACGGAAAAAGCGCCCCGCCGCGATTGCGACCCCGAAGACCGCCGAGGCCGCTCGGCCTGGCGTGGCTCAGAAGGCTCCAGCCTCACGACCGGCGGGCCGGCCTTGAGTCCAGCGATCTTTCGACGGTCCTTTTTGATGACGCGCGACGCTACGGTGGCCGGCGCGTCAAATCGAACTTCGGGTCGAGACAACGAGCCCAATGACCGCGGCATGGGTCTCGGGCCGGAGGGCTCCTGTAGGGGGAATTCGGCGGCGGGACACTGCGGCCCAATCCGAGGGAGGCTTGGCGGGTGGCATCGCGGCGTGTGAACAGGTTTCCCGGCAAGGGCTGGGATTTCGGGGCTGCAGCTGCCGGGAAGGCGGCCAAGTACCGCAGCGAACTCGGCGGCCTTGCGGGGCCTCGGCGCGAGAGCCATGGGATCCAGGGCTTTCTCGAGCATCTGCGCGATTCGACGGGCCTCCACATCCTCGATTTGGGTCTCGTTTCCGAAGACACGGCTTGGCACTTGGGCAGACTGGGCCACCATATCCACTACGTGAGCCTCTTGCACTGCTTCGACGCTTTGAGCGAAGCCAACGGCGAGCTTCACGGAGGGATGCAGCCGCAGGCCGCGAACCGGTTCATCAGGTCGCACTTGGACTATCCCCGGAACAGCTTCCACGCCGTCCTCGCGTGGGACGTTCTCCAGCATCTGGACGAGGTCACGATGCGACTGACGATCGCTTACCTGTCCAGGATCATGCGGCCCAACAGTATAATGTTCTGCCTGTTCCATGCGGATGACAGCGAAGCGGCGAACCCGGTCCTCAACTGCTCCGTAAGTTCAGAAAGCACCGTGGTGCTTCGCGAGGTTGGTCGCCGCAAACCCAAATGGCGGACCAGCATGAGGAAACTCGAATCGTTGTTCCCGCAGTTCCGGGCCGTGCATTTCTATTTGAAACGGGATGCGCTCTTTGAGGTGCTCGTATTCAGCTAGGCGCTTCGCGGTCTGGATCGCCGCTTTCAGCGGGCTTGCCCTAGCCGATCGCGGCGCGGCCTGGGCGAGCGGACCGGATCACTTGGCGATCGGCCAAGACCATTTCTTCAATCACGAGTACGCGCTGGCCGTCGACTCCTTCCGGCAATTCCGCGAGCGCGACCCGACGAATCCGAGGGCTTATGTCTTGCTGGCCAAGGGACTGCTCTACCAAGAGCTCGACCGCCTGGGAATGGTCAGCACGAGCGCTTTCCGAGACGACGCGCAATACAATGCCGGCGACAAGCCGAAGCCCGAAGAGGGTGCCGTCGCCAGGATACTCGCGACCCTCCGCGAAGGGCAGGCGCTGTGCAAGCGGCGGCTGGAAGCCGATGGAAACGATTTCAGAGCCCTGAACAGCATGGCACAACTCCACGCCATTCGCGCCAACCACGAGTTCATGGTCGAGAAGTCATACTTCAAGGCCTTGGCCAACGGACGACGCGGGCGGGCGCTGAGCTATCGAGTCGGCGGGCTCCGGCCAGAATTCGTAGACGGCCTGCTCGTCGCCGGCTTGGACGAATACATCCTCGGCAGCCTGCCGTGGGCGCTCAGGGCCCTGATCGCGTTGAGCGGCTACCGGGGCAGCAAGAAAAGAGGGGGCGAGCTGATCACCCGAGTGGCGACGGAGGGCACGGAGGCCCGCAACGAAGCCAGGGCGCTGCTGGCCATGGTGCACCAGAGGGAGCGGCGTCCGCTCGACGCTGCAAAAGTGTTCCGAGCCCTGGCGGAGGACTTCCCGCGAGCGTTCACGTACCCCTTGGAAGTCGCGGCCATGCACATGGCCGCCGGACAGCGGCGGGGCGCGCTCGAGATTTTCCGCGAAGTAGAACGCAAGCGGGCAACTGGCGAAGACCGCTTCGACAGGATGCCGCAACGACTGGCCGCGGCGCTTGCGCGCCGAATCGAGGGCCTCGAGCGGGATTTGTTAAAGGACCGGTAGCCGCCCGCTCCGAGTCTCGCGACGGGTCAGGATTGGCCGGCGAGCTGCTGGGTGAATTCGGCTAGGAGGCCGAGCTTGGCGGCGGCGGCGCCGGAATCGATCGAATCCGCGGCTATCGCGGCAGCCTCGTGCCAGCTGCCAGCCCGCCCCGCCATCCGGACCACGGCCCCGGCGTTCATCACGACAATGTCGCGAGCCGGCCCGCCATTGCCGCCGAGAACCGACCGGATGATCGACGCGTTGGTCGCGGTGTCCCCTCCGGCGATTTCCGAGGAGGCGGCTGCCGGAAGCCCGAAGTCGGCCGGCTCGACGCTGCCGACGCGGACGCCACCATCCCGGACTTCCGCGAACCGCGTGGGTCCGGTCAAGGTGATCTCGTCCATGCCGTCACTGCCGTGGACCACCAGGGCGCGCCGAGCTCCCAGCCGGCAAAGCGCTTCCGCCGCGAGCGTCACGATGCGGTCCTGGTACACGCCCATCACCTGAATCGCTGCGCCGGCGGGATTGGTAAGGGGGCCCAGCATGTTGAACACCGTCCTCATGCCAAGCTCGCCGCGCACCGGGCCTGCGTACCGCATCGCCGGGTGCATCCCCGGCGCGAACAGGAATCCGATTCCGACCTCGTCAATGGACCTAGCGGCCCGCTCGGCGTCGAGGCTCAAGTTCACGCCCAGCGCCTCCAGAACGTCCGCCGAGCCGCAGCGGCTGGAAATCGAGCGGTTCCCATGCTTGGCAACGGCCAAGCCTGCCCCGGCGGCGACCAATGCGGCGGCCGTCGAGACATTGAACGTGCCGCCGCCGTCGCCACCCGTGCCGCAGGTGTCGACCAGCTGCCGAGCCGACGCGCTCCGCGGGCGGACCTGTAGCGCGCTGGCGCGCATGGCGCGGGCGAAGCCAGTGACTTCGCCGGCCGTTTCGCCCTTCATGCGCAACGCTGTCAGAAGAGCCGCGGTCAGCACGGGGGTGGAACCGTTGCCCAGAATTTCCAGCATTGCCGCGTTGGCCCGCTCCTCGCTCAGGTCCCGGCCGGCGACAGCCCGATGCAGCGCTTCTCTTACGGCTGACATGAGATTGCGTTCGAAACAGCACCCCGATATAGTGGGTTTTGGGGCCGTCTTAACGATCGACTGATTACTGATCGTACCCTACCGGCATCTCCTTATGAAGGTTCACGAATACCAAGCGAAAGAGGTCTTGCGCGCCTACGGAGTCCCGACCCCGCGGGGCATCGTCGCGGGAACTGCGACCGAGGCGCGAGCCGCAGCCGAGCAACTGGGTGGCAAGGTAGTCGTGAAGGCCCAGATTCATGCGGGAGGGCGCGGCAAAGGGGGTGGTGTGAAGCTCGCGAGCCAAGCGGACGAGGTCTACGTCCGCGCGCGGAGCATCCTAGGGATGAACTTGGTCACGCATCAGACCGGCCCCGAGGGCAGGGAGGTCAAGCGAGTCCTGATCGAGGAGCAGGTTCCGATCGCTCGCGAGATTTATTTGGGAATCACCCTGGATCGCTCCCTCGGCAAGCCCGTATTCATGGCGTCAGCCGAAGGCGGGATGGAAATCGAGGATGTCGCGTCCGAGAATCCAGACGCGATCCTCAAGGAAGTGATTTCAAGAGGTCGCCTGCACACGTTTCAAGCCCGGCGCCTGGCACTGGGGATGGGAATTCGCGGCGACATTCTAGCGCCGACGGTGCGCGCCATCGGGTCCCTCGCCCGGGCCTACGACGAGTCGGACGCAACCCTGGTCGAGATCAACCCGTTCGTGCTGACCCACGACGGGCGAGCGGTCGCGCTGGACGCCAAGATGGACATTGACGACAACGCCCTCTTTAGGCATCCGGACCTGGCAGCCCTGCGGGATTCCGCCGAGGAAGAGCCGCTGGAGACGGACGCCATCAACCACGGACTGAACTACATCAAGCTTGACGGGAATGTCGGCTGCATGGTGAACGGCGCGGGACTCGCGATGGCCACCATGGACATCATCCAGTACGCGGGTGGCATGCCGGCGAACTTCCTCGACGTCGGCGGCGGGGCGGACAAGGGCCAGATCAAGAACGGGTTCCGGATCATTCTTTCCGACCCGAACGTCAAGGCCATCCTGGTCAACATATTCGGGGGGATTCTCAAAGTGGACGTGCTGGCAGCGGGTATCGTCGCGGCAACTCAGGAACTCAACATCGCGGTGCCGCTGGTACTGCGCTTGGAAGGCACCAACGTAGAACAGGGCCGCGCGATCCTGGCCGAGTCGGGGCTCGACTTCATCGTCGCCGGCGACATGAAGGAAGCCGCCGAGCAGGCAGTCGCCCGGGCTGCCTAGGAAACAGGAACCATGAGCATTCTGGTCGACGAAAGCACGCGTGTGGCGGTGCAAGGCCTCGGTCGCGCAGGACTGTTCCACGCGGAGCAGTGCATCCGATTCGGAGCCAGAATCGTAGCCGGCATCCATCCCGGACGGGGCGGCACAAAAGCGCTGGGGTTTCCAGTATTCGACTCCATGCGCGAAGCCGCCCGGGAGGCACGTCCCAACGCTTCGCTCGTGTTCGTGCCCGCAGGCGGCGCGGCAGACGCGGTTCACGAGGCCATCGAGTCCGAGGTCGCCCTCGTCGCGTGCATCACCGAGGGTATACCCGCTCTGGACATGGTCGGGGTGGCGGACGCCCTGAGGGGCAGCCACACCCGCTTGGTGGGGCCGAATTGCCCTGGCGTGATCTCGCCCGGCAAGTGCAAGCTGGGCATCATGCCCGGCCACATCCACCAGCCGGGGTCCGTCGGAGTCGTGTCCCGTTCCGGCACGCTAACCTACGAGGCCGTCGGCCAGCTGTCGACTCTGGGTATCGGTCAGTCGACTTGCATCGGTATCGGCGGCGATCCGGTGATCGGCACGAGCTTCATCGACGTGCTGGAACTGTTCGAGAACGACCCAGGGACGACCGCTGTCGTAATGATCGGAGAGATCGGTGGCTCGGCCGAAGAAGAGGCCGCCGAATGGGTCAAGGGGCACTTCAGCAAGCCCATCGCAGGATTCATCGCGGGAGCCACAGCACCACCGGGTCGACGGATGGGCCATGCCGGCGCGATCATCGCCGGTGGCAAGGGCACAGCCAGTGAAAAGCAGGCGGCGATGAAAGCGTCCGGCATCGCGGTAGCCCCGACGCCCGCCGATCTCGGCTCGACGCTGGCGGCGCTACTCTAAGACCATTACTTGACCCTATGACTTGCCGAAACGCCGACGACAACGACTCAAGCCATGCCTATTGAACGCACCTTGGCCATCATCAAGCCGGACGCCGTCGCCGCAGGCAACGCCGGGCACATCATCGCGCTGCTAGAGAGGGAAGGATTCGAGATCGTCGCCATGAAGAAGGTCACCCTGACCGAGGCGCAGGCTCGAGCCTTCTACGCCGTGCATCGCGCGAGACCTTTCTACGACAGCCTCGTTCGGTTTATGACCTCGGGACCGGTCATCCCCGTGGTTCTCGAGCGCGAGGACGCGATCTCAGCGCTGCGCAAGGTGATGGGCGCGACGAACCCCGCCAACGCAGAACCCGGCACGGTGCGGAAATTGTACGCCACGGATATCGAGAAAAACGCGATACACGGATCGGACGCGCCCGGGACCGCAGCCGTGGAGAAGCCGTTCTTCTTCAGCTCCCTCGAGCTGGGCTAGGTCTGCGGTTCAGCGACGCACAGCGCATCCGCCCCTCGGCTCGACACCCCAGCCCGGGTTGACGTTGCAGCTCAAACGGAACTTCGCAATCCTCGCAAGACCCGCACGGGCAGTGCAGGTCGTTCCGGACGGAGCAGCTGTCAGACCCTTCACCCCGGATCGGCAGGCAGGCAGAGATTCGAGGCCGAGCGAACTCGCGGGAGGCTTCGAAGCTGCTAGAGCCTCGGATCCCGGGTTCCGTGCCGCAGCCGAATGGCTCGATTGCACGGACGACTCACGCAGATGCCGGCAGGCACTTCCAGTGGAGCCAGGGGTCCCTGTCGGGCAGCTTCAAAGCGGAATGTTGCCGTGCTTCTTGCGCGGCATCCATTCCCGCTTGTTCTCCAGCATTCCCAGCGCGCGAACCAGCTTCGCGCGGGTCTGGCGGGGCTCGATCACCTCGTCGATCCAGCCCTTCTCTGCCGCACGGTAGGGGTTGGCGAATCGTTTCGTGAACTCCTCGATCTTGGCCTGCCGAAATCTCTCGGGATCGTCCGACGCGGCGAGTTCGCGCCGGTACAGGATGTTCACGGCGCCTTCGGGCCCCATGACCGCGATCTCGGCCGTCGGATACGCGTAGTTGATGTCCGTGCGGACATGCTTGGAGCCCATCACGCAATACGCCCCCCCGTAAGCCTTGCGCGTGATGACCGTGACCTTCGGGACAGTGGCCTCGCAATACGCGTAAAGCAGCTTCGCCCCGTGCTTGATGATGCCGCCGTACTCCTGCTCGGTACCTGGCAGGAAGCCGGGGACATCCTCGAAGGTGACGATCGGGATGTTGAAGGAGTCGCAGAATCGCACGAAGCGAGCACCCTTCAGCGACGCGTCGATATCGAGGCACCCAGCCAGGACAGCCGGCTGGTTGGCGACGACGCCGACCGGTCGGCCGCCCATTCGGGCGAATCCCACGACTATGTTCGGCGCGAAGTGCTCCTGCACTTCAAAGAAGTTCCCGTCGTCCACCACGCGCGCCACAATGCCCTTGATGTCGTAAGGCACGTTGGGTTCCGCGGGCACGATCTCGTCGAGATCCGGATCGGCCCGGTCGAGAGGGTCAAGAGTGGCCACGTGCGGTGCGTCGTCCAGGTTGTTCGATGGCAAGAAGGAGTGCAGCTCCCGGATCATCTGCAGGCAGTGCGTGTCGTCCGCAGCTAGGAAATGCGCCACTCCGCTGATCTCGTTGTGCGTCCGCGCGCCACCGAGCTTTTCCTTGCTGACCTCTTCGTGAGTGACAGTGCGAATGACATCCGGCCCGGTCACGAACATGTGGCTCGTCTCGCCGACCATGAAGACGAAGTCCGTGATCGCCGGCGAGTACACGGCACCTCCCGCGCAAGGGCCCATGACGGCAGAAATCTGAGGCACCACACCGCTGGCGAGCGTGTTGCGAAGGAAGATCTCGGCATATCCCGCAAGCGAGGCGACACCCTCATGGATGCGCGCCCCTCCGGAATCGTTCAGGCCGATGACCGGGGCTCCGGTCTTCATCGCGAGGTCCATGACCTTGCAGATCTTCTTGGCGTTTTGCAGCGACAGCGACCCTCCGAACACTGTGAAGTCATGCGCAAAGGCGTAGACGGTGCGGCCGTCGATGCGGCCGTAGCCGGTCACGAAGCCGTCCCCGGGGATCTTGTGACGATCCATGCCGAAGTCCGTGCAGTCGTGCGCCGCCAGCCGGTCGAGTTCCTCGAAGGTGCCTTCGTCGAGAAGCAGGTCCAGGCGCTCCCTCGCGGAAAGCTTGCCCGAATCGCGATGCCGTCCGGCTCGCTCCGGGCCGCCCCCTGCCAAGGAAGCCTCGTTGAGCCGCCGTAGTTCAGCGCGCTTCTCCGCAAGTCCCATGAATTCCCACAACTTATCACGGCACCGCCGCCGACCGATAGCAGGGCGGCGCCATGATACGCTCCAACTTGCTCGACGCGCTGTTCTGGATCTTCGCGTTTCTCGGCGTGGCAGCGACCCTGCTGTCCGTGAAAAGAGGGAGAAGGTTTCTAGAGTACGTGGAGCGGCGCGTCCTAAGGCCGGTCGAGCGGGGAGAACTCGAATGGCCCCGGACGGCGTTGATCGTTCCAGTCAAGGGCAGCGAACCCGGGCTCGCCCGACACCTGCTTTCGCTCGCCTCCCAGGACTACCCGCTATTCGAGCTGGTGGTGGTTTGCGCGGACCCTTCCGATCCTGCGCTCGGCGTGGCGCGGGGAGCACTAGGTTCCCGATGCCGAATCGTGGTCGCCGGCGAGTCTCCAGCGGATACCGGCGAAAAGATCCATAACTTGATCGCTGCTGTCCAAGCGGTCGGAGATCGCGCGGAAGTGCTTGCGTTCGCCGATTCCGACGGCGAGGTGGAGCCCGGGTGGCTGCGGAAACTTGTGGCGCCCTTGATCGACCCTCAGCTCGGAGCCACCACGGCGTTTCGCTGGCATATCCCCGAGAACGGCGGTTTCTGGCCGCTGATGCGCGCCGTGTGGGACTCGTCCATCGCAGGCATCATGGATACCAAGGACAAAAGCTTCGCTTGGGGCGGCGGGATGGCGTTGAGGCGGCGGGTCTTCGAGTCCGCGGGTGTGCTCCGATACTGGCGCGGTGCGGTCAGCGATGACTACCGCCTCGCCGATGCCGTCCGTGCGGCCGGATTGGGCATCCGCTTCGTGCCGGAGGCGATGGTCGAGACCCCCGGGCAATGCACGGGACGCGAATTTCTCGCATGGACCGTGCGCCAGCTCACCATCACGAGGGTCTATAGCTTCCGTATGTGGCTGGGCGGATGCATCAGCCATATCGTTTACTGCGCAGCGCAGGCGCTGTGCCTGACGCAGGTTGCGCTAGGCAGTCCTCTGATCGGACTCGGCGCACTCCTGCTGATTGTGTTGCCGGGCATGGCCAAGGGAGGCACGCGCGCGTACGTCTGCGCACTGGTTTTCCCGCAGCGAGAGTCGTGGCTGGATCGCTACGGCTGGGCCTATTTCTGGATGACGCCCCTCGCGACGTGGATCTGGCTGTACGCGTTCCTCAGGTCGGGAATGACGAGGTGCATCTCTTGGCGCGGACGCACGTACGAGCTGATCAGCGAGAACACTACGAGAGAAGTCGGTCGCGCCTAGGGCCGCTGCTACCCACGGAACCTAGCGCTTCTCGACCAATCGGATGACCGGCGTCAACAGGTTGTCGACGGGAGCGTAATCATCGGTCAATACCAGTCCACCCGAGCGGCGGCGAAGCAGCGCGGTGTCCCGAGGCGAAAGCAGCGCCGCGCTGTACTTGAGATAGTCCAACTGCTGCACCGGGAGCAGCCTGGTGGAGCCGGCCACCACGAATGTATCTCGCTCGTCTTCGTCAGTCGGCCCGCCGGGAGACGTGCAGAACGTGTAGACATACGGGAACACCTGTTCGACCGTGTTGATCATCGCCCCGAGGAAGCGGCCCGAGCGGAAAATGTCGATCGTGTTCGCGAGAAACACGGAATCGTCGCTCATCAGGGCGCGCAGCTTGCGCACGTACTCGAGCGTAGTGAGGTGGAAGGGCGGCGAGTAGTGATTGAACGCGTCGTTGTAGACCAAGTCGAATTTCCCGACCGCTTCGCCTTTCCGCGCCCGATCGTAGAGCTCGTCAACGCGGTTCCTAGCGTCTAGATGGACAATCCGTATAGGCGTGTCGGCTTCCAAGCCGAACGCCTCGATCGCGGCCCTCGTCACTTGGGGATCGATCTCCACCACTTCCCCGTGTCCATTCGGGTAGCGTCGCAGGAACCAGCGAGGAAAGACGTAGCCGCCGCCTCCCAGAAACAGGGCCCTCGGGCTGCCGGCGGGATGATGCGATGCCACGGCCTCCACGGTCACACCCGCATAGATGCGCTCGTAGTCGTAGTGCAGCCGGTCCGGATCTTGCATGTCAACGTAGGCATGCACCAAGTAGTCCAGCGTCATGGATCGCAGGCCGGGCGTCTCGATCACGTCTTCAACTCGAATAAAGGAGTACTCCGACTCGTCCTGGAAGAACACCGATGCCGAGCCGTGCTCGCGGAAACCCAACCTCTCGCCAACAGTCCTCGCCAACGGGAACGGGGCCCACGTGGCGGTTAGCACTGCAAGCAGGACCCCGGTCCAGAGATACGGCAGCAAGCTTGACCCGCCGTACGCCAACGCCATCAGCAGCAGCACCACCGCAACCGCGAGGAGCACTGCGGTCGTGCCCATCTTGGCGATCAGCAGGTACCCGGTGAGAAAGGTCCCTAGGATGCTGCCGATTGCGCCCCACGAGTACACGCTGCCGATGGTCCGTCCCAGGCGCTGTCCTAGCACGATCGCCATCTTGGCTGCCACCGGGCTGATCATTCCCAGCAGGCAAGACGGCGCGAAAAACACAAGGAACACGTGCAGCGCGATGCGCACCGGCCAGTCGAGGTCCCGCAGCGATTCCAGGCCGCCCACGCGGTTATTCAGCAGTGGAATGAGCAGGCAATTGGCGGACGCGATCAGGAAGATCGCACTCAAGGTCTCCTTGGGAGGGAATCTGTCGGCCAAACGGCCCCCTGCATAGTTGCCTGCGGCTATTCCGGACAGCACGATGCCAATCACGGAAGTCCAGGTGTAGAGGGAGCTGCCGACGTGGCGCGCGATCAGCCGCCCGGCCACCAGCTCGAGCACCATGATGCACAGGCTTGACAGAAAGACCGTGGCGACCGGGACGATCCAAGCCCAGCGAGGCGACGGGATGGATTCTGTCGACCGGGTATTCATCGCTAGCAGTGGCACTCTCGCTTAGCCTCGGCCTCGGGGATTCACTCGGATCTTGGCCATCGCGGAGGAGCCGGAAAGGGGCCCTGGCCTCAGCCGGGAACTCCGGGCGCGGGAAAGCTGGCGCAGAGATCCTGGACGCGCGCCTTGAGCCTGCCGAGCGATTCCTCGTCGCCGGGTGATCGTAGCGCCTCGACCATGCAGGTCCCGAGCGCCTTCATCTCGGGCTCCAGCATGCCCCTTGTAGTCGCTGCCGGCGTGCCGAGACGGATACCGCTGGGACGCAGCGGCGGGTTGGGGTCGTCCGGCACCACCTGCTTGTTGCACGTGATCGCTATTGCGTCCAGCGTCTCCTCGGCGACGCGGCCGTTCAGCCCGAAGCTGCGGACGCAGTCGACCACCATCATGTGGTTGGCCGTCCCGCCCGTTACCAGGTCGGCCCCTCCGTCGAGCAACGCCCGAGCCAGCGCCAGCGCGTTCGCCAGCACTTGGCGGCAGTAGTCCCCGAAGGCCGGCTGGAGTGCCTTGCCCAGCGCAACCGCGGTCGCTGCCACCTGATTCATGTGGGGGCCGCCTTGCAGGCCGGGAAACACCGACTTGTCAATCGCCTTGCGGAATTCCTTACGGCACAGGATCATCCCGCCTCGCGGGCCCCGCAGCGACTTGTGGGTCGTCGTGGTCACCAAGTCAAATCCGGCATCGAACGGGTTCGCTAGCACGCCGCCGGCGATCAGGCCACCGATATGAGAGACATCCGCCAGGGTCAGGGCTCCGACTTCGTCCGCGATGCTCTTGAACGGGCCGTAGTCGTAGTCTCGAGGGTATGACGAGTAGCCGCAGACAATCATCTTCGGCCGGTGCGCCAGGGCGCTGCTGCGGAGGGCGTCGAAATCGATGCGGCCCTCTGCCTCCGGATCGGTCTTGTAGCGGATCCAGCGGAACAGCTTGCCCATGTGGGAGACAGGGGCTCCGTGCGTGAGGTGCCCGCCGTGAGACAGGTCCATGCCCATCACGGTGTCGCCGGGCTCGAGCAGCGCTAGGTAGACCGCCGCGTTCATCGGCGCGCCGGACAGCGGCTGGACATTGGCGTGCTCGCAGCGGAAGAGCCGCCTCGCGCGGGTCCGGGCGATGCGCTCGATGGCGTCCGTGTACGTCTGGCCGCCGTAGTAGCGCCGGCCGGGGTAGCCTTCCGCGTACTTGTTCGTGAACACCGACCCCAGGGTCGCGAGGACTTCCGGATAGGTGTAGTTTTCCGACGGAATGAGCTCGATGCCGGTGGCCTGGCGCTCTTCCTCTCCGACGAGCGCCGCGAAGAGTTCAGGATCGTTGCGTTGAAGGAGTTCGCGCGGGGAATGCATATGAACGGGCCTAGCCTCCATTGTCCCGAAATGAACGGGCCGTTGCGCGATGGGGAGCCGCAGGCGCGGCTCGAAGGGTATTCGGTTTCCAATTTCACGGAGCCTTAGCGGGACTGTTGCATTGGGGTAACACACTGTCCGTCGTCTGAGTTTGAGGTTGGCTGGGAGCGCCCTTTGGGCTCCCTAGCCGATTGCGAGCGACCCGCAGGCAATTGGCACGCGGCGAACGCCGAGGGTTGCGGGATTTCCAGAAGAAGAGCTCGGCAGGACCCGGCTTGACCCAGTCGCGCTGTCGAGCCGCGATCAGTTTTAAGGAGGACTCACTTGATGAGACGCACTTGGATTCTAAGCTTGTTGGTGGCCGCGCTCTGCGCCGTGCCGTTCGTGGCAACCGGCCAAGCACCCCCTCTTGGGATGGAACCCGACTCGGGGGCGATCCTGGCGCCGTCGCCAATGAAAGCCGCGCTGTGGACCAACAAGCTCGGTTACCCGACCGGCGAGCAGATCGGCGTTTACGCAACATTGGACCCGATGGGCGACGAAACGCCGTACACGATTTTTCTGTATCGGGAGAATATCGAGACAGGGGAGCGCCTGTATTTATCGCCGTTCTCGCTTGCTCCCGGCGCAACTTCCGACATGGCCGTGGACGTTTTCGGGTTGAGCTCCGACCTCACCGTGCCGCTCCCGGTCCCGGCCCAGGAACAGTTGCGGATTTGGACTGGCGGCGTTCCCTCGCCGGGATTGTGGCACTTCGTGGGCGCGGTTCGCAGCGACGACACCACGCAGGTCGCGAAGAAAGCGTACGCGAAGTTCGTTGTTTCGCCGCAGCGGCCCGTGGAGCTCGGCTTCGACGGGCAAGATACCGAGATAGCAATGGACACGGCTTGGACCAACGACACGATCTACCGGATCCGCCACCAAGTGTTCGTGAACCCCGGCGCGACCTTGACGATCGAGGCGGGGACCCTGATCCAGGCGCGAGGCCAGAACGCTGTAATCGTCGTGGAAAACGGTGGCAAGATCGTCGCGGAGGGACGCCGGGAGGCGCCGATCGTCATGACCTGCGACCAGCCCATCGGCCAGCGGGAGTCCGGCTGCTGGGCCGGCTTGATCGTCCTAGGCGACGCACCGATGACGCGAGGCACGGGCTTGGCGGAGGGAGTGATCCCGGAGACGCGGCCGGTTTGCGGCGGCGACAATCCCGAGGACTCTAGCGGCGTGCTCCGGTACGTCCGGGTCAAGTTCGCGGGCGTGGACTTCAACCCCGAGACGCAACCCAACGCGTTCGGCTTCCACGGCATCGGCTCGGGCACTGTTATCGACCACATCCAAGCGCACGAAGGCGAAGACGACGGCATCGAATTCTTCGGCGGTACGGCCAACTGCATGTACTGCGTTTCGAGCGGCTCGAAGGACGACTCCCTCGACTGGGCGTTCGGCTGGCAGGGCACTGCGCAGTACATATTCATCCAGCAGGATCCGCAAGGCGACAACGGCATCGAAGCCGACAACGACAGTTCCGGATTCGACCGCATGCCGCGCTCTCATCCGATGCTCTACAACGTGACGATGGTCGGAGGGTTGGAGCAGGACCTGAATTCCACCTCCGGCGACGGCATGAGAATCCGCGTGGGAACCGCAATCACCGCTCGTCACGTGATCTTGACCCAGTTCGGCGGGGACGCCTTGGACGTGCGGGACAACTCGCCGGGCTTCTTCATGGACGGAACCAGCAGCATCGAGAACTCGATCATCCACATGAACGGCGCCAAGATGGGCGATGCGCAGATCAAGGGCGGAGTCGAGTCGATGGTGGACTTCATGGACGTTGAGCCGATGCTGGTCAATGTCCGTTACGAGGCGAATCCGGACCCGCGGCCCATGGTCGGCTCGCCCGCGCTCATGGCCGGGGCAGGGGCGACCCCGCCGTCCGATGGCGCGCTCGACACGAGCGCGCAGTGCATCGGCGCGTTCTGCAATGGCGAGAACTGGCTTGAGGAGTGGACGTTCTTCGGGGACGAGTTCGACTACGACGTGCAGTAAATCATCCCGAGTGCGCCGACCTTCTGAATGAGTCGGTTGACTTCGGTAAGGGCCTGCCCGAGCACCCGGCGCGCCGCCGCTGCGCCCTTCCTTGATCTGCCTCCGGCAAGGCTTTGCTGGCACGGAGCAACACGCGGGCGGCCTCCCCAGGGAGTTCCCCGCAGCCACCGCCTCAACCGCTTCGATTTGCGCAGGGTGGCCCGAACCCGTAGCTCGTTGAAGACCTCTGTTCGCAATGATCCCGGCCCTCAGGCAATCGCAAGCCTCCGCTCTTCAACTCCGGGATTCGGGTCCGGACTAGTTCAAATCCGCCAATAGCCCGGCGAGCCGGGCAGCATGGCGCCTGGATAAAAACACTGCGGCATCTCCCGTGACGCGGCTCCTCCGCTATGCGCCAGTGCTGGCAGGTGCAGGGTCACCGCAATCAGTCGGCCATCCTAGCCGCGGGCCTCGCGTCGCCTCCTATGTGAAAGGTCAGGCTCCGAGGCACCCCGTCGTCGGCGAGGTCGAACATGACCGTCGCCGCCGTCCACCGAAGCGAGAACTCCTCCTTCGAATGGGGGAGCAGCGCGAGCGGCGCCAGCAGGCCGAACTTCGCGTATAGCGTCTCGCCCTGCCTGCTGACGAGCACCTCCTGGCCGATGCCTTGGCCGTACTTGCCCACGTAGCGGTCGAGCATCGCCGGAGCCATCGTAATCAAGGGCTTGGTCTGGTGGCGATCCGGCCCGCGTCGGGGCTCCTCGTCGAGTTCGCGCAGCCATATGTTCCGGTACAGCACCGGGTTGCCGTGGTCCTGGAGGTAGAGCGGCAGGCGATCGGGGTGCGACTTGTACGGGAGGTGTTGCAGCCAACCTGTAGGTCCCCACACTTCGGAGTTGTCTTGCACGAGCACGCCGTTGTGAAACACCGTGATGCGCGCCGGCTGGGCGACCGAACCGTCGGGACGGAAGCGCGGGCGACGGAACACAATGTCGTAAGCCTGCCATTCGCCTGCCGGCCGGCTGGCGTTGACCAGGGGCGGGTACTGGCCGTACACGGCAGCCGCCTGCCCGTCGGCGTAGCTGACGTTATCGCGCGAATCAAGCACCTGGACCTCGTACTTGCTCATGAGGAAAACCCCGCTGTTGCCGCGGCCCTGGCCTTGGCCGCGGCCCGGTGAAGGCGCTGCCCACTCCACATGGAGCTGGATGTCGCCGTAGCCGTCCCGCGTGTAGACCGCGCCGCCGCCGGCGACCGCAGTCAGGCTCCCGTCGTTGATGGTCCATTTGGCCGGACTTCCGTCCGCAGCGCGCCACTTGGACAGATCGGTCCCGTCGAACAGCACGACGGCATCGGACGGGGGAGGCACGGGCAAAGGCAAGCTGGCGTCGACCTTGGCGGGAACCGGACGAGTCATGTCGTGAATTTTCCATCGCCGGGTAGACTGCGCCCCCGCCTGCGTTGCGAAGAGCACCGCCAGGGGCAGCGCCGCTAGAACTGTTCGGGTCAAACTCATGGGAACCTCCAGACTTCGTTCGATTCTACCCGTTACGTGGCGACGCAACTCTTGACGGCGATGCGCAGTCGCGTTTCCGGAATCGAATCGAGAGGCGAATTGTTCAAGAAGCCCAACAGGGTCGGCGACTGGCCGGGTGCGAGACCTTAGCCCGTGGCAGGTCCATCGATTCCTGGAAAGGACGCTCCCTCTGCCGCCGTCTCAGGATTGATCGGCGCGAGAAAAGCGCGGTCGGAATCGCTGGCCGCCGGCCCGGCTCGCTCGGGTCCGCCATTCATCGAAAGCCGCCGAATCGGACCCCTGCCAGTTCAATCGCAGCACGAGCTGTATCAGGCGCGGGTCGTTGACCTGGCTACTGACAACACCAAACTGAGCCGGTCCCAGCACCTGCCCGGGGAAGCCGAACTGCACGCGGTTGAACAGGTTGAAGAACTCGGCCCTGAATTGAAGCGTGGCGCTCTCGCTCGGCTCGGTGTTCTTGAAGACGGCGAAATCGTAGTTGTTGGTGCCGTGCGCGCGCATATCCGGGAGGGTGCGAGACACATTGCCAAATGTGAACGAGGCCGGCGGAGAAAACACGGAGGTGTCGAACCATTTGCCGAGACGAGACTGCGCCGGACCCGCCGTCCTGGCACTCTGGCCGGTGCTATTGGGGCGGGAACCGCTGCCGAACGAACCGCTGCGGTTCGGCGCGGAGGCCAGCCGAATAGGGAAGCCGGCTTGGAACGTCGTGATGCCCTCGATGCCCCAGCGGGACACGAGCTTGTCCGCCGCGCCCGTCGCCGAACCCAAGAGTTTCTCGCCGCTGCCGAGCGGGCTTCGAGCGGGTCCGACCGGAGTGGCCTTCAATTTCCGCCACACTCCGCGGCGGGCCTGGAGCAACGAGAATCAACCCAGAGCTGCGAGGGGAGACTGCACGGATCCCCGCTCTTTCCGAGTCAATCCACAAACAGGAATTCGTTGCTCGCTAGCATCGCCCGCAGAAGGCCGGCGCGCTTGTGCTGCTCGCTTCCCGAGGCTTCGGCAAAGTATGACAACGCCCTGTCCATCTCCTCCGAGTCCGTTGGACGGCCGTAGATTGCCCTCGTGGCTCGTTCGAGGAAGCCATCCCGACCGCCGTCATTCGCGCTCCAGCGCTCGGCCATCGCCCGAGCCTGCTGGTGAATGAATTCCGCATTCATCAGGTACAGCGCTTGGAGAGTCGTCGTCGTGGACTTGCGCTCGCTCATCGGCTGGTTCCCATCCGGCCCGTCGAACAGATCCAAGTAGGGATGCTTCTGGATGCGCGGCTGCATGATGTAGACCGACCTGCGGTTCGTGGGGAAGAACTCCGAGAAAGGCTCGTGCTGTCGGTAGAAGTACGTCTGCCGATGCGCGAACGGATGTCGCCCTCCCAACGAAAGGTCTAGGTCGCCGCTGAAAGCGAGGATCGAGTCCCGGATCTGCTCCGCGTCGAGTCGGCGTCGATTGGATTTCCATACAAGCCGGTTCTGAGGATCCTTCTCGAAGTTCGAATCGATGTCGAAACTGGCCTGCCGATATGCCTTCGAATGCAGGATCAGCCGATGCATCGCCTTGACGGACCAGCCGCTGTCGATGAAGTATTGCGCAAGGTAGTCCAGCAGATGGGGATGCGTCGGGGGAGTGCCGCGCACGCCGAAGTCGCTCGCGGTGCGCACTAATCCGGCACCGAAGTGGTGATGCCAGATACGGTTGACCATCACCCGGGCAGTCAGCGGGTTGTGCGGGTCGGCGATCCAATCGGCCAGCAGCCGGCGTCCGCTTCCCTCGTACCCGGGCGGTAGCTTCGCCCCTCCTAGAATCTGCAGGAAGCCGCGGCGCACTTTTGGGCCCGGTGCCTTCGGGTCGCCGGCCCGGTGGATAGGCGAGTCCCGCGACGCCCCCTCCTGAATGGCGTACGCCGTCTCGAGGGGAGGTTCCGTCCGCGCAAACACCGCGCGCTCCGCGCGAAGCTCCTGAAGCTCTGCCCAAGCAACCTCGCGCGTCCGCCCCGGCGTGGTGATCAGCTTGTTCTGGAAGGACTGGTACTCGCGAAATTTTTCGCGCTCCCTATCGTTCCACTCGGTCAGCTTCGCCGCGTACGAGGCCCGGATCTCCTTGGCGGTCTGGCTGCCCACGCGATAGACGAAGTCGCTGCGGTAGGGCAAGGCCTCCGCGCCGGGATGCGGGAAAATCGAACTATCAAGGATCCCGTAAAGGCTGTAATAGTCAGCAGTCGGAATGGGATCGAACTTGTGGTCGTGGCATCGCGCGCACTGCACGCTGAGCCCTAAGAACGTCTTGCCGAGGTTGTCGATGGTGTCTTCGAGAGTGATATGGCGAAGCCGGTGCGGGCCGACGCCAATTCGCCTGGAGATCGCGAGGTAGCCAGTCGCGACAATGCGCTTCCACCTCTCTTCCTCGGTCTTGGATTCCAGCAGGTCGCCTGCAATCTGCTCGCGCACGAACTGGTCGTACGGCTTGTCGTGCCGGAACGAATCGATGACATAGTTACGGTACTTGTAGGCCTCAGGCACAGGAAAGTCGCTGGCGTCCCCGGCAGTGTCCGCATAGCGCACCAAGTCCAGCCAGTGACGCCCCCAGCGCTCGCCATAGCGGGGGGAGTCGAGAAGCCTTTCCACTAATCCGGCGTAGGCGGCACCGGAGTTGTCGGCCAGGAAGTCGTCCATCTCGGCAGGCGTCGGCGGCAGGCCGGCGAGGTCGTAGGTCACACGCCGAATCAATACTCGCTTGCTGGCCGGCGGGGAGAGCTGCAAGCCCTCGTTCTCGAGCTTTGCCAGAAGGAAGCGGTCAATTGCGTTGGCTGCCGAGCCCGCTGCCGCCGGACTCGGAACCGGCACGGCCGACAGAGGCTGGAAAGCCCAATGCGAGCGGTGCTCGTCACTGATGACGTACGGCTTCAAATCGGGCTCAGCGGCATTCGCCCAGACCGCGCCGTCCGCGATCCAGCGCACCAAGTCGTCCACTTCGTTTTGGGACAACGGTCCTGTCGGGGGCATCTTGAGCTCGTGCTGGAACCGGACCGCACGTACTAGCAAGCTCGCCTCGGGATTCCCCGCGACAAGCGCGGGACCGGACTTGCCGCCCTCGAGCAGCGCGTCGCGGGAATTCATGCGCAGGCCGCCTTGCGGTTCCGTGACGTGGCATCCGAGGCATTTCGCTTCGAGCAGCGGTTGCACGCGGGCTTGGAAGAACTCGCGCGGAGATATCGGCCACGGCGCACCCATGGCGATCCACCGCGTGAGGGAATCAACCTCGCGGGCCTCTAGCCGTTCCCCGAGTGGAGGCATGCCCATGCGACCCTTGACGCCCTTGAGGGCGTGGAGCAGGATGCTGTTCTCCGGATCGCCGGGCTTGATCGCGGGGCCTGATTTCCCGCCTTTCAGTATTCCCGCGCGGGAGTCGAGCCGAAGGCCGGCAGTGGCGTTCTCGGCGTGACAGCCGTAGCAGCGCCCGGCGAAAACTGGGCGGACCCTCGACTCGAAGAACTCCGCCTCCGGAGTCGCCGCCGCCAGCTGCATGGCCCCTGCGACTGCGATCGGCCACATTCGCATCACGGCCCCATTTTACATGTGCCGTCGAAGATCGATTCAGGTCTCAAATCGGAACCGGGGACACAATGTTCCGCGGGATCAGTCGAGATCCGCTTGCTGTGGAAGCTTGCGATTCTCGAGAACTGAAGACTGCGGTGCGGGATGGATTGTCTCGATGGAATCACCTGCTGCCGGCGAGGCATCTCGCTCCTCCTGTGGCTGATCGCCGTATTATGGTCTTTTCCGATGCAGGGCAAGAACCAGCCAACCCGCCGCCGATTCGCTAGAAGTTCAGCCGCCGCACTGCTGGCGTCCTCTCCGGTCCTGTGGGGATGCGGCGACGGATCCGAGGACGGCGCCCGACCAACAGCCGTCAGCGATTTCGACCATGCGGCCTACAAGCTCCCGGGCCGCGAGCTGGTGTTCAGGCCGCCTGCCTGGGGCCCTGCCACCCGCCACAGCTGGGACGGTAAGAATGTCATCGTCCTGATGCTCGACAGCTTCCGCTGGGACTACCTCGGGGCGTTCGGCAATTCGAAGGCACCGACCCCGAATCTCGACAAGTTCGCGTCAGAATCGACGTTCTTCACCCATTCGTATCCCGAAGGGCTGCCTACCGTGCCTGTGCGCACCAGCCTGCACACCGGACGGTTCACCTACCCGTTCCGCCGCTGGCAGGTACTGTACCCGGAAGACCATCCTTTGCTGCCCGAGATCCTTTGGAGCGAAGGGTTCCGGACCTCGCTGGTGAGCGACGTCTACCACCTGCACAAGCCGTCCTACGGATTCAGCCGAGGCTTCGACGATGTGAAATGGATTCGCGGGCAAGAACAGGATCCGTACGTGCGCGACCCATCGATCGTCTCGGCGATCGATGTCAAGCCTTGGTGGAAGCCTCGTGGCACGCGACCCAACGAATCCAACGAGACCCGCACCTACCTTGCCAACAGGCACTCGTGGAGAACAGATGAAGACCACTTCACGCCTCGCGTGATGCAATCGGCAATTAGCTGGCTCGAGGACCAGCCGCGCAGGGAAAACCTCTTTCTCTGGGTCGACAACTTCTGCCCGCACGAGCCGTGGGACCCGCCCGAGAGCTATCTGAAACTCGTGGATCCGGACTTCGCGAGCTGGCCGGCGCGCAACATCTGCCCTGTCCCGGGCGACAGCGACGGCTACCTAGACGCGGAAGAGATGCGCCAACTGCTAGCGCTCTATGGCGCGGTAATCCGCTTCGTGGACGCCTGGGTCGGGTATTTCCTTGACGAGGTCCGCCGGTTGGGGATGTACGACAACACCATGATCGCCGTCATGACCGACCACGGCGAACCGTTCGGAGATCACGGTATCGTGCGCAAGGTACGACCTTGGGGATACGAGGAACTGGCGAGGACGTTCCTCATGATCCGGGACCCGTCCGGAAGCGGCGCGGACCGCGTCGACTCGTACACGCAGCAGACGGACGTGACGGCGACAATTCTTGATTGGCTGGGTATCGAAAAGCCGACGCATATGACTTCGCAGAGCCTGATGCCGTTGATTCGCGGTGACGAGGAGAAGATCCGCGAGGAGGCGGTATGCTGTCACTACAACGAAAGCATCTCGATCCGCCACGACGAGTGGAGCTACCACTGGTTCGTCGAGAATTCCCGGGCGCGCGTCTCTGACAGAAGCGCTATCACCAAGGAGGGGCCGGAACTGTACAACTTGCGCGAGGATCCAACGGAGCAGGTCAACCTCGCGGACCAGGAGCCGGAGCGAGTGGAGGACATGGACCGCCGGATGAAGGAATTCACCCGGCGGCTAGTAGACCATGAGCGGGTCTAGTAGCGACGCCGGACAGCGTTCGTCGAATACTGCCTGGGCGATCCGGCGGGAATGCCTGCTCGGAGTTGCCGGGCGGCAAGCGCCTCTGACGGGTTTGGGGAACTCCAGCTAGACTGTTCGGGAGGCTGCCTGTTGAACCAGCCTAAGCTCGGCCTCGCACAATCCGTTGCAGCCCTTGCAGGGCCACGGCGAAGCGCCCTGCGAGTAGACACAAGGAATACGTTGGGGGGCAACTTACAAACGCAGGCGGCGGTATGGCAATCGGCGCGAGCGGGAACACGCGCTGCCGTCGCTTGCGTGGTGTTCCTTCAAGTAGCGGCGGCACAGGGGGTCGCGGTGATCGGCCGCACACCGCGGCAATCGCCGCTGGCCAGAACGGCTCTGTTGCCGCCGACGGTCCATTTCGAGGATGTTGCGGCGGCGGCCGGACTCGAGTTCCAGCACGTCCTGGGCCGGCCCGAGGGAAAGCGCTACATCCTCGAGACGACCGGTAGCGGCGTGGCCCTATTCGATTTTGACGCGGACGGGCTCCTCGATATCTTTCTCGTTAACGGAAGGCACTGGACTACGGCCGAGTCGAGCCCGGGGCCGACCAGCCGACTATTCCGCAACCTTGGCGGCCTGCGCTTCGAGGATGTCACGCAGGAAGCGGGACTATTTCGCACAGCATGGGGCCAGGGTGTCTGCGTCGGGGACTACGACAACGACGGATTCGATGACCTTTTCGTCACCCACTACGGGCCGGACCTGCTCTACAAGAATGAACAAGGAGAACGGTTTCGCGATGTAACCGGCGAGGCCGGGCTTCCGACGGAAGGCCGGCGTTGGGGAACCGGCTGCGCGTTCCTCGATTATGACCGGGACGGCAGGCTGGATCTAGTCGTCGCGAACTACGTCGATTTGAATCTGGACGATACGCCCGCACCGGGCGAGAGCAACTTCTGCAGATACAAGGGGCTCGCTGTGCTGTGCGGTCCGCGCGGGTTGCCGGGCGAGTCGAACTTGCTCTATCGCAATCTCGGCGGCGGCGTGTTCGAGGATGTCTCGCAATCCAGCGGCATCGCGGGATCTGCCGACCGCTACGGTCTCGGGGTGCTGACGCTGGACGCCGACGACGACGGCTGGACGGACGTCTACATTGCTGCCGACTCGACTCCCAGCATGCTCTTTCGGAACCGCGGTGACGGAGCGTTCGATGACGCGGGCTTGCTGTCCGGAACCTCGCTCAACGAAAACGGCCAGGAGCAGGCGGGCATGGGAGTAGCGGCCGCGGATTTCAACCACGACGGTCGGCTCGACATAGTCAAGACCAATTTTTCCGACGACGTTCCGTCACTGTACCGGAACGAGGGCCACGGCTTCTTCACCGACGTGTCCTACCGCGCGGGCCTCGGCATTCACACCACCTACCTTGGCTGGGGAGTCGGATTCGTCGATTTCGATCACGACGGCTGGAAAGACATCTTCATGGTCAACAGCCACGTCTACCCAGACATCGACGAACTCGGTCTGGCCAGCCGCTTTCGCCAGAAGAAGTTGCTGTACTGGAATATTCGCAACGGCGCTTTCATAGACCTGTCTTCACGCTCTGGCCCGGGCGTAGCGACTCCTTCGTCGGCGCGCGGAGCGGCATTCGGCGACCTCGATAACGACGGCGGGATCGAGATCGTGATCAACAACCTCGATGGCCGTCCAAACCTTCTACAAAACGCCGGCGAGCGAAGGAACTGGATTTTGGTCGCCCTGCAGGGAGCCCAGTCAAACGGCAAGGGCATAGGGGCCCGTGTCACGGTGGAGGCCGGCAGGGCGCGGCAGGTCGACGAGGCGCGTAGCGGAGGCAGTTACATGTCGCATAACGACATGCGCCTCCACTTCGGGGTTGGCGACGAGCATCAAGTCCAACGCATCAGGGTGCGCTGGCCGAGCGGACTGGACGAGACATTCGGCCCGTTCGATGCAAACCAGCAAGTGACCCTAGTCGAAGGAGAGGGGATCGGGCAATAGTCAAGCCCTCGCGGACCGGCGGGCCATTTAGTCGCGTCCCGCCTCGCCCCGCAGGAGCTCTCGAACAGCCTCTCGTGCGGAGAGGCTCTGCGGCACCAGCCCGAGGTACCGGTTCCAGGTCTCGACGGCCTGGTGCCGTCGATTCGACTCTAGGTGTATGCGTGCGAGGACCTGATATGCGGCTCTGTTCTGAGGGTCCATAGCAATAGCTTGGTTCAGCAGCTCGATCGCCCGGCTCGTGTCACCCCCCTCCCACGCTGACGCTGCGACAGTTCGGTAACGGCCCGGCGCGTCGGGGGCTTGGTGCAACGCGTCGTCCAACAGCTGTGCAGCGAGTTGTTTCAGGCCCGCTTCAGGAGGAGCGTTCTTGGAGAGGAGGACGCTTCCCAGAGCCTCGAGGCCGTCCGGGTCGAGTGCGCCGATCTGCGCGAGTCGGGCGAGCAGGGACGCGCCTTCATCCATATAGGCTGGCAGCTGCTTCCGGCGACCGAGCCGGACGTACGCCAGTCCGAGGCTCCGCCGCGCCAGCTCACGATCGTCGGGACTCCGCCAGGCCCGAATCCGGTCAGCGGTCCTGCCGATAGGGGGAGCCGCAACAGGTCGGCGGGCAATGAAATGATCCGTGAAGGCGCTGTGCCCGCTGTCAAAGGATGGCCTGCGGATCATGTGGCAGCTGACGCAATCGTCTGCGGGCTTGGCATGCCGGCCGACCAGATCCGCGCCGTGGCAGCTCAAGCACCGGGATCGATAGTACGAAGCGGGATCCTCGGGCTTCAAGTGCGGGCTATGGCACGTGCCGCACCACATTCGCCCGCCAGACGCTTGGTAGCATTGGCTCAGCGCGAGTTGCTCGAAGTGGCTTACAACCTTGAACCGCCCGGGCTCGGCCGCACCGAAATCATCGACGTAGACCGAAAAGACGTCCTCGAGTCGCATCCCGGGGCGGAAGTCCCCAAATGCCTTCCCGGGATTCAATACTCTTTCCTCCCCTCCGAGATGGCATTGCTCGCACACGCTGTCGCGCTCTGTGGGAGGAAGCTTCGCGGGGTTGATGATCGTCTCCGACGAAGGCGCGGCCAGGTGAGCTGCGGTCGGTCCGTGGCAGCGGTCGCAGGAGATGGCCTCCAGTTCCAACACTGGATCGGCATATCGGTTCTGGGTGTGGGGAACCGTCCGCGGGCGGCCGGCGTGGCACCACAGGCACTCGTGGAGCACCGGGCGGTCGAAGTCCGGTGCCGGATGCAGTTCGAAGCCGGGGGCCATGTCCCATCGACGGCGCTTCGCGTAATAGGAAACGGGCGACTGATAGACGTAATCGTCGATCCGCACGAGGAATCCAAAAGCCGCATTGCCGGAACCGATCACGTAGTCGATCGGGTATTGAGCACTGAGGCCCCCCCGGTCGACTGACTGGACCATGCCGGAATCCGAGCTGTCGATCTCGAACGAGGAACCGGAATGCTCGTGGCCGAACGAACCCGATAGCCCATGCAGTGGGCGGCTGATCGAGTTCCCCATGCCGGTTTGAAGATAGCCATCGACCGCTTGGGCGTGGCAGGTGCGGCAAGCGTCGCTCGCGATCGCCGGGGCGAGGATCGCTCCGACGCCGAGGAAGCTGGAGGCCAACAGAAGGACCCGTCTTCCGACCATATGCCTAGGTTAGGGCAACCCCAGACTGCTCGGACGGATCACGCTCGACCACCGCCCTAAAGTGATGAATTGAGTCGCGAATGGGTCCCGTCGAACTGACACAGGGTAGGTGTTGCGGCAAGAAGCTTAGTTCTGCTTCCGCTGCAGTCGCTGAAACGCCTGCATCTCTCGCTCGGCAGCGGCAAGCTCGCCTAGCGCCCGGTACACCAGCGCTAGCTGGTATCGCGCGACCTCGTTGTCGGGGGCGATTCGCACGGCGGCTTCCAAATGGGGTCGAGCTTGTAGCGGTTCCTCCAATTCACGGAGCACTCGACCCAATCCGATCCGACCGAGGCCGAATTCCGGGCGATGGCTCACTGCCTGCTCAAAGAACCCGCGTGCCTCCGTCAGCTGGGACCGCTTCCGCAGGATTTCGCCTAGCTCGTAGGCGGCCAGGGCATTTGACGGGTCGATTTGCAACTCCTGCCTGTATGCGTCCATTGCGTCGTCCTCTGTGCCGGCCGAGCCCTCGCTCGACTGAATGGCGCGGGCAATGCTGTAGTGGACACCGGGCTGCCCGGGGCGATCGGCAAGTGCCTTGCGGTACTCAACGATCGCCAACTCGTGATTCCCCAGGCTTTCGAGCGCGTCTCCCGACGCCTGATGCCCCCACACGGAATCCGGCGCGACAACCAAGAGACGCTGCATCGACCCGGTCGCCATGTCGGCGTGAAACCGGCCCGCGTGGTACAAGACCTCCGGGTCGTCAGGGTACAGCTCGCCGAGCTCGGCGACGATTCGCGCGGCGCGGTGATTGCGGCCGAGTGCCACGTAGCTCCGCTGCAGCTCCAGACCGATCAGGCGTCGCAGGTCTTCGTTGGACGGATCCGAGAAACCCTTCTGCAAGCCGGGCAGCGCCTCGGAGTACTTTCCGATTCCCGCAAGGGAAATCGCGAGCAAGGCACCTACGTTCGGCAGGCCGGGCTTGAGGTCCAAGGCACGACGGAACGCGGGCACAGCGTTCTGGAACTGCCCTTGCAGGTAGTAAATCAATCCGAGCTTGGCGTGGACCTCGGCTGTGTTCGGGCTCAGCTCAGCGAGCCTGCGATAGCCATCGGCGGCTTCCGGCAAGCGTTGCTCGCGAAACGCTGTCTCAGCGTCCCGGTAGGTGCTTTGGAGAAGCACGTCTGATGCAGGCTGGCCGAAGAGAAATCCGCCGAAGAGAACGACCAAGGTCGCGCCGCCACCCAACGCGCGTCGCGCAACTCGACCATGCAGCGACATCGCTGTGGGCTCCACCCTCACCTGGCACCTTCGGTACCGAGATCCCCGCTCGAAACCGTGCTTCGCTGCACTTGACGATAGATTGCGCCCAAGGCCTCGGAAGTGCTTCGGATCCGGCGAAACTCCTCCAGTTGCTTGACAGCCTCGTCGACACGGCCTAGCTGCCGATACGCCTGGGCAAGCCGGTAGTGCGCGACCTCGTTCTCCGAATCGATCTGGAGCGCGTCCTGCAGATGCCTCGCAGCGCGCTCGAAATCGCCCCGGGCTATCAGCGCCTTTCCAATCGCGATGAGCCCTTCCGAAAACCTGGGCTGCAACTCGACAGCCTTGGCGTAGAGTTCCAGCGCTGCATCCTCGTTCCCGCGACGCCAGGAAATCTCTCCCATCTGGTACACGGACTCGGCGTCGCGCGGATTCAGGGAAAGCTCGCGTTCCAGCGCCTGCTGGGCCTCTCGGATCCCGGCCTCGTCCGGACTGCTGTTCAAAATGGCCACCGCCAAGGCACGGTTCGCGCCGGGAAGTTGCGGGGCAAGCTCCAGCGCCTTGCGGTACTGGCGGACGGCTCGAGGGTAGTCTCCCTCGCTGACGAGCAGCTCCGCGGTCACTTGATGAAGGCGCGCGGATCCCGGCGCCTCCCTGACCAAGTCGGAAATCGCCCTGGCCCCCATGTCGGAATACAAGCGATATGCCATGTACAGCACATCAGCGTTCTTCGGAAAGGCTTGCTTCAACGCCCGCACGACGTCAACCAGCTTCTCGTCCTCTTGGCGAGCGGAGTAAAGCTCAGCAAGCAGCAAGCCGCCCTGCAGCCGCCACGGGTCGTCGCCCGCATTCCAGAAGCCCTGTGACAGCGATGGCAGCGCTTCCTCGATTTTTCCCGCCCTGGCTTGGCTGAGCCCGAGGTAGAGTTCGGCATTCTTCAAGGACGGATCGAGTTCCAGCGCGCGTCGGAACGCCGTGGCCGCTCGGTTGTAATCAGCCTGAAGGTACCGGGCGACGCCGAGATTCGCATGGGCTCCGGCAAGCCCCGCATCCATGCCAATAATCGCTTCGAATTCCCTCGCGGCGATGTCGTAGCGATGCTCTGCGAGAGCCAGTTGAGCGTTCCGAAAACGGGTCTCAATCGGATCGCCAGAAGGCATGCCAAGCGCCTGGACAGTGAGACACACGATTGCCAACAAGCCCTCCGCCACGTTAGCTTGCCGCTGCATCCGCATGTTCGATCCGGGAACCGACTCTTGGCAATTATCGCGCAGTTGGGCAAAGTCCGAGCCAAGTAGCCTTGTCGAATCAGAGGCGGGAGCGAATGGCATGGCCATTTGCAGCGAGGTGCGCCTGAGGGCCAAGGGTCCTTTGACCGAACGCTCCGGACGGCGATGCGCTACAGTGCCTGCTGGTGCCGAGGCGCGGAAACAAACCTGATCCCGTTTCCATGACGCTCGACGATGGCTCGGTCGTCAGAACGCGCTCGGCTGCCAAGGTCGGAGCCTTGATCGAGCAGGTCGCGGTGGTCGAGGTCGATCCCGCTGTAGCCGAAGAGTGCGGCGCATTCCGAGAGGACTGCATCGACCTCGAGGACGTGATTGAGTCGGCAGGCGACCCGTGCGAGTACGGCGAGATCGGCCCTGGCTAGGCGCTGACGCAGCCATGCGCCGCGTGCGCCGGGTCCCGGCCAACCTAAGTTACGCAATTGCGCGAGCGTCAGCTTGGCTCAGGCGTCTGCGAAAGAGAACCGTTCGAATAGCCAGCCTGGGAACCCAGCCCGACCAGAGGCTTAACGCGACCTGGGAGCATCTGCGCGGATACAGATGCGATCCGAAGGCCAATGGCAGGCAGTGCCCGCGAAATTTCCGGGACGGGCCGCCGAAGCCGTGCCGAGGAAACTGCTCAATGTCCCCATTTCGGGCGACCGGCCGTGACAGCCTGCCCAAGCGTTACCGGGCTGGCAAGTTGCCCGGCGTGCCGGGCAGCCTATTCGGTCACCGGCCCCTAGGCTTGCGGCTCCCGTGAAGTTGCCTCGTCAGAACACAAGTTTCAACCCGAACTGCATTCGGCGCATCGGCACGGTGACGGGATTGACACTTGTCGAACCGGCCAACCCGTTGATCGAGCCCGCGTTCGGCGCAGTAACGTTGCTGACAGGCGGTCCGAGGTTCGTGTAATTGATGAAGTTGAAGTTCTCCCATCGCAGTTGAACGCGGAAGTCCTCCTTGATACGAAACTCCTTCCAGAAAGACCAATCCGTCCCGATCAACGGCGGTCCGCGCAGGATGCCTCGACCGGCGTTCCCCCAGACGCCATACGGCCCGCTCGTGAATGCACTGGTATCGAACCATCTCTGCCGAGTCGGATTCGACAGTTTGCCGTCGCCGATGCGGTCCGGCTTGTTGCCGAACTCACCGTTGTGGGTGGTGGTGGTGCCCGTTGGCGAAAATGCAAATCCCGACTCGAGGGTTGTCACGCCATTGAACTGCCAGCCTCCGATAATCGCATCCAACGCCGCACCGGCGTTGGATGCGAACTTGCGTCCTTTCCCGAACGGGAGTTCCCAGCTGTGCGACAGGACCCAGACGACGGCGCGATTGTAAGGCGAGATGCCGTATCCGCCCTTCCTGTCGTGGGGGTTCAGGCCCTGGTCACCCCAGCCGAACCCGCCGAGCTGGCCGTCCAATGCCTTCGCCCACGTAAAGGAAGAAGTTATCGAATAGCCTTTCGAGTAGCGCTTCTCGACCACGAATTGCAAGGCGTTATACGACGAGTTCGCACAGTTGCAGCCGTTGCTCACGCGGGACCCGTACCCGATCGACTTGAACAAAGGCCTTCTGGAGGCAATGTCGGGATCAGTGCTGGCAGGAGCCGCGTTCATGTTGTGGTTCCACCACAGCTTGCGTCCGGCGCTGCCGACGTAGCCGAGCGACACCTTCCAGTCCTGAGCGAACTGGTTCTCGATGAAGAAATTCCACGAATCAATATATTCCGTGGCGTTGTCCTTGGGCCGGTACCTAATCAGCACGCCTTCCGGCGCCTTGAGCCGACCCGAGTCGGGCAGTTGCAGGGCCGGAGACTGCGGGGGACCTTGCTCGATCGGAAAGACGGGTACATAGTTGTTCGGAGCCCGCTCCTCTTGCTGGGCGGTGATTGGATACAGGTTGGTCATCGCGTAGAACAGCCCGCCGTAGTTCGAAGCAAAGTAGCTTCGGCCGAACCCCGAACGGATCACGGTCTTGTCGGTTAGCTTGAACGCCAAGCCTCCACGCGGGGCGAAGTTGTTCCAATCCGGGTTGACGCCCGCCCTCATGTCGACATCCCCGAGACCCGCCAGCAAAATGTCGCCTGTGTTCGGTTCGAAGTTTGCTATTCCTCCGGGTTCACCCGGGTTGACCGGTCCGATGAAATCGTACCGGGCGCCGTAGTTGAAGGTCAGCCGCGCGTTGATCCTCCACGTGTCCTGCCAGTACAGCGACGTCCGCGACCCGCGCTCCTTCGTATAGTCCTCGAATACGACCCGGCTGAAGTAGCCTGGACGACCCAGCAGGAACGAAGCCATGCCGAGCCCGGACCTCACCCCCTGCTCTTCCAGGTCCTGGCTTCCGGTGATGGAGTTCCCGAAGTCAAAGTGCCCGCGCGAACTGAAGTTCGCGGCGATGAAGTCGAAGGCGGTGTGCCGGACGTCGGCCCCGAAACGGAATTGATGGCTGCCCTTGATCCAAGTCGTGTTGCTCACGAACTGCAGCGTCGTCGTCCGGTCCAAGCGCGGGATCCCAACGCCCTGGACAATGCCCATCGACCATCCCCCGACGGGACCTGCCACTGCGATTCCCGCCAGGCCCTGCGTCAAAATGTCTTCGCCGTTGATGTTCGGGATCCCGACGTCGCTATTGGTCGTTAGACCGGCGTCGTACTGGTAGCCGTCCAGTCGGAAGCGGGAGAATCCGGCCCGGACCTCCGTAAGCAACGTCGGCGAGAACGTATGGGTGTAGTTGGTCGATAGGTGCTGCATCCGAAAGTCCCCGGTCTGCGGACTCAGTCCGCCCACGGCCGGCCCCCCCGCAGCCGCGCCGAACAACGGCGGGTTGTCGAGGAACACCTGGGCCAGCGTATAGCGCGCGAAGGCCATTCCCGAAGTCCCCACCGAGGAGTCGGCGCGAACGTCCCACTGCCTTGTCCATGTGGTAACGCTGTCCCCGGCGTTGTAGTTCTGCTGCGTGTCCTGGTTCAGGTTCGCCCTCGGCATGAGCGCCAGCAGGTTGCTGGCGACCGGATTTACACGCGACGCAGGAATCTGGTTGTTCGGAAACTGGGAGCGCCCGGCCCCGCCGCCCGCCACGCCTGTGATGGGATCAAACACGGGATCGCCGGGCCATGCACTGAAGTCCCCGTTTCGGAACGCGTCATTCGGGACCGTGGCAGTCAGCTGCGCTCCCTGCGTAGCCTCCACGCCTTGGTAGTCCGAGAACCAGAACACCTTGTTCTTGACGATCGGCCCGCCCGCGCTGGCGCCGAATTGGTTCCAGTTGAAAGGCGCCGGGCCGGTACCCGTGCCATTCGGGCCGGTTCCGGCAACCTTCTCGGTGAACGGATCCGATGCGAAACTGAACTTGTTGCGGTTGTACCAGAACGCCGACCCGTGGAGTGCGTTGGTTCCAGATTTGGTGACGTACTGCGCGACCATCCCGGCCGAGGAACCGAACTCGGGATCGAAAGATGCGGTCGTAATCTTCAACTCCGAGACCGAGTCCTGGTTCGGCACGATGATCTGGAAGCCGCTGAAGCCGTACGCCGTGTTCGTAATGCCGTCGACCTCGTACTCGCTGTTTCCGAAGAACTGGCCGTTCACCAGGGTGGCGTTGAACTCCGAAGGGTTCTCGCCGATCCCGATCTGGAAGAAATTCTGAATCACGCCCGGCACTGTGTTGTAGAGCTTGCTCAGGTTGTTTCCGAAAGTAGGCAGAGCCTGCAACTGGTCCTCGGGAATGTAAGAACCCACATCGGTCTTCTCGCTCTTGAGCATCGGGGGAGCCGCATTCACGACGACCTGCTCGGTGACTGCGCCGAGCTGTAGAACCGTGTCGACGCGCACCGTCTGGTCGACCCGCAGAATGACGTTCTCCTGGATGAAACGCTGGAATCCCACCGCTTCGACGGCAACGCTATAGTTGCCCGGCAGCAAGTTCGTGTTCACGTAGCGGCCCGTCTCGTCTGTCTCGCGACTCGTCTCGATCCCCGTGTCGACGTTGGTGATCGTGACGCTCGCGGCCGCGATCGCGGCCTCCGAAGGGTCGGTCACGACGCCGGTGATCGTGCCGCTGACGGCCTGCCCGTGCGCTGCTGGCGCTTGCAATAGCGCCACGGTGAGCGCAATGACTACGGGAATAATTCTCAGGTTACCCATGCAATTTCTCCTAGACTGCCACGATGGCGGCCATAGAATATCACGGCCGTCCGCCAGTGAGCAAGATCTGGACTCGCCGGTCAGGCGAGTTCGCAGCCGCTTTGCCGATGGGGTATTTCGATGGTCGTGGCGGTTGAGGATTCGATATCGCCTAAGGCAGGCTCCGCTCGGACCGCGTAAAGCCGGGTAGCGGGATGATCACCCGAATCCGATGGCGTCCGGGGACATCCCGCCTGGACCGCGCGATGACAATATATGGTTCGCTCCCGAGTTGTCTACCGCACCCGACCCGATGAATGGTAGTCTGCGCCAATATATTCGACTTCTAGGTGGAACGGTGCCGGTTCCGGGCCACGATGGGCTCCGCGCGCCTCGGTCCTAACAATTAGATCGACCGCGGAAGGCCATAGTCGCCGACAGGTTTCCGAGACGTGGGTGCGATCTGTTTGTCCATCGATTGGGCTGGGCAGACGGAATCAAACTCCCTTCTGGCACCTGGGCGCGCCGTCGCGCTCTCAGGCCGCTCGTACCAGCATTGTCGAACTGGCCGATGCTGGAGAACGGGAGCGAGCCATCCCATAATTGGACGAGGATCGCAAGTCCAAGCTCGGGGTAGTCCAAGGTAGCCGTGCAGGCACTCTGGTTCCCTGATTCGGCGGGCGATCGGGGGCTGTCTTGTCGTTAGTGAACGAATTGATCAACCAGGGCGGCGACCACTTGTCCAAACCTCGGTCCGGCGATTCATCAATCTAGACTCGCCCCCTAGCTTGCGCGACGCAACCGCAGCCCTTGGATGCAGCAGGCCCAACGGCGGTCCGGCCGGTCGCGCGCTTACGTTTTATACGGGTAGGGACGGTGCAGCCGACACCCGTCTGTGACAGTATATTGATGTTTCGGCAGGAGATCTGAGGGACTCCGGGCTTCGGGACCGCGGAATGGCGACGGCGAAATTGAGCCGACCCCTCGGCAGAATGCGGCGATCCACTTTGGTGCTGGTGTCGCAAGCGTTACTAGTGCTGGGAACTGGATCGGGCATGAAGCCTGCTCTCGGAAACGACGACCTCGACATTTCCTATTCCTTTGCACCCCGGTACAGAGCAGTTTCTGCCGCGGACAGAATCGCCGCCAAAGTTGACTCGGGGCTCGACGTATTCGCCGCTGAGGCGGTAGGCGAGCGCCTAGCCAAGCGCCTTGGGGAGTTTGGAGACCAGCTGAAGCAGAGTCCCGGCAATTCCGATAGTGTCGCGGCTCTTCTCGGCGACAGCTTCGCAGCATCCGGCTGGCGCGGCCACGAGGAAGAAGTGCGGTCCGATTCGCGGCTCAGGCTCGTTCGAGAGGTTGCGCTCGACGGGCAAACGATTGGCCGCGAAGCGTTCCTCTCGGAGTTTGGGTCGCTAATGGCGGAGTATGGCCGGATCGATACGGCCGAATTCAAGATCGTGCGGGTCGAGGCCGAGACCGGTCGCGACCCAGCGCGTGCCCGCACTGCCGTGCGGTTTGACCTCGTCGGCCCGGCTGGCGAGCCGAATTCGAAAGTAGTTCAGCAGACAGGCGAATGGGTCTTGGACTGGAGCCGGACGCCCGGCGGGGAGTGGCTCGTCGATCACTGGAACGTGCTGGAAAGAACCCGGGGCGTGGGCGTCGGCACCCTCTTCGTGGATGTCTCCGCGCAAGCTCTGGGGGCGAATCCTTCCTATGCAAGCCAACTGCGGGTGAGCGTCGATCACTGGAGATCCCGGCTCGACGGCGCCCTTGGCGTCGATGTGTACGGGCATCACGGCGTCACTGCCGGAGATATCGACGGCGACGGGGACGATGACTTCTACGTTAGCCAGCCGTCGGGCCTACCCAATCGCATGTTCCGCAACGATGGCGGCCTGGCTTTCACCGACATCACGAATGGGGCGGGCGTTGGTGTGCTGGATAGCACGTCGATGGCACTCATTGCAGACATTGACGACGACAGTGACCAAGACCTGATCGTGGTCACGGCGGCCTCCCCTCTGCTATTCCGCAATGACGGGGACGGCGGCTTCCGTCACGCGTGGAACGCGTTCGAGCTAGGGTCTGCGCCGCAGGGCCAACTTACGTCGGCGGCGCTCGCCGACTACGATCGCGACGGCGATCTAGATCTCTACATCTGCGCCTATCGCTATCACGCCGGGACGGGTGTCCGCCACGCCCCCACGCCCTATCACGATGCCAACAACGGACCGCCGAATTTCCTGCTGCGCAACAGCGGCGACGGGACCTTCGAGGATGTAACTCGAGTGTCTGGACTGAATGTGAACAACTCAAGGTTCAGCTTCGCCGCGGCGTGGCAGGACTACGATGGCGACTCCCGCCCCGACCTCTACGTTGCCAACGATTTCGGGCGCAACAACCTTTACCGGAACAATGGGGACGGCACATTCTCAGACGTCGCCCCGCAACTGGGCGTGGAAGACGTGGGTGCCGGGATGAGTGCCTCCTGGTTCGACTATGACCGTGACGGAATTCTCGATCTGTACGTCGGCAACATGTGGTCGGCCGCGGGCTTGCGCTTGAGCAACCAGAGCGCGTTTCGATCATCATCCGCCGAATCCGAGCGGAATCTTTACAAGCGTCACGCCAAGGGAAACACCCTGTTCCGAGGCCAGCCGGACGGGACTTTCGTCGATTCGACTTTCGAAGCGGGAGTCGAGCAGGGCCGCTGGGCGTGGTCCAGCCGGAACCTAGACTTCGACAACGACGGATGCGAGGACATCTACGTCGCGAATGGCTACGTCACCAATTCGCAGACGCAGGATCTTTGAAGCTTCTTCTGGCGGCAAGTTGTGTCGCGTTCGCCCCAAGGCTCGGACCCCTCCGGGCAATACGAGACGGCTTGGACTGCCATCACCGAATTGATCCATGGCGCATCGTCTTGGAGCGGCCGCGAGCGAAATATCGCATACCTGAACAACGGCGACGGCACGTTCAGCGACATTTCGGGCGCGAGCGGCTTGGACTTTGTGGACGACAGCCGTGCCTATGCCGGCGCGGACTTCGACGGGGACGGCGATACCGACTTGGTGCTGAAGTCGCGCAACGAGCCCGGCATTCGCGTGCTGCGCAACGATTTCGCGATGTCCGAGGCCCCGGCAAGGAACAACGCGATCGCGATTCGGGCGCGCGGCTCGGCTAGCAATCGCGATGCAATCGGTGCTCGGATCACCGTTCTCGCCGGGGGGATTACCGCCATCAAGACAATCGGCGCGGGTTCAGGATTCCTTTCCCAGCACTCGAAGGAGACGGTCTTCGGGCTCGGGCAGGCGGAACGGGTCGACAAGCTGCGAATCGAGTGGCCTTCCGGCGCAGAGGAAGTCCATACCGACGTGCCGGTCAACTTCCGGATCGAGGTGGTCGAAGGATCGGGCGTCGTTTCGTCCCAGGCGTTTTCAACCGCAACTCGCCGTCTCGAATCGCTGGAGGCCGATCAAGATCGGACAGAGTCCTCCGACCCCCATGGAATCTGGTTGGTCGAGCCTGTGCCGGCACCTCGGTGGAGGCTCGCGGACACGCGAGGCGTTGCGCACGACTCGGCCGATTACCGGGGATCGCCGCTCCTGCTCAATGTATGGGCGACATGGTGCCCGCCGTGCCGAGAGGAACTGCGCGGGCTGCGAGAACACATTGGCAAACTAGACCAAGCCGGCTTGCAAGTAGTGGCGGTTTCCGTGGACGACTCGGATAGGTCAGCGGCGGTCGCGCAGTTCGCCGGCGAGGAGGACCTCACGTTCCCAGTCCTTCTTGCAGACAGCGAGTTCCCGTCCGCCTACAGCTTGCTGAAGAGGCATCTCCTCAGCCGGCAGACCGAACTGCGAATCCCCACAACGTTCTTGGTGAATAGCGACGGATACGTGGAAAAAATCTATGAAGGCGTAGTGGCGGCCGACCAAGTCGTGGCGGATACGGAGCTACTCGGCGAGACTTACGAGCGTCGGCTCGCCCGAGTAACCCCCTTTGACGGGCTTTGGTTTGGCTCTCGCCCGCGTCGCAATCACGCCGAGCTCGGGGCGGCGCTGCTGGAGCGTGGACTGGTCGACTTGGCGGTTCCCTATTTCGAGAGGAGTGTCGCGACGACGCCCCATGCCCCGGACAGCCACTACAACTTGGGTACGGCGTACTTGCGGCAGGGCCGTTTGGAGGAAGCGCGCGGCAGCTTCGAGCGCGCGCTGCAATGGAATCAGGATTATCCAGAGGCGCACAACAGTCTCGGAGTCGTCCTTACACATCTCGCAGGGCACGAGGAGGCGATCACCCACTTTCATGCCGCAATTGCGTCGCGGGGCAGCTACTCCAAGGCGATTGGCAACCTCGCAACCGCTTACGAGCGGGCAGGAAAGCCGGAGCGTGCGGTCAGGGCGCTCGAAGCGGGAATCGATGCGAATCCGGGAGACCTTACCCTATGGAACAGGCTGGGCACACTGCACGCCCGTCGCAACGATCTCTCTGCCGCGGAACGTTCGTTTCGAGAGGCGCTGCGAAAAGATCCGGCCGGTGCTGAGGCGGTGACCAACCTTGCGCTTCTCGATGCCCAGCGAGGGAACATAGCCGCGGCGGTCGACCGCCTTGAAGGACTGCTCAAGGAACAGCCCGACGCTGCCCGGGCCTATTTTGCCTTGGCCCAAGTCCATGCAAGCGTCGGCAACCGCGCGGCAGCGCGGGATGCAATCGCGGACCTGCTAGCCCGGTACCCGGATCACAGAGAAGCCCAGCGGATGCTCGCGCAGTTGGGCGGCACTCAGTGACTAGGACATTGGATGGAGTCGGCAAGGCCCCCAGTGGGTTCGTGAACTGCCCACTGTTTGGCAAGGGACCCGCCGTCTAGGCAGAAGCCTTGCATCGCTCGCTAGGCGACATTCCAAAGTAGCGAGAGGCTTCATCGAGCCTTGCCCGCGCTAATGAGGTTGGCGAAGACGCGGTACGCCCCTGGCACACCGGCTGGTAGTTGCCTGAACCATGAATAGCCCGTGAAAACGTACGCGCCCTTGCCGTGACGAGCGTAGAGCAGGCCCCCTTCCAACGGATCCTCGCCCGGGTCGTTGCAGGCTATGACGGCGTCGTAACGGTCATCCCATCCGGACATGAAATAAAGCCCCCGCTCCTGCACCCAGCCGTCGAAGTCTGCTGGCGTGATCTGGTTGGGAATTCGCAGCAATGGATGCTCGCTCGACAAGAACCGGACTTTGGCGCGCTCGTCCGTCACCCGGAGTCGCGAGGGCGTCATCGGGAAGGGTGCCAGCGTCGCACCGTTAGCCGGACCCGATCGACTTCGTCGAAACGACGCGGTGTTGTACTGGACAACCAGCGTGCCTCCCTTCTCGACATACTCCAGGACTCGCTCCCGCGCTGCCAGCAGATCCGGCCTAGTGTTCAACGCGCGGATACCCGCGACCAAGGCGTCGAATCGGTCTAGGTTACCCGCAGCGAGATCCTCGGGAGACAGCAGCGTCACACTTGCGCCCATCTGCTCTAGCGCATCGGGGATCTTGTCGCCGGCACCCATGACGTAGCCGACTTGTCGGGAGAGCAGTTCGACATCGAGTCGCTCCACCCGCATCGCGGCACGCGGAAAAACCGGAGTTGCTGGAATATGCCCGTATTCGATCGTGCGCATTCCGGTACGGATTGTCCTGCCGCCCACGGCCACTGACGCCGTCAATTCCCCTCCCGATGCCTCGGGCGGCGGCGTTAGGACGAAGACCGCCGTTAGCTCCTGGCCACGCCGCCTAAACTGAACGTTCTGAGATTCTGGACTGACCTTCCATCCGTCCGGTGCAGCCAGTTGTACCGTGGCGACTGCCTCTCCCGTATTCGACAGCAGGCGCACCGGTATCTCCGCCGGACTGGAGCCGGGAAAGATTCGGTTCTCGTTAGCGAAGGCGACCGTCACGGCGGGAACCACCGAGAGGGGCCGCGAGCGCTCTCCCAGAGACGGGTCTACCCAGCGATACATCACAGGCTTGACGAACTCGACGTCGATGCCCACTGCCGTCTCGAACTCGAAAACCGCTCGGAGCACGGGCGCAGGGCCGGGAGTGGCGTCGACAACTTCGCATCCGGGCCGGGCTGCATCGGTGGCGATGAGCCAATGAGGCTGGGAGTAGCAGGCGGCTTCGGAGATGATGACCCGCCCGACTCGCTCTGCCACTTTGTTTCGCTCTAGATCTGAGAATCCGCCCAAAGAGGCCTCGGCCACGCCCTCCAGGCGAGTTGCGCGCCATTGCCAAGCCGAGTTCGCCCGGCGTATCGCCTGCGCGGTGACTTCGATCGAGCCGCCTGGAACCGCGTCCCAACGATCCGCCGTGGCATCCACCCAGATCCCGGAAGCCAGCTCGATCGCTCGCAAGAGCTCTCCCCGCTTGTAGTCGGCCTCAGGTCCGGAGAAACTCTCCAGCTCCTTGTAGGCAGCCAAGAGATGCGGCAGGACCTCGCCCGGATTCCGAGGGTCGTGCTGGTCTCTGGCAGCAGCCAGGCGCCTCCCGATCCTCTCGGCACCCTGAATGCGGCTCCAGCTCAGATCGATCCCATCGAACAAATCGCCCGACGCCTTGTCTCCCGCCACGTATTCGAAGAACGTTGGGACACTGCCCTTCCTTTGCGGCGCGCCCATTGCTTGGCTGCGGTGCATGCTGCGGCTCTCGCCCGCCACCTCGGCATACGACTTCCCCAACACCGGGTCGTATTTGCCAAGTTCGACGCGCAGGCGGTCCGCTACCCTTGCGGCAGCTTGTTCCATCCGACGGTTGAAGGTCGGCACGTTGAAGTAGTAACGGCGTGCCCGCCATATCGGCAGCCCGAGCTCAGGAAACTGATCTGGATCCGCCGCTGCCTCGTAGGCCTCCGGACCGGTCCATCCCACGGCCGTGTGCTGGCCGTGACCGCCGCTTCCCGGCTTTGGAGGAAAACGCGACACGATCACGTCAGGGCGGACCTTGCGGATCGTGCGGACCATGTCCCGCAAGAGTCGTTCCTCGCCCCAAACGCTGAGCGCCTCCTCGGGCGTCTTGCTGTACCCAAAGTCGACGACGGTCGCAAACTCCTGCTCGCCTCCGTCGATGCGACGTGCCGCAAGCAGTTCGTGCGTCCTGATGACGCCCATCAAGTCGCCCTGTTCCGTGCCGATCCGGTTCTGTCCTCCTTCGCCGCGCGTAGCCGAGAAATACACCGTCCGGAGATGCAGGCCACGGGCGAAGTAGGCCATGACAGCGGTGTTCTCGTCGTCAGGATGGGCACCGAGCATCAGGACAGTACCGACGGTGTTGAGCCGGTCAAGGAGTTCGTGCAGCTCAGCGGAGCCCCGGAGGGGCGTCGGCTGGGCCCGAAGCGGAGCAGCGAGAAGAAGGAAAAAGATCGCCAGACGGCGCCGCATGATCGCCTACGATTCTAGCGCCCGGTCCGGCCTATGCTGAAGGTTCGACCAATGTCGGGCGTCGACAATCGCGAACTGTTCCAGCGAGGCATCGATCTCTTCAATGCCGAGGAGTTCTTCGAGTGCCACGAATTCCTAGAAGAGGTCTGGACGTTTTCCCAGGAGCCGGACCGTTGGTTCCTGCAAGCGCTCATCCACTTCGCGGTGGGCTTTTACCACCATGGCCGAGGGAATCGCAATGGTGCGACAAGGCAACTAAGGAAAGGACTCCGCAAGATCGAGCCATACCTCCCCGAGTGGGATGGCGTGAATACCGCGGAGATCAAAAGTGAAGTGCGAGAACGCCTCGAGACGATCGAGGCCAGGCGCACGTTCTCGCGCTATCCGAGGATCAGCCAGACCGGGCCATGGCCCGGTTTGCGCTCCCCGCTAAGGACATGACAAGGTAAGAGCGGATGCCCTCTCCTTCTGAATTTCTGCAGCAGCTCTTCGGGCTCGAGTCGGATGCCGCGATCGTGATCGGGGGAACCGGAGTATTGGGCGGGGCTCTTTGCGACGGCATAGCAGCCGCCGGCGCGCAGGTTGTCGTGGCTGGTCGCTCCCGCGAGCGGGGTGAGGCGCGCGCCGCGGCGATTCGAGAGGCTGGCGGGACAGCCGAATTCGCTCCCGTCGACGTGACTTCTCGGAAGTCGTTCCAAGAATTGCGGGACGCCGTTCTTGGGCGGCACGGACGAGTAGACATTCTCGTGAACTGCGCGGGAGTGAACTCGGCCGTGCCTTACGAGGAGATCGAGGATGCCGACTGGCAACGCGTGTTTGACACAAACCTCAAGGCCACGCACCTGGGGTGCCAAATATTCGCGCCACTCATGGCCAGGCAGGAGCAGGGCGGGTCGATTTTGAACATCGGGAGCGTCACTGCCCACCTGCCCCTTTCGCGGGTGTTCGCCTATTCGGCATCAAAAGCCGCAGTCAACAACCTCACCAAGAACGTAGCGCGAGAGTACGCAACAAAGGGCGTGCGGGTTAACTCGCTGAACCCCGGGTTTTTCCCCGCCGAGCAGAACCGGAAGATTCTCCAGCCGGAGCGAGTCAAGAAGATCATGGACCAGACTCCGATGGCTCGTTTCGGCGAGCCGCCGGAACTGATTGGCGCAGCGTTGCTGCTGGTCGCGCGGCAAGCGGGGAGTTTCGTGACTGGAGCAGAGATCTTCGTTGACGGGGGATTCACCGGCATGCGCTTCTGATCGGCTTGCCGAAGCCGTGCTTCAACTGGGCGAGCGCTCGATGGACGCAGAGTGCATGCGCGGCAAGCTGTGTGCTCTCTGGGGCCTTGCAGTCGGGCGAGCTGTCTCGTCCAATTCGCGGACGCAGTTGGCGCACGGCGGTCCGACCTGCTGCTGGGCAGCGCCCCAAGCTTCGTATGCACGGCTGGAAATCCGTTTGGGCTTTTCGATTCGCAGCATGGACCGCCTGATTCTCGTTGAACCTGGGATGTCAAGCACGCGGTTGCTTCCGTAGCAAAGTCGCGTTCCGGTCGAACCGACTTCGGCAATGCAAGTCAAGCAGCGCCGCCAGGAGCTCGAAAACGGGCAACCGCTTGCGTGGTCGCGACGCCTGGCCCGTGAATCGGCTCGAGGTCGCACGCCCGCGAGCAGGGAACCCGCACGCAGTTCGTCACCAGCCCCCGTGGAGCGTTTCGCGAAGCGGTTCGAATGCTCAACCGGAACTCCCCGCAAGGAATGAAAAGAAAGTACGATAGCTGCTATGGCCGAGATCCCGCCTCCGCCCGACGAGCTGCCGGACGGATTCTCGCTGAGCGAAGAAACAAAGGCCCCTGCTGCGGAGGACCACTACAAGCGCCTGATCGCGCTGACGGAGGACATCAGGGTCACCTACCGGAAACTGCTCGACCAGCGAACCAAGCTAGTCCAGGATTTCGATAGGATCGAGAAGCTTCTGGGCTCGGCCCCGCGAATCGTCATTCTGGCCGCCGTGGGCGCACTCATGGGAATGGCAACGTATCACCTGATCATGATCCTGGTCACCCAGATCTCCGAGTAGTGGGCCGCGAGGCTCTTACGGCGATTAGGAATAGCGTGGCATCACCGCGGGTCAGGCCAGGATCTTCGCGACGACCCGGGCCGGGTACTGGTCCGTCAAGCGTTCTTCCAAGCCGTGCGGTCCCTACGTCAGCCGCCTGGCATCGAGACCGAATTGTTGCAGCAGGGTGGCGTGCAGGTCGCGGACGCTGACGCGGTCCCGGGCGGCTTGATCGCCAATCTCGGCGGCGACGCCTCGAGTGCAACCCCCGCGAACGCCGCCCCCGGCCATCCAGATGCTGAAACCCATCTAGCGGTGGTCGCGCCCGGCAGCGTAATCTGCTCGCTCCCGGTCAACAGGCATGCGGGCGAATTCCCCGCCCCGGAGGACGAGCGTCCTGTCAAGCAGGCGGCGCTGCTTGAGATCGGTTGGTAGCGCACCTATGGGCTTGACGGTCTTCAAGCAGCAACAATCGAGACTCTCCTTGCGCTTCGAGTGCGCGTCCCAGGTTTAGTGCTCGATGAGGAGCTCAACGAAGAGCGCGCCCCGCTCTACGAGCCTCCTGGCCATCAGGCAGCGCATCTTGCCTCGTGTCCGTTGGGAAACCCCAGCGGATCGCCGCACTCGCACGCAGTTTAACGATAGAGCTGACACGGCTCCCTTGCCGAATGAATTCGTGACGCTGCGTCCCAGAGAGCGCCTTGGGATCGTTGGTGCACGTTTGCTGACGCACTTGACTCAGCACCTTTTCTCCTTGCTTCTCCATGACCGATCGCTCTTGAACGCATTAGCCACCCAGATGAAGAGACAAACGGCGCCAAGAATCAGAAGAGTCGGCATAGGTAACTTGCCGTCACCGGAGAAAGAGGCGGGAAGCTCCGCCAAATCCTTGTCCAGCCACGATCTAAGGACTAGGCCTAGAGCGAACGCGCAGAGCAACGCGACGACCAAGCACAGCAACCCTCCCGGAGCGCGCAAGGAATTTGCAATTTGCGGCCACTCCATACTCGGGACTCGAATCCACCAAGACATTGTCTGAACCATCACCGGTTCCCGTCCTGCTGCGCAAACTCATTCGCAACCCGCCCCGTTGCCGTGCAAATCACGGCATCGCGCCAAGCCTCCACTCGCACGTTCTCGCCTTTCGGCGCGTGGCTCAAGCCCTCCATGAAGACTTGCTCGGATTGTTCCCAAATCTGGGCATCGAAGTGCTTGCCTGGACCGGATAGCTGCGCCGCCGCAGCCTTGGCCCTTTGATCGAACTGATACCGCACAGCATCCTCTGGTGTCCTACGCTTGGCGCGCGGCTTCCGCTGCCGCACCTTGAAGCTCGAGATTGTCTCTAGCGTCTCGGTCCAGGTCGTCAGCACCTCGCGATTTCAGGAACTTTGATACTCGATTGCGCTTGTTCCCGTATGGCAGGTAGAGCGGAGTTACAGAACGCTCGCCATGTTCCAACGTTGTGTTGACATCAGCACCGCTATCAACCAAGAACCTCACGACAGCAAGGTTGCCAGCCGTAGGTGCGAAATGCAGCGGAAACATCCCCGCTCTATCGGGTAAATTCGGATCAGCGACATCTGCAGGGACTCGCTCGAAGACCATATCGAAGGCATCCGCCGAATCGTCGCTCACAGCGAGACACAATGGGGCGACGCCCAAGCCGCTTTCGTCTTGAACGTCGATATCGGTCACCAGCGGCATCTTCGCTAGCGCATGGTCATCGTGCCTCTTCACCGACTGGTGATGCAATGGATCACCTTCTCGCAAGGCATCGAGCAGCCCAAGTCCGCCTTGGGCCATTGTGTTGGCACACAGCAGCAAGAGCTGTGCCAGTGCCGCGACGGCTGTCTTGGCTCCGTTCATGAATTCCCCTCGTTGGCGGCCTCCACCAGGAGGATGGCATCGTCCGTGCACGTTAACTGACTGTACGGGCAAACCCGTATACTGGAATTGACCTAGGGAGCGGTAGGTCGGAAGAAATGTCGGGCAAGCGCTGGGTTTGGCTGGTTTGCGCTGCAGTCGCAGCAGCCGTTGCGATCTACGCCATGTTCCAGATCATCGTGGTGGCCGTTGTGAGCGCGGTGGTCGCCTCGCTCGTGACATTTTTCGTGTACCGCTACCTAGAGCGAAAATCAAAGACCCCACTGCCTGCCAAACCGGATCCGCGCAAGCGACTGCTGCAAATGCTAGGCAGGCTGGTGGACCTCAACATCCGCATTCGAGAGACGGGGCTGGGGGAGAGCATTCTCGCGCGCGTGGAAGATATCATTGACAAGCTGCGCGAGCTTCTCGAAGACATCAACGAGCGCCATCCGGAACACGAACTGACCTGGACGCTGAACCAGATGGCTAAGGAGTACCTGCCCAAGGTCATGAATCCCTACCTGGAGCTCTCGGCAAACGATCGCGACAGTTCCCAAGAGGAACTATTGCGGAGCCTGGACGGTCTCGAAGCGGAGATCGACAACGTGGCCGATCTGGTGCGAGGGGACAAGATGGGCGACTTCAAGGCGAAGGCGGCCTTCCTGCGAGCACGCTTCGTGCAGCAGCGGGTTTGAGGCCCACGAACAGAGGAGCGCATGAGCACAACTGAATCCGTTCAATCCGAAACTAATGCAGGGAACGTGCCGGCCGCGGCCCCGACTGCAGTGACCGCGACGCGGCCGAAGGGACTAGACGAGCAGTCGGGCCACCAGCTCGCCGAAAAGGCCGACGAACTCGCTGCGGCCGTCTTGGCCGGGCCGGGCGACCGCAAGCTGACACGCCAAGTCAGCGCGATGGGCGTGCGCGAGCAACAGCGCGCATCCAAGGAGATCGGCCTGCTCAAGACTCGCGTCGGCACCATGCTCAAGCAGCTGGAAGGCGAGGGCGGGGAAATCCCGAAGACGCTGATCGACCTGCGCCACACGATGGACGAAATCAACCCGCAGGTGCTGGGCCAGCCGAGCGGCATCGCCAAGTGGCTCGGCAAAGCCCCGGGCGTCGGCAAGGTCCTCAAGCGCGTCGCCGTCAAGTACGAGTCGGTGCAAACCCAGATCGATCACATCATGAACGGCCTGCGCCACGGAAAGGACAAGCTGCTCATGGACAGCGCCGAGCTGGAGCAGCTCTACGACCAGGTTCATCTGGCCCAGCAAGGCGTGCAGCAGAGCGCCTACGTGGGCGAGCTCCTATGGACGAAGCTCGAGGACGCCGCGGTCGAGGTCTCCGAGTCGGCCGAGCGTCAGAAGCTGCAAGCAATGATGCACAAGGTCGCCATGCGCGTGCAGGACCTGCGGACCATGGAGCAGGTCAACATGCAGTTCTTCGTGTCGATCGACATGACGCTGCAGAACAACGACGCGCTGTGCGACCAGATCGACCGCACGGTCATGGTGACGCAGAGCCTGCTGACGGTCGGCCTCGCCATTCAAGCGGCCCTGGCGAACCAAAAGCAGATCGCGAGCGCGGTCAAGCAGGTGCAGGACAGCACCGCCGCGATGCTCGAGGCCAATGCAGCCGCGATCGGGCGGCAGACCGCGGAAATCGGGGAGATGCAGAACAACCCTGTGATCGCCTTGGACCGGGTCAAGAATGCCTACAACACGTTAGTCGGCGCGATGGACGAGATGGAAAAGATTCGCACTGCGGGAACCGAGAAGGCGCGGGCCGGCATTGCGGAGCTGACTCGGATGTCCTCCGCCCTCGAGCCGAAGGTCGAGGCGCTAAGAGCCGCCAAAGAGCTTCCCGCCGGGGACATCCCGGGAGCCCTGACGGCGGCTGGCGAATAGACGCTCCGATTGATGAAGGCGCGAATCCGATGGCCACCCTGCTCAAACCCGCCGAGCGTGCCCGCTTCGACCAGCAGTTCGCGTCGGTACGCCAGATGCCGGCGCCGATTACGCCGACCGATCGCTATCGCGTCTCGATAGAGGATGTGGGGATCGGCGGTTACTTACGTTTCGAGGGCAGCTCGTACCGCGTCACCGGAATGAACACCTACGAGCGGGAAGGGGCGCGGTGGCCGGAACTGATTCTGTACTGCTTGAACGATGGCACGACCCAGTATCTGGAGTGGGAGAAAGAGGACGAGGTTTCGGTCTACGTTTCAAGAGAGACGCTGAGCTTCGATCAAGTCGGCCTGCGGGACAAGGAGCATCTGTGGGAGGTCTCGGAGGACGGGGGCGGCAAGGTGCAATACGGCGGCACGACCTTCCGCTATCACGAGGACTCGGCGGTCACCTTTTTCCGCGACGGCGCCAGCCAGGGCAAGCACTTCCATCAGTATCTTTTCGCGAACGACAATCGCCGGATGTTTCTCGGCGTCGAGGAATGGGGTAATGCAAACGAGGGCTACGAGCACAACGTGATTCTCAGTGCCTACCTCGACCCCAAGGCCATCGAGGTGCTGGTCAAGGAAGGTGGCGAGTGACTGACGCCCGCTACGAGGACACGTCCGCATTTGCCTTGCGGCTGCGACTCTACGATGGCTTCGTGGACCGTTCGGGCTTCACCGTATTCGCACACGGCAGGGCGCATTGCAGCGGAATCGAGGTTGACGCGGCCGTAATCGGGTGCAGCCATTGGATGCAAGTGCGGAGCAACGGAGCTGCTCTGACCGAACTGCTTGCCTGCCAACCCGCACCCGCAGGGCGGACACTGGCAGTTTGGCGGCCGGGCGAGGCTGCCATCGAACATGCCGTGAGGGACACTGGACGCTACCGGTTCGAAGCCAGAGTCGTCTCTAGCGAGTTGGCCGACGGTGAGTTAGGCGGCCTGCGCGAGTTGATCGATTTCGCGTCGATGGTGCCAGCTGAGGTCGGCTTGGCATTCGAGTTCCCGTCACCCGAGGGTGGCGCGGGCACAGCCGAAACCCTGGTCTGGGCGAGGTTGACCGCGGAGGGCGTCAAGGCCCGGACCGCCCACTGCTATTCGTCGGAGGGACTGGTTGTGCTGAGCAGCACTGACATCCGAATTCCCGCACCAACTCGACCGCTTGAGGAGCACGAACTCGTAGCCAGCGTTTAAACCCTAGGAGGGATTCCGAGCATGAGGCACCGAAGCCAACTCTTGAAGGTGACATTGGCGGTTCCAGCCGTTGTTCTTGCCGGGTGCGCGGGACTCCCCGAGCACCTCGTGGAACAGGCGGAAAGCACTGCGACTCTCATCCAAGCGGAAAACGAGCGGACCGACAATCTTGAGAAGCAATTCGGAGACTTCCAGCAATCTGCCGAGTTTGCGACGCTCCAGAAATATGCCGAGCGCGAGAGATGGAGCGCCAGCTTCACGGCGGCGCGGGCCAAGCTGAATTCCGCAGAAAGCATTTACACGGGCGAGGTCCTGCCGTTGATCGAGCGAGATTCGCCCTATTACGCCGATCCGATACGGAGCGAACTCCTGAAGATTCCTCCGTTGCTAGCCGGAGCCCGCAACTCCGCCCAGGAATGGACTGCTAGGCGCGACTTCCTGGTCAAGGTCGCTAAGCAGTCCGATCAAGTGATGAAGGACTGTGAAGCGACGCTGGCCGGGTTTAAGAATGCCTACCCCGGACTGGAGACGAGAGCTAACGAGGCGAAACGGAATCACTCCGCGCGCGCCGAGGATATCGACCGGCTGACCGCCCCGCTACGCGCTCTCTTCGACACATCCTCGGAAGCGGCGGCTTCGGCGGCTAGCGAGTTCAAGAAGCTCGATTCCGGAGGCGATGCGGACCTCGCGGTCTTAGGGGACTCCTGCGAAAAAGTGCGCACGAACTGGGATGAATTCCGAAAGAGCGATCCCGGCGTGCAAGCGATGCTAGCGGAACTGGATCGCGGCTATTCGCGAACCCTGATGGACATGAAGGTCGAGTATGGCCTTGTCATCCGCCGCCAGAGCTGGGACGAATCGTATGACTACCCGAGACTGCACAATACCGATTTCCAAATCAGCAAAGTGGATGCGGAGACATTCAACCACTTCATGGACGTTTCGGGCTCTGTGGCAAAGCTGAGTTCCGGATGGCTGGGGACGAAGTTCAGCCTGTCTTACGGAGTTGATCGCGGGCGCTGGCAGTCGCTTGGGATCGATCCGGTCCGGCAATGGCCCGGCGGGGACAATGCCGCAGAATTCTGGGTCGAGAAATCCGATTCCCGGTACTTTCACAAGTACTTGGTCCAAGAGAACGGAAAAACGACCGAAACGGACTGGACGGAAGTTAGCGCGGACCTTTACATCGGCAACCTCGACAACCTCGGAATGGACGTCGAGGCAAAGCCTTTCGGCTCCTTCGAGTCGGAAAAGCTCACGCATGCGGCTCCCCCCGGCATGGCCTATGTGGGGAATCCGCACTACGGGCGATGGACTTCCGACGGTTCGGGCGGCTCGGTCTGGACGTGGGTCGGGCCCTACCTGTTCTACAGGACGCTGTTTGGGTCGCCCATGAGCTACGGCAGGAACGATTGGAACAGTTGGTCCAGAGATTACCGAGGATCGCGCCCCTATTACGGGGGCACGGCCTCTGCACCGCGGTGGGGCAGCAGGAGCCAAACGGTACAGACCTCGCCGAAGATGCGGGGGTCGACGTTCGCTCGGAGCGGCGGACTACGGCAGGCACCTTCCTCGGTGCGAGGCGCGGGGCCTAGCAGTCGCGGCGGTTCGTTCGGGGCCAGCGGCAAGTAGAGACGGAGGAAGACTTGTGATCCGAATCATCGAGACATTGATCCAAGGAGCAGTGGACACGTTATTCGTGTTCCTGATCCTCCTTCTCGCCAAGGCGGTCAGCGACCGGACCTTTCTCTCTGCCATGCGGCGCACGGGCGCAGAGGACTCGCCCGAACTGACGGTCGACCACCAGATCGAAGAACGCAGCAACCTTGCGGTCGCATTGCGTCGGTGCGGACTAGGCATCGGCTTCGGTCTCGGGCTAGCGGGAGTGGTGAGCGGGGGCGTCACGCGATTTACCGCCGGCTGGGACGCGGTGCTGGACAACACGCTAGAGATGCTGGGCTACTTCGCGGTCCTGCTGGTCTTTTTCTTCGTTGCGCAGGTCGTGGCCGAGCGCATTGTCCTCAGCAATGTGCATAACACGCAAGAGCTACACGAAGGGAATGACGCTGTCGGGTTCGCGGAATTCGGCATTTTGGTTGCCACTGGACTCATCGCTTACGGCTCTTTCCACGGAGAGGGCGGGGGCTGGCACACCTCGGTAGCGTTCTTCGCGATGGGACAGGTGGCGCTAGTAGTCTTCGCGATGCTCTACGAATGGGCCACGCCATTCAACTGCCTGGACGAGATCCGCGACGGCAACGCCGCCGCCGGCCTGATGCTCGGCGGAACTCTGGTCACGCTGGGCATCATTCTCGGATTCGCAATCTCCGGCCCGTTCACAGGTTGGATCGAGGGGATTGTCGGGTTCGCGGTCAGCGCCGCCGTGGGAATGGTTCTACTCATTCCATTCCAATGGCTGATCGACAAGGCGTTCTTACCGAACACCACTCTGAAAATCGAAGTCGAGCGGGACCGCAACATCGCCGCCTGCTCGGTGACCGTGGCCGCCCAGGTCGCGCTTGCGATCATGATCGGAGCCCTAGTGGCCTAGGCTGCAGTACGAGAGACCCGCTAGTGCATCCGGAGAGCAACGAGCAGGAACCTCGACGAAGGAGCCGCTCGTTAATTTCCATCGGGGCCATCCGGCAGGGGGGCCTTCGGCAAATGGCTTCCTCTACAGGGCGCGACTTCCCGATGCGGCCATAGAGCGTCAACCACTAAGCGGGCGCATGCTCTAGCTCGCGATAGCCGAGCCTGTCAAGCACCCTCTCCGCCGCCCGCACCCCGCGATACTGCGCCTCTTCGAAAATCGAAATCCCGCTCAAGTCGGAATTGGCAAACTGGACAGGCCCCTGCCAGTCGGCAAGTCGCTGCCGCACGGTTGAGGTCAAAAAGCCCGGCCGCGGGCGAATCATGCCGTGGCCAAGCCGCATGATGTCGACCCGCGCAACGCAGTCTCGTATGTTCGGATGGGCTTGCTCGAGGTCGGAGAGTACTTCCTCCTTGCGGGCGCTCCAAGGGAGATCCAGGAGGGCTTGCCGCTCGATTCGAGGGTTTCGTTGCGTCAAGGCGCGGTAGTAAGTCCAAACGGTAGGCGCGGCGGGCGCGTCGACAACCTGGTGAGTGGCGATCACGTAACCTAAGCCAGCCGAGTCGTAAATGACGTTCTCCCAAGAAGGCGGAGCGGCTCGTTCTCTTGGAGGCTCGTCAATGAAGAGGTTTGCCGTGTACCAAGGCGAATATCCGAAACTCCCTAGGTGCGGCAACTCCTGGGCTAAATCCGGAATAAGGTACGGAGCTAGGAAAGTGGGCGCGGCAAACACTACGGCGTCGCACTCGTAGGTGATCCGGCCGGTAACGACCTCCAGCCGCTTGTCCAAGTTTCTGATCTGTCGCACCGGCGCCCCTGTGCGCACCCACGGGTCCAGCTTCTCCTTCATGCGATTCACGATCCAGCCGTTGCCTTCCGGCCAAGTGAGATATCCTTCGTCGCTCTCCGGCCGTGCCGCAAAATAATGGATGCCCGCCCAAGCTGAAGCTTGCTCATAGGAGCATCCGTAGTCGTCTCGACAGGCGTAGTCCACATACCAGCGAAGTCGGTCATGGAAGAAGCCCTGCTCGACCATCCAAGTCTTCATGGAAATCGAATCAAGTCCAGCAGTGGCCCTAGGGGACCGGATGGGAATCGAGAATTCCCCGCCCTGGCGGTAGTATTCGATGTGCTCCCAAAACCTATCGAATTGGTCGTGCGCGGCTTGCGAGGACGAAGGCCCCGGCTCGATTCCTGGAGTCCATTCGCCGTCAACGAACAATCGGATTAGCGGGTCGCGGCTTAAGTGATCCGAATCCCAGCGCCCGTCCTTCAGCACGCCGAGTTCGCTGAACAGTTCCTCGACAAGGGGAATCCGACGGTCGGGCACGGGCACGTAATGGGCTCCCCAAGGGTAGGCGCTAATCTCGTTGCTCCCTGAACGGGAGTTGCCGCCGACGGCTTCCTCCAGTTCCAGAAGAACGAATTCATCAAAACCCAACCGCCGCATCCGCCAGGCCGCGGAAAGTCCGGCGATTCCGCCGCCAACGATTACGACCGGAATCCTGTCCCGCTCAGCCGTGCGGGAAAACGGTTCTCCGTCACGGATCCGGTGCCCGACAATGCTGCTGCGGTCGACGAAGGCACCCGCCGTGGGTCGCGGTCGCCTAAATAGAAAAGCGACGGACGCGGCAACAGACGCGCCTCCCGCCACGACCGCCGACTTCAGTAGCGTCCGTCTCGACGCTGACGTGGACACAACCTCATTGTAGGTCTCGGCAGACTGCGCATTTGATGGTACGATGAGGTACGTGCTCTGATTGCCTCAAAGGGCGCTTTATACCTCACTATCTGCTTGTTCGGCAGCAACCAACCCCCAGGGCTTTTCACCATCCTTGTAGATGCCAACCGCCATTCGACCACGAGTTGCGACGATCCTCCTGGCATCGTCGATGTTCTTGACCGGAGCGAGCGGATTCATCTTCGAATGCATACTTAGCACCGTAGCGACATTCATCCTCGGCAACAGCATCGAGCAGTTCTCCGTCACGATTTCGCTCATGATGTTGATGATGGGAATCGCGAGCGTGTGGCAGAGAAAGATCAGCGACGAAAACCTTGTGGAAAAGTTCTTGCTTGTCGAAGTGGGACTGGCTATTCTCGGCGGCTTCGCGCCAATCGCAGTATACGCAGCGTACGCCACGATGGAAATCCATTTCATCGCAGTTCAATATTTTTTCATTCTGTCGATCGGGTTTCTGATCGGGCTCGAGATTCCGCTAGTCCTCCGTCTCAACCGGAATTACGTGCCAATGCTCAAGTCCAACATTGCTTCAGTGTTTAGCACGGACTATCTAGGGGCCTTCGTCGGGGCAGTTGTTTGGGTCTATGTCTTGTTGAAGTATTTCCCCCTTACGGAAATCAGTTTCTTCGTCGCCGGCATGAACTTTGCAGTTGCCTTTGTCACCTACTCTTACTTTTCTTATCATCGAGTCGCTTCGCGTGGCATAGCATCTATAGCACTGATATCCCTGACTGCGGCTAGTCTTGCATACGGCTATTATCAGAACCGTGATTGGAATCGGCTTCTAGAACAACGCTTCTATAGCGAGCCGATCGCTTTCTCCGCAACCACGAAATACCAGCACATTGTCCTGACCGCATCCGTGAATCCTGTCGACTACCGCCTCTATATTAACGGCAATCTTCAGTTTGCCAGTCTGGACGAGCGTATTTATCACGAAATGCTGGTCCACCCCGGAATGACCTTGGCGATGGGACGGGATCGAGTGCTGATTCTCGGCGGCGGCGATGGACTGGCTTTGCGGGAGGTATTAAAACACACGCAGACTCGAGAAGTGACGCTAGTTGACATTGACCCGGGCATGATTGAATTCGCCAGAACCCACGACGTTATGACTGAATTGAATCAGGCAGCGTTCCAAGATGTTCGCGTGTCGGCGAAGGCGTTGGATCCCTCTTATGAACAAGAGGGAACACGTCCTATTTACCAATACGCGAGAGGCTTGGGTCTTGACAGTGAAGACGTATTGTCGGAAGCGGCCCAGGTAAATGTCTACACGGTCGACGCCGACAAGATCTTGGAAAACTTGCATGGCATGTATGACGCCGTATTGATTGACTTGCCAGACCCGAATTCCGTCGAACTAGTAAAGCTGTATAGTCGGGAGTTTTATCTGAAGCTGAATCGCTTGCTTGCTCCCGGGGCGGTGATCGCAGTGCAAGCCACATCGCCTTATCACGCAAAGGAGGCTTTCCTGTGTATTCTGAGGACAATTCGGAGCGCAGGATACAAGGCCCTTCCTTATCACGACAATGTGCCGAGTTTTGGAGATTGGGGATGGATACTCGCGTGGGCGACGGGTGAGACAGAACGCCAACTGGTGAGCCGTCTCATGCAGCTGCAGGAATTCGCCGTAAGCGAGGAGGCGCTACGCTACCTAACCCCAGAGCGATTAAAGGCAGCAGTCTCCTTCGGCAAGGGTGCATTAGAATCGCAGAACGACGAAGTCAACACTCTTATGGCACCTGTTCTACTTCGATATTATCTCACCGAAAGCTGGATGCGATGAAATCTTAGAATCGTGAAAATGGCCGTTGCTGTCTTAGTAGCTACACCGTATTGAACTGATTGGATTCCAAACCCGTTCCGGCATTCGGCGTTGGGGGGCTGCAATTTACACCAACTCGAAGTGAGTTCTGGTCGTATGGCTGCAGGAACAGCCGCGTGACATTCTCAGGAGTCGCCGCGCCACGGCTCCGGCCAACGCCTGCGACGTCTAGGGCGAGCCCGCGGTGCACGGTATAGACTACCGCCTCGGCAATCTCCGCAAATCGCTGTTCAAGAAGCCCGTCTTTGCTCTCGCGGAACTGACCGGAGGTTGTGATGCCAAGGATAAAGGATCAGTTGGTATGCCCGATGGCCCCCTAAAGTGATCTTGAACGCCAACTCCCAGCCTCGGCTCGGATTGCTGTGACATAGTACTGGAATGGGCGTTGCGGAGTTGGCCAGATCCAGTATCGAATGAGAATCAGATTGACATATTCAGCCTATGTTGTTGTCGCGACGCTCGCTGGGGGATTGATCGCATGCGGCCCAAGTGCCACTAGGACAGAAGAAGCAACATCGACCACGAAGCCCAATATCATCCTCATCATGGCCGACGATCTCGGAGCGGAAACGCTCGGCTGCTACGGCAACACAGCCTACTCGACTCCACGCCTCGACCAGATGGCGCGGGAGGGCGCACGCTTTGAGAACGCATTCTCCACTCCTGTCTGCACTCCCACTCGGGCGATGATCCTCACCGGTTTGCATCCGAACCGCACAGAATTCTTAGAACGGCTTGACAGCCCCCTCGATCCGAGCAAGACGAATCGCCTTCCCGTTCACTTGACGACGTTTGCCCAACTTCTTCAGTCAGCGGGCTACGCGACCGCTATCGCAGGCAAATGGCACCTAGGGGATTTCCAAGCCTATCCCGACCAACCGGCTTCGCATGGCTTTGACGAGCATTGCATGTGGGTTCAGTATTGGGACGGCGAGCGGCGCAGCCGCTATTACTCGCCTCACATCTGGGAGAACGGCGTGTATGCGATCCACGGAGAAGAAACCTTCGGCCCCGACTACTTCAGTGACTTCCTGATCGAGTTCATCGAACGCAATCGAAATCGACCGTTTCTCGCCTACTACCCGATGAATCTCGTCCACACTCCCTTGGTTACACCGCCGAGCCTAGAGACTCTGGCCGAAAGCAAGTATCCCGATGATCTAGGAACCAACGAACGTCTAGCCGGGCACATGATCACCTATATGGATGCGATAGTGGGCAAGTTCCTGGACAAGATCAAGGACCTGGGTCTGGAGGAGAACAGCTTGATCGTGTTTACCGGCGACAACGGCAGCGCCGTCAATCTGGAGAGCAGAATGGGATCGTTCAGGCTAAGCGGAGGCAAGCGGACTATGAACGAGGCCGGTACTCGGGTCCCCCTGATTGCTCGCTGGCCGGGAATGATTCCACCGGGGAGGCGCGACGACTTTTTCTCGCTCATGGATGTGCTGCCTACACTCAGCGCAATAGCGCACGTAAGACTAGATGGCGACGTGGACGGCATGGATCTCTCGCATTCCTTCTGGGGCAATCCCGGCATTGATCGCGAGTACTTCTCCATGGCGTTCGAGGGAGATGTGTTCTTCGTCCGCGGCAAGCGGTTTCGGCTGCACGAAGACGGGCGCATGTACGAGATTCCCGTCTCCAGCGGTGAAGCACGCTACAGCATGGACTCCCTTGTCAGCAAGCCCGATCACACGGAAGCCCGCGAACGTCTGCAAGCGCGGTTGGATACGTATATGAAGATTCGAAAGACAGACAAGTCCTACAGCGTCATCCCATTCGGCACGGGAGGAGATAGGTTCAAGAATGCTCAGGATGCCGCGGAGCAAGCACGGACCTCTGGATCGAAGTGATCGCACCGACTGCGTGCGGTCAAGACGCGGGCGAGCTCCACGGAGTCTAACGCTTCGGCGTGGAGTGGCCCAACGAATCAGGTCGCGATTCGGCCTGGTAATTCTCGTCACAGCGATGGCCGGCACAGCCTGCGTGGACAGCGACGATCCGGCTTCCGCCATGCCCAACATCGTCCTAGTCCTCGCCGATGACATGGGCTACGGCGACGTTGGCGTCTACAACCCAGAGTCCCGCATTCCGACGCCCAACATGGACCGGCTCGCCACTGAGGGGATTCGCTTCACGGACATGCACTCGGCGGACTCGGTCTGCACTCCCTCTCGCTACGGATTGCTCACGGGGCGCTATTGCTGGCGCACACGACTGCAACGCACCGTGCTGTTCAACTACGAACCGCCTCTTATCGAGCCGGAACGTCTGACATTGGCCTCGCTATTGAAGCGGAGGGGCTACAGCACGGGCATGTTCGGCAAATGGCATCTCGGGCTCAGCTTTGCTGTGAAGGACGGCAAGCAGGTCGATTTCGGCCGACCGCTGCCTTGGTACGCGGGGCCCGATCCCGACCCGGAAGTAGGTGCAAGCATCGATTTCTCGATCCCAGTCTCCGGCGGGCCAACCGACCTGGGCTTCGACGAGGCCTTCTATACGGCAGGTTGCTCGACCGACCAAGAGCCATTCTGTTTCATCCGGAACGGGGCGTTTCTCGGGATGGAAGATGCCACGTACCGGCATCCGGCCGGAAGCTGGCGCTCCGGGATGACCGCTGAGGATTGGGTCAACGAAACCGTCGACATGCGCTTCACGCAAGAGGCCACTGGCTTCATCGAGAGGGCGGGCGGGGCGAGTCCGAAGAGTCCGTTCTTCGTCTACTTGGCGCTGTCGGCCCCGCACTCGCCGCACTTGGTTCCTCAGTTTGCGGCGGGTCAGAGTGATGCCGGCGTGCGCGGTGACATGGTCTGGCTGGTCGACTGGGCGGTCGGCGAGATCATGGCGGCCCTCGAAAAGCGGGGTGTCACGGAGAGCACTCTCCTGATCGTCACTAGCGATAACGGACCCTTGCGCGGTTCCCTCGAGCCCGGAGCGCCCGAGCGTACTGCGACCGTGTCCAATGGGCATCGCTCGGCAGGTGAATTACGAGGATTCAAAGGGCGGATCTACGAGGGCGGCCACCGCGTGCCCTTCATCGCTCGATGGCCCCTCCGATTCCCGGCAGGCACCGCAAGCAGGCAGCCAATGTCGCTGGTAGACCTGATGGCGACTGTGGCCGCGATCATTGGGGAGGAACTGCCGGAGGACGCAGCTGAAGATAGCGTCAACATGATCGACGCGCTAAAAGGAGCCGCTAGCGAAGCACCAATGCGTTCGGCGATGGTGCATCATTCCGGCGGCGGCGCGTTCGCACTGCGCGACGGCCCATGGAAGATTGTGTTTGGGCGCGGCGAGGATCGCGTCCAGCCGATGGAAAACGCCGGATACCTGTTTGACCTCCATGCGGACCCGGGCGAGACGACAGACCTGTGGAACGAGCATCCCGGAGTAGTCGGGCGACTCACCGCCATGATGGAGCGTTTTCGAGGCACAGGCCGTAGCGTGCCGACACGCTGAAGTCCGCCTTGCGTCCACAGGGCCGGAGGAGGAACCCAAATCTTTCGCCCAACTGTGACGAACTCGGCATCTAAATGGCGGTTTCCGATTCTCACCTCGACAATCTGGATCAGGCACGACTGCGGCACATGGTTCCTCTACGAGCGAATTCTCCACGCACGAAACGAGATCCAACGCTGATCAGAGACCGTGATGTTGCCGAGAATCTAACTGGGACTCGCGGGCGATGGCAATTCACATTGATTCGGGATAGGTAGTTGACTCGGCCCGCCTGTGCGTTTTGTGGCCATGCGTATTTGCTCCAGACTGCCAAGTCCGTGCTTGGTGCGAGGCTGGACCGGGCACTCCTCGTACGTTGCGGGGCCGGCGCGGTCACAGCCGCCTGCCCAGGGAGCCTGCCAGACAACCGGCCGCGTCCCGGCATTGACGCAAGGTCGGCGGTACAGCCCCAAACTACGGAGCGGCCAAGTTTGCCAAGCGATCGACCTTTCGAGGCCATCAGGAATCTGCTTCCGCATTCCTGTGCAACGATGCGTAGGCCGCTCGCTTGGTTATGCCCCGCTCTCGTGCAGCCTGCTTGATCGCATCCATGCGTTTCTGCCCTTCGCTTTCCAGCTGGCCGACCCTAGTCGACAGCGACACGTCGTCAGATGCCTTGATCTCCTCGGATGGTCCGACGAGTACGACGAATTCTCCCTTCAAGACCGACCGTCGAACGAGCTCCTTACGGATGGATAGCGCGGTTCCCCTCAGAAACTCCTCGTGGATCTTTGTCAGTTCGCGGGCGACGACGACGTTTCGATCGCCGAGCAGCTCCTGCAGGTCCGCCAACGCTTCCAGAATGCGGTGCGGCGCTTCATAGAGAACGACGGTCGACGTGGCAGCCTCCATGGTCGTCAGGGCCGCCCGGCGTCTTGCCTTCTTTCGGGGCAAGAATCCCTTGTAGAGAAAGTCATGGGTCGGAAGCCCCGAGGCCGAAAGAGCAGTGATCACCGCGCTAGGCCCTGGTATGGGGACGACACGAATGCCAGCGTCCACGGCTGCTCGCACCACTCGATATCCCGGATCCGAGATCGCTGGAGTTCCCGCGTCCGATACGAGGGCGACTGACTCCCCTGCAAGCGCGCGCGATACCAACTGTCCTGCACGTCGGGCTTCGTTATGTTCGTGGCAACTCACGAGAGGCTTGTCAATCTCAAAGTGCCGTAGCAACTGACCTGTATGGCGCGTGTCCTCGCAAGCGACCACGTCAGCCTCTCGCAGTGTTCGAAGAGCTCTCAAGGTGATGTCCTCGAGATTGCCTAGCGGCGTCGCGACCAAATAGATTACTCCCCGAGACATCGATTCACCAAGAGTGCCCTTGCATGGTACGCAGGTCTCGAGCCCTCGTTCACATGTCTAGTCTGGACCTTTTGGGGCGCTCGTCGGCCGTGCTCGGTCGCGCCAAGATCTCAAACATGAATAAGTCGCCTTGCATTCGATTCATTTGGCGCCTCTGAATCCTGCTTTTCCGATGGTACTTGGGCTGAAACCGCTAGGTCTGCTCCATTGCACCGGACATAGATGCGTTGAGAAGCCCGTAGCCGCAATGTCGCAAAATACTCCTCGCTCTGTATCCCCTAAGAGTCGGCATGACTGGAATGCTGTGCAAACAGCCGTTCCTCCGCTTGAAGAAACAGACTGACTAAAGGCGCATAGACGTAGTAGTTCGACCTGCCAGCACGTACCTTGCCAACAAAGTCCTGGCGGGCAAGCATGGAGAGGTATCGCACGGCTGTTGGGCGAGACACGCGCAGGTCCCGACGAAGGCTGTCGATTCTCGTATAGGGATGACCAAACAAGTTATTCAGCAAGTCCTGGGAGTAGATCTTCGGTAGCTTGTCCCGCATTCGGAGCTTGTAGCCCACATCAGCGCACGGATCCGCTCAACGAGCCCCGCGGGAATAACCGGGAGAATTCTTCGGAATTCTTTACTCGTCGGCGATGACGTGTCAAGTTTCTTGGATTCTCTTATCACGTTGATCGGAACGTGATGAGAAATTTGCCATTCCCGACAATCTCCGTGTGCGCCGTCGGCGTCCCTCGCGCCATCGGAGACGTGCCGCGCGTTCCAGCGGCCCGCACTCAGGCATTGCCGCCCTCCACAAGGGCCCTATCCTTGCGAGCCCCTTATTGAGATCGGGCGCAAGGAGCCACCCTCGCAACCCACATGTCGTCCATAGGGGTCGGCCGGACTCAGCGACCAGTCTCGCTCAGGTAGGCCACGATCGAGGCGATCTCATCCGCCGCGTATACCTTGTCGAAATCGTCGGGCATCGAGGACCGCTTGCGCGTTCGCTGGCGTACCACGTCCCGCTTGGCAACGGATCGCAGCGGAGGTGGCACGGAGGCCGCGTCGAAGATCCGGATTCTCGACTCGGATTCTTCGGCCAGCACGCCTTCCACGCGTTCTCCGGAACGAAGCTGCAGTTGAACTTGTTCGAACCCGTAGGCAATCGTTGCCTGCGGCTGCAGGATGTCACGCGTCAGCTCCTGCCGCGTCTTGGACTGAGCCGCGAGCGCGAGATTGGGTCCGACAGCCGTTCCAAGTCCATCCAAGTAATGGCATACGCCGCAGCGACGTTCCCGCGTCAGATCAAAGAAGAGTTCTTTGCCTTGTACAGCCGCTTCGGAGAGTGGGGCGCGCTCGGAAGGACCTTCCGAAGATCCCAACTCCATGATCGCCGCCACTCCCGAGGGCGGCTCGCTCGACAAGCTCAGCACGTAGGCGGTCACGGCCCATACGGCCTTATCCGGGAGCACGCTCTTCCATCCCGGCATGCTCGTGCCGGGCAGACCGTCGGCAGTGATGCGGTGTAGCTCGCGCGGGTCCCAGACACGGTCGCGCAACGCCGGCCCGCGGGCCGATCGTCCCGCGGAACCGTGGCAGTAGCCGACGGCGCAACTCTGGGCGAATTGGACCGAGCCTTCTGCGATCAACTCCGGATCCGAGAGGTCGACTGTCTCAGCCCCAACTAGCGTGGCAGCCAGCGCTAGCGCGACGATCAGAGGTGTCACTCGGTATCCTCCGGAAGTGCGAAGACAAAGATGCTAGACCCCGAGGGGAAATCCTCCGCTTCGGGCCAGAACTGGGTCGCCAGCCCGGCCACTGCCGATCCCCAGCCGCTCGGTGTTGCCACGTATTGGCGACCGTCCACGGCGAACGTGACGGACGAGCCACGGTGTCCTGAGCCAGTGCGAAAGCTCCACAGCTCACGCCCGTTCTCCGCGTCCAACGCGAAAAACCTCCCCGTCGCGTCGCCGCTGAAGACTAAGCCTCCGGCCGTGGCGAGTTGCGACGCCAGAAGCGGGTACTTGTGCTTGTACCGCCATTTGAGGTCTCCGGTGACAGGATCGTAAGCCGAAAGGTGCGAGTAAGCCTCACCGTCCTTCGGATGGGCCATTTCGAACTCGCCGCCGAAAAACGGCATGCCCTCTTCCGGTTCTTCTTCCCTGACGGTGACGATCTGGCACCATTCCAAGCCCGTCGAGTAGAACCAGCCTGTGTCGGGCGAATAGGCCCCGTGATTCCAGCTGCGGCCGCCGCCGATCGCCGGGCAAATGAAGCTCGCTTCCCCCAGCTCCGGCTCGTTTCGTCCGAGAAGCTCGCCCTGCGGGCCGATGCCCTCGATCCAGTTCGAGTTCTCGACCAACGGCCAGGCACCGAGGAACTCGCCCGTCGTGCGATCAAGCAGCCAGACGTAGCCCGATTTCGAGGGATTCAGGATCGCTTTGCGTTTCTTGCCTTTGACTTCGATGTCCAGCAGCACAAGTTCGTATGCCGTGTCGTAATCCCAGACGTCGTGAGGGATCTGCTGATAATGCCACTTGAGCGTCCCGCTGTCGGGGTCGAGCGCGATGATCGAATCCGTATAAAGGTTGTCGCCTTCGCGGTCGCCGCCGTAGAAGTCCGCCGCAGGATTACCGACGGCCCAGTACAGCAGGTCAAGTTCCGGGTCGTACGTTCCAGTGACCCATGTCGAGCCGCCCCCGTACTTCCACGAATCGCCTTCCCATGAATCGTGGCCGGGCTCGCCCGGGCCCGGAATTGTCCAGAATCGCCAGCGGTGGCGCCCGGTTCTGGCGTCAAACGCGTTCAAGTAGCCCCGATGCGCCGAGTCACCCCCTGTAACACCGGTGATGACAATGTCCTTGACAACCAGAGGCGCTCCAGTGATGTTGCAGCCGCACTGCTTGGAATTCTCCACTTCGACTCGCCAGACTTCTTCCCCCGTGTCCCGATCAAGCGCCACGACATGATTGTCCAGCGTCCCCATGAAAACCAACCCGTAAGCAACGGCAACCCCGCGATTCCAAGTCCCGTAGGTGCCGGGAATCTCCTCGGGCTCTGGATAGGCGTAGCGCCATAGCTGCTCGCCCGTCGCCGCATCGAGGGCAAAGACGTGGTTCCAAGCTGTCGAGACGTACATCACGCCGTCTATCACCAACGGAGCCGCCTGCAGGCCGCCATCGGTAATCCCGCTCTCGAAGGCCCAGACAGGCTTCAGGTCCTTGATGTTGGAGCGATTGATCTCGTCCAGGGGGCTGTACCTCCAGCTCTTGTAGCCTCCGTAGTAGGTCAGCCAGTTGGCAGGCTCTTCCTCCGCCCGGTTGAGACGGTCTGCGTCGACTTCGGACCCCGGCAATACTGCGGTCAAGACAACCATTGCGAGCGGTAGGCGCCACATGATCGGATAATGCTTCACTTTCAAGATGCTTGTTCCCGGACGCCAACAGGTCGCCAACGGTCGTGTGCCGCCGGATGAAACCGCTCGGCTGCAATGACAGCCCGGCGGCGCCTCGGCCTCATTCGGGTTCCTCTCTAGGCACGAAAGCCACAGCTCGCGCGGGACCGCCGGACTGATCGACGATCTTCGTGGGCAGGGCGATGTAGTAAGCGCCTCGGACGGGGAGTTCGCCTAGGTTGGTTAGCAGTTCCTCCCAGCTCATGCCGTGCCGCAAGCCCGCGACATGCGTGGGCTGCCCGCCTTGCACGGGGCCCATCGAAGCGCCGTCCGTGCCGAGATGCCAGACGCCCTTGCTCCATAGGTATTCGACAGCTTCAGGTGTCGGCGCAGGCCAGCCCGGCGCTGTTTTCAGCACGAGCGGCTCCATCGTCATGCGCGTCCCGTCCGGCATGGGCTTGTAGTACGCGTCCGAGTAGCCGCTGCGGAACAGCACCACCTCGCCAGCCTGGATTTCGCCATGCTCGGCCTCCCACCCCTGGATCCGCTCGACCGTGATCGGCGCGGAGAAACCCGGTTCCGCAGCGTCACGAATGTCCGTCACGTCGATCACGGCGGCCGGGCCCATCATGCGACTCAGAGGATATCTGTCGCCCGTCAGGGCGCCTGCGGGCCCGGCGTAGGGCAGGCCGCTGTCCGGCGGCGGCACGAAGTGGGCGGGGAAATCCGTCTGCGTCCCGGTGTGCTCGTCAAGGACAAATCGCTGGGAATAGTACGGGGCGGCGCTTGGCGCGGATGGCGTGCCGTACGGGTTGGTGGGAACCTCGAACCAATTGTTCGTCCACCTCGCGAACGGCGGGTTGGCTCCCCATTGCGCGGGCAGATGCTCGGACAGGAGTACAGTCAAGTCGACAACACGCGTCTGCCCCGCAATCGCCCCGAGGTCAGGGCCAGCGGCTTCTGCAGTCAAAACGTTTGGAAGGCTTGGCCGCTCCGGGCTGACACCGCACCCGATCAGAGACATCAGCAAACCAAGAGCAAGCGAGAAGCGCGGCATCGACGAATACTCCAAATCAGAAATGTGCCATTGGAGAGCGCCCGCTTACCGTGCAGCTAGGACTCAGTCCTACGGAGCTTTGGACGTAGCACGTCCGCCATGAACCGCCACCGGCACAATAGAAACCATATCGCACATTGCGCCGACAGCCCGGACGTTTTCAGAATCCAAGACCTAGAAGGGCCTCGGCGTGGCTGGGCACCGCCTGCGCGATATTCCCTTCTCCGAGCTGAGCACCTTCAGATCCGTGTCTGTGCCTTAGGAAGATTGAGTCGCTAGAATTTGCCTGGCTGCGACTGCAAGACCCTGGAGAGCCGTACAGATCCTGCATAGTGATGATGCAAGATCCGGAGACTTGCAGCGCGCCGAATCCCTAACGGCAGGACGCGTAGACCGCCCGTCGCAAAGGGAATCTCGGGTTACGATGATCCTGAGCCGTCTTGAGTGACGCCGAACCGGGGAGCATCCGGCGGAAGGTCCGAGGTAGGCGGATCGTATGACCGCAACCAGCAGAAGGATTCGACGCCGAACCGCGTGCGCTCTCGCTTCGATTGTGGCCATCGGTCTCGTCTGGGCAGCGCTGTTCGGGTCGGCTCGAGCGGCGGACGATGCCCCGGAAGCACTTCAAACATCATTCGAGCGGCACGCAAGGCCATTCCTGAATCAAAACTGCGTCCTGTGCCACAGCGAACGCACTGCTATGTCGGGTGTGCGGCTCGACCTGCTTGACGGTGCTTTCGAGGACCGGCACCTGCGCTTGTGGGAGGTGGTGCAGACAAGAATCGCTGAAGCGACGATGCCCCCGGAAGGCTCGCGGCAACCGACTGAAACCCAGCGCCATCAGATCGTCAGGTGGATCGAGCAAGCGCTGAACGCCGCCCGTTCCCGCCCGGTGCCGAAAAACGGAGTTGTGCGGCGCCTTACCGTTTCGCAATACCGCAACACGTTGCGCGAACTGCTAGGACTTGACGACAACTTGACGGACGCGCTACCCCCGGACGCCGTGTCCAAGGACGGGTTCGTCAATAACACGAAGACGCTGGACCTGTCGCCGCTCCTTATGGAGGCCTACTTCGAAATAGCCGAGGAAGCTCTTAGCCGGTCCATCGTCAATCCAGACTCGAAGCCGACCATTCAGAGCTTCCGTGTCGATCTAGGCGCCAAGGTGAATCCCGACCCGCTTCCCGAGAAGCTCATCCTCGGAGCGCTTAGCCACCTGCTGGAGAACCAAGACTTCCGAGTAACGCAGACCACCCCCGACAAGCCGTTCGCCTTCGAGCCATTGCGAATGCGAACCAAGTACCGATTCATCGAGGGCTACAAGGGGAACGCCACGGTTCGCGGCTGGAGAGAGTACGACAGCATCTACCACGCGGTGTTCGCCTGCATGCGGGGCAGTTCCGGGTACCCGAAGGGGAAACCGTACAGCACGATGCCGGAAGGCCTTCTGTTGCGACCGGCGATCCCCTCCGACGAACTGTTCGGAATCGATGGCACCTACGGGCCGAAGGCGAACTTCAAGATCTCGCTTCGCGAGCTGCCCGATCACGGGCGGTTCCGCGTTACGGTCACAGCCGCAAAGTACAACGACGGCTTACTGCTCAATCCCGGCACGCCCGCCCAAGCACCAGACGGCCCGGCGTCGGTCGTGGTCAATGATCCGAGACCTTCCGAGACCGTGCTGATTGAGAACGACGGCATTTACCAAGTTGACGTCCACGAAGCGCCGCCGACAGAAGTCTCGATGGCCGGGGACTCCTCCCGGCTCGGCGAAGCACTGGCCGGCGCGTGGGCTCTTGACGACGAAGCGCCAGGCCGTTTGGAGGGCGATGCGAGGTTCGTCGACTCGCCGTTCGGCCAGGCTGTGTCGCTGGACGGCGATTACGACTCCGTAGTAATTCCCCGCAGCGACGCGCTCAACGTCGGAGACGGTGACTTCACCGTGGCTTTATGGATTCGCCCCACACAACTTCGGATGGCCGGCATCGTGGCCCTCGGCGCCTACGACGGGGTGCAGGGCTGGTACTTGGACATGCGCAGCAACAAGGGAGACCTGCGTATCGAAACGACCGGGCCCGACACGCAGTCAAACGGCGCGGTCACTTCTCCGCAGGGGGTCTTGCGCAGGGATGCGTGGCAGCACGTGGCGGCTGCGGTGAAGCGAGGGACAAGCGAATCGCGGCTCTACGTAAACGGCTACCCAGTCGCGAAGGGCGTGATCGGCCCGATGAATATCGACAATCCGGAACTGGATCTGCACGTCGGGCATATACCAGACGCCGGGTATTTCCGCGGCGAATTGGACGAGCTGCGCATCTATCGGCGAGCCCTCGGCGAAGCCGAGCTTCAAGGGCTCGTGGAACCCGGACGGTCGCTCGCGACACGGCCTCCGGAGAAACCGCAAGACGTGACGCTGAACCTGGGCGGGCGGCAGTTCTCGGGCACCCTTCACCAACCGGCATTCCTCGCGGCGCGGCTCAAGGCGGGCGAGATGCAGGTGGGCTCCCACAACACCGGAATAAGGAACTTGAATCGCATCGTGTTCACCCCGTTGGCCACCGGGCAGGAGGTCGCCCTAGACTTTCTGGCGTTCGAGAAACGGGTGCCGCGACTGGGCGTGCATCTGGGGCTGCGCCGCGACTGCGGCAGCACGCTCGCTCGGGTCGGCCCGCCGCAGGCAGTGCCTGGCGAGAACCTCGACCGCTACGTGTTCGAAGGCGCCATCAGGGATTTTCCCAGTCCAGACGTGGAAAAGGACAACGTCAACTACTTGGCGGGGATCCGCGAAATCGGCGTCCGCAGCGAGTACACCGATGGTCGCGACATTCCGCGGCTGCTGGTCCGATCCGTGGAATTCGAAGGCCCGCTGTACGAATCTTGGCCACCTGCTTCGCATCAGAGCATCTTCATTGACTTCGATCGCAAGGTGGACTCGCAGGCTTACGCGCGGGAAGTCCTTCGCGAATTTGCGGTCCGGGCCTATCGTAGGCCGATCTCCGCCGAAGAAGAGTCGGCTCTCATGGCGGTCTTCCGGACATCGCTCGGCACTGGAGAGAGCTTCCGGGAGAGCGTCAGGGAAGCCCTCCAAGTTGTCCTGACATCCCCGCAATTCTTGTTCCTGGCCGAAAGCAGCAGCACGCCCGAAGCAGAGCCCATCAATGACTTCGAGCTGGCCTCCAAGCTGTCGTACTTCCTGTGGGACGGACCGCCGGATGCCAGGACATCGGAGCTAGCCGGGCAGGGCAAACTCCGGGCGCACTTGGATGCGGAAGTGTCGCGGATGATCAACGACCCGCGCTTCTCACGATTCGTCGAACAATTCGCGTCCCAGTGGCTTAGCCTGGACAAGCTCGATGTGCTGGAGCCGGACCGCGAGCGGTTCCCAAAGCTCACGCTCCACACCCGAGCCCAGTTGCGCCGCGAACCGGTCGAGTTCCTGCAGTACCTGTTCCGGGAGAACTTGCCCGCAAGCAACCTTGTTGAGTCCGAGATCTTGGTGGCGAACGAGGTCGTCGCCAGCTACTACGATCTAGGGGACGCGACCGAAAGCGGCTTCCAGTTCGCACCGCTCCACCACGCCCGCCCGGAACTCGGGGGCGTGCTCACCCAGGCGGCCATCATGGCGGGCCTGTCGGACGGCCGAGAAGCGAACCCGGTCAAGCGCGGAGCGTGGCTGGCGCGAAAGATAATCGCCGAGCCCCCCGACGACCCTCCACCCAACGTCCCGGACTTGAACGCCGAGACGGAGGGACTGCCGCTCAGAGAGAGGCTCGAACTGCATCGCAGCCAGCCCGGATGCGTCCAATGTCACACGAAAATCGACCCTTGGGGCGTGCCTTTCGAAGAATTCGACGCGGGCGGGCGGCTGAAGGCAGCACCTGTGGACGCAAAATCCACGCTCCCTGACGATACCGAGGTTTCCGGCGTGAACGACCTGAAGCGATATCTCGCCGAGGACCGCCTCGATCAAGTGGCTTTCAGCGTTCTCAAGCATCTCGCGACCTACGCGAACGGCCGCAGCCTCAGTTACGGTGAGCTAAACTACCTGAGAGAGAACGGGCTCGAACTGCGGCGCGATGGCTACCGCATGCAGGAGATGATCCGCTACGTGGTCAACAGCAACCTGTTTCTTGAGAAGTGACAGGGAGCCCGTCAGCGCCACCCGGAGGTCCAAGATGAGCACTCGCACGAGAATTGACCGCCGCGCGTTCCTGCAGGGAATCGGGGGTGCTGCACTAGCCTTGCCAGCCCTCGACGCGATGGGCGCGGAAGTGAGCGAGCAAGCCCCCCGCCGGTTCTGTGCCCTGTACACCGCGAACGGGATGTCCCTCCCGAGGTCGGAGAACGATCTCGACGATTGGAGCTGGTTCCCCAGGGCCGAGAGCGACGGCGAGTTCGCCTTCAGCAAGTCGACGGAGCCGCTCAGCCCTTTCCGCAGCCAGCTCAGCTTCATGGGCGGCCTGTACCACCCGAGCGGCCCCAAAGCGGACCCGCATACGTGTTCCGACATGTGGCTCACCGGGGCGCCTCTGCACAATCCGAAGCCAGGGACTTACAACAGCGTCGCGCTGGATCAGATCGTCGCGCTGCACACCAAGCAATTCTGTAGACGCCCTTCGCTAGTGCTCTCAATCGACGCCGGGACAGGGTTCCTCTCTCGGACAGGCACGATCTCCTACGATCTGGAAGGTCGGCCGATTCCGGCGGAGAACAACCCTCGGCGCGTGTTCGACGGTCTGTTCCGGGCCGACCAGGCATCGCTGGAGTCCAAGCGAGGGAAGCTGCGACGGCGGATTAAGCTAGTGGATGCCGTGGCCGAGAGCGCACGCTCGCTGGACCGCCAGCTCGGCAAATCCGACCGGGAGAGGATGGATCAGTACCTAACCTCGCTGAACGAGGTGGAATCGAGGTTGATCGCATCCGAGCGCTGGATCGACATTCCGCTCAAGCAGCAGGACTACTCCCATCTGAATCTCGACGCAACGTCCGAGGGCGAGCCTGCAGACTACTACCGTACGATGTTCGACCTGATCGCTTTGGCGTTCGACGCGGACATCACTCGGTCGGTCGCGTTCATGCTCAACCGCGAGGACGGCATGGGCATCAGCGACACGTTCCCGCTCAAGCTGGGGCTTTCGAAGACCCACCACAACCTATCGCACGCCACCGACAAGGACGGCCAGTGGGAGTTCGCCAAGTACGACCGGTTCCTGAGCGAGCAGCTCGCGCACTTCTTCGAGCGGCTGACCGACTATCAGGACCGCGATGGAAGCGTGCTCGACAACACGATCGTGCTTTACGGAAGCGGGGCGAGCACGACGCACACGCCCCGCAATCTTCCCACCCTGGTTGCGGGCGGAGCGAACATGGGCCTCTCGCATGGGGCCTACTGGCGCGATAGCGAGACGCGGATGTCCAACATGTTCCTCAGCATTCTGCGGTCCCTAGGGGTTGAAGAGGAATCGTTCGCTGACAGTACGGGCACGCTGAGCGATTCGATCTTCCGTCGAGCCTAGGACTCTGGCCAACCAAGCTGCCGACCCGCGTCTAGAAGGGTGCAGGCGCTTCTTGCCGAACCGTTCAGATCCTGACCTCCGGAGGCTTGGGACACGCGAGTAACCCGCGGGCCTTTCTTCGCGGCAACCAGGCTAGCCGAGTTCCCGCCTGCGGGCGGCAGCGACAAGGTACTCGCACGCTCGGACAGTATTGGCCATCATGGTCAGAGTCGGGTTGACCGAACCCAGGCTCGGGAAAGCGGCTCCGTCCGTGACGAACAGGTTCTTGATGTCGTGCGACTGGCAGTACTGGTTCAGCACGGAGCGTTTCGGGTCGTGTCCCATGCGGGCGGTTCCCACCTCATGAATGCCGTCCCCGGGGGTCTTCGGCTTGTTCGATACCGTGATGTCTACGGCGCCGGCGGCTTCCAGCATGGCGGCCCCTTGCTCGAGGCTGTCGCGGAATAGTGCCCTTTCGTTGTCGCTCCACTGCATGTGAATGCGCAGGACCGGGATTCCCCAGGCATCAACGAGATGCGAGTCGAGTTCGGCAAAGTTGTCGTAGCTCGAAAGGCCTTCGCAAAAGCCGTGAAGGCTCGCTTGCCAGTAGGCGTCGTCATGGACCGCTTGCTTGAAGCTCTCGCCGAAGCCCGGGGCGTTCATGGCGAATCGCGGCGACGCGCCGCCCTGAAAGCTGAAGCCCCGGATCACGCCGTTGGTGTGGATGCGCGTGACATTGCGGAATCGGGGGATGAAAATGCCATTCGGTCGACGAGGCGGCCCATGCCACGGCTTGGATTGCCTGAGCTGCGGCATCCGGCCTGTGATGCCCGCGCCGTACATATGATCCATCAAGTAATGGCCCAAGACTCCACTGGAATTGCCGAGCCCTCCCGGTGCGGAGTTGAGCAGGATCCGCGTGGACTCCAAAGTCGAGGCACAAAGCAGGACCACCTTGGCTCCGATTGCTCGCGGGATCCGCGTCGCGCGTTCGATGTAGGCCACGCCCGAAACTAGACCGGAGGCTCGGTCGGTCATCACGCGCGATACAACGGCGTCTGTGACGAGAGTCAACCGCCCGGTGCGCTGGGCCGCGCCCAACGTAGTGAACGGGCTTGAGAAATAGGAGTACGTCACGCAGCCGCGATTGCAGGGGCCGCAATAATGGCAGGCGGCGCGCCCGTGGTGATCAGTGGTCAGGACGGCGGTGCGCCCGATCGTCACGGGACGATCGAAGCTGCGTTCGACTGCTTGCTTGAGGACGCGCTCTCCGCAGGTGAAGTCCATCGGAGGCAGGAAATCGCCATCGGGGAAATGCGCGAGGCCCTCGCTGCGCCCGCTGATGCCGATGAACCGCTCGACCTTGGAGTAGCAGGGGGCCAATTCCTTGTAAGAAAACGGCCAGTCGACGCCGACGCCGTCTCGGCTCGCCGCGTTGAAGTCGAGATCGCTCAGCCGGTAGCTCTGGCGGCCCCAAGCAAGAGTGCGGCCGCCGAGAGCACGCACGCGAACCCAGACAAACGGCTTGTCCGCAGGAGTCGTGAACGGGTTCTCGATGTCATTGGCAAACCATTTGTAGTTGACTTCCGAGCAGGCACCTTGCTTGGCATGCATAGGTCGAAGCCGGGTGACTTCCGGCGAAGTGACCCCGTTGGGACGCGTGTCGCGGTACTTCATTTCGTACGGCGGAACATGCTCGCCGAACTGTTCAGGCGTGGTTTTGGGACCGGCTTCGAGTAACGCGACCTCGAGGCCGGCTTCCGTCAATTCCTTGGCGGCCCATCCGCCCGTGGCTCCGGAGCCGACGATGAGCGCGTCGAAGACCTTTCGGTTTCCGGGAACGGATTGCGACATCGTGTTCTTCGAGGGTCTGTCGCTGGTCCGGGCAGACCGGATCGCGGCACTCTCGCTGCATTCTCTCATCGCAGCTTCGCGGAATCGCGACGAGGCGCCTGACGATGAAAGGTTGCCGATGTCGGCTGCGAGGTGAAGCAATTCCGGCTGTCAGCGCGAGACCCGGAGCCGGCTGGAAAGGCTCCGGGTCTGCTGGATGCAGCGGCTAGGTGGAATGCGGCTCGGTCTTGCCTTGCTTGCCAATCAGATTGCGGTGCCTTGGCTGCGGGCCTCCGGCGCTCCCCGCGCAACCTCGCTGGCAGCGGGGGCGACTCGCTCGTCGGTCTCGACGAGCAAGTTGTTCACAACCGAGAACACCCCGGCAACTGCGTTCGCCTGCAAACCGGCGATGGCCCTTTCGGTCGGGTTGTTCACAACACCCTCGAGCGTCACATCTCCGTTGGTCACGACGATATGAATCGGCGGTGCCGGTTGAATCGCGTAACGGCTCAATAGGGATTGACGGTAGATGGCCCGAAAGACGGCACTGCGGATGTCGTCGTCGTGCGAGGACACCGGCAGCACGTCGATCTCGTTGACGACCTGGGACACGCCAGCGACGCGCTTGACAACGCGCTCGGCGGCAGACCGCAGTGTCGGTCGCGTGACCTGCCCGCTAAGGGTGACTTTCGCTCCCTCGACTTCAAACGCCAAGTTGTCGAACACGCTGTAGTACGGCAGCATGACCAGCTCGTGGCGTACTTGCGGCGCGAGGCTGTTCGCCTCCGCTGCCGCGCCGTTCGCGACCAGCAATGCAGTCAGCGCCAAATATTTCGCAGCAGTTGTTTTCATGGTTTCCTCCTCGTGCGTTGCGATGTGGTGCTAGCTCAGACGACCGTTCGCACCGGCCGGTTTCAACGGAGCCTACGAGGCCGGGTTCTGGGCATTCCGTGATCGGAGGCTTCGATAGCGAGACGAACTCATATGCTGGCTGGAAGCGTCGCAAGAACCAACGTCCGAGAAGGACTATGCGCCGAGACCAAGAATCCGCACTCGGATCCGTATGCGCTCCGTGTTTTTCGCGCGTGCGGGCCGGCCTTCGGTTCTGGCCCCATGCTCGATCGGATCAATCGAAACGCCTGCTCAGAGGTTTCGCGAACATCCAACAATCCTGTGCGATGTAACCAACGACCGGCGGTGTGAGATCGCCGAGGCACTCAACGTGCTCGGCGATCGCGTTCAGGACAGCGTCTTCAAACTGCCTGTCGGACGGTCGCTGGTGGACGAATGGCTGAACGTGCACATGGAAATGATGGGGCGATTCGAGGACCGGTCGGTGGTAACAGGCTTAGCGCGGCCTTCGACCGCGTTGCGACCAAAGTCTGATCGGGCGCCGACACGTCTCGTGCAGGGGCAGAGATCGTGTCCGTCGTGTGGGCAACGCGCAGCAACCCCTTACGTCGGCAAATCCAGGGGACGGACAGAATCAAGTCGGAGAGAATTGCTGTGGAAGAAAGTTTCGGCAGGCTACGGTTCCAGGCGTGGTTGAACGAACGCCTTTAGCGGTGGCTCTGGGGAGGTCACGAAGGAGTGAACCGCAAGTGACTCGAATCGGCACTCCGATTCCGCCTTGCTCACCTCCGCAAAGCGCATCACGCCTTTGATCGGGCCGTGGACCGGCTCTGCCGTCGTCGGATATCGCTTCCGAGCGCGAGCGGGTCGGGCATGTGTGCGAGCTCCAGGAGGAGATGCAGGCACCGCTTGATGCCCGAATGAGAATCAAGCCGAGACGTCGCAGGAGAAAGCCTCCCGAGACATCAACTGTCAAGTCTCGAGGCGAGAGCAACCGCATCGCCGTGGCGAAGTCCCACGGCATTCGAGATCAATCACGCAAACATCACGACATCCAAGGAGAATGTGCCGAAGTCCAAGGGCGGTCGTCCGATCCCCCGCAAGATCGAGATTGACGCCAAGGCAGAACAGATCGCGAGGGCGATTTTCGCCGCTGCAAAGCCGCCCGACCTATCGAAGCGCATCCCGAAGATGCGCCGAGTCTAGGAGGAACGCACGTAGGGTTTTGTCGATCTTGGCAAGTTTTCTCGATAATTCCCAATGAAGGCCCCGTGGTGCCTGGGTCCCGCACGGCAGTGAACATCTGTTTCCCGCCGGGGCAGGGCCGTTACGGCGCTCGTTTCGGTTTCCATGGTTGCGGGCGGCCACTTGCGAATCATGAGGATGTTCGCGAATTTGTCGGATTCTCCCCTTGACAGAATGCGGGCTAGTCGCTTCTCGCAAAGCAGTGCAGCGCTGCCTTGGTACGGAAGTAGATTCGCCCCGGCGCGATCGCGGCGGTTGCGAAAGTCTCGTCCCCTATGTCATTCGTCGCTAGGATTTCCCAATCGCCGGACGCCTTCAGAACAGTCACTAATCCTTCCTCGCTGACAACGTACACTCTCCCGTCGGCTGCAACCGGCGAAGCCCAATAGCGCCCCAGCGCGCTGGTCAGTCGCCCCTGCTTGTACAACGCCCCGGTTTGCGGATTGAGGGTGGTCAATATGCCGCCGTCCTTGACTAGGTACAGCACGTCTCGGTAGAGCAACGGCGACGGCACATTCGGTAGCGCCCTGCGGTACGACCATGCCAAGTTGGATTCCGTCAGGTCTCCTTGACCGCCCAGCCGAACTGCCACCAGGCCGTTGCGCGCGGAGAGCCGCGCCCGCGTGTTGTTCCAGTCCCCTTCGTCGACGAAGCCATCGCGGTCGAAATCGAAGTAGCTGTCGAACCGTTGTCGCATCATCGGCAGGAACGCTTCGTCCTTGGAAAACCTTCCATCGGCATCTGCGTCATGCCTCGCGAGCGAATCGGCGAACGAAGGCAGCGGTTTGTTGGCGCTGTCGCCTGTCGATGTCCAGCCATGCACGTAGAGCATCGCGCCGTCGGTGACCGCCAAGGACTTCACCTCGAAGGCCAGTCCGCGGACCCACCAAAGCCTCGTGCCGTTGTCCAGCGCGTATCCGCCCACCTGATAAGAGCCCGGCACGATCACCTGCGCCGGAGCGCCCGCCGGCCGGTAAAGAATCGGCGTCGAGTAGCCCCGCGTGTACTCGGGCCGCTCGACCCTCCATATGACGTTCCCGCTGGATCGGTCGACCGCGATCATGAATGAGCCGCTGTCCTGATCGCAAACGAGCACGACCTTGTCGTCGGCCACTATCGGCGACGAGGCCATGCCCATCCAGTTGTCAAACGGGCCCAGAGGAACTCGCCAGCGCTCTCTTCCGTCAGGGGTGTAGGAAAGGAGTCCGTAGTCGGCAAAGAAGACGTAAATGTTCGCCCCGTCGCTGGCCGGGCTTGGCGAGGCCGGATGGTTGAAGCGGTTAAGTTCCGATGTCCGGCTTCTCGGAGCTTCTCTCTGCCAGAGGACACTCCCGTCCTCGCGGTTCAGGCAGATCGTCAAGAGCTTTCCTGCTTCAGCGGCCGTGACGTACACGCGCTCGCCTGCAAGCACCGGAGAGGAGTGACCGGACGGCAGGTCGGTCTTCCACAGCTCGTTCTTGCCCTCACCGAACTCGACAGGAATGCCAGGCGTCTCGAGAACTCCCGATCCATTGGGGCCGCGAAACCGGAGCCAATCAGCAGCCGGGGCGGGAAATGCTGCCGTGCTTAGAGTGAGAGCCCCGAGCGAGCAAGCGAGTCGAAGGCCGAGAACCTTACCGGCGAGAGCGAGGGACGCGGTCCCAGAGTTCCGACTTCCACCGAAGGGGTAAACCGAATCGCGCAGCGTACCCCCATTCAAGGTCGAGCGGCATAGGTGAGGTGACACTGAATTCATCTAAACCCCCGCGGGAGTGACCAATAGCATCATACGGTCTCGACACACGCCCAAAGATCGCGGCCCTCTCCATAGGCGCCCTGAGGCAGCAAGCGAAGCGAGGCCTCGCCCCGTTGTTCGCCTCCTAAGGGCTGGGGGTCGACCGTCCCGCGCCGAATTGAGTCTATTCTCCGATTCTGTCGCTTCATTCGCCGCGGCTGCGACAGCCGGGGACCCGCTACCAAAGCTTCCGAATCGCCACCTCCGACGCAATTGCACAGCCGTCTGACGGCTCCATTGCGGTCGGGCCGGGCGCGGCCCCCGGCATCGAAATGCAATCCGCCAAGATGGCTTCGATCTCCAGCGTGATCCAAGGACTGCCTGTGGGCACAGGAATTCAGCAATCGAGGAACGGTGTCGCTGCAAGCCTTGGTCGAAGAACCACTAAGGTCGGGACCATATCGGTATACCCGCATATCGCCGAACAGAGGAAAGGGATGAGTGCATGGTTAGCGCCAATCGTGCGTTGCTTGACCATGTGTCGTCCGATGATCCGCCTTGTCTCAAAACCGCCGTAGCTGCCTTGCCAGATGAGGATGTTCACCTGGTAACCGAGGACCGTCGGCTCGGTGTGCTTCGGCCCGAGGTAGAGCAGACACAGCGGCTTGCCTGGTTCATCAGAACTGTTCCTCCATCCACTTCCTGGCCCGTGCGTTTGCAGCCTTGATCAAGTCAACATTCTCATGGTCGGGCCTCTCCATCTCGTCAAGCAGGCCCCTGCGGCGAGCCTTGTTGCGCTGGTACGCGCCACAAAAGTGTAAGCCGACGCAACCCGGATTCTCCAGAAGCGCCCCGAGGACCTCCGCGTATCATTCGCCATCATTTGCAAAGAAGCTGGGCAGCGGAACAGACCGGTTTGCCCTAGCGCCGTCGGCTAGCAGCACCGGCTTGCCGGTCCTCTTGCGCCATTCGCCGAGATGGGCGACAGGGTCTCGAAAATCTCGGAAAGACAACACATCCACGAACCCGAAGCGCTGTCAAGAACTTCCATCGCGATCGGGGCGTTCGCTTCGTAACGGTCGCCGAGAATCAAGTGGTGAGGATCGTAGCGTCGAATGGCGTCGTGGGTCATCTTGTAGTGTTGGCGAGCAAGTTCGGCAAGTTCCGCACGCCCGGATTCCGTCGCTAGGCGCTCAGGATCGAAGATGGGCCCGTCCACGCGTTTTCCTGCCGACCAGACGCCTAGTCGCGCGAACGCCGGATGGCATCGGCGGTCCGCGCAATCGGGCTTCAAACTGTGCCCGTGCACAAAAGCAAGACGAGCCTCGCCGACCGGGATCTAGCGAGAACGAGACCGATACAGGTCGCTTCCCGGCAGATGACGTCACGGCAGGCGTGGGCCGGGATGCACGAGGGCTTCTCGAGCTGTCGAAGCGATCCCGCTACGTCCATGGTGCAGCAACGTCTGGGGCGGGCAGGCTGCGGAGCGGACGTACCAGCGATTATCCTTCGAACCCGCCCGTCTTTTCGAATGCATGACCCAAGTTCAGCATCGTCTGCTCCCTGAAGTGATTGGTCAAGATTTGCATGCCGATGGGCAGGCCCTCCGGGCTCTTGCCGCACGGCACGCTCATTCCCGCGATCCCCGCGAGGCTTCCGGTGATCGTATAGATGTCCGAAAGATACATCTGAAGCGGATCGCTAGTCTTCTCGCCCAGCTTGAACGCCGGAAACGGCGAGACGGGAGTGACGATCGCGTCCACGGTCTCGAACGCTTCCGCAAAGTCGCGAGCGATTAAAGACCGGACCTCCTGCGCCTTTCGGTAGTACGCGTCGTAATAGCCGGAACTTAGCACATAGGTTCCGAGAATGATGCGCCGCGTGACCTCGGGCCCGAATCCCTCCGCGCGCGAGTTGCGGTACATGTCGCGCATGGTGCCGGAACTAGCGGAACGCCTGGAGTACCGCACCCCGTCGTAGCGGGCCAGGTTGGAGCTTGCCTCCGCGGTGCAGATCAGGTAGTAGCTGGCGATCGCGTACTTCGTGTGCGGCAAGCTGATTTCGACTGCCCGGCATCCCGCGGCTTCAAGGGTGTGGATGCCGGCTTGGATTCGCGTCCCGACCGCGGCGTCCAGCCCCTTGGCGAAGTACTCTTTCGGTATTCCGATCCTCAACCCCGCGACATTCGCGCTCAGATCTCCCGGGTAGTCGGGAACCGCGATCCTGGCGGCAGTGGAGTCGTACGGATCCCCGCCAGCTATCGTGCGCAGCAGGGTCGCCGCGTCTTTCACGGTCCGGGAGAACGGCCCGATGTGGTCCAGCGAACTCGCGAAGGCGACCAAGCCGTACCGCGACACCCGTCCGTAGGTCGGCATGATGCCGACCGCGCCGCAAAACGATGCCGGCTGGCGGATCGAGCCGCCGGTGTCCGAGCCGAGGGAAATCGGCGTGTAGCCTCCTGCAACCGCAGCGGCCGAGCCGCCGCTCGAGCCGCCAGGCACGCGTTCTGGATCGGCTGGATTGCACACCGGATAGAACGCCGAATTCTCGTTCGACGACCCCATGGCGAACTCGTCGCAGTTCGTCTTGCCCACGATGACGGCACCGGCCCTCTCCACCGCCTCGACTGCGGTGGCGTCGTAGGGCGCTATGAAGTTCGCTAGCGCTCGCGACGCGCAGGTGGTCTTCTCGCCGGCTGTCATGATCACGTCCTTGACAGCGAGCGGCACGCCGCCCAGCGGGCCGATTTCGTCGCCCGCGGCAACCTTGGCGTCGATCCGGTCGGCCGCCCGGAACGCTCTCTCAGGCGTGAAGCTTAGGAATACCCCAGACGCTTGGTTCTGCGCCTCGCCGACTCGGATCGCCTCCGCGGCGAGTTCCCTGGCGCTGAACCGCCCTTCCTGAAGGCCCCGGCGAACGGTGTCGACGGTGAGCCGGCGGTAGTCCTCCATGACGGGGCTCATCGCTCGATCACTTTGGGCACCTTGAAATGGCCTGCGCCGGCCTGGGGCGCACACCGCAGGGCCGTGCCCTGCTCGAAGCTCGCACCTGGGATATCGGGTCGCAACGGGGCTGCATTGCCTTCGTGCAGCACCTGGGCCATCGGCTCCACGCCGGTCGTGTCGAGCTCGTTCAGCTGGTCGACATACGTGAGGATTTCTTCCAAGTCTTCGGCGTAACGGGCCGTGTCCTCCGCGCTAAGGCGGAGGTTTGCCAAGTTGGCGATCTTAAGGACTTCTTCGGGCGTGATTCTCATGGCGTGCGGCGGTGCCCGCGATCTTTCTTGTGCTCGGGCAGGCGGAATTCGATTCTCCGGACCGCGGACTGCGGCAGTTCCTTGCGCACGAGGCTTACGAGCTGCTCCTGCATCCTCGCGAGCAATTGCAGCCAATCCGGATCCAAGGCCTCGATCACCAGCCTCGGTGGCTCCAATCGCAGCGGCCGGGAGTGCTTGGCGACAAGAGGCCCCACCATCTCGGGCCAGTAGGCGACGATCAAGTCCAACTCTCGCAGGGGGCGCTGATCCTGCTGGAACAGCCTAGGGAGGATGCTCTTGGCCTGCTCCATCTCTAGCCGCAAGGCCATGGTATCGCAAGCGCCCGCGACAAGGAGCCGCGTCCCCCGGCGAGTTGCTTGCCCGTCGGCGAATGAGACAGCCAAGAGTCCTGCGTAGTGGTCGTCCGTCGCGTGCCGCCTCTTCCGTATAATGGAAGTACTGGAAAGGTGGAACTGTCTGTTTCGCCAATTCTGTACGCCATGAAGCTGCATTCCTGGGATCAGGTGGAACTCGAGGAGCTGAGCGACACTGCGACGCGGCGAGTCATCCATAGCGAGCGCATGACAACCGCTCGAATCCGTCTCAGCAAAGGCGGCGTCGTGCCCCGGCACAGCCACGAGAACGAGCAGATCAGCCATGTCCTCGAGGGAGCGCTGCTGTTCCAGTTCGATGATCGGGAGGTCACAGCGCACGCCGGGGATCTAGTGGAGATCGCTTCCCACGAGCCGCACCGCGTGCTGGCCTTGGAAGACTCGGTTGCCATGGATGTGTTCCAGCCGGTTCGCCAAGACTGGCTCCAAGGCGACGACAGCTACCTCAGGAACCCGTCCGGCTCCTGATTGCGTATTAGCTAAAGGACTACTTCGGAGAGAACGACCGCCCGCGCCGTACCCGGCAGGAAAGAACCCGCGAGCGAGCGCTGACAGCTGCAAAGAACCGATGGACTTGGGAATTCGAGACCGGGCGGCGATCGTGGCGGCGGCAAGCCGCGGAATGGGCCGCGCAATTGCGGAGGCACTCGCAGCGGCGGGCTGCAAGCTCGCCATTTGCTCCCGCAGCGAACCAGCGATAGCGGAAGCGGCCGGGGCTATCCGCGACAAGTATGGCGTCGAGGTCTTTCACGGGTCCGTGGATGTGAGCGACACGGATGCTCTGCAAGGCTTCGTGGAGGACGCCCGGGCAGCGGTCGGCGCCTTCAGCATCGCCGTCGCCAACGCAGGCGGACCGCCGGGAGGCCGCTTCGAGGATTTCGGAGCGGACGATTGGACTGCCGCCTTCCGGCTCAACTTCCTCAGCTCGTGGGCGCTTATCCGGTCGGTTCTGCCGGACATGCGGGCTCAGCGATGGGGTCGCGTCGTAACCCTCACGTCCACCTCCGTCCGGCAACCAATTGAAGGCCTCATTCTTTCCAACGGCGTCCGCGCGGCGGTCGTCGGCATGCTCAAGACGCTCGCCACGGAATACGGCCCGGACAATATTCTGTTCAACAATGCCGGGCCGGGACTGATCGCCACGGACCGCTTGCTCAGCATTGCACAGCGGCGAGCAGACCTAGCCGGAATCAGCCGCGACGAGATGATCGAGCGGCTCGCCAGCCAGTCAGCGCTCCGTCGGGTGGGCAGGCCGGAGGAGTTCGCCGCGGTTGTCGCATTCCTCTGCTCGGAGCAGGCAAGCTACGTGACGGGCACTTCCACGATGGTCGACGGTGGGCTGGTCAAGGCCGTTTAACGAGAATCAAGATGCCATTCGACCGATACAACGCGCTAGGGGGGGCCGCGCTGGCGGCCGCCATGGTCCTGTTCCAAGGCGCGACGGGCGCACAGTCGCCTCCGACACCGACTCTGATCCGGGCGAGCGAGGGACCCACATGGGTCTCCAACCAGGGTGCCAGGCTTGTCATAGGCCAAGACAGCTTCACTCGGCAGAACCCGGTTTCGAGCCGCGAGGTACTCGGCGCAGCCCAGGGCGTGGCCTTCGCCGGTAACCGCCTTTTCGTCGCCGACGGCAATCGGATCGGCGCGCTGCCGGTAAACAACCGAGTTTTGATTTACGAGAACGTCTCCGGCTTCGTGCCCAAGCCGGATGTCGTGCTGCCTCAGGGGAGCCGGTGCCCAGCCTGCATCGGCCTGCCCGACACGGTCCTCGGCCAGCCGGACTTTGACACGACGAGCTCTTCGGACCTTCCCGAGATTCCGGGCCTGAACAACCCGTCGGCCGTGCACAGCGACGGGGTCCGACTCGCGGTCGCCGACACCAACAACAACCGCGTTTTGCTCTGGACCTCCATTCCCGTCGTCAACGGCACCGAGCCCGACCTGGTATTGGGCCAAGCCGACTTCAGCGGCAGCATGCCCGATACCTCGCCAGAGGGCATGCGCGGGCCGCAAGGCGTGTGGCTGGACGGGGGCCGGCTGCTCGTTGCGGACACACAGAACAGCCGGATTCTGATCTGGAACGCGATCCCGGCCTCCAACGGAGAGGCCCCGGACATCGTGCTTGGCCAGCCGGATCTCAACACCCGCCACGAGGCGGACCTGACCAAGGGGGTGTACGAGGCTGACGAGAAGCGCATGCTGGATCCGGTCTCGGTCACCGTCGCAGGAGGCCGGCTGTTCGTCGCGGACCTAGGCTTCAACCGCGTGACGATCTTCAACTCCGTGCCGACTCAGGACTACGTCGCGGCGGACGTGGTAATCGGCCAGCAGGACTTCGCGTCGAGCTTGCCAAACGACAGCGAGGCTTTGTGCGAGCCGATCGGTCCGACTGACGACGACGGGAGTCGCAGCGAGAACGAGACCCCGCCGTCGAACGTGCCCCTGGCCGTGCCCCCGCCGCCGCGGCAGGACGAGATCGACCCTGACGTGGCCCGCTATCCGCGCCGCTGCGAGCGGACGTTGAACTTCCCGCGATTCGCCCTTGTCGTCGGAGAGCGGCTGTTCGTTGCGGACGCCGGCAACGACCGCATCCTGATTTACAACCAGATACCGACCGAGAACGGAGTGACGGCGGATCTGGTGATTGGCCAGCCTAACTTCGTCCAGCTGACCGAGTCCGAGGGCCCCGGAAGCTTGCGTTCGCCTTCGTCGATGGCCTCCGACGGGCTGAATCTATACGTCGCGGACGCGTTCACGCGGCGGATTCTGGTATTCACGCCGGGCGAGGACTGGATCGAGGTAAACGGTGTCCGCAACGCGGCGGCAGTCTCAATCCACAGCCGGGGGCACCTCGAATTCGACCAGGAACTTCCGGTGGACCTTTCGGACACAGCCACCGACGAATCCCAGTTGCCGCCGGTGCTCCCGGGAGGGGAGGAGATCAAGATCACGATCGACGGGGCAGAACTGTTCTACACGACCAAGGAGGGCGAAAGCGCCGAAGACGTGCGGAACCAAGTCGTCGACATGATCAACAACGATCCCTCCTTGTCCGTGACGGCGCACCCCGCGCTAGGCGTGGGTCGGCACGCGATCGGCACGATCGCGTTCGGCGGCGAGGCTCGCCCCGGTGACCATGTCAGCTTGGATATCAACGGACGGAAATACGAGTACGTGGTCCCCGAGGGAGACATACCGGAGCGTTTCGTCGACCGCCTCAACTACTTGGTGGATCAAGCGGACGATCCAGAGGTGATCGTCGAGCGCAAGATCGACCAAATCGAGACCTTGGAATTGGTGCACAAGTCGGTCGGGCCCGTAGGCAACAGCCTGCCGTTCTCCATCAGCATCACGCCGGGCTCTCCGACCACCACGGAAGTGTCGGGACCGACGCTCGCTCGGGGCAAAGTGAGCTACCGGGCGAACCTGACCGCCAAGCGGGAAGGCCCCCAGGGCAATTGGACGCAAATCGAGCTAAGGAATAGCGGAACCGAACTGGACGCGACGACGTCCGGGTCTCGCCTGACCGGAGGTTCGGACGCTCGGGACCTCCCGCCGGGCACCATCACGTCGATCTTCGGACAGGGCCTGGCAGGCCAGGCAATCGCAGTCAGAGACCTTGCGGACCAGACCTTCAGCGGGTCGCAAGAAGGAGGGCTTCCCACCCAGCTAGGGGGCGTGGAGGTGTTCGCCAACGGTAGGCTTTCACCGCTGATCATGGTGTCCGAGAACCAGATCAACTACCAGATCCCTTGGGAACTCGAGGGGACCGGATACAGCGTTTTTGTTCGGCGGACCACGCCGGACGGCAGCGTGAAGGTGTCCGCCGCCCGTGCGAACCAGTCGGTGCGGGCCGCGCCGGGCCTGTTCACGCTGCCTTCGACCCTTCCGGTCGAGGCTCCCCGCCCTGCCTTGGCGGTACACGCCACCGGCGTCGCCGAGGGGACTGTCGCCGTCACGGTTCCGGACCGGCCTCGCGACAACGATCCCAACAACGACGACACCGAGAATCGCCAGCTCACCCAGGAAGGCGCGGAGGGCCGGATTGTGGTCAGCGGCCGCGAGTACGCCTACACGTCGCCTGGCGACGAGAGTCCCGAGCAGATTCGCGACAAGTTCATTGAACTGATCAACGCGGGCGCCGGAGACCCGGAGGTTGTCGCTTCCGCGGGCACGATGGGTTTCTTTTCGGCGCGTGCCGACTTCGAGTTCTCGGGAGAAGAGCCCAATGCCGGCGACACAGTTACGATCACGGTGCGCGACCGGAGCTACAGCTACACGCTCACCGACGAGGACGTCACGGACAACGAGACCGCACTGCTCATCATGCGGAACGTCCTTGTTAGATCCGTCAACGCGGGCGTCGGAGACCCGGAAGTGACCGCGCGCGTGCTGCAAGTGGTCGGTTCCGTGAGGATGCAGATCGTGGCCAGATCGCTCGGTTCCGACGGCAACGACATCCCGTACAGCTTCGAGGTGTCCTCCGGCGCGGGCATCGAGGTCGAAACGAACCGCGAAAACGGTTTCCTAGAAGATGGGAACACGCCCCCGGTGGTCATCCTGAAGGCACGGCAAGCGGGCAAGGCGGGCAATAGGATCACGTACGCCGCCCAAGGCACGGTGGTACCCAACGACGACCCCGCAACCCCGGACGTCAACGAACGCGCGGAAGTGGACGTGAAGCTGACGCTTTCCGCGAGGGGCACGCACCTGTGCTGCGGAAACGAGGCGTTCTCGCTGGTCACGGAGCAGAATCCCCTGGTGCCAGGAGAGACGATCATTGTCTACGGAACGGGCCTGGGGCTGACCGACAACCAAAACTCGGTGGCCACGGGCCAGCCCACCCCCGCGGGGACAGTCGCCAACGTCCCGCTGGTCGCGGACGACTTCGTTTCGTCGCAGTTCGGCGGCCGCACGGCGCAGGTGGAATTCGTCGGGCTCATGGAGGGTACGGTCGGCGTCTACCAAGTCAACCTGAGGACGAACACGGACTTGGCGGACAATCCGGCGACGCCGCTATGGATCGCCCAGGGCCTGTTCATCAGCAACACGGTCACGTTGCCGGTGAAGAACCTCGTCCCGCGGCCGCCGCCGGCGTTCTAGCGATCCCGTAGGGCGGTCGGGCTTGGCAGCGCTCAATCGTCAGGAGGCCTTGGCGGGAGGCGCTTCCCTCTAGCAGCAATGGGCACCCGAAGCGCTATCCGAACTTGAAGACGCCCGCGAAGAGGCCGCCTAAGGAGGGATCGATCCGCCTTGTGAAGGGGCATTGCAGCTTGCCGTGCGACTGATCCGGGCGATGGCTCCCATGGGGCTTCCGCAGGCAATCGTCTCTCCGGGTGATCATCGCACCATGTCTATTCCGGTCGGTCACCGCAGGCACGGCGGGACATTGTTCGCCGCTCGTCGTAGCGCTGGCTCCGCAGAATGCATCGCGGGCGGCGATGGGTTCGCCTGCACTGTCTATAGAGGAACGCTTTGTCCCTGGCCCGTGCGATATTCGGCGGGCTGGAGTCCGAGCGGTTCGGCTTGTCGAGAACTCGAAACCGGTAGCAAGACGATTCCGAACGTTCGTGCTGGCGGCTGGACATGCCCTCCGGGTTCCTAAGCGGCTGCTAGATATGCCACTCGATCAGGTCCCCGTTGTACTTTGTCTTGACCTTCCGCGCCCCTTCGCGCGGCTCGACCTTGTCTTCCGCCCATTCTTCCAGCACTCCTTGCAGCTCCTCGACGAGCGCCCCCTGTATGTCTGAATGATCCTCCGACTCGCCGGGGTCTGCGTCCACGTTGTAGAGCCGGGCCAGCCCGCGTTCCGATTGAACGAGCTTCCACTGGCCCTGCCGCACCGCGGAGTTCGGTCCGGAGCGCCATACCAAGCTCTCGTGCGGAGCACCCTCCTCGGTGCCGTCTAAGAAGGGCAGGAGGTTCACGCCATCGAGTTTGAGAGCGCGCAGGTCTTCGACGCCGGCCGCAGCAAGCGCTGTGGGAAAGACGTCGAGCGAGCTGACCGGATGCTCGTACTTCCTGCCACGCTCCAACTGTCCCTTCCACTGGAGCAAGTAGGGAACGCGAATGCCCCCCTCGTATAGGTTGCGCTTGTGGCCGATCAATGGTGCGTTGCGCTCTCCGTCGATATCGCTTTGCTTGGCCGCGCCGTTGTCACTGGCAAAGACGACCAGCGTCCTTTCCTCCAATCCGTGCTTGCGCAACTCTGCCAGCACGGCCCCTACCCAATCGTCGAGCGCGCTGATCATCGCGGCGTAGATTCTCTGGGTCTCGTTCTCGATCTCGGGAAATCGCTCGTAGTACTTGTCGATCGTTTGGATCGGTCCGTGCGGCGCGTGGAAGGCCAAGTAGAGAAAGAACGGCTGTTCCTTATGGCTCTCGATGAAGCTCACGCCCTCTCGCCCGAGCCGGTCAGTAAGGTATTCGTCCATCGGCACCTGCTCCCGGCCGCGTAGTAGGCCGCGATAACGCCCCGTCCCATCGGGTTCACCTGAATCTTCGTAGCCAGGCGCGACCCGAGCGTTCGGCCAGCTCGGATCAACGAAGCGGGAGCCTGAGGGCATGCCTAGGAAAAAGTCGAAACCCCGGTCAAGCGGGTGATACCCGTCTGCCGTCCCCAACTGCCACTTGCCGATGGCGCCGGTCGCATAGCCCTCTCGCTTCAAGGCTTCAGCCAGAGTAGTTTCACTTATGGGGAGAGACTTGCGGGCGGCCCCCACCGGCGCGACGGACTGTGAGTTCAGTTCCTTGCCCCACCGCTGCTGGTAGCGCCCCGTCATGAGCGCAGGCCGTGACGGATTGCAGACCGGGGCGGTCATGTACCCCGACGTAAAGCCGATTCCGTTCTCGGCAATCGAGTCGATATGCGGTGTGGGAATGCTGCTCCCATACCACGAGACGCTGCCGTAACCGAGATCGTCCGCGAATAGCACGACGACGTTGGGACGATCAGACGATGGTTCCGCACACCCGGCCACGGCCAGCGCCGCAGCGATCGCCAAGAAATACTCTGCCGCCAGCGTCCACCTCGCCCCGGCACGGCGAAACAATGTCATAGCGCGCCCATACTAGCCCAACAGCAAGTACGATGACCTCGAGAAGAAACAGAGCGCGCGGACGCCAAGAGATGCCAGCAGGTACCGTCAATGGGCCGGGAAGGAGTTTGATACGTCGATTCCGTGGAAGCATTGACAACCGATCCGGGCCGTCTGGAGCGTGTAAATTGCTGGATGGTCCCGTGATTTTGCGGCCTGAAGGTCACCGCCGTCCCGACCGCAAGCAGAACTGAGAGAGCGAGGAAGAATAGATGCTTCGGCGAGTGCCCACAGCCTTGGTCCGATTCGCTCTCCTGCAGGCGGCGATTTCATGGAATCCTTGTCTGGCGCAAGAGCCGTTTGACGTGCTGATTCGTAACGGGCTGGTCGTGGACGGCTCCGGCAACGAGGCGTATCAGGCGGACCTGGGCCTTCGCGAAGGCAGGATCGTTCGCATTGGAGACCTCTCTGACGCGGCCGGCAGCCGCAGCATCGACGCGAACGGCCTCGCTGTTGCGCCGGGATTCATCGACATTCACAACCACTCCGATTTCACCCTGCTAGAGGAGCCTCGTTGCGAGAGCATGATCCGCCAAGGAGTGACCACCATGGTTCTCGGGGAAGGCGGATCCGCTGGCCCCGTCCCCGAGGGCGAGCGCGAGTGGACCACGCTGGGCGGGTACTTCGAGCATGTCGAGCGACGCGGCGTAGCCGCGAACATCTGCTCGTACGTGGGCCTGACACAAGTCTGGCGCTACGTCAAGGGCGACGCCTTCGAGGCGGCCGATGCATCGCAGATCAAGGCTATGGCAATGCTTGTCGACGAAGCGATGGATGAGGGTGCGATGGGACTCTCGACTTCCCTCCTGATGCCCCCCTCCAGCCTCGTCACTACTGCACAGCTCGTGGATCTGGCGCGTGTCGCGGCACGTCACGGAGGGATCTATTCGACTCACATCCGCGACGAGGGTCGCGGGGTTTTCGATGCCATCGACGAAGCGATCCAAGTCGGGGCGGAAGCCGGTATCCGCGTCGACATCATCCACCTCAAGATCGCGGACCAAGCCCTGTGGGGACGAATGGCCGAGGTGGTCGGGAGGATCGAGGCCGCCAGGCGACGCGGCCTTGACATCCGAGCGAACGTCTACCCGTACACCGCGGGCCAGAACGACATGCGGGCTATCCTGCCGCCCTGGGCCCACGATGGCGGGAACGCTAGTCTGCTCGAGCGCCTGCGAGGCCCGGAAGCGAGGAGCCGCATGAAGCGGGATATCCGCGATCCGAGCCAAGACTGGTACAACCACTACTTGGCCGTCGGATCGGACTGGAGCCGGATGCTACTCGTCCAGCTTGACAGCCCGGCCAACGCGCCGTTCGTAGGCAGGCGGTTCAGCGAAATTGCCGAAGCGCGCGGCGGCGATCCGTTCGACGTGCTGTTCGACCTCCTAGCGGAAGAGGGCGGCAGCGTGCGAACTGTGTATTTTCACCACCAGGAAGGAGACATGCTGCACGCGCTCAAGCGACCCTACGTCTCGGTGGGCTCGGACGGCGCGGCCATCAGTCGGAACGGCCCCGCGGCAGGCACGCACCCGCATCCGCGCTGGTACGGCACCTTCCCTAGAATTCTTGGCCGTTACGTGCGCGAGGCGAGCGCCCTGACGCTTGTCGAGGCCGTGCGAAAGATGACTGCAATGAACGCGGAGAAGCTTGGCATCATGGACCGGGGATTCCTGCGGGAGGGCTTCTGGGCCGACTTAGTGTTGTTTGATGCGAAGACCGTGGCGGACCGGGCCACGTTTTCCGAACCGCACCGCTATCCGGTTGGTGTCCGGCATGTTTTTGTCAACGGCGTTGAGGTTCTCAACGGCGAAAGGCATACAGGCGCGCTGCCCGGCCAGGTGATTCGACGGCAGCGCAAGCGGCCGTGAAGGCGAGGCAGAGCTGCTGCATTTCGGCTGGAGCGCTGTGCAAGCGTTTCGTCCGAGATGACACGCCGCTCCGGTACTGGCGCGACTCTGGAGCGGGCAAGTTCGATGGCCCGTGGCCTACGCGGGACGGAATTGCACAGAGGGCTTCCGGAGCGGCGCCGACAGGCCGGCCTCGAGCCACACGGGCTGGGACACCGGAAGTTGCGCCTCGCATGCGAGCGGCGCTATCCTGCCAATGGCGCGAGCCACCGCGCGGGAGTGCGAAATGGGAGGCTAGCCAACGTGGCGCCGCGACCCGCCTGCCAAGCGAAAGGCGCGTCAGGCACTGGCGAGTCATCCCGCGCGGCCGAAGCGAGCGCCAGAGTCCGACACGATCCCCGCCATCGAGGCAGGATCGGAATTGCCGGGGAGGGAACGCAATCTGACATGAGAATCCTAGGTGCCATCGTGACCGTCGCGTTGCTATCAGGCGGTGTCGCGCCAGGCGCGGAGCGGGTCGAGTTCAACCGCGATATCCGACCGATACTCTCGGAGAACTGCTTTGCCTGCCACGGCCCCGACCGCAACGCGCGGCAAGCGGACTTGCGGCTCGACCGGCGTGACGAAGCCCTGGCCAGAGGCGTGATTCAGCCCGGCGAAGCATCGGAAAGCAGGCTCGTCCAAAGGGTGAACCAAGGGAATCCGGTACTCGTCATGCCGCCCGTCGCAACCGACAAGAAGCTCACCGATGAGCAGAAGCAGCTCCTGTCGGCGTGGATTGACCAAGGCGCGGAATACCAGGAGCACTGGGCGTATATCAGGCCGAGTCGGCCGGAGGCACCCGACGGCCCGGACGGGATTGATCACTTGGTCGAGCGCAAGCTCGACGAAATGGGCTTGGACCCCGTCGAAGAGGCGGACCGCCGGACTCTGGCGCGACGACTCAGTTTCGATGTGACGGGACTGCCTCCGCGGCCCGCGCACGTCGAGGCGTTCGTCCGAGATAAACGTTCGAACGCCTACGAGAAACTTGTGGACTCCTTCCTCGATTCGCCGCACTACGGCGAGCGAATGGCAGTTCACTGGCTGGACCTGGTCCGCTACGCGGACACGGTCGGGTATCACGGCGATACCGCCATGACCGTCTACCCGTTCCGCGATTACATCGTGCGATCGTTCAACGAGAACAAGCCGTTTGACGTCATGACCCGCGAGCAGCTCGCGGGCGACCTGCTTCCGGACCCGACCCCTTGGCAATTGGTGGCGAGCGGGTACAACCGCCTGAGCCGCATGACGAACGAGGGCGGATCGCAAGCCAAGGAATACCTAGCGAAGTACGCTTCCGACCGCGTTCGAAACATCTCGACGGTGTGGCTCGGCTCGACGCTCGGGTGCGCCGAGTGCCATGACCACAAGTTCGATCCGTTCCTGGCGAAGGACTTTTATTCGATGGCCGCCTTCTTCGCCGACATCGAAGAAGAGGGCGTGTTTTCCGGCAACGGCAACTGGGGATCGAAGGCTCGCGTCCTCGGGCCGGAAGCCCGGCAGGAAATGGACCGAATCGAGCGGCGAATGCAAACCTTGCGCGACGAGGGCGAAGCCAAGTTGTCGGACGGACCGGAAGGCCTGGAGGCGGTCGCGTCGCACCTCCGGGCCGACTTGCTTCGCTGGAGGGCGTTGGACCCCGATAAGGTATGGAGCGACTGCGGGCATCCGGATTTCGATCAATGCGACCAGTTGGAACTGCAAGAAGAAGACCACGCCGTAGTCCGCGTCACACTGACCGGCGAGAAGAAGCCTCGCGAATCGATTCACCGGGTCGAGATTCCGTTGGAGGACGGCACGCTCTCCGCTCTCGCGCTGGAGTTGTTCCCGACCGGCGACTTCGACTCGTTCTACCTGAGCGAATTCGAAGTGCGCCTGGTCGGCAGGGAAGACTGGCCCGTCCGGATCTCGTTGGAGGGTCTGCTGCCCGACCGCGAAGAGCAGGGCTCGATGCTGCGGGACACTCTTGACGACAACTATCACACCGGCTGGGGAGGCAAGTGGAAGAACGATTCATCCCGGACCGCGGTGTTCGTGTTCGAAGCGCCCCTGCGAACCCGTCGGGGAGAGAGACTCCAAGTCTCTTTAATTGCTCACCCGCGCGTGAGCCTTGACCTGCCCTCCCGGTTCCGTTTGCTCGGCACTGACTCTGAGTTCCCCGAAATCCCTGTAGCGGATGGGCTGCGGGAAGCCGTGCTCTCCGAGGGCGGCCGCAGCGCCGACCAGGAGGAAACGCTCAAGCACGCCTTCGACCGGATTGCCGGAGGCAACGCGCACTGGCGAGAGATCCGGCGACTGGAGCGTCGCAAGAAAGTCCTCCTCGACCAAGCGAACGTGTCTCTGGTCGCCAAGGCGGTGGAAGAGCCCCGCACGATGCGGATCCTGCCCCGAGGGAACTGGATGGACGACTCGGGCGAGGTCGTGGAACCGCAGGTTCCGCAATTCCTAGGTCCGGTTCCCGCCGACGGACGCCGCCTGAGCCGCTTGGACCTTGCCGCCTGGGTTACCCATCGGGACAACCCGCTCACGGCGCGCGTCTTCGTGAACCGCCTCTGGAGGACTTTCTTCGGCACCGGGCTGTCGAAGGTCCTAGACGACTTGGGATCCCAAGGCGAGCCGCCGCCCAATAAGGAACTGCTCGACTGGCTTGCGGTGGAATTCATGCAAAGCGGCTGGGACATTCGTCACATCGTCAAGACGATGCTCTTGTCTCAGACCTATCGCCGCTCCAGCGAGCCGTCGGACGAACTGCGTGCCGCGGATCCGTCCAACCGGCTGCACGGTCGGCAAACGATGGCAAGGATCGAGGCCGAGTTCATTCGCGACAACGCCCTGGCCGTGAGCGGACTCTTGAATCGCACGATGGGAGGTCCGAGCGTCAAGCCCTACCAGCCGTCCGGCTACTACCAGGAACTCAACTTCCCAAAGCGCGTCTACGAAGCGGACCTGAATCCGAACCAGTTCCGGCGGGGGCTCTACACGCACTGGCAACGGCAGTACCTGCATCCGGCGCTCATGGCGTTCGATGCGCCCGCCCGCGAGGAATGCGCCGCCGAGCGCGCGATTTCGAACACGCCTGTCCAGTCCTTGGTGCTCTTGAACGACCCGAGCTATGTGGAAGCGGCCCGAGCATTCGCGACGCGCATGCTGCGGGAAGGGGGCAAGAGCGCTCGCCAGCGAATCGAGTTCGCCTTCCTTGAAGCCTTCTCCCGCCCGCCGTTGCCGGAGGAGCGGGATGTGGTGCTGCGCCTGCTCGAGCGGCACGAGCGCGAGTTCGCCTCCGACCCTTCCCGGGCTGAAGAATTGCTCAAAACGGGAATCTCCCGTGTGCCGGAGGGTGTCGCGCCGACTGAACTGGCCGCTTGGACAAGCGTGGCGCGGGCGCTGTACAACAAGCACGAGTTCTTGATGCGGTACTGAGGGACGATCATGCGAAATCCTGAGTTCGACCTGCTAACGACAAGGCGCGCCTTTCTAGGAAGTGCCTCGATGGGCCTGGGATCGATGGCCCTCGCGTCGCTGCTGGAGCCGAGCCTGCTCGCAACGCAGCCCGGCGTGCCGGGCTTTCCGAACGCCGCGGCCAAGGTCAAGCGGATCATCTTCCTGTGCATGGCCGGAGGGCCGGCGCATCTGGAGTTGCTGGACTACAAGCCCGAACTGGCCAAGCGAAACGGCGAGGCCATGCCGGAATCGTTCACGAAGGGCCAGCAGATCGCCCAGCTCCAAGGCAAGGAGCTGCGCATCCTCGGGCCGCAGCATCCGTTCAAGCGCTACGGCAAGAGCGGCCAGCATATGAGCTCGCTCCTGCCGCACATCGGCGAGATCGCCGACGACATCTGCATCGTGCGCTCGATGCAGACCGAGCAGATCAATCACGATACCGCCCATACGTTCATGAACACGGGCTTCCGCCTTCCGGGGAGGCCCAGCATGGGCTCGTGGCTGCTGTACGGCCTGGGCAGCGAGTCGGAGGACTTGCCGGGATTCGTTGTCTTGACTTCCGAAGGCGGCTCGCAGAGCCAGCCGATCGCGGCGCGGCAGTGGAACAGCGGCTTCCTGCCCAGCATCTACCAAGGGGTGAAGTTCAATTCCACTGGCGATCCGGTCAATTACGTGCGGAATCCCGGCGGCGTCAGCCGGGCAATGCAAGGGGATCTCATCGATGCCGTGGGTGAGCTCAACTCCTTGCAGCAACGCTGGACTCGCGATCCCGAGATCGCCACGCGCATCGCGCAGTACGAACTCGCGTTCCGCATGCAAATGAGCGTGCCCGATCTCGTCGATTTCTCGAACGAGCCCCAGCACGTGCTCGACATGTACGGCACCCAGGGCGGCGACGGAACGTTTAACGCCAACTGCTTGCTCGCGCGTCGAATGGCCGAGCGCGGCGTGCGATTCATCCATCTCTACCACCGCGGGTGGGACCATCACAACGAGATCAGGACTCTGCTGCCCAAGAGCTGCGGCTACGTCGATCAGGGAACGGCCGCGCTGGTGAAGGACCTCAAGCAGCGGGGCATGTTCGACGACACGTTAATCGTCTGGTGCGGAGAATTCGGCAGGACGCCGATGTCGCAGGGTTCGAATCCGGATCTGCTGGGCCGCGACCATCACATCAAGGGGTTCTCCATGTGGATGGCAGGCGGCGGCATCAAGGGCGGGCACAGTTACGGCGCGACGGACGAACTGGGCTATAACGCGGTCGAGAACGTTGTGCACGTGCACGACCTGCACGCTACGATGCTGCACTTGTTCGGCGTCGACCACACCAAGCTCACGTACCGGTTCCAAGGTCGGGACTTCCGGCTCACGGACGTTCACGGTCGGGTCGTTGGAGATATCCTCGCCCAGGGGGCGGCATCATAGTCCCGCCCGTCTTTCGGCGGCAGTCGGTTGGACCGGCCTCGGGTCGGCGACCTCACGCAAGGCAGGCTTCGCGAGCTGTCCGGCTGATGTTGCGGTCCAAGGCGATCGTAAGAATCAATCCTACTGCTGCGATGGCAGCGCGGAGGATGAACGGGTCTTGATGTCCGCCAACGCCGGGGTTGACGTCCAGCGGCCGACCAGCGATCGGAGCTAAGAAGGCATCCGGCGTGACGCCTGCAAGGGAGACTAAGCCAACGGCTGCTCCTGTCGAGGAACACGGCAATTGCGCCTGCTGAAGCAAGGCCAAGCCGAGGCCGCGCAAAGCAAGCGCTGCGAACACCGAAGTTAGCGGCTTCAAGTACAAAGCCGTGCGCAATCCCGGACTCGCGCCCATGAAACCCAGCGCGACCCAGCATGCGGCTGGGGCCCCGAAGAGCACCGGAATCATTCGCACAATGGTCGAGTTCAGCGGAGCCGATTAATCTTCAGCTGGGTTGAGCCGAATGACCCACCGACTGGGCCTAGCTGCCGATCGCAAGATTGTTGAAGCGGTAGCCGCGCATCGCGTTCGCTTCCTGATCCCAGCTCGCTCCCTCGCTGACGCTCTCGACGACTACTTGGCGGGCAGGATTCGACGCCCTGGTCTGGTCAAGGACAATTCCAACCAGGTGTCTGTCCGCGGCTTGCCGCCAAGCAGCATTCGTAAGTGCAAGCGGGACGCCGACCGCCGCTATGGTGGCCGCAAGGTGAAGTCTCATGAGCGATTCTTCATCCTCAAGGCTCTCAGCTCAAATAGTGAAAATTACGCCGCCGCGCGACGTCGTCAAACTGGCACGGGCAGCACGAGGCCTAGAATCGATACTCGATCCCCGCTTCAAGAGATTGCGGAGCTGGCGCGTCTAAGTAAGCCGGAAGGAGCGCGTATCCGATTCTCAAGACGATGCGGGGCGCAAGGTTCACCAAGACGCCCCCGCGCAAGATCAAGGCGGGGCTTGTCACTAAATCCCTGGAATCTACGGAGTTGTCGGATCGGACGGGGGATCCAAGATTACAATCCCCATGGAATCGAGAGCGCGTTCCCCGTCCGGGTCCAATATTTCGGTGACCGGCCGGTATCGAACCAGCTGACTCTGCGATTCAATTCCCAAGCTGCCGCCAAGATAGATCGAGCAACGATCCGTTCTCCACAGCCTGACAACCGACGGCAGGATGGCAATGCGTCCATGCATTGGGCATGCGGCATGATTGCGGCGTTGGAGTCACCAGTTCCGTCAGGACTTGAGCCCCTGAAAGGCCGTCCTGCGCTCGGAACACGCACTCTTAATGTCAGCTCCGAAGACTTCAATGATCCCAGCTTCCGGCATCTGCATGGAACTGCGAAACAGAGCGGCCTCGCCCGCAAGGCAACGCTCGAGGCACTGCGGCGCGGCGCCTGTCAGACTTGGCGTCTGCCCGAACGGCGAGGCGTTTCAACGCCCGCGCCCTTGCCGCTCCGTTCCAGATCAGCCGCCCGACGACCCGCGACTAGGTGACACTGCTCGAGATGGTTTGTCTATTCGAAGGGCGCCAGCAAGGCACTCCAATCGCAGGGTCCGGCTAGTCAGTACTCCCAAGCTGCAGATTGCCGGCCCCGGGGCCCGGGCCTCAGGTCGAAATGGTCTTCGGAATTGCCGAGCGGCCGGCCCACTTGATCTCTGACAAGACGGTGCAACGCCCTTGCGGCGACTTTCGCCGATTCGCCTGCAAGAACTCTTCGCTTGCCGCAGCCCCACGTGCAGGAGGGACTTTGGATCGGTCTTATTTGAGAAATATAGATAACTTGATAGAGTTACACTCATATTATTTTATTAAATAACTTGACATCTGTGCCGCAATCCCTATAATGAACTTGTGAACAGCAACCTCATGAAAGGAGGATCAAACATGACTCTGCTTCACCACAAACCCTTCAACCCTTGGTGGGACGTGGACCGGTTCTTCGGAACCCGCGGGAACGAGGCGGCCTGGACACCGGCGTTCGACGTCAGCGAAACCGAGACCGCGTACGTGCTGCACGGGGACATCCCGGGGGTCTCCCAAAAGAACATCGAAGTCCGGATCGAGGACGGCCTCCTGACCGTGCGCGGCGAGCGCAAGCAGTCGGATGCCCCGGACCGCTTCCGCCGCCGCGAGCGCCGGTACGGCAAGTTCGTGCGCCGGTTCCGGGTGGCAGACACGGTCGACGCCGGCGGCGTGAAGGCGTCGTACGTCGATGGCGTGCTCGAACTGACACTGCCCAAGCGCGAGCCGGAGGACAACTCCCGCCTGATTCCCGTCAACTGAGAGGGAGTCGGCTGAAGGGGCGGGGACGGGACTTTGCCCGTCCCGCCCTGGGACAGGGAGCCCGCGGGCGTTCGCGCTGGAGAGCGGGCTCCCGCCCGCGTGCGCGGCCGTTCTCAGCACTTAGACCGAGGAGCAATTGATGATTCCCTTCGACCGGTTCACGCAAAAGGCGCAAGATGCTATCCGGCGCATGCAGGTGCTCGCCGCGGATTCCGATCACCAAGCCCTCTCGCCGGCGCACCTGCTAGCCGCGCTCGCGGAAGAGGACACCGGCATCGTCCCGGCGGTGCTGTCCAAGCTCGGCGTGGCGCAAGGCGAGGCAATGGGCTTGGTGCGCGAACTACTCGACCGAGTTCCGTCCGTGCAAGGCGAGGCAGCGGGCATGCAGGTGGACCGCTCGCTGCAGAAGGTCTTGGGCGGCGCGGAGAAGGAAGCCGCCCGCTTCAAGGACGAGTACGTCTCGACCGAGCACCTGCTGCTGGCTATCAGCGCTCGGACGCGGGATCCCGCAAGCCGGCTTTTGCAGCGCATGGGCGTGACGCACGAGGCCATTCTTCATGCGCTGGCCTCGATCCGTGGCTCCCAGCGCGTCACGGACCCGAATCCCGAAGACAAGTACCAAGCGCTGGAGCGATACGCGCTCGACCTGACGGCGCAGGCCAGGCGGGGCAGGCTCGATGCCGTCATCGGCCGCAACGAGGAGATCCGGCGCGTGATCCAAGTGCTCTCGCGCCGAACCAAGAACAACCCGGTCCTGATCGGCGAGCCGGGCGTCGGCAAGACAGCCATCGTCGAGGGGCTCGCGCAGAGGATTTACCACGGCGACGTGCCCGAGACATTGAAGAACAAGCGGCTCGTGGCTCTCGACCTGCCTTCGATGGTGGCCGGCACCAAGTTTCGCGGCGAGTTCGAGGAACGGCTCAAGGCTGTGCTCCGCGAGATCGAGGGCGCGGACGGCGAGATTGTCTGCTTCATCGACGAGCTGCACACGCTCGTCGGCGCGGGTGCCAGCGACGGTTCGATCGATGCCGCCAACATGCTCAAGCCAGCGCTGGCGCGCGGCCAGTTGCGTTGCATCGGGGCGACAACGCTGAACGAGCACCGGAAGTACATCGAGAAGGATGCCGCCTTGGAGCGGCGATTCCAGACCGTGCTGGTGGAACAGCCGTCAGTCGAGGATACGATCGCGATTCTTCGCGGGCTCCAAGAAACCTATGAAATCCACCATTCGGTGCGGTACCGCGACGCCGCCCTGGTCGCGGCCGCGACTCTCTCGAATCGCTACATCAGCGACCGCTTCCTGCCTGACAAAGCGATCGATCTGATCGACGAAGCGGGGGCCGCGCTGCGCATGCAAATCGATTCGGTCCCGGTCGACGTGGACCGCATGGAGCGCAAGGCCATGCAACTTGAGATCGAGCGCCGGGCCCTGCAGAAGGAAGGGGACCTGGGATCGGCGGAACGTCTGGCGGACATCGAGAGCCAGCTCGAAGAACTGCGGGGGGAGTCCGCCCTGCAGCGCGAGAAGTGGCAGCGCGAGAAGAGGCTGATTGACGAAGTCAAGCGACTGAAGGAAGAGATCGAGAACTTACGCACCGAGCAAGAGTCGGCAGCCCTTCACGGGGACTTGGCCACCGCAGCCGAAATCCGCTATGGGAGGCTGGCGGCCGCGGAAAGGGAACTCGAGACTGCCACAGGGCGCCTTGAAGCCCAGCGAGGCGACAGCCCGTTGTCACGAGGCGAGGTGGTCGAAGAGGACATCGCGAAGATCGTCGCTAAGTGGACCGGCGTGCCCGTCGCCAAGATGCTCCAGGGCGAGGTCGAGAAGCTCGTTTCGATGGATGACGCGCTGCGGAAGAGGGTGATCGGGCAGGACAGCGCTGTCGCGGCAGTCGCGAACGCGATTCGTCGCAACCGGGCCGGATTGAGCGATCCGGAGCGCCCGATCGGCACATTCGTATTCCTGGGTCCCACCGGAGTCGGCAAGACCGAGCTGGCCCGGGCGCTAGCGGACTTCCTGTTCGATTCGCGGAAGGCATTGGTCCGCGTGGACATGTCGGAATACATGGAAAAGCACGCCGTCGCTCGCATGATCGGCGCGCCCCCCGGCTACGTGGGTCACGACGAGGGAGGCCAGTTGACCGAGCACGTGCGGCGGTCGCCTTACTCGGTGGTGCTGCTCGACGAGATAGAAAAAGCGCACCCGGACGTATTCAACATCCTGCTGCAGGTTTTGGAAGACGGTCGGCTGACGGACGGGAAGGGACGCACGGTAAGCTTCGCGAACGCGGTCATCGTGATGACCTCGAATGTGGGCTCCCAAGACATTCTCAAGAGCGGGTCGATCGGCTTTGGGCTCAACGGGGCGGATAACGGCGATATGGCAGGCGTGCGTCGCGACCTGCTCGACGAGCTGGGTCGCACCTTCCGGCCGGAGTTCCTCAACCGCATCGACGACATCATCGTCTTCAACAATCTCCGGCGGGAGCACCTCCGCAGCATCGTCGACTTGCAGCTGGCGCGGGTCGAAGCTCTCCTAGCCGACAAGAAGATCGGCCTGATCGTTACATCTGAGGCCAAGGAACTCATCGTCACGCAGGGCTACGACCGGCAGTACGGAGCGCGGCCCATGAAGCGCGCGATCCAGAGGCTGATCCAGAACCCGCTTGCATTGGCAATTCTCGAGGGCCGTTTCTCCGAGCTCGACACGGTGCGCGTGGAGCGCGACGGGGCCGCCATGCGCTTTGTCGGAGTTGAGCAACCGGAGGACACCGAGGAGGCCCGGGCCGCGTGACCGGAGCGAACCGTCAAGTCGAATCGTCCGAGCAGGGGCAGCCGGGCCAGGCATTGCAGGGCGGCAGTCGCGACGAAGCCGCCGCGACGCCGCGGCCATATGGCAACAAGGCCATCGAGGCGCTTCCTGCGCTGCGACTCGCGTTCGCTCGCGGAACCGGGCGGAATCGCCCCTAAGCGCCACGGTGGATGTCGCCGATGCCGGCGGAATCGCTGATTCTCGGAATCGGTTCGCCCGCCCACCTCGACCCGTCCGGTTGAACCGCCTGTCCTAGCGTCAATATAATCAGTTGGGTCGTGCGAGCCGCTCTTCTTCCCGCTCCGGCCCGTGACACGGTATGGACAAAAGGTTCATTGCGCTGTGCCTGTGCGTTGCCCCGGGGGCAGCCTTGGCTCAGTTCGCCGGGACGGGCGAAAGCGCCCCCTTGCGAGGGGAAGCATCGACTGCTGGCGGCACCCCGGTTCAGCAAATACTGGCAAGGGTCGACCCGCGGGCTGCGGGCTCGCTTTCCGAGTTGCAGGCCGGTGAAATCGAGAGCTTCCTAGCCGAATTCGCCAGTGAGCTGGTCTCGCGAGGGTTGCATCTGGCGGGCAAGATCGCACCGGGCTTTCGAGGGACTCCGCTTGGGCCCGCCACCGAAGTGCTTGCTCATTCAAAGGGACCGCTGGAGACGTTTCGAGGCGCGCCGCAAACCAAGAGAAGTGTCACGTCCGATTCGCTCGTCCAGGAGTTCGATGCTTTCCTTTGGGGATTATATACATAAGTGGCGCAGACCCAACATCTAGGGCTTGCGCTTCCGGGGCATGACATAGCGGATTTTGGCTGGCTGTAGTACGGCTTTCACCAGCTCCTCGAAGGAGGCGTCCACCCGCATGTCCTGGTTCAACTCAGCGACGCTGGGCTGGTAGGAGTGGTGCGGTAGTTCGATGATGCGCGGCTCCGGCTTGTCTTCCTTGGTCTGGTTCGCCATTCCCGATTTTCCCTTGCGCGCGGTTATCGCAAGCCCTGCTTAGTCAGCTTCGCATGGAACGCAGCTTGGCTGATCGTACCCTTCATCGAATTGCACGCTCCGCAGAGTAACTGGAGATTGTCGATATGGTCTGTCCCACCCTTGGACTTGGCCACGATGTGATCCACGGTCAGGTTGCGCAAGGCGAAGTGGTGCTTGCAGCCAGCGCAGTGGCCTTCCTGCTGTCCGTAGAGCGTGTGCCGATGCGTCTTGTAGGGCGGCAGCTTGCCGACGTCCGTCCTTCTGGGGGTCTGAGTGCGATGGTGCACCTCTGGCAACCACCCGCTTGCGAGTAATGCTCCGTCATCGGCGGCCTTCTGAAGTCTCGACAGGACCAGCTGGACCGCGAGACTGGACAGGTCGATCCCGATCCATTGGCGGTTGAGCGTCTCCGCCGCTGCCAGAGCGGTGGCACATCCGCAGAACGGGTCCAGTACGACATCACCCTCGTTCGAACTCGCCTTGATGATCCGCTCCAGCAGCGCTAGCGGCTTCTGCGTGGGATAGCCGATCCTCTCCTTCGACCGTGATGAGATCGGTCCGATATCGGCCCAGATGTCCTGCAGCGTGACGAGCGTCCAGGTGTCCTTGAACGCCGCGCCCGCCGCCTCGGAGCCGATTGCCCCGGAGCACGTCGCGGTTGTCACCGGTGAACAGCGTACGGTTCTTGACGTTGAGCGCTGCCATCACGCAGTCGCCCTGGCCCCGGACTTCAAGCCGTTGTCCTTAATCAGGGCCTTGTAGGTCAGCCGCTTGCTCTCCATCCCGGAGCGCAGGGACCGCAGCTGATCGATCGTATCCTGCTCGCGCAGGTTATGGCGGCCGGCGAACTCCTGCACGTACCGATCCAGGTGCTTTGAGCTGATCTTGTGGAACGTGCCCTTGTGCGCCCTCTTGAGCATCGACCAGAGGGACTCGATGCCATTGGTGTGCCCGTCTCCCTTGACGTACTCCTGGAGCGAGTGCTTGACCGTGTCGTGATCGAACGGCAGCGTCTCATATGCGGTCGCATCGTCCGTGTACACGGTGGCCTCGGGATCGGCGTTGTCCTTGACGAACTCCTGCAAGGTTGCGGCATCGGTGGACGCGACGACCTTCGCGGCAACCTGTTTGGTGGCGCGATCCTTGGCGCCCACCACGGCAGTCTTGCCTACCGCGCCGCGGCCGCTCAGTTCCTCCCGCTTGTGCTTCGGCATGTTCTTCCGCTTGCCCCCGAAGTAGGTTTCATCGACCTCGACCGGCCCCCGGAACAGCTGGCCGTCCTCCGCGAGAGCCTTGCGCAACCGCTGAGCCAGGAACCAAGCTGACTTCTGTGTGATCTCCAAGTCCCGGTGCAGTTTCATCGAGGACACGCTCTTGAGATTCGTGGTCACCAGGAACATGGCAACCAGCCAGTCCTGATAGCCGATCTTCGAGCTCTCCATGACCGAATTCGTCCTGACACTGAACTTCTTGGCGCAAACCCTCTCGCGACAACGGAACGGCATCGTCTTGTGCTTGCAGCCAGTCTGAACGTTCAGGGAGCCGCAATACGGGCAACAGGTCCCCTTCGGCCAACGCTGCTTGATGAACCACGTTTCGGCCGTCGCGTCGTCCGGGAACCGCCGCAAGATCGCCTTGAAACTGAGTCCCTTCCGATACGCCTTGCCCGGAGCCTTCTTCATTCCTGCCATGCCTTTACCTTACAGGACAGTGGCGTTCATGTCAAGCGAAAAGTCAGTCTAAAATTCTATTTTTCAATCACTTAGAGCATCTTTCCGTCGAATTCTACCAAGAACTTGGCTACGCCAAATCCCCTCTGCTGATGGGCCTGCGCATCGATGAAAGCGCAAGCCCTAGATGTTGGGGCTGCGCCACTTATGTATATAATCCCCTTTTTAATGTTCCCTTAATAATCGACTTACTACCCTGTTTGATGACAGCGGAGCAAGACTAGGACCGAGGCGCATTGCCCGGTGCGGGCATGAATGCTACAGGCGAGGCGCTAGCCTAGTCGATTCATTCGATGCACAGTAACCTGGGGCACGCGGCTAGGCACCTGCTACCGGGCAGGCTTGTGCGCTTCCTTCTGATTCCCGCGTGCCTGCTGTGCGGGGCCATTGGGGTCCGGGCTGACGGATCGAGAGAATTCGAGCCTAGAGTGTCACCAGCCAGGACCGGCCAGGCAAGCGGCGGCCCGCAGACCTCGGACCCAGTCTCGAGCGGTGGCGAGGAATCGAGGGTTGAGCCGAATGCGGCCCTCTCGAAAGACGGCACCCTTCGAATTGGTCGCAAAGGGCTGCGGATACGATCCGGCAGCGGCGCGTTCAAGGCGGAGATGCATCTCCGCTCCCAGATACGATTCTCCACGCCGTTTACCAGTGCGCCCCGCCGAAACGGGGATTTCTTCCGAGCGGGCGACAGGGACCTCCGATTCCGAAGGGCCCGCTTCAAAGCGCGCGGGGAGGTTTTCCGTCCCTGGATTCGGTTCAACACGGAATACGATCTCGTAGGCACTCGGCTTCTCGACGCCAATGTCACGATCCAGAAGTGGGACTGGCTCCAGTTCCGATTCGGACAGTGGAAAACGGAATTCGGCCGGGAACGGGTGGATTCTTCGGGGCGGCAGGAGTTTGCCGACCGGTCCATCGTGAACCGCCAGTTCACGGTGGACCGCCAGAAGGGATTCCAAGTGCTGGGACGAGTGATGAAAGGGACGCTGGCGGACTCGCGGTACCACGCAGGTGTCTTCACCGGGAATGGACGCGGATTCCGCGAAAGTGGCGCCGGCCGCCTGGACAACCGCGATGGCTCGCCAATGTGGACTGCGCGCTACCAGTGGAATTTCTTGAGAGATGATCCGGGCTACTCCCAGTCCGATGTCGAGTACCACGAATCTCCGGTGGCCGCTGTCGCCGTGTCGGCATTGAGCAACCGCAGCCGCTTCACGCGCTTCTCCGGGAGCGGAGGGGGCCGGCTGGATGGCTTTGAGGTGGGCCTCCCAGGCCAATTCGCGGTCAAGCAGATCGCCGAGGACTTCGTCTTGAAATACCGCGGCCTCTTCCTGCAGCACGAGTTCCACTGGAAGAACGTGCGCGACCGGATGCACCATCGCATTAGGCGCATGCGTGGCGGCACTGTGCAGGGCGGGTACTTTCCGCATCACGTCGCTTCGTGGGTCCCCAGAGAATTGGAGCTGGGCCTGCGTTTTGCCGCCATCGACCCCAACCGGGCGCGACAAGGCGATCGCGTGACCGAAGCCTCGTTCGTTGTGAATTGGTTTCTGGAAGGCCACGACAACAAGCTCACCTTTGATGTGGGGCGCTTTGGCCTTGCCCGAGCTGACGGAGCTGACCGGTCAGCGATTCAGTTTCGAGTGCAGTGGGACGTCACGTTCTAGCTTGGCACCTCCGCACGCGGTCTCATCCGTTCCGCATTTCCCTGTTGTTTCTTCCGACGCCGGACCCATCTGTAACGAACGGTCTAGTCCTGGTGGATGGCCGCTGCGACGCTTGCTCCTTGCGAGGCATCCATTCCACTCTGGATCGGCGGGGAAGCGGGAAACCCCTCGTCCCCTCCGTGACAGCGAGCCTGCGCACTAGCTGCCGGACCAGACGAGAGTGGTCGCGCAACGGCCTGAACCAGTTCGCGTCCACCGGCCTAGTTGGGCCTTGACCGCGTCACGCGGATGTGGCGTCTCCAGACAAGAGCGCCCTGTGTGGCGGCCAAACCCTCGGGGGCACCGCCGGAAGCTTTCGCTCCCGCCGGCAAGGGACTGACCGCTCCAATGAATTCGCCGCGGAATCTCCTTTGATTGACGGAGCCGAGTGCGCCAAGTTATCCTGGCCGGCGACAGGGGCGCTTCGGCTCGGGCCGGATTCTTGCCGCCCGGACGGAACTATCCCTTGCAATGCGATCGGCATTAGCTCCGGGGATGGCCCATTTGCCGTGCCGGATTCGCGCAACCGTGTCAAGCGAATTACCGCTTGGAAGGGGCTTGCGTGAAACGACTCCCGAGGACGACCGCGTGGCTCCTCGCCGCCCTTGCCCTCTCGAGCCTTCCTGCGGAAGACACGGGATGCAAGAAACTTGCGGTTGAAGAGTATCGCGACAAGGTCTACGGTTCGTGGTTGGCTCAGTGCATTGGCAACGTCTATGGATTGCCGCACGAGAATCGCTATATCGAAGAGCCCGGTCCCGCAACCTTCCCTTACGGCTACCGTCGAAACCTCGAAGCGCTCAAGAGAGCGAACGGAGTTTCTTCCGACGACGACACCGACATCGAGTACATGTACTTGCTGGCGATGGAGAAGCACGGCCCGGAGCCGACTCTGGCCGCACTGGCCGCGATGTGGAAATACCACGTGCGGAATCGCGTTTGGCTCGCGAATCGCGCCGCGGTCGCCGCGATCAATCACGGCTTCACTTCTCCGCTTACGGGCCGCAAGGAGTTCAACCCTCACTGGTTCCAGATTGATCCGCAACTTATCAACGAGGTCTGGGCTGTCACGGCCCCCGGCATGGTGCGGTACGCTGCCGCCAAGTCCGGACGGGCGGCGCTCATCATGGACGATGGCTGGGGAATCGAGCCGACTATCTACTACGGGGCCATGTACGCGGCGGCTTTCTTCGAGCCCGATGTCTACAAGCTCATTGACATCGGCGTCGCTGCGCTGCCAGCCGGCAGCCGCTTTGCCCACACGGTGTCCGACATGAAAGAGCTGTTCGGAAAGCACCCTGACGATTGGACGGCCGCTCGCCGGGAAATGGCGGAGAAATACTACCACCGCGAACCGCTCGAGTCGAAAACGATCTGGAACGCGAATCTGAACGCCGCAGCGGGCGTTCTCGCTCAGCTCTACGGTGCAGGTGACTTTCAGAAAACCTTGGACCTGAGTTGCGCGATGGGTTTTGACGCTGACAACCAAGCAGCGACGCTGGCGGGTCTACTGGGTGTGACCCTAGGCCGAAAAGGGTTGCCCGAGGGTTTGCTCTTCCCCGTTCCCGAATTGAATTGGAGCGAGCCTTTCAATGACTTCTACAAGAACGTCACTCGCCACGACATGCCGGACGCCGGGCTGAAGGACATGGCGAATCGCATGGCCGTGCAGGGAGAGAGCATCGTCCTCGGGCACGGTGGCAAAGAGATCAGCGAGGACGGAAAGCGGTTCTACCTCATCAACACGGAAGCCGAGTTTGTGGCCCCGCTCGAGTTTCCGTCCGGTCCAGCGCCGTATATCGAGGCCGGCCGGCAGGTGGAACACCGGTTGCCTGCTTTCGGCGGCACGCCTCCGTTCCGCTGGAGCGTGCGTGCGGGGGAGCTTCCCCGAGGTCTGCGGCTGCAGGACGGACGGATCTCGGGTGTTGCGTCTGCCGAGGGCGTTTATCCGGTCACGTTGCAATTGGTCGACAGCAAGAGCCGTGGGCTAACGCAGGCCGTGAGATTGGTCGTTCGGGGCCCCAACGTTGCGCGTTCCGCTGACAAGGTCTTGAGCAGCGTCCAAGAGACGGATGCGACCCGGCGGGACGAGATGTGGCTAACCGTGCCTCATTCGCTCTATGCGGGCCGCGTCGGTGTTATCCGCGATGGGATTCGTCTTGGCGAAGGCTCGACCTTCTACAGCATCGAGGGTCATGGAAGTCCCAAGCGAGACTACTACGGATATGCCTGGGGAAATCCACAGGTCATTGGTTTGCTGGGGTACCACACCGGTGCTGTAGAAGAGAACGGCGGGTGGTTTACGTCGCTGAACGTCGAGTATCTCGACGATGGCGGGAATTGGAAGCCGGTTCAAGGACTGTTGGTCAGCCCGCCGTTGCCTCCCGGCAGGCTCCCTTTTAACAAGCCTCATTTTGTCGAGCACCTGCTAGCTTTCCGCCCTGTGAAGACAACGGCGATTCGAATCATCGGGGATGCCGGGGGGACGGTGCACTGGCACAGCAAGCGGACGTTCTTCACGTCGATCAGCGAGTTGACCGTGCATGGCCCGCTCCAACGGTACGAGTTATTGAACCGCTGAGGCCTGCGCTACGGTGTCGATGTTGTCGCCGGATGTCTCTCTTGAGACTGCCAATGCCCGTCTGCCGCAATGCTGCAGCCAGGTGCGCCGGTTGACCCGCTGGTTTCCCGCGACGGCTTCGCCGTGAAGCGGAGCGGCGGTTGATACCATGGCCGTTTGCGGGATTCGATCTGGTCCCGGACCCTTCCGGCAACGTCCCGCGAAACGCTGCTGGCGTCGGATCCGATGCCTCAGACCGCCGACATTGTCTTGGTCGGCGCCGGATTGGTAGGGCTTTGCACTGCGCTCTCGCTGCTACGGAGGGGCGTCAGCGGCATCGCCGTCGTTGATCGAACCTCGATCAGCGGGGAGTCGACCGGAGCCAGCGCGGGCGGCCTGTGGCCCGGTCACGAATGCTTGGCATTCGCCTCGCCCGATATCGCCGTGCGAGCGCGAGACGCCCACGCACGGCTGCGGCGCGAATTCAATTGCGACTTCATGCCAAGCGGCTTGCTCGCGCTCGTCGAGGAAGGCGAGCTGGCTTGCGCTCGCGAGCGCGTCCGGTGCACGCGCGCAGCGGGATTCGATGCGGAACTGCTCGCCGGCCGCGCGCTGGCCGACCGCGAGCCGCTGCTGAGACACCGCGGAGAAGCCGTGCATTTCCCAGGAGATGGGTCCATTCACCCGCTCAAGCTGGCGGCGGGCATCGCTTCCTGCCTGCGACGCAACGGAGTCAGGATCTGCCTCAACGAGGAAGTGCGGCTCGTTGACGCGGCCGGACCCGCCATTGCGACTGCCGCCGGGCGCATCAGCGCCGGCACGGTGGTCGTCGCGGCCGGCGCGTGGACTCCATTGCTAACGAAGCTTCTGGGATGGAGCCCTCCGATCCGCCCGATCCGCGGCACCCTGCTCGCTACCGAGGCGCAGGATGCCGGTACGCTGCGCACGGTCGTGGTCGGAAGGAGGTATTACTACTGGCAGCTCGCGTGCGGTCCTGTGGCGGCAGGAGGCTCCGAAGAGGACGTCGGGTTTCTCGAAGGCGTGAGCGACGAGGTCGAGGCCGATATCCAGCGGGAGCACGGGGGACTGTTCCCGGCGCTGCAAGACGTCAAGTTCACAAGCCGTTGGTCCGGCTTCCGCCCGTTCTGCGGGGACATGTGCCCGGTCATCGGGGCCGTCCCCGGCTCGCGAGGTGTTTATGTGTCCGCCGGCCACTTCCGCAAGGGGATTCTGCTGGCTCCGCTTAGCGGCGAACTGCTCGCCTCCGAGATTCTGGAAGGCTGCTGCCCGACCCCCGCCGCGTTCCGGCCCAGCCGTTTTCCCCTGAGGGCGCCTGGCACCTAGATTCCGCAGCCATGCAGGCGCGGCAGGGCAATTTCGGAGCGGCCTAGGTCGCAGCCGCGTAGCGCGCGGCCACGGCGTTCCAATCGATGACGTTGTAAAAGGCCTTGATATAGTCCGGTCTGCGGTTCTGGTAGCTCAGGTAGTACGCGTGCTCCCAGACGTCCATGCCTAGAATCGGCGTCCGGCCAGCCATCAGCGGCGAGTCCTGGTTCGGGGTCGACTCGACGACCAAGTTGCCGCCGTCAACGCTGAGCCAGGCCCAGCCGCTGCCGAAGCGGGTCAGCCCAGCCGCCGAGAACTTCTCCTGGAAGCCTCCGAATCCGCCGAACGCAGCGTTGATCGCGCCCGCCAAGGCACCGGAAGGCTCGCCGCCCCCGGACGGGCTCATGACCGTCCAGAACAGGGAATGGTTCGCATGGCCGCCTCCGTTGTTGCGGACCGCGGGATTAGCCACCGCGGCGGCGGCGCTCACCAAGTCGTTAATATCCATGTCGGCCTGCGGCGTTCCGGCCACGGCGGCGTTCAGGTTCGCGACGTAGGCTGCATGATGTCGATCGTGATGGATCTCCATCGTGCGGGCGTCGATATGGGGTTCCAATGCTCCGAAATCGTAGGGAAGGTCGGGTACGGAAAAAGCCATCGGTTCTCGCTCCTTGGTGTGATGGGACTGGGAAAGAACTACATCTTAGCAACCCGGCGGGGTGAAGCCGGGGCCGACTCTGCCAGCGCGAGTGTGGGCGGCCGACGACGAGCTAGCCGCGAACGCGAGGCGCGCGGTCAGGCCCTCGCAGCGCCTCTAGGCAGGGTCCAGGCCCTCGGTCAAAGAGATGAAGGTGCCCCATGGGTCGGTGAGCGCGGCCTCGAAAACTTTCGTGCCCTCGACGTTGGCGAACGGCATGTCGAAACAGACCCCCTTCCGCTCGAGCCCGGCGCAGAACTCCTCTAGGCGGTCGACCGCAAAGCCGATATAGTCGAGCACGCGGCCCTTGGTGGGCTGCACCGGCCCGCCCGAGAGGGCGAAAGACAGTTCGATTCCCGGCACGTCTACCTTCCTGAAGCGGCCCCGCATGCCCGGCTTGCCCTCGAAGTGCTCCGCGTACCAAGCCTGAGCCGACGCATCGTCCTCTGTGTAGATATGAATGTGGTGTGCAACGGTGCCGCCGAGCGCCTTGTCCTCCATCAGCTCGACCCGCATGCCGTCGGGCGCTTCGGCGAATGCGAGGTGCAGATTCTGGTCGGCGCTGTAGTGGATGTCGCCTTCGCACCCTGCGACGACTTGGGCCGTGACCATCGGGATGCCCGCAGCCTGCAGGCGCGGCACTATGCCACGAAGGTCCGGAACGCTGAATCCGAGATGCTCGACCGTGCTTCCGCTGCTGCCGCCGGTGGGATCCTGGACGCGCAGCAAGAGCAGCGCATTGGGCAGCTTGACGGCGTCGGTCTCGCCGAAGCGCGATAGTTTGCCGCCCAGCACCTCGCCCCAGAACAGCCGGTGCGCCGCCGCGTCTGTCACGTTCAGGCGGTGGTGTCCGACCGCCAAGACGTTCTCCCTGGCCGCCAAGAGCTGCGCGAAGGCCTGCGCCGCTAGCGGCAGCGCCGCCTCGGCACGAGACAGGCCTGGAAGGATGCGCGACATTGAGCCTCCGACGCAGGAGATTGGATTCCCGGCTTGGCGCGAGCGCGCAGCCCGCCCGCAGGCGCCCGCTAGAACGCGTCCAAGCCCTCGGTCAGCTCGATGTAAGTGCCCCACGGATCCGTCAGAAAGGCGACCGACAGCCCCATGCGCTCGATCTTGCGAAACGGAATGTCGAATTTCACGCCCTCGCCCTCGAGCTTCTTGCAGAAGGCCTCGAGATTGTCGACCTCGAATCCGATGTGGTCGACCACCCGGCCCTTGGTCGGCCTGGGGGGGCCGTCCGACCGCGCGAACGTCAGCTCGATTCCGGGCACGTCGGCCTTCTTGAACGGACCCCGCATGCCCGGCTTGCCCCCGAAGTGCTTGACGTACCAGTCCCGGGTCGCCCCGTCGTCCTCGGTGAAGATGTGAATGTGGTGGCTGGCGATGCCGTCCAGGGCCTTGTTCTCCATCAGCTCGACCCGGATGCCGTCCGGCCCCTTGACGAACGCCATGTACACATCCTGGCTCTCGTTGTAGTGGACGTCCTGCGTGGCGCCGGACACGACGTCCTTCGTCACCATCTCGAATCCGGCGGCCTTCAGCCTCGGCGCGAGGCCGTGCAGGTCCGGCACGCGGTAGCCGAGGTGATTGACCGTGCTGCCGTTGCTCTCGCCAGTCGGCTGCTGCTGCCGCAGGAACAGGAGCGTGTCGGGCAGCTTGACCACGTCCGTCTCGCCGAACTTGGCCAGCTCGCCACCTAGCAGTTCGCCCCAGAACTTCTTGTGCGCGGCGGCATCTGTCACGTTAAGGTGATGGTGTCCGACCGCGAATGGGTTCTCGCGCGCCGCAAGCAGCTGCGCCGGCAGGGGCACAGCGAACGGCAGCGCCGCCAAGGCAAGGCAGATGGCTGCGAGCGTGGATCGTTTCATGGCCACCCCGAGTGTAGCAATGCCGCCGATTCCGGGGCCCGGACGCGGGCGCGAGGATTCTCTGGACTTTTTTTGAACAATCCCTTGCATCCCCTCCAAAGGGCTGCTACTCTGATTGAGGGCGGCGGCTCGAGGGGTTTTTGCGCCCTGCGCCGCCTGCGGAGCTTCGCGCTCCGGCAAGAGGCTGGCCCGCCGAGGGGATCGTGGCTGTCGCAAGACAGTTGGCGAGTCGATCCGAGGCGGCACGGATCTTTGACAGATCGGTTGGACGTGCAGTACGATTTCGTCTGATTCCGAGTGGAAGTCGGATCGGCAAACTCTGTGGAATTGTCCCGGTGCCCTCAGGGCACCGCGGGCTAAACACTTTTCCTCGAGAGTTTGATCCCGGCTCAGAATCAACGCTGGCGGCGCGCCTAACACATGCAAGTCGAACGAGAAAGCCCCTTCGGGGGTGAGTACAGTGGCGAACGGGTGAGTAACACGTGGGTTACCTGCCCTTGAGTGGGGAATAACTCCGGGAAACTGGAGCTAATACCGCATACGCCCCTTCGGGGGGAAAGCTTTATGCGCTCGAGGATGGGCCCGCGCTCGATTAGCTTGTTGGTGGGGTAATGGCCTACCAAGGCATCGATCGATAGCCGGCCTGAGAGGGCACACGGCCACACTGGCACTGAGACACGGGCCAGACTCCTACGGGAGGCAGCAGTGGGGAATCTTGGACAATGGGGGAAACCCTGATCCAGCGACGCCGCGTGATTGACGAAGGCCTTCGGGTCGTAAAGATCTTTCAGCGGGGACTATGATGAAGGTACCCGCAGAAGCAGGAGCGGCTAACTACGTGCCAGCAGCCGCGGTAATACGTAGGCTCCAAGCGTTGTTCGGAATTACTGGGCGTAAAGCGAGTGTAGGCGGTCTGCCAAGTCGATTGTGAAATCTCCCGGCTCAACTGGGAGGGTGCAGTCGATACTGGCAGGCTAGAGTGCGGGAGAGGAAGGTAGAATTCCTGGTGTAGCGGTGGAATGCGTAGATATCAGGAGGAATACCGGCGGTGAAGACGGCCTTCTGGACCGCAACTGACGCTGAGACTCGAAAGCGTGGGGAGCAAACAGGATTAGATACCCTGGTAGTCCACGCCCTAAACGATGCATACTTGGTGTGGGCTCTTCACTGAGTCCGTGCCGGAGCTAACGCGTTAAGTATGCCGCCTGGGGAGTACGGTCGCAAGGCTGAAACTCAAAGGAATTGACGGGGGCCCGCACAAGCGGTGGAGCATGTGGTTTAATTCGACGCAACGCGAGGAACCTTACCTGGGCTTGAACCGCAGCGGACCGCCCTAGAAACAGGGCTTTCCCTTCGGGGACCGCTGTAGAGGTGCTGCATGGCTGTCGTCAGCTCGTGTCGTGAGATGTTGGGTTAAGTCCCGCAACGAGCGCAACCCTCGTCCTGTGTTGCCATTTATGGGACTCACAGGAGACCGCCAGCGACAAGCTGGAGGAAGGTGGGGACGACGTCAAGTCATCATGGCCTTTATGTCCAGGGCTACACACGTGCTACAATGGGTGGTACAACGGGTTGCCAAGTCGCGAGACGGAGCTAATCCCCCAAAGCCATCCCTAGTTCGGATTGCAGGCTGCAACTCGCCTGCATGAAGCTGGAATCGCTAGTAATGGCGCATCAGAACGGCGCCGTGAATACGTTCCCGGGCCTTGTACACACCGCCCGTCACATCACGAAAGTGGATTGTACTAGAAATCCGTGAGCCAACCTTCGGGAGGCAGCGGCTTACGGTATGATTCATGATTGGGGTGAAGTCGTAACAAGGTAGCCGTAGGAGAACCTGCGGCTGGATCACCTCCTTTCTAAGAGAGACCGAGCCGTCAGTCCTTCGGCCCTGCGGGGCCCTGTAAGCGGAAGACGGTTCCAGCCATCCGGCACTCTCTTGCTCGGAGTCGGCACCTGTACTGTCTGGCCGGCGGCGTAGCCGCTAGCCCGCGTCCAACCAGCCTCAGCTCGGGCTGCTTTCGCATCCGGGGCTGTAGCTCAGCTGGGAGAGCGCCTGATTTGCATTCAGGAGGTCGTCGGTTCGACTCCGATCAGCTCCACCATCTTCCGGGGGGAACCCGCCGGGCCGCGGGCGTGTAGCTCAGTTGGTTAGAGCGCATCCCTGATAAGGATGAGGTCGCTGGTTCAAATCCAGCCACGCCCACCAGGTCCGGCTTCCTGGCGCAGGAGCGGAGCCCGCAGGCTCCGCCTCTCCGCCAGGGATGCCGCGCAGCGGAATCCCTGCTCATTGAAACCCGAATACAGAAGGTCATAGGCAATCGCCGGAAGCGTCCGGCGCGCCACGCGCGCGTCCCGGACGCTGTCCGAGTAGCGCTATCCGGGGCAGGCCCCGATCCGCGAGAGCGGGGCGGGGACTTCGTTCCGGGTAAGTTTTACGATCAAGCTACTAAGGGCGTACGGGGGATGCCTTGGCGAGAGCAGGCGATGAAGGACGTGGCTAACTGCGAAAAGCCTCGGCGAGCTGTAAGCAAGCATTGAACCGGGGATGTCCGAATGGGGAAACCTGGCGGGAGTGAACTCCCGCCGCCGTCGGCTGAATACATAGGCCGGCGGGGCGAACCCGGGGAAGTGAACCATCTCAGTACCCGGAGGAAAAGAAAATAACCATGATTCCGCTAGTAGCGGCGAGCGAACGCGGAGCAGCCCAAACCGGGCGACCCTCACGGGAAGCCCGGTGTTGTAGGACCTCATCACGGGACCGCGGAACCTAGCCGAACGGTTTGGAAAAACCGGCCGGAGAAAGTGAAAGCCTTGTAGGCGAAAGGTGAAGCGGCCCAGAGGGATCCTGAGTACCGCGGGACACGTGAAATCCTGTGGGAATCTGCCGGGACCATCCGGTAAGGCTAAATACTCGCTCTCGACCGATAGTGAACCAGTACCGTGAGGGAAAGGTGAAAAGTACCCCTGCTAGGGGAGTGAAAAGTACCTGAAACCGTATGCCTACAAGCAGTGGGAGGGCTATGGCGCGCCTGCGGGCGCGCAATGCCTGACCGCGTGCCTTTTGCTTAATGAGCTGGCTAGTTAATCTCAGTGGCAAGGTTAAGAGCAATCGAGCCGCAGCGAAAGCGAGTCTGAATAGGGCGCGAAGTCGCTGGGATTAGACGCGAAGCGGGATGATCTACCCTTGGTCAGGGTGAAGTTTGTGTAACAGCAAATGGAGGCCCGAACCAGTGTCGGTTGAAAACGGCTTGGATGAACTGAGGGTAGGGGTGAAAGGCTAATCAAATTCCGTGATAGCTCGTTCTCTCCGAAATAGCTTTAGGGCTAGCCTCGTGTCAACGCGGCGGTGGTAGGCCTCTGGATGGACTAGGGGGTTCCACAACTTACCGAATCCAACTAAAGTTCGAATGCCGCCGACGAAATTTCACGGGAGTCAGACTGCGGGGGCTAAGCTTCGTAGTCGAGAGGAAAACAGTCCAGACCGCCGGCTAAGGTCCCTAAGCAACGCTTAGTGGGTAAGGAAGTCAAGTCGCTAGGACAGCCAGGAGGTTGGCTTAGAAGCAGCCATCCTTTAAAGAAAGCGTAACAGCTCACTGGTCAAGCGCCTTGGCGCCGAAAATGTAACGGGGCTCAAGCGTAGCACCGAAGCCGCGGATTCCCAGCCTGCACGCAGGCGGGGGATGGTAGGAGAGCGTTCTTGCCGCTTCGAAGCGGAACCGAGAGGATCCGTGGAGCGCCAAGAAGTGACTCTGCCAGCATTAGTAGCGATAAGCCAGGTGAGAACCCTGGCCGCCGAAAGTCTAAGGTTTCCCGGGCAAGGTCAATCCGCCCGGGGTTAGTCGGGTCCTAAGGCGAGGCCGAAAGGCGTAGCCGATGGACACGCGGTTAATATTCCGCGACCGCCTTGCCTCGTTTGACGATGGGGTGACGCAGGAAGTGAAGCAGGAAGGGCGATGGAAGTCCCTTTTGGAAGTCTCAAGGTGCCCGGGCAGGCAAATCCACCCGGGAATACACTGAGGGCGAACTCGAGGCCGCACGGCCCCAAAGCTGCGTAGCTACACTGCCAGGAAAATCCTCTAAGGAGACGGCAAGGCGCCCGTACCGCAAACGGACACACGTAGACGAGAAGAGAATTCTCAGGCGCTCGGGTGATTGGTTGTTCAGGAACTCGGCAAAATTGCTCCGTAACTTCGGGAGAAGGAGTGCCCTCGAGAGGGGGCCGCAGAGAAATGGCTCAGGCGACTGTTTAACAAAAACACAGGTCTCTGCTAAGTCGAAAACGACGTATAGGGGCTGACGCCTGCCCGGTGCCGGAAGGTTAAGAGGAGAGGTTAGCTTAGGCGAAGCTTTGAATCGAAGCCCCGGTGAACGGCGGCCGTAACTATAACGGTCCTAAGGTAGCGAAATTCCTTGTCGGGTAAGTTCCGACCTGCACGAATGGCGTAACGATCTGAGCACTGTCTTAACAACCAGCCCGGCGAAGTTGTGGTACCGGTGAAGACGCCGGTTACCCGCCAAAGGACGGAAAGACCCCGTGCACCTTTACTACAGCTTAACAGTGATTCATGACATTGCTTGCGCAGGATAGGTGGGAGGCTTTGAAGCCGGACTCTTGGGTTCGGTGGAGCCACCCTTGAGATACCACCCCTGTTATGTTGTGGATCTAACCTCGGGCCGTGAATCCGGTCCAGGGACACTGTTTGGTGGGTAGTTTGACTGGGGCGGTCGCCTCCCAAAATGTAACGGAGGCGCGCGAAGCTCGGCTCAGGCTGTTTGGAAATCAGCCGCAGAGCGCAATGGTATAAGCCGGGTTGACTGCGAGACTGACAAGTCGAGCAGGTGCGAAAGCAGGCCATAGTGATCCGGCGGTCCCGCATGGAAGGGCCGTCGCTCAACGGATAAAAGGTACGCCGGGGATAACAGGCTGATCTGGGCCAAGAGTTCATATCGACGCCCGGGTTTGGCACCTCGATGTCGGCTCATCGCATCCTGGGGGTGAAGAAGCTCCCAAGGGTTAGGCTGTTCGCCTATTAAAGCGGTACGCGAGCTGGGTTCAGAACGTCGCGAGACAGTTCGGTCCTTATCCTTGGTGGGCGCAGGAAACTTGAGGGATGCTGCCTCTAGTACGAGAGGACCGAGGCGGATGAACCTCTTGTGATCCAGTTGTCACGCCAGTGGCATCGCTGGGTAGCGAAGTTCAGTCGGGATAAGCGCTGAAAGCATATAAGCGCGAAACCCAACCCGAGATAAGGTTTCCCTGAAGGGCACTTGAAGACGACAAGTTTGATAGGACGGATGTGTAAGTGTGGCAACATGCGAGCTAACCGTTACTAATCGCCCGTTCGGCTTGACCGTGAAGCTTACCCCGAGCGAAATCCCCCGGCAGGGGCGGTTCGCTCGGCTGCGCGGACACGGCGATCGCCAGGCCTTCGACATTCGGTTCAGCGCTTCCCGCGGGCTTTCCGCGGGAAGCGTATCCCGGGCCGGCAAGCGGCCCGGGACCCTTTCGGGTGGCCATAGCGAGGAGGCCACACCCGTTCTCATCCCGAACACGGCAGTTAAGCTCCTCAGCCCCGATGGTACTGCGCTGGCGACGGCGTGGGAGAGTAGGACGCTGCCCGATTTCATTCGCAGGGGCGCCGCCGGCGCAAGCCGGCGGCGCCCCTGCCCTTTTGGGGAAGGCTTACCCGTTCCCGAACTGGTCCGCGGGGATCGCCTGCTCGACCAGCATCACCGGGATGCCGTCGTCAATGCGGTAGACTGTCAGGCCGTCGGTTGTCACCAAGCCTTCCTCGAGCGGCTCTTCCACGGCCGCGCCGTCAGCGTATCTCAGGTAGCCGGCTTCCACCGCAGCGTTCAGTCGCGCCAGCCGCTCCGACCCCAGCATGACGACGGGCGTCTTCGTACGCGGGCAGCAGAGGATCTGCAGCAATTCCTGGCTGATTGGCACTGTCACTCTCCCTTGGAGACCTTCCATCTTAGGCTACAAGCCGGAACAGGCGCCGGAGCCGCCCGGCGCGCTCCCCTGCCCTGACTCCTTCCCTGCTGGCGAGGCCGCGTTCAGCCTCTTGCTCGCTGGCTTGCGAGCGCCTTCCCGATCCTTCGCTGCCCAAGACACTGCGGGCCGGGAAACCGCCCGGGCCGACCTCCGGCGGCAACCGCTTGGAATTTGACAAGCGATCCTGCCTTCGGTATAGTTTGGACGCACAGGGGTGTAGGAGGGAATAACGGCTATCCTGGTCCGCGCACGGCCGGACCGGGCAGCGGCAGTTGGCGCTGCGTGGCCAGCGGCCGGAAAGGCAACGCAGAAGCTCCCTCGGCTTCGGTTGGGGGTGAGGCGCCCCGGCGTGCGCCCGGCCAATCGGTAGCGAGCGATGCAAGCGGACGTTGAAGAACCTCGGCATCCGGAAGAAGCCCTGGCTGCGGGCGTTGACGCTGAGGCGCAGCCGAACGAAGTCTCGCATTCCAACCAGTTTTCGGAGGTGCCGGGGCTGCCTGTGCCGGGCCTGCCGGACCCCCTCGACGCCGAGGACGACTCGGGCGAGGTCTCGTTCGCCCCGGAAGACCTGTACGGCTTGATCAAGTCCGAGTCCCCGCAAGCTTCCGGGGTCCGCCCCGGCAGCCGTTGCCAGGGCGTGATTGTCGCCGTCAGCGACTCGGGAGTCATCGTCTCCTTCGGCGCGAAAGTGGAAGGGCACGTTCGGCTCGACGAGTTCCGCGATTCGAGCGGTGAGATCAGCGCACAGCCCGGCCAGGAAGTCGAAGTCATCGTAGAACGCCTCGGAGCGCCTGGCGACTATGCAGTGCTGTCCTATCGGCGCGCGCGCGAAGCAGCCGCTTGGAAGCGGATCGAGGTGTCGCACGCGCAGAATCTCCCGCTCCAAGCGAGAATCGTGGAGCGCGTCAAGGGCGGCTTGCGGGTGAACATTGGCGTGACAGCGTTCTTGCCAGGTTCGCAAGCCGACATCCGGCCGGTGCCGAACCTCGACGAATGGGTGGGCCGCGAAATCGAAGTCGTGGTCGTGGAATTCAACAGGCGGCGCTCGAACGCCGTGGTATCCCGCAGCGAGCTCCTGAAGGCCAGGCGCCAGGAGCAGCAGAGGGAGACGCTGAGCCGGCTGGCCGTCGGCGAGGCTGTTACCGGCGTCGTGAAGAACCTCACCAGCTACGGCGCGTTTGTGGATCTGGGCGGCATCGACGGCCTGATCAAGCTGACCGAGCTTTCGTACGGCCGCGTAGGCAACCCTTCCAATATCCTTCAGCCGGGGCAGGAGGTCACCGCGAAGGTTCTGCGCATCGATCCGGCCCGGGAGCGCGTGGCCCTCAGCTTGCGAGCCATGCGGCCCGACCCTTGGCTGACGGTCGAAGAACGCTACCAGCCCGGGGCCCGCGTCCGGGGCCGAGTGGCCAGCGTGCAGGATTACGGTGCCTTTATCGAACTCGAAGCCGGAGTCGAGGGCCTTATCCACGTGTCCGAAATCGCGTGGTCGCGACACCCGAAACACCCGTCCAAGACATTCGCTGCCGGCGCAGAGACCGAGGCGGTGGTGCTAGGCGTCAAGCCGCGGGAGAGGCGGATCTCGCTGAGTTTCAAGCGCCTTGCGCCGGACCCGTGGGACCAATACGGCGAAAGCCTCGAAGTCGGCCAAGTCATTGCGGGCGTGGTGCGCCGGATCGCGGACTACGGCCTGTTCGTCGAGATCGTCGAAGGGATCGAAGGCCTGGTCCATATCTCCGACCTTTCTTGGGACACCCGTGCGAAGAACCCGCGGAGCGTCGCTCGCAAGGGCCAGGAGATCAATACCGTCATCCTGCATGTCGACACCGAGAACCGGCGCTTGTCGCTCGGCATCAAGCAGCTGGAGCCCGACGCCTGGGACACCTTCCTGAGCCAGTACGCGGCCGGGGACACGCTCGAGGGCTTGGTGCGGCGCATCGTCAAGTTCGGCGCATTCGTCGAGCTGGCCCCGGGAGTCGAAGGCCTGTGCCACAATTCGCAGGCACCGAGGGGCGGCCAGGCCCTGCAATCCGGGATGCGCTACTATTTCACGATCCTCGAAGTCAACGAGAGCTCCCGGAGGATCGGGCTGCGCTGCACCAGCGCCGTGCCGATCGAGGACGGCGCGGATGACGGCGGCTAGCGGCACGGCGCCTGGCCCCGCCAGCGGCGACCGGGCGAGATAAGGTAAAATAGTCTGCAAGATGCGGTGCAATCCCATATGACAAAAGCTGAACTCGCGACGCAAGTCGCTCAGAACCTGCAGGTTACGAGAAAGGAAGCGGATCTCATCGTTGGCACGGTGCTGGATAGCATCGTGGCGTCGCTGCTCAATGGCGAGAAAGTCGAGATACGCGGCTTCGGGAGCTTCCGGACTCGCACGAGGCCGCCCCGCACGGGACGGAATCCGAAATCCGGAGAAAGGGTGGCAGTGCCCGCCAAGACCATTCCGTTCTTCAAGCCAAGCAAGCATCTGCGGGAAGCTGTTGCGGGGGTTTCGCCCACCGAAGAATAGCGCCGCACCTTCCTGCCTGGCGGGTTTATGGACTACCTCTGGACGCCATGGCGGTACAGCTACGTCACCGAGCCGAAAGGCGACCCGCGAGACCGGAGCCAGTGCCCGTTCTGCGGGATCCTTGAATCGGGTTGCAGCGACAGAGAGTTTCTGATCGTCTTCCGAGGCGAGCGAAATTTCGTCATGCTGAACCGCTACCCCTACACCAGCGGACACATGCTGGTTGTTCCGTACGCCCATTTCGCGAGCCTGGGCGAGGCGCCGCTGGAGACAGCCGAGGAGCTGATGCGGCTTACGCGCCGGCTCGAGCGAATGCTGCGCGAGCTGTACCGCCCCCATGGCGTCAACATCGGCATGAACATAGGGCGCGCGGCCGGCGCCGGGGTCGCCGGCCACATCCACATGCATGCCCTGCCCCGCTGGACAGGCGACTCGAGCTTCGCCTCCGTGATCGGAGAAACGCGAGTGCTGCCGGAAGCGCTGTCGACGACGTGGGAACGCGCCCGCGCCGAATTCGGGCGGGAACCGGCCTGAAAGGGCCCTTCCGGCGGCCACGCTCTCTATAATCTGGGATATGGAGTCGCACGGCACACTGCTGCTGCAAGCGGCGCTGGTGCTGTATTCGCTGGGCCTGCTGGATTCGCTCTACAGCGTTGTCAAGCAGCGCCGCAAGCTTTTCAAGCCGGCGCTGTACGCCTTCGTCGCCGGCGCGATCCTGCACCTCCTCTCTCTGGCCTCCAACAGCCTCGCCCAGGGCCGATTCCCGGTCCAGACCCTCCAGCAGCTTTCGTCGATGGCGTCCTTTTTCATGACGGCCGTCTTCCTGGCGGTCTACGCGCGCTTCAAGTACGAGAGCCTCGCCGTCTTTGCCTTCCCTCTCGTCTTCCTGCTAACGCTGGCCGGCACCTTGGGGGGCAGTTCTCCGGCCGCGTCCCGTCCGATGCTGGAGTGGTGGATTTCGATCCACGCGGCGCTGTTCCTGTTCGGCTACGCGGCGCTCTTTTTGACCTGCGTCGCCGGGGTCATGTACTTGATCCAGGAACGCGAATTGAAGTCCAAGCGCCCGAGAGCCTTCTATTACCGCCTGCCCCCGCTGGGCAAGCTAGACGAGATCGGCTACCAAGCACTGGCCGCGGCGTTCGTGCTGGTCACCTTGGGACTGATCGCGGCCTCGGTGTGGGCATTCGCCAAGTGGGGGCCCAACTGGGTGGTGGACCCGACGATCGCGCTGGCTTTCCTGACTTGGGGGATCGCGTTCGCCATGGTGATCGGCCGGCTCGCGGCGGGATGGCGGGGGCGCAAGGGCGCCTACTTCTCGATAGCGGGATTCGCGTGCGCGGCCCTCACGTGGGTGGTTAACAGCGGCGCGCATACGTTCATGGGCCAATGAGCATCCAACTGGTCGGCATGAATCACCGGACGGCGCCGGTGAAGGTCCGGGAGCGCCTCGCGCTCTCTGGCGAGAGCGCGAGCTGGCTGGCCCAGGAACTGACCCGCGGCCAGTCCTTGGAAGAGGCCCTCGTGCTTTCCACTTGCAACCGCGTCGAGTTTCTCGCGAGCGGCAGGCGAAACGCGCTGCGCGGCGAGGTCTTCCGGTGCATCCGCAAATCGCTGAACGGGGTGCCGCTCGACGAAGGCGCCTTCTACGACTACGACGAGCGCCGGGCCGTGCGGCATGTGTTCCGAGTCGCGTCCAGCCTCGATTCAATGGTCGTAGGCGAGCCCCAGATCCTAGGCCAGGTGAAGGACGCCTACCAGCTCGCCAGGGACGCCGGAACCTTGGGCGGCCCGTTGGGCCGGCTCGTGTCCCGCGCCTTCCATGTGGCGCGCCGCGTGCGCAACGAGACCGAAATCGGCAAGCTAGCAGTGTCTGTGAGCTACGTGGCGGTGGAGCTAGCACGCAAGATCTTCGGGGATCTCGAGGGGCTTTCCGTGCTCTTGATCGGCGCCGGGGAGATGGCCGAGGCCGCCGCGCGGCACCTGCGCGGAGCCGGCGCCTCGCACCTGTACGTTACGAACCGCACCGCCGCCAGCGCGGAGCGGCTGGCAAGCGCTTTCGGCGCCGAGCCCGCGCCCTTCGACCGTCTGCTGGCACTCTTGCAGCGCGTGGATATCGTGCTGACCTCCACGGGCGCCCCGGGCCATATCCTTTCCAAGCGCACGGCGCAGGGAGTGATCGCGGCCCGTCGGAACAAGCCCATCTTCCTAGTTGACATCGCGGTGCCACGCGACATCGATCCGGACATCAACGACGTTGACAACATGTTCGTCTACGACATCGACGACCTGCAGCAGGTCGCGGCAGCCAACATGAAGCACCGCCGGCACGAGGCGGACATAGCAGAGAGAATTGTCGAGGACGAGGTCGAGCGAATTCTCCGGCGCCTGCAAGCGCACCGCGCGACGCCCGCGATCGTTTCTCTGAACGAGCGGCTCGAAGTCATCCGGAGAGGCGAGCTGCAGCGATACCGCTCCAAGCTGCGAGGCCTGACCGAGGAACAGCGGGAAGCCGTCGAAGCGCTTTCAAGGGGGATCATCAACAAGGTGGCGCACCATCCGATCCGGGAGGCAAAGCGCTGTGCCGCCGACCCCCGCTCTAGGATCACGGCCGAGGACTTCCGGCGCATTTTCGGCCTGGACTAGAAGCCTTCGTGCGAGAAGTCAGAATCGGCACCCGCGGCTCCCGGCTCGCCTTGCGGCAGGCGCGCTGGGTCGCCGATCAGTTGCGCGAGTCTGGGAGCCGGACATCAATCCGGATCATCAGGACGACAGGAGACCGTGCGGGGAGCGCACCGCTCGCGGCCCTTGGACAACGCAAGGGCATCAAGGGGGTCTTCACGAAAGAGATCGAGGTCGCGCTCCTGGCAAGGGAGATCGACGTGGCAGTGCACAGCCTCAAGGACCTGCCGACCGAGCTGGACCCGCGGCTGGAACTCGGCTGCGTCCCGCGCAGGGCCGATCCGCGTGACGCCCTGCTGGGCAGGACGGTCGCCGAGCTCGAGGCCGGGGGGCGGGTCGGCACCGGCTCGCTCCGCCGAGCGGCGCAGATCGGCGCGTTGCTTCCACACATCACCGTGGCGCAGATCCGCGGCAACGTCGACACGCGCATCCGCAAGCTGCGCGCGGGCGAGTACGACGCCATCCTGCTGGCCGCCGCGGGGCTCGAACGCCTGGGCTTGCAGGCGGAGGTGGCGGAATACCTTGGGGCGGACCGCATGGTTCCCGCAGTCGGCCAAGGGGCGCTCGGCATCGAGATCCGGGCCGGGGACGGTCGGGTTCTGGAAGCAGTCGCGCCGCTTCATGACCGCGCCGCCGCCGCGGAAGTCACGGCCGAGCGCTCCCTACTGAGAGCGCTTGGAGGAGGCTGCGACGTGCCGCTGGGCGCGCACGGGTCGGCCGCCGGCGACAGGCTCACGTTAATCGCGGCAGCCGCTGCGAACGGCGGCCAAATGGTGAGTGCCCGCGGCAGCGCACCCGCTGCCGAAGCCGCCGGTCTCGGAACGGAGGTCGCGCTGCGGTTGCGTCGCCGGGGGGCGGCATTCGCCTGAAGCGAGGTTCGGCGGCAGCAGACCTCAGGCCGCCCGCGCCATCCGCTCGGCGAGGCATTCCTCGACACGGTCCAGCACCTGCGCCGTCGACGTCGAGCGATGGATCCGCTTTCGCAATTGCGACCCGTCGCGCATTCCGCGAGTGAAGTAGGTCGCGAACTGCTTCATCTTGCCCAGCGGGCTCCCCGAAATCTTGTGGGCGTCCGCAAGGAGCGTGCGGTAGTAGTCCCTCAGCAGCTCGTAGCGCTGGCGCTCGGTGGGCCGCTCGTACTCGCCCGTGGCAATGTACTGCTGGATCTGACGGAAAATCCACGGGTTCGTCGACGCCGCGCGGCCGATCATCACTCCATCGCAGCCGGTGTGACAGAACATGCGGATGCAGTCTTCCGGCGAGAACACGTCGCCGTTGCCGAGGACCGGGATGCTCACGGCCTGCTTCAGCTCCGCAATGCGATCCCAGTCGGAGCGGCCGCCGTAGCCCTGCTGGCGCGTGCGACCGTGCAGGGAGACGCCCTGCAAGCCGCAATCCTCCGCAATCCGGCCCATTTGCGTCACGACAATGGACTTGGCGTCCCAGCCGGTGCGGAACTTGCACGTGAACGGGATCGAGACCGCCGCGCGGACAGCCTTCAGGATGCGCTCGACAAGCGGGAGGTCGCGCAGCAGACCCGAGCCCCCGTTGCACTTGACGACCTTCTTGACCGGGCATCCGAAGTTCATGTCGACACCGTCGAAGCCCAGGTCCTCGACAATGCGCGCGGCATCCGCGAGCACCTGGGGATCCGCCCCGAAAAGCTGGGCGATGATCGGATGCTCGTCGGGCTCGTAGTAAAGGTAATTGAACGGCGTGCGGCGAGGCTTGGCGTGCGGTCCAGCATGATTGGCAACCACGCCGTGCGAGCTCGTGAACTCGGTCATGATCACGCCGCAGCCGGAAAACCGGCGGATGAAGCGGCGGAACACCGTGTCGGTGACGCCGGCCATCGGCGCGAGGACGACCGCGGGTTCAATTCGCAGCGAGCCGAAATGCAAGTGCGTCGGAGCTTCCACTATCCGCATTCTAGCCTGATAGCCCGGACCGGTCGGCGCCTACGGGGCCGAATGGTCCTCCAATTCGCGCGGCCAGTCCGACCGCAGCAGCCTCGACAGAGATCGGTCGGCCAGGACGCGCCCCCCGGTCTGGCATCGTGCGCAGTAGTTCGTTTCCTTGGACGCGTAACGGATTCGCTGCACGGGCGCGCTGCAGTCCGGGCACGGCATCCGGTAGCGCCCGTGAACGGCCATCCCCTCCCGGAAAGCCGTGACGTTTCGGGGGAACCGGCCCCGCGCTTCGGCGCGGAGACGGTCCACCCATTCCCTCAGCACGTCTCTCGCGGCGTGGTACAGCCGCTCAATATCTTCTGACCCGAGCTTGCCGGTGAGCGCTATCGGCGACAGGCGCGCGCGGTGCAGGATCTCGTCGGAATACGCGTTGCCGATACCGCTGCAAACGCTCGGGTCGGTGAGCGCGCGCTTGGCGGTGCGGTTCCGGGCGCAGATCGCGTCGCGGAATTCCCCAAGGGACGCCTCCAGCACCTCGAGCCCGCCGCGATGGAGCCGCTCGAGCGAGGCCTCTCCGCGCGCAACATGCAGCGACGCCCTCTTCTTGGACCCAGCCTCGGTGAGGATAAGTGTTCCGTTGCTGAAGTCGAAGGCGGCGAGCCCGCGCTTGCCAGGCGGCTTCGCTCCCGGACGGCGCCAGTGCAAGCGTCCGGCAATCATCAGGTGCAGCACGAGCCAGTACTCGTCGTCCAAGCCGATCGCGACGCGCTTGCCGAGCCTCCGCAAGCGGCGCACGCGTTTGCCGAAGCACGATCGGAGCGGAGGATCGACGGTGCGCAGCAGAAGCGGGCTGACAATGCGCGCGTCGAGAAGCGCCTGGCCCTCTAAGCGAGTCTCGAGCGACTCGATGTAGACCGTGACATCGGGCAGCTCGGGCATACGCGCTTGGTCACGGCAACTGGCGGAAAGGGAACACCAGCGGGCAGATCAGCGCGCACAGAACCGCCAAGATGACCGTCAGCGGCGCTCCGACCCGAGGAAAGTCGAGGAAGCGGTAGCCTCCTGGGCCGTACACCATGAGATTGGTTTGATATGCGACCGGAGACAGGAAACTCAAGCCGGCTCCGAGGATCAGGCTGAAGGCGAACGGCTCCGGGTGGACGTTCAGCTCGCGCGCCATGGCCATCGAGATAGGGAAGATCAGCGCCGCCGCGCCGTTCTGGGTGATGACCTGGGCGAAGGCCGAGGCCGTCAGCGTCATGACGAAGAGCATGCCCTGCTCTCCCATCCCGACGCCCCGGCAGGTTTCGAGCAACCACGAGGAGATGGCCCCGGCTGCGCCGGATTGCTCCAGGGCGGTGCTCATCCCCAGCGCAGCGCCAATCGTGACCATGACCTGGAGGTTCACGCTGGCGAGCGCCTTGCCCATCGGCAGGCACCCTAGGAAGACCATCAGCAGGGCTGCGCAGAGGCACACCACGACCGGCTCGAGCGGCAACAGCATGAGGCCCAAGATGAAGAACGCGAACACGACGATCGCGCGCGGCATCACGGCGTGCCGCGGAGGCTCGAATCCCGAGACGGGAGAGACCAGCGAGAAATCGCTCGAGCTGCGATGCAGGTCCCAGAATCCGCTAGGAGTCTCCAGCAGCAGCGTGTCGCCCGGGTGGATGACGACATCCCCGATCTTCTTGTGCAGCGCGGTCTTGTTGCGATGCACCGCGACAATGGCTGCATCGTATACGGGGCGCAGTCGCAGATCCCGGATGCGTTGGCCGACGAACGCCGAGTCGGCGGCGATCACAACATGGACAAGCCCGCGCGTGGCGGGGTCTGCCACAGGGCCGGTGTCCTGGCGCTGCACGGGTACCACGCCGCGAGCTTGCAGCAAGTCGATGATCGGTTCCAAGTTCCCCGCGAAGCCTATCCTGTCCCCGGCCCTCAGAGGGATTTCAGGAGAGGGTGCGGCGAACACATCGCCGGCCCGCTGGATCTGGAATAGGTAAATGCCGGGAATTTGGAGCAAGCCGGATGACTCGATCGTCGAGCGAGAAATCGCCGAGCCGGGAAGCACTTCCATCTGGGCCGTGTAGCTGCGATAGCGCACTGCGGAATCCTCAACCAGGATCCGCTCCGGTAGCAGCTTCTGCGAAACGCAAATCATGTAGGCGATGCCGACGAATGCCGCCGGCAGCCCGATGAAGGCCGGGCCCCAAAACTGGACCGTGGCATTGGGCGGGTCGATGCCCGTGGCGACAGCGTACTCGACATAGAGGCCCATGACGATAAGATTGGAGGCGCTGCCGATCAGCGTGAGCTGGCCGCCCAGCTGGGAAGAGAAGCTGAGCGGGATAAAAAGTCTGGAAGGACTGACACGGATGCGTTTCGCCCAGTCGCGCACGATCGGGAGGTACATCGCGACGACGGGGGTGTTGTTGATGAACGCGGAGAGCACAGCCACGGGTACCATTAGCCGGAATTGTGCGCCGATGACCGACTTCGGGCGGCCGAGCAGCGCCGGGCCGGCGGACATTGTCGCTCCGGTCTGCCACAAGCCGGCGGCAACCACGAATAAGGCTGCAATCGCGACCACGGCCTTGTGGGCGAAGCCGTTCAGAGCGGCTTGCGGCTCGACCGCGCCCACTAGGATCAGCAGGATCAAGCCCCCCACCATCGCGGTTTCCATGGCAACTAGGTTCGAAGCGAGCACCACCATGACGCCCGCCACAACCGCGACTGCTAGGATTGCCTCCATAGGCATAGCTGTAAGAATATCCGAACCGACGCCAAGTTGGACGGATGTTTTTTTGCGCCTGATCCCTAGGGCGGTGGTAATCGGAGCGATATTCGCCTGCGCTGTGGCGGGACAACCCGCGGGAGTCAATTACGACGAAGCGAAGGTGCCGGCCTACCAGCTGCCGGAAATCCTCCGGCGGGCCGATGGCGGAATGGTTGATACGGCAGCTCAGTGGGACGAGCGTCGCACGGAGATCCTGAAGCTCTTCGAGGATCAGGTTTACGGCTCCGCTCCTGATGCGCCGTTAGGAATGCGATTCTCCGTGCTGGAGCAAGACGCCGGCGCACTCGGCGGGCGAGCTCGTCGCAAGCAGGTGCGCGTCGACTTCGCCGGGACGGAGGGCGGGCCCGGCATGGAGATCCTGCTGTACACGCCGAGTGCCGCCGAGGGCCCGGTGCCTGTCTTCGTGGGCCTCAATTTCGGCGGAAACCACACGGTCCATGCCGATCCGGCGATCCGCTTCTCAACGCGCTGGATGCGCAGCGGTGAGGGAGTGGTCGAAAACCGAGCGACCGAGGAGACCCGAGGGCGGAGCGCGGGGCGTTGGCCGGTGGAGCGCATACTCGAGCGGGGCTACGGACTGGCAACGGTCTACTGCGGGGATCTCGATCCGGACTTCGACGACGGCTTCCGAAACGGCGTCCACCAGCTTGCTCCGCCTCGAACACCCAGCGATTGGGGCACCATCGCGGCGTGGGCGTGGGGGCTGAGCAGGGCCCTCGACTACTTGTCGACGGATGCCCTCGTGGAAGCCTCGCGGATTGCGGTGATGGGACATTCCAGGCTGGGCAAGACCGCCCTTTGGGCCGGAGCGCGGGACACGCGGTTCGCGATGGTCATCTCGAACGATTCGGGCTGCGGAGGCGCGGCGCTGAGCCGTCGCAGGTTCGGGGAAACCGTGGAGCGGATCAACACGCGGTTTCCTCATTGGTTCGCAGGGAACTTCAAGGCGTACAACGACAGCGAGGACAAGCTTCCCGTCGACCAGCACATGCTGCTGGCCTTGGTCGCCCCGAGGCCGCTCTACGTGGCAAGCGCGGAGGACGACGCGTGGGCCGATCCAAAAGGGGAGTTCCTATCTGCATTGCACGCCGGCGCGGCTTACGAGTTGCTGGGACAGAAGGGACTCGGGGTGTCCGAGATGCCCGCCGTCAACGAGCCGGTGATGCAACGTGTGGGCTACCACATCCGAAGCGGCACGCATGACGTGACCGCATACGATTGGGACCGCTACCTGGACTTCGCAGACAAGCACTTCAAGCGCGACTGAACTCCGGTTCATGCGCGGGACGGCAACTCGTTCGCCACCTGCGAGATTTTCGCCGCCGGGGATGGCAGCGCGCCCTTGCGCGGCTCGCGGAGTCCCGCGTACCGGTGCGCGCAACAAGGTGTTCCACTCCCATGGCCCTTCGGACGGGCCCGACCTCGACCGCAGCGCTCGGAGCGGGATCTCGTCCGCACCTGCGCGCCGCGGCATGGTTCGTCCAATCCGCACCGCTACGGCAATTGGTCAAGCGCACTTTCGGACACCGATCGGTCTTTTGGGTTGAAGGCATGGGTTTGAGCGGCGGCGGTCTGCTAGTCTCAGCGATAAGCGTTGCCCCCAGAAAAAGGAGTGAATTCCCATGCGTTACACGAAATTGTTCCCTCTTGCCGCGGTCTTCGCGATCACGGCAAGCGTCGCTCTAGCTCAGCGCCCAGCCTCGCCCCGAGGAGAAGCCGCTGTCCAAGTGGGAGGGGAGTACCAAGAACGTAGGTACGTCGGCGGCAAGTGGATCGCCGTGGACTACGGTCGGCCCATCTTGCGCGGGCGAACTGGCATCTTCGGAGGCGGCGCATCCTACGGCAAGGCCGTCAACGCGGGTGCACCGGTCTGGCGGGCCGGAGCGAACAAATCGACCCGCCTCATGACGGAACTGGACCTTAAGTTCGGCGACAAGGTCCTGCCTGCTGGCGAGTACAGCATGTTTGTCGAGCTGAAAGCGGGCGGCTGGACACTGATCCTGTCGACACACGCCGCCAAGGACGGCTTCCGCGAACCCGGCGAGGGCCTGTGGGGAGCTTACAACTACACGCCTGACAAGGACGTCCTGCGCGTGGGAATGGATGTAGGGGTCCTTCCCGTCTCCTACGACCAGTTCACCATCGCCTTCACGGACATCACTGATGCGGGTGGCAAGCTGTCCATGCTCTGGGAGAAGACCGTGGCGACGGCCGCCTTTTCCTTTGACTAGCGCGCCGACCGACCCCAGGGGCGGAAGCACCGTCCTGACTCCGGAACGGCCGGTCTTGGCCTTCGAGACTCTTGCGGCCAGTGCGGGATCTGATCCGACTTCGGCTGACTCGAACGGGCTCGCCATCGGCAAGCATGCGCTGTCCTGTCGCGGCCTTGCTCGAGGGAATTCAGGCTGACCTCGACCGCCCCTACGGGCGCTCGCTGCCAAGGGGGGGCCTGCGCAATCTATCTCGTCCCGCGAAAGCAGGAAGAGGCTGTAGACTGGAGGGTTGCACAAGGCCCTGCCATGACGACTGCTCGACCGATCCTCTCCCTCTGTGTCCTGCTTGCAATCTGGACTTTGGCAGGCATGCATCAGTTCGCCTCCGCCGAAGAAGCGGGGGGCATCCAGTTCGACGCTCCCTCTGCATGGACCCCTGCCCCCAAGCCCATGCGCACAGCGAACTACACCATTCCCGCGTCGGCGGGGGACAGCCGTGACGGCGAATTGGCCGTCCACTATTTCGGCCCGGGCCAAGGCGGTGGAGTCGACGCCAACGTGCGCCGCTGGCTAGGCCAGTTCGTCAATGCGGACGGAAGCCCCTTGCGGGCGGGAGACGCCGACCGCAGCGAGCAGGAGGTTAGCGGCCTTCAAGTGACCGTGCTCGACGTGCGCGGCACCTACCTGTTCAAGCCCTTCCCGATGGCGCCCCGAGCGACGCCCTTGCCCGGATATCGGATGCTGGCGGCGATCGTGCAAGGGCCGGACGCGCCGATTTTCTTCAAGTTGACGGCACCGGCCAAGACTGCCGCGGCGGCGGAGCCCGAATTCCGCAAGATCATCGCCTCGCTTCGTCGATAGCCGCGACGGCCATCGGGCGATGATTCGAGTGCGGGCGGAAAATGCGCTCCCGCGCGTGATATATTGCCGCTTATGCTGCACTGGATCGCTTGCTTGCTTCTGGTCTCGAGCTCGGCCGCTCTGTCGGCAGAACTCGTCTGGGATCGATTTCGCGGGCCTAACAGCGCAGGCGTTTCGGGTGAGGCCAACATCCCCGAGGAATTCGGCCCGGACAAGAATCTCGTTTGGAAAACCCCGTTGCCCCACGGGCTGTCGTCTCCTGTCTTCGGACACGACAGCATCTCCCTCACCGGCTTCGACGGCGACAAGCTGATCACGGTTTCCCTGGAAAGAAAAAGCGGCCGCATCAAGTGGCGTCGGGAGATCGTCCGCGAGCGCGCCGGCACGCTGCGCGATCCGAACAATCCGGCCTCGCCGAGCGTGGCCACAGACGGGAAGAACATCTTCGCGTTCTTCCAGGACTTCGGATTGGTCGCGTACGGGCCCGACGGGAACGAGCTCTGGCGCATGCCCTTGGGTCCATTCAACAACCCCATGGGGCTAGGCGCCTCCCCGGTCTACGTAGACGGCAAGATCATACAGGTTTGCGACTCCGAGACGGATTCGTTCATGCTCGCCGTAGACGCCGCCACAGGGAAGGTCGTTTGGCGGAACGAGCGTCCATATTCCCTCCGCGGCTTCTCCACGCCTGTTCTTTACCAGCCGGACGAAGGGGGAATCCAGGTTCTGGTGCCGGGCTCGTACGAGTTCTCGGCTTACGACGTGGCTACAGGAGGCAAGGCTTGGTGGGTGGAGGGTCTCACCTGGCAAATGAAGCCGACGCCGGTGCTCGACGGGGAAGGCTACGCCTACGTGCTCGGATGGGCTGGCAGCGCCGACTTCGGCCAGCAGGAGGAGGTCCCGCCCTTCGAGCAGGTTCTGCCGGACCTGGACGAGAACGGAGACGGAAAGCTGTCGGCCGCCGAAGTCCTAGAACTGTTCGGCCGCAAGGTTAGCAACGGGCTGGACAGTTACGATTTGGACAATTCCGGCTTCATGGAGCTTCGAGACTGGGAGCACCATCGCCGCAAGCGCCGCGCCGTCAACGCCGTGCGGAAAATAAAGCTCGGAGGCAAGGGGGACATGACCGAGGGGGCGGTCCAATGGCTGCACTACAAGACCCTTCCCAACGTTCCCTCCCCTCTGCTGTACGAAGGCGTCATTTATCTGACTAAGGACGGCGGGATCCTGACGGCGCTGAGCGCGGAGGACGGGACCGTTCTCAAGCAGGGTCGGTTGCGCGACGCCATGGGGCGGTACTTCGCATCGCCGGTGGCTGCGGACGGCAAGATTTTCGCGTCGGACGAGACTGGCCAAGTCACAGTGGTCAGACCGGGAGCGGACTGGAGCGTGATCCGGACGAATGCGATGGGCGAGGAGATCTACGCAACTCCCGTCATCATGGACGGCAGGCTATTCGTGCGCACGCGCAAGGCACTGTATTGCTTTTCCGAGTGAACCGGATCAAGACCCGGAAGATTGGATCACCAGCGTGTTTCCCGGGTGAATGACTGTCGAGCGCAGCCGGTTCCAACGCTTGAGGTCGTTCACCGTGACGTTGAATCGCTTCGCGATGCCGGCCAGCGTGTCGCCGCGCCGAATGCGGTAGCTCCGGCTCCCGCTGTTGCCGCGCACAGCGAGGGTTTGTCCCGGGTAGATGCGCGAACTGCGCAGATTGTTCCAAGCCAGCAAATTGCTCACCGTGACCCCGTGACGATTCGCGATGGCTTGCAGGTTGTCACCGCGCTTGACTTGGTACGTCGTCGAGCCCGAGACGCTCGCTCCTGACGGCGTTCCGCCGGACGGTCGAGCATTGGCCTGCTCTTTGACAATGAGGGCGTCCCCGGGATGGATTCGACTGCCCCGGATGCTGTTCCAAGAGCGCAGCTTCGCCGCGCTGACTCCGTGGCGCTGGGCGATGCCGCCGAGCGTGTCTCCGCGGCGCACAATGTAGCGGGCGGTAGCGTTCCGGCTCGTCGGCGGTGACGCGGTCGAGGCCGACGACCGGGAAGGCGGCCGGACGATCAGGAATCTACCCGCCCTGATCCGAGTGCCCCGGAGTCCGTTCCAAGATTGCAAGTCGCGCACCGAGACACCGAATCGCGAGGCGATCGCGCTGAGATTGTCCCCTGATCGTATGCGGTAGTGATTGGGGCTGGGAGCCACTGCGGGACGCGAAGGCATGCCGGCAGAAGCCGAAGCTCTGGGTTGCGGGGAAGCGCGGGCCGGGGATGGACCAGGGACCTTAAGAGTCTGTCCCACGCGGATGGTGGTGCCCCGCATGCCGTTCCAAGCCTTGAGCTGCGCGACCGAAGCGCCGAATCGAGCGCCAATCGCTGACAGCGAGTCTCCCCTGCGAACCGTGTACCGCCCGCCCGGCGCGGACCCCGCCGAAGCGGCTGCGGCGCCGACACCCTCAGGCATGACGATCAAATAGCGCCCGGCCCGGATGCGAGTGCTGGTCAGGCCGTTCCACGAGAGCAGATTGCTGACCGTGGTGCCGAAGCGCCGGGCGATTCCACCGAGGGTGTCGCCGGAAGCGATCCTATAGCGGCCGGTGCCAGGCTCGAGCAGGCCGCCTGCCCTGCCGCCGCCATAGTAGCGGTAGATCGCGAGCCTAGTGGTCGTCGGAACCGTCAGCCGCATTCCGCCTTCCACCTCGGCCCCTTCGGGTAGAGAGTTCAACGAGGCAAGCGTCTCAGGCTTGACCTTGTAGCGGTGCGCGACAGCCTTCAGGGTCTCCCCTTGGCGGACTTCGTAGCGGCGCCAGTTGAGGCGCTTGTCCGCCGGAATCAGCGCGATCTCGCGCTCGAACCGCTCGCCAGTGCCCTTGGGCAGCCTCAGGTCGTATGCGTAGGGCGGCGTCGCGGATCGATACAGGGCCAAGTTGAGATCCTTGATGCTCTCGACCGAGGTTCCGGTTGCGTCGGCAATCAGCGCGAAGCTGGTTTCCGCCGTGGTTCGAACCGTGTCGTATTCGTGCGGCGGAGCGAAGTCGATCTCCCCTATGTCGAACAGGTCGAGATTCTGCCCGACATAGGTCATCGCCAGGATGATCGGAACGTAGTTGCGCGTCTCGCGCGGCAGGACCCGGCGCCTGACCATCTCCCAATAGTCACGGGAGCCGGTACGGCGGATCGCGCTCTTGATTCTGTTCGGCCCGCCGTTGTACGCAGCCATGGCCAAATACCAATCGTTGAATTCTAGGTGCAGGTCCTTGAGGTGCTTGGCGGCCGCTCGGGTCGCGGTTTCGGCATCGTATCTAAGGTCCTGATAGCGGTCTCGCCGCAACCCGTACTGCTTTCCTCGCGACGCAATGAACTGCCACATGCCGGTGGCGGCCGCGTGCGAACGGGCCTTCGGGCGGAATCCGGACTCGGCCATCGCTAGATAGTAGATTTCGGCAGGGACGCCCTCCTCCTCCAGGATGCGCCCGATCATGGCGCGATAGGCGCTGCCCCGCCCGATCGACCCTCGAATGGTCGCTGTGCCCCGTCTCGTTTTTGTAAAATAATTGATAAGGCGCTGGACGTGCTGGTTCATGACAAGCGGCAGCTCGGAGCGCGTGTGCAGCAGCGCCTCTTCGTGCGAAAGCACGCGTGGAGCCTCGGGCAAGGTTAGCTCGATGAGTTCGTCCAGAAGCGCAATCTCGTCCTCGCTAGTGGCGGGCTCTTCGGGGTCAAACGGAATCGGTATCCCGGCCTCTTCCGTCGAACTCTCGTCGAACTCCCCCCGCCCGGTTTCCTCGATGGCGCTGTCCGATTCCAGGGACTCGGTCTCCCTGGCCATCGCTACCTGATCCGGCTCGGGCGCTGCCTCCAGGGCCGTCTCGGAAACAGGCACGGGGGCCGACTTCGCGCCGACCGACGCCAAGCGAGAGCCTTTAGAGCACGAACCAAGCAGAAGCAGGCTGGCAGCCGCGAGTAGCGAAAGGCAGCTTCGATAGGTAATGCTATTCGACTCGGACGCGAAAGCTCCTAGATTCCCGACGCTGGTGCGGATCCGGGCAAACTGCCCGCGCATAGAAACACCCACAGGCTCGATACCTTCCTGCATCAGTATCGCACGCTCTACACCTCTGCGCTGATGCTAGAATCGCAGTCACGTCAGGGATGCGCGTTACGCGTCCCCAGCTTGGATAACACTAATGCCTGAATCCGCCCCCCTTGTAGCCGTGATCATGGGAAGCACTTCGGACTGGGGCACCATGAAGGCCTGCGCCAACACCTTGGAAGAGTTCGGCGTCCGGCACGAGTGCCGGGTGATGTCGGCCCACCGCACGCCGGACCTCACAACCGAGTACGTCTCCTCGGCGGCGGGTCGCGGGACCCGCGTGATCATAGCGGCTGCCGGGGGCGCGGCCCACTTGGCGGGAGTATGCGCCGCGCATACTGTGCTGCCCGTCCTTGGCGTCCCGATGCCCAGCGTTCTAGACGGCGTGGACTCCTTGCTGTCGACGGTGCAGATGCCCGGAGGTATCCCAGTTGGCACCTTAGCTATAGGGAAGGCAGGAGCTAAGAACGCCGCCTTGCTGGCGATCGCCATCCTCGCGACAAGCGACGAATCGTTGCGGGCGGCTCTGGAGGACTTCCGCAGGGCACAGGCGGACAAGGTCCGCAACGCGCGCTTGGACTAGGCAGGGCCGGCCGAGCCCGCTGTCTGCTACTCTCTAGAGCCGTGACGGATCTGTATCCCCTAGCAATCCTTGTGATCGCGATCGCGGTCGTCTTCGTCCTCATTCTCCGGCTGAAAATCAACGCGTTCATCGCTCTGATCACAGCAGCGACGACCGTAGGCATTCTCTCGCCCAATGTCGGGCTCGGGGAGGTCATGCCGGCTGTGGCAACCGAGTTCGGAAGCGTCTGCGCCAGCATAGCGATCGTAATTGCGCTGGCGGCGTTGATCGGACAGTGCCTGATGGAAAGCGGCGCGGCCGACAAGATCGTCCGCGTGTTCGTGCGGGGCCTCGGAGAGAAAAACGCTTCACTGTCTCTGCTGAGCAGCGGCTATGTGCTGTCCGTGCCGGTATTCTTCGACACCGTGTTCTACCTGCTAGTGCCTCTGGCGCGCGCAATGCGCGTGCGCATGGGAAAGAATTACCTGCTGTTCCTGATGGCCATCTCGGCAGGCGGAGCGGTGACGCACTCGATGGTTCCGCCGACGCCTGGCCCGCTGGCCATGGCGGCCACTCTCGAGATCGACTTGGGCGCGATGATCATAGTGGGGGCGATCATCGCGGTGCCGATGTCCATAAGCGGCTGGCTTTTCGCGATCTTGCGAGACCGCCAGCTAGACGTGCCGTTGCGGGAAACCCAAGGCCTCACCCTGGCGGAACTCGAGACGCTCGCGCAGCGCGAGGAGGAGCGCCTTCCTAGCTTCTTCATGGCGATGCTGCCGATCGTGCTGCCGGTGGTGCTGATCGCTTCGAACACGCTGGCTGGTGCCCTGGAGCTCGGCGGTTTGGTCCGAGAGATTACGGCGTTTCTCGGCAATCCCAATTTCGCACTGCTAGCTTCCGCGGCGATTTCACTGGGACTCGTGGCCCAACACAAGGGCTATTCGCTCGCGCAGCTGGCGAAGCCCGTGGAGACCGCGCTTGCCAGCGGCGGGCTCATCATCCTGATTACCGCCGGAGGCGGGTCATTCGGCAAAATGCTGGTGCGGGCCGACGTGGGCAAGACGATCGGCGAGATGTCCCAGGACTTCGGGGTGCCGGTCCTGCTGCTGTGCTTCCTTCTCGGAACGCTCTTGAAGGTGGCGCAAGGTTCAGGCACTGTCGCGATGATCACGGTCTCGGCGATCATGGCTCCGCTGGTGATCGACACGCCCCCGGGATTCCACGCGGTGTACGTGGCGTGCGCGATCGGGTCCGGCTCGCTGGTCGGGTCGTGGATGAACGACTCGGGATTCTGGGTCTACAAGCAGATGTCCGGATTGACCGAGACCGAGGCGTTACAGACATGGACGCCGCTGCTTGCGGTGATGGGCGTGGTCGGTTATGTCGTGACGCAAATCGCGGCGATATTGGTCCCGCTGGTGTAGCCGATCCGGCCCGGTGGCCAACGCCCGGCGCGGGTCGTTCGGAGAGTTGCCAGTTCGGCGGGACACGGGCTTCACGCCCCGAAGACCTGGCGCGTCGACCCTGCTGCTCATCTGCTTTCCAGGAACGCTCCTGAAAGTGGCGCAGGATTCCGAGACAGCAGCGACGGTCACGGTCCCTGCAATCGCTGCTCTTCCGGTGATCGGCAACCCGGAAGGCCTCCGCCCCGTGACCGCTCTGAGCAGTTCCGGGGCACGGGCGAGTCCGCGGACTGCTATCCCTTCGTGCTCGCAGTCAGGCGATCGCGTAAAGGTGAAGATCCAGCAGTTGCACGAAAGTCGGCGTCAGAACCCAGGATTCCATCTCCCGCACTTTAATGACGTCGGCCACCGGAAGGAATCCGACTTCCGAGACATGGCGCTTGTCGACCGTCAAGGAGCCATTGCGGTGCCCGGAGAACACGCTGATGAACGTTCTGCAGCCTTCGTCTGACATCGAGGTCTTGCCGAGCAATCCAAGGCTTTGGACGTGGACTCCAAGCTCCTCGCGGGCTCTCCGGACAATTGCTTCGCCATGCGTCTCGCCCGTGGCCGCGCAGGCCGTAACAGACGAGCCCCAGCATCCCGGATGGCGCTTCCGACGTCGAGCGAGCTGCTGAAGGAGGATCTCCCCTCGCTGGTTGAACAAGAGCAGGTGGGCAACTCGGGAATTCGCTCTGCGACGGAAGACATCAGCCCGCCGGACCGATTCGACGACGCAGTCCGTGCCGTCAACTGCGTTGAGAATCTGCCGAGACCATGAATCACAGAGGAGTTCCGCAGTGCCGTCAAACTGGCGTTCGACACCTTAGCGGAGCGCCTCACGCGAGAAGGCAAGACACCTGCGCCAGAAATCGCTAGGCAGCTAGGAGTCTCAAGGCAAACGGCTTATCAGTACTTGAAGGGCAATGCAATCCCGGGCCCTGATCGACTGGCAATGCTCGTTCGCACGTGGGACCTCAAGCTACAGATCGGAGAGCACAGTTTTGGGAAAGGTGCCTTCTGAAAGGCCGCTGCCGATTCCAATTCGAATACCAGTCACGTGCAGCTTGCACTTGAAGACATCAAGAGAGGGACGGCCGAGATCTCGTTTCCGGGTACAGGGACCACGTTACGGCTAGCCCGGATTTCTCACGAGGGGTAGGGTATAAGGCCGTGTCTTGTGGTATAATCGGTTTATTATGAACAACTTACCACGTAACAGAACGACGGCCTTATGACGACAGAGTGTAGCACAGCACGCTTGGAGTTCGCAGGCTTGCGAAGGCAGCGTGTAGTCGGTCGGTTTGACGGCGGGGAACTGGGGTCGGATGGCGGCGGGCTGCTGCTGCGCGAGCTGGCGCTGCGGACGGGGCTGTTCCGGCGGTTGAGTGCGTGTTTCCGGGATCACCGCGACCCGCGACGGACGCAGCATGCGCTGGAAGTGCTGCTGGCAGCGCGCGTGCTGGGGCTGGCGCTGGGCTATGAGGACCTGAACGATCACGACACGTTGCGCCAGAGCAGGCTGTGGTCGCTGCTGTGCGGGGCGGCGGGCCGCGGGCGGCGCGGGGCGAGCTGGGAGGGCTGGCCGCCGGGCAAGAGCACGCTGAATCGCCTGGAGCTGACGGGGGCGGCGCTGGGTCCCGGGGAACGCTGCAAGAAGATCGTGGCCGACACCGCGCGGCTGGACGCCCTGCTGGTGGACCTGTTCCTGGACTGGCACGGCGCGCAGCCGGGGCGCATCGTGCTGGACGTGGACGCGACGGATGACCCGCTGCATGGCCGGCAGGAAGGCCGCTTCTTCCATGGGTACTACCGCAGCTACTGTTACTTGCCGCTGTACATCTTCTGCGGCCAGCAGCTGCTGGGGGCGCGCCTGCGGACGGCGGACCGCGACGCGGCGGAGGGCACGGTGCAGGAGCTGGAACGCATCGTGGGGCGCATCCGGGAGCGCTGGCCGGGGGTGGAGATCTGGCTGCGCGGGGACAGCGGGTTCTGCCGCGAGGAATTGCTGGCTTGGTGCGAGGCGCAGGGAGTGGAGCATGTGCTGGGAATCGCGCAGAATGCGCGCTTGAAGCGGAGCCTGGCCCCGGCGATGGAGCGCGCCCGGCAGGCATGCGAGCGGACGGGGCAGGCGGCGCGGGTGTTCCAGGACTTCCGCTACCGGACGCTGGACAGCTGGAGCCGCGAGCGGCGCCTGATCGGCAAGGCAGAGCATTTGCCGCGGGGGGCCAGCCCGCGTTTCGTGGTGACGTCGCTGGGGGCCGGGCGGATGGCGGCGCGCACGCTGTACGAGCAGGTGTACTGCGCGCGGGGCGACATGGAGAACCGCATCAAGGAACAGCAGCTGGCGCTGTTCGCGGATCGCACCTCGGCGCACACCATGCGGGCCAACCAGCTGCGCCTGTATTTCGCCTCGTTCGCTTATGCGCTGCTGGAGTTGCTGCGACGCCGGGGCCTGCGGGGCACGCGGCTGGCGCGGGCGCAATGCGGCACGATCCGCCTGAAGCTGCTCAAGATCGGCGTGCGGATCCGGGTCAGCGTGCGGGCTGTGCGGCTGTCGTTCGACGAGGGCTTCCCGGAAGCGGGCCTCTTCGGGCAGGTGCTGGCCCGTCTCCAGAGCCTGCCCCTGCGCTGCTAGCCGCGGCACTCCAGCCATCGTCTCGAGCCCCGTCGGAGGTCAGCGGGACCACTGCGTCGGCAGGGCGGGAGGCAAGACAAAACGGACCCCGGCAACCGCGGATCTGGCGATCCTTGCCAGGCCTCTGCCCGGATCCAGCACCCCACGCAAAATTGCCAGGCTATCCAACCACCCCAAATGGACAAAACGCCTCCAAATCCAAAACTCTTGAGAAGGTCGGGCTAGGGATGAAGGGCTCCAAGCTCAGCGTGTCGACTGAACTGGAACGGAGCGCCTGAGACTTCGATTCGAGAAAGAAAGCACGCTGGAGACCCCTTTTCGATGCAGAGCGGATTCATCCGGCCTATCGTGACCGGCCCTTCGCTTGATTCACCTGCGAGACAGCGCGCCATGTCGAATCTCGCCAATGCGGCGTCGCACCGGCGGCCCTCCCGAGCAACTCGAACTGGAACCGCCCAGAACGCGCAGCGATGTTGGCCAGTCGCGTCGCGCCAGTTGCTCCGGCCTGTCCGATTCTTGATCACGAGAGGCTCCCAAACGCGAGTCCGAATGCCGCGTTCCCCGCTTGAAGGAAACGAACGCCGCGGGGTCTTTGGGCGCATGTCGGCGTCGGGATTCGAGCAGGCTCCAGCGATGTCGTTCGCTCGGGCCAATCCTTAAGCGCCGCTCGGCGCTGCCTCTCGACCACGCCAGACAGCCCGGTAACCGCGCCCATTTGACGGTCCCGGCCCCGGCATCCGCCAACTCAAAACCGAAATGTGTACTGCAGCTTCGTCGCCAGTCTCGAGTCTTGCTGGCGGAAATCGTAGAAGCCGCCGAGTTCTTGTATCCAGCCTTGGCCGAAGATGAAGAATACGTCGTTCCCCGGTTCCAGCGTCCAGCGCACGCGGCTCTGAATCCCGAGGTTTCCTGACCGGTTGTCGAACTGGATCAGATTAGAGAATGACAAGAACGGCGAAACCGCGTAGTTCACTTGGGTGCTGAAGATCCTTGCAACGAAGTTGCCCTCTGGAAGTTGCGCAAACGTCTGGTTTGTGTTGAGACTGATCGTGAACTTGGGGGGCAGCTGGTACCTTAATCCCGTCTGGATCGTCTTAGCAGTCCCCGACCAGAAATTTCCAAACGTAAGTCCGATGCTCCCCTGAAGCTTGCGTTTCTGGGCCGAGGTGAAGAAGATTCGCATTGGCATGAAACGGTATTCACCTGCCGGGAGGATCACCCCCGGGGAGATCTCGAACGGCTCGAACAAGCGCTCGTATGTCGGATTCAAATCGAAAAGGCTGTGAAGCGAATCACCCGACGTCAGGTGCCAGTCGACTAGCGTGAAGTAAAGCTTCCAAGTTTCTACGAGTCCGTTGTCGAGTCGCGTAAACCGCGTGTAGAAGACATCATGGAACATCTGCTGGATGCCGGATGACGGCTTCGGGCGAGGGTTATAGCTCGCTCCCAGCCTTAGCATCCGCACGTTCGTTCGCTGGACGAAACCGAGTTCCGGATCGAAGTTCTCTTGAATCTCGCGCCAAATGATCTGGCCTTGGAACCTGTCGTTGTTGTAGTGCGCCCCGAATCCGTAGGAAGCGTTCTTGTCGCTGACTCCTTCCTTGTTGGTCTTGAGGCCCCATGCGTTAAAGACCATGTTCCTGTCGGTGCCTAGAAAATTCGAGGTGGCCAGCCGCATGTCCACGCCGGCTGTGCTGCTAAACGATGGATTGACGGGGATGCCAACAGTGCCGTCCGATGGTGCCCGCGCGGGGTCGCCGCCGGTGAAAATCGCGCCAACGTACGATTGCTCGAAAAAGTTCTGCCTGACACGCCCGACGAACAAATTGTTATCGTCGACGCCCGGCACTTCCCGCGTGCGCACATTGAGCACTCCGATCTCGGTGCGACCGGCCCTGCCGGTTAGCTTCACTCCGTAATCGATAGGAACCTCCTGTCCGCGGAGCAAGCCGACCCGGCGGCTGAAAAACGGAAAGATCTCGGCGCCGGTGCTGGGAATCCCTCCCGGCTGGTCGACGCCGGTCGTGGCGAAGTTGAACACCCCGGCGTCTTGCAGGAAAAATGACCGTTTCTCAGGAAAGAAAATGGAGAACCGTGTCAGATTGATCTGGCGTGCATCGACTTCTGTTTCTCCGAAGTCTGTGTTTACCGTGGTGGACAGCCGAAGGCTCGGAGTCAAATTGTAAAACAGATCGAGACCGGGCTTTCCGCGGACTACATCATTTCCCGTAATGCCGGAATGGAACCAGCGCTGTGCAATGAATGGCCGGACGTCGAGGCCGCGCCCTTGCTCGAGACCTTCGAGATTGGTGATCTCGCCCGCCTCCGACACCTGAAAAAACTGCGTCTGGAAGCGTGCGCCCGTCCACCGGACCTCTTCCAGCTTTCGCTGGATGGTGCGACTGATATTGAATCCCCAAACCGTCTGACCGGACGGAAAGCTCAGACTCTTGAACGGAATGGCGAACTCGGCGCTCCAGCCTTCGTCCGATCGCCTTGTCTTCACGATCCAGATCGCGTCCCAATCCTCGTTCGTCTCGCCGTTAGCGAAGACCAGGCCGTCAACCAGGGCTCCATTCGGATTCGTGGAAAAGTAGAAGGCGTTGCTTCGGTCGCCAAAGGTGTCGAGAATGATGCTCAGACGGTCGTCCGGGTTCAGCGTCGCGTCGCGCGCCATTTGGGACGCGAGCACTCGATCCGGCTCGGAGTCGTAGCACATGACACCGATATAGAGGTTGTCCTTGTCGTAGAGCAGCGTTACTTCGGTCCGCTCGGTGGGCTTTGCGCCGGCCCGTGGAATCCTTTGAACCAAGCTGCCGATCTTTGGCGACCGACGCCACGGCGCTTCATCGAGCGAGCCGTCAATGACGATCTCCGCGCCGGTCGCCGTCACGATGGCCGAACGGGCTGGCTGGGTCGTTGCGTCCTGCTGGGGAGCGCCGGAACACCAGATCGGTACAACGATGAGTTGGCAGGCCCAGATCGCGGCGTGCACGAGCACGGTTCGCCGGCTCACGTCTAAGCGGATATACTGCACACTACTGGTCCGAGCCCGTATCCGCCCTAGGCGAACCGAGCCGATTCGTTCCGACTTTTTCGCTCAGACGATGAAGCGTCGATCCGAGATCCCTGGCCCGACCACTACTGTACCCCTGTCGCCGGCAAGGCGTCGCCGACGCAATCGTGTTGACCGCTATACGCGGCCGATTGGGCCGGAGGCTGCCGGGTCGCTTCACCCCGCTAGTCTAGGCGACCGCAATAGGCGGCGCTGACGACTTGGTTCGACGAGTTTCCGAGCAGTTCCTTGCTGACGGGTTGGTGTGCCGACCCAAGACCAGTGGCCGCTCGTGTGCATCCCCCGACGGTATTCCGGAAGGCCCGGCGGCACCAGCCCGCGCCACTCGGGGAAGGCTGCCGCGAGCGCTAGGGCATCACCCGGACATACTTTTGCAGCAGTCGGCGAAACGGCTCGCCGGCGTAAAGGTTGCCGGCGTCGTCGGCCGCAACGAACTCCGCTCCGCTGCCGCGCGTTTCGCGGGGGTCGCCCCAGGGGAAACGGACGAAGTAGCGAACCCAGCCCGTTTCGGCATCTCCGATCCGCAGTCCCATCTCCCATCCGGGGTTCTGCACGTCGTCCGACTCGGAGTCGGCCACGTAGATGTTGTCGTGAGAATCGAAGTAGATCCCGCTCGGACGCCCGAACTGCGTCCATGTCGCAAGATGCTGCCCTTCTTGATCGAAAATCTGGACCCGGTTATTCTCGCGGTCTGCCACGAAGAGTCGACCACGCTTGTCGAATGCGAGCGCGTGAAGCACCCGAAACTCGCCGGGGCCGTGACCGGTCTTCCCCCAGGACTTGATGAACGTGCCGTCACTCGCGAACTTCATCACGCGGTTGTTGCCGTCCCTGTTGTGACCGTCGGCGACGAATACCGAACCGTCGTCCGCAACTACGACGTCCGCAGGGGAGTTGAAGTGATCCGGACTGTCACCGGGCACCCCGGGGGTCCCAAGCGTCATCAAGACTTCCCCGGTCGGACTGAACTTGATGACCCGATGTCCCCGATCCCCTTTGGGCACACGGGCGGGGCTAGCTGCGTCAGTTACCCATACATTGCCGTCCGGGTCCACGTCGATGCCGTGCGGCCAGATGAACATGCCGCCACCGAAGCTCTCGACCGTCTCGCCGGTCTCCAAGCTGAATTTCACGACCGCGTCCAAGTCGGATTCGAGACATTCGTAGCCGAACTTTTCCGAGCCCGCGTCGCAGCGAATCACCGCCCAGAGGTGCGTGCCGTCGGGGTCGATGATGACCCCGCCGACAGCGCCGAAGCTGCGCCCTTCGGGCAGCTTCGCCCAACCCTCCACCATCCGGTAGGGATTCGGGTACGGCTGCGCCAGAAGTTGAACTCCGGCACCAACCAACGTGAAGAACGCCAGCGCCAGCTGCAAATGGGATCGACCTGCTCTCAGCATGAATACACCTCGCTCCATCAAGAATGACAGAACTGAGTTCATATTCTAGGAAAAAGGCACGCGCGGGCGGATCGCGAGACCGGACCGTCGGGGCCGTAGCTAGCTGATTCGAACGCCCCTTGGGCGGAAAAGGCAATTGAGGACACTTCTCGACGAGGTCGTTCAATCGACGTCCTGTGCAAGAAGGCATCGCAGTTTGCGTACAATGCCAAAGGGTTCGAGCACCTAGTCCAAGCGAGTTCGGTCGCGACGCTGAGCAGCCGAATCAACGCAGGTACGCCGTCGCAGGGCATCGTCGCACTTGCAGCGTACGGACAATCAATCGCGTCGACAAGCGGACAGGACTCAACGCGGTCACCCTCGAGCCGGCCATAGGACCACTTGACGCGCGCCGTCTGGCGTAATGCCCGGAGGATCCCACTCAATCTCCGGGGCTCCCACGGAGCGAGCGCACCCGTCCGCGCGATGCGACGGGACTCGCCGCCGACACCGAGGCCGTGGCCGAAATGAGCCGTAGCCCTGAGGCTAGTCGATTCGCGACAAGCCAATCGAAACAAGAAGCACGCCTTGCCGGGCCATCCAGCGGCCTTGATGGGAATCGAAGAGCTGAGTTCGGAGCAGGACAAGGACGACTCGATGAACGGAGAACAGCTGGTGGCGTTTGTGGCGAGTGAATCCCCAGCGGCCGCACAGTCAACGGCCCGCCATGGATTCTTTAGGGACTTATGTAGCTGAGTGCCGAAGTCGCCGGACCGGCCAGGCGGATCTAGTTTCTATTGGGTCGAATTGCGCGGGGGATTCCGCCTGTTCCGCTACTCGTCACCGCGCTTTTTCGCCGGTGCCGGGCGGGAGCAGCGCTCGGGCGTTGATTCCCGGCCTGCTCGGCAGTTTCCTCCGGCGCGGCCGGGTGACCCAGCGGCTGGGTCTGGCCGTCCGGTCTCGCACCGCCATCCCGGCTCGTCGCAACAGCCTCTCCAGGGCCGGCCGTCTCGCCGGCGCGGCGGGCAAGCGGTCCGGCGCGGGGACGGCACGACCTTGCCGCTTCTTGCGGTTGACGGGGCACGCCGATGCCGCGCGCAGGCCTGCGCTGCCGTCAGTGCTAGGCAGCAGCCTTGCCCGTGAGCTGGCGGTACGTGAGGCTCTTGCCGAGCAGGCCGATCACTAGGCGGCGCATCTGCTCGGCGGTGTCCGCGCGGCGGCTGTTGTGCCGGCCCGCGAAGTGCGTCACGTAGCGCTTCAGGTGCTGGCCGCTCATGCGGTGGTAGGCGCCATCCAGGCCGCGCTTCAGCAGCGCCCAGAACGATTCCAGGCCGTTGGTCTGCGCCTGGCCGAGCACGTACTCGCCCACCGAGTGCTTCACTGCCTCGTGCGCGAGGCCCTCCATCGCGGCGTATGACTTGGAGTCGTCCGAGCACACCTGCACGCCCGCCTCGACCCGCTCCCGCACGAAGCCCTGTCAATTCCCCCGCCTATCTGGAAGATGGCCGTCAGGTCGTCGCCGATTGCCTCGCTGCCCAATCTTAGGCTTGCCTGAATCACTTCACGGCCGAGCCAATTTCCTGTCAACGAAGATTCGAATTCTGCAGGTCCAATGCACCAGTGGAACCACCCACGACTACCCTGACCGGGCAAGGCAGCCGCCGTAGTCCCACTGCAAGCGAAGACCGCCCCGCATATCAGAGACTCCGCTCGTCACTTCAAGCGGAAGCTGCGCCGGGCCCCCCGGCCTGCGTGAGCAGTCCTGACAAGTGCGATTCGCCTTCAGCGCGCTGATCGGGCGGAAGATCGTGTCTGCAATTCAAAAGAACAGCTTCAGCGCCATCTGAACTTGCCGTTGCGTGCGCTGCAATGTCGGTTCACTGCCAGCGCGCGTAATTCGCCCCATCGCGCCTGCCCCGACCCGGACGCCGGCGCCCCTCGGGTTGTTGAATTGTGGCGTGTTGAACGCGTTGAAGAACTCAGCTCGAAACTGCAACCGAACCCCTTCGGTTACTTGAAAATTCTTGAACAGCGACAAGTCGAGTTGTTTGGTGCCCGGCCCGAACAGGATACTCCGGCCCGCCGTTCCGTAGAGTCGGAATCCTGGATTCGCAAAGGCCTCTGTGTCGAACCAATGCGTCACCTGACGCTGGCTGGGGGGCAGGTTGCCGTCGCTCAGCCGATCCGGGCGCACGCCGCCCACCCCGTTGTTCAATGTGTTGCTGCCCGCAACCACGCTGAACGGGATGCCGCTGTACAGACTCACGCCACCGTTGACTTGCCAGCCGCCGATCAGGTGATTGACCGCCGGATCGATGTTCGCGCCGAAGGCCTTTCCGCGTCCGAACGGCAACTCCCAACCCCATGTCGCGCGTAGGTTCTGGCGGATGTCGAAGCCGCAGCTGCCCTTGGCGAGTGACAGGTTGGAGATCGGCGTGCCGCCGATCGATCGGTCGTCGATGCAGTGGCTGTAAGTGTACGCGACTTGATAGTGTCCGGCCGAGAATCTCCGGACAAGATTCGCCTGCAAGGAGTGATAAGTGTAGTTCCCCCGGCTTTGGTAAATCAAGACACTCGCGTGTTGGGGCCAGCGTCGGCGACTCGAAACGGATCCGTCGCCTGGCGTCGGCTGGTTGAGATCCACGCCTTGCCTCAGGCCTGTCCCCTTCGAGCCGACATATGAAATCGTGATCTGCTGCCGCCCGGGAAGCTGTTGCTGCACTGCCAGATTCCACTGCTGAATGTAGGGAACCGTGAAGTCGTCGGCAATGCCTCTTCGGCGCTGGTTCGGGGCGTCGGGATCGCTGGTTCTGAGCGGTCCGTCTGCCAAGGTACGTGCCGAGTCGAACCGGTTTTGATTGTTCACAACTGCCGTGTTGACGAAGAACGGAGGATTGGAGGCCAAGGTTCCCCCCAGCGCGATGGGGATCAGCGAGTAGTAAACGCCGTAGGCGCTTCGAATCACGGTCGAGTCGGTCGCCCGGAAGGCGAGTCCGACGCGCGGTGCGACGTTGTTCAGATCCGTGTCGACCCCACTTCCGCTCCCGATGGGGGCTGGGTTGCCGGTGGCCACGTCGAACTGCAGCATTCGGCCATTGACCTCCGACTGCGGGTAGTCGTCGGCAACTTCGTAACGGATGCCAAGATTCAACGTTACCCGCGTTGTGATCTTCCAGTCGTCCTGGACGAACATTCCCCAGTCCGTCCGTCGCAAGCCCCTCGTCCCTACGATGCCGTTCAGATCGATGCGGCGCGGAACGCCGATCAGGAGCTCGGCCGGCCCGGAACCCGTGTTGCGCCTCTGCGACGGATTGTTGGTGAACAGCGGGGCGAACTGGAAGCGGCCCCGGGGCCGCTGCGCCTGGAAGACGTTCGTCTGCCTGCGGACGACCTCGAAGCCAAGCTTGATCGCGTGGTTACCCCGATTGGTGTCGAGGTTGTCACTTACTTGGAAGTTGTTCGAGACGATCACCGCCGGTCGGAACTGGAAATCTCCGAGGCGGGCCATCCCGGTGACATCGATTTGAGACAACCCGGTCGAAAACTGGTCAACATTGACATTCGGTATCCCCAATTCCTCGGCCAGGTTGCGTCCCCCGTTCAAGCTGCTGCTCACGAGCGGCTGGCGCGAGTAGCCGACTCGCGCCTGATTGATCGTCCGCGACGACAGCACCTTCGTGTAGCTGACGACTGCTTGCCAGAACGGCACGGCGATTCCGATGAACGGCGTGGCCTCCGGCGTTAGTGTCTGACGGCTGGAGTCGACGAACTCCCAGTGGGCCTTGGTGAAGCGGAAGAACGCCCGGGACCCGTCATCGAAGTCGCGGTCGACCTTGGCGGTCCCTTGATCGCCGTCGGTGGGTTGGGATGAGGTCGTCGAGAAGTTCGCGGCGAGCCCGCCAGCATTGGGATCGGGATAGAGATCGATCACTCCCTTCCCTTGCGGGCTAAAGCTGCTGCGCGGTATCGCGTTGCCTGTGAACGGGTCGCGGATAGCGGCCCCGCCCGCCGGGTTCGGCCGATGCGTGAGCGGATCGAATATTGTGACCGGCCTCCCGCCCGCCAGGAGCTCGCTGAAATCGCCGTCCTTCATGCTCACAGTCGGCACGGTCGAGAGGTGGGTAATGCCCTGTCGGCTCCGTTGGCCTTCGTAGGAGAGGAAGAAAAACGTTCTGGCTTGCTCACCTCCCACGGGACCTCCGAACGTGCCGCCGTAGAAGTTGCGCTTGAGAGGCGCCTTGTTGCCGCGGGCGAAGAAATTGCGGGCGTCGAGCTTGTCATTGCGCAGGAAATGGAACAGGACACCATGGAATTCATTGGTTCCGGACTTGTAGCCCACGTTGATCGTGGCGCCGGAGCGACCGAAGCGGGCGTCAGGAACGGAGGTCTCGACTCGGTAGTGGTCAATCGCCTCCACTTCTATGAAATTCATGATCCCCTGGCCCTGGTGGTTGCTGTTGTTCTGGACCCCGTCGATCGAGAAGTTGTTGTCGCCGATATCGTTTCCGTTCACGCTGCTTGTCGTGTTGCCCCTCGCTTGAGACAGCGGCAGGCCGCCAGCCTGCGACTGACCCGGCACGACACCTGAACTGAACCGGAGCAACTCCGCGAAGTTGCGACTGTTCACGGGAAGTTCCTTGACCTCCCTCTCAGTTCTGAGCGTGCTCAGCGTGGTGTTCTCCGTTTGGAGGACCTCCCCGACGGCTTCGACAGTGACGGTTTCGGCAATGGATCCGACTTGGAGCGTGAAGTCGACCGCGAGCCGCTCCGAGAGATAGAGTGACACCTCCTTTGCGGCCGCCGCGAAGCCTTCCTGCCGAACGTTAAGCCGGTAGGTTCCAGGCGGCAGCGGCGGGCTGACGTAAAGACCGGACGCATTCGTCTCGAGGTCAAGCTCGTAGTTGGTTCCTGTGTTGCGAACCGTCACGGCGGCACCGGGAATTACAGCCCCTGAGTCGTCATAGACGTAGCCCGACAAGACCCCCGTGTCGACTTGGGCCGCCAGCAGGCCCAAGCTGGCTAGGAGCATGCTTGCGATTGCGGAGAATCGCCGAACGGAAGTGATCATGTGTTTGCCCTCCTCGACGGGTAGTCTACACCCGACCCTAGTTGCATCTGAGGAATTCTCGCGCTCTACCCGAATAGCAACCGGATTTCCGCGCTTGGAAGACGTAGCCGGGCTCGCTCAGGAATCGCTTGGGGCACGTGAGTTTGCTGGCCCGACCAATGACTGGAAAGACAACCCAGTGGTCGTTTGTCGACTCATGACCCAGCTCCGGGCTATGACAAGAACGCTTGTTGAGGGTGGATCACTCCTCAGCGCTGGCCCGAATCGAAGCCTTGAGAAGCCGCCAGTGGATGGACGAGGAGCCCGTTTTGCGGCTGGAATAGCAGTCACCACGAGTGCTCGGGAACCCTGATCTTCAACTTGGTGCATGGAGACTTGAATGGCAGAATTACAGATTGGATTTCCATCATCTGACTGCCACGGGCAAGGTTAGGCTGAATTTGACGAATGAAGGTACGTTGTTTGATGTTCGACTGTCGCGGGCAATGTGCCGCCCAAGTGGTCCCGGAACGGTGGGCTTGGCAGGAGCGGAGAGTCAATTCCCCGGACATGGCGTGCGGTCTCACGGAACCGATCGACCCACCGGGTCACTCTCCCTGCTCTTGGCTTGCGAATTCTTGTTCCCGCCAGCCGGATCGAACTCCTGGACGATTTCCAGCCCGCGCAGAGCCTCCACTCGCCGCGCCATTCTTAAGTGCAGTCTGCCTAGCCGGTAGTGCGATTCGGGCATGCCCGGGTGTCCTCTGACGGCGCGTTCCAAGTCCCCCTCAGCCGTAGCTTTGAGCCCCCTACCGATGGCAAGCAGGACCTGCGTCTCGGCTGTGTCCCGAGCTTGCTGCTGTTCTTGCAGGCTGGCTACGATCTTGAACCGTTCCGCAGCCCTTTCCTGATCGCCCTTCCGATAGAACACACGCCCGAGGGTGTAATGCACCCCTGGGCAGCTTGGATCGAGCCGTAGAGTTGCACGGTCCTCAGCGATGGCACGGTCGAGGTTGCCGGCCTTCGCCTACGCGGAGCCCAACCGATGGTGGACCCTTGCTGCTCGGGCCGAAGTTCAGCGGCCACTTGCAACTCAATTTGAGCCAGATCGACCTCGGAAGACATGAGCAGGGCCAAGCCGAGGTTGTAGCGCCCATCAAGACTGGCTGGGTCCAAACGAAGCGCGACACGAAACTCTTGAATCGCTTCCACCCGACGATCACGCCGCCTACCAGGCTCTTCACGGCCAGCAGGCTATCGCGCTCGCTTCCGGCGAGCATGAGTCCGATGAAGCCTCGTTCTTCGATTTGATCCGCTCTGGAGGCGTGGACCTCGTGCAGATGGATGTCTGCTGCCAGGGAGGCTTCGCCATGGGCCAACGCATCTTCGCTGCCACCCAGGAGCACGGCATTCGCTTCGCCTTCCACAGCTGGGGAACCTTGCTTGAAGTCATGGCCGCCGCCCAGCTCGGCGCCTGCTGGGACGCGGATGTGGTCGAGTGGCTGGAGTATCCGCTGCAATCCAATGAAGGCAGGCCCGGGATGTACTCGTTCCCCGCCGCAGACGAGCTCCTCGCCGAACCCCTGCAAACCGAAGACGGTTCTCTCGTGCTGCCAAGCAAGCCCGGAATCGGAGTCGACATCGACGAGTCGGTAGTGGAATGCTTTCCATTCCGACCCGGACCTTGGTCCATCTTTCGCATCGATTCTCCCCCCGAAACACTGGCGGTTGACGGCGACCACAGCGTTCCGTGGGTCGATGTCGAAGGGAATCCCTTGCACACCTCAAGCGCTACCTGAAGGAGTTCGCCGGTCGGCACAACAATCGCCGCGCCGACACGGCGGAGCAGATGCGGCGCATGGTGCATGGGCTGCTCGGCAAGACGCTCACCTACCGCCAGCTGACCGGCAAGACCGCCGCCAAGTGCTAAGCGCCGGCAGAGAACGCGGCGGCATTAGCCGCTAGCAGAGCCCGCCCGCCGGCGTGTCGGGCGCGGGGTTGCGAGGCTGGATGACAGGCAACGAATCCAGCCTTTTGCAAGCATGATCCGGGGCTGAAGGAAGTGCCCTAGCCGTCCTCAAAGCATTCCATTAGCGCTGTAGCCCGCGGCGGCGAAGTGACTGGGACGAGTGGTGGAACGGGCAGAAATTACCAAGGTGAATTCGACAGCCTGACCGCTCGATCCACTCGCTCAGACTTATGCGGATTGGTGCCTTCGGCACTCAGATATATGATTCTCATTCTTTAGTGGCAAGGTTGGTGGGCTGCCCAATAAGTAAGCCGGGCTGTCGAGCAATGACTCGTGCATGCTTGAGAGCCGATCCCGTGGGCCGCCCAACGTATCCGAGCCCCTAGATTCGGCTAATGTCGTGCAACTGAGGATTCCAGCGTTGGAGTGCCGGAACTGCTGGGGGCCAAGCTGTCGCTAGGAGGCGGGCGACTTCCTTGACAACCTTGCTGCCCCGCGTGCGCCCGAAGCACGCGGACGCAGTCTAACGCCATGCGATCGCTAGAGTTGCGGCTCCCCGACCTCATTCTGAATGCACCACGAAGAAACGCCATCTGTTGTATAATGGATGGACTAGGACCACAACAGGTTATATGGCGCACGACTATACGAATCAATCTGAACCGTTGCCTTTAGGGGGAGACGGGCTAGGTGCCGACATTCGGCCAATCGACATCGAAAACGAGATGCGGAAGTCATATCTCGACTACGCGATGTCGGTCATCATCGGGCGCGCCCTTCCCGATGTACGGGACGGCCTGAAACCCGTCCAGCGGCGAATCCTCTACGCGATGCGCGAAGAGGGTCTTCGCTCGAATCGCCCGCCCCGCAAGTGTGCCCGGATAGTCGGCCAAGTGATGGGCAAGTACCATCCTCACGGCGACGCCTCGATCTACGACACGCTCGTCCGCATGGCACAGCCCTTCAGCATGCGCGAGGTGCTCGTGAACGGGCAGGGCAACTTCGGGTCGGTGGACGGCGACCCTCCTGCGGCGATGCGCTACACGGAGGCGCGCCTTGCGCGCTATGCCGAAGTCCTGCTCGAGGACATCGACATGGACACCGTCGATTTCCGCCCGAATTACGACGATTCAGGCCAGGAGCCGGAGTGTCTGGCCGCTGCCGCACCGAACTTGCTCGCCAACGGCTCCGACGGCATAGCCGTTGGGATGGCCACGCATATACCTCCGCACAACCTCTCGGAACTGATTGATGCGACGATTCAGCTGATCAAGCATCCTCTGACTCGATTCGAGCGCATTGTCTCAATCGTGCAAGGACCCGACTTCCCCACTGGGGGGATTCTTTGCGGTCGCGCAGGAATCCTACAGGCATACAGGGAAGGGCGCGGCCACATCGTCGTGAGGGCTAGGACCCGATTCGAAGAGATCGGCAAGAACCGATTCGCAATCATCGTCAGCGAGCTGCCCTACCAGGTCAACAAGGCGCGACTCATCAAGAAGGCCGCAGACCTGGTCAACCACAAGAAGATTAACGGGATCGGCGACATCCGCGACGAAAGCGACCGCCGCGGCATGCGGATCGTGTTCGAACTCAAGCGCGGCGAGCGTCCCGAGGTGATGCTGAACAATCTCTACAAGCACACGGACCTCCAGCACGGCTCTGGAGTTGCCGTGCTGGCGATCGTCGGTCACAGGCCGCAGGTGCTCGGCCTGCTCGAGTACCTCAGGCTGTTCATCCGTCACCGGCAGGATGTCGTAAGACGCCGCACGAACTACCTTCTGCGCAAGGCTCGCGACCGAGAGCACGCGCTGCTGGGATTCGCCAAGGCCCTCCAGCGCATCGACGAGGTCATCGCACTCATCCGAGCTTCCCGAAACCCCAAGGAGGCCAAGCTCGGCCTGATAGGCGAGAAGGTAATCGACTACTCGGAGTTTCTTAGGGAAAGCGCTCTGGTGTGCAACTTGCCGTTCGATTTCACGGAGCGTCAAGCGCAGGCGATCATCGAGCTCCAGCTCCAGCGCCTTACCAGCATGGAGCGGCAGAAGATCCTCGATGAACTTGAGCAACTCCAGAAGAAGATCGCCGGATATCTCGAGATCCTAGAATCGGAAGCAGTCCTGAACAAGCTGATCATCGGCGAGCTGCGCGCTCTGAAGAAGAAGTTTGGTTCCGAGCGGCGCACCGAGATCGGCGAGGAGGCCCGTGACATTTCGATCGAGGACCTGATAGCCGACGAGGACATGGTCGTGACAGTGACTAAGAAGGGGTACCTCAAGCGGACCGCTCTCGCAACCTACCGAAAGCAATCCCGCGGAGGCCGCGGCCGGCGTGGGATGTCGACCCGGGACGGCGACATTCTGGAGCGTCTGTTCGTGGCCAGAACCCACTCCTACATCTTGGTTTTCACGAACCTCGGTCGGGTCTACTGGCTGAAGATCTACAACATTCCCGAGGTGGCTGCTGCCGGCCGGGGCCGGAATATCGTTAATTTGATCGAGTTCATGCCGGACGAGACGGTGCAGGCATTTCTGCCGGTACGGTCCTTCAAGACCGGGCAATTCATCACGATGGTGACCCGCCGGGGCACGATCAAGAAGTGCTCCTTGGAGGTCTTCTCGCGCCCCATGTCGCGCGGCATCATCGCCTTGAAGCTACGACAAGGGGACGAACTTGTCTCGGCTCGGCTGTGCGACCCGGACCGGAACGTGTTCCTCGCGACGCGAAGAGGCTTGGCGGTCCACTTCTCAAATACTGAAGTGCGGGCCATGGGCCGCGTCGCAATGGGTGTCCGCGGCATTCGCCTGGCGAGGGATAGAAAGGACTCGGTGATCGGCATGCTGTGCCCCAGCATCAACAATCTCGTGCTGACCATCACCAAGTACGGCTTCGGCAAGCGGACGGATCTCGATAAGTACCGTGTTACGGGCCGCGGCGGAAAGGGCGTCGTCAACACCAAGATCACTCGAGCGAGGGGCCCGGTGGTGTCGGTGATGGAAGTGACCGACGACTCCGAGGTGATGATCGTGACCCGAAACGGCAAGATCGTGCGTTTCGGCTCGGAGCAGATTCGTCCTACAGCCCGTTGGTCGCAGGGCGTTCGCGTGGTGAACCTCGAGAAGGGAGATACCGTCGCGGCTGCCGTGGTTGTCCCCCTCCCGGAATCGATCGACTCGCCGGATGAGGAAGAGGAAGTTGAGTCAGCCACGCCCACGTTGCCGATCCAGTAGGGCGAGGAGGCCGGATCGGCTGGAAATTAGCGCGAACCGCCAGACAGGGCAGCCTCTCCGGTCGAGGCGCCGGCAGGCGCGGCGGCAAGAACCGTCAGACGGATGGATGGCAGGGGCCTTCGGACATCGTTCCGCTTGCGAGGCGGACCGATCCAAAGGGTAGAAATCGCCTCGACGGCGTCGGCCCCTCCCGCGGCCCGACCCAAGACGCGCAAGGGGTAGTCCCCGGCAGGCAGGCCGGCGTCGACCCTCACGTCCAGGAAAGTCGCGGGGATGACTATGTTGTCGCCGTCGCCGGAGGGCCCGAAGAACCGGCCCGGCCCAAACCTGCCCGGCGTGGCAGAGATCCCGGGAGGGGGATTGTCAATCCATGCGTCCACTGCCTGCTTGAATCCCGGTTCCGGCGTCAGGAGGATGCCTAGGCGCTCCGTCGCTCCGGCACGGACGTTCAGGTTTTCCGGATCCGAGAGCAGAGCGAAGCCCGGTTCGCGTTCCTCGATCCGCAGGCGGTACGCCATGTCTGGACCGCTGCGACCGGTGCGGTCCCTGACCAAGAGCCGGTAGCGCCCGCCCGCTTCAGGTTTGTAGTGCAGCATCGAGTCAGGGTTGCCGATCACGGTGCCTTGGCCGGTCATCAGGTCATCGTGTTCCGCGACCAGGTTCCCTTCTGCGTCGAAGAGCTCCAGCACGGTGTCTAGGTGGGGCAGGCCCAGCTGCGCGGACAACGTCGTCGCAACCAGCGGCTGCCCGGCGCGCAGTACGAGCCAGTAAGCGCGCCCGGCGCTGCTGCCTTCCAAGACTCCATCGCAAACGGCGCCTTGCGGGGACGGACGGATTTCCCGGCAATCCGTTGCGCGCATGTCCGAAACCTCGAGGCTGATGGAGTCGGCAACCCCGCCGGGGGAGCGTACCCACAGGCGCCAAAGGCCTCGCCAGGCGTCACCGGCAATGCCGAAGCGCACCGCGAGCCTGCGGTCTCCGCGCTGCTCTATGGTTCCCAAGATGGGGCTCGCGGCACTGTGATCAGTGCGCACGGGCACCGTGAAGGGAAACGTCAGGCGGTAGTACTCGGCTCTCCGTACCGGTGAAAGCCAGACGCTTTCCACGTCCGCAAGAGCACGGCCCCTGAGAGAAATCTCGACGGTCGATCCGGGACTTGCGCCTAGCGGAAATGCCGCTTCCACCACTGGCAGCTGGCCGATGCGCAGCATGTAGCCGCAGTTGCGGGCGCAATTGACACGCTGCGGGCCGCGATACTGATCGAGCTTTAGAAAGTACGTGCCCGTGCGTTCGAAGACATGCTCCAGGAAGGGCGTCTCCAGGTAATCGTCCCGGTCGTCGTTGAAAGCGACGCGCCGGCCATCGGAGTCGAGCAGCGTCATGTCGTTTTCAAGGAATCCCCCGTACTCCAACGAGCGCAGGTCGAAGGTCCACCGCTCCCCTGCCACAGCTTCGAAAGCGAATACATCTATGTCCGGCAGCTCGTGCATGGCGCCGTGGAGCGTTTGGGGCTCGAGCTTGATCGCCTGGGCCAGTTCGGGCGTGTTGTTGGGCTCGATTTCCCGCGTGGAAGGGAACTCATCCACGTAGAACATGCGCGAATTCGAACGCCCGCTGGGCGTGGCCAGGGTGGCGATGTGGGGACCGGGCGGCGCGTCGGCGGACACTCTTATCCGGCCGCGCAGGCTGCCTTCGCCATGCAAGGCGCCTGTCTCCCAGAACAGGTGAGGCGAATCGAATTCAAGGACTGCCGGGACAGCAAGGTTCCTGCCAACCAATGTCACGTCCGTCTCGGCGCCCCGCTGGCCTCCCAGGGGCTCGATGCGATCGATCCAAGGATCGGCGGGGTCTTCCGCGGCGATTGATATGCAAGTCGCCGCGGCCGCGGCCAAGGCAAGTCTGCGAGTTGTCATCCCTCTTCTACGCGAAGAGCTCGCGGACGGGTGTCCCGCCGTCGTTGATCCTGATCGGCCTGCCGAGCGCGTGGTACTCCTTGTGGGTGTCGATCCCCAGTTTTCGGTAGACGGTCGCGCCGAGATCCTCGATCGAGATCGGCCGTTCCCTCGGCGCGGCACCCATTGCGTCCGAGCTGCCGATCGCCTGGCCTCCCGGCACCCCGGCGCCGGCAACCGCGATCGAGAACACTCCGGGCCAGTGGTCTCGGCCCGCCGAGTGATTGATCTCGGGCGTGCGACCGAATTCCCCCATGGCCAGAACCAGCGTGGTGTCCAGCAAGCCGCGCGCGTCCATGTCCTCGAGCAGAGTGGAGAACGCTTGGTCGAATTCCGGGTAGAGCTTCTTGTTGGACTTGTCGTTGTCGCTGTGAGTGTCGTAGCCCCCGTGGAACAGGGTGACGAGCCGCACGCCGGCCTCGATAAGGCGTCGGGCGAGCAGCGCGCCTTGCCCGCCCGTCGTGCGGCCGTAGGCGTCTCGCACCCTCCCCGGTTCCGCTCCGAGGTCGAACGCACGCTTCGCTGCTGGCGAGCTCACCAGGTCCAGCGCCTTCTGATAGAAGTGGTCCATGCTGCCGACGACGCTCGATTTCTCCAGTTTTTCCAATCGTGCGTCAAGGGCCGAGAGAAGGCCGGCACGTCCTTGGGCCTCCTCCAAGCCCAGCCCGGTCGGCAAAGTCAGATCTTGGACGGAGTAATCCTCCGCGGAGGGGTCCCCGGCGATGAAGGGATCGTAGGCAGGGCCCAGGAAGCCCGCGTCAGCGCAAATGTCCTTGCGCGGGATCACGACGAACGGCGGCAAGCCGTTGCGATTGCCCTGCTCGCGCGCCACGACCGAGCCGTATACAGGGTGCTTGTAGGCGTTGTTGGGCCGCTGGCCCGAGAACAAGTACTGCTTGGCTTTCTCGTGAATCGCCTCCAGGGAATACATCGAACGGACGACGGAGAAGCGCTTGAAATTGGCGGCGCTACGCGGAAGGAGCTCGCTGAAGCGAACCCCCGGAACAGACGTGGGAATCGTGCCGAAGCCCCCGCGAACCTCCCTGGGCGCCTCGGGCTTGGGATCAAATGAGTCGTGCTGGCAAAGCCCTCCTGTGTGGAAATAGATCAGGCACGAAACGTCGCTCCTGCCCCGGGAGGCCGCAAGCATCTGCGGCAGCGAGATGCCGCCCAGCGACGCTCCTCCCACGCGCAGGAAATCCCTGCGGCTGTAACGGCTTCGCATGGTGGACAACTGCATCGCGGATCCCCTCAGAGGTTCATCTGGAATTCCTTGGTGTTCAGGATCGCCCAGAGCATGTTCGCGAGTCCCTGGCGACGATCGCGGCCAGCGGCAATTTCCGCCGCGAGGTAGGCCTCGAGCATTTCGCGCTCAGCCTGGTCGGGCTCGCGCGCGTACGCCCGCCTGTAGAGCGCTTGGACGATCTCGCGGTTGTCGAGACCCTGTTCCAGGAGAGCGTCGAGCACGAATCCCGTGGCACTGGTACGGCCCGCCAGCACGTCGCCGTTCATCATCTGCAGCGCCTGGCCCAGGGAGGGCGCATTGGAACGGGATTCCATGATGTCCCGGCGAGGATGCCCGAACGTCGTCAGGAAGTGCGTCGCTCCGATGCTGGCAATCAACGCCTTCGGCGAGGTGCCCGGCGGGTAGTTCTTGAACTCTTCGGCAACGCCGGTGACTTGCGAGATCGCGTCGAGCAGCACTTCGGCCGGCAGTTTACGGGGCACGTAGCGGGCGAACAGCGCGTCCTCCAGCGGATGCTCTCCGCCGGGCCGATCCGGCGTGTGGGCAGCCAGCTGGTAAGTCTTGGAGTTCATGATCAGGCGGTGCAAAGACTTGAAGCGGAACCCGGAATCGATGAAGTACCGCGCCAAGGCGTCGAGCAGCTTCGGATGCGTCGGGCGGTTGGTCGACCGAAAATCGTCGAACGGCTCGACGATTCCTCGCTGGAAGTACTCAGACCAGACGCGGTTGACCGTGGCCCTGGCGAACTGAAGTTGCTCCGCTCGGGTAATCCAGTCCGCCAGAACCTCGCGTCGCGTCGTTCCCGCCGGGATGGCCGGCCGCTCGCCGTCCAGGAACTGGGGGGGCACGGGCTCCTTGGTGACTGGATGGTCGATCTCGCCTCGCCAGTCGTCGTACCAGACGCGCCGATATTGGCCGTAGCCGTGCTTGACGCGCGTCCTGGCCAGGAAGGCCGCCAATCCGTAGAAGTCGTCTTGGGTGAGGTTCTCCAGCGGATGGTTGTGGCACTGCGCGCACTCGAGCCGCTGGCCGAGGAACAGGCGGGTGATCGTCGGTACGGCCTTCTCGACCTCGAACGTCTTCAGCATGAAGTCGATCGCGGGATGCCAGAAGTTCCCGGCCGGGCGCACGGTCGTGTCGCCCTTGGCCGTGAGCATCGCCCGAACCGTCTCGTCGTACGCCCAGTCCTGGCGAATGGAGTCGTGGAGCCAGCGCTTGAACGAGCCGTTCGTGCGGCCCTGCGAGTAGTACTGGGAGTTGCGGAACCAGTCTTCGAACTTCACCAGCCAATGCGTGGAGTATTCGTCGCGCTGCAATAGCTCGTCGATGAGGTCGGCGCGCTTGTCTGAAGCGGTGCCGGAGAGGAATTGACTAGCCTCGGCAGGCGTGGGCAGGATGCCCGCGGAATCCAAGTAAACGCGGCGCAGGAACGTGCGGTCGTCAATTAGGGGAAAGGGCTCGACATTGACGCTGCGGAGTTTCCGGAAGACATGGTCGTCGATGAGGTTCGCGGGCTCGGGGTAATCGAACGACCCTCCGTGCGCCCGATCAATGACAATGAATTGCGAAGTGGCCGCTTTGCCCATGGCACGAGCCATGAGCGCCGTCATCCCGGCTCCCTTGGCTACGACCCCGCGGTCCCGGTCCACGGAGATCACCGCCTCGTCATTGACCGAGTACCGAACCTCGGCGGTCATGTCGCGCGTGGTGCCATCGGACAAGTGGCCCACGACCACGATCGGCTGCCGCGCCCCGGGCCCCTCGAGGACCCGCTCGCCGGGATGGATCTCAAGCCGCTCCAGCCGAATGCCCGACACCCCGTACGGCGCACCCTGGCGAAGCCACTCCAGGATGGTCGCGTATTCATCCGATTCGGCGGTCATGAGTTGACCTCCGCCATGAGCGACCTGAAACGACGGCTTGCCAATCAGAAGGGAAGTCTCGGGAGCGTCCAGCGAAACCCTCCGCCCGGCTTGGCTATTCACGATCATTTCGTAGTCGAGACGAGGGTCGGCCCCGTAAAGGGAAAGCTTGAACCCGTTCTGGCCGGCCGGGGAGCCGTGGCAGGCCGCAGAGTTGCAGCCCTTGGTGGTCAGGATGGAGAGAAGATCGCGCTCGAAGCCGAGGCCCACGGCGGAGCCGGTTTCGCCGACATGCACGGTGGTCTCGGTCGATCCCTCGGCACAATGAACGGCGATCCGTGCGCTTCCGGGAGAGCGGGCCACGAGCTTGTTCGAAGCGACTTGGACGACCGCAGGATCGCCGCTTGAAATCTCGCAATCCGATCCCCCCGAAAGAATGATTCGTTGCGACTGGCCGGGGCTTTGGATGCGGATCCCGGCGGGCTCGATCAGGACTGCGGCATGCGCTGCAGATACCGGCAAAAAGGCCGCGACTGCCAGCTTGAGGTCCAAGCAACGCACACTGCAAGGTTAATGCAAGTGGATATATTGTGCAACACTCGCAAGGGCCCGATTGACTCCGGCGGTGCTCTGACCGCACAGAGCAGACCTGAGCGCACGTGGGACAGCGTGTTCCGGGGCGTCTGCAGCTGAGCGGTCCCGAACCCGGGCGAGGCCGACAGTGATTCGCAACAGCGCAGGCCGCAGCCATTGCTGGGTCGGCAATGCAGTGCACCGACGAGTCCTCCTCGTGACGGAGAACGAGCGCCTCGACCCAGACTGGTCGCATGTCGCTTGCCGGGCACAGCGCTGCCGGCAAGTCACGCTCGATCTAGCCGAAAGAGACGGGGATCTGCGCCGCCTTCGTCGGAAACTCGCATCGTCCCGGATGCGGCCCCGCTCCGGATCGTTGGAATCTGCCCACGGGAGGCGACGACTACACCAGCCACCGGCGGGCAATCTGGTCATTCTCGTCGGCCGCAATCATCCAGTCCAGGAGCTCGGATTTCAAATCGCGAACGATCTCTTGATGGGAGGGCTCATCGAATAAGTTGACCCATTCGCCGCGGTCGTCCTCTAGGTCGTACAACTCGCCGCCGTGCCCCACGTAGTAGTTCATCTTCCAGCGATTCGTGCGAATCATCTTGGCGTCCGGATGGCGCACGCCGCCGACGCCCTTGCCCGGAGAAAAGAAGTACCCCTCGTCGCCGTTCGTGATGACCTCAGGCATGACGTTCTCGGCGAATTGCGCGGTCCGCGGCTGGTAGTGACTTCGCTCTCCCGCCACCAGCGGAACGAAGCTGCGGCCTTGCACGTGGTCTGGGATCGGCAGGCCGCATAATTCCAGCACGCTGGGTAGCAAATCCACGGATTCGATGAGCTCGGAGTAGACTCCCGGTCGTATGCGCCCCGGCCAACTTACTAGCAGGGGGATGCGCACCGAGTCCTCGAAGAACACGTTCTTGCCGAATAGGCCGTGCGCGAGCATCTGATCTCCGTGGTCCGTGGTCACGATTACGATCGTGTTGTCCGACTGCCCGCTGCGCTCGAGTTCCGCAAGCGTAGCGCCGATTTCCTCGTCAAGCCATGTGACGTCCCCGTAGTAGCTGCGATACCGCCACTGCAAGAGCCGCCGGTCCATGGCATACGGCGGCTTGCCCCGAAGGATCATTTTCTGGACGGGCAACGGCAGGCGCTGGATGTACTCGAGGCCAACCTGCCTCGGCAAGGGTATGTCCGCCTCGTTGTAGAGGGCGTCGTAGGGTTCCGGGATAGTATGCGGGGAATGCGGCTTGAAGTACGAGGAGAACAGAAAGAACGGCCTCTCCGACGAGGCTAGGTCCTGCAGCACGTTGCGCGTCTCGCGGCCGGTCCACGCTGTCGGCGTGAACTCCTTGTCGATCGCCGCGCGATACGGATTCTGACCCGATGGGACCTTGTCGATGGTCGCTTGGTAATGGAGGCTCGCCCGGGGGTCATTGGCGGCCCTCCACTTCACGTAGTCGGAGTGCGCATCCGTGCGGCGAATGCCGTCATCCAGAAGAACGCGGTCGAATCCCGTCTCGCGGGCATGGTCTGCGGTTGGCGGATGAAAGTGCAGCTTGCCAACCGAACCAGTGTGGTAGCCGCCGTCGCCAAGCAGCTCTTGCATCATGGGCTCGGGCTGCTGATACGGCGTGTAATTCACTCGGTTCTTGTGGGAGTGCGGGTAGCGTCCAGTAAAGAAGCTGATCCGAGACGGGACGCAGACTGGCGCCTGCACGCATGCTTGCGTGAAGTTCGCCGAGCGTGCCGCAAGCGCATCGAGGTTCGGCGTCCGTAAGATGTCGTTCCCGTTAGCGCCAAGGCAGTCGAAGCGCCATTGGTCCAGCATGACAAACAGCACGTTGGGCGCGGACCTGGCCGGGACCTGCGCGGCAGCGGCCGTACCGGCGGCCCCTACGAATGTGCGCCGCGTGATTGAAGGCATGCTCAGGCTCTGCTCGCGGCAGGCGAGTTCAAGGGATCGATCCTACCAGAGCAGCTTCAGGCCGAACTGGATCTGGCGGGGCGCGTTCGCCTGACGCGTGATTCGCCCGAAGTTCCTGTTGTTCACCGCCGTGTTAGGGCTCGCGAAAACCGGGGTATTCGTGAGATTGAAGAACTCGCCCCGAACTTGGAGGCCCAAGGCCTCGGTCAGAGCGAAGTTCTTGAAGACCGAAAAGTCCCAGTTCGTCAGCGTGGGCCGCCTTACATCGGGTAGCAAGCGGCCCGTGTTGCCGAATGTGAATGGCTCCGGCTGCGAAAACACCGCGGTGTCGAAATACTTGTCCAAGCGGTCGACCACAGCGCCGCCGAGCTTCGCGCTCTGGCCGTTGTTGTTGGGGCGCAGGTAGCCGTTGCCGGCCCGGGCTGTGTTGGCTGCAGTGGGACGCAGCGGGAAGCCCGTGCTCAGGGTAATGATGCCGTTAAGCTGCCAGCCCCCGAGAACCGCATCGGCCACAGGATTCCAATCGGCTCCCATTGCCCGCCCCCGACCGAATGGCAGGTCGTATACATAGCTCAGTACAAAGCGCTGCGAAATGTCGTTTCCGGAAACCGAGCGATCCGCCTTGCGATCGTAGACGTTTTGCGTGTTCGTCCCGGTGCCGGCGGCGAAAATGCCGGACCATGTGTCGATCAATTTGGCATTCGTGTACGCGATGAGGAGGCTCAGCCCGTCGGAAAAGCGCTTCTGGGCCTTTAGCTGGAAGGAATGGTAAATCGAGTCCGCCCCGCTTGCGAACATCTTCCCAAGGCGCGTGTACTGGGGATAGGTCCGCAACAGGAATCCGTGCGGGACAGCGCCTCTTGAGAGGGCGCCGATGTTAATGACTCCGGCGAATGGGTTCGTGACACGCTCCAGCAGCGCGGGGCCCATCCGCAGCTGATCCTCGGTCAGCTGGTTCAGGTTGATGCCGCTTTCCCCGGCCAGGTTGAGTTGCGTTGTGCGGTTGGCGCTGTACGCCGCCTCGACGGACATGTCACCGGGAAGCTGGAATTGCAGGTTGAAGTTCCACACGTGCATCATCGGTATCTTCGTGTCCTGCCAGTACGCGTTGACGTTGCCGCCGACGCCCGTCAGCAGGCCGAGCGAACTGCCGAGGGCAGGGATCAATCCGTCCGGATAGGGGTCGTCAATCGTGTGGTTGGGAAAGACGCCGATCATGCCGAGAAACTCGGTGTCCGTGCGGTAGCCGAGATTGCCGACCGAGCCGCCCGCGCCCATCTGCGACGGCGCGTAGAACAAGCCGTAGGCGGAGCGAAGGACCAATCGCTGGGTCGCTTGATAAGCGAGGCCCACGCGTGGAGCGAAGTTGTTGTAGTCGGTGTCGAACTGGGCGCGCTGGACTCCGTCCACGCCGACAAAGACCAAGCCGCCCATCAAGCTGGGCAGGCCGGCGGGACCGGCAAGAGGGGATGCCACGTCCGGGTTGAACCAATTCATCCGATTGTGCCTTGCCGTCCGGGCGGAGTCCACTTCCCAACGCAGCCCGAGGTTCAGGGTCAGTTTCGAAGTGGGCTTGTAGTCGTCGTTGATGTACAGGGCGTAGTAGCGATTCGACGAGCTCACACCCTTGAATGCCTTGGTGTACGTGCCGCCGCCGAACCCGAGCAGCATGGTGGCGAGGCCATCGCCCGCAGCGTTGCTCGCCCTGGTGGGGTCGGGCCCCTGGGTGGGCGCTTTCCCGAAATTGTACGTACCGTTCATGCGTCCGTATTCGCTGTTATGGACCTGCAGGAAGCGCCACTCGCCGCCGAACTTGACGGAGTGCTTGCTCAGAATCTTCGTGGCATGCGCCGAGTACGGATGCGTTTCGAAGGAATTGCGGCGGAAGTTCGGACCGCCATCCCCTAGCCTGCGGTAGCCGGTCGGAGCGAATCCGGGAAACTCGATGCCGTCCCCTAGGTCTCGGATGTAGCTGGGCATGCCCAAGTTGGCCACCGGGTCGAACCCGAAGCTGAACGGTCTCCACGGCAGGTGCATGCGGCTGACACCGGCTCGGAAGTTAAGCAGCAGGGTCGGGCTGACTGTCCAGGTGTAATCGAATGCCGAGCCTACGGAGTGCTGCGGTGCGAAGCGCCCGCCGTTGGCAATTACGATATCGTCCGGGAACAAGATCAGCGGGTTGTCGTCGAACTTCCGACGAGAGACGCGGAAGAAGAACCGTTGGTCATCGTTAACCACTTGGTCGTACTTGACTTCCCATTTGTTCACGTCCAGCGGGTCGGACCCCGAAGTGATCCAGTTGTTGACTCCCGTGTACTGCGCGCCGGGCCGGTTGGCCCGCGGGTAGTAGCCCACCACGTTTTGCGAGACATTGGCGATTCGACTGGGTGGAATCGCGTTGCCTTGGAACGCATCGCGCTCGAAACCGCCGCCGGCTGCCGCGCGCGTTGTCAGGGGATCGAAGATGCGAATCAAGCTGCCTGCCGAGTTCAGCGTCTCGGAGAAATCCCCGCTTTGCTGCAGCGGGCTCGGCACGGTCGCTGTCTGCGTGGCTGCCCTCCGCTCGCGCAGGCCTTCGTAGCCGAAGAAGAAGAACGACTTGTCTCGCCCGTCGAATGCCTTCGGGATTGAAATGGGCCCGCCCACTGTAGCGCCGAACTGGTTGCGCTTGAAGCTGCCCAGCGGAACGCCGTTGCGGTTGGCGAAGAAGTTGTTGGAATCGAGCGACGAGTTGCGCAGGAACTCGAATGCGGATCCATGGACCCGATTGGTGCCCGACTTGTAGACCATGTTGATCACGCTGCCGCCACTGCGACCGAACTCCGCCGAGTAGTTGTTTGTCTGGACCTTGAATTCCTGCACGGAATCGACAGACGGGAGGACCGTGAAACCCTGGATGGGATTGACTAACGGCGGTGAGGACGGGACGCCATCGACCAGGATTTCGTTCGTTCCGGGGCGGCCGCCGTTTACCAGGATGCGGCCGCCGTTGAACACGTCGGAAATCCGGCCGGAGACACCGGGGACGAGCAGCGCTAGACGGTAGGGATTGCGGGAGTTCAAGGGCAGGTTCGTGATTTTCTGGTTATCGATCACTTGCCCCATCGACGAAGTCGTCGACTCGAGCAGCGGGGCTTCGGCAGAAACTTCAACCACCTCCGTGACGGCACCGACTTCCAGCACCACTTGAATCTGCGCGGTTTGCTCAACGGCCAGCACCAAGCCAGTGCGTTCAACCCGTTTGAACCCCTCGGCTTCGATAACTACGCGATAGGGACCAGGCTGCAATGAAGGAGCCACGAAGCGGCCTCCCGCGCTGGATTCTGTGACGAACTCGGCGTTCGTCGCAGTATTTACGACAGTCACCGAAGCTCCGGGGATGACGGCTTCGGTTGCATCGGTCACGATCCCTTGCAGGGTTGCTGTGATTGTTTGAGGTACCGCTGGAGGAACCGCAGCCAAGGCCGCGAAGACTACGATGAGAATGAACCGGTGCATAAGGGCCTCCTCCCGAGGAGTCAGAGCCTGCTCCTCGTATTGGCAACTTGAGTATAGATGCCTTTTCAAATGGCAACACGCCTTCCGCTTGTCCGCTGCGACGAGGCTGTCAAGCGCGTCACTGGCGCTCCGGCAAGGGCTTTCGGTGCGGTTCCCGCCCACAGTTCGGGCAGGCTAAGAACGTTGCGCTCACCCAACACAGCCACTACAATGTAGGCGCATCGCACGCTTAGGCAACTCGCAAGCGCATCGAGAACTGGTGCATCAGGCGCATCGGAGCGAACGCAAGTGCGAGTTGACCCGAGGCGTTCGGTGGGAGGGTTTAGATGCGTGTCGCACTTCGTATTGCAGCTGCTGGTGCCTTGTGCGCCGTCATCGTTTTCGGCCAGGTTGATGCCGGGACCGTAACTGGCACTGTCCGGGACTCGACCGGGGCGGTAATCGCCGGCGCCACAGTGGTGATCGAGAGCGTCGGCACAGGACTGACGATCGAAACCGGCAGCGGGGCGCAAGGAATCTACGTGTCGCCGCCGCTGCGCCCGGGAGAGTTTACCGTTGAGGTGCGATCGGAAGGCTTTGAACCGGCGGCAAAGCGTTTCCGGCTCGAAGTGAATCAGAGAGCAGTCGTCGACTTCGATCTCAAGCTGGGAGCCGTGACAGAGGTGATCGAGGTCCTCGACGTCGCCCCGCTCCTGCAAACGGAGTCCGCAACGCTCTCCAACCTGAGGACCGAGAAGGCAATCAAGGACCTGCCTCTGAACGGTCGCAACTGGGCGCAGCTCATACTGCTCAGCACAGGGACCCAGCCTGCGGACACCCAGTCCCAGGGCAGTCCGATCACACGCAAGCGCGGCGTCTCGAACGCCTCGGTCAATGGCAGCCGGTCAAATGACAACAACTACCTGATTGAGGGAATCAGCAATTCGGAAAACCACAACGGCCTGGGCATTCTGATCTTTCCGTCGATCGACGCGATTCAAGAGTTTCGAAGCGAGACGTCGGGAGCGGACGCGCAATTTGGCCGCGGGGGCGGTGCCACGGTGAATCTGACCTTCAAGTCCGGGACCAGGGAGTTTCACGGCGGGGCCTACAATTTCTTGAGGAACGCCAAGCTGGACGCAAAGAACTTCTTTGATCGCGCAGACGAGGCGATTCCGCCGTTCAAGCAGAATCAGTACGGCGCCTTTGTCGGCGGTCCCGTGTTTCCCGGATCGGTCGACGGCAAGACGTTCTTCTTTGCCAACTTCGAAGGCCAGCGCGTGCGTCAGGCGCAAACCCTGATTAGCAGCGTGCCGACTGCGGATTTCCGATCAGGGTATTTCTCGCAATCCCCGTTCAGCATTTTCGATCCCACGACGCAACGACTGCTCGAGGATGGTGGCTACGTGCGAGATCCGTTCCCGAACGACTCGATTCCAGCCGCAATGCAGAATCCCGTCGGGCAGAACATCCTGAACCTCTACCCGCTTCCCAATCGCAACGCGGAGACTTCCGACAACTACCTCTCGAACCCAGTTCGCAGCATCGACGGCGAACGGTTTGACCTCAAGATCGACCACGTTGTTTCCGACAGCAACAACATGTTCGCGCGATACAGCTACAGTGACGATGACTTGATCGAGCCCAGCTTCCTGCCGGCGCCCGCCGTGGGCAGAGGGCCCGGCGTGCCGGGGCCGGCCGACCAGCCCGTCAATCAGTTTGTCGCAAGTGACACGCACCTCGTGTCTCCCACGAAGATCAATGAGTTTCGCGTGGGCTGGACGCGCCTGAACCTGCGATCATTCAATCCAAACTACGGCCAGAACGTGAGCGACGAAATCGGCATTCCGGGGTCGAATGTCGCAGGCGACGACCTGACCTCAGGTCTTGCCATCATCAACATCGCTGGATTCCGGAGCATGGGCGGCAACGGCTTCTCGCCCGCGATCATTGTGAGCGACAACTATCAGTTCAGCGACACGTTCAGCATAATCAGCGGGCGTCACAGCATAAAATTCGGCGGAGAGGTTCGGCGACTGCGTTACAACGCCCTGCAATCGAATGCACTGCGCGGCACGATGAACTTCGGCAACGGCTTTACCATTAACCCTGCATCCCGAGCGGGCACAGGCTTGGGGCCCGCGGATGTTCTGCTAGGCAAGCCCACCAGCGGCTTCATCCGTTTCGTGACGGGCACTAGGGGGTACCGGCGGACGGAGGTCGCTTTCCACCTGCAGGACACCTACAAGGTGGACGACCGGCTGACGTTGAATCTCGGCGTGCGCTACGACAACTTCCTCGGATGGCCTTGGACCGAGGTCAACGATCGCCAGCACAACTTCGTGCGATCGGAGGGGACGGTCGTCCAGGTAGGCACCGGCTCGGTGCCTTGGCGCTCCGGCCATCCAGGCGATCAGAATAACTTTTCTCCCCGCTTCGGCATTGCCTACAAGCTCGCGTCCAAAACCGTTCTTCGTACCGGGTACGGCCTGTACTATTCGACCGGACAATTGGATACGACACGGAATCTAGGCGCGAATCCTCCGGAAGTCATCAGCTCGAATTTCAACAACAATCAGTTCGACTTCCCGGGGGCGCGGCCTGCGTCGATGGGCTTTGACCGACCGGCTCTTGGCGTGGTGGCAGGCACTCTGCGCTCGATCGATCTCGACACGGTGATCCCCTACACGCAGCAATGGAACGCAACGATCCAGCATCAGGTCGGCGAGACGTCCTTCACGATCGCGTACGTCGGGAGCAAGGGCTCCAAGCTGCAGGGACAGACGGACATCAACCAACCGACTCCAGGGACCGGTCCGGTTGCGCCCCGCAGAGACTTTCCGGCGTTCGGAGCCATCCGGCAGATCCAGAGCCGCTACGACTCGAACTACCACAGCTTGCAACTCTCGGCGGAACGGCGCTTTCGAAGCGGGCTTGGCTATCTGGTCAGCTACACATGGGGAAAGGCGATCGGCAATGTGGACAGCCAGTTCGGAACGCCGACAGATATCCGCAACATCAGGCGAGACCGCGGGCCGACCGGCTTCAGCGCGCCGCGCCGCTTGGTGACCAGCTTCATGTATGACCTGCCTTTCAAAGCCAACGGGGGCCTCAATCACGTCGTGGGCGGATGGCAGATCAACGGGATTCTCACGATGTATGACGGGTTCCCGATGCGAGTGACTTCGCCCAGCACCCTTAACTGCTGCACGTCCTACCCGGACCGCATCGACGACGGTCGGTTGCCCCGCAGCCAACAGACTCTTCGTAGATTCTTCGACGTGGATGCATTTGCGAGACCCGGGCCTCAATTGTTCGGCAACGCCGGACGGAACATCCTCTTCGGACCGGGTACGAAGAACCTCGACTTCTCGATTTTCAAGGAATTCTTCTTCAGCGAGAACCAGCAGCGTCGGTTACAGTTCCGCGCCGAGTTCTTCAATCTGACGAATACGCCGCAATTCAACAATCCAACGACGAATATCGGCAGCGCGAACGTCGGGCGGGTCAGGTCGGCGGCTTCGACAATAACGTTGCAGCGGATACCGCGCCATATTCAGTTCGGGCTGAAGCTCTACTTCTAGCAGGGCTCCAGCCGGGAGCAACGGGCTTGTCGAGTTGCGTCCGGGACGGGCTCTGACAGCTGCTCGGAGTTGCCGGTCGAATGAATGCGGCAGTCCTAGCGGGCCGCGAGGCCGCGGCCGGAATCGCGTGCAGGAAGAGCGTAATTTGCGGGTCTGCTGGCTTCCCGCCGGAAGAATTGAGCCGGGCTGTGTCCCGGGACCCCACGTCCTGAGGGCCGGCTCCGGCATGCGTCGACAATCTTGGCGAGATTCCCCCTGCAGGAACCGGCACTCAATGAGGCCGCGGACAACACGGCAGACGACGGTGGGATTCGCCCCGGCGGCCAACGATAGCTGCGGGCGCCCGACAGATCGCACGCGACCCAGACAGCACCGCGAACAGCCGACGGAGCGGCCGGATTTCGATCCCTACTGCTGGCCCGGGAACTCACGGTTCAGGACCGAGAGTATTTCCGTCCGGTCGTATTGGCGTGCGATCCGTCTTGCTTCGGCCGCATGCTGGGCTGCCGCCGCGTTATTCCCGGCAGCCCGCTCTGCGCGGGCCAGCACGAGGAGGAATTTCGGCGTCTCCCCGTCCTTGACTTCGGTCATGCTGCGGAGATGGGCCAGCGCCTCCGAGTACTGATTCTGCCGATACAGCAAGCTTCCAAGCCGAAAGTGCGCCAAGCGATGGCCGGGATTGACCTGCAGGACTTGGCGGAATTGCTCGCCGGCGGCTTCCGGCTGGTCCTGCTGCTCGAGCGCGTCTCCAAGATTCAATCGGGCGTCTGCCAAGTAGGGATTCTCCGCAAGCGCTTTTCGATAGGCAGATTCCGCCCCGCTGTGATTGCCGAGCCGCGACAGCATCACGCCGTAGTTGTAATGGGCCTCCTCGACACCGGGATGAAGCTCGAGCGTCTTGCGATACGCCGCGGTCGCCGCCGCGTGGCGCCCCAATTGGCTGTAGACACTGATCAGGTTCGCACGGGCGTGCACCTGGGCGGGGTCCGCATCGGTGGCGCGCAAGTACTCCCGCAGAGCCTCTTCCAGCCGTCCGGCCGCCTCGAAGGCCATGCCGCGATTCAGGTAATGCAGGTAGGTCCCTTCGCGCAACTCCTCGATTTGCCTCTGCAGGGGGTCGTCGAAGGGCGGCCGCCGGCCAGGTTCCATCCGCTCATGGTGAGCTAGAAACCGCAACGCTTCATCCTCGCGGCCTACACCGCGAAGAGCCAGAGCCAGCTGGTAGTACAGCGGACGGTAGTCGCCCGCGAGGCTCGCTGCCTGTTCGAGCGCCGTCACAGCCTCGGCGTATCGCCCCAAGCTGGCCAGGGCCGTCCCGCGGCCGAAATGACTGGCCATCGAATCGGGCACCATCGCCGCGACTTGTTCGTACATCTCCAGAGCCTCGCTGGGCCTGCCCGCCTCCAGCACAGCCGTGGCCAAGCGCAACTGGACGAAGGTCTCCTCGGCTGCCAGCTGCGCGGCAGTTCGCAACGCTTCCTCCGCTTCATGCTGTCGCCCGAGGTCGCCGGCGACAAGGCCTCTCAGGTAGTGCCATCGAAAGTCGTTCCGGCTTCGTGCCGATGCTCGCTGATACAGATCGGCGGCGGCGGCGCGAATCTCGTAAGCATGCAAGGCCATTGCCGCGCGGCCGAGGGCCTCCGCATCGGCAGGCTCGGCTCGCGCGGCCCCGAGGCGGGCTTCGAGAAGTGCTCGGGCACTCTCTCCGTAGGCCGCGACATCGACCTGAGGAAACGACACTTCGATGGGCGGCTGCCGCGTGCACCCGGCAAGAATCGCGAGCAAGACCGGTACGCCAACCAAGGCTGGAACCCGACTGGACTTCGTCGGCAGGGGTCTTCGACCCGTCACCCTGGTTGTCCTTCACTGCGGCATGCGAATCGAGAAATCGACACTGCCGGGATGGCCAGAGCCGCCCGGAGGAGTTTCGCAAATCTGGCGCAAGCAAACCGGGTCATCGCGACGCGGGAGTAATGCAAAGCACTCGGCAAGTGGCGAAATCGGACGACCGCAACCGCCCTGCCTTGATCAAACAGCCTCGCAACAGCGAGCATGGACCATTCCGCTCTCTCCCGTCAACGGCAGAATGTCTCTTGCGTGCAATGCCGAGCGCCCTCGCCCAATTCGTGAGCGATAATCCGTGGGGAGTCGCCGTGCCAGTCGGGTCCAGGGTCATTCAGGATGCTCGCGCGCTTGCGAGATCCCAAATCCTTCGCGTGACGGGTAGATGTCCTGGGCGTTCAAGCCTCAGCGACACGGCTCGCCACGACCTGATTCACACAAGGAAGCACCGATCATGTTGAGTCGCATCGTGAACAATCTCGCCGTTCTCGCAATCGTCGTCCTGCCCTTCGCGGCTGCGGAGATTCCTCGCACGGCCTCAGGCCTCCCAGATCTCTCGGGCACCTATGACATCGCGACACTGACACCTTTGGAGCGACCAGAAGAATACGGCGACAAGCTAACGCTGACGGACGAAGAAGCCGCGGCGATCGTCCGCCAGGCGGCCGAGAGCAAAGCCCAGCTGAACGCAGACTCGGACCCGCACCGCGCGGCACCGCCGGACGGCGGGGACGGCTCGCCAGGGTCGAAGGGCAACGTAGGCGGTTACAACTTTTTCTGGCTGGACCGAGGAAGCGGCTCCTTCCAGATTGACGGCAAGTCGCGCTCCTCGATCATCACGGATCCCAAGAACGGCCGGCGGCCCCCTATGACGGCGGATGCAAGGCGGCGCGTCGAGGCGAGGGCCAAGATGGCGCGGCCAAACACCGGCGAGGCCTGGTGGATCGAGGAAGGGCTCGATCCGGGGCCCTACGACGATCCGGAATTGAGGCCATTGGCGGAGCGATGCCTGCTGGGATTCGGGTCGACCGGCGGCCCGCCGATGCTTCCCGTCTCCTACAACAACCTCAAGCGCGTCGTCCAGACGGAGGATCACGTCATGATCCTGATCGAGATGGTTCACGACGTCCGCATCATCCGCATGTACGCCGAGCACGCCCCTCCCGACATACGCAGCTGGCTGGGGGATTCGGTGGGGCACTGGGAAGGTGACACGCTGGTCGTCGACACGACGAACTTCAACGACCACCCGGCTCTGTCGCTTGCGTCTCGCAACCTGCACGTCGTCGAGCGCTTCACCCGCATCGACGCAGACACATTGCTCTACCGGTTCACTGTCGAAGACCCGACGGTATGGACCGCGCCTTGGAGCGGCGCCTACGTATGGCCTGCGACGACTAGCAGGGTCTATGAGTATGCTTGCCACGAGGCGAATTACTCCTTCGGCGGCATCCTGCGCGGTGCGCGGAGACTGGAAGCTGAATTGCTAGGCAAGTCCGACGACGACTAGAGCGCGGCTGACGCGGGTCTAGTGAAGGGTTCCAATGAACCGGGAACCGGGCTAGAGCGCATTGCGAAACTCGATTCCACTGCTGCGGCAGGGCGGCAGACAATCTCCAACCCGATCCAGCTGGCTGCGGTATTGCACCCAGCGACTCGTGCCCCTGTCAGGAGCGTGGCAATTGCGAACCTCTCGCGGATGGCCGTCTCCTCGTCAACGGTCTTGGTCTTCCGCTCCTCCAACCCTAGCCGCGCCCATTGCGCGCGCCCGCTTGGCGGCTGCAAGAAAGCGCTGGCTCGCACGGTTGAGAGGAATCTCTGGAAGAGGGTCTTGGTTCCGACCGAGCCGTCTTCGCTGGAGGAGCGCTGCGCATTGCTTGCTCCCGAGAAACGAGCCGCCGGCGTCGGCGTCGGCCCGCGGTTAGCGTTACCATGATTGACGGGATTGTCTTAGCCGGGACGGGAGCGTGCGTAACGCTCGGATTTCGAGTGTTCCCGCCTGCTGTCGCCTCTTTAAAATAGGAGGATTAAAAAAATGCACTCTGTTCGACGCGTCGCGAGGCGCGCCTTGCATGTGGCCTTTACATTGCTACTCGCGGCCACCGCTGCATTCGCTCAAACACAAACCGCCACCGTGCGTGGCACTGTCAGCGATGCGTCCGGGGCCGTCATTCCCGGAGCCTCGCTGACTCTCACAAACGTAGACCAGAACCGGCCTTGGGCCGCCGAGGCCAACGCCTCCGGCGCGTATGTATTCCAGCAGATTCCACCGGGGAGCTACTCTCTCGAGGTGCAAGCCGACGGGTTCAAGCGCTACGAGCGCCAGAGCTTCGTCCTGCAGGTCGCCCAAGTCGCCGAGATCGACATTCCTCTTGAGGTAGGCGATGTCACCGAGACCGTCGAGATCTCGGCCGAAGCGCCGCTGCTGGCGACAGCGACTTCGGACCTCGGCGAGGTCGTCAACTCGCTTACCGCCGAGTCGCTCCCGCTAAACGGCCGCAACGTATTGCAGCTCATCGGACTCACGCCGGGCATCAACACGACGCGCAACTTCCGCAACTCGACAAGCGGCAACGGATCGATCTCGGCGGTCGCGTTCTCGGCCAACGGCGGGCGCAATGTCGCCAACTCGATCATGCTCGACGGTTCGTCCCAGGAGGTGATGGGCTTCAACCAGCCCTCCTACATCCCCTCGCCCGACACGCTGCAGGAGTTCAAGGTCCAGACCAACGCGTTCTCGGCGCAATACGGACGGACGGCGGGCGCCGTGGTGAACATGGTCACGCGATCCGGGGGGAGCGAATTCCATGGCGTGCTCTACGAATTCCTGCGCAACGACAAGCTGCAAGCCAACAACTGGTTCGCGAATGCTAACGGTCGCGACCGCGCGCCTTTCCGATTCAACCAGTTCGGCGGCACGCTGGGAGGACCGCTCTCGGCGTCCCGCGACCGGCTCTTCTTTTTCCAGAGCGTCGAATTCCGCAGGCAAGTCAACCCGGCCTCGGTCACGCAGTCGGTGCCGACACGGTTGATGAAGCAGGGGGACTTCAGCGAGGACAACCGGGTTGTCCACGACCCGATGACGCTCCGCGCTGACGGGACCCGCGACCCGTTTCCGAACAATGCCGTCCCAGCAGAACGCCACAACCCCACGGCGCTCGGGCTACTTTCCTACTACCCCGAGCCGACGGCCCCCGGCATACGCAACAACTTCTTCTCGCAGCTCGGCTCGAGACCGAACACCTGGGACACCTCGACCAAGGTGGACTACCGCACCAGCGACAACAACAACCTCTTCGTCCGCGTCTCCCTCAACAAGGTCATCAACACCCTGCCGAGCCGCTGGAACAACATCGCTTCGCCCGGCTCCGGGTGGAACGGCGGGATCAACCGCTCCTATACGGTCGACGACACCTACTTGTGGAACGGCTGGGTCATGCACGGGAACTTCGGCTACTCCTACCATGCGAACCCCCGCCGCTATATCGAAGAGGATGTCTCGCAGGCGTCGCTCGGGCTCCCGGGCGACCTGGACGGCCAAGTGCAGTTCCCGGTTTTTCCCCGCGTGCAGGTCGCGGACTTTCAGCAGATGGGCAACAACGCGTTTTGGTATATCGGCAACAAGTTCGAGTCGAGCACGTGGGTCGGCGACATGTCCCGCCTGTTCGGAGACCACACGATCAAGTTCGGCGGCGTGTACCGGCTGAACCGCGTGTCGAACCACCGGCCCGCCGATCCGGCGGGATTCTACCAGTTCAACCGGAACTGGACGCGCGAGCGGTTCAATCGCGGCAGCCAAGGCAACTCGGTCGCGAGCATGCTTCTCGGATTCATGAACGGCGGCCGCATCCGGTTCGAGCCGGCGCTCTCGCAGCAAACGCCGTACTGGGGCTTCTACCTCCAGGACGACTGGCGCGTCACGGACAAGCTGACTCTCAACCTGGGACTGCGGTGGGACCAAGACCGCCCGATCACGGAGCGCTTCAACCGGGCTGGCTGGTTCGACTTCAATGCCGCGCAGCCCGATCTGGTGCTGGACACGCCCGGCATGGAACGGCCGGTTCGGGGCGGGCTGCAATTCGCCGGGGTCGACGGAAATCCGCGGCACATCAAGAACTACGACAACAACAACGTCGCGCCGCGCATCGGCCTGGCCTACAAGCTCACGGATAGGCTGGTCATCCGTACCGGAGCGGGCATCTTCTACAACCCGACAACCGGATTCGGGCCGGGAACCGCGACGGCTGGCGCCGTCAGCTTCAACTCCATTGCGCCCGTCATCGGCAGCCAGGACGGAGGCCGGACGCCGTTCACCGACATTTCCAGTCCGTTTCCGCTGGGCTTCAACGCGCCCTCGAACGGGTCCGAGGGGCTAGCGACATTCCTCGGGCAGAGCCCGGCGGCCATCGTGCGCACGGACCGGACGCCCTACTCCGTGCAGTGGAACTTCAATATCCAGTACGAATTGCCCGACAACTGGCTGGTCGACATCGCCTACGCTGGGAATTCGGGCGTGAAGCTGCTTGGGACCGGCGTGCAGTTTAACCAGCTGCCAAACGAGTACCAGTCCCTTGGCGACGGACTCAACGACCGGGTCGAGAACCCGTTCTTCGGCGTGATACCGAGCAACCTGGGGCTTGGCCGGCGGACAATTGCGGTTGGCCAGCTGCTGCGGCCCTATCCCCACTTCACGGGCGTCAACACGCCTCGCGGCTACGAGTTCCATTCCTCGTACCATGCCCTGCAGATGAAGGTCCGCAAACGCTATTCCAACGGGCTGCAGCTGCTCGGCGCGTACACCTGGTCGAAGATGATCGACGACGTAAGTTCCGTGGCCGGATTCCTCGGTGCCCAGAACCCCGGCTACACCAACCACTACGACAAGCGATTGGACAGGACGTTGTCCGGCTTGGATATCGCCCACCGATTGGTCATCAACTACCAGTACGAGTTGCCGTTTGGCAAAGGCAGGGCGCTGCTGAACCGCGGCGGCTGGGTTAACCAAGTCCTGGGAGGCTGGAACATCAACGGTGTCACGACGATGCAGAGCGGGCTGCCCGTCGGCATCACCTCTAGGTTCAACAACCTGAATTCGTATGGTGGCCGTCAAACGCCGAACCGCGTCGTGGGCCAGAGTCCTGTGACCGAGGGCAGCTTGGTCGAGCGGCTGGGCGGTCGCTTCGCGAGCAAGCCGTATTTCAACGCCGCGGCGTTCGAGCAGCCGGAACCGTTCATGTTCGGCAACATGGGGAACTTCCTGCCCGACGCCCGGGAGCCGGAATTCATCAACTGGGACGTGTCGATTTTGAAGGACTTCCCGTTCAGCGAGAGAGTCCGCTTGCAGTTCCGCGCGGAGTTCTTCAACTTTTTCAACCACACGATCTTCCGCCGTCCGAACACCAGTTTCGGAAACAACAATTTCGGGAACATCACGGCAGCCGAGTCCGCCCGGATCGGCCAACTCGGCTTGAAACTCTACTTCTAGCGGCCTATAATGGAGGCCGAGGCCCGCAACCGTCACCGGTTGCGGGCCGAATCCTGATGCTGGTCAGCGCGGGCGCCTCGATCCGTGGTAGGCTTGCATCTGCGTAGCGAGATCAGATCTCGCCCCTTAGGATTGCGGACGTTCAGCAGCAGACGGCCTCAATGCTCAAGCGGCTGAACGATCCATGAACATCCTCCTTTACAACCCCGACAACCAGGTCACGAAGAACTACATGCCGCACCTGTGGATGTTCGTTCTGCAGGCCGTCACGCCGCCGGGGCACAAAGTCTTCCTCATCGACGGCAACGCCCAGAACGTGACCGAGGAGGGGATCGCCGACTTCGTCAGGGAAAACAAGATCGAACTGGCTGGAATCGGAGCCATGACGCGCATGGCGGCGAGGGCCTACCTCATGGCGGACGCCATCCGTGCTGCAGGCGCCAAGGTGGTGATGGGCGGGCCGCATGTCACGGAGGTGCCCGACGAGCCGATCGGGCGGGACGGGGAGCCGCGGCACGCGGACGCAGTGGCGCTGGGCGAGGCCGACAACGTCTGGCCGCAAATCGTTCGCGACGCCGAGGCCGGGGAGCTGAAAGAAGTCTACAAGCCCGTCGACGCTTTCGGCGTGGAGGTCAAGCCGTCGCTGGAGGACTATCCCAGGATCCCTTGGGAGACGATGGACCTGCGGCAGTTCGACCTGATCGCCAAGGTTCCCGCTTGGACGCGATACATGCTGGAAAAGGCCGGCAGCACTTGGAAGAGCCTGTACATTGTTCCGATCGAGTCCGGCCGGGGCTGCCCGTACGGCTGCGATTTCTGCACGGTCACCGGCTTCTTCGGGGACTCGATCCGCTTCCGGAGCAACGACAGCGTGGTCGACGAGATCCTGCGACTCAAGGCGAGGGCGAAGGCCGAAGGAGGCAAGGTAGGCGTATTCTTCATCGACGATAACTTCGCGATCAACAAGCGTCGTACCAAGTCGCTGCTGCGGGCGATGATCGACCGGGGGGCCCACGTTCCGTGGGTCGCGCAGATCAGCATGAACCTGCTCAAGGACGAAGAGCTGGTCGATTTGATCAAGGAAAGCGGGGGCCGCTGGATCTTCATGGGCTTGGAGTCCATTGACGCCGAGAGTCTGAAAGACGTCAACAAGGGATTCAACAAGCCCGGGCTGTACGGGGAAGTGCTCGACCGCCTCGCCAGCCGCGGGATCTATTCGATCACGTCGTTCATCTTCGGGATGGACGGGGACCGCCCGGGCGTGGCCCAGAAAACGCTGGCGGCAATCAACAGCTGGCCGCCCGGCCTTCCTGTCTACGGCCTGATGACGCCGTACCCGGCGACACCGCTGTACGACCGCCTGCTGGCGCAGGGACGCCTGACCCGGCCGAAGCACTGGCTCGACTTCCGCCCGTTCCGCATGGCCTACACTCCGGAGCACATCACAATCGACGAGGCGGAGGCAGAGGTCCACGAGGCGTGGACAGAGTCGTACTCGCCGGAGTCCACGGCACGTGCACTCAAACGGATCGAGGGCCGCCCGTTCCACGAGCGAGCGACGATGTTCTTTACGCGGCTCGCGTTCCGAGGAATCTACTTCCCCCAGATGACGAAACGCCACTGGATCGCGCTCCTTTGGCAGAACCGCGCCAGCTTCTTGCGAATTCTCGCCGAGGGCTACCAAGCGCACAAGAGGCACAGGCGGGGAAAGGGTGCCGGGACCGTCAACGAGCCCGTCTCGAGACCCGAATCCGAGCGACTCGCGGCTTGAGCGGAATTCCGCGTGTAGGGGCAAGGCCGCGGGTGTCGGCCACCCGGCGGGTCATTCGCGGAACAGTCGGCAAGCCGGATTGCGGATTGCAATCCCTGTCTCAGAGTTGGCTTGCACTCGGCCGCGGCCGAGCAAGCGACGCAAGAAGGCAGGCCCCGGGAAACGTATCGAACAGCGCACGCGTAGTGCGAACTCGACCCTGCGCGTCCTAGCGAGTCGCCCAGGAGGCCAGATCGTCGCGCTGCTTTGTGGTCCTGGCCTGGCCGCAGCCGTCCTGGACCGCGTGCCCCCGCGCGACCGGATCGATGCGCTCCTAGGCCGGTGGATATGTCGGCGATCTGCGCGGTGCGAACCAGGAGACGCGACCACCTGCCCAAAGCATCTTCTGTCCGCTTCTTGAACGAGAGACGGGAACCGCGCTTGGCATGGCAACTGTCGATCCAATGGCTTTCAAATGGATGTTGCTTCGATTGCGATTCGAACGGACGCCGACAAGGCTGGGCAGCCTGAGAACGTCGGCGACGACCAGTAGAGACCGAGGAGTTCCATCGTCAATCAAGCGATCGGCCAGTGCTTGGACTTGAATCTGTGGCAGACAGAGTGCATTGGGACGGTATAGGGGCCGCCGGCGAAGGTCGGTTTGCCAGCGACGCCGACGTGGGACAAGGATCCGCAAAGTGCGAAGATCTCCTCATCCTGCAATCACCTTGATCGAGAGTCCGGACTCTTGGCCGCTACGCAGATTGCGCTACTCCGAAGGCCTTCGCAGGAAAATCCGGCGAAGAGCACTTGCCCGCCTTGCGCCGGCAGCGGCCCGCGCTCAAGGAAAGGCTCCGAGAACGGTATCCGTACGAGCCGCCCGCTGAACCAGCAGTGGCCATTCGGATTTGGAAATCGCAAGGCGGCGCGGACCAGCTCGGGCCTCATCCTCCCCCGCCCCGAGGAAAAAGAGGACGAGACGGAGCAATCGCGCTGTCCCCTCTTTCTGATACGATCCGTTCAGTCGGTGGTCCGTACGACTCGAGTAGCCTGCTTTGATCTTGCTGACTCGCTGCCCAATCGAACGAGATCGCCCACGGTTTACCTCCGCCGCAATCCGGTGAAACAGAAGTTGATGCGGGTCGTGAGTGCGCTCTGCGGCGCACTGCTATTGCTGTTGGTGGTTGGAGCGATCCCGCGCGGTCACGCGCAGACGGCAACCGGAACCAACAAGCGGGCTTCCGCTCTTGAGAGCGGCGCTCCGACGACGTCTGTTGCTGACGGTCACCTACGCATGCTTGCCCTGCTGGAAGAGATTCGCAAGCGGAATTCTGTCGAGAACTTGTACACCGGTGCAGATTTTCACGCAGGCGAGCGTCACCTGCTGAAACAGCTGCGCATCGACTCGCCGCCCGCCCAGCAGGCCAGGCTGCGACTCCTCGTCGGCAAGGACGAACTCCGCCTAGGTAACAACCAAGAGGCCATCGAGCACCTCCGAAAGGCGTACGACCTGTCAGATTCCAGGCTTGTTCAGCCGGCCTTTCAACTCGCGGTCGCCTACCTCCGCTTGGGCGAGGCTCGCAACTGCATCGCCCACCGCGACGCCGCCAGCTGCATCCTGCCGATACGCGACGGCGGAATCCATCGCGACCAGGACCCCGCGCGAACAGCCATCCAGCACCTGACCGAGGTGCTCCGCCGACAATCCAGCCATAAAGCGGCCCGATGGCTGCTCAACCTGGCCTACATGACCGTTGGCGGATATCCTGCGGAAGTTCCGGGCGCGTTTCTGATTCCTCCCGAGCGCTTCGAGTCCGAGCAGGACGTGCCGCGGTTCCGCGATGTCGCTCTCGAGCTCGGTCTGAACACGGTCAGCTTGAGCGGAGGGGCCATCGCCGACGATTTCGACGGGGACAACTGGCTGGACCTCGTCGTGTCGGACTGGAATCCGAATGGCCAGCTGCGCTTCTTTCGCAACAACGGGGACGGCACCTTCGGCGAGCGCACCGAGGAAGCCGGTTTTCTCGGTCTATACGGCGGGCTGAACCTGGTCCAAGCCGACTACGACAGCGATGGCGATCTCGATGTGTACGTCCTGAGGGGCGCATGGCTGGAGAAGGCCGGGAGGCACCCGAATTCCCTATTGCAAAACGATGGCAACGCGCGTTTTCGCGACGTCACGATCGACGCCGGACTCGGTGGCAATCACTATCCGACGCAGACGGCGGCCTGGGCTGACTTCGACAACGACGGAGATCTCGACCTTTACGTGGGCAACGAGACCTTCCCCAGCCAGCTGTTTCGCAACAACGGCGACGGCACCTTCTCCGATGTCGCGGTGGCCGCTGGCGTCACGAACGACGCAGTCGCCAAGGGGGTCGTCTGGGGAGACTATGATGGCGACCGTCTGCCCGACATTTACGTGTCGAACTTCGGAGCCGTGAATCGCCTCTATCGCAACGCGGGCGACGGCACGTTTTCGGATGTCGCGGCCGAAGCCAACGTCACCTATCCGTTCAAGAGCTTTCCGACCTGGTTCTGGGACTTCAACAACGATGGGAGCCTCGATCTGTTCGTAAGCGGATACGAGCGCCGAGTCGACGACGTCGCGGCCCACTTCATGGGCCTGCCATCGATGGAAACCGAGCCCGACAGCCTGTACGCAGGAGATGGCAGCGGCTCGTTCAGGGACGTGGGATTCGAGGTCAACCTGAATCACATCACGCAACCCATGGGATCGAACTTTGGCGATCTCGACAACGACGGATTCCTCGATTTCTATCTTGGAACCGGATACCCCGAGTACGAAGGACTCATGCCGAACCTGTTGTTTCGCAATGTCGGGGGAAAGCAGTTTGTCGATGTCACGACATCGGCTGGCGTGGGCCACCTGCAGAAGGGCCACGGTGTGGCGTTCGCCGACTTCGACCACGACGGGGACCAGGACCTATTTGTCGAGCTCGGCGGGGCGTACGCGGGCGACGTGTACGCCAACGCACTCTTCGAGAATCCCGGCTTCGAGAATAATTGGCTGGTCGTCCGCCTTGTCGGCGTCGAGTCCAGCGCCTGCGCAATCGGCTCCCGGATCCGCGCGGTCATCTCGGAGAACGGCAACCGGCGCTCTGTCTATCGCTGGGTGAACAGCGGAGGAAGCTTCGGAGCGAACCCGTTGCGCCAGCATATCGGCCTGGGACGAGCCGCGAGGGTCGACCGGCTGGAAATCTACTGGCCAGCGTCGGATCGCACTCAGGTTTTTCGTGATGTCGGCGTCAATCAGTTCGTTGTTGTCAGAGAGGACCGGGACGGATTGGAGGCGAGGCCTTACCAGGCAGTGGAGTTTGGTCCGTAGACGACCGGGTGCAGGACCCGAACGAAGGCCCCACGAGCGCGGAATGCTCGCGCCGGGCCTCTGGCGCGGTTGGTTCAAGGCCGGAGAGTGCTAGAGTCTTGGTCGGTTCGCGCCGGGAAATCGATCTGCGGCAGGCAGCCCGCGGCGAATCAGGTTCGCGCAGTCTGATGTTCTCCTGCAAGAAGGGTTGTATGGCGCTGGCAATGATCGTGCCGGCCGGATGCGCCCCGCAGCCCACGGAGCCGGTCCGCGGCTTCGCACCCGACGAGGCGTACCTGGACGGCTCCGAATTCCCTTACTTTGGCAGCGAGACGCCTTGGAACCTGCGATTCTTCACCGAGCACACCGCAGTTAAGCGCAATGGACAGCGGCAGATGCTGTACATCGTCCAGGGCAATCCGGAGAAAGCCGTCCTCGACGCCGAAGCACTTCTGGCCGACGACCCGACGGATCAGGAGTCGTTGTTCAATCTTGCCGTGGCTCGGACGCAGCTCGGCGAGCTGGACCTCGCGATGAGCGCGGTGCAACGAGCCTTGGAAGCGGGCCTGCCGATCGAGCGGTTCATCGCCGGTCCCAGAGATCTCCTCGCGCCGCTGGTGGAGCACGTCCCCTTCCAGCGTGAACTAGCCCGACTCGACCGCGAACTGGTTCACGGCCCGATGGTCGGCTCGGTAACGGGGACGACGGCGCGAATCTGGGTGCGAACGGCCAACGAGAGCGACGTGCAGGTGGCTGCTGGAACGGGCACCGATTTCCGTGGTCAGCTGCGCTCGGCGACCGCGCGGACCAGCAGCGAGTCCGACTACACGGCCGTGGCCGAGATCGTAGGCCTGCGACCCGACACGACCTATCGCTATGAGGTGATCCTAGACGGGGATTCCGTCTCGGGGCCCGACTATCCGTCGTTCCGCACGTTTCCGGAGCGCGGCAAGCCGAGTCGCTTCAATGTCGGATTCGGCGGAGGAGCAGGCTACGTGACCCGTAACGAACGAGTGTGGGACCTGATTCGATCCCATGATCCGCTGGCGTTCCTCTTCCTGGGTGACAACGTCTACCTGGACTTTCCGGTAGGCCCCAACAGCCTTCACTACTACACCTACTACCGCAGGCAATCACGCGAGGAGTTCCGTCGACTAACCGCCTCGACCGCGATCTACGCCATCTGGGACGACCACGACTGCGCTACGGACGATGTGTGGATGGGGCCCTACAAGGACAAGCCGCCTTGGAAGCTGCCGTCGTGGCGCCAGTTTCGCGAGAACTGGGTGAACCCAGGCTACGGCTCCGAAGGGTGGCCCGGCGTCTGGTTCGCCTTCTCGATCGGCGATGTGGACTTCTTCATGCTGGACGGCCGCTTCTATCGCACGAATCCTTACGCGAACGAGAAAACAATGCTGGGGCCGGCGCAGAAGGGGTGGCTGCTCGATCAAGTGAAGCGATCCACCGCCACGTTCAAGGTGCTGGTCTCGCCCGTGCCGTGGTCGTTCGACACCAAGGGCGATGCGGTCGACACGTGGAACGGCTTTCGCGCGGAACGCGCCGAGATCTTCGACTTCCTGGCGGAGAACGAGATCGAGGGGGTGTTCCTGCTCTCGGCCGACCGCCATCGATCGGACGCCCGGCGGATCGATCGCGCCAACGGGTACCCGTTATACGAGTTCGAAAGCTCCCGCCTCACCAACGAGCACGTGCATCGGCTAATGCCCGGGGCGCTGTTCGGATACAACGAGAAGCAGTCTTTCGGCCTTCTCGAATTCGACACCAGCGAGCCCGACCCCACTGTGACGTTTCGCATCGTGAGCATCGATAACGAGGTCCAAGGCGAACTGGCCCTGAAACGCAGCCAGCTCTCTCACGAAGAGTAACCCCCTGGCTTGCCGCCACGCAGTCCCGCGCCTCTGCCGTTGGGTCCCGGATTCTTCGCACGGCCCCCGATTCGGCGGCGAGCTGACGACCCGCTTTCTCTGGAAAGCGAATCTACGGGCAACGTCTCCGGCCCCGCAGCGCGGACCGGCCGGTGGGAATGGACTGGCTCGCGGACATTCGACCCGCGCGACCACCTCACTTGCGGGATTCGCCGACAAGTTCCAAGTTGATCTGAAATTTTTCATCCTCTTCGATTAACGGCTCTTCGAAACGCTGGTAGGCCCACTCGTTGACGGTCTCGAGCGCGTCCCCCGGCATCAGGCCGAACCTGGTTGCCAGTGCGTCGAATTCGCTTTCTGACCAACTTGATCGCAAGACAAGCTCCTGTAGGAAGTCTCCGTACGCGGCGCCAAGGCCGGCAAGCGGCGGACTTTGGTCGCGGTCAACCGACTCGCCCGCAATAGCCTCCGGCCGCTCCCCGTCGCCCGCGAAGACATCCCGAAGAACGGCGGAAACACGTGCGGTGTCAGCCATGATTGCCGATACGCGGTCCAGATCCAGCTCCACGACAGCGGCAATCGAGTCTGGCTTCTCTTCTTTCTGCGCTGGGACCTCGTAGCCGCTGCCAGACTCCGTCGGCTGTCGAACCGGGACCGGTTCCGACGGCGGTCCGGTAGCGGCAAGCGCGTGCATGTCCTTATCGATCTGTCCGGCGGAAAGTCCAAGAGACCTGTAAAGGATTCGAATCGAGTCGATTTCCCGCGGTTCCAGTCGCCCGTCCGCCCCGGCGACAGCGAGCGCCAATCTTCCTATCTCGTGTCGGGTGTGCCCATCGAGCTCTCGAAGGCGCTTGCGAAAAGGGAGCGACTTGGGAGGCACCGCCGTCAGCCAATCGATGTCGGCTCGCAGGCGGGCCGCGTCCGAAGCCGTCAGCCCGCCCGTCCGGTCAACCAAGCTCGTGAGATGTTGCCTCTCGGCGCACGCAAGACGTCCGTCCGAATGCGCGACGAACGCGCCGACCGTGATCGACAGCAGCGCTTGACGATAGCCGTCACCGACCGCCTCCGGCGTCGAGGCTCCGTCCCGCAAGGGGAACAAGACAACAGGTTCGTTCAGACGCGGGCCCCGAAATGCGAACCGAGGGTCGGGGGCCATCCCGACCGAAAGCAGGGCAAGAGCCTTGGCGGCCCTCACCAACTGCCGCTTCGTGGCCCGATCGGGACGGGCACCCTCCAGCTTGTGCAGGAGGCTAGACACCTCCACGAGGCCTCCGTACTTGAGCCGGGACGCAGTCCAGGCACGCAGCGATTCCAACTCCGAGCACGAGAAGTGCGGCCGAATCGGCACGGGCAGTAGCGAGTGCCCCTTAATCTTGTCGCGGCCGCCGGGATCCCTAGCGAGGTACCGACTGAACTTGCTCAGTTCCTCGCAGACCGCGTTCGCGATTTCGGTCGCCAGCCTGACAGGCCTCGATAGAGCAGAGATGGCCGGGACATCCGCTGCGAGCTCACTCAGATCAAGCGAAAACGTCCCGGAAGCCGATCCGTAACTGACCGACAGCTTCCTTCGCGGGATGGCGGCCTTCAGCCCATTGGGATATTTCTCGGCGAACCGAATACGGAAAAGGGCTTGAAATTCGGGGAACGCCCGCCTCGCCGGCATGCGAACGACCCAATTCGGATGCGTCATCATCCAAGACAGCATCCAGTCCGCCGAAACGGTTGCGCCTTCTTGGATCATCCGCCCGATCACGTACTTGACGCGCAATGGAAGTTCCGGGCCGACGCGCTCGAATGTCGGTTCCCAGGCTGGATCGGACTGCATGCACAATGCGGAGACTTCTAGGAACCTGCCTAGGTAGTCGCGCACCGAACGATTCTCACCGTAGATGCCTACGAGCCGCTCGACCTCGGCAATGATTGCCTTGCGCTCCTCATCTTCCGGCTCTTCGCGGAAGAAGCGATGCTCCAGCCCATAGAAGTAAAGGAACACGTACCCGACGCTGTAATCGGGATCGGATCGCCCGCCGGCCAGCCAGTCTAGATACGTGGCCCGAGAGCTGGGTTGAATGCTCGCATACGTCGGCCAGTAATCGACGCCGACGCCGGCCAGGTCGCCGCCCCTGCCCGCGACAGGCTTGGCGGGGTCAATGCATGCGCCGATCTGCTTCTCCAGCGGACCAATACGGGAGGCGCGACCAACGTAAACCATCCCTCCTATCTGGCGCCCGGCGACGCGGACCGTTTCCCTCGCCGGCACCCAGCGCGGACCTTTTTTCCTGGTGAATTCGTCTTTCGCAGCGGTCTGCTCCGCGCTGCTCGCATTCCTCTCCGAGCGAAAACGATCATGGAGAGGCAGGGGCCCGTCAACTCGACCGGATTCGCAAGAATCACCTCGCTCGGCACGACCCTTGCGCCGGAGGCGTCGCTCGCGCAGCCACAACAGGATGGCCACCACAGCAACGGCCCAAGCAATCCACGACGTGTCCATCTGCGGTACGAGTTTGAATCAAGCTATCAAACGGGAATCTCCTCGCGATGCGAAGGGAAGGCATGACTGGGCTCGTTGGCGAATCGCCTCCTCTCGATCTCCGACTTCAGGCCGCTCGCAGGGGGCAGTTCGACATGGAAGAAGTGGCGATCCACTTCCACGCAATCCCGGGCAAGCCGCGGCTCGCCACGGGCGAAGAAATCGGGTTGCAGCGGGTCCTTGTCGGTTCGGCGCTGGAACGAAACGCGATCGAAGGCATCGGGGTCGATATAGCGGACGCGGGCGTGCAGCCGGCCTCCGTTGTACTGCACCTGCGGGGCGGCTCCGAGCATGGGTTGGAGCAGCGCCTCCGTGGTGACGGGCGTGACAGTCATCCAGTGATGCTCGCGGACGTTCCTTCAATCGAACCGTGCGGGATCGAAACTCTCCGTGCCTCGCAGGTGGTATCCCGGGGAGAAGGACGCCTTCCCGAATCATCTTAATGCGATAGCTGGCCCGTCCGTAGGCTTGTCGAGAGATCTGCGACGGATATTGGGGGTTCGCTCCTGCCAGGCAGCGAACTCGCCGGCCGTCATGACCGCTGTCGGTCTTGTTCCGCACGTCGGTGACCCGATTCCGCTCTATGAGGCCTTCGATGTCGCAACCCGCGCAATCGCGCATCGGCTCCAGCAAGCTGGCCCAGCCGTAAAGCTGATAGCCGCTGTCGGTGGCCACATGCAAGTCGACCCTGCTGGCATTGCGACGCGTATCGGTGCGCTGCCAGTCCGTGCTAGCGGGCGGAATGAAAACCAGCCCTTGTCGCCGTGCTTGTAGTGCACGGGGAAGGTTCCGTTGGAGTTCATGCCGTTGGAGTTCAGCCGCTCCAGGTTGGGGGTGCCGAGCCGGTCGTTCGAGGACGCGATGGGAAACGGCACGCCCCCCTCGTGGTATTCGCCGACCTCGCCGGAAAGCCCCGAGTTGCCGGGAGAGATGCCGTTGTGGGTCCGCGGGCGCTCGAGCCCGGCCGAGGTGTACTCGGCGATCCCATGCACGTACTTCTGGGCCCCTGTAATGAGGCAGGCGTTGACGGCGAGGCTGGACGCGGCTAGGTTCGGAGGCGTTTCCTGATAGACCGCCGGGAGGAACGCCGATTCCCGCAGCGGTGGGCCGAACGTGGCCACGCCGGGACACAGAACGACGAATCCCGGCAGATTGTGGTTCGCCGTGCCGAGCGCGTGCGTGATCCACGATCCCATCGAAGGGCGGCCCGGCTGGAGCGCCCCGCAGTTCATCATGAACAGGGCCCGCTCGTGGTTCGGCACGTCCGTGTGCCTCGAGAGCATCAGACAGAAGTCGTCGATGCTGCCGCCAATCCTGGGACGCAGCTCGCTCACCTCGATCCCGCTTCGCCCGTGGTGCTTGCGGAGCGCAAACGGCGATTCTATTAGTGTCCCGAGGCGACCGGTGTCCGCGTCGGCATTCGGTGTGACTGCTGGCATCGGCTTGCAGTCGAACCGGTCGAGCGCCGGCTTGGGGCCGAACGTGTCCACTTGGGACAGCCCGATGGTCGAGTCAGGCGTCGGTTCGTCCGCTTCAGACGCCAAAGAGGCCCAGGCCCAGCCAGCCGCGATTGGAAGATCCATCCGGGGCCCTCCAACCTGGATTCTCCTGAATGTTCACCCACACGTGGACGTGCGGGGCCCCTCGAAAGTACCAAACCATCGTCGGACTTTCCAGCTTCCAGACATCCCACACGCCGTCATTGCCGAGGTCCTGGTTTCGATAGAAGGCCATCGTCAGCCTGTCGATTCCCCCTGCCCCCTCGATGTGCCGCATTGCCTCGTCCCGGTCGCGCTTGCGGAATGGAGAAAGCAGGTCTTCCAGCGTGCCGCTGACCAGTTCGCGCTGGTCCGGCGACATCTCGCCGACCGGCAACCCGTCCGGGTCGGCGGAAGGCTCGACGGTATACACGCTGCGTTCCCGCGGCGCTCGAGGCTGGAGTGCCTGGACGCGCTGCTTGCCATCCAAGGCGCGAAAAACCTCATTCGCTTGCTGCGCCTGGAACCAGTAAACGTTATTCGGATGCGTCGGTTTCTCGTAGAATGACTCGCCCTGGTGCCCGTAGAAGATCGGTCCGCCGAATGCCGCTCCCTCCACGGAATCCCCGTCGCATCGGGCCGTGCAATGTCGTCCCGTGATGACGAACTCGAACTCGCCGGACCCCGGCTCGCCGAACAAAGCAACCGAGAGGTTCCTGACGCTTCCGAAGTCGTCGGCGATATGCTTCTTCAGTGACTCGGCGAACTCCGCCGCATGGAGATCCATGAAGATCTGTTCGATCAAGGCCTGTTGGTCGCGGTCGAAGAACCGGCCCACTCGTGCGTCGGTGATGTGCCAGTTGTTCTCGACCCTTGATCGCAACGGGCTGTCGAATGGCAGGACAACCGTCTTGCGCTGCTCCGCTGTAAGGCTCTGGTGAAACTGAGCCACAAGAGTTTCCGGCGTGGGCCGCGACCCGAGCGTTGGAGAAGCGGATGCCAAGACGGACCCCGCTAGGGCTGCTGTTCCGATAAACTGGCGACGATCCAGATTGCGATTGGTATCCATGGCTGCTGTAATCAATGGCCCGATTTGGATGGAATTGGTTACGACGCTAGGCGGGCGGAGCCAGAATCACGGGGGAGCGCTCGCGGTTGTCAGCGGGAGAGGACTGGGCCGCAGGAGGGCGAAGCTGGCGCTGACGTCCGCAAGTCCGCCATCGGGCTCAACGCCGGGGGCGGGCGCGTTTTGAGCGGCCAACTACCTGCGCTCGCCGATCAAGCGAGCGTCCCGTTCGCAGCTCGGTTTCAGGCTCTCGCGCGTCTGGACTGGGCGCCCAAGTTGCGCTCGTCTCTATCGACGGCGCACACCGAAGGGTTCCCCTTGGCCGGTAGCAGCGACCCGCGCGAGGTCGAGGCCATGCAGTAGAGGCGGTACTTGCGCAGTCTCGCCATGAACTGGTCGACCGCGTCGCTGCTCTAGATGTCAACGAAGCTCCTGCGCCAGAATCTCCCCCACCAAATCCGATGCTGATCCATGAGTTCCGGAACAGGCTTCCCAGTCACGCTCTCGAGAACAACGTTCCCACTTCGGAACCAATTCCCAGGCAGGTCGAAACGCAGAATGTGAACGAGCCCACGATTTCCGGGCTGCGGGGCGGCAACCTGTTGATAATGATGCGGTCTGTCGCTGGCGGCCATTTCTTCTCATATTCGGAAGACGGAGGCGCAACGTGGTCCAAGCCGTGCCTGTCGCCGCCCCGGCGCGCAGCGGCTCGGGCCCATGTGGGCACCGTGCCCTCGAGCGGGAACACGCTGGCGATATTGTCGCGAGGATTGACGGGCCGCGCGCCTGTCAATTCGGCGATCGCGCGCGGCAAGGGCAAGAGCCGCGGAGCGCTCCCGAATCACGTGGCGGTGAAGGATGTCCTGACGGGGAAGCCCACGTTCCCGGAATGGAGCAATGGCTGACGCCATTCGCGCGGCACGTCACATCGAGCAGAGCAGCTGGGGACGGCCGATGGCGCGACTCACGATGCAGGAGTTCAACGGCGCGGAATCGGAGCTGCTACCTGACCGAATGAACAGGTTCGTCCAAGTCCGCTTCGATCTGAGGCCTGGCAGCCGATGTCTCTGTCTGCCGTTAGCCACACCGTGCCGGGCTCAGTGCAAGACAGTTCAAGCGGACGGCCCGCTCATGCGCTCGCTGAGCTTGAATCCCTCGTGCCAGGTCGAGTCCGCGCCGGGTCCGGTCCGCCGGATCACGGCCTCTACCACATACGGCTCTCCGCCCTTCGTGACTTGCATGCCTTTCTTCAAGGCGGCTTCAAGTTCCGTCGGCGTGGTTGCTCTCTCGCCTTTGATCCCTTGGCTCGCCGCAAGCTGCACGAAGTCGATGTCCGGGTCGCCGAGGTACATTCCCGCGTACTTTCCGGTCGCCGCCATCTGCCCGTTGTAGCGGTGGAAACCGCCGCGGACGGTCTGGTAGTTGTGGTTGTTCCAAACCACCGTCAGAACTGGCACGCCGTAGCGCGCCTGCGACCAGAACGCACTGGACTGGTACATGACCGCCCCGTCGCCGATGGAGCACACAACAGGGCGATCCGGAAGGGCCAGCTTGGCGCCCGTTGCGGCACCGAGGCCCCAGCCAAGCGAGTTGCCCGTGTAGCCGATCCAGATTTGCTCGTCGTCTCCGAAGCCCCAGTGGAAGTTGTTGTGCTGGTTGTAGCCGGAATGCACCTCGCCGACCACGACCGCGTTGCGGTCGACCGTCTTTGCCATCACGTAGGTCATCTCGTCGGGATGCATGGGACTCAGCCCGAAGTTGTTGCGAACCCGCGCGTCGAAGTCGCTCCACATTTTCGCCGTGATCCCCCGGACCTCGTCGCCGCGGTCCTTGCCGAATGCATTCAAACGCTGTTTCGGAATCCGTCCTTCGAGCGCTGCGTCCAGATCGGCCAGGGTCTGCTTCACGTCCGCCATGAGCGCTATGTCGGTCGGATAATTCCGCCCCATGTTGCCGGTGTTGAGCCCCATCCGGACGATGCGGGCATCCATGGGTGCCTCCGCGCCGGAAGGCAAGCGCCAGATCCCGAAGTCGCGAGCCCCGACCATCAGCGCAAGGTCGACGCCCGACTGTGCGTACGCCGAACGCATGCTGAATCGGCCTAGGTTGAACGGGTGACGGGCCGGGAAGTTGAAGTAGCCGCCGGTACCTGCCGCGACCGGAATCCGGTATTTTTCGGCGAACTTGACCAAGTCTGCCTGCGCTCCGGACTTCCAGACCTCGTCTCCTACCACGATGAGCGGCCGCTTTGCCTTGGCCGCCCAGCCGGCGGTCTGCTCGACGGCGGCCGCCTCGGGCCGCGGACGCGCTGACATCAGGAAGCGCTCGGCTGGGATGATTTGCGAGCTGACCCCCTTCGCTTCGAGCGCGCCGTTTGTCATCGCCAGGTACACCGGGCCGCCCGGGGGCGTCGTGGCAACCTTGTAGGCGCGGCGCAGCATCATCGTGAGGCTGCGCGCGTCGCGAGCCTCCCAGCAAAACTTGGTGAACTGCCGGGGAACATCCTTCTGGTCGTAGCCGGGGCGGGGCGCCAGGATGCCCTCGTCGCTCCACAGCTCGTTGTCGAGCATTCCGGCGGTGACCACTAGAGCGGCTCCGTCGCGGCTCGCATTGTATAGCTGGCCGCCCATCTGGGCCGTGCCGGCTATGACATGGACGTTGACGAACGCGGGCTTCAAGCTCGCACGGTGATAGCCGTCGGCCATGGCGACGACAATGCCCTCGTGCAGCCCCATGATCAGAGGAACGCCCGAAGTGATTTGGGCATCGAAGAGCCCGACTTCGAAAGAGCCGGGGTTGGTAAAGAGATACTCGGAGCCTGCGGCCTTGGCCTGCTCCATCACCAGTTCCCCGCCGCTCCCTGTCATCTCCATCGAGCCGGGAACGGACAGACTCGAACCTGCGGTCTCGGTAGCGTCCAGTGTCTCCAGCAGCGATTGCGCCGCTACCGCAGTGAGCCCGACCGCCCCGAGTTCGCGAGAAAGCCCGCGTCTCGTTAGCTCCTTGTTGAGAAATTGCTGGATCAATCGCTGCATGCTGAGAATCCTCCCTGCCGGAATGCGTTGCCATCATACCGATAGCGTCCTCATGGAGTCCCACGGGGAATCTTTTCTCGCCGATCGGCAGGCTGCTCGCGATCCCGACACTTCGCACGAGTTTCGCATGGCGTCGAGGAGAGCGACTGGGATTTTTTCGTCCGACTCAGAACCAGAGGCCCCTGCGCGCCTCGACTCGAATGTCGAGTCTCATGCAAGAGCGATCGAATCGGCTACGATGGACAGGCCATGCAGCGCAAGATCGCACTAGCCGCTCTCGTTCTATCGCTGGTCGGGTCGCTAAGCGCCCAGAACCGACCTAGGCCCCGCACCCTCGGGCCGGAGTGGGCGTCGCTTTTCAACGGGAAGGATCTCAGCGGATGGAGGAAGGTTGGCCAAGAACGCTGGGAGGTCGTCGATGGCGCGATCCACGGCCAGGGGATCACCAACGAATACGGATACTTGGCCACCGAGAAGTCCTACCGCGACTTCCATTTGTCGTTGCGATTCAAGTGTGAAGCCGACGGTAACAGCGGCGTCTACATCCACACGGCGTTCGATGGCGACACGCCTCGAATCATAGCGGGGCGCCAGATCGAGATCGACCGGACGCTGGGCCGTCACACCGGCGGGATCTACGGCGACGGGAGGGGCTGGATCGCCTGGCCGTCTCCGTACTTCGAAACCGTGATCCGCCCTTACGACTGGAACGACATGCTCATCGAAGTCGAAGGCAACCACTACGTCGTGCATTTAAACGGGATTCGAGTTCTGGACTTCACGTACCCGTCGCCCGTCGCCGAGGAAGGGGTGATCGCGCTCCAGCTCCATTCCGGGGGCGAGGGGAGGATGCGATTCAAGGACCTCTTTGTCCGCGATTTGAGCGGCAAGTAGTCCGGCGACAGCCTTACAAGGCGAGCTGGCACGTGTGGTCCGTCAGCGACGCCGCCAAGCGCTTGGTGTCAATCTTCGGGTGAATGCGCTTGCAATGGCGGCGCCCGCACTCGGATCAACCGCCCCTTGGGGCCTGCGGGAACCTCGCCGGCTATGCTGAGGCGGTGCAAGGAATCGCCAAGAATCACCGCCCGCAAGAGACTGCACCCGGGACTCCTAAGGCACTCAAGACCTCATTCGCTCGTGGTGTGCAACGGATTATCGGAAACACGGACGTTGCGTCGAGATTAGCGCCCTTGACGGTCGGCCGCCGAGCCGCGACGGGAGCGACTGCTGCGATCGCGATGCTTGTCGTTGCGACGACCGCTGTCGGCCAGGGAACCGGGATTGCGCTCTCTGGATTTGTGCGGGACCCTAGCGGAGCGCGGATTCCGTCGGTCTTCGTGCTTATCACCGATGCGCGTGGGGAGGTGACGGAGGCCGCGACCTCCGGGGCCGATGGGGCCTTCCGCATCGAGGGTCTCGAGCCGTCGACTCCGTACCGCGTTGAGCTGCGCGGGCCAGTGGGTTTCGAGCCGCTTCGCCAGGGGTTGAGCCTGACGGCAGATCGGAGTATCGATTTCAAGCTGGGAGTCGCGGGCATCGAAGAGACGATCGTCGTCTCGGGCAAGAGCCGAGTTCCAGCTCCGACAGGGGCTAGGGCCGAGCGAAGGAGGATTCGCGTTGGCGGAAGCGTTCGAAAGGCGAGGCTCGTACATCACGTTCCCGCGGTCTACCCCCCTGACGCGGAGCGCGACGGGGTCGAGGGAACTGTGCTAATGCAGGGTGACATCGACAGCGAGGGCAGGCTGCTGGGCCTGACCACTCTCAATTCGAATGTTGACGATCGCCTCGCAGCAGCTGCGAGGGAAGCCGTGACGCAGTGGCGATACGAGCCGACGCTCCTGAATGGTCGACCGATTGAGGTCTCCTGTACGGTGAGCGTCGCGTTTCATTTGCCGTGAATTGCCCTGAGTCGGAACTCGACGGCGGGTTTGGCGAGAGATCTTGCCATTTGCCGTGAGGATCGTGGCAGCTGCTAGAGTGCTAGCTTTGGTTTTCCCGGCCGGCCGGCGTGCGAGCCCCCGGATCGCAAGACGCCGATCATGGGGAATCCCGAACAAATTCCATGTCGCAAAACCGCACATCCCCAGCCGACCCCGAAGCCGCCATCGCAGAATTGGAGGCTCAAGTAGCCGCATTGACCGAGCAGCTGAATGCCCTGCGACGAGCCTCTCGGGGTAGCGAAGTCCCCGACTACTCGCTCTGGACACTGGACGGCAAGGTGCTCCTGAGCGACCTGTTCGCAGGCCGTGACAGGCTCCTCGCTATTCACAACATGGGCCAAGGCTGCCGTTACTGCGCGCTTTGGGCCGACGGAATCAACGGATTCCTGCCCCATCTGGAATCGGCAATGGCTGTCGTGCTCCTATCCAAGGACCCGCCCGAAGCCCAGCGCCGCTTCGCCAATGCCCGCGGCTGGCGATTCCGACTCGCCTCGCACCTTGGCGGCGACTATATTCGCGAGCAGTCCACGAACGCCGATCACGAAAACATGCCCGGCGCCGTTCTCTATCAACAGACAGACGGGGGAATCCTGCGCAGGAACGCAGTCGTCTTCGGTCCCGGCGACATGTTCTGCTCGGCGTGGAACTTTCTGGCACTGGCCGGCCACGGAGCGGGGGACTGGACGCCGCAATTCTCCTATTGGCAGCGGCCGAAGTCCCTTGACGACGGCGGGCTGAACATCATCGACTAGCCGGCAGTCTCGCAGTCCCTATGTGCGGACCATGCGGCGATGATGCCGGCGCGCGCGGAAAGCGCCCGCTGACTCGCTCGCAGGACCGTCCGCGCTAGCGGATCAGGCGTTCGCGTCGCAGTCACCGGAGGCCCGAGCTCAACGCCACGCCGCGAGCCTACGACAGCTCAGGCCAGTATGTCGTGGACGATCTCGCCATGCACATCCGTCAGACGCATGTCCCGACCGCTGTAGCGATACGTCAGCTTCGTGTGGTCCAGCCCCAGCAAGTGCAGCATCGTCGCGTGCAGGTCGTGCATGTGCACCTTGTTCTCGACCGCGAAATACCCGTACTCGTCGGTGGCCCCGTAGCGCATGCCTCCCCGGACTCCTCCGCCGGCAAGCCACATCGTGTATCCGAAGGGATTGTGGTCGCGACCCGTGGTGTCGTTGAATTCGCCGCCGTTCGTCTGCGCGGTCGGCGTGCGGCCGAACTCACCGCCCCAGAACACGAGCGTGGAGTCGAGCAGGCCCCGAGCCTTCAAGTCCTTCAAGAGCCCGGAGATCGGCTTGTCAGTCGCCCGGGCGTTGATTCGATGGCCTTCTTTGAGGCGCTGGTGCTGGTCCCACCTGTCTTGCCCCTTGCGGGCGGGGGTCAGCAGTTCGATGAATCGCACGCCGCGTTCCACCATGCGGCGAGCCAGCAGGCACTGGCGGCCGAACTCGCTCGTATCGTGCTCGTCCAGTCCGTACATCTTCGTTGTCAATTCGGACTCGCCCGTCAGGTCGAGCAGTTCGGGCACAGCGCTCTGCATGCGGAACGCCAGCTCGTAGTTCGAGATGGTTGCCTCGATCTCGCTCACCGTCCCCAGGCGCTGCACCACTCCCCGGTTCAGCTGGCGAATCAGGTCGAGCTTGCCCAACTGCAAGGCCCGATCGGATTCCTGCGGCACGATGTCGGCGATCGGATGCTCGCCTCGGCGGAACAACGTGCCCTGGTAAGAGGCCGGCAAGAAGCCGCTGCCGAAGCAGTCCATCCCCCCGGGGGGGATCAGGCCGCTGTCGAGGACGATAAAGCCGGGCAGGTCCTCACACTCGCTGCCCAGCCCGTACGTAACCCAGCTGCCCATCGACGGGCGGCCCTGGAAACCCGAGCCTGTGTGGACAAAGTAGTTGCCGGCGGTGTGCTCGGAGTGGTCGGCCACCATCGAATTGACCACGCACAAGTCATCCGCGCATTCCGCCAAGTTCGGGAACAGGTCGCTCACCCACAAGCCCGAGTCGCCGTACTGCGCGAATTCGAACGGCGAGCCGAACACTTTGTCCGTGATGTTGAAGACTGTGGTCGGGAGTTCCGGGAGCTGGATGGGCTGGCCATGCTCGGCACGCAGGCGTGGCTTGGGGTCGAAGCTGTCCATCTGGCCCGGGCCGCCGTCCATGTAAAGAAAAATGACGCTCTTGGCCCTGGCCGGAAAGTGCGGGGGCCTGACGGCCATGGGGTCGGCTAGGCGGCTCGGCTCGGCTCGGGCCCGCTCATCCGCCATCATGGCGGCGAGCGCGAGACCGCCGAACCCGTTTGCGCTCCGGGTAAGCCATTCCCTGCGTGTCATCGCAACTCCATCTTACGGGAACGCAGGTGCGCCGCCAACCGCTGGCGGCATCGATGACGCTGCGAACGCGGAAAGGTGCCAGCCAACTGCGCAAGTACGAAAGCCATTGGCCCGCCGTCGTCCCGTCCAGCGCCGCCACCAGGGCCGCTTCCGGGGCTGGCTGTGGGGCCCATACAATGGGAGGTCGCATGGAACTGAGAATTCTTGTCCTGCCGGGCGATGGCATCGGCCCGGAGGTCACTCGCGAAGCGGTGCGGGTTCTCCATCACGTCGCCGAAAAATGGACCCACTCGCTGTACGTTCGCAAGGGTCTCCTAGGAGGCGCGGCGATCCGCGCGACCGGCGGGCCGCTCCCCGAAGCAACCAGAGAGCTCGCTCTAGCCTCCGACGCCACGCTCCTCGGGGCGGTCGGCTCGCCGGAGTATGACGACCTGCCGCCTTCGGAGAGGCCAGAGAAGGGGCTGCTCGGCTTGCGGAAGGCCTTGGACGTCTACGCGAATCTCCGCCCGGTGTACTGCTACGAGAGCCTCATCGAGTCCTCGCCTCTAAAGAACGAGATCGTGCGCGGCACGGATATCCTGATCGTGCGCGAACTCACGGGCGGGCTCTACTTCGGCCAGCCGCGCGGCATCGAGGGAACAGGCGGCGGCGAGAGGGCGGTGAATTCCATGGTGTACACGCGGTCGGAAATCGAGCGCGTCTGCCGCATGGCGTTCGAGCTCGCACGGAAGCGTCGCGGCAAGCTCACGTCCGTGGACAAGGCGAATGTCCTCGAGAATTCCCAGCTCTGGCGCCGGATCGTCACGGCCCTGGCGGCGGATTTCCCGGACGTCGAGCTCGAGCACATGCTCGTCGACAACTGTGCCATGCAGCTCCTGCTGCGACCCACGGATTTTGACGTCGTGGTGACAGAAAACCTCTTCGGCGACATCCTGAGCGACGAGGGCTCGGTACTGGCAGGTTCCATCGGAATGCTTCCGTCCGCATCGGTCGGGAACCAGCTGCCCAACGGGGCTTGGCGAGGACTTTTCGAGCCAGTCCACGGATCGGCGCCGGATATCGCGGGCCAAGGCAAGGCGAATCCCCTGGCTGCCATAGGCTCCGCCGCGGCGATGCTCAACTACAGCTTCGGGCTGACCGAGGAGGCAAGCGCCGTTGAATCCGCGATCAGCCAGGTGCTGCTAAGCGGCCGGGTCACCGCCGACCTGAAACCGCCCGGCGCGCCCGCGTCCACCGAAGAGGTCGGCAGCGCCGTTTGCGAGGCGATCGGGTGAGATTCGGGCCCGCGCAAGCCTAGGCCGCGACGGCAGCTTCGTACGCTTCGGCGTAAAGTTGGTCGAACACGGCGTCCCATGACTGCCTGAAAGCCGCTGCGCGCGCCCGCGCGCCCAAGCCGGTTCGCAAAGCGCGGGCGCGATAAAGAGCAACAGCGCTGTTCACGAACTCCTCGTCCGACCGAGTGACGACGCCGGTTTCCCCGTTTCTCACGATGTACTGAGGCCCACCGCTGTCGGTTACGATCGAGGGCACGCCCGATGCGGAAGCCTCCCACACAACGTTCCCGTAGGTGTCTGTACGGGACGGAAACAGCGAGACATCCATGTCGGCGCACGCGATAGCCAGGTCTCTGCCGAGGACCACGCCCGGCAAGCGCGCAAGTCGAAGGTTGCTGCGAAGCCGTTCGCTTTCCGCGCCGTGGCCCACGATCTCGAATCGATAGTCGCGCAGGCCGTTGATCTCCAGAGCGTGGATCCAAGGCCGGAAACTCTCCATGAAGTCCTCGAGGAGGGCGTCGTGCAGGTGCGATCCAATCATGGGCTGGTCCCAGTAAGGGTGATTGAGTATCACCAAGCAGCCGGGGTCGGAATCGAAAGCGGCGAGCATGTGCCGCAAATCTGCCGCCCCGGAACCGGCGGTGAACCGCTCCATCTCCGCCATGCTCGCCACGGCGGACCGGGAATCGATGTGATGTACACCGACATGGAATCGCGTGACATCCGCGAGAGGCTTTTGGGACACTCGATCCTGGCGGCCTGTCCGGAGCTGTTTGTAGGTGGAGTCGAGGAACTCTGTCCGCGGGTCCGGGCTAGATTGGGCTCCTTGCCCGGCGGTCGCGGGCGACCGGCCGGCCCTCGCTGCGCCAAGGCAATCCCAAACCTTACAATGAGTGCTTCATGAACCCTGACATGCCAAAACTCTCTATCGCCCTCGGCTTGGTCCTCGTTGTCCTCGGGCTCGCGGTTTACTTCATCAGCGCGCAGAGCAGCCTTACGGCTCTGATCCCGGTTCCGTTCGGAATTGCCCTGACACTGCTGGGCGCTTACGCAAGACGGGCGAGCTCCGCCAAGCACGCGATGCACGCGGCAGCTGTGGTCGCTCTGGTCGGTTTCCTCGGCTCGGCCGACGCCCTCCCCGATCTCGTCCAACTGGTGTTCGGCGGGGAGATCGAGCGCCCTCTGGCCGTCGGCGCGAAGAGCGTCATGGCGGCCGCCCTAGCAATTCTCCTTGGCTTCTGCGTCCATTCGTTTCGCCAAGCCAGGAAAGGCGCGCAGTGAGTCGCGCCCAGTCGGAAAAGGCTTGCGTCGGGCACGATCGAGACTGAAGCCGGGACTCCGGCGGACTGGTGCAGCAAAGTCTGCGAAGGATTCAGTTATTGACCCTCCAGCGGGGTCATGCGGCATTGAACGCAAGAGCGAGCGCAACGCTGAGTCGAGCCTGCATGGCAGTCCACAGATGCGCATACGTCCCGGGCCGTGACCGGAACTGTTCAGCTACAGCTCAGATGTCGAGGTTCTGCACGTCCAGAGCGTTTTCGCCGATGAACTTCCTGCGCGCTTCCACACTCTCGCCCATCAAAGTTGTGAAAACCTCTTCGCTCTCGACCGCGTCGTCGATCCGCACTTGCAGCAGGCTGCGCGAGGCCGCGGTCATTGTCGTCTCCCAGAGCTGGTCCGCATTCATTTCTCCAAGTCCCTTGTAGCGCTGGATCGACGCATCCTTCATCGCCGATTCCTTGAGATGCGTAAGCAGCTCCAAGGGCTTCTCTACCGTGTTCGTGGACCGCTTGCCCTCTATCACGAAAGGCGGGTCATTGAATTTGGCGAGCTTCTTCGACAGCCTGCGATACCCGCGGTACCCCGGCCGCGAGGCCAAGTCGATATTGATCGCTCCCTCGGCTTCGGTGCCTTCCCTGTAGCGAAGCGCGTAAGCCGCATGCTCGGGATCTTCAACCAGCGTCGCTTCAAGCTCCGCGTTCCGGAAGCTGCTGCGCAGCGAAACCATCGAATCCCTGTCCCGGAAGTTCTCCTTGGTGTCGATCGCCAAGGTAGGATTGCCCACGATCTCAACCACCTTGTGGCTGCGCAACCTGCGCATCACCCGCTTGTGCATGCGCGCATATGCGTCAAGATCGACGACGTAATCGCGCAGACCCTTTTTCGTGAGCTTCATTCCAGGGGTGCCGTTGCGGCCGATGCGGAGAGTCACGCCCTCCGTCGCGATCCGGATCACCTGGCTGGACAGTTCCAAGTCATCCTTGATGTAGGTCTCCTTGCGGCCCCGCTTGATCCTGTAGAGCGGAGGCTGCGCGATAAACACGTGCCCGTGGTTGATTAGTTCGCGCATCTGCCGGAAGAAGAACGTCAGCAACAGCGTGCGGATATGCGATCCGTCCACGTCCGCGTCCGTCATTAGAATGACCTTGTGGTATCGCAGCTTTTCCAAATCGAAGTCGTCCGCAATCCCGGTTCCCAGAGCGGTGATCATCGCCCGGATCTCCTCGTGGGAGAGCATCTTGTCGTAGCGCGCCTTCTCCACGTTCAGGATCTTGCCCTTCAAGGGAAGGATGGCCTGGAAGCGACGGTCCCGACCCTGCTTGGCGGTGCCTCCCGCTGACTCGCCCTCGACGATGAACAACTCGGCGCGCTCCGGCGTGCGCTCTTGACAGTCCGCCAGCTTGCCTGGCAGCCCTGCCGAGTCCAGCGCGCCCTTGCGGCGCGTGAGATCCCGCGCCTTGCGTGCCGCGGCGCGGGCCCGCGAGGCTTCGATTGCCTTGGCGATGATGATCTTTGCCACCGCCGGGTTACGCTCGAAATACTCGCCGAGATGCTCGTTGACCGCGGAAACGATCTGGCCCTGGATGTCGCTGTTCAGCTTGCCCTTGGTCTGGCCCTCGAATTGGGGCTGCGGAAGCTTCACGCTGATGACTGCTGCCAGGCCCTCTCGGACATCCTCCCCCGACAAGCTGAACTTCGCGCCCTTGATTAAGTTGGCGCTCTTGGCGTACGAATTAATCGTGCGAGTAAGCGCGGACCGGAATCCCGTCAGGTGCGTGCCGCCTTCTACGGTGTTGATCGTGTTGGCAAAGCAAAACAGGTTCTCCTGATAGCTGTCGTTGTACTGCAGAGCGACATCGGTGCTGACGGTGCCGCCGGAAAACTCGCGCTCGTCGTGGAAGAAAATCGGCTCGGGATGCAGCATCGTCTTGCCGCGATTCAAGTACGCTACGAATTCCGCGATGCCACCCTCGAAATGGAAAGCCTGGGGGACTCGCTCGACGCGCTCGTCGTCCAGCACGATCTTCAGGCCGGCGTTCAAGAACGCCATCTCTCGCAGTCGAGTGACCAGAATGTCGTGCTTGAAGTCTATGGTCGTGAATATCTCGGGGTCTGGATGGAATGTGATGCGGGTGCCAGTCTTTCTAGAGGCGCCAAGCTTTCGCAAGCCGTACAGTGGGACACCGCGCGAATAGTCTTGCTCCCAAGCGTGGCCATCCCGCCAAATCTCGATCTTGAGCGTGTCAGAGAGCGCGTTTACGCAGCTGACGCCCACGCCGTGCAGCCCGCCCGAAACCTTGTAGCTGTCGGCATCGAACTTGCCTCCGGCGTGCAGCTTGGTCATCACGACTTCCGCGGCGGAAACACCTTCGGTCGCGTGCGTGTCCACCGGAATCCCGCGGCCGTCGTCCAGAATCGTGATCGAGTTGTCGGCGTGGATCGTGACCTCGACGGTGCTGCAGTGTCCAGCCAGCGCTTCGTCGACGGCATTGTCAACTACTTCGTACACCAAATGGTGCAGACCCAGCTCCCCGGTGGAGCCGATATACATCGCCGGACGCTTGCGCACTCCTTCCAGTCCTTCCAGGACCCGGATGTTCTCGGCCGTATAGTCGCTTTCCTGGTTCTTAACTGTTGCCGCCATGCCTGCCTAGTTCGTGTTGTCCTTCCCCGCGTGTGGTGGAATCTATACCCGGATGGGCATGATCACGTAGCGGTAGTCCTTGTCTCGGTTCGTCCCCGGAACTTCCATCTGTGCCGCGCTGCGCGGGTCCCTGAGGCGCAGAAGGACCTTCTCGCTTCCGCAGACGCGCAGGAATTCAAGGATGTACTGGGCGTTGAAGCCGACTCCGAGCGGGTCGCCGTCGTATTCGACCAGCAGCGCCTCCTCGCTGGAACCGTAATCCGAGACGGTCGCGTTCATCTGCAGCCTGCCGTCCTCGAGGTCGAATCGAACGACGTGCGAGCGCTCGTCCGAGAACTGCGAGACGCGCCGAAGCGCCCTGGTGAAGCTGTCGTTATCCAGTTCCAGCGTGATTTCCAGGTCTTTCGGCATCACGCGGTCGTAGTCCGGGAACTTTCCGGTCATCTTGCGCGAGATGAGCAAGCGCTGCCCGGAACGGAAAAACAAGTTGTTCTCGTCGAAGGCGAATTCCACCATCGCCGGGTCGTCCTCGCTCCCCTCCGCTTGCCCGAGGATCTTGAGAAGCTCTGCCATAGCCTTTTGGGGCATCAGGCCCGTGACCTTGTCGCTGACTCCCTCCATCCCGCGGTACTCCTTGTACAGCGACAACCGGTGGCCGTCTGTCGAAATGATCCCCACGGAGTCGTTCCGGATCTCCAGCAGGGCTCCGGCCAGCGTGTAGTGCGACTGCTCTCCCGCCACTGAAATGATGGTTCTCTTTACCGCGTTCGCCAGCGTCTCGACCGGGACTGCCGTCAGTGGTTCCGGCGCCTCGGGAAGTTCGGGAAAGTTTTTCCTTTCCATTCCTGCAATACGGGTCTTGGCGCTGCCGCAAGAAAGCTCCACCGCATTCGTAGCAGTCGTCGAAATCCTGACCTCGGCATCCGGCAGCAGCCTCACGTAGTCGAGTAGCCTTTTTGTCGGAACCGTGATGGATCCCTCGGAGTTGATCTCTGCCGGGCACGCAGTCTGGAATCCCAGTTCGAGGTCGGTAGAGGTGATAGCCAAGGTATTGTGCTTCGCTTCAAGGAGAACGTTCGACAAGACTGGAATTGTGGTCTTCGTCTCGACGACTCCCTGCGCCAAGGCGAGTTCCTGCACCAGGTCCCGCGATCTAAGCTTCAGTTCCATTCCTTGCTCTCCCTCCCTGTGAATCGACGTATCACAGGCCTCTTACGACTCCGAGTTCCAATCTGGTCTTCAATTCCTTTAGTAGTCGTAGGCGCGGTGGATTTGTGGAAAAGGTTCGTAAGCGCTTGATTTCCAGCTGTGAACGCCGCTACGCCATCGTGGGAAACTTGATTCTCCATCCACAGGCGCAACGTGGAATCCGCACTTTCCACAACCATCCACAAGGTCTTCACACACATTGCTGTGGATGAGTTCATTATACCTGAAACCGGGCCCCTTTTCCCGCGTGCCAGGGCACGCTCGCGTGACGCGTTAGGGGCCCTTCTCGAGCAGCGACTGGCCAGGCGAGCGGGCTGCCGGCTTTCCCCGCCCGCCTCGGCGACGAATCGCTTCCCTTGTGCCCGCCGGCGGCTGGTACCGCTTTCGGTTGCGCGTGGGTGGCGGCGCAGTCGCTCCCAGCCAGCAGCCGGCCCCGGCGCTTCCGCGGCGAGGGCGGTCCGGCGCCGACGCCTTGGAGCGCCGTCGTTGATCTCCGGGCCCGGGAAGTTGCTTCGGCTGCTCGTGGAAGGTTTGCTCAAACCCGGCCAGCTATTGCCGTGGTTGCCTAGAAAAACCGTAGCTATTATCTCGGATTAGTTGAGACCCTAACTTTCTCAACCAAGCCGTTTACTATCGCCGTAAGGTCCTTGTCATTTGCGATATCTCTTTCTATTTTTGCAATGCCGTGCATGACTGTGGTGTGGTGTTTCTTGAATGCTTTTCCGATCTCCGTAAGAGAGGATTTCGTGAGCTTCTTGCACAGGTACATTGCAATTTGGCGAGGGTGAGCAATGTCGCGGGAGTTGTTGCGAGCAGCAAGATCAGAAACCGAGAGACCGAACCTTCCAGCGACGACCTTTTGGATGACGTCGATGCTCGGGCCTAGAGCCGACTGCGGGGGCAAGGCCCCTAGCATGTTCTTCACCATGCCAAGGGTGATCCTGCCGTTGACAAATCGTGATCGCGCGGTGATCTGGTTCACAACCCCTTGCAGTTCCCTGATATTAGAGTTCACTTGAGTCGCCACATACGTGCGCACATCGTCTGGCAGAACAGTCCCGACCTCTTCTGCATTGCGGTCAAGGATTGCCATCTTGGTCTCTAGATCGGGCGGCTGGATGTCGGCCATCAGTCCGCATGAGAACCGTGACTTGAGCCGTCCTACAAGCCCTGGAATGGCCGTCGGATCGGAGTCGCTGGTAAGCACGATCTGCTTCCCGCGATGGTACAGGGCGTTGAAGGTGTGAAAGAACTCCTCCTGGGTTCGTTCCTTTGTGCCGATTACGTGCACATCGTCGACAAGCAGCGCATCTGCCATGCGAAAACGCTGGTGAAAACTCTGCATGTTATTGTTTCGTATGGACTTAACCATATCGTTCAGAAAATCTTCCGCCGTCGTGAGAACGATCCGCATATAGGGATCCGCGCGCTGGACTTGGTGGCCGATTGCATTCAGGAGGTGAGTCTTGCCCATGCCCGACCCGGAATAGACGAACAAGGGGTTGTAGCTCTTGGCCGGTTCGCTGGCAACGGCTAGAGATGCTGCGTGCGCGAACTCGTTGCACGATCCGACAACGAATCGTTCGAACGTATACTCCGGCTTGAATTGCTCGAGCTTCGGCTCGAAATCAAAGGATTGCTGTGACGGGGCCGCTTCCGGCTCCTCGATCCCAACGGTGACGCGGCTGGCGTTCAGGCCGAGCGACTGCGCTGCGGCTAGGATCCGTCCGTTGAACTCGGACTCCAACCAGCCCTGCACGTGGCTGTTCGGAGCCAGCAGGTGGAGTACGCGGTCGGTGCCGAAATGACCTAGCTTTACTGGTTCCAACCAGTTCCTGTAGCTTTCGCCGCTCATGGCGCCTTGCAAGTTCTCTTGGATTCGCTGCCATTGGTTCATTGGGCTGTCCGTAGCAATTGTTGGCGTTGTGCGTGTATGAGACCCCGCTTGCGAAGGTCTGTAAAATCAGATGTTGGCATAAAAAACACCCTTTAGGTTTGTTTTCCGGGATGAATGAACTGGGGTATTGTAGCACAGATTACGCGCCGAGGGCACCATAAATCAACTGAAGACGTATTACTAATAAATGATTAAAATCTATTAGTTGAGTATTGTTTCAATCACGAAATTGCAAGTATGCATGGCCGAAGTAGGCCGCTTGGAGTGCGCACGATACGTCCATTTTCTCGATTGACGAAGCTAATTGCTGGAGACCAGTCCGCTAATCGGTCAGTTCAGGATCCTGAAGTCGGTTGCCGGCTCGCTCGGAAGGACCTCGTTCAGGGAGCCCTGCCGATACCCGGCTAGATCCAACGTAACGTATTGAAATCCGAGACCTTGGAAGATTTTCACTAAGGTGCCTGCCATCTCGAGATCGAGGGCTTTCGCTAGCTCGTCGGGACCGATCTCGATACGTGCGAGTTCACCGTGATACCGCACGCGGTAGACCCGAAAGCCGAGTTGCGAAAGGGATTCCTCGCCGCGGTCCACCAGCTTCACGTTTTCCGCAGTGACCTGCGTGCCGTAAGGGATCCGGGAACTTAGGCAGGCGGCCGCCGGACGATCCCATGTCGGCAGGCCCGCATCGTGCGAAAGCGCGCGAATTTCCGACTTTGCAAGGTCGGCTTCCAGCAACGGTGCCCGCACCTCGTGCTTCCTGGCAGCTCGATGGCCGGGGCGGAAGTCGCTCGTATCGTCCTTGTTCAGCCCGTAAGCGATCGTCGAGACACCGAGCTCCTCGCCGATCTCGTTCATGCGGTTGAATAGCTCGTCCTTGCAGTGAAAGCAGCGGTTCGGGTCGTTCCGAGTGTACTCCGGGTTCTCGAACTCCTTGGTTTCGATCATGCGGTGCCGTATGCCGAACTGGTGGGCGAAGTCCACCGCGTCGCGCTTGTGGGACTCCGGGATGGACGCCGAATCGGCGGTCACGGCCAGGGCGTCGGCTCCGAGCACTCGGTTCGCGGCCCAGGCGAGATAAGCCGAGTCCGTGCCGCCCGAGTAAGCGACGAGCACCTTTCCCATGGCGGAGAGCAGTTCGAATAGCTTCGTCTGCTTCTGCTCCAGTGCGGGGTTCACCTGAGCGTAATTATACCCGGGGGGCGCGCCTGGTGCCGTCAGGATCCGAAGTAGGACGATCCCCCGGTCAGGTGGAGGCGGCAAATCTCTTCGTTCAACTCGATTCCCAAACCCGGCTTCCCGGAAAGCGCGTAATACCCGTCCTGATAGAACGGCGCGTCCCTTTCGATCAGGTCGTCCCAGTGCGGGAGCTCCACCGAATCCGACTCCAGCGCAACGAAGGAGCGGATCGCCGCGCAGGCATGGGCGTTCGCGACGGTGCCGACAGGAGTGCACATGTTGTGACAGGCGAACGTGATGTAGTACTGGTCGGCCCAGTCGGCGATCCGCTTGGTCTCCAGCAGTCCGCCCGCCTTTTGCGGATCCGGTTGAAGTATGTCGGCGGCCTGCTTCTCGATGAAGGGACGGAAAGTTTGCCTGGTGTAGAGGTTTTCGCCGGTGCAGGTCGGGACGGCGCACTCGCTTGTGAAGCGAGCCATCGCGTCGGCGTTCTGCGGCGGGATCGGGTCCTCGATGAACCAAAGATTCAGGTCCTCGACCATCCGGCTGAACGACAGCGCGTCCGCATAGTTGTAGTTGAAGTGCAAGTCGATCCCTAAGGGGTAGTGCTCGCCCAGCCTGTCGCGAATCGCCACAAGGATCGCGCGCCACTGCTTCATTTCGAGGGACGATATCCCTCGATTCCAGATTTCGCCCCGATAGCGGAACGGCTCGCCCCGTAATGCGCGGCCGCGACCCTCCCAATCCATGTCGAATTTCGTGGCTTTGAATCCGTACGCTAGGGATTTCTCGGCTTCCGCGACCCAAGCTTCCGGATCCGGCGTTTGCGGAGATCCCGTGTCGTGGTAGATCAGGACCTTATCGCGGAACCGGCCGCCGAGCAAGACGTAGACAGGCACGCCGAGGATCTTGCCGGCTAGGTCCCAAAGAGCCGTTTCGAGCCCGCTGATTGCGCTTGAAAGGGAGCCCGTCCAAGAACCGTGGCCAAGCTGGGCCTCGGCCATCTTGGTTGCCAGGTAGTCGACTTGAAGCGGGTCCTCTCCCTTGAGAATTTCCTCGAAGGAGTGGACATGGCTAAGAATGCCGGCCCTGTTGTAAGACTCCCCGATCCCGTAGAGGCCCGAATCGGTCTCGATTCGAACCAAGTGGGCGGGGTACTTGATGTGGACTGAAGCCGTCTTGACGGCATTGATCTTGACTTTGCCGAAGTGGCTCTCCGATGCGGGGTGGGCCTGGAGGACTTGGGGCAGGTCTGGCAACAATGAAGCGCCTGCACCGACCATGCCCGCTTGGAGAAACCGACGGCGTCCGAGCATGCCCGCATGATAACGGAACCTCTTGGGCGCGGCAACGCGGTCTGGGCGTTTTCGTCCGGTCTGCCTCGGGCAAATCGCCGGAAGCGCGCATGCACTGCTTCCGTCGCCCCGCAGCGGAAAGGCCGGGTCTGCCCCGCCCCGGGATTCGCGGGATGCGGGATGAGTGGCCAGCGCCTGGCGGATGCCGCGGGGGATGCCTATGGTGCTCCCGCCCGGGGCCCTCGCCGACAGGCACCCCGGAAAGACCGTCGGCGGCTTGATCGGACGGCACGGGGAACGAGCCGGAAATCGCCGCTGATGCGCCCTGATCGCTTCGTGGCCCGGAGCGAGCCGCTAGGCATCAACCAGCTTCTGCTGATTGGCCCCGTTCTGTCGACGCGATTCCGTGATTGGCAGCGCGTCGCTGCAGTATTCGCTCGTACATCTCGGGACGCGGATCGACCTCCATGGTCTTGCCATTGCGACGCACCACGACTTTGATCCCGCCTTGGCGGCCAGTTTCAAGGGCCTGCGTTGCAGCCCGTACGAGGGCTTGCGGGACGGCATGCACGTCGGGGCCTTCCAGCAAGGACGCTGGGCTTTCATGCTCCTTGGCGTTCGTCGGCCATACCCGCCTTCCTCCACAAAGACGGGTGCACCGCCTGTGTCATCGAATGGCTGCCAGTGTTCAACGAGGTCTCGGCAGACCTCGGGAAAGTTCCTACAGCCCGCCTGGAAGCGTCGCCTAATGACCGACTCGGGGACTCGATGGCCACCGTGCCGCACTCAAGAATCTACCCGCACGATCGCGTCTTCCTGCGTCGCAAGGGAAAGCAATACGAGCTTGACGGAATAACCATCGGTGCGCCAGCCCCGGATCATCTTGGCGCAGCCCAGCCCGGACAGGGTGGTCTCGAACGCGCAGCCCGAACCGTCGCGAGCGAGGCGTTGGATATCTTCCAGCATCAGCCTCCCTGCTCGAATTCGCGCGAGGGGGCTCAAAAGGCGGGAGCCCGGCAGCCATGAGGTCCGCGTTCCCAGCAACACGGGACTCCCGTGCAGCTCGGGCTAGCCTTCCGTCTCACGGATGATGTCGATTGCCGGGACCGAGGCCTGCGCCCCACAACGGCGTCGGCGTAAGCTGCTCGCAGCCGTGTCTCGGTGCTTTGGTTCACAGGGCCGCCAGGACTTGGCGGATATGTCCTCGGACCTTGACCTTGTCGAAAGCGGCCTTGATCCTGCCCTCTTCGTCGATCACGAATGTGGACCGGACAATGCCCATGTACGTCCTTCCAAACATTTTCTTCTCGCGCCAAGCACCGTACGCTTCCGCAATAGAGTGGTCCGGGTCACTGATCAGAGGAAAAGACAACCTGTGCTTGGACTTGAACCGGTCGTGGGACCTGACGCTATCCGCGCTGACACCGAGGATGACAGCGTTCCTAGCCTTGAATTCCTCGCCTGCATCGCGGAACGCGCAGGCCTCGATAGTGCACCCCGGGGTGCGGTCCTTCGGATAGAAGTACAAAATGACTTTCGTCCCGCGCAGGTCCGAGAGCCTGATCGAACCTCCACCGTCCGTCGCGGCCGCGAATTCTGGTGCGGTGTCTCCGATAGTCAACATGAGTGACTGCTCAGCCTATCAAAGAGCGGGAACATTCTCCTTCCGCCCCGGGCGCGAGCCGTGATGGAAAGACAGTCCTCGGGGTCGCCGGATGCGCCTGCCCTGCCCTCGATTACAGGTCGGGAACTGGGAACAAGCGCCGGCACCCGCTCGCGGCCCTGTCGTGCTGCCTGTGATTCGCGCGGGCGGCTGTGTGCAGGTTGCGGGCTTCCCCTGTCACCCGGTCTTGCTCGCGTCGCGTCAATTGAGCGAGCCGCTATAATTCGATGCGCGTTTGCGGGCGTTCTTGTGCATTTGGTTCTACCTTTCCTAATCCTGCTCGCGGGTTGCTCCTCTCAGCCCGCACCACCGCCGGTTCCGTCCTTGCGGATCGACGAGCTAGAGGGTGGATACATGGTGCGCGAGGCGGGTAGCCCGGTGCTGTTCTACCGATTGGAACCGAAGTCGATGGAAGGCAACTACGAGCGGTCCAACTACATTCATCCGCTTTACGGCTTGGACGGCGAGGAGCTCACTGAGGACTTTCCTGCAGACCATCGTCATCACCGGGGCGTGTACTGGACTTGGCACCAAGTGCTGATAGGAAACGTACGCGCCGGCGATCCGTGGCTCGCCCGGCAATTCTCGTGGCGCGTTCAATCAGCGGGCATATTGCCCGCAGGCAACGGCTTGCGGGTGACCCACCGATGGTTCTCCCCTGACTTCCTAGACGGTGACGAGCCGATCCTCGAGGAAACGGCGGAGGTGGTTGTCCAGCCCGCGGCGGCCGAATCCCGCTCTATCGATTTCGACATCCGCTTGGCACCGATGCAAGAGGGAGTGCGTTTGGGCGGTTCCGAGGACGCCAAGGGCTACGGCGGATTCGCTGTTCGCGTCAAGATGCTCGAGGATTTGCAATTCACAGCGGCCGACGGCCCTCTGATGCCCCAACGTCTCGCTATGCAGGTCGGGGACTGGGTGGACTTTTCCGCCGACTTTGGCGGCCATGGGCATAGCAGCGGCGTCGCGGTTCTTGTGCATCCCGTAGCGACAGGCTACCCGCAGCGGTGGATCCTCCGTGGTCCGGCTACGCCCAGCATGCAGAACCCCGTTTGGCCGGGCGCAGTGCCGGTCGCGGTTCCTATGGGAGAGGAGGTCAGGCTGCGCTACAGGCTGGTCCTGCACCGGGGTGATGCCGCAAGCCTAGATCTCAATGCTCTGCACGCGACATACGCTGCCATGCCCTGAGCGTCTTCGCTGCCGAGTGGGTTGTTATCGCGGCTGGATTCGAGTTGTGGGCTGGAATGACGGCATCTTATTGGCCGGGGCCGAAGGTGGGCGGGTTGCGATTCCGCCGCCGGCTGTCCAGACGACCTTTCCGGACACGATAGTGGCTGCCGGCCCTCCGCGGAAAGATTCCCCGCCGAATGGCGAGTTCTTGCTCTTCGAGAGCGTCGAATGCACGTCGTACACCCATTCGCGCTCGGTCGAGAACACCGTTATGTCCGCCGGTCCCCCCGCGCGGAGCCGGCCCCGGTCCAGGCCTAGGCACTCGCACGCGGCGCTGGTGAATAGCCCCACCAAGTGCTTCAAGTCGGCTGTTCCGGCGTGGTAGAGGGTCTTCAGCGACAGTGCGAGCGCCGTCTCGAGCCCGGTGATGCCGAACGGGCAGCGCTCGAACTCCTGCATCTTGATGTGTCCCGTGTGGGGCGCGTGGTCCGTGGCGATGCAGTCGATGGTGCCGTCCGCCAAGCCCTCGATGGCGGCGTCGATGTCCCGTTGTGTCCGTAGCGGAGGCTTCATCTTGAAGTTCGAGTCGTATCCCGGGATCTTTTCGTCGGCCAGCGCAAAGTGGTGCGGGGTCACCTCCGAAGTGACGGGGATGCCCATTCTCTTCGCGTGCCGCACCATGGCGATGGAGTTCGCGGTGGAGATATGGGCTATGTGGACCCTTGATCCCGTGTCCGCGGCAAGGATGATGTCCCTTGCCACCATGACGTCCTCCGAGCACCCCGGGATGCCGCCGAGTCCCAGACGCATGCTCTGGAGGCCCTCGTGAATGTCTCCGCCGGCGCTCAGGCTCAGGTCCTCGCAGTGGTCGATCACCGTGATTCCGAACGACGCGGCGTACTTCATAGCCCGCCGCATGAGGCCGGAGTCCATCACGGGGATGCCGTCGTCGCTGATCGCGACGGCACCCTCCGAGCGCATCGCTCCGATGTCCGCGAGTCTCTCTCCCTTGCTTCCCTTCGAGATCGCTCCGATCGGATGCACATGGACTGTTGCCGTGCGCCGCGCCCGCTCGACAATGAAGCTAGTGACCTGAGCCGAGTCGTTCACTGGCAACGTGTTCGGCATGCAGCAGACGGCCGTGAATCCTCCGGCCGCTGCAGCGCGCGTCCCGCTCTCGATCGTCTCGGCATGCTCGATGCCCGGTTCGCGCAAATGCACGTGAATGTCGACAAACCCCGGCGCGACAACCAATCCGCTGGCGTCCAGCACCTCGGCGTCGGGGCATTCGATGCGAGGCTCGATCGCGACGATCCGATCCCTGTCGATCAGCACGTCGCGCTTCGCGTCCAGGCCGCTGGCCGGATCGACCGCTCGTCCGTTCCGGATCAAGAGGCGCATCGCTTCCTCCCGTCCTGCTCCGAGCACACCCACTCCAATACAGCCATCCGGATGGCCACCCCGTTCTCCACTTGGCTCAGGATCATTGAGCGTTGCGAGTCGGCGACCTCGCTTGTGATCTCTCGTCCGCGGTTGATCGGGCCGGGGTGCAGGACGATCGCTTCCTGCTTGGCAAGCTGGACGTGCTCCAATGTCAGCCCGAAATACCGGAAGTATTCGTTCTTGGGAAAAACCTCTACGTTCTGACGCTCCAGCTGCACCCGCAGCATCATGACAACATCCGCGTCACGGACCGCTTCCCGCATGTCGTAGGTCAAGCTCACGCCCGGCGCGAGGCGCGTCATGTTCTCGGAAACCGTCGTTGCCGGCCCGCACAGGACGATGTCCGCGCCGAAGCTGCCCAGCAGATGGATGTTGGACCGGGCCACCCTGGAGTGCGAGATGTCGCCGATGATGGCCACGCGCAGGCCTTCCAGGGTGCCCTTGACCTCGAGGATGGTCAAAGCGTCGAGAAGCGCTTGGGTCGGATGCTCGTGGCGTCCGTCGCCTGCGTTGATCATCGGCGTCGAGAGGTAACGCGATAGGAAGTGCGGTGCCCCGGAAGCGGAGTGCCGCATCACGATGATGTCCGGGTTCATCGCCGCCAGCGTATTCAACGTGTCGACGAGCGACTCTCCCTTGGAAAGGCTAGAGCCAAGCGCTTGGATGTCGATCGTGTCTGCCCCTAGTCGCTTGGCGGCTATTTCGAAGCTTGTGCGCGTGCGCGTCGAGGGTTCGAAGAAGAGATTGACGATGGAACGCCCGCGCAGGGTGTCCAGCTTCATGAACGGCGGGACCGACTTGTAGTGGGTTCCCCGCTCGAGTAGGCGCTCGATCTCTGGGCGCTGCAGATGCTCAATGCCCAGTAGGCTTCGCGGGCTCGGGCCCCTGGAGAGCAAAGTTGGCACAAACCCCCGGGCCCCATGATAGCGAGTCGGCTGTGGACGCGGTCGCGAAAGCTATCAGTGCAGGGTCCGTTCCAACGGCAACGGAGACCGCGAACCGGTTGCGGCGGTTTTCGGGCTACTGATCGGCTCAGCGCGGGCCAGCGTCATTCGCTCTGACGAAAGGCCTCCGGTCGCGCATGCCCAGCCTTAGCGCGCCGGAGTCCATTCGAGTCGGAGCGGTGCCGGTCAAAGCGAGCTCTCGGAGGCGTTGGCGGAGGACCGCCGCTCACTCTGGGCCGGGTACGACAAGCGCTGCCGCGACCGAGTCTGCCAAGTGCCTAGTTGACGAAGAGGACATTCCGAAGTTGTTGGCGTAGATGGAGAAGGCGTACGTCTTTCCGGGATACGCCTCGGCGTATCCGGAAAGCGCGAGCACGCTGGACATCGAGCCCGTCTTGGCTAGGATCCGCCCGCGAGCGATCGTCCGCTTGAACCGCCAGTCGAGCGTGCCGTCGAAACCGGCGACCGGAAGGCTATCGAGATAGGTCTCGCGATCCAAGGAATTCCACATGAATTCCAGAACGCGGACAGTGGCGGTCGGGGCCACGAGGTTGTGTCGTGACAGGCCGGAGCCGTCGCGCAAGTAGAACTCGCCTGTCTGGAGGCCGATCTCGGCCAGGAACCGCCGCAAACTCGTCACGGCCGCCTCTTGGCTGCCTATTCCCGATTCCTGCAGGGCGACTTCCCGAAGAAGCATTTCGGCGTGGAGGTTCTGGCTGACCTTGTTCACGACTCGTATGACTTCCCCGAGCTGGACCGAATTCGCCTCAGCGAGTCGCTGCCCGGTGACTCGGAGGCTACGCTTCGTGCGCGATCGCAAGCTTGGCAGTCGGTCAGGCAGTAGGTGATGCGCTTCTGCCTCGCCGTCGACCTTGACCCCGACGTCGTTCAGCGCTTGGCGCAGTGCAAGCGCGGCGTAGAGCGCCGGATCGTCGCCCGCGAACTGGAAGGTCCTCCCTCTTGACCGAGACGGGATTTGACCGGCGAGTACGAGCTCCCCCGGGCTTTCCCCGCGCCGGGCGGCTAGACGTCGGACGACATATCTGCCCGAGGTTGTCGTCGTGCGGTTCGAAAGATCGAAGACCGGCAGCGAAGGACGGATTCGGAGGCGCGCCGGGCCGCCGACAACTCCCGGTCTAGCCTGCACCTCGACAACGTTGTCATTGAACACAAGTGCGCTTACCGCGCTGCCGTATGCCTGGAGCGTGTCTGCGTGGGACCAGCCGACCGGGTACGGTTGCCAGACGTACCGGGAATCGTCGCCGATCAGATTCCCGGAGATCCTTTGAACTCCGGCGTCCCGGATGCTTCGGGCCAAGCGCCGCACCGGCGCCAGCGGATCCGGTCCGAATTCTTCCTTATTCCTGTACGGCATCACCCGCGCCGAGAAGTTGGGGTCCCCGCCGCCGACAAGTCGCAGGTCGCCCTGCAGAGAGCCTTCCTCGTCAACCGCCCCGTCCGTCACCACCAGCGTTGTGAACGTGTAGTCCGCGCCGAGGCGGTTCAAGGCCAGAGCGGTCGAGAACAACTTGACAGTCGAAGCCGGTACGAACAGCTTGTCGGCGTTGCGCTCGTAGAGCGTAGCGCCTGTTTCGAGATCGCGCACGAGCACGCCCCAATGGCTCCTCTGGGCCGCCGGGCGTCCAAGAATTTCGTCGATCCGCTGGGCAAGGCTGGGCGCGCTCGCTGCAACTTGGGCGAAGACGCTGCATCCCGTGCTGGCAAGCAGCACCAGTATTCCTGCTCGCAACGCGACCATACTTTTTCTAGCCAAGGAATCGAGCTGCCTGTTTGGCGAAATAGGTCAGGATGAAATCTGCGCCGGCACGCTTGATGCAGAGCAGGCTCTCGATCATGGCGCGGTCGCGGTCGAGCCATCCGTTTCGGATCGCAGCTTGGAGCATCGCGAATTCGCCGCTCACTTGGTAGGCCGCTGTTGGCACTCCGAATTCGCGCTTCGCGTGCCACAGAACGTCTAGGTACGGCATGGCCGGCTTCACCATGACCATGTCGGCACCTTCGTCGAGGTCGGCGCGGATCTCGCGCATCGCCTCGCGGTGATTGGCCGGATCCATTTGGTAGCTGCGGCGATCCCCGAATTGCGGGGTCGACTGCGCGGCATCGCGAAACGGCCCGTAGAACGACGACGCGTACTTTGCAGCGTAGGAGAGTATCGGCACCTGCTCCAGCTGCGCGTCGTCGAGAGCGGAGCGAATGGCACCGACACGGCCGTCCATCATGTCCGACGGGGCGATGATATCCGCCCCAGCTCGTGCCTGGGAAACCGCCGCCTTTTGCAACAGCTCGAGGGTCTTGTCGTTATGGACGCGGCCATCCTCGACGATGCCGCAGTGCCCGTGATCCGTGTACTCGCAGAGGCAAGTGTCCGCGATGACGAGCAAGTTCGGCAGCTCTCGTTTCAGAGAGCGGGTCGCTTCTTGGACTATGCCTTTGTCGTCGTAGCCGCCGCTTCCTATGGCGTCCTTGGCCGGCGGAATGCCGAACAGGATCACTCCAGGAATGCCTAGGCTGGCCACTTCGCGGCACTCGTCGACCAAGCGGTCGATCGAGAGATTGCAGACGCCCGGCATCGAATCGATCGGGATCCGCACGCCTGCGCCCGCGCACACGAACACCGGATAGATGAAGTCGTTTGGCGAAAGCTGCGTTTCGCGCACGAGGGAGCGCAGCTCACGTGAGCCGCGCAACCTTCGCGGGCGGTGTACTGGGAAAGCCAAGAATCCATTCTATCGAGCGGGAAGTCGCTAAGATCTCCCGACCGGCGTTTCGGTTGGGACAGAGGGGGCATGGCATTCCGGCCAAGCAAAGGACGTGCTTGCGATCACCGCACGTACGACTCATTAACGGACGGGTGGTGCATGCGCAATGCGCCGGCCCGCGCGCGGAGCGTCACGGGGCGGACGAGACGCCTCTGGTCGGCCGCGGCACGTGCCCGCGCGGGCGTCCACCTAGCACGGGTCCGAAAACCATCTGGTATTCTCATAGGCAGACTTCCTGAGAGATTCGGTGGCACCCCTCAGGGCGTCGCCTCGCACGGCAAATCGCATGTCAGGCCACTCGAAATGGGCGACCATCAAGCACAAGAAGGCCGCTACCGATGCGAAGCGCGGCAAGATCTTCACCCGGCTGATTCGTGAAATACAGGTTGCTGCCAGGGAAGCCGGCGCCGAGCAGGACGCCAATCCTCGCCTGCGCACGGCAGTGGCAGCTGCCAAGGCTCAGTCGATGCCGGCCGAGAACATCAAGCGTGCGATCCTGCGCGGGAGCGGCCAGCTCGAGGGAGAGACTTATTCGGAAATCACCTTCGAGGGCTACGCGCCTGCAGGGGTAGCCGTGCTGGTCGAGACCGTGACCGACAATCGCAACCGCACGGTCGCCGAGCTGCGGCACATTTTTGCGAAGAACGGCGGAAATCTGGGCGAGAATGGCTGCGTATCGTGGATGTTTCGCAATCAGAGCCTGGTTGTGGTCCCGAAGGCGGCGACTGACGAGGAGGAGCTGATGGACCTTGTCTTGATGTCGGGTGCGGACGACCTCCGCGAAGATGGCGACCACTGGGCAGTCTATTCTCCTCCCTCGGCACACGACGACGTCGTAGGGGCAATCAAAGGAGCGGGTATCGAGCCGCTCTCGGCGGAGGTCTCTCGAATCCCGGAAAACACGGTCAAGGTCGCGGGCAAGCAGGCCGGGAGCGTGATTCGAATGATCGAGAAGCTGGAAGACCAGGACGACGTCCAGAATGTCTTCGCGAATTTCGACATCGACGAGAAGGAACTCGAGGCGCTCTCCGCCTGAGCCCGAGGCCTCGGTGCGGATCCTCGGCATTGACTGCGGTTCTAGGGTCACCGGATACGGTGTGATCGAGGCTGAGGGGAGGTCCCGTCGCTCGGTTGGGTTCGGAGCGATCCGGATACCGGCGAACAAGGAATTGGCTGAACGCCTGTGTCTGGTGGCTGACGGCCTGGACGAAGTGCTGAAGCGTTTCCATCCGGATGAAGCGGCCATTGAGGATGTCTTCACTCGGAAGAACCCGCGGAGTGCGTTTGTGCTGGCCCACGTACGCGGCGCGGCGATGCTGAGCGCAGCGCGAGCCGGCCTGCCGGTCGCGAGCTACACTCCAGCGCAAGTCAAGAGCAGCGTTGTGGGGTTCGGAAACGCGGACAAGGGTCAGGTCCGGCGGATGGTAAAAGTCCTGCTCGGCGTGCAAGGGGAATTGAAACCTCTTGACATCTCTGACGCTCTCGCGGTGGCTTACTGCCACGCCAACCTACGGGACGCGGGCAGGAGAGGGGGCTGAGCCGGTGTTGAGGAGAACACTCGCCCTTGCGTTATGGGCTGCCTTGGTAGTCGCGGGGCAGGACGCAATCTATTTCGAGCGGCATTTCCCCGGAGCGGTGCCGGAGCGCTTCGAGGTCAGGGTGATGGCGGACGGCAGTGCCGTATACGTTGAATCGGGAGAGGATTCGGTCGAACTGGCGATCGGCGCGGGCGAGGTCGACCCGTTATTCAAGCAAGCCGCGGGGCTGAACTATTTTGCAAAGCCTCTGGCGAGCAGCCGCAAAGTGGCCTCCACTGGACGCAAGGTGCTGCGGTACGAGTCCGGAGGCGAGGTCCGTGGCCAGGCGGTCTTCGATTACTCGGAGGTGCGGCAGGCGCGAGAGATCGCGTCGTGGTTCGTCAAGCTGGCCGAGACGCAGCAGCATTTGCGGGCGCTGGAGCGCGCCTACCGGTTCGACCGGCTGGGAGTCAACCAGGCGCTCGTGCACTTGGAGCAGGCGTATGGGCGTGAGCGGGTAGTGGCAGTGGGACTGCTTGTGCCGATTCTTTGCAGGATCTCGCAGCAGGAGCGGATCGTGCATCTGGCGAGGGCAAGGGCGGACGGCTTACTGGAAAGATTGCGGGCGCAGAGTCGATTGGATCTTGTATGCAATTGATAATAAAGGACTTATAGATGTCTCAGGTCGATTCGCCTACAATGCGGTCATAGATCGCAGCGAGTTGTTCCTGAGACGAGAAGGCGATCTCCAGGAGGCCTTTTTGACCGCGCTGCTTTAGGCGGACGGGCGCTTGAAGAACGCGTTCCAGCTTATCGATGGCGTGGGCAATGTTGGGGTCGAGTTCCGCCTTGGGACGTTTCTTCTTGGGCTCGAGGAGGCTGCGCACCATCCGTTCCACTTCTCGGACGGAGAGTCCCCGGGTTGCGGCGCGCCCGGCGAGCGCCTCTTGGTCCGTTGGGTTGTCAAGAGGCAGCAGTGCTCTCGCGTGCCCCATTTGGAGTTTCTTGTCGCGAACCAGCTGCTTCACCGCCGGGGGAAGCCTGAGTAGGCGGAGGTGGTTGGTGATCGAAGTTCGGCTCATGCCGGTGCGAGCGGCTAGTTCTTCGTGGATGAGATTGAGCTCTACGAGCATTCGCTCCAGCGCGGCAGCGATTTCGATCGGGTTGAGATCCTCTCGCTGGATGTTCTCCACCAGCGTAACTTCAAGCAGTTTGTCCGGATCGATCTTGCGGACGATTGCGGGGACAGTCCTCAACTCGGCTAGACGGCAGGCTTGGACTCGCCTCTCGCCTACAACGAGGGTGTAGCGGTCGCCCGCTGGTCTTACCAAGATGGGTTGCAACACACCGTCGGCCTTGATGGAGGCTGCGAGTCCGCGCAAGGAATCTTGATCGAAGCTCGACCTCGGCTGGACGGGATTCGGGTCAATTCTCTCGACCGGAATCTGGAGGAGGGTCTGGCCATCCGTCGCACGCGTTGGCAGGATCGCGCCGAGGCCCTTGCCTAAGGCCTTTCTTTTGTATGGTTTAGTGGATGTCTTAGGCATCGCGATGCTCTGCGTTGGTTGCGGTTGCGGCGCGGTCGCGACGGGCTCGATCAAGAATCTCTCGCCCTAGCCGTAGGTAGCTTCGCGCCCCTTTCGAACGAATGTCGTATTCCAGAATCGGCTTGCCGTGGCTAGGCGCTTCGGCCAGCTTCACATTGCGTGGGATCACAGTCTCTAGAACGAGAGTGCTGAAATGCGCCCTGAGATCATCAGCCACTTGTCGGGCAAGAGAGAGCCGGGCGTCGTACATGGTGAGCAACACGCCTTCCACCCTTAGCCCGGGATTGAGTTCGGCGCGGACGGATTCCATGGTCTGCAAGAGCGAGGAGATTCCCTCCAGAGCGAAGTATTCGCAATGCATGGGGACTAGGACGGAATCCGCGGCAACCAGGGCATTGAGCGTAAGCAGGTCCAGCGCGGGCGGGCAATCGAGGATAATGAAATCATACTCATCCTGTATATGGTCTCGCGTGATCCGTAATCGAAATGCGTGATCCGACTCATCGGCAAGCTCCACGTTGGCACCCGCCAAGTCGCGACTTGAAGGCAGGACGCTCAATCCACTGAATTCGGTGGAGAGAATTGCGTCAGTGACCCGCATCTTGCCAATCAGGACATCGTAGAGGCTTGGACGACCGCCGTTAGGCAGGATTCCGACTCCGCTCGTGGCATTGGACTGAGGATCGCAATCGATGAGGAGGACGCGGCAATCGGCGGCTGCCAGGGCAGCAGAAAGGTTGATTGCGGTGGTCGTCTTGGCGACGCCGCCTTTTTGGTTGGCAATTGCGATCCAAGTGGCCACACTGCGCCTCGGAGCTAGCGTAGCAAATGCGGATTGCCAAGCTGAAGCATTGTTTCACGTGAAACAGGGGCAAACAGTTCGCATTTGCTGGAGCCGGCGAGTTCAGCCTAGGTTCCAGCGGTTGCGATAAGGTTGGAAGGAGCGGACGACGGGGTGCTCGGAACCGACAGGGCTCGGCGCCGAGCCTAGGTGTTCGGGGCGACGAGTGTGTGGCCACAGTCTATTGCTTTCTAGCGCATTCCCGAGGTTTGGCCGGCAGACGACACGAATTGACCCCGACTAGGAAAGGACTTATACGCGATCGGCTGGTTCCCGGCTCCAATCCGCCCGTAGATTCGCCGGTCGCCTTGCTTCGCGGTTCGCGCAGGCCAGCAGACTGGGCGTGATGTGATTCGAGCTGCATGAAGACGGGGCAAGTACTCCGCAATTCAGAGAATCGGTGACGAATTCGGTCGCGGCTGGGCCGTTCTCGACTGTTCACGCCTTGCATTCGCCGGAGTTCTGAGTTGTTCTTAGGATTGGGCTTCTGCTGGCAGGGGCAGCCAACGAGAAGCTGAGAGAGCGCGACCTGGCAATCCTAGGTGTCCAGCATGCCAGTCGGCGCCGATGCAAGATGCCTCTACAACCGCGGTGGCTACTCTCTTCATCGGGCGTGGACTCAAAGCGTGTCAGAATCCGATTTGCGGGTGGATTGGAGAGCCTATCCGGCTGCGCCCTTGCGTCGGCTGCAGCGAAACAATCGTTGGCGTGATCTGAATTGCGGAATTTGAGCAGCGCATCACAGCAACGGGGAAACCACACATCCGAATACAGTGGGATGCTTCCGCTCCAGCGTGGATCGGCGCTTCCGTGATGGAATCGATCCTAGCGGCCCACTCGTGAAGCTGGACGAGCGAAAGAGAATTTGCTTGCGAACCAAAGTCACTTGCGGGCGATAAGAACGAGGCGGCGCTCTACAGGCCGTTTCGCGGGCCGGCAAGATTTCCATTCTCATTGCTCTGTCCGAGAACGCCGGCGACGGTAGAATCGGTCTTGTCCGTTTCTCAAGTCTCCCGCGACGGTCGAGCCCAGACCGGGAGCTGATGAGACGAGCTAATGGGCGATTCGACAGGGCGGCGCCCTTGCGTGATAGCGGCGTGCGATCGCTTCCTGCAAGGGAGATCGGACGATTCCTCAACGGACTCCGACAGGCTCGCGTGCATGAACCATACGCCGCCAAGTCCAGCGAAAGGCAAGGAAGCATTTCAGTGTCGCGGTCTGGAGTGTCCCGCTAGGAATGTTTCACGTGAAACAATTGAAGCCCGGCCCTGCAATTTTCGGGAGAGACATAGCGAACTCTCAGCTAGCGAGCCGCGCCAATCCACAAGCGCCGTCTCTTCCCCCAAGGCAGCTGGAAGCCTTTCCAGCGGCCGAACGGCCCTTCGTCCGGCCTTTCGGTCCCGAGTATCGCGACGTTTGCCACCCTGCCGGCGAGGTCGGGAATCACTGACACGGGCGAGACAGCCCGGAGTAGCGCCCAATCCGCGGTTCCGCTCCAATCCGCAATGCGACAATCCTCGACGCGAACGTTGGGCCACCCCCGAGTCGCCTCCCGCAAGAAAGCCGCCTTCTTGCGATTCGCCTCAACCAAGGTCACCGACGCCCGGGGACGGAGCACAGCGACGGGAATGCCTGGAAAGCCGGGACCGGACCCGACATCCACCAGCGTCTCAGTTGCCGGCAACTCCCTGTGCAGAAAAAGTGATTCTCCGTAATGCCGTCTAATAATCGCTTTTTGTTCGTGTATCGCGGTAAGATTCATGCGCCGATTCCAAAACTCAAGCAGGCGCTGATGCTCGCACAGACGATCGAACTGGCCCCCTGACGCCTCGACGCCTAGCTCTTCAAGTACCGCGCGAAGCGCCGATTCGAACTTCACGCGCCCAAATGCATGTCCAGGATCGACAGTGCGGCGGGCGTGATCCCCGGTATCCGACTCGCCTGCCCTAGAGTGCGCGGTCGAACGCGCTCCATCTTCTCGACGACCTCGTTCGAAAGGCCCGGGAGACCGCGGTACTCGAAGCGCTTGGGAATGCCCCGCGCCTCCGCTCTCTTGAGACGTTCGATCTGGCGTCGCTGCTGCTCCAGGTAGCCTACGTACTTGAGCTCGGTCTCGATCGCCTTCCAGTCGGCCTTCCGCAGTCCCGAGCCCAAGCCTTCGGGAATCGCCGGTCGCAGCGTTTCCATGCGCACCTGGGGCCTGCGGAGCAACTGGCTCAAGCTGACCTTCCCACCGTTCGGACGAGCCAGCGTGTCGTAGAGCGCGCTGGTCAAAGGCGGCTTCTCCCTCCCTAGGAACTTCAAGACCGCGTCGCGCTTCCGGCATTTCTCTTCGTAGCGAGCCCAATCCTCGTCGTTGACCGTTCCAGCTCGCCGACCGATGGGCGCGAGCCGCCGGTCGGCGTTGTCGATGCGCAGGTGCAACCGGAATTCCGCGCGCGACGTGAACATGCGATACGGCTCGTCCGTGCCCTTCGTCACCAAGTCGTCGATCAAGATCCCGATGTACGCGTCTGTCCGACCCAGCACAACCGGGTCCCGGCCCCGGAGGGCGCACGCTGCGTTGATTCCCGCCATGAGCCCTTGACAGGCTGCTTCTTCGTAGCCCGTCGTGCCATTGATCTGGCCCGCCAGATACAGCCCTCGAATCCGCTTCGTCTCGAGCGTGGAAAGCAATTCGGTCGCGTCCACCGAGTCGTACTCGATGGCGTAACCCGGGCGGATCATCTCGGCGCGGTCGAGGCCCGGTACCGACGCCACCATCGCCTCCTGCACGTCGATCGGCATGCTTGTCGACATGCCGTTCACGTACACCTCGTTCGTGTCCAATCCCTCTGGCTCGAGGAATATCTGATGACGGACGCGGTGGGGGAACTTCACCACTTTGTCCTCGATCGACGGGCAGTAGCGGGGGCCAACGCCCTCGATCTGGCCGCTGTACAAGGGGGAACGCCGCAAGCTGTCTTGCAGAAGCTTATGGGTGTTCTCGTTCGTAAATGCGATGTGGCACTGGATCTGCTCCCGGGTGATTGACTCCGTGCGGAAAGAGAACGGTGTGGGCTCCGGGTCGCCGGGCTGCGGCTCGAAAGCGTCCCAATCGATTGTCCGACCGTCCAGCCGAGGGGGAGTGCCAGTCTTCAGGCGGCAGCATCGAAAGCCTCGGTTCCGGAGAACCTCTCCCAGCATCACTGACGCCGGCTCGCCGCTACGACCGGCCGGGTAGGTCCGCTCGCCGATATGCACCAAGCCATTGAGAAACGTTCCCGTCGTGATGATGACCGCGCCGGCCCCGAGCGTCCTCCCATCGAGCAGCTCGACACCGTCCACACGCCCTTGGCGCACTGCCAGGTCGACGACCTCGGCCTGCTTGATGTCGAGATTCGGCTCGCATTCCAGCAGCTGCTTCATGCGAATGCGGTATTGTTTCTTGTCGCACTGTGCCCGCGGGGACCACACCGCCGGGCCCCGGCTTGTGTTCAGCAATCGGAACTGGATGCCGACGTCATCCGTGACTTGGCCCATTACGCCGCCCAGGGCATCGATCTCCCGGACCAAGTGACCCTTGGCTATGCCCCCCACTGCCGGGTTGCACGACATCTGCGCGACCAAGTCCAGGTTCAGGGTGACCAGGGCGACCCGTGCGCCAATCCGAGCAGCGGCGACGGCTGCCTCGCAACCCGCATGGCCGGCCCCGACCACGACGACGTCGTAGCGTTCCGAAGCCCTGCCGCCGGTACCCACGCAGTCCCTCCTTCCTGTTATTCTATGCGGTTGCCTCCAGCTCCAAGGCTGGCGGCAGCGCCCGTGAGTCCCATGAAGGTCTTGGTAATTGGCGGAGGCGGCCGCGAGCACGCCATGGCATGGCGAGTCGCCCAGGACTCCGCAGTCGATGGAGCCTACTGCGTTCCTGGTAACGCGGGCATTGCTGCGGATGTCTCGTGCGTTCCCGGTAAAATATTGCAGACAAAGGAGCTATCATCGCTCGCGGAGTTCCTCGAAGTGGACTGCACGGTGGTCGGCCCGGAAGCTCCGTTGGTTGCCGGAGTTGCCGACGAGTTCGAATCCCGGGGGCTTCCGGTGGTCGGCCCGTCGCAGGAGGCTGCCCGCCTCGAGGGCAGCAAGGTATTTGCGAAGGACTTCCTCGTCGACAACGCTATTCCTACCGCCCGGTCCGTGACACTCGAGGACGAGCGCGACGTGGACGCTACGGTCGGCCGCTTCGGATACCCGGTCGCCCTGAAGGCCGATGGCCTGGCGGCTGGCAAGGGAGTGCTGATTGTTCAGGAGGAAGCCGAGGCGCGAGCCCGCGCTCGCGGGATGCTCGCCGGAAACGTCGTCGGAGATGCCGGACGACGCATCGTCGTCGAGCAATTCCTGGACGGCGAGGAAGTGAGCTTCATGGTGCTCAGCGACGGGGAGGCCTATTGCGTTCTTCCCGCGACGCAGGACCACAAGCGGGCCTACGATGGCGACGCAGGTCCGAACACCGGCGGCATGGGAGCCTACTGCGACGATTCGATCCTGTCGAGCGCGATGCGCGATCGGATCATCGAGCGAATCGTGGAACCCTCTCTGGCTGGGATGCGCCGTCGCGGGACGCCCTTCAAGGGATTCTTGTACTGCGGGTTGATGATCACGCAAGAAGGTCCGCACGTATTGGAATTCAACGTCCGCCTCGGCGATCCGGAGACCCAGCCGCTGCTGTACCGTCTCGAGGGGGAATTCGCAGAGCTTCTAGCCAGCGCGTCGCGAGGGGCCTTGGATCCCTCCTTGGTTCGGGTCGCCGAGCGGCCGACGGCTTGCGTGGTCATGGCGGCCGGCGGATATCCCGCGAAGTACCGGACGGGCATCCCCATCCGGGGCCTCCGGCAAGCCGCGCAGCAGGGGGCGAAGGTCTTTCATGCCGGCACGAGGCTGGCGGCAGGATCGCCTGTAACGGCGGGCGGACGGGTTCTCGGCGTCACGGCGTCCGGAGCGGGCATTGGGGAGGCCCTCTCGAACGCATACCGAGCCGTGCGAGCCATTGATTTCGAAGGGGCTCACTATCGCAGCGATATCGGCAGCCGGGGCTTGAGCCGCCTGGCGTCGGAAAACGCCTAGGGTGCAAATACATGCGAGTCGGATTGATTGGCACGGGAGCCATCTCCCATAAGCACGCAGAGAGCTATCGCGAGATCGGATTCGAGCTCGTTGCCTGCTCGAATCGCGGGAAGCGCAAGGGCGAGGAATTCGCCGAGAAGTACGGCTGCGAATTCGTTCGCGACTCTGGCGACCTATGCGCGAGAGATGACGTCGACTATGTGGATGCCTGCACGTTCCCGGACTCTCACGTCGAAATCTGCCGCGCCGCCGCTTCCAACGGAAAGCATGTCCTCCTGCAGAAGCCGATGGCATTGACCCTGGGTGAATGCCGCACGATGATTGCGGAGTGTCGCGACGCTGGCGTGAAGCTGGGCGTGGTGAGCCAGCACCGTTTCGACGAGTGCTGCATGTTCCTCAAGCGCGCCATTGACGAGGGACGGCTCGGTCATCTGCTCCAAGTCGATGGTTACGTGAAGTGGCACCGCCCGCAAAGCTATTACGAGCCGCCCGGCAAGGGCACTTGGGCTGTCGAGGGCGGCGGGGCCCTGATCAACCAAGGCATTCACACCGCCGATGTCATGCAGTACCTAGCGGGGTCAGTGCGGCGCGTGTACGCGCACTGGCAGATCGCCGCGGTTCACGAAATGGAGAGCGAGGACCTGGTGAATGCTGTGCTCGTGTACGAGAACGGCGCCGGGGGCGTATTGCAGTCGGCGACAGCGGTCTGGCCCGGCTACCCGGAGCGGATCGAGATTCACGGATCGAAGGGCACGGCGGTGATCACTGGCGACCAGCTCACGGCATGGGATGTCGATGCGGACCCCGGCGACGATGCGCCGCTCGCCGCCGGCGTCGACTCCGGCGCAGCGGATCCCATGGCGATATCGATTGAGAATCTCCAGAGGCAGTTCCGGGACTTCGGTGAGGCGATCGCTGAGGACCGCCAGCCGCTCGTGGACGGGGACGAGGGTCTTGCGGCGCTCCGATTCGTCTTGAGTGTCTACGAATCGGCCCGTAACGGCTCGCCGGTCGATTTGCTGTAGTCGCCTGCAAGGGCCAAGCCCTATAATTGTTCCCTAGGAGATGCGGCTGCCTGTACCTCGGCACGGGCAGCTGCCGAGGTATTTGCCTCTCAGCCGCCGGGAGCGGGAGGCTTGGCCTCGTGGCCGTGATGCAATTAAGGGTCATTAAGAAGCTGGAAGACGAAATCCGGGCGGTGGAGACCGAGCTGCACGGCGAGTTGCCCAAGCTGATTCAGACAGCCCGGGAACATGGCGACCTAAGCGAGAACGCGGAATACGCGGCCGCCAAGGAGCGCCAGCGCCTGCTCGCAGCTAGGATGGCTCACCTGTCCGGGCGGCTTGCGAAGCTGAAGCTCGTGGACCTTTCGAAGATCCCGAGGGATTCGGTTGGATTGGGATCCACCGTTGTGCTTTACGATGTCGACTTGGACAAGGAAGTCACCTACAAACTGGTGACTTCCGAGGAGTCCGACGTCGCGGCCGGCAAGATTTCGACATCGTCTCCGATCGGACGGGCGCTGCTCGGCAAGCGCGATGGCGATCTGGCGGAAGTCCATACACCGCGCGGTCTAAAGGAATTCGAGGTCGTGAGTCTGGTGACGATCCACGGCAAGCGGGGGAAGTAGGGAACAGCGCTCCGCATGTGGTTGACGAATGCTATCGGTAGAGGCTTCGGCCTGGTCCTAAGCGGGCTGGTCCGGTTGCTGACGCTGAGCGGCGTGCATCCCAATGTCCTGACCTTGATCGGCTTGGTTGTCAATGGCGTGGCCGCCTGGATCCTTGCGCGGGGCGAGTTCCTTTACGCGGGCTTGGTCATCCTCTGCGCCGCGGTATTCGACCTTACAGACGGTGCCGTTGCCCGCAATGCCAACAAGGTCACTAGGTTCGGTGCCTTTCTCGACTCAGTGATGGATCGCTATTCCGATCTGATCCTCCTGACGGGGCTGCTCGTCCACTACGCGCGAATCGACCGGTTCAGCTTTATCGTGCTCACCGCGGTGGTCATGATCGGCTCGGTGCTGGTCAGCTACAGCCGGGCCCGGGCGGAAAACCTGATCCCGTCGTGCAAGGCTGGATTCCTCGAGCGCCCGGAGCGGATCGTGCTGCTTATCATCGGCGCGCTCTTCGACCGGATGGCGGCCGTACTGTGGGTGATGGCGGTCTTGTCCAACGTCACGGTGATCACCCGCATCGTGCATACATGGAAGGAAAGCCGCCGCGACGGGGAAGCCCTCGGGGCCGATGCGCCCATGGCGGTAGATTCCGAGAGCGCCGGGCAAGCGGACCTGAGAGAAGGCTACCGCTCGGTCTGAACGGCCGCCGCCGGGTCGAGGCCGCTCGCGCGACGCCTAGTTCTTTAGGAGCCGATCCAGGCAGAATGCGGCACTGATCAGGCCCAAGTGGGTAAACGCCTGAGGGAAGTTGCCCAGCGCCTGGCCGCTTGGCCCGATTTGCTCCGCGAATAGCCCCAGCGGGTTGGCGTAAGTGAGCATTTTCTCGAAGATCAGCCGCGCTTCGTCAAGGCGGCCGGCCCGTGCAAGCGATTCCACCAGCCAGAACGTGCAGACGCTGAACGTGCCTTCCGATCCGGACAGACCGTCTCCCGCCCCTTTGCCGATCTCGTAGCGGTAGACCAGCGAGTCGGAGACCAGCTCCTCCATCGTGCGGTCGAGCGTCGAGAGCATCCGCGAGTCCGTGGCGGAAACAAAGCGCACCAGCGGCATCAACAGGTTGCTGGCGTCCAGGGCGTCAGAGCCGTAGTACTGGACGAACGACTGCCGTCGGGAGTTCCAGCCGCTTTTCATGATCGACTCGTAGATCCGGTCCCGAGTGCTGCGCAGCCATTCGCGGTTGTTCGGCAAGCCGCGCTTGAGAGCGAGCCGCAGGCCCCGGTCAAGCGCCACCCAGCACTGCATCTTCGAGTAGACGAACTGGCGCCGCCCGGCCCGGACCTCCCAGATCCCCTCATCGGGAGATTCCCAATGGCGCGCCACCCAGCTCAGCATTCTCCGGATCTTGATCCACAGGTCGTAAGACACTTGGGTGACGTACTTGTCGTAGAGATAGATGGAATCGATCAGTTCGCCGTAGATGTCCAGCTGCAGCTGCTCGGCGGCGGCGTTTCCGATGCGGACCGGCCCGGAATTCTCGTAACCCGCGAGATGGGGCAGTTCGAACTCTGGGATCTCGGGGCTGCCGTCGATTCGGTACACGATCTGGAGCGGGCCGGTCGGAGCGTCCTTCTCTTGGACGCGGGTCTCGAGCCAATGCATGAACTCCGCGGCTTCCTCCTTGTAGCCGAGGCGCAGGAATGCGTAGATCGTGAACGCGGCGTCCCGAATCCAGGTGTAGCGGTAGTCCCAGTTGCGAACACCCCCTATCTCCTCCGGCAGACTGCATGTGGGTGCCGCCACGATCGCTCCCGTCGGCTCGAACGTGAGGAGCTTGAGGACCAGCGCGCTGCGCTCGACCATTTCCCGCCAGCGTCCTTCGTACCTGCCCTTGTTCAACCACTTCCGCCAGAATTTCGTGGTGCGGTAGAGGGCTGCCCTGCCGTTGGTCGGCCGGCTCAGAAGCTTGCCGCCCTCGCCTGGCTGGCCATGCCGAAACGTGAAAACAGCCTGTTCGCCGGGCGCGAGCACGAAGGAGCCGTGGACAGCTGCCCCTTGCTGGGCGAGCCGCACCGGGCTCAGCAAGGCGAAATCGGCGCCCGGCGCCTGGAAGACCGCGCCCTCCGGGCGCACTTCCACCGTGTGCTCGGCGCGCGCGTAGTCGTAAGCCGGCTGGCAGTCCACACGGCACTGGAGGGTTCCTCGCACCGAATTGACGATCCGCATGATCTCGGCTTGCTTGTGATGCCCCTTGGGAACGATCGGCATGAAGTCGATCACTTCTCCGACGCCCTGCGCGCTCAGAAAGCGCGTGATCAGGACGTTCGTCTCCGGAAGGTAGAGCTGGCGGTACGAGCTGTCATGCTGGAACGCGATCTTGAAGAACCCGCCCTTCCTGTCGTCTAGGATTGCTGCGAACACGCTGGGCGAATCGAAGCTCGGGAGGCAGCACCAGTCAATCGACCCGTCGTTGCCGACGAGTGCAACCGAGTGCAAGTCGCCGATGATTCCATAAGACTCGATGGGTTTGTAGGGCATGGGTTCAAGAATCCGATCGGGCCGCAGGCAACGCAGTCTAGACAACAGGCCGGACCGCCTGTCATTCCAGGGCGCAACGATGTCGATCCTCAAAAGGATAGTGGACTGAGCCCGGGTGACCCGAGCCTGTGATAGACTCCGGAAATCGGATCGGGTTCGCAGGGTCCCCCCAGTCCGTCTTGATAGAGGTTCTTTTCCCGTGCTGCTGACGCTAGAGAAGCGCCTCCGAGAGGCCTTTTCCGCGCACATAGCCGACCGCTACGGCGCGACTGTGGACATTGTATTGGAGCTGCCGAGGCAGCCGTCCCACGGCGACCTTGCCACGCCCGTCTGCTTCGGACTCGCGAAGGTCCTCCGTCGCGCGCCGCGCCAGATCGCTGCGGAACTGTGCGCCGAGCTCCCCCCCGTGAAGGGAATTCGCTCGCTCGAGGCGGCTGGCGCGGGGTACGTCAACGCGCGCTTCGACCGGGCATCGTACGCTGCGGCCGTCTTCTCCGGCATCGAGCCGGGAAAGGACGATTCTTCGAAGGCGATCATCGAGCACACCAACATCAATCCGAACAAGGCGGCTCACATAGGCCATCTCCGCAACGCGGTGCTTGGGGACACTCTAGTCCGCATGTTGCGGGCGCTGGGCCGGCGCGTCGAAGTACAGAACTACATCGACAACACGGGCGTACAGGTCGCCGATGTTGTCGCCGCCTTCCGGTTCCTGCGGGGAATGGGCGTTGAGGAAGTGCGGGCTTTGGTGCGCGATCCCGCCGTGCGCTTCGACTATTGCTGCTGGGACCTCTACGCCGAGATATCGCGCCGCTTCGCCGACAAGGACCCGAAGGCATTCGCGTGGCGCGCCGCCACCCTGAAGGCGCTCGAGTCCGGCGAGGGCGATCTGGCCGCCTTGGGAGCGGTCGTGGCGGACGCGATCGTGGCCTGCCATCTGGCAACGATGCGCCGGATCGGGGTGCTGTACGATGTCCTTCCCCGCGAGAGCGAGATCCTGAAGCTGCGCTTCTGGTCGACTGCGTTCGAGCTGCTCAAGTCGCGAGGTGCGATTCGCTTCGAGACATCCGGCAAGAACATCGGTTGCTGGGTCATGCCGAGCAAGATGTTCCGGACCTCTGCTCCGAAGGGCGCTCGGGGCGTGGCGGAGTCAGACGAGTCGGCTGGCGAAGCGGACGGGGCCAAGGTGATCGTCCGCTCCAACGGCACGGTGACCTATGTGGGGAAGGACATCGCCTACCAGCTGTGGAAGTTCGGGCTGCTGGAGGGAAAGGAGTTCCGGTACGTTCCGATGCGCGAGCTCGGCGCGGGGGCTCCCTGGGTAACCACCGCCGAGGGAGGATCGGCCGACGCGCCTGACTTCGGCGGCGGCTCGGAAGTCTACAATGTGATCGACGTCCGGCAGTCGTACTTGCAGGATGTCGTTCGCGCAGCCCTAGAGGCGCTCGGATTCCAGCGGCAGGCCGAGCGCAGCATTCATTTCTCGTACGAGATGGTCGCTCTGTCGCCGCGCTGCTGCGCCGGCCTTGGCATCGAGCTGAACGAAAAGGAGCGCGCCAAGGCGTACGTTGAGGTATCCGGGCGGAAGGGCCTGGGCGTCAAGGCCGACGACCTGCTGGATCTCTTGATTGACACGGCTCTAGAAGAAGTGCGGAGCCGGCATGCCGCACTCGACGAATCCGAGTGCCGGTCCATCGCTGAGCAGATCGCAGTCGGGGCGCTACGGTACTTCATGCTGCGATTCACGCGGAATACCGTGATCGCCTTCGATTTTCAGGAGGCGCTGGCGTTCGAGGGCGAGACCGGTCCGTACGTGCAATACGCGGCAGTGCGAGCGAGCAACATCCTCCGCAAGCACGAGGCGGGGCAAGGAGGAGGGCAAGCCTCTGCGGAGGTTCCATCGTCGCGGGCGCTGGCGCGGCAGCTGGAGGACGAGCAGTTATGGCAGCTGGTGCGAGCGATGTCGCTCTCCCGCTGGACAGTGGCTCGCGCGACCGAGTCCGGCGAGCCCGCTCAGGTCGCGAGGAACGCGTTCCAGGCCGCGCAGGCCTTCAACAACTTCTACCACCAGACCCACATCTTGAAAGAGAAGGATCCGGAGCGCCAAGCCGTCCAGCTAGCCATCGTGCGCTTGGCCTTGGAAGACCTTTCCCGCATGATGCATGTGATGGGCGTGCCGGTTCCTGTGAGAATGTGAAGTCTGGACCCGGGCACTTGCGATCCCAAGTGTCGAACATGGGATGGTCCCGGGCGAGGTCCGCACGATGGGCGCCAGGGACTACGGACGGCTCTCCGCGCTGGAAACGGCCTTGTTGTGACGGAGCGCGAGGTGCTTCGCTGCGTACTAGCACATGTTGTGGTCGCTTCTCAATGGCGGAACTGCGGGATTTACCCCGTCAGAGCCCAGCCAGTTGCATTGACGGTGTTCCCTTGTTGCAAATCAGGTGTTCGCATACATCCTGTTTGCCGGTCCCGGGCCGTTTCCGGAACCTGCTGTCCGCCCATTGCCGATCACTTAGCGGAACGTAGCCGTTCGAACGTCGTCGTTCCCGTCTACGGCCTCTGGCGACAGACCGGGACCGGAACTCGATCCAAATGAGATTCCGAGCCTCAGGAAGTCCGCGCCTCTTTGCGCCGTACGTCGGCCAAGGTAGCGCCTGACGAACTTTGCGAGGATCGATGGCAGAAGCGGAGTCAAGCCGAGTCTTGTTAGTTACGGGGGGCGGTCACGGCATTGGTGCGGCAACCGCCCTCAGGGCGGCGGGGCTCGGCTACTCTGTGTGCGTCAATTTTCGACAGAACGTCGAAGCAGCCACTGCGGTAGTAAACGAGATTCGAGAATCGGGGGGAGCTGGCATCGCTGTTCAAGCGGACGTCGGGCAAGAGCAAGACGTAGCAAGGCTGTTCAAAGCAATAGATATCCAGCCTGGGACACTGGTGGGAGTTGTCAACAGCGCTGGTGTCTTGGCGCCCGCCACTCGGCTGGAGAACATGGAAAGCCTCCGCTGGACCAAAATCTTCAGGACGAACGTGCTTGGAACGATGCTTTGCACAAGGGAGGCCATCAAGAGAATGAGCCGACGATTTGGCGGACTTGGAGGGGCGATTGTCAACGTGTCATCTGCCGCCTCTCGAACAGGATCGCCAAATGAGTATGTAGACTATGCGGCATCGAAGGGTGCGATTGACAGCTTCACGATAGGCGTCGCACGGGAGGTGGCGCGGGACGGCATTCGTGTCAACGCGGTCAGGCCGGGATTTGTCCGGACTGAAATCCATGGGGCTGGTGGGGATCCCCGTCGGATCGATCGACTGAAGGACACGCTGCCGATCGGACGTGGCGGTGAATCCAGTGAAGTTGCTGCGGCGATTCTTTGGCTCCTGTCAGACGAAGCTTCCTACGTGACGGGCTCGTTCATCGACATGGCGGGTGGTGTCTAGATCCCAAGGCTGTTCGGCCGCGCAAATTGTCGTCAAGCCGTGGAGGACTCCCAAAGGAGAGTTCCCCCTCAATCGTACCCCCGAACAGGTGCCTCGATGATCACCGAATTGGGTCCGGACGAGAAATCGCCCCCGGGCTGTTCCGACCATAAATATGTAGGTAAGAGACATAGACTGACCCCGGTGTTGCGTTGCAAGGGGCGGCCAATGAGGTGACCGTTCCCAAGAGTCCGTCTTCCTATCACCAATTGGGCACGTCGCGGGGAAACGACGGATTCCACAAGCATTCCAAAGAGGCACTCATCTTCGGTCGGAAGCACCTCTGCGAGCTGTGGGTGCAGTACTTCGGCAATCTCTCGGAGTAGACTCACTTGCCCGGCTGAGCCGGGCACTTTTCGACCGAATGCGCCACTGGCACGGGGATCCCGGGGCGCAATAGGAAGCTTGGGACAACGATCTCCTGTGTAGTTGGGGCCGATGGGCTTGACTGGAAACGTAGTTGCTTGCTCATTCTTGGCTGCTGCCAGTGACGTCTCGTACCCTCTTGTCCGAGTATCTGGAGCGTGCGGTATTCTGGTGGAGGGGCTATAAATACTCGATCCACTGCGGGGGAATCCCATTCATGTCCTCGTTGGCAAGAGTCGGAGTCGCGCTGCTCATTCTCGTGCTTACAGCCGTGGGTGAGAACCGTCTGGAGCAGTTGGTCCGCCAACAACATTGGGGATCGGCTCTCCGAGTGGCTGACGACCTGATAAGCGCGGATTCCGTCGATGCGAACGATTACTATTTGGTCGGTCTTGCGCGTTGGCAGACCGGTGACAAGGTGGGTTCGATCCAGGCATTCCGTTCGGCAGAAAGATTGGGCCTCAACACCGCGTCTCTGCACAAAGCGCTTGGATTGGCCTATTTCGACGTCGATCAGTTTCGGCTTTTCAAGCAACAAATGGAAAAGGCGATTGCCATTGATGCGAACGACCCTCAGCCGTTCTTCCACCTAGGCCGCTACCAGGAGTTGGTCGGGAACGATTGTCAGAGCGCCCTTGGTTTTTTCGAAGAAGTTCTGGGGCGCAATCCCAAACACGCCGAAAGTCACTACTTTCGCGGCTATTGCCGGGAAAACTTGCATCGCACACCTGAGGCGATGGCAGCATACCGTGAGGCGGCGGCTATGGACTTGCCAAAGGCATTTCACGGACCGGTCCGGCTGATGCAGGACACCCATCTGGAGGCTGCGCTCGCGTGGGCCAGAAGGGCCGTCAAACGCGAGCCTGAGCAAGCGGAGGGCCGCTAAGTGATGGCACAAGTCCTCTGGAGAATGAAACAGTGCAGCGCGGCCCTGCAAGCTGTCGAGCAGGCGATCAAACTTGCCCCCGACCCTGTCGAGGCGCACTTCCTTGCTGACCGGATTCATCGCCAATTGGGCAACACAGCGGAAGCCGGGCGAGCGCTGGCGACATTCAAGCAACTGAGAGCGGCCTATGGCGATTTCTAGAAAGGCTCTCTTGGCGGCTGTTCTGGGAGCGCTGCCACTGGCCGCGCAGTTCGGCGTGTTCCGAAACCTCGGCCTCATGCCTCAGGCCGAAACCCAGGAGGAGTTCGATCTCTACCAAATGATCGTCTTGGAACAGGATCCGGTCCAGTGTCAGGCGCTCGTGAGCGAGTTTTTCCAGCTCTACAGAGAGTCGGAGTTGATCGGCAGCGTCTATCAATACCAGATGTTGGCGTACGAGCGCCTGGACAACCTCGATGGCGTTCTGAAAGCTGTAGTTCGAGAGCTCGAGCACCTTCCCGAAAACGTGATCACAATGGTCACCATGGCATCTGCGATCCCGAACCGAGTAGCCGCCGATCAGGGAACCGAGAGACGACTTGCAACCGCCGGCGAGTATGCAAGTCGGGCATTCGAGGCCTTGGAACGGAAACAGATCCCGCGTGCAATACGCTTTGCCGATTGGCAGGAGTTCCGCGCCAAGATGGAATCCCGGCTGCACGAGACGCTCGGCCATGTCGCTACCAAGCGAGGCGACCTGGACATTGCGACAAGAGAGTTGCAGGCTGCCGTGGCAAAGAATCCGGAACCGGAGGGCAGGCAACTGTTTCGGCTGGGCGTGATTCATGCGTGGGCTGGACGCCTAGACGACGCCAAGGCCGCTCTCGGTCGGGCGGCACAACTGGGACCGGACGTCATCCGGCAATGCGCCTTTCAGGAAATAGAGAAACTCGATGCGAACCGGTAGAGCGCTGATTGCGTTGCTGCTCGCGCTTTGCTGGGCGGGGCATGCACAGGCGCCGCAGGAACTTGCGATGGAAGCAGTCTCTGCGATGCGCGCTGGCAGGTACCGTGATGCCGAACTCAAGTTCGCAAGGCTGATCGAGCAGGTGCCGGGCGTCGCCGAGTTGCACAGCAACCTCGGCCTGGCGCGGCTCTCGCTTGGCGACTTCCGGGGAGCCGAGGCATCGTTTCGGAGTGCCTTGGAACTGAGTCCTGACATATCCGCCCCGAAGTTCCTGCTTGGTCGCATGCTGTTCCGGTCGTCCCGATACGAAGAGGCGGCTCGGCTGTTGGAGTCAGCCGCGGAGGCCCACCCAGAAGACGCGAGCATCGCCCGCCTCCTGGCCGCTACGTGGATTGGCCTCAAACGCTACGACGCCGCCGCGCTCCAATACCGTAAGTTGCTCGAAGCGGACCCCCACGACACCGAAGCGTTGTACGGCCTGGGCAAGCTACACCTCCATCGGGGCCAACAGGAGTTTGATCGGCTTGGCGAATTCGAGGATTCGGCGTTCTATTTGCTGGCGAATGCAGAGTTCCAGGCCGAGAGGGGCGAGAGGAGTCGGTTTGCGGCGGTAGCGGAAGACTTTTATCGTCGGGCGATCGAGGCCGAACCAGGTCATTCCGGGCTCAGATCTGCGCTCGGGATGTTTCTGCTGCGACGAGGCGACTGGGAGGCCGCCCATGAGCTGTTTGACCAGGCGTTGGAACGCGATTCGCGAGCCCCCGAGGCATTGTTCGGACGCGCTTTCGCCAAATTGGCGGAAGGCGACTGGGAAGGTGCTGCCGCCGACATCGGGACTGTCGCGCAAGTTCGGCCGGAGTTCTTCAGGCCGCTACCTGCGCCCCCTGTGGACCAGCTAGACGTCCGCGTGCATCACCAACTGTTCAACAGGAGAGACTTCGGATCGGCTTATCTGAGGTGGGTTCTCACAGGGGAGCCAACGCCCTCTCCCACCGGAGATTCGGAACTCTTGCAAACGGGTCTGGACAGGATGAGGGATTTGCTGGCGGTTGGCCTCTACGAAGAACTGACGCGAATGCGTGGCGTGAAGGGACCCGAGGCTATCTACCTGCGAGGGGCGGCGTACCGCCAGCTAGGCAAGTCGATGCTCGACCGTCTCATCGAAGAGAGCCCGGATTCGGCGCGTTCGCACCAGTTGCTGGCGGACTCATTGTATGCGGAGAATCGCTTCGGCGAGGCCGCCGAACAGTACGTTCTAGCGCTGGAGAGGCAGCCTGGCGATCCAGTGCTCCTGCTATCGCTGGCCACTGCGCGCCTACGTGAACCAAATTTTCGACTCGCGATGGAAGCCTATCGCAAAGTCCTTGCCATTTCGCCCGCGGATGCGGAAGCGTCCTACAACCTGGGACTCGCTCTAGCCGCTCAAAATCTGCACAGGGAGGCCGTTGCGCCGCTACGCAGAGCACTGGAATTGCAACCGGACCTCGCGCTGGCGCACGCGGCACTCGGCAAGGCGCTTGCCGCCGTGGGCAAAGTCGAGGAGGCCGTAACCCACTTGGAAGCCGGGGCATCGACCGATGAGGACGGCACGCTCCACTACCGGTTGTTTCAGGCCTACCGAGAACTCGGACTCGATGAAAAGGCGGAAGCCGCCCGACAGCGCTCGGCTCAACTCCGCCCGTAACGGCAATTCCTTATCGGCAGGGCTCAAGTAAGCGGACATGGCGTGGAGCGGAGCCGCCGCATCCGCCGTCACACCGCCTGCGGCATGGTGCCGCTGGTCAGGCCCGCTTGGCCCTTGACCTTTCCTCGGTCCGGCTCGGCCCTCCAAGGCATTGCTCGAAAGATACAGGAAGCTTCCGCGCCGCACCGCGCTCGAAAAGCTCCCGCCAGTTGTTTGGCGGTCGGCCTGCAATCCCGTCTAGGGTTCTTCGACGGTGATGGTCTGGTTGGCTTTGATGTTGGTCAGAATGCGGCGCTCGCCAGAGGGCCAGCGGATCTCGACTTCCTCGACGACCGCCTCGTTGCCCAGGCCGAAGTGCAGCGGAACGGCCGAAGACGAGGCGTAGCCGACGCTCGGGGAAACGTGGTCGAATTGCGATGACCCGGCGGATTCAACGCGAACCTCTGTTCCGGGCATCGAAAGGCGTAGCTCGAGCCAGTGATGTTCCCCGGTGCTGCGGTTCAGCCAGATCTCGGCTGGCCGCGCGAGCGCGGTGACGACGAGATCTAGTCTTCCGTCCGCGTCGAAGTCTGCCACGGCCGCACCCCGGTGCCTCGCGGCGGGCTGGGAAGCGAATCCTGCTTCCTCCACCAGGGCGCTGAATTTACCGTCGTCCATAGTACGGAAGACTGCGTTGTGCTGGTTGACCCGCTGTACGCCGCCGTATTGCTTGGTGGACTGCACGTGCCCGCAGGAGACGAACAGGTCTTTCCGTCCATCGTTATCAAAATCAGCCAGGATCGGAGCGTAACCCGCCATCTGTTTCGAAAGCGAGGAGAGCCCACTGGGCCCGGTCACTTCTTCAAAGTCACCGTTCCCGGTATTCCGAAACAGCGGAAAGGTTTCATGTTCGAGCGCGACGAAGACGATGTCCGGCAATCCGTCGTTGTCCCAGTCTCGAAAATCACTTCCCATGCCGGAGACGTACATACCTGCCTCGGGTAGTGCGACGGCTGCGTCGAAGGCGATCTCACGGAATGAGCCGCTGCCGTTGTTCAGGAACAAGAAATTGAACATCTTGTCGTTCGGGACGAAGATGTCGAGATCGCCGTCGCGGTCGAAGTCCGCTATCGCAGCGGCCATGCCCTTGCCAATGTGCTGGGCGAAGCCGGCAGCTGCAGACACGTCCGTGAAGGTGCCGTCACCGTTGTTGCGGTAGAGGCGGTTGGGTGTTCCCTTGTACATCTTGGGATGGCAATAATCGTCGCAGACGCTCTCGGTCTCCGCGTCCCAGGCTAGGTAGTTGACGACGAACAGGTCGAGCTTCGAATCCCTGTTGTAATCGATCCAAGCGGAATCGACAGCCCACATCGGTCCATGCTCTGGGTCGGTCGCACGCAGACCTGCGGACTCGGTGACGTCACTAAAGGTGCCGTCACCATCGTTGCGAAAGAGCGTGTATTGATGCACACCGGCCACAAACAGGTCGTAGTCGCCGTCATCGTCAAAGTCGCCAACGGAGACTCCGGTCGCATACCCGCTTCCCGCTAGCCCTGAGGATTTGGTGGCGTCGGTGAAGTGAGCCTCGCCGTCGTTCGCGAAGAGCCGGTTCCAAAATCTTGGATCTCTCTTGACCAGCGACGGCATCTCCGCACCATTGGCGAAGTAAATGTCTTGGTCGCCGTCGTTGTCGTAATCGAATACCGCGACTCCGCCAGCCATCGTCTCCGGGGCGTGCAGACGCGGTGTCTGGCCGTTTTCCAGCACGAAATCGACGGCGCTGTATTCGAATCGGATGGGACTGTTCTCCGCACACGTAGCGACTGCACAAGCGATGAGCAGCAGTGCAAGCTTGAAATGCATGTCGGCCCTTAGGCCCTCCAAAGTGCGACTCTCCGATCCGAGATCACACGGAGCATCGGATACCCTACTGATCGCTCGCGAACGGCACAAGTCCAAGATACGAGTCCGTGCGATGAGCTATCAACCTACTCCTGAGCCGTTCCCCGGGGCAAGATCGAATTCTGGCCCGAGTCTAGCGCGTAATTCCGCATCGTACGTATCTGATTCCGATGCGAGCGTAGCCGTGCTACTTCACCTCCCTTTCATCAAATCTGTGCTTGGACTGAACCGCTACGTGGTATCGATGGTCGATCGATGGCGCGTTCCTGCTTTCGTCGCTAGGTCCGTCTGCAAGGGCCACCTCCCCTGAGTCCGGTGGCTTCCCCGGAAGCTCCCGCTACGGAACCATTAGGCGGCTGCACATGGCAGCTCATTCCGTTCGATTCCGCAAAGGAGCTCGCCCACGACATCACTTGGTCAGCGCATGACGGAGGCCATGGCCGTGCGCAACCTGTCACTGCGTACCCAGTCCACATACATCCGGCAGGTCTCCCTCGTTGTCCGCAATTTCGGCAATTCTCCGGAGCGGCTCGGCACCGAGCAGATCCGCAACTAACAGGTGTTCCTGGCCGCCCAAAAAGCAACTCTCGCCCAGTTCGATCGGCGTAGCCGTCTCCGCCCTGCGCTTCCTCTACGGCGTCACCCTGCGCAAGGACTGGGACATCCCCGAGGTCCTGCCCGCGCCCAAGCGGCCGCGCAAGCTGCACGTCGTTCCCGGCCCACCGGAAGTCGGGCAGTTCCCAGACAGCGCCCGCTGCACCCGGCACCGCACCATCCTGGCCGCCTTCTACGCCGCCGGCCTGCGCATCTCGGAAGCCATCAGCCCGTGCCCGGCCGACATGGACAGCCGACGCATGGCCATCCGCGTCGTGCAGGGCAATGGTCGAAAGGGGCCCTACGCCGTGCTCTCGCCCCGCATGCTGGAGATCCTTCGCGACTACTGGCGGCGCGTCCGGACCCCCGCCGAGTGACTGTTCCCAATCCGGATTCCCGGCCGCCATGTCGGCCATGACGCCGCCCAGCTGGCCCTGTTCCGCCGCCTGCTCGGCATCCCCCCGGGGCCCCGATCTCAGCTGGCCGCCTCCCGACTACCGAGACCACTTCGAGCAGCTCTCCGGCGAGGCGCTGCACGACTGCCCTGCCTGCCACCACGGGCGCATGCAGGTCGTCGACACCCTCCGGCCCGGCACCTCGCCCTCAGAGGACTCATCATGACCGCCGCTCGCCTTTCCAAGCCGCTCCCCCCACCAGCCCGGTCCGCCGCTCGCCCGGCGAACCTGCGCCGCCCACAGCGCTCGCGGCCCTCGTCCCGGCGCTGGCCCCGCCGTCACGCCTATCCGGCCCCCGCCGCCGGCCTCCCCCACGACCGTCCCTCCGTCCCTGTCCATCCCGCACGCTGCGCCACAGGCCCGCCGCTCGACCCGCACAGCCTGCCCCGTCCATGCAATCCCCATAGCCTGCCAGCGGTTTCCTCCACCAGATTCTTTGCTCACCGCCGCGGCGACGGACCCCCTTCTCACGCTCCTGACAGCCGTCTGCCGCGAGGCCAATCAAGGAAATCTCTTCGTTCGTGGCAAGATTGCCGCCCGAAGCGCTCTTCTAGGCGAGAATTGCGTCGGGGAAGTTGCTGCCGCGTGATATGGTCACGGTTGCATGTTTGTATCTTGTAGACCAAACTTTCACGTACGCGAGAAGAGTGGCAGCGGCCTTTTTCCGCTACTAGTTGTGCTCGGCGGAGGGCCGCGACACAGATGTGTTTGGAATCAAGAAACGGAGGTGTCGAAATGACCTGCAACGAAGCCAAGCCCAATCGGACCTTGTTTCGCTACGCGGCAGTGGCAGCGCTCCTGTTTCCGCTAGCGAGCACGAGCTTCGCCCAGGCGACGGCGGGAACAATTCGCGGTTTTATTACCGACTCAACCGGGGCGGTGATCGTCGCGGCTGAAGTCCGGGCCACGAATCTCGCGACCGATCTTTCAGTGTCCGCGCAAACGACCGAGGCAGGAGTTTACGTGCTTGGAAACGTACCTGTTGGCGACTACCGTCTGGAGGTAGAGTCACCGGGATTCCGGCGGTTCGTTCGCGAACCGGTCAACGTGGCCACAGCCTCGACGACGACGGTGGACATTCAAATGGAACTAGGCCAGGTGACCGAGACGGTGACGGTTGAGGCCGCTGCGGCCGCCTTGGTACAGACCGACAGCGCGGAAATCAGCACGGTCATGGAGAAGAAGATGGTGATGGATTTACCCCTCGGGCTAGGATCAACGTCGGGTGGCGGGTCGGGTCGCCGGCAGATCGAGCAGTTCATATTCCTCACGCCGGGTGTCACCGGCGACAATTGGGAAAAACATTTCCTGGGCTCTCCCCAACAGACGAGCCAGGCGATCATCGATGGCGTGCCCCATGGGCTCCAGGAGTCGCCGGGCCTGACCGTGCGGACCTCCCCTCCCTTCGAGGCGGTGGAAGAGTTCAAGATCAGTACCACCATGTACCCGGCCGACCAAGGGCGAGGTTTTGGAATCTCGAACTACACGCTGAAGTCGGGAACGAATCAGTTTCATGGCAACGCGTTTTGGTTCGTGCGGAACGACAAGCTCGACTCGAGCGGCTTTTTCAGTCCCACCCGGCCCATCGTCCGCCAGAACGAGTACGGCGGGACGTTGGGCGGGCCCGTTGTCAAGAACAGGACCTTCTTTTTCACCTCTTACCAAGGCTTCATCTTGCGCTCAGGGGCTCCCGGGGCAGCCCTGCGCACAATTCCTACAGGGGCATTCCGGCAGGGTGACTTTGCGGAGTTGAAAACCCCCGGCGGTGACCTCATCCCAATCTTTGATCCGGCTTCAACCCGGGCGGACCTCGCAGGGGGCTTCATGCGCGATCCTTTTGCTGGCAATCGGATTCCCTCGGCGCGGATCAGTCCAATCGCGGCGCAGGTGCTAGGTCTCCTGCCGCAACCAGACCGTCCTGGCATTGTTGACAACTGGCTCGACCGGAGCAGCAGTCCGGTGACTGACTATTCTCTGTCGGTCAAGGCAGACCACAGCCACGGGGCGAATCACAGGTTTAGCATGACGTGGTGGAAACCGCGCCTGGATGCAAGGCGCTATAGCACGTTCGGAAAGGGGCATGCACTGGATCCCAGTACCAGCTCCATTCTGATCGAAGGAGGCGGCACTCGTGGCAGCTGGGATTGGACGGTCACTCCGAAGATGCTGAACCATTTCGCTTATGGTTATTCCTTCTCGAACAAAGACAGGACCCACAACGACACGGAGACCCACTGGAACCAGGAGCTTGGGATTCCGGGCATACCAACCGACAGGTCCGGCTTCCCGCAATTCACGATTGCCCCCTATGTCTCGATGGGGACAGCGAACCACGTCATTCGGACAGAGGACCGGGCGCACATCTTCACGAACACCTTGTCGTGGACCCGCGGCCGCCACTATTTCAAGTTTGGAGGCGAGTACTGGAACCAGCGGTTCATGCGAGCGCGGACGAGAGGGGAAACCGGCGAATTCCATTTCAACAAGTTTGCGACCAGCCAGCCGAATTCTCCGTCTTTCCCCACTTGGGGTGATGCCGCGGCCAGCATGCTACTGGGGCAGGTGTTTAGAGGCTATCGGCGCGTCAACCCCACTGACAACGTCTTCTATACGACGTATTTTGCGGTCTTTTTCGAGGACAAGATTCAACTCACTCCGAAGCTCACGATGAGCGTGGGGCTGCGTTACGAGATTCCGACGCCGATCCGAGTGCCGGACGGCGCTTGGTCCGTGATCGATCTGGATCTGCCGAACCCCGCGGCCGGGGGGATTCCCGGGGCGCATGTCTTTGGCGACGACGGTCGGCCCGACACGGACTACAAGGAATGGAGCCCGCGTGTCTCCTTGGCGTATCGGCTAGACGACAAGACGGTGATACGCTCCGGCTTCGGTCTCATCTACGCCCAGTCGAACGCCCTTTCGGCGGGGATCGAACTAGGTGGAAACGAGTTCCGGGCTGGGTTTACAGATTTCAGCCAGCCGCGCTCAGTGGATCAGGGCATCACACCCGCATTCATTCTCGATCGAGGCTTCCCGCCGTTCGAGGGCAAGTTGCCGAACCTATCGCCGGGTCTGAACGTTGGACGCACGGCGGACCATATCAGTCCGACCAGCGGTCGCGCAGCGTACACGACAAACTACAACCTCACGATCCAGCGCGAGCTTCCGTTCAGAATGTTCGCTGATGTCGCCTACGTGGGAAACAAAGGGACTCGGTTGCCCTCGAACATGGAGAACCTTAACCAAGTTCCATCCTCGTACCTGAGCCTGGGGTCGACGCTGCGGGCGAACATCAACTCCATGCAAGCGCACGAGGCTGGCATCGGGATCCCCTATGCTGGCTTTTCCGGATCGGTTGCCCAGGCTCTGCGACCGTTTCCTCAGTTTACCGGGCTCGTCACCCACGCGAACGGGATAGGAAACTCCACCTACCATTCGATGCAGGCGAGGGTTCAGAAGAGGTTCTCGCGTGGTCTCAGCTTCCTGGTCAGCTACACGCTCTCGAAGAGCATCAGCGACAACCAAGGGAACGCCTGGGCAAATCACGAGGTCAAAGCGCTGGATTCGGGCAACCGAGCCTTGGAGAAATCGATCTCGCCGTTTGACCAGACGCACAACCTCGCCACCTCTTGGGTCTACGAGTTGCCGCTTGGGAAGAGTTCCAGCGGTGCGGCAGCGAAGATCCTGAAGGGCTGGCAAGTTGCCGGGATCACGCAGTATAGGAGCGGTCCCCCGCTACGCATGTTCGGCGGCTCGGCATTGCCGATATTCGGAGGCGGCAATCGACCGGACCGCGTGCCCGGTGCGGACCGCCGCGCGGGGGTGGGCCCGGGCGATTTCGACCCGGCTCGGCACCTATACCTCAACATCGACGCATTTACTCAGCCCGCGCCCTACACCTTCGGCGACGTGTCGCGCGTGGAACCCGATCTGCACGGCTTCTCGTTCTGGACCGAGAACTTCACGCTGTCCAAGCGGACTTTCTTGCCATCTATCTCTGAGAACTTCAATATCGAGTTCCGGGCCGAATTCTTCAATCTGTTCAACCGAGTCGTGTTCAGGAGTCCTGCGAGTAACGTGAACAGCCGGCAGAGCTTTGGAAGGGTGCGAGGGCAAGGCAACGGTCCTCGGACAGTCCAGTTCGGGCTGAAGTTGAACTTTTAGCGAGGCCTTGCCCCGGGGCCGAGTTCGTCCGAAGCCGCTTCGGAGTGGAGAAACGCGCCGTGCGGCCGCGGGTCCCCTGCGGCCCGCGCGGGCGAGGGAAGCTCGCCGAATAGTTCCGTGCGTGCGTCGAGCCCCGCAACGCATCGCCACAGTGGATCTGGGAGAGGATCTTCCGCGGATCTCGGACGGCTCCCGCAAAGCTCGGCGGAATCGCCGACAAGTGCCACGAGCCGCGCACGGGACAGCGGCGTCAAAGGCGCCGACCCATGCGATCTCTTCGAGGGGACCTCGTGACAGTCCTTACGGTAAGGACCCGGAGTAGAGTAGGGCCATGACGCGGCTGGTGTTGTTGGGACTGCTAGTCGCTCTCCCGGCGGTTTGCCAAAACCCTTGTGCCAGCTGCCATCCAAAGGAAGTAGAAGGATATGCGGCTTCGGGCATGGCTCGCTCCGTCGGCCGCCCTACAGGCCATCCCGAAGGACGCGTTGTACACGATGTCTCGGCGAGCCGGATCGTGATCTACCAGTCTGAAACCGGCATGCGCCACCGGATGGTCCGCAGTGCGCGAACCATCGAGCATGATGTCCCTCTCTTCGTGGGTTCGGGACGAACGGGCCGCAGCTACTTGGCACACATTCGGGGATACCTGTTTCAATCCCCTGTTTCCTTTTATGCGGCACGAGGCGGGTGGGCGATGTCCCCCGGATACGACGATGATCCAAGTGCGGACTTTACCCGGCCGGTGGAATTGGAATGCCTGCAGTGTCACGCCGGAGGTCTTCGACCGGTGGCGGGAACTCGCAACCGCTATCACGATCCGGCTGTTACGGTGGAGCCGATTTCCTGTGCCCGCTGCCATGGTCGAGCGGACCAGCACATGGCGGAACCCTCGCGCGGGACGATCGTGAATCCCGCGAGGCTCCCGCCTCGGGCTAGAGCCAGTGTGTGCGAGCAGTGCCATGTGGCCGGGGAGGTGCGAGTGCCTAATCCCGGGCTCAGCGTGGCTGACTTTAGCCCGGGCATGGCACTGGAGGACGTGTGGACCGTGTATGTCCTGGAACGAGAGAAAGGGGCTGCAGTGTCGGAAGTGAAGGCCGTGAGCCACGCGGAACTGCTTGCCCTGAGTGTTTGCGCCCAGGCGAGTGAGGGAGAGATGTGGTGCGGGACGTGCCACAACCCGCATGATCCAGCCACCGACCCGAAGCGTTACTATCGCGACCGATGCATCGGCTGCCACGGTGCCGAGCTTTTCGAGACCCACGACCCGCCGACCGACGGCTGCGTCCGTTGCCATATGCCGCGTCTAAGTGCCAACAACGTGGCGCATGCCGCTCTCACGGATCATGAAATACTGCGCAATCCCCGAAAGAAGTCCGGCGGGCCGGTCGCACGCCGTTTGACCGCGTGGGGGGAACCGCCAGCGGGACTGCGGGAGCGAAATTTCGGGCTGGCGTCGATCGAGATGGGCGAGCGCTATCAATACGGTTCGGCGATGAGGGAAGGGCTGTTACTACTCACAGCCGTCCAAGAGGAATTTCCCGAGGACACGGAGGTGATGTCGGCAATGGCAAGAGCGCACTACGGCGAACGGAGGTTCACCGATTCCGTCGCCTTTCTGGAGGCTGCGATCGCACGAGAACCGGATCGTGCGGAGCACCACCTCTATCTGGGCAGTGCCTACTTGGCTCTCGGAAGGACGAGTGAGGCCATCGATCGTTTCGAGCGTGCCATCGAGCTGGACCCCGGCAGGGAGGATGCGTACCTGAACCTCACGGCCCTGTTTAACGCGATTAACCGAACGGAGCGAGCCAGGGAAGTGATCCGGAATCGTGATGATTTCCTGTTGGACGGCTGCTGTGGCCCGTGACAACAGGCGGTCGGGCGGTGTCAAGTGGTTTTCGGAGAGGCGACCCTGATCCGACCATCGTTGCATGCACCTTCTCTCAGGCAACGCACGTCGCCGACTTCCAGGTTTTGAAGGCCTGCTCCCGACAAAGTCGATGATGAATCGCCACGAGGCCATGCCGTGCCGCGCTTTATGAGTTTTGAATGGCAGCATGGACTGCGAGAAAACACTGCGCCTGCGTGAAACGGCGCATTTGGCGTCTTCAATCCTTGGTGTTCTGGTGGGACACCTCGGCCCCGTTATTTTGGTGCTGCTCGGTTCGATGGGTAGGCGATAGACTGAGTTCCCAGCGGACGGCCGCATATTCGCAGCTTGTCGGTGACCAGCCGCAAGGGCGATGCCTAGCTCGTGTTTATGGGATGGTTCGCTCCCGTTCAGCGGTGGCAGCCAGTTCGACAATGCTGGAACCAGCGGCTTGCAGTGGGCGCCGCGTACGATTCAAGAGGAGAACCAGCATGGCATCGACCGGACAACCATCCCGCAAGAGGGTACTCAAGGAGGTGGCCACGATCGGCCTCGACCTCGCCAAGACATCGCGGCACTTCGTAGGCCTGGACGCGAGTGGGCGGGTGCTCACGCGCCGCCGGTACTCGAAGGACAAGCTCGCGGAGATCACCGCGAAGATGGATCCGTGCCGGATCGGCATGGAGGCCTGCTGCGGCGCCCATCACCTGGGGCGCCAGCTGCTGGGCCAGGGGCACGACGTGCGGCTGATGCCTCCCAAGTACGTCAAGCGCGACACGAACGACACCAAGGACACCGAGGCCTGCGCGGAAGCCTGCCGGCGCCCGACCATGCGGTTTGTGGCCGTCAAGAGCGAGGCGCAGCTAGCGATGCAGTCCTTGCACCGCCACCGCTCGCGGCTGGTGGGCAACTCCGCGCAGCTGGTGAATCAGGCCCGCGGCTTCCTGCTGGAGCGCGGCATCGCGATCCCGCAGGGCAAGCACCGCTTCGCGGCGCGGCTGCCGGAGATCCTCGAGGATGCCAACAACGGCCTGGGAGACCGGGAGCGGTAGACAACTCGGGAGCGAACCATATATTCGAGAAGGGGCGCGACCTGGCGGCCTGGCTAGGGCTGACGCCGCGGGAGAACTCGACGGGCGGCAAGCAGCGCCTGGGAGGCATCAGCAAGCGCGGCAACCGCTACGTGCGCACGCTGCTGGTGCATTGCGCCCGCTCGGGCCTGGAGACGCTGGCCAAGCGTGGCGACGGGCTGGGGGCATGGCTGCGGCGCATGCTCAAGACCAAGGACCGGTGCACCGTGATCGTGGCGCTGGCCGCCCGCCTGGCGCGGATCGCCTGGGCCCTGCTGACCAGCGGCCAGAGGTTCGGCATGCAGCCGCAGGCTGCGTCGGCGGCCTGAGGGCGCGCTGGCGCGCCCAGCTGCGAGCAGGGACTTTGAATTCGTCTGCCAAGCCCAATCGATGGACAAAGAGGTCGCACCCACGTTTCGGAAGCCTGCACTTGTCAATGGCCCTGCGAGGTCGCCATGTTTATGAGGACCGAGGCGCGCGGAGCCCATCGTGGCCCGGAACCATCGCGGTTCCACTCAGAGGTCGAATTATATTGGCGCAGACCGCCGTCCATCGGGCCGGGAGCGGTAGACAACTCGGGAGCGAACCGTATATTGACAAGTGGTCCGTGCTGTATTCGGACACAGAACACCGTACTTGGAACTGCCCGCACGGATCCCGGGCCGGCCGTCGATCTCGTGGTAGATTCGAATGTCATGCGCTGCCGAGTGATCGTCGACCTCGACGCGCTTCGCAGCAATTACGCTCGTCTAGGCGGACTCACCGGCGGGAAGGCGGTTATCCTCTGTGTCGTCAAGGCGAATGCCTACGGGCACGGCGCCCTGACTGTCAGCCGATCCTTGGTCACCGCCGGGGCCCGGCACCTCGCAGTCGCCACATTGGACGAAGCCGTGGAACTGCGTGACGGAGGCGTGGGCGCGTCCGTTACGGTCTTGTGCGGTCTGGAATCGGGGGAGGATCGCGAGGCTGCGCTTCGCGGCATAGAACCCGCGATCGGCTCCATCGGCCAGCTCGCGCGGTGGAACGAGACCGGGCGCACGTTGGCCCGCAGGCTGTCCTGCCACCTGCTGTTCAACACGGGCATGAATCGGCTCGGGATTGACTTCAATCCGGGTCGGAAAGCGAGCCGTGCCAAATTGCTGGACGCGCTGTCAGCGAGTGACTGGGTGGACCCGCGGGGCGTGGCGACCCATTACGCCTCCGCGGAGGACTTCAGGAACCGGCAGACCGATCGGCAGGACCGACTCTTTGGAAGGCAGCTGGCCGTCCTTCGCGATGCGGGCTTCGCTCCTCGACACGTGCATGCTGGCAACAGCGCGGCGATCGTGTACCGGGGGGCCGGCGGGCCGAGGGACCGCAACGGCCACAACATGGTGCGGCCGGGCCTTGCACTGTACGGGTACGTGAAGGGGCCGAGCGGCCGGAAGAGGGTCGCGAATCATCGCTTTCGACCCGCCCTTGAGTGGCGAGCGCGAGTGGCGGGAATCCGCGACGTGCCCGCCGGCGCAAGGCTAGGCTACGGGGGAACTTACGTCGCCCCGGGTCCGATGCGGGTCGGCATCGTCTCCGTCGGCTACGCGGACGGGTTCGACTGGCGCTTGTCGAACCGCGGCTGGGTCGCCCTTCGCGGCAAGCGCTGTGACATCTTGGGGGAAGTGAGCATGGATCTGACCCTAGTCGACTTGAGCCGAAGCGCGGAAGCGCGAGTGGGCGACGAAGTCGTGCTGCTCGGATCAAAGCCCTACGGTGCGCCGGAGATGGCCGACTTGACGGGCGGCATGGCCTACGAAGTGCTCTGCGGCATCTCCGGCCGCGTGCCGCGCCAGTACCGGAACAGGTCTAGCGGCCTATAGGGAGCTTGACCGGGTTGCTTGGCCGGCTGTCGGCCTGGATCGCGAGTTCGACGGCTCCCGGATTCGCTCCGAGCGGGATCTCGACCTCCACCAAGTAGATTCCCACGAATCCCGGGGCTAGATGCGCCGTGACGACGTTGGCGGGCGCGCCGCCGAGGGTCGCCGTCACCCGGGCGACCGCACGCGGCGGCTCGCGCTCCGGCGATGGCCGGCCGGCCGGCCACGGCGGTTCGACCTCGCCGAGCCCTGTCGCCATGACCAGAATCGTCCCGCCGATCTTGGCCGGCCTCCCCCAGCCAACCAGTGCCCCGGTTCCGGCATCCAAGACCAAGGGTGCGTCGTCAACCACGAAGATAGCCGGGGCGACTCGCTCGAGCGGCAAGTCGAAAGTGTGGCTGTTCCCCTGCGCCACGAACTGCAGCCGAAGGGAATTGCCCCTGATCGCGAAAGGCACTTGCAGCTGCGTGCGGCCGGGTTCGGTGTCGAGGATTGGCGCGGGGCGCCCTGCCGCCCGCGCGCGGACCGCATTCGCTCCCATGATTGTCAGCAGGCTGCCTGGCGCGGCCGGTCTAACGGTCAAGTCGGCGGCGCTGAGGACGCGAAGCGCGCGCTCGACTTGTGGGGTTCGAGTCCAGTACACACCGTATCCGCCCAGCAAGGCGTAAAGGCGTCCTCGCAAGGGGTCGAGTGCAATGTCGTTCGCCCCCCGGGCTGGAAGGTCCCCGCTGATGTCGGTCCACGATCCGGCGGGACCCGGCAGCGAAAGATCAGCGAGCGCGAATTGGATGCCAAGCGGCCCGGCCACGTAGACCGCTCCCGCTGCGGGGTGACCCACTACCACCCTCCAAGTGGAATCGGGCAGGTCCGAGCTGATGTCGAACCAAGATGCGCCGCCGTTCGTCGATCGCAGGACGCGTCCGCCGGCGATCGCAAGCGCTGCGTAGGGCAGGTCTGGATCGGTCCACAGGCTCGCGACCAAGCCGCCATCGGCGTCCGACCAGGACAGCCGCCAGTTCTCTCCGTTGTCCGAAGAAACCCAGATGCGACCGTTCGACGTGCCAGCCCATAGCTGCTGGCCGGCCGCGAGAGCGGAAATGGAATGCTGCGAGCATTCCGGTCCGCTTGCGCAAGCGGTGAGGTCGCCTGAAATCGGCTTGCCGTCCCGCCACACGCGCTGCGAAACCGCGTATCCGGGCGGCAGCAGCGGTTCGTGTCCCGCGATCCGCGCCCGCTCCTCGGACGGCAGGCGGCTCGAGGAGAGCGCCGGCCCCGGCGTGGCGCGCCAGGTCGGGCCGCCGGCTGTGCGAATCAATTCCAGCGTCCCTAGGGAACGCGCCGCCAGAGTCGGCGGTGACGGGCTTCCGCTCTGGACGAATCGCGCTATTGGAAAATTCGGCAGGTTGGCGTTGAGGCTGCTCCAAGTCACCCCGTCGTCATGCGACTTCCAGAGTCCCATCGCATTGCCCACGACAATCAGGTACGGATCGAGCGGGGAGAAGGCTATCGCGGTTTGCCAGCGGCCGATCACCGACCCGCGGCCGATCGCTGTCAGGTTCGTCCATGCGCTCCCGCCGTCATCGGAGCGATAGAGATGCTCGCCTAGGGCGTAGGCAACGCCCGCCCGGTAGGGGTTGCGCAATACCGTCAGGGCTCCGTCGAAGGTCGGCGGGTCCAGCAAGGCGCGAGGCGCGAGAGGGTCACGGTCCGCAGGATTCCAAGTCAGCCCGAGATCCTCGCTGGCCCAGACAGTGCCGTTACGCAACGACACGAACAGCCGGCGGCCGTCGACGGAAAACCACGCACCGTCCGCAGGGCTTCCCGCGGGCCCCGCCAATCCGGCGGCTACCCCCGTCCCGCCGAGGCGCTTCCAGTGACGGTCCTCGGCCGAGACATCCGCTGCGGCCGCGATCGCCCAAAGTGCGCACGCGGCTAGCGTCGGTGCTATGCGGCCGTGTAGCAAGGAGTTACGGGTCGCCTGCCGATCAAGACCCTACCTCTAGACTAGCCTGATCTGGGAATGGGCTGCTCGCGTATAATACGGCGGATGTCGAGGACATGGCTCGCAGGGCTCGTCGGAGCGACCGTGGCTGGCGCAGGCTGCGGGTCCGGCCCGCCGCCCGACACGACCGGGATGGTCCTGATCCAGGGCGGGGAATTCACGATGGGGACCGACGATGGCTTCCCCTTCGAGGGCCCTCCCCACCGCGTCGTGCTGGACGCGTTCTTCATCGACGAGCACGAAGTGACGAACCGCCAGTATGCGGCCTTCGCCGAGGCCACAGGCTACGTCACTAACTCGGAGAAGCATGGCTGGTCGGGCGTGTTCGACCCCCGGCAGAACGGCTGGACGAAGGGGGACGGCGCCGACTGGCGCCACCCGCACGGCCCCGGCTCCTCGTACTTGGACATGGGCGAGTTCCCCGTCGTGCATCTGTCCTGGGCCGACGCCGCGGCCTATTGCGACTGGCGCGGTGCCCGCCTGCCGACCGAGGCGGAGTTCGAATACGCGGCCCGGGGCGGGCTGGAGGGTGCCAAGTTCGCTTGGGGGAACGAACTGACCCCCGGCGGCGTGCATCGAGCCAACCTTTGGCAAGGGACCTTTCCCCGGCAGGACCGGACCCTGGATGGGTACGGGAGCCATGGGCCTGTGAAGAAATTCCCGCCGAACGGCTACGGCCTGTACGACATGACGGGGAACGTCTGGGAGTGGGTGCAGGACTGGTACTCGCCCGTTTACTTCTCGAATTCACCCGTGCGCAATCCGAAAGGGCCCCGCACGGGACGAGAGAAGGTGCAGCGTGGCGGCAGCTGGCTGTGCAGCGCGAATTACTGCCAGGGCTACCGCGTGGCCGCCAGGATGCAAACCGAGGCGGATTCGGGCCTCAACAATCTCGGCTTTCGCTGTGCGGGCCCCGCGGAGTAGCCGCCGCCGGCTTTCGCCGGTGCCTCCCCGGTTCAGGGAAGAGCGGGGCTTGACGGGACTCGGGCGCCCCGCCTCCATTGACGAACACCGCCTTGAGCAGCGGAGGCGTGGCGAGCGTAGTCAGCATGACCATCGCCACGACCGACGAGAATGTCTCGACGCTGAACACCGGCACGCCCGCGACCATCACCGTCGAGCCGACCCGAGCGAAGATCAGCCCGACTTCTCCTCGCGGAATCATGCCGACAGCGATTGCCCAGCGGTTGAGATCCTTCTCCAGCACGCCCAGCGCGCAGACTTGCTTGCTCGCGATCGCCACCGCCGCAAGCACCGCCGCGAACACCAGCACCTCCGCCAATGCGAACGAATGCAGGTCCACTTGCAAGCCCATGTAGACGAAGAAGACTGGCACGAAGACCGCGCTGATCGGACGGATCGAGTCGGAGATTCGATACTTGGGCGATTGTTCTCCGAAGTGCCGTGCAATCGCGCGATCTACCACGAGACCTGCGGCGAACGCCCCGACGATGTCCGCAAGTCCGACCATTTCGGCTAGCGCGGACATCACGAAGCAGTACGCCACTGCCATCACGACCGGGATCGACTTGGACTTGGCGTTTTGGATAATTGCGATCAAGGGGACCAGCACCGTCCGGCCCATAAGGATCGATCCCGCAAGGAAGCCGACCGCCTTGACGAGAATCAATAGGATCCCCAGGAACGAGAATCCGGTCCCCGACCCCGCATCGGCCGAATGCACCAGCCCGAGCACGACCGCCAGAACGATCAGGCCTAGGATGTCGTCCACGACGGCGGCTCCCAAGATGACCCTCGACTCCGGCGACCGCATCTTCCCCAGGTCCTGGAGCACGCGGGCGGTGATTCCCACGCTCGTCGCGGAGAGCGTTGCGCCGACAAAAAGATGCACGTACCACGCGGCGTCCTCGGGCATGAAGAACCACGAAGCGCAAAAGCCCAGCGCGATGGGGGCCGCCACTCCGACCGAGGCGACGACGATCGCCGAAGGCCCGGCGGCCAGCAATTCGTCCAAGTCACTCTCGAGCCCGACCTCAAACAGCAGAAGAATGACGCCGACCTCGGCGGCAATCGCCAGGAAGGGCGCCTCCTTCAGGACTTCGAAAACGTCGATTCCGGCGACGCCCAGATTGCCAAGGACAATGCCGCACACAAGCTCGCCGAGGACTGGCGGCTGGTTTAGCCGTTCGAATATCTCGCCCCCGACCTTGGCGGCGACGAGAATGATCGAGAATGCGAGAAGAAAGACGGTCGAATCGTCGTTGTGTTCTCCGCCCTTGATGGCGGTGACGAGCCACCAGCCGAGGGCGCCGGTCGCGGAGAATGCCACGAGCCGGCCCGAAAGCAATGGGCCTGATAACCGGCTGGCTGCGCGTCGGGAGGGTGAAAGGCTCGGCACTGACTGTCCTGCTTCAGCCCAGCTGCTGCCAAGTAGCCGGAGATCGGAGAGCTTCCCGCTGGCCTGCCCGCCAAGGGCAGGCTGAAGTTTCATCCTATCGTTAGGGAGCCGGGGCTCCGCCGGTTGAGGCCGGAGGTCGTAGCCGGGCCCGCCCGTCAGGGCAGATGCATGACGACCATCTTGGTCTCGGTCATTTCCTGGACCGCGTAGCGCGGTCCTTCCTTGCCGAAACCGCTTTCCTTCAGGCCGCCGTACGGCATGAGGTCCGCTCGCCACTGGGTTCCCCAGTTGATGTGGATGTTGCCCGAATCCACTTCTCTAGCGAACCTCATCGCGTTGTCGAGATTCTCGGTAAACACCGCCGCCGACAGTCCGTAGTTGGTGTCGTTTGCGCTGGCGATCGCCTGGTCCACGGATTCGAAGCGGGTCAGCCCCACGGCGGGCCCGAAGAGCTCGTCGCAGGAGATGCGCATGTCCGCCCGGACATCGGCGACAATTGCCGGCTCGACGATGGCTCCGTCGCGGGCCCCGCCTGTCAGCAGGCGACCGCCGCCCGCGGCTGCATCCTGGATCCACTGCTGCACCCTCACGGCGTCGTTTTCGCGGACCATCGGGCCGACCCGAACGCTCTCGTCGAGCGGATTGCCGGTCTGGAGGGAGCTCACGCGCGGCTGCAGGCAATCCAGCAGGTCGCCGTACACTTTGTCATGCGTGAGGATGCGCTGCGCACTGATGCAAACCTGGCCGGCGTTGCTATAGCCGGTCGCGACGATCGCGTTCGCCGCTTTCTCCAGGTCCGCGTCCGACAGCACGATCACGGGGGAGTTGCTGCCTAGCTCCATCGTGACCTTCTTGAGCCCCGCCACGCGGCAAATAGCCTCGCCGACATCGCGGCTTCCGGTGAAGCTGATCTTCCGGATCCGCGGATCCGAGCACAGCTGGCGGCCGATCTCCCCGCCCGATCCCGTGACGACTTGGATCGCCTCCGGCGGAAGGCCGGCGTCCAGCAGCAGCTTGGCAAACTTCAGGGCGACAAGAGGAGTATCGGTCGCCGGCTTCAGGATCGCGCTGTTCCCGCCCGCGAACGCCGGCCCGATCTTGTGGCAGACCAAGTTCAGCGGGAAGTTAAACGGCGTGACGGCCAGAACCACCCCGCAGGGAACGCGCAATGTGAATCCGAATCGATTGCCGGTGCCCGGCGCCCCGTCGAGCGGCACGACCTCGGAGCCCAGCCGCTTGGCCTCCTCCGCCGAGCCGACGATGGTCTCCCTCGCCCGGTCCACCTCCATGCGCGCCTCGGCGATGACCTTGCCCTCTTCCAAGGTGATCGTGCGCGCGAGGTCTTCGAGCCGCTCTTCCATAAGGGCCGCGGCGCGCATCAGCAACTGAGCGCGCTCGTACCCGGAAATCGCCTTGATCTTCTTGGCCCCTTCGACTGCGTAGGCGATCGCGCGGTCGATGTCGGCGCTCGAAGCGCTCGGAACGGTGTCGACCTCGCTGTTGTCGTAAGGGTTCACGACGGGGATCGTGCCTGCGCCTGCAGACCAGCCCCCGGCAATTAGCATCTCCATGCGGTGCCTCCAGTGCCGCATCAGGCCTGCGAGCAGTGTCGCGGAACCGATGGGCGCGAATTAAGATTCTTCCCCGCTGCCCGCCCGGCTGTCAAGCGCTCGCCGCCGCTTCGAGCAAAAAGAGGCGCTTCGTCGCCGCGGCTCTCCGCCACGCGCTCGCGCCGAGCGGGTAGCCACTGCGGGTTCTCGTTCCGGAAATCGCGGCGGAACCAACCGGCACCCGATGGCCGCGCGCCTGCGTCGACACGGGAGCGGACTTGTCAAGCCGCCGGCGCCGGCCGGCGCGGCCGGCGACATCAAGGCCGCGCGGGCCCGTAGCAATGTACAATCGCAGGTTCCCGCCCGCTGCGGCCTTGCGGTCTGTACAGGGGGCGGCTTGAGGCGGCGCGCGGATGCCCGATACCCCCCACGCCGGCAAGCGACGCGTGGTCGTCGTCGCGCCGATGCCGCCCGAGAAGAGCGCGTACGCCCTCGCCCGCTACAGCCGTTCACCTGATTCGGTGGTCGATAGCTTGGCATGGGTCCGCGGGCACAGTTCGGAGAAGTTTCTCGACAGCTTCTACTTCCAGTACGGCCACGCCTCGATCGCGGACCTCGGCCATCTCGTCTTCTGCTTTGAGGGCATTTCCGAGCTCGCCGCGATCGAGATCGAAGACGAGCAGCTTTGGGACGGCCAGGCCAAGTCCAGCCGCTACCAAGACTTCTCGAAGGGCAGCATTGTCGTTCCCCACGAGCTGCGCGGGACCGAGAGCCTGCCGAGGTACGAGCGCGCGGCGTCGGCCCTGCTGAGCTCGTACCTCGAGTTGCACTCCGCGCTCCGCGAGCACTTGGCCGGTGTCCATCCAAGGCCCCCCTCGATGAAGCTCGGGGCCTACCGCCGAACGATCAACGCCCGCGCTTTCGATGCGGCGCGGTACCTGCTGTTCGCCGGCATCTCCACGAACGTGGGCCAGGTCACGAGCATTCGCACCCTCGAGAAGCAGATGCGCCGGATGGGGGTATCCGAATACGCGGAGGTGCGCTCGCTCGCACGGGAGATGCATGTTGCTTGCGCCTCCCCCGCGGCGTGCGGTCTCGAGGAGAACCTGCCGCGCGAACCGGTCGCGCCGACGCTGGCGAAATACGCCGATCCGGACCTCGCGCAGTCGCGCGCGCTGCACCGTGTTCGAGACTGGGCGCGAGAGAATTTCGATCCCGGAACGTATGACGCGCCCCCGGACGTGGATCTCGTCCGGGCGCCCGACCCTTTGGACGAGACTGCGGCGACCTGGCTCTACGCGGTTACGAACCATCCCTTCCGAGCCATCCTGGATGCGGTCAGCCAGTGGAGCCGGGCACGGCGGATGGAAGTTCTGGAAACGGCCCTCCAAGGTCGGCACCGCCGCGACGAGCTGATGCGGCCGTTCCATAGCGGGTACGGGTTCATCTTCGACATCGTGTGCGACCTAGGTGCCTATCGCGACCTGCACCGCCACCGCCGCTGCCAGCAGATCCGGCAGAAGCTCGCTGGTGATCTAGGCTACGAACGCCCTCCGCTTCTCGACGAAGCGGGCGTCCGTGAGCAATTCGACGGGGCTATTCGCGCCGCAGAGGAGGCTAGGGAGTCGATTTGCCCGGTATCCGCACCGGCGAGCGTGTACCTGCTGCCGTTCGCTGCGCGCTGCCGCTCGCTATTCAAGATGGATTTCGCCGAGGCCGAGTACATCGCGCGCGTCCGCTCCGGGGTCAAGGGTCACATCTCGTACCGACGAGTCGCGTGGGAGATGCGCGAGCGAGTCTCGGAGCTTGCGCCCGACCTAGGAAGGCTAATGCATGCGACGCCGCCCTGGGAGGAAGACACTCTCAAGCGCTGAGGACTGCATGTTCAGGGGGCTGATCTTCGACCTTGACGGAACGCTCGGCGACACGCTGCCGGTCTGCTTCCGAGCATTCGCGCGAGTGCTGGGCCGCCGCCTCGGACGCCCCTTCACCGATGCCGCGATCCATGCGATGTTCGGGCCCAGCGAGGAGGGCATCCTGGCGAGGTTGTGCCCCGACGACCCCGGAGGCGCCCTGGAAGAATACCTGGCGGAGTACCGCTCGGCCCATGCCGCGTGCCCGCGCCCGTTCGACGGCATCCGCGAGGCGCTGGAGACCTTGCGCGGGCGCGGAGTCGAGCTGGCCATCGTGACGGGGAAGGGGCCGCGCAGCGCGAGCATCTCGCTGGAAGCCTTCGACCTTGCCAAGTTCTTCCCGGTTGTCGAGGCTGGATCTCCTCTGGGAGGGGTGAAGCCGGCCGCGATGCGGCGCGTCCTGGACCACTGGGGTCTCTTGCCCGGAGACGTCGTCGGGGTCGGCGATGCCCCTTCGGACATCCGTTCCGCCAAGCAGGTCGGCATGGCAAGCGTGGCCGCCGCGTGGGCGCCCGGGACGAGGGCCGACCGGCTCGCTGCATGCAACCCGGACCGCCTGTTCCGGCACGCAGGCGCCCTGCTCGAGTGGCTGGAATCCGGTCCGCCTCTCAAAGGATGAGCATGCAGTCGCCGTACGAGTAGAACCGGTACCTTGCGCGCACGGCGTGCTCGTAGGCCTCGCGCATCAGCGCTGTCCCCGCGAACGCCGAGACGAGCATCAGCAGCGTGGATTTCGGCAGGTGGAAGTTCGTTAGCAGGGCGTCAACGGCCAGGAACCGATATCCGGGCCGGATGAATAGGTCCGTCTCCCCGCTCGCCGGACGGATCGCGCCGGCGTTGCGGGCGGCAACCGATTCCAATGCACGCACCGTCGTCGTTCCGACCGCGATCGTCCGGCGCGCTGCCCTGAGCGCCTCTGCAGCCTCCCGCGGCACGACGAATCGCTCGGCATGCATTCGGTGGTCTTCGATCCGAATCGCCGACACCGGTCGAAACGTCCCCAACCCTACGTGGAGAGTGATCTGCGCGAGAGTCGCCCCGCTTTTGCGAACCGTGTCGAGCAGGCCGGAGTCGAAATGCAGGCCTGCCGTGGGAGCCGCCACCGATCCGCCTTCCCGGGCGAAGACCGTCTGGTAGCGTTCCCGGTCCGCCAGGTCGTCATCCCGTCGAATGTACGGCGGCAGCGGAACGTGTCCGCGCCTTGCCAGAAACTGCTCGACAGCGCGTCGGTCGAGGGTCGGAAACTCCACGATGCGGACTCCGTCCGCCCCTTGCCCGGAGATGCGGATCTCCACTCCCCCTGACACCATGACCGCGCCGGGGCGCAGCTTCCGGCCCGGTCGCACAAGCGCTCGCCAGCGCCCCGAATCGGGGCTTTCCGGCTCGAGCAGGAGAACTTCGGCCCTTGCGCCCGGCGCTCCGGATCGCAACCGCCGCCGGCCGAGCAACCGGGCCGCCAGCACCCGGCTGTTGTTGACTGCCAGGCAGTCGCCTCGGCGCAGCAGGTTCGGAAGGTCACGAAACCGCGAATCCTTCCACGCGCCTGCCCGCCGCTCGACCACCAGCATCCGACTCGCGCTGCGGCAGGGGAGCGGTCGCTGCGCGATCAGCTCTTCCGGCAAACTGTAGTCGAAGTCGGCGGCTCGCAAGCCCCATTCTAGGGTCCGGTTACAGGCCGGATCGATCCCTCTTCGTGCTGGCAGCCACTTGCATCGGCCTACGTGCAACGCCCCAAGATGTCGCGTTTCTTCGATCCTTAACAGACTTGCAATCGGGCGTTAACGCTCGACGCGATACGGTGGCAGCAGAGCCACGATGCCGCCGAAAATTGCCATCGTCGAAGACGACCGCGATCTGGCCGACCTCCTGCGATACGCGTTCGAGCAGGAGGGTTTTGATTTCGCCGCCACCCAGGACGGCCGCACGGCCACGGAGTTCTGCCAGCGCGAGCAGCCGGACGCGATCGTATTGGACGTGATGCTGCCGGGAGTCGACGGGTTCTCGATCTGCAGGGAGATCCGCAAGGACTCTTGCCCGAGGGACACGCCCGTGGTGTTCCTGACGGCACGCTCGCAGGAAGCTGACCGCGTGCGGGGGCTGGAGATCGGCGGCGACGACTATGTCGTCAAGCCCTTCTCGCTGCGCGAGCTGGTCGCGAGGGTCAAACTGCGACTCCGCGGTCGCGCCGGACTCGAGCCGGTCTGCAGGCTGGGCGGCCGCGAGGTGGATCAGGAGCGGCGCGCAGTTCGATTGGACGGGAAGCCTGTCGCGGTCACCGCGACCGAGTTCCAGATCCTGGAGAGGATGATTCGCCAGTTTGGCCGCGTGTTCAGCCGAGCGAGCCTGCTCAACGCCGTCTGGGGCGTGGCCTGCAACGTCACCGACCGAACCGTGGACGTCCATATCCGGCGGCTCCGGCGGAAGCTCGAGCCGGATCCGTCCAAGCCCCAGTACATCCGGTCCGTGCGGGGCTTCGGCTACACGGCGAGGACGTCGGAATGTGACAGGTTCACCAAACCTTAATCGGAATGCATTGCGAACGTAACGCAACGCCCGAAAGTTGAAGTCTGGCGAGCCGCCGCCGTCGTTGCCTTGCAAGTCCCCGTCTCTTCGCTAGGGCGTCTCGACCATCCGGGGTAGCAGAGGCACCCTCCTATGACCGCCATTACAAACAAGTTCACACTCTTCGCGGTGCTGGCCGCGTTCCTTGCCGGCGGAGCGGCCCTCCCTGCGCAAGACAACAGCGGCACCGTGCTCGGATTTGTCTACGACGCATCGACGGGAAATCCGATTCCGCCGGGCGAAGTGGAAATGACGGGCGAGGTCACGGTCACGGCGACCACGACCATCGAAGGCAGCTTCATGGTGGAGAGGGTGCCTGTCGGCGTCTACATCGCGAGCTACAATTCGGAGCACCACCAAGGCGTGAACGTGGAGGGCTTGGAAGTCCTTGCCGGAGAGATCGCGGACGCCAGCACGGTCATGTCCTCCATGGGCGAGACCACGACCGTGACAGTCCGGTCCACCATTGAGGCGTCCGTCGCCACGCAGGAGGCCATGCTGGCCGAGCGCAAGCTCGCCTCCGCGGTCTCGGACACGATCAGCGCCGAGGAAATCCGCGGCGGAACCTCGTCCGACGCATCGGAGGCGATCGAGAAGGTCACCGGGGTGACTACGATGAACAATTTCGTCTTCGTGCGCGGCCTCGACCCGCGCTACAGCGGCACGACCCTCGACAACGCCCTGCTGGCGAGCACCGAGCCCGCTCGACCTGTTCCCCGCCAGCCTGATCGACAACATCAAGGTTCAGAAGACCTACGCACCGGACTTGCCCGGCGAGTTCTCGGCGGGGCTCGTGCAGGTGGAGACGACCGAGTTCCCTACGCGCCCGACCCTGAACGTGAGCTATTCGATCGGCTACAACAGCCAGACGCAAGGACGCACGTTCCTCGACTATCCCGGCGGCAGCCGCAACTTCTTTGGATTCGACGACGGCACGCGGGGCCTGCCGGACTCGATTCCGGGCGATCAGCGCATCGACCGCTTCGCGTTCAGCCGCGACGAGCTGCAGGCGCTCGGGCGCTCGTTTGCCAACAACTGGGAGCGAGTGCCTCGCGACTTGAGCCGGCCGGCGATGAGCTGGAACATCGTGGCGGGCAACACGTACGGGAAGCTGGGACTTGTCGGCGCGCTCACCTTTTCCAACTCGATGCAAACGATCTTCGATCAGGAGCGCAACTACTACCTGCCGAATCCGCAGGCCGCGCTGGGCAACGCGAACGCCGGGCCTCCCGTTCTCGCGAGCGAGTTCGCGTACGACGAGTCCTCGGAGTCTGTGCGGCCCGGGGGCGTGCTCAACGTCTCTTGCCAGTTCACGCCGGCGAACAAGCTCTCCCTGAAGAACTTCTTCTCTCGGGACAGCGACGACAACGCTCGCTGGTTCCTCACGCAGGGGGGCTCGACCTTCCTGGCCTATCGCGAAGGCCGCACTATCACCGTCGGGACGAGCTTCCGCGTATTCTAGGCCCCCATCCGGAGACCATCGCCAGCCGCGGGCGGGCGGCGCGCGCGCTCTCTCGCGGGCTGCTTGCCGCTACGGTTCCGACGCCAGGCCAGCGCGGCACGCGACCGCCCGACGCTCTGATAGACTGCGCTTGAGCGATGGACTACGATGTCTTGGTCGTCGGCAGCGGTCCGGGCGGATACGTCGCTGCCATCCGGGCGGCCCAGTACGGGCTGCGGGCGGGCGTGATCGAAAAGGATCCTCACCTAGGGGGCACCTGCCTCCACGTAGGCTGCATTCCGACCAAGGCCCTGCTCCATTTCGCGGAAATCTACGAGGCCGCGCTGGACGGCCAGAAGATCGGCATCCTCGCCGACAATCTTTCTATCGACTTGGGGGCGATGGCTCGGCGCAAGGGCGAGATCGTTGCCAAGCACGCGATCGGCATCCGGCAGCTATTCAAGAAGCACGCGATCGACACGATCCACGGATTCGCCAAGCTGAGGGGGCACAGTGCTGTCAGCGTTTCCGGACGCAACGGCGAGAAGACGCTCGAGGCGGCCCACGTGATCCTGGCGACCGGCTCGCAAGCCCGCATGCTGCCCGGCCTGGACTCCGTGTCCGACCGGATCCTGACGAACGTCGAAATTCTCGATCTCAAGCGCGTTCCCGGCTCGCTCGCGATCATCGGGGCCGGCTCGGTGGGGGTCGAGTTCGCTTCGATCTATCGAAGCTTCGGGGCAGATGTCGCTGTCTTCGAGATGCTCCCTAGGATCGTGCCATTCGAGGACGAGGAAGTCTCGGCCGCGCTGGCGCGTGCCTTCAGAGCCAAGGGAATCGATGTGCTGGCCGGGACGGCCGTGGAATCCGTGGAGGAGACAGATAGCGGCGTTGCATTGACCTTCACTGATGCCAAGGGCGGAAAGCAGGTTCGAGCGTTCGACAAGTTGCTGGTGGCCGTTGGCCGCAAGCCAAACACCGAGCGGATCGGCCTGGAGAGGACGGCCATCGAGACGGACCGCGGCTTCATTCCGGTAAACGCCTACATGGAAACGGCCGAGATGGGCGTTTACGCCATCGGGGACATAGTGGCCGGATCGCCGCAGCTGGCGCACGTGGCTTCCGCCGAGGGCATGCTCGCCGCTGCCCGCATCGCGGGGAAGCAAGCCCGGCCGATCAACTACAGCCTGAATCCGAACTGCACCTACTGCGAGCCGCAGGTGGCCAGCGTCGGACTGACCGAGGCGAAGGCGCGCGCCGAGGGACGCCGCATCAAGGTCTCCACGTTCCCTTTCGCCGCCAACAGCAAGGCCTCTATCCTCGACAGCCACGCCGGTTTCGTCAAGATCGTGGCGGACGACGAATACGGGGAAATCCTCGGAGCGCATATCATCGGGCCCCAGGCAACGGAGCTGATCCACGAGGCCATCGTTGCCATGCAGGCCGAGGCTACGGTCGACTCGATGCGCGCGACGATTCACGCGCACCCGACCTTGTCGGAAGCGGTACTCGACGCCTTCAACGGCATTTACGGCCAAGCGATCAATGCCTGAAGCGGCTGCGGGGACCGTCTCGACGCGAACACGGCACTGCCAGATCAACGACTTGGGTCGCGCCGGGTACCGGGAGGCATGGGACCTGCAGTTGGATCTGGTGCGAGCCAGGAAGGCGGGAGCGGTGTGCGACCAGCTGATTTTCGTCGAGCATCCGCCAACCATCACGCTCGGTCGCAACGCCAACGAGGGAAACGTCCTGGCAGCGCCGGTCCGGCTGAGCAACCTCGGGATCGCAGTGGAGGAGACCGACCGCGGCGGAGACGTCACCTATCACGGCCCGGGACAGGTCGTGGCATACCCGATCCTGGATCTGAAGGAATGGCGCCGGGACGTCGGTGCCTACCTGCGCGCGCTGGAACAGGTTGTCATGACGACGCTGCTGGATTTCGGCGTCCGCTCGCGGCGGGTCGAGGGCTGGACGGGAGTATGGGTGGGGGATGCCAAGATCGCGGCCATGGGAGTGCATTTGAGCCGGTGGGTGACCTCGCACGGCTTGGCGTTGAACGTGAACACGAATCTCGATCACTTCCGCCTGATCGTTCCCTGTGGCCTGCCCAAGCCCGTCACGTCTCTGGAGCAAGTCCTCGGCCGCGAGGTCAGCATGGGCGCGGTCGTGGACTCGATGGGCTGCCGATTTGGCGAGGTGTTCGGGCGATCGATGATCGGCCCTGCCTCGATTGACTGAGATTGCAAGGGACTGCGCGAGAGCGAGAGAGGGCGGCCATGGGCGAAGTCGTAATGCCCCAGATGGGGGAGAGCATTGTCGAAGGGACCATCACCAAGTGGCTGAAGAGTACCGGCGACAAGATTGAGAAGGACGAGGCGCTGTTCGAGATCTCGACTGACAAAGTCGACTCCGAGGTGCCCGCGCCCGATTCGGGTGTGATAGAGGCGATTTTCTACCCGGAGGGCGAGACCGTTGACATCAACACGGTAGTGGCCTATATCGGCGACGGGTCCCGGCTGGGCCAGCACGGCGCGCCGGCGCAGGGCGCGACTGTCGCAATGCCTTCGGCCCCGACCCCGGCGGCGTCGGCCCCGGAACCTTCCGTGCCCGCGCCGCCGCCGGCTGCTACGGCTGCAGCCGTTACGGAGCCGGCGGCCGCGCCTCCGGGCAGGCGCATTCGCAGTTCGCCCTTGGTGCGCCGCATCGCCAAGGAGAAGGGTATCGACCTAGCCCTGGTCGGGAAGGGCAGCGGCGCGGGCGGTCGGATCACCAAGAACGACATCCTCGCTTACGTGGAGAGACAGGAGCGCGCCGCGGTGTCGGCCGAGCCGGCAAGTCCGTTCCCGGCGGCCCCCGAATCCCGGTTTGGCGATTTCGAAGTCGAGCCGCTCAGCGCGATGCGGCTAAGCATCGCGGAGCACATGGTTCGGACCAAGCGCGTTTCTCCGCACGTCTCGACGGTGCATCAGGTGGACTGCACGCGCATCGCCCGGCTGCGGGACGCGACGAAGGAGAGGTTCTTGCAGCAGCAGGGCGTCAAGCTGACGTACTTGCCGTTCTTCTTGCAGGCCGCTGCCTCCGCACTGAAGGCCTACCCGGCGGTGAACGCTTCGCTTGACGGCAAGAACCTCATCAAGCACAGCGAAATCAACATCGGCGTGGCCGTCGCGCTCGACTGGGGGTTGCTCGTGCCGGTAATCCGGAACGCCGACGAGAAGAATGTGCTCGGGCTCCAGCTCGCCGTCAACGACCTCGCCGTCCGGGCGAGGTCGAAAACAATTCGGCCCGGCGAGATCTCGCAGGGCACGTTCTCGATCTCCAACTACGGCAGCTACAACTCGCTTCTCGCGACTCCGGCTATCAACCAGCCGCAAGTCGCGATTCTCGGGATAGGGTCCGTTGCCAAGGCTCCCGTGGTGATCAACGACGCGATCGCGATCCGGTCGATCTCGTACCTCACGCTGACCTTCGACCACCGGGTGATCGACGGGGCGACGGGCGACCTGTTCCTCGAGCACATGCGCGGGATCCTGGAAAACTGGAGCGCGCCGGTGCTCTAGGCTCCCGAACGACGAGGGAGGAGCCTTTGCTAAGCTTGCTTCTTCGATGCGCGTCTTGGTCCCAAACCTCGGCTCGACGTCGCTGAAATTCAAGCTGCTGCAGTTTCCCGACGAGCGACAGCTCGGCGCGGGACGGATGCAGCGGATCGGTCGTCCGGGCGGCGACGCGCCCAGCTATCGCGAGGCGATCAGGGGGGTATTGGGCGCGGTCGGCGCGGTCGACGCCGTCGGCTTCAAGGCGGTTCACGCCGGTCCCCGCTATCGCGGGACGTTTCGAGTGGATGCCGCCTTGCTGTCGGCGCTCGAGGAGTACGAGCCCGCCGCTCCGCTGCACAACGGCATCTATCTCGAGGGAATTCGGGAATTCCGCGCCTTGCGGCCGCGACTGGAGCTGGTCGCCGTATTGGAGACGGGATTCCACGAGACGGTTCCCGAATGGGCCGCGGCGTACGGAGTGCCGGCAGAATGGCGCAGCGAGCACGGCATCCGGCGATACGGATTCCACGGCGCTTCGCACCGCTGGATCGGCGAGCGAGTGCCGGCCTTGCTGGGCATCGAGGCGGCAGCGCTGCGCACCGTCTCCTGCCATCTAGGGGGCAGTTCGTCGATTTGCGCGATCCGGGACGGGCGATCCTGTGACATTTCCATGGGCTTCTCGCCGCAGACGGGCGTGGAGAACGCGACACGCCACGGCGACCTCGACCCGTTCGCGGTGCTGTTCCTGATGGATCGGCTGGGATTGAGCACCGGGCAGATGCGGGATCGGCTGGTGGGCGAGGGCGGCTTGGCAGGGCTGTCCGGGATTCCGGGAGGCGATGTCCGGGACATCGAAGCCGCCGCCGCCGCGGGCGACTCCGCCGCCGAGCTGGCGCTTTCCGTCTTCGCCTACCAGGTCCGCAAGACGATCGGGGCCTTCGCGGCCGCGATGGGCGGCTTGGACGCCCTGGCGTTCACCGGGGGCATCGGAGAGAACTCCGCCGCGGTACGCCAGCGGATCTGCAGCCGGCTCGGATTTCTCGGCATCGATCTGGACCCCGAAAAGAACGCCTCGGCCGTTCCGGACTGCCTTATTGCGCGCCGCGGGAGCGGCGTGGCCTGCTTGGTCCTAGGCGCGCAGGAGGAATTGGTGGTCGGCCGCGAGGTGTACCGGCTGCTCGGCTAGGCGCATTTCCGGGCAGCAAGGCCCGCGGATTCGCCGATTCCGCCTTGGCCGGGAACGGAGTTCGGACTACAATGCGGTCGGAAGGCTAGCAATGCCGTCGAATCGATCAGTCAAGCGGGCACGGTTAGCGATGATGGCGGCGGGAGCGCAGGCTGCCGCCAGCGCGTCCGAGGTGTCGGTCACGGGGCTGGATGCATGGGCGATCCGAGCCAGTCCGTCGTCCGCTGCGCGACTGGTCATCGCCGTTCGTACCAGTGCCGGCATCACGGGATACGGCGAGACGTCGGCGACGCCGAACCCGGCCTCGGCGGTCGCCGAAGTGTTGCGTGCGGGCGAGGCGTTATCGGGAAGGGACGCCGTTGCCAGCGTTGCGGCGGCCGCAGCGCTCTCGCACGTTTCGCCCGCGGTTCGCGGCGCTGTCGATATCGCGTTGCTGGACGCGAGGGGCAAGGTTGCGAATGCGCCGGTCTACGACCTGCTTGCAGGCCGGACCCGAGACAAGGCCCGGGCGATGGCCGCACTGTCAGGCGCTGGCGAGTCGCAGTTGATGGATCAGCTGGCTGCCGCACGCGAGGAGGGGTACCGCGCGTTTTCCGTGCCAGTCTTGCTGCCGGAGGATAGTCCGATGAGAGGAAGGAAGTTCTTCTCGGACACGGTAGCGATGCTCGAGAGGTTGCGCCAAGCTGGCGCCGACGATCTCGTCCTCGACTGCGGAGGGCGCACGAGCGCTGCCGAGGCGGCGGGTCTGGCGGCGCGATTGGAGAGCTTTCACCTGATGTGGATGGACGAGCCGACCAGGCAGATCAGCGACGCGGCGCTCGAGAAGATCTCCCACGAGACTGTCACGCCGGTCGGTTGGGGCCGGGCATTCACCTCGAACAGTCGGTTCCAGGATCTCCTGCGCATGCAGGTGGTGGATGTGCTCCGGCCCGACCCGGGCCTGAATGGGATCAGCGCCTGCAGGCGTGCGGCGGCCTTGGCCGAGGCGTACTACACGGCGGTTGCTCCATTCCACCGAGGGGGCCCCGTAGGCACCGCCGCAGCGCTTCAGATCGCGGCCTCGGTTCCAAACTTCGTAATCCAGGAAGTGGCGTTCTCGACGGGCGAGCGGCAGCGTCGGATGCACGAAGCGATCACAAGAGGATCTGCCCCCAAGGTTGTCGAGGGATTCTTCGAGCTGCCGACGGCGCCCGGGCTGGGAATCGAGATCGACGAGGGCGCGTTGCGGGAGTTCGCGGCATGAATCGACGGGATTTTTTCGGCGGGGCCTTGATGGCGGGAGCGGCGGCGACCGCGTCTCGCGCGGCGCCGCTCGGAGGATGCGCGTGCCGGCCCGCGCTCGCCCCCGCGATAGCCGCGGTTCCGGAGCGGATTCGCATCACAGGGGCGAAGACGTTCGGCGTCACATGGGAGGAGGACTCCGACAGGCCTTACGTGTTCATCAAGCTCGAGACCGATCAGGGCGTTGTCGGCTGGGGAGAAGCGACGCTCGAGGGCAAGGCCGGCGCGGTGCTGCAAACGATCGACGATCTCAAGGAGTTCTACATCGGCCAGGACCCGATGCGCGTCGAGCACATCTGGCAGGGGATGTACGTGCATGCCTTCTACCGCGCCGGGCCGATCCTCGGTTCCGCGATCGCCGGAATCGACCAGGCGCTTTGGGACATTCGCGGCAAGGTGCTCGGCCAGCCGGTCTACCGGCTCTTGGGGGGGCCCGTGGATTCGAGAGGCGTGCGGGGCTATTACCATGCGCGGGCGCGCACGCCGGAAGAGCTGGCGGCGCTACGGGAATCGGCGGAAGATCTCGGCGTCACGGCCTTCAAGAGCGGAATTCCGGGATATTACGAATGGATCGAGACCAACGCCTCGATCAACGAGGCTGTCAGGCGGATCGAGATTCTCCGCGAGGGCCTGGGCGACAACATTGACATCGGCGTGGACTTTCACGCGAAGACCAGCCCGACCGTGGCGTCGATCATCTGTAAGGAGGTCGAGCCGCTCAACCTGATGTTCATCGAGGAGCCCTGCCCGCCGGAGAACTACAAGGCCATGGCCCGGATCGCACGGAGGACGACCACTCCCATCGCGACTGGCGAGAGGCTGGTGGCCCACTACTCGACCCAGCAGCTCCTCGAGGACGGCACGGTCGATATCCTCCAGTGCGACATCAATCACGTGGGCGGCGTGACGGCACTCTGGAAGGTCGGCGCGATGGCCGAGGCGTCGGGATGCTTCATGGCGCCGCACGCTTGCGAGGGCCCCATCGGGGGCATTGCGACCCTTCACGTGGACGCAGCGATGCCGAATTTCATCGTCCAAGAGATTTGCTCCGGCGTCGAACCCACCTTCAAGGAGCGGCTCTGGGAAGACTGGCTGGGCTTTCCTGCCATGCGCATGGCGAACGGGTACTTCCCCCTGCCAGACAAGCCCGGGCTGGGTTTTGAGATAGACGAAGCAGCTCTGGCGAAGCACCCGTTCAAGGGAACGAAGTCGATGAGCCGTGTCTGGCACGAGGACGGCAGCGTCGCGGCTTGGTGACAGTCGAGATGCGCCAGGCGTGACTGCCCCCGAAACGCTTCGTCCCGCGGGGAGCGTCCGGGGGGTGCTTTCCTGATTGCGCTAGAGGTTCGCCCCTGCCAGCTCCGGATCTCGACCGAACGGCTGGATAGCTGCGGACCTCGGATTGCCGGCCTAGGTCGCTAGAACCGCGTCCTGCCGCTCGCCCATCGCGCGGTCCAGGCGGCCGCGTTGCCGATCCGCCGCTACGCGCGCTGCACCGTGCCCGAGATACGGGGCGGGCAACCGTATTCACCGCAAGCTCTCGAGCAGCTTGACAGCGGCGTCTTCCACTAGCTTTGCGGCGGCCGGGCCGTACGGGGTCCTCTCGACCTCGTAGCCGCCGTGCGAGTATTCCTCGGCGGTTGGCACGTAGTCCCCGCCAACCCCGTCCGAGTAGCCGCAGAACATCGTGAGATCGAATGGCGAGCGCTTCCTCACCGCTGCGCCGATCTCGGCGAATGGCTCGCCCGGCATGGCCGCAATCGCGAGTTCGCCGATGCGCAGGGCTTGCACCTCGATCTGAACCGCTCCGGATTTCGGCGGAGCCGCCCACTGTTCTAGCAAGTCGGCGAAGCGGCGCACTCGGGCGCCCGCTTGATGGCGCTCCCAGACGTCTGCCGAAGCGCCGAGAGCCGCAAGTTGCGCTCTTGCCCGGCCAAGGCGGGCTCTCATGCCGGCGATTTCCCCTTCGCTGTACGAGCGCGGGGGAACCTCGACGACGGTCTCGGCGAATCGCAGGGTCGCGTCGCGCGGGCCGTCCACGCGCCAATGCTGCTTCGCTTGATAGGCAGTGGATTCAACGAAGCCCTCGAATCTCGGGTTGCGTCGGACTGTCTCGATCTGCTCCGCAACCGCGGCGATCTGGTGTCCGAGGATTCTTCCCAGCCTGTGAGCGACGCGCAGGTCCCCGGTGAAGCCCTCGACAGGGCCTTGGTTGCCCGCCGCGCCTTGAAAGAACAGGCAGAGCGCGCCGGGCATCGCCGCCTCGACCGTCTTGCGGGCCATGCCCGGCCAATCCGGCGAGATTGCCTTGTTCTCGTAAGCCAGCACCGTGCCATGGCAGGGATAATTCGCCAGCACTGCGAGCGGATTGCCGTGGGCGTCGTCGATGCGGAAAACCACGATTTCGCGGTCGACGAAGCCGTCGGGATTCCGGCCCACGGCCGCCGGGTCCCGTCCCTCGGCTCGGACGCGGCGATTGATGTTGATCGTGCCCACGCCTTTCCCGCCGTGAATGTGGGCCGGTGCCAGCCTGGAGCTCGCTTCGATGATCGCTCCCACGATCCGGTCGACGATCTGGAGCCGGTAGCGCTCGGCGAGCGCGACGAACTCTGACAGGTCGAGGCCCGGTGGGCCCTTGGTGGCGTTGATGGTGGCCCCCGCGTGCGTGTGCGACGCGGCCAGGCGGATATGCGCTTCGGGAATTCCGGTGCGCCGGGAAGCGGCGGCGACGGCCGGCTCCAAACCGCCAACCGTCAGCCGGTCCAGCTCGACCATTGCGAACCTTTGCCGACCGTCCGACAGAACGAGGGCGGTCACGACCATGCCCGCGGGGTCGATCGCCGTCGCTTCGATATGCGTCTGCGAACCCCAGTTCATCTGGGCGATCCCGACCGGCGGCGTGATATCCGCGCGGGCCACGCCTGCAAGCAGGCCGGACGGCGCGGAGTCGGCGGGGCCTTGCTCCACGACATCGGCGACCGCAGCGCTCGCCAGCAGGAAGAACAGCAGGCAGCCTGTTACTCGCACGGCTCGGGCCTCCTCGTTATGGATCGAAGCGGGGCACTTCGAGTTGCTCCCCGTTCCTCAGCGCCGACTGGTGGGCGACGATGCCGGGTACGGTCATGGCCAGCGCCTCGTGGACATCGATCGCCGGCTCGCGATCAGCGACCAGGGCGTTGACGAACTCGGCGGCGATAAACGTGTGGCTCCCGTCGTGGCCGCTCGGGTGTCGCATGGATTCCGGCAGCATGTCGCTCTTCCAGTACTGCGGAATCTCGATCGGCTGGACCCGCTCGTGCCGGTCAAGCTTGTGGGAGCGGGGCAGCCATGCGTCGCCGTGGAGGCCGTTGACTGCCATGTGCAAGGACCCTCGGGTTCCGAACCACCGGGCCCTTTCACCGTCCGCCGTGGCGATCCAGAAGACGTTGCATCGCACCATGTGCTCCCGGTCCGTTTGCATCAGGGCCGTCTGGCACCAGTGCGGGTTCCGGTAAGAGTTCTCCGTTAGCCAGGGATGCGAGTCCCCCCAGCCGAGACACGAAACGCTCCGGATGCGCTCGCGGGTGACACCGACGATATGGCCGAGGCAGTGGGTCGGGTACAGCATCGGCGGAATGCCCCAGCGCCAGGAGCGGGAGCCGTCCGGCTCGTAGAACCGGGTGGACTTGTCCGAGAGCAGGGCATCCAGGTCGCCCCGGTCGTGGTAGTACTCCAGCTCGCTGTAGTACAGTTCCCCGAACCCGCCTTCGTCCAACAGGTTGCGTGCATAGATATTCGGCTGGCGGTAGTAGCTGGTTTCCGCCATCATGTAGCGCAGCCCAGTGCGGTACTTGAGATCGCGAAGCCTTCCGGCGTCCTCGAGCGACATCACGGCCGGAACAGCGGAGATTACGTGCAGTCCCCGATTCATGCACATCTCGGCGTGACGGAAATGGCTCGGCGCGCCGCTGAAGACCGCAACTGCGTCCAGTCCGCGATGCTCTCGCAGCATCGCCTCCAGGGATGGATAGACAGTGTCGCAGCGGTAGGTTTCTTGCAGCGCCTGCCGACGGTCCGCTCGCAGGTCAGTCACTGCGTCCACGACGCAATTCGGGTGCTCGTGCCAGTAGAACTGCCGCCCGAACCCGCCGCCGACAACGCCGATACGGACCTGCTTAGAGAAATCGGCGGGGGCCGCCTTGCCAGGGCGTCCTGCCGCCGCCATCGCAAGCGCGGCGGCGCTTACACCGGATCCGCCAAGGAACTGTCGCCGGGAGGGCATCGCATCTTTCCTCCGCCGTCATCATACGGCGCAGCGGCATCCCTGTCCAGCCGGATGCTGTTGCTGGAAGCACTCCAGCTCCGGGAATGGCGGCGAATTGCTGGCGCCGCCGGGCAGTTACGGCAACCAGAGGATTCCCTTGGCCAGCGCGATCAAAGCAACCACCACGACAGCCGCCACGGCCAGCCCGTTCAGGTCCACGCGGAATCTCTGGTAGAAGCTCGCCAGCCCTCGTCGCAGTCGCAGGTCGAACAAGTGGACGAATAGCAGCGCGTTGCCCGGCCGGCTGTCGTCAACCTCGCGGCCGGCTCGCGCGTCCCATCGCGAAGCCCTGTCTAGGCGTTCGTAGAACGATTCGAGCCTCTCTCCGGATTCCGGCGCCGTTGCCAGGCTCACCGCCGCCAAGGATGCGAATCCTGCTACGAGCGCGATCGCGAAGTTCGCCGCTTCCCATTGCAGGAGCACTCCGAATTCTGAGTGGGTTAGCCAGAAGAACACGGCCGAGGAGACAAGCAGGCTGGCGAGCGCCCCCCAGCGGTTCGATCGCCGCCAGGAAATTGCGCCGAACATGCTGATCCCCATGAAGGCCGCGATCGTCTCGGTGAACAAGAAAGCCTGCAGCACGCTGCCCACAAAAAGGCCGAACACCACCCCCAGCAAGGTGATTGCCACGCCGGCGAATCGGCCCGACCAAAGATAGTGTCGGTCGGTACGGCCCTTTGCCACGTAACGGCGGTAGAAGTTCTGGGTGAAGAGGGCCGCGCTATCGACCATGAAGGCCGAGCCGGTCGACATGTTGGCCGCGAGCACGCAAGCGATCATCAGGCCCAGCCCGCCCGGGAACAGCAGTTCGCGCGTCGCGTAACCGAAGGCGTCCTCGGGATCGGCGAAGGCGGCTTCGCCCCTCTGCAGGAGAAGCACCGCTACGATGACGCCGACCAAGGCCCAGCCGATGGTGCAGAAGCGCTTGATGAAGTTGCCGTAGGCCATGCCGACCCGGCAGGACCGCTCGTCCTCCCCGGTGCCCACGCTCGCCAGGATGTGCGGCTGCGCGACGATGCCGATGAGACCGTTCAAGGTGAGCATGACGATCGTGAACACGCCGACGTCCCCGGGGGTGACCATCGAGAGCATGCTCGGATCCAGCGTCTCGCGAATGCCTGTGAAGCCCCCGGTCTCGCGCAAGCCGATTGGAATCAGCAGGAAGCTCAGGGCGACGATGAACAGGCTTTGGACGAAGTCCGTGTAGGCGGCCGAAACGAGCCCGCCCACGAAGCTGTAGAGCAGGAACGTCGCGGTCATGGCGAGAACCACGGCGTTGGCTGAGACGACCTCTCCCGAGGCCACGCTGACCAGCTTGCCGGCGCCCTTGAGCATCGCCCCCATGTTGAAGGTGAAGTACGCCAGCGCGAAGACGGTGTAGACCGCGCCCATCCACTCGCCATAGCGGTCCTCGTAGACTTCCCCCGTGGTCGTCCGGCGGAAGCGGCGGAAGAGCGGGGCGAGCACCCAGTAGAACGGCGTGATGAAAAGGTTCTTCCACTGGTACCAGATGCCGGCATACCCTGATTGGTAGACCTTCCCGGCGAGCGAGACAGGCATCTCGGCGTGGGTTCCCACGCCGAGCGCTTGGCCGATCACCAGCCAGACGTTGAAGCTCCTGTTGCCGAGGAAGTAGTCGGCGGTCTTCTTGACATTGCGGGCGGCGGCCAGTCCGACCGCGACCATCATGGCGAAGTAAAGGGCTATGACGACCCAATCGATGGCCAGAAGGCTTGTCTCCATACGACGATCCGTTCAGCCAGTATACGGGCTGTGCCGCTTCAACGAGAATGCCCTCGAAACGTAGACGGCGGCACTGGCCGCGATGCCTGCGGGCACGGGGCCGATCCAGCGGCCCAGAGCGTTTGGACAGACGAGCGCGACAGCTGCCGCGACAAGCGAGCAGGCGATGGCAGCGAGCGCCGTGCGCTGGCCGGGCCGCTTCCAGAACAGGCCGGCGACCAAGGGCACGAACAACGTTACGGTCAGCAGGCTGTAGAAGAAGCTCAGTGCGGACAGAACCGACTGGAACCGGCGGGCCAGCAGGACGCCCGCGGCACCGGCCGCCACGGCGGACCGCCTTGCCAGCTTGAGCAGCGAAGCGTCGGTCACCTGCCCGCCCTTGAGCGGCTCCAGGATATCTCGGACTGCCGAGGTCGTGATCATGAACAGCACGGCGTCCGCCGAGCTGACTTCCGCCGAGAAGACGGCGGCGAGCATCAGCCCGCCCAGCCATGCCGGCGCGGCTTCGCCGAACAGCTTGATTAGCGCCAGCCCGGGATTCCCCAGGCGCGGGAAGTGGACCCTGGCGACCATGCCGAGCAGGACAGGGAGAAACGCGTAGCCGAGCAATGCCATGCCTTGCAGGCCCACCGCGGTTCGCACGGCCGTCTCGTCTCTTGCGCCGTAGAGCTTTTGCAACAGGCCCGGGGACACCACGAACGCGGGCGCCAGCATCAGGACCAGCTGCGCTGTCTCTTGAGCGCCCGCGCCATGAATCCCGAGAGCCTCCTTGCCGGGCGCGGCCGCGGCTAGGGCTGGCCAGCCGCCGCTCGCAGCGATCATCCAAGGCACCGCGATAAGGAATCCCGCCGCTTTCACGGCAACTTGCAATGAATTCACCCATGCTGCCGCTCGCAGCCCGCCCATTGCGAAATACAGAGTCGCGATCGCGCCGCCAAGCATGGATCCCCAGAGTTCGGGGACACCGGCAATGACGCGCAGCACAAGCCCCATCGCGATGATCTGCCCCGCCAGGATGGCCGGCGCGCCGCCAAGCAGGATCGTCGCCGTCACGACTCGCGTTGCCCGGCCGTAGCGCGACTCCAAGTAGTCTCCGACGGTGAAGAGACCGAGGGTCCTCGCGACTCGATGCATGCGCGGGCCCACGAGGAATGCCAGTGCAAGAGACCCGATGCCGGCCGAGCCGACCCACCACCATGCGGGCAATCCGCTCGTGTACCCGAATTCCGCGGCCCCGACGGTGCTCCCGGCGCCTAGATTCGCCGCGAGAAATGTTGAGAAGAGCAGCGCGGGAGACAGGTTCCTGCCCGCGACGAAGAAATCCTCTGCACGGCGCACCGAGCGCGATGCGAGCGCTCCGACTAACAGGAGCAGCAGGCAGTACGCGATCAGAAATAGAAGCACGCCACGGCCTCGCGGTAGCGGAGGCTACGGAAGTCTAGCAGAACCCGGGAACAAGGGTGTCCCGCGACGGATGGAATTGGCGTCCCCAGCGGGATTCGAACCCGCGTTGCCGCCGTGAAAGGGCGGTGTCCTAGGCCGGGCTAGACGATGGGGACGCGGGGGAACCGGAATGCGGGATGGCATTCGCTTCTCTGATCCTAGCACTTGTCCTGCAGGCCCGTTTCTTCGCTCTTCTGCAGTCCTTGGCCAGCGTTCGCTGGAACGCCCTGAGCCCGCCCCGCCGAAGCTTGGTCAGGCGTCCTGTGCTGCGGGGCATCCAAGCGATGGCTGGCGAGTTCAGGCCCAGCCGATCGAGTCAGCGCGAAGTGCCAAGGGCGACTGGTTCTGGGGCCGTACACCAATGCGTGGCTCGTGGCGGCGCCGACCAGGCATCAGGCATTGACACCACCGCTGCAAGACCCCTCTGGATCCGGAACGAATCCAAGATTCCGGTGCAGCGCGCCTATCTCATCGCCAGCCCGGACTCCCTGGCGATCGGCTGCGCCGCGATCAGATCGCCTTCCCGCAAGCCCGACAGGATCACCACTTCCGTGTCGCTCAGCGAGCCCACGTCCACCTCGCGTTCGACGAATCCCTCGTCCTGCTGCAACCAGACGATCGTAGCCTCTCCGACCGCAGAGAGCGCCGCGCGCGGCACGATAAGCACATCGTCTAGCTCTTCAACGATGATGTCCCCGCTGGCCGACAAATCCGGCTGGATACGCTCGTCGTTCTCCAGGATCTCGATTTCCACCGGGACCTGCTTGATCCAATCGCCCCGCGAGCCGCGGGACCCGGGCGGCCCCCGCCGACCTCCGCCGCTTCCGCCGGAAACCGCCATCGCGCCCACAGATCTAACCCGAGCGTTGAATGAAACGTCCGGGTACGCATCCAAATGGACCTTCACCGGCACCCCGAGCTGGACCATTTGGCTGTCCGCCTGGTTGAGCTGGGCGAAGACGGCCATGTTGGAGAGGTCGACGATGCGCATGAAGTACGAGCCGCCGTACACTTGGTCACCTGGCGCCGCCTGCTGGAAGTTCCCTCTGGAGAACATCGTCTCGATTACCACGAGTCCCCCAACCGGGGTGCGGATCTTCATCTTCTCGAGGTCCGTCTTCGTCCGCGCCATGCGTTTCTCGTCCTGCTCCACGGTGATGTCCAGGCTGCGAATCTCCGCTTCGTTGGCGAGTTCCTGCAGGCGCACTTCGTTGTCGAGCTGGTCGGTCGAAGCCCGGCCTTCCTGTGCCAGGAGATCGAATATCTCCGCCTGGATCGCCGATCGCACTTCGGCAGTTTGCAGGTCAAATTCCGACTTTTCCGCTTCAGACCTTGTCGTCCGATAGTCCTGCCGCAAAGTTTCGGTCGCGATCAGAATCTCCGCCTTCCGCGTACCGACTTGGGCCTTCGTTTGCGCAAGGGTCGATTCGTAGTTGTCAAGGATGTCTTGAGTCCGCTTGGATTCGAACTCCGCTACCACGTCACCCGCTTGCACGATGCTGCCCGGTTCCGCGAGCGTCTGTATGACCAGCGATCCCCCGCCGCCCCGGTCTCTTCCGCCCTCCATCCGAGGAGCCCGGATCATCGCGAAATTGGTGGCTCCGATCGTGCCTCCGACACGGATCGACTTTGTGAATTTCGTCTTTTGCGCCGCGACCGTGGTGACGACGGCCGGCTGCGCTGCGACCTGCTCTGCGGGCCTGCCTTGCACCGACTGGTAGATCCCAAGGCCGACCGCGACGCCGCCTAGAGCTAGCAGCCCGGCGATCCACCCGGGAAGCTGCGGCCGGTCGTCGTCCGGCTCCGGAACGATTTCCGGGCCGGGGTTCGACTCAGGCGCCGGCAGCTGTTCCGGCTTGGCGTCGGAAAAGAATCTTGGCTGGAGGATCCACGAGAGGCTTGTGGGAGTTGCGGATGCCATGGTTTCAGCAGTGCTCAGTTAGCACTGTACGCAGTATATGGCGAGGCGATCGCCCACGGGGTTATTGCCGGACCCCGGGTTTTCCCAACTTTTGGTGCGGTCGGGGCGCTGAAACTGCAAGGCCGCGCAACGATAGAATGAGATCTTGGAGCGCCGAACGCCGGAACCGGCCCGATGCCGGCCGCCCGGACCGCCGCTTCCAAGCGGCGAGCGATCCAATGCCATTCCCCAGAATCTCAACGGCAACCAGCACGTCGCGACTCCGCTTCCCCCGTGTCGCGCTCCTTGCGCTGGTCTCGCTTGCGCTGGTCTCGTTTGCGGCGGCACAGGACGCCGCGCCTGCCGAGCGCTATCTGGACCACGTGCGGTTCCTGGCCTCCCCCGAGATGCGAGGCCGGGGCGCGGGTATGCCGGAACTCGACCAAGCCGCCGAGTACATCGCGAACCGGTTGAGTGAAATCGGCTTGAATCCGGCTGGCGAGGACGGTTCCTTCATGCAGCCGTTCGAAGTCACCACCGACGCCAGCATGGGCGAGCGAAACAGCCTGCGCGTCAGTAGAAACCGTGGCTCGGCTGACCTTAAGGTCGGGGAAGAATTCATTCCGATCAATTTCTCCGCCAGCGGAGAGGTCGAGGGCCAGGTCGCCTTCGCCGGCTACGGAGCAACCGCCGAGGAGTTCGACTACGACGATTACTTGCACTTCGACGTGACCGGAAAGATCGTGGTGCTTCTGCGGTATGAGCCGGACTTTTTCCGCGACGACGGAGGAGAAGGCGAGGAGCGCGGAAGGCGGCAAAGGGGTCGCCGATACACACGGCATTCGCACTTGATTGCCAAGGCGATCCAAGCACGCAACCGGGGCGCGAAAGCGGTCCTGCTGGTCAATAGCCGGTCCCGGGGACGCCGGCGCGATCGATTGATTCGCTTCGGAAGCGTTTCGGGCCCGACGGACGCCGGGATTCCGATGGTGCAGGTCAAGGCTGACATCGTCGAGAGCTGGCTGCGCGGCTCGGGCCGGTCGCTGCGCTTGCTCCAGCGGGACGTTGAAGCGTCGAAGCAGCCCCAGTCGTTCGCGCTTGCCGAGTCCTTGCGCGTCAGTCTCTCGGTCGATGTCGAACACGAGCGCGCAGTCGTCAACAATGTCGCCGGTTACCTTCCCGGCTCGACGGACGATTACCTCGTCCTCGGGGCTCACTACGACCATCTCGGCCTCGGCGGGCAAGGCTCGCTGGCGCCCTCACGGGCGGGGCAGGTCCACCCAGGCGCTGACGACAACGCTTCGGGTGTCGCGGCAATCCTGGAAATTGCGCGCGCATATGCGGAGCGCGCGGAGAAGAACCGGCTTGGCTTGCTGTTCCTGGCTTTTGCAGGCGAGGAGATCGGGCTGCTCGGCTCCGGCCACTGGACGGAGCACCCGACGCTTCCGATCGAGAACGCGGTCGCGATGCTCAACTTCGACATGGTCGGGCGCATCGAGAATCGCAAGCTCTATGTCGGAGGAATCGGAACAGCCGAGGAGTTCGCGTCGCTGGTAGAGCGGGCCGGCAAGGAGCATTCCCTGCGGATCGATAGCTCGCGAAGCGGCTACAGTTCCAGCGACCATACCTCGTTCGCCGCGAAGAAGATACCCGTGCTGTTTTTCTTCTCAGGGCTGCACTCCGACTACCACAAGCCAGGAGACACCGCCGAAAAGATCGACGGCGAAGCAGCCGTCCGACTGCTTGCCGTCGCCCGAGACATCGTGGACGGCGTGAGTTCCCTCCCCGCACGCCTTGCTTTTGTCGAGACCAGGGCGGAGTCCGGGCACGATCCGGCTGCAGGAGACGGTGGCGGGGGCGGGTACGGACCTTGGTTTGGCTCGGTGCCGGACTTCGGAGAGGTGCCGAACGGCGTCAAGTTCGCCGACGTGCGCCCGGGGTCTCCAGCCGCGGAGGCCGGCCTCCAAGGAGGCGACATTCTCACCCGCTGGAACGATACGCCTGTCCAAAACCTATACGATTTCACCTATGCCTTGCGCGATTCCGAAGTCGGCGAAGTCGTGAGGGTTCGTTTTCTTCGGGATGGCGAGGCACTCACCGCGGACGTCACGCTTGCGGAGCGGCCTTAGCCCTGCCGGCTTGGGGCTCCCCCGAGCCATTTCGGCGCGACTCGTTCCCCGCAGGCCAGCAATCAAGGCGCGAGAGTTGCGCTCTCCGATCCGGTGCGCTCCCAGCCTTCGCCGCGCGCGTTCCCACGAACACAATCGGGTCCGAGTGCCGCTCCTGTGTCCGATTGCGCGCCGCAAGGTTCCCCGGCCGTGCGGGAGTTCTACGTCGAAGCTCGAAGGCTTCGCAGCCCCGCGATTGGCCGGGTGGAGACTGCCTGGGGGCGCCGGGAACCCGCCATGCAACGTCCTGAAGGACAGTTGCGTCGTCCACTGCGGCAACGCGGCCTGCCGGTTGCAGTAAAGTTGGTCGATGGTGTCGCCCGGCGTGAGGGCCAACCTCCTGTACCAGCTGGCGCTGCGCGACTTCAAGCAGCGCTACGTCGGCTCGCTGCTCGGATGGCTGTGGGGCGTAATCCATCCGCTGGTCCTCCTGGCCGTTTACACGCTCTTGTTCCAGCATGCGTTCGGGGCTAGGCTGCCGCCGGAAGAGTCGACCGAGAATTACCCCCTGTTCCTGCTTGCGGGCTTGCTGCCCTGGCTGCTCGTCTCCGAGACCCTGACGCGCTCCGCGAATTCGCTATCCGAGTATTCCGCGCTGATCAAGAAGAGCATCTTTCCGTCAGAGGCGGTTCCGATGAGCATTCTTGCCTCGAATGGCGCGGCGCATCTCCTTTCTCTCGCAGTCCTGCTTGCAGCATCGGCCGCGTGGGGGCATCCGCCCGGAAAGTCGCTTGCGCTCCTGCCCTTGTACGCTGGCCTGCTGGCGCTGTTCAGCCTAGGCCTCGCGTGGGTCGTGGCGGGGCTGCAAGCGTATCTTCGGGACACGGCGCAGATGCTCTCCGTAGCGCTGACCGCTTGGTTCTGGGCTACGCCGGTGTTCCTGCCGGAAGCGTTCTACCGGGGCAGGCTAGATCCTGTGCTCGATTGGAATCCCGTCCGCTACGCAGTTCTCGGCTATCGTGGCGCAATCCTAGGAGCCGAGCAGCCCCCGATTGCGGACCTTTGCATCCTCGCAGCATTTGCCTTCGCCTCTCTCGCCGCCGGCGGTTTCTTCTTCCGACGCGTGAAGCGGGGGCTGCCTGACGTGATGTAGCCTGCCGCCTGGTGCCGTCCCGATGCTCATCGATCTTCCCCCACCCCCTAACATAGGATCAAGCCGCGTTCGGCGCGACTCTAGGGAGCCTTGGCCAAGGTCATCTTCAACGCCGTCTCCAAGAGCTACTCCGCGTATTCCCGCCCGTCCGACCGCCTGAGAGAGCTGGTCTGGCCGAGCCATAGGCGCCGCAGTGCGGAATTCTGGGCTCTCCGCGATGTCTCGTTCGAGGCCCGACACGGCGAGACGCTGTGCCTGATCGGAGCGAACGGGTCCGGCAAGAGCACTTCCCTGCAACTCGCCGCGGGCATCTTGCACCCGACTGCCGGAAGCGTTGAGGTCGAGGGACGCGTAGCCGCGTTGCTCGAGCTGGGCGCCGGATTCCATCCCGAGTTCACCGGACGCGAGAACGCCCGTCTCAGCGCCGCTCTGTTCGGCTTGTCCAAGCGGGAGATTGAGAGGCGGTTCCCGGAGATCGAGGACTTCGCCGAGATTGGCGACTTCATCGACAGGCCGGTCAAGAGTTATTCGACAGGCATGGTGGTGCGCCTGGCGTTTGCGGTAGCGATCAACGTGGAGCCGGAGGTTCTGCTCGTCGACGAGGCGCTGGCGGTCGGCGACTACTATTTTCGCCAGCGCTGCATGCGGCGAGTTCACGAGCTGCGCGCCAGCCGGGTGACGATCTTGTTCGTGTCACATGCAATGGCAGATGTGCAGGCGCTAGGCACACGCGCGCTTTGGCTCGACCGCGGCCGAGTCGCCGGCCTGGGCGAGCCCCAAACGGTGGTCCGTCAGTATTTGGCAAGCATGAACGCGAAAGACCGCGCGGTCCGTGGCTCGGCATCCGTCGGCGTTCCGGCCGCCGCGGCGCGCCGCCCCGCGCCCGCCCCGCAGCCGGCGGCAGGCATTCCGAACGCCGACCGTCGCTTCGGAACCGGCAGGGCCGAGATCACGGGCATCGCAGTCCTCGACAGCTTGGGCAGACAGGCGAAGGCACTGATACCGAACGGGCGTGCAATTGTGCGAATCACCGTACGAGCCAGAGATCGCATCGACGAGCCGAATATCGGCTTCATGATGCGAAACCATCTCGGAATCGATTTCGCTGGCACCAACACTGCGCGCGAGGGATGCGTCCTGGAACCGATGCGCCCGGACGAGACGCGAACGGTCGACTTCCACATCGACCTTCCGGAACTGTACGCCGGGTCGTTCTCCTTCGCCCCGGCCGTCGCCGACGGCGGCCTGCGCAATTACGAGATCTGCGACTGGATCGACAACGCCTTGGCCCTTCCGATGGCGCGGGGCGTCGGCGAGATTTACGGATACATTCACTTGCCCTGTCGCGTGGAGGTCGGCGGTCGGCGCGGCACGAGCCCTTCCGGACGCAGGACCAGCCAGTGAGGCGGGTTACCGGACTGCTGGCGGCGCTGGGCGCGGCGACATTCCTGGCGGTCGTCGCGCCCGTCCTGCTAGCGCTCTTGGCGCTGCTCCTGCTCCTTGCGGACTGCGTGACGCTTTTCGGTCGCCGAAAGCATCCGGACGCGGCGCGAGGAGTCTCCAAGGAAGCGGTCAGCGTGGTGATTCCCACTTGGAACGGCAGAGACCACCTCGCGAGAAACCTGCCCTCGGTCGTCGAGGCGCTTGCGGGGCATCCGGATCACGAGATCTTGGTCCTCGAGAACGCATCCGACGATGGCTCGGCGGAGTTCCTAGCTCGAGAGTTCCCCTCGGTGCGCGTCGTCGAGATGGGCTCCAACCTAGGATTCGCCCGGGCCTCGAATGTCGGCTTCAGCATCGCGCGCCACGACATCGTGGTCCTGCTGAACAATGACATGCGCGTTGAGCCAGGCTTCTTGGGCCCGCTGCTCGAGGGGTTCCGGGATCCCAGGGTGTTTTCGGTCACCGGCCAGATCCACTTCCAGGACTCTGGCAAGCCGCGGGAGGAGACTGGACTGACCATGGGGCGCTGGCACCGCGGCGGGATTCGCCTCCAGCATGTCGCCGACGAGGCGGTGGACGAGCTGTTCCCGACCTTCTACGCCGGAGGGGGGTCCTCGGCTTACGACCGACTCAAGATTCTGGAGCTCGGCGGCTTTGCGGAAATCCTCGCGCCGTTCTACATGGAGGACGTCGACCTGTCCTACATGGCTTGGAAGCGAGGCTGGATCAATCTCTACGCACCGCGCAGCGTGCTGCACCACGAGCACCGGGGCACCATTGGCAGGCATTTCGAGAAGGAGTACATCGACCGCGTCCTGCAGAAGAACCGACTGCTGTTCGTCTGGAAAAACATGCACCACTGGGGCCGCTTGCTAGGCCACTTCGGGTGGATCTACGGCGAAATGTGGCTCTCCCTGGTCGCCGGCCCCTCTCCCGACCGCGCGAACGTACGGGCCTTCCTGGCGGCTTTGATCCAGTCGGCTCGCGCATTCGGTCGGCGTGCGGCGGCTCGGCGGCTCGCGGAAATTCCCGACGCCGAGGCTCTGAAACGCCCGTTTGGCGGGTACTTCCGCGACCGCTTTCACCGGCTGGAGAACAAGTCCCGCAGCGATCTCAACGTCCTGTTCGTGTCACCCTACCCGATCGAGCCGCCGACCCATGGCGGCGCCGTCTTCATGAAGCAGGCCGTCGAGGGCCTTGCACAACGATGCCGCCTGCATCTGCTGTGCATGGTGGAGCGAGGTTCCGACTTC